>JAEUHM010000009.1 GCA_016795485.1 Verrucomicrobiaceae bacterium | reverse complement strand
CGCCCGAAAGGCGAACTGCATTTTCTGATTCATGATGGGTTCGGTTTGTTGCCACGCCATGCTTGTAGCCTACCTGCCCACAGGACAGACCGTTACCTATGTCCTGAACCAATTGTACTACCGATGTCTTGAACCTGGACCCTGAAGCCCGAACTACGAACGCTCAACCATTGAAAACTGATTCCTGAACGTTGATAGCAGTGGGGACGACTGCACCACACTAGGGGAAAGCATAGGTTCTTGGTGCTTTGTTCTTCGTGCCTTGGTGTGAGAATGGTCTGAGGCGTTCTGCGGGCGGATGAGCCGCCTGAAGGCGGGACGACAGAACGCAGCGCGGGCTGAAGCCCGAACTACGAACGAAGAGCCAAGAACGACCAACGGCGCGAATGCCATCGCGCCCTCCAGTCATTCACCACTCACTGTTTCCGAGTCTGCGTTCCGTGCGATCCTGGGCGGCGATGCTTTTCAACGCGAATGGGGACGGGGAACTTGAAACCTGGAACGAGAGGCGGAGTCGGATGGCTCAGAGTCGCCTGAAGGCTGGACTACAGAACCCAAGGCACGGGCTGAAGCCCGAACTACAGAACCCAAGGCACGGGCTAAAGCCCGAACTACGAACTACGAACTACGAACGACGAACGAAGAACGAAGAACCATTCATCCAACACTCCACCACTCCATTCATGCACAACTCCCGCACACAGAAGGGTTGCCGTTCGGGCTAGGGTGGGCCACATCAGAACCATGAAGGATGGGGTTCAAACAGTTTTCAAAGGATGGGCGAAGCCGGGGCCGGTGCCTCCGGGGGTGCCGGTGGCGGGCGAGGGGGAGTCTTGCGCGGCTCTGTGTGGCCATTTTTGGGTCTTGCAGTTGGAGAACGGTCATCGCTTCTCCACGGATGATGCGCTGACGGCGTGGTATGGGACTTCGTGGGCTCCGACGGTGAAGACTGGGCTGGATCTGGGGAGTGGCATTGGGACGGTGGGCATGATCTGTGCGTGGCGTTGTCCAGGCGCTCGGTTTGTGACGGTGGAAGCCCAGGCGGAGAGTGTGGCTTTGGCGCGTCGTTCGGCGGCGGCGAATGGCTTGGTGGATCGGTATGAGATTAGGCAGGGGGACTTTCGTGAGCCGGGGGTGATCCGGGAGGAGGAGAAGTTTGACCTCGTCACCGGGAGTCCGCCGTATTGGCCGGAGACGGATGGCATCGTGAGTGAACATCCCCAGAAACGGGCCTGCCGGTTTGAGGTGCGGGGGAGTGTGGTGGATTATTGCACCACGGCGGCGAAACATCTGGCCACGGGAGGTCTGTTTGCCTGTGTGTTCCCTCATGCGCCGCATCAACTGGAGCGCGTGCGGCAAGGGGCGCGTGAAGCGGGACTGGTCATCGTGCGCAAGCGTCCGGTCGTATTCAGAGAGGGGGATGAACCTTTGATCGCCGTGTTTGCCATGATGCGAGCGGAAGACTTGCCGGAGTGGTTTCGGGGCCAGACCTGGGATGAACCGCCGCTGATCGTCCGGACCAAGGCGGGGGCCTACCATCCCGAATACTCGGCGGTGAAACTGGCGATGGGCTTCCAACCGTAGCAGGGCAGCGGCAAGAGACGGTTTTTGACAGAATCTAGCTTTTTGGCGGGACGGCTGGATACCCTGGCCGTTGCGAATGCCGTCTCCCGGTGCGGTTGATCACAACGACTCTTTCTTGCGTTCTAGCGGAGTGTCTGAAGGTGGGCTTCCTCGAGCAGCGGAAGAGCGGTGAAGTGGCGAGGTCTACCTAAATCGAGTTTGCACGCCACCGTCTGAATCGTTTCATGGACGGCAATGAGGTAACGCTCGGCACGGGCAGAGACGAAGATTGACAAGCTCATGCTTGGGTTCTCGCATTCCGGCGAGATCAAAAATCAGATACCGTCACTCAGAAATCAATTAGTCGTGCCAGTGTGCGCCATCCCCCCGTAGCGGAACTCGCCGGAGTTCCGACTCCAGTGCTTTGAAATCATCCCTGGGCCGATCCTCGGAAGCTTGGCAGCTTCCGCTACGCCCTGGGCTCCCACTCTTAGGGGCGAGGGTAGGGGCTTTTTTGGCATGCTTTTTTTCCCAGGAGGACCAAACGACCGTCGTTTGGAGGTCTTTTTTTCCCAGGAGGACCAAACGACCGTCATTTGGAGGTCTTTTTTTTTCAGGAGGACCAAACGACCGTCATTTGGTGGTCTTTTTTTCCCAGGAGGACCAAAAAAGCCTCTTTTGGAGGTCTTTTACGCGTTTGGAACATGGGGGGCATGGTTGGAATCGTGACAAATGGCAGCCCAACTGAGGCTCGACGGCAGAGTGGAACTTCTCCGCAGAAAATCAGCCACGCTGGGTAAGGGCTGCTCGATCACCGTTCCTGTCTGCTGGAATGAACGAAGTGGCCATGCGTCACGTTGCGATGGCAGAACGTTGTTGGAGCTTCTGGCGTAACTTGATCCAGAGCACTCCATTGACGATGAGCATGATGCATTGACAAAAGTAGAACGCTCTGGGCACTGCCCGCGCCACACTGCTAGGAAGCTCGGCTCCGGGGATGACGACGGGAGGAGCCAGGACGGCTCCGGACCATGGAGATAGGGAACCCAACCAAACGCTGGTCGTGAGCCATCCGTCCGCAACGACACCTACGACAAAGCTAAGCAGTAGAGGCACAACGCCAACGAAAAGCCCAAACAGAAAGATGGCCCTATTTCCCCAGCCCTCTACGATGGCGTGGAAGATCATCACCGCATTGAGCAGCACGACCCAGAAGGCTAGCAGACCATACCAAGGCAGGGTGTGATCTGGGAACCAGTCCGAAGCTAGGATGCGCTCGGCAAAGAGATACCAAGCGACCGCTCCTGCGGAGAGCATGGCCATGGCCCACATCCAGGCACTTGCAGCGTCTGTAGCGATTGGCACTCGCGGCAGCCCCAGCTTTTTCGCACGGCGAATGCCACGTAGCTGCACATCCGCCGCAGGGGTGATCATGTAAACAAGTGCTAGCAGCAAGACCATCGTGACCACGCCATAAGCGATGATCACAAACAAGCCCTCGGAGAAGTCTGGCTCGTAAGTTTTGTTGTTCCGCAGAACGAAGGCGAATGACTTGGAAGGAAACACATCTCCCTCTTTGATAAGTGGTAGCGCGTTGCCAAGGAGGAACGTTTGCAGCCAGACAAAAAGCAGTGCCGCACCACTCTTGCCCAGGAGGTGACTCTCAGCGCGTCTCCATCTGCGGCAGACCATTGTGCCCAGTGCCAATAGCATTCCTCCCTGACAAAAGAGCGTGAAAACCAACTCGCTGAACTGGAGATTGAACAAGCTCACCTTCTTGCTGAAGAGCTGCACCACCCGCACTACCTCGCCAGTAACGCGCGGCAGCATGGAAGGGAGGTTCTCGTCCAGCACGGGCCAGATTGTGAGGTAATCAAAGAACAGCAGCCCCATCTTGGCCACTTGCGGCATGACTGTGTAGAGCAGCAGGATCATCGCCATGGAACTGAGGAATGCCCAGCGCTTGTTGCGAATGACGAGCCCTGCGGTAAGTCCCGTCAGGTGATAGAGTATCGCCGAGGAGATGAAGATGAGGTAAACCGAGCCCCAGGCAGCAAATGGCACTTTGCCTTGCACGAAGCACCACAGGCTGAAGGGCATGGTGGAAAAAAACAGCAGCCACTCTCTCACTGGCAGGCCGAACAAGTATCCGAGCATCTTTTGCACCGGAGTGAGAGGCGAGAGCCTCTGGTAATCCAGCACGCCTTCGTCCGCCTCACCGGTGATGCCGCCAGCTACCTGCCCGGTGCCAAGAAAGAACAAGATGATGCCCTGAATCACCATCAGCGGAAAGATGGCCATCCGTTCAGCATCCACCGACAGCACCCCACCGCGATGCATCGCACTGAGCCTAGCAAGGAAGAAGGTGAAGCCTGTAAGCACCAAAGTGACCAGTAGCCACGCGATCAGCCCGTTCGGCCGCAATCGCGAGCGGCAGTAGCGGCGGAAAATGGGATTGGCTAGCCAGTTCATCGTCCACCCTCCGCAATCTTCACCAAGATGTCCTCAAAGCTGGACTTCTGCTCCTCATAAGCGAGCACCTCAAAGCCCTCTGACAAGAGTTCCTTGAGCAACGAGGCCTGATCCGCCTCATCTCCTTCAAAGTGAAACGCCAGTCGACGCTCAGAGATGGTGACCTCTTTGATGAATGACCTAGCTCCCAGCCAGACTGCTGCTTCGTCCACGCGCTCACGAACTACCACACCCAGCACACGCTCTTGCCGTCCCAGCTCACGCCTTACTTCATCGACAGTGCCAGACGCCAGCAGACGCCCGCCATTCATCACACACAAAGAAGTGCACATTTCCGCCAACTCACCCAGGATGTGCGAGCTCACGATGACCGTAGCCCCTTCAGAAGCCAGTTGTCGCAGCACCAGGCGCAGTTGCCTCCTCGACAGCGGGTCCATGCCACTCGCTGGCTCATCGAGTATCAGCACCTTTGGGTTATGAAGCAACGTCTTGGCCAGCACGACCCGCTGCGTCTGCCCACGTGACAGCTCTTTGCAGAACTTACCCCGCGCATCGAGCATCTGCACCTGCTCCAGGCACTCATCCACGCGTGCCCGCCGAGCTTTGGCCGACTGTATGCCGTGGGATTCAGCGAACATGTCCAGAAACTCCCACACCTTGAGATCAGATGGCACCGGGGCCAAGTCTGGCATGTAGCCGATCAGCCGGCGCGCTTGCTCCTGGTGCTCCTGAATGTCCACACCTGCCAGTTTCACCTCCCCATAGGTGGGCTCCATCAGTGTGGCCAGTACACGGAACGTGCTCGTCTTACCTGCTCCGTTAGGTCCCACCAAGCCGAAGACCTCACCTTGCGGCACTTGCAGCGTCACATCATTCACCGCCAGGAACTCACCGTAGTCCACGCGTAAGTCGCGGATGTCGATTGCTGCGTTCTTGTTGTCGGGCATCGCGTCATCCATACATGATAAGGCTCAGTGGCGGAAGAAGAATCCCACGCACCACTGTCTTGCATTCCCACCACACACGGGCACGTTCGCACCATGAACTCTCACGTGAGGTCTGTTCTCTTGCTGGCACTCGGTTTGGTAGCCGGAGGCATAGGAGCATCGCTATTTCACGACTCGGCCCCTCTTCCACCTGGCAGCGCTGAGGAGAAGCTCGCCGTGGCAGAGCGCAATCTCGTGCAGGCCAAAACACAGATCACCAAGCTGCAGTCCCAGGTCGTTAAGCAAGAGCCCACCGTGGAAGACCGCTCCCGTGCGGCTGCGGCACAAATCTTTGCTGACCTCAAAGCAGGCCGCCCAGTCGATATGGATCGGGTGTTCGCTCACTTCCGCCCCGTCCTGCGCGATCTCTCACCTCTGTTCGATAACATGCGGCGGCGAGATGAGCGCCGTGAGCACGCACGGATTGCCACGCACATGGGCGAGGCCTATCAATTGAGTCCAGCCAAGCAAGAAGCGCTCAAAGAATGGCTCGCCGAGCGCTCCATCCAAGATGCCGAGACCTTCCGGCAGATCGTCTACTCCAACAACAGTACCTTTGCCGACTTCGTGAACGCTTCCAAGTATCGCAAGCCCGAAGCCGGTCTGGATGAGTTCATGGAGCGCACCCTCACCGGGCCTACACGGGACAAGTTCATCAATGATCGCCTCCGAGAGAAAGCTACAAGGATCGAGTCCATGGCCAACTCCCGAGTGGACCGCCTCAACGACGTCGTGCAACTTACCCCCGCCCAGGAAGATCAAGTCTTTGCCATCATGGCCCGCAGTTCCCCTGAATACGATGCCAGGATGAAGATGGACGGGCTCGGCACCGACGTCAGGAAGGTGCCAACCGGCAGAGATCGTGAGACCGCCATACGCGGCCTTCTCAATCAAGATCAACTCGCCCGCTACAACACCTGGCGGCAACGCCGGCTTGACGAAGCCAACAAAGAAGCCGCTGAAATCGGCCTCCGCCTCCCCTCCAACTGGGATCTCTATGAGGACTGGTGATGGGAGAAGTGGGCGGTTTGGTTTTTGGATTGACAGTTACTCTTAATATCGGGCAGAATCGGAAATGTGGCAAAAACCGCCACATTTTACCGATGAAAACGCCAACTCATTCTTCTCGGCGGCCGGGGTATACCTTGATTGAGATCCTTGTGGTGGTCTCGATCATTAGCCTTCTCGCTGCCATGACTAACAGCGCCATCCAAACGGTGCTGATCCGAACGCGGGCCGCTAAAGTGGCTACGGACCTGAAGGACCTCGTGGTGGGTATCTCTATGTTCACGATGGAGCGCAGTCGAGTGCCGGTGCCGCCGGGCTTTCAGTCTGAGGAGCCCTTTCCGCTGCATGAAGGCTCTCCAGTGCTGGCGGTGCTATTGGGGGAAAATCGCTATGGATTAAATGCGAGTGAGACGGTCTACATCTCGCCAAAGCCTGGATCTAACGGTGCGGGTGGCCTAGTGGGCAATACGGGCAGCTATGGCTATATGGACCCATGGGGACAGCCTTACTACCTAGTGGTGGATGCGTCCTACAATGAACGCGTTCCTAATCCGGACAAAAAGAACTCCCACGAGGCTATTTCATCGCGTGCTGCGGATGAGTTGTTTGGCCGGTCTGCGGCTATGAGCTCAGGGCCGGACAAGCGCTTGTTCACGAAGGATGACATCGTGTCCTGGCGCTGAGGTGAGGGCCAGAGATGTCATTTCGTCACTTCTACTCCGCGCACGCTGAAGGTGGAGAAGGCGTAGCCGATGCTGAAGTTGGTTTTGGCTGAAGCGAGATCCGGATGCTCGACGACTTTCTCAAAGTCGGTGCCGATCTTGACGGTAGCTTTGCCCCCTTGAAGGTGAACGGAGACGTCGATCCACTCGCCTAACTTCAAGGCGGGGCCACGAGCGAGCTCGACCGAGGCGTGGTCTGCATTGGCCTTGGGGTAGGCGCGGATGGTGGTGCCGCGCTCGCTGCTGACGAAGCGGAAGATGTGGCCGCCTTCTCCGTTGGCCGTGAAGACGACGCTTTTGCAGCCGGGCTCTGCTTTGAAAGAGAGCTTCAAAGTGGCGTCTGTGAACGGAAGGTCGTAGAAGATGATGGGGCCGTGGTCTTTGTGCTTCTTGTAGAGCTCGTCGTCTTGAGTGCAGGTGGCCATGCCGTCCTTGAACTGCCAAGGACCGCGAGCGGCACGGCGTCCTTTCATTTGGGCGTCTGAGAAGTCGTCTTTGAGGATGGGCTCGGCAGCGTGCAGCAGTGAGGCAAGGGTGAGAAGGGCGAGGCAGGCAAGAGAAGGGAGTTTAGAAAGGGTAGGGCAGGGCATGGCTGGGGAACGTGGGGATGGCTGGGGAACGTGGGGATGGGTGGACATCTACGGGTGAAGTGGAGCGGAAGCGGGTCGGATGAGGCTGAAGGTGATCTTGCGTCCTGTGACGGACTGGCTACAACAAGGGCCGATGTCTACACCGTATCGCACCGCGCCCCTGGCGACTCCGGGACTGCCTCCGGGTATCTCCAACATCGTCGTCAACGAGTTTGCCGAGCGGTTCAGCTTCTACGGGATGAAGGCGATCCTGATGCTGTATATGACGAAACAGCTAGCCACGCGGTCTGGCGAGCCTGACTTGATGACGACGGAGCAGGCGTCTGCGTGGATTCACACGTTTAATGCAGCGGTTTACCTCACGCCGCTGATAGGGGCTCTGATAGCGGACCTGTTTTGGGGAAAGTACAAGACGATCATTCTGCTCTCGCTGCTGTATTGCGTGGGTCACGGAGTGCTGGCGGTAGATGCTAGCCGGGAAGGGCTGATGTGGGGCTTGGCGCTCATCGCGGCCGGTGCGGGTGGCATCAAACCGTGCGTCTCGTCTCATTTGGGCGATCAATTTGGTGCGTCCAACTCGCACTTGCTGCAGCGGGCCTACAATTGGTTCTACTTCAGCATCAACCTGGGCTCCTTCTTTTCCATGATCATCACGCCATGGCTGCGAGTGAACTACGGACCGCATTGGGCCTTTGGAGTGCCGGGGATTTTGATGGGGGTGGCAACGCTGGCTTTCTGGATGGGTCGTTACAAGTTTGCCCACGTGCCGCCACAGCGGGAGTTGTTCCTGAAGGAGCTGTTAGACCCAACGTTCTTGAGGTCACTGGTTGGGCTAGCCGTGGTTTATTGCTTCATTGCGTTGTTTTGGGCGCTGTTTGACCAGACGCAGAGCCGCTGGGTGGAACAGGCTACACGGATGAACTGCAAGATGTTTGGTTTCGATGTGCAGCCGGACATGCTGCAGAGTGTGAATGCTCTGCTCATTCTGGTGTTCATCCCGCTGTTCAGTTACGTGGTGTATCCGTTTGCGAATCGGTTCTTCGAGACAACGCCACTACGTCGGATCGCCATAGGGCTGTTCATTGCCTGCACGTCGTTCGTGATTCCCGCATGGGTGGAGCAGTGGCTGGCTGCTGGGGAGAAGCCTAGTATTTGGTGGCAGGTGCTGGCGTATGCACTGATCACCGCAGCGGAGATCATGATCTCC
The DNA here is from genome assembly GCA_016795485.1 of Verrucomicrobiaceae bacterium. Taxonomy (GTDB): domain Bacteria; phylum Verrucomicrobiota; class Verrucomicrobiia; order Verrucomicrobiales; family Verrucomicrobiaceae; genus JAEUHM01. The sequence continues at coordinate 236,200 of JAEUHM010000009.1, read as the reverse complement.
ATCACGGGACTGGAGTTTTCGTATTCGCAAGCGCCCAAGCGGCTCAAGTCTTTCGTCATGGGGCTCTACTTTTGCAGTGTGACGTTAGGCAACGTATTTGTTGCCGTGGTGAATACCATGATCCAGTCCGAAGACGGCACCGTGACGCTCTCAGGGGCTGGCTACTACTGGTTCTTCGTGAAGTGCATGACCGTGGGTGCCATCCTGTTCCTGCCCGTCATGCGGATGTACAAAGGCCAGACGTATTTGCAGGATCAGCATACCGCTTGAGCAGCGGGATCACTTCTTCCCGCCGCCGAGGATGCTTTGCAAGAGCCCGCCGCTCATGAGCTCGAAGAGCTTGGAGAGGGTTTCTGGCGGGATGGCTGCACTGGGCTTGGAGGGAGGTCCGGTGAGAATGATGCGCACGGCAAGCTGGCCATCACCACCGTCAAAGACCTTCTGCACGCCACTGGCTAGGTCTTTGCCGAGGCGCTGACTTATTCCATCAAGGAGCTGCTTGGACATGTCGGCAGATGGGCGGCAGACGATCTCTTGACGGCTATTCTCAATCTCGTTGTCCAGCCAGCTTCCCTTCGTCATGGTGAAGCGGTAGTTGGGGAAACTCATGTGGGTGTCTTCCTCCCACTGAAGGTGGCTTTTGCGCAGACGAAGGTTTGCCTTCAAGTCCTGCTCTAGCACTCCACCGACGGGAACTTTTGCGAGATCAATGCCTAAAAAGTCCTTCACCTTGCCCAGGCCACTGTCGCCTTTCGCGGCTAAGTCACCAACGGTGCGGACGCCATCAAGTTGAGCTCCTTTTGGGATGGTGAGGACCAAACTTCCGTCTGGTGCAGGCTCGCCCGTTGCTGGATCAAACGGTGCTACGGTGCCCGTGGCGCTGAAGGGTGCCTTGATGGTCTCTACCCACTCGCGGTCGATGCGGTCCTGGATATGGGCATTCCCCGCAAGCTCCACGCTGCACTTGTTATGCGCGGCAAGGTTGCTGCGGTCGATGTCGACACCGAACAGGCGGAAGCGGATGTCCTCAAGGTCGATGCGCTTTTGATTTTTCCGGTCGTTGATGTGGAGTCCGAGTTTCTCCACCAGCAGTTCGTCGATAGCAATGGCTGGCGGAGTGTCTTCTGACGGTTCCGGTGGGGTGGCCTCATCTGTAGGAGTCGCCGTGTCGTTGGGCGGGGCAACAGGAGGCTGAGGGGCAGTGGCCACTGTTGGCGCATCTGGAACAGGAGCCGCAGCTAGCGGTGGAGATTGGCCCAGCATCTCGGAGAAGTCGCTGTTGGACTCTTTGCTGATCTCGTCACGGATGAAGACACCGGAGATTAAGAGTTGATTCACGTGAACGCGGCGGAAGAGGAGGTCCAGCAGGTGAATCTTCAAACTTACCTGCTCAATGCTGAGGCCCGCTTTGCTTTGCTCAGGGTTGAGAGGGCTGAGCTTGAGTTGACTGACGGTGACCGTGGCCGGCAGAGCAAAGACCGATGCACTCACGGCTCCCACTTCGGCCTTGCAGGGGAATGCTTTCTCCAACTCGGCCACGACTCGCTCTTTGGTGACAACTCGACCAAGGAAAATACCACCGCCAGCCACCAGAACGACGAGGAGGACGGCTACGACAATCGCAGTGCGTTTAAGAATGCGCATGGGACAAGGTGTCGGAGAGATGGACTCCCCGCAAGGGCGCTTGCGTGATGAAAATGGAGGGCAGGATCCCTGGGATCGTTAGATGACGCCGCCCTTGCCGACGAGTTCGACGAGCATCTGGGAGTTGGTAGGATACTTCTCCAACAGCGAAAGCACACGCTGAATCGCCTCGATGGGCTTGTGACCCGCGAGTCCGCGCCTCAGGAAGTGGATCTTCTCAATCTGGAAGCCTTGGAGGAGAAGTTCCTCGCGGCGGGTGCCTGATTTGAAGATGTTCACGGCAGGATAGACATATTGCTCGGCGATCTTGCGATCGAGCACCAGTTCCATGTTTCCCGTGCCCTTGAACTCCTGGAAGATGAGGTCATCCATCTTGGATCCGGTCTCGATCAGTGCAGTGGCAAGCACCGTGAGTGAACCGGCGGTCTTCGTGTTCCGCGCTGCGGCAAACAATCGACGTGGAATCTCCATGGCACCCACGCCCATGCCTCCAGACATCGTAGCACCGCCTTTTTGGGCGTTGTTGAATGCCCTGGCGAGACGAGTAATGGAGTCCATGAGGATGAAGACGTGATCGCCCATCTCCACAAGGCGCTTGGCGCGCTCAATGGCGAACTGGGCGATGCGGGTATGGCTCTTCACGTCCTGATCATTGCTGGAAGCATAGATCTCTGCGTTTTGTAGCACGCGGCGAAACTCTGTGACTTCCTCTGGGCGCTCATCCACTAGCAGCAGCATGAGATGCACCTGTGGATAGTTTTGCGTAATGGCTTCTGCGATGTGCTGAAGCAGCGTGGTCTTCCCTGCACGTGGTGGTGCAACGATCAATCCTCGCTGGCCACGGCCAACGGGTGTCATCATGTCAATGACACGAGTGGTCATGCGCTCCTGAGTTGTCTCCAGCTGGTAACGCTTGTTGGGGTTCGTAGCTCTTAGTTCCTCAAACAATGGCAGATCACGAAGCTCCTCTGGCTTGCGTCCATTCACAGTAGCAAGCTCGGTGAGTTGAGGTCCGCGCTGGCCAGCCTGCTGCGTGCCAGAGAGGCACATGCCCTCACGCAGGCCGTGTTTGCGAATGAGATCACCGGATACCCAGCAGTCAGTCGCGAGCGGTGCGTAGAGCTTCTCACGGAGACGGAGGAAGCCGTAGCCCTTAGGGGTAAGCTCAAGGATGCCTTCCACGACTTCTGGCGGACCGAGAAGCTCGGATGGAGCGCGACCAACGTCTGCACTTTCAATCGATGCAGTCTCCACGCCACCTGCTGAGGCTTCTCTCGCTGCCTGACGGGCGAGATAGCGCTGACGAAGTTTTTCCTTCCAACGCTGACGACGACTGAGCTTGCCCTTCGGACTATTTGCATCAGCAGCATCTTCGCCAGCAGGTGCGGAAGCCTCTGGAACAGCAGTTTCGACCACTGGAGCTATGTCCTCGACGCTTGGAAGAAAATCAGGGATAGGAGGAGGCTCGGGAATCGGGGGTGGCTCAGGGATTGCAGCTACAGGTGGAGCCACTGCTTCAGGTGCCTGTTGAGAAGTTTCTACGGATGCTTGTTCCGTTGGCTCCGCACTTTTTGTCTTCTTCGCTTTGGGAGCAGCTTTCTTGGCGGCCGCTTTTTTTGCCGTTTTCGCTGCGGGAGCAGGTTTCGCTACTTCAGGAGCAGGAGCCTCTGCGACTTCAGCCACGGGAGTTGGATCATCCTTGGGCTTTTTGGCCGCTTTGGTGGCCTGCTTTGCAGCAGTCTTCTTTTTTGCTCCAGCAGGAGTCGCTTTTGGCTCGGTCATTGAAAGTAAAGTCTAGGGGTTGAACGAATGCGCGTTACTCGAGGGAGGCAGCGGCTTCGTCAGTGAGGTCAAAGTTGGCGTAGACGTTTTGAGAGTCATCGTAGTCATCCAGCACATCGAATAAGCTGGTGACCTTGCGTGCGATCTCCGGGTCTGAAATGGTAATGGTGTTTCCAGGTTGGTAAATAAGCTTTTGGGAAGTAGGTGTGACACCTTTCTCACGAAGAACACTTCCAACAGCAAATAGCTGATCAGTGGCGGTGTAGAGAACCCACTCGTCACCTTCCTGCACGAAATCGTCGGCACCTGCTTCAAGTGCCAGTTCGGTGATTTGATCCTCCGAAAGCCCGGCTCCATTGACGCGGATCTCACCTCTGCGTTGAAACATGTAAGCGACCGAACCTGCATCGGCAAATGTGCCGTTGTTTTTGATCAATAGGGATCGGATATCTGCGGCTGCACGGTTACGATTGTCTGTAACGACCTCAATCATGAGCGCGGTGCCGCCTGGAGCGTATGCCTCGTAGACAATCTCTTCGATGGCCGCGCCTCCGAGCTCGCCAGTGCCTTTTTTGATGGCGCGCTCAATGTTGTCATTGGGTACATTTTGTGCGCGTGCAGCCAAGATGGCAGTCCGCAACCGGGCATTGGTGTCTGGATTCCCTCCGCCGTGTTTGGCGGCGAGGGATATTTCTTTAGCTAGCTTGGAGAACACCTTGCCGCGCTTTGCATCGACGACGGCCTTGATGTGCTTGACCTTGGACCACTTGTTATGTCCTGCCATGTTTAAGGAGATGAAATAAAAACGGAAAAGCCTAGGGGAAGGCAAGGGGGACGACCACAATTGCACCAGTACAGTTTCAGTCAGCGGACCCGCTCCTCTACGAGCGGCGTGGGAAACCTTGGCTGGACATGCCGAACGCGGCACCAGCGGTGAACACCGGAAACCGGTGACGAGCTGAACTGTGCGAGTCTTGGCTGTTAGTGCAAACGTTTTTTTTGATGGGCGGCAGTTCGGGCCGACCAGGAATCGACAATATCTCGGCGATTCTTGCTTCATCTCGACGTACGGCACCGTTGGGGCTAGTGTAGCAGCGTTGGAAGATATCCTGCTTCCGGTTCTCTCATCTAAACACCCCTCACATGGCCCGCGCGTCCAATCTCACCATCTGCTCATTTTGCGGTAAGAGTCACTCTGAAGTCCGCAAACTCATTGCTGGTCCTGGGGTCTACATTTGTGACAATTGCATCGGAGTTTGCAAAGGCATCCTTGACCGCGAGGCTACCCATGAACCATCTGACCGTCCGCCATTGGTGGTGCCGAAGCCATCCGACATCATGGCTCAGCTTGATCAGCACGTGATCGGGCAGATGCGGGCGAAAAAGATTCTAAGTGTTGCAGTTCACAATCACTACAAGCGCATTCTTCATAGCCAGCAGCCTGTCGAGAAAGTGCGGCGTGCCACACCCATGAATGATCCTGGCGAGGTGCAGATCGAAAAAAGTAACGTACTGCTGCTCGGTCCCACTGGCTGCGGCAAGACGCTGCTGGCCAAAACCTTGGCGAAGGTCCTAAATGTGCCTTTCTCCATCGCGGACGCTACTACTCTGACTGAGGCCGGATACGTGGGTGAGGATGTGGAGAACATTATCCTTCGTCTGTTGCAGGCAGCGGACTTCGATGTCGCTCGTGCTGAGATTGGCATCATCTATATTGATGAGATCGACAAAATCGGGCGCAAAACCGACAATGTCTCAATCACTCGCGATGTCTCGGGTGAGGGCGTGCAACAAGCGCTGCTAAAAATCTTGGAGGGCACCGTTTGCAACGTTCCTCCGCAAGGAGGACGCAAGCATCCACATCAGGAATACATTCAGGTCAACACGGAGAACATCCTGTTTATCTGCGGTGGTGCGTTTGTGGGCCTGGACAAGATCATTGAGCGCCGTCGGGGCAAAAAGGAACTTGGGTTCAATAGCCTCATCGACAACGTAGCTCCCGCTGCCGAAACTCCGGCTAAGAATCAACAACTGGAGCTTGAGCCAGGAGATCTGATTTCATTTGGACTCATCCCGGAGTTCATTGGTCGACTCACGGTTGAGTGCCAAATGGATCAATTGAGTGAAGCTGAACTCATTCGTGTGCTCACTGAACCAAAGAACGCACTCGTGAAGCAATATTCCCGCCTTTTGGGCATGGAGAACGTCGAGTTGATCGTCAACAAGGACGCGCTCAATGCTCTTGCCAAGCAAGCGATTCAGCGTGGCACGGGCGCCCGTGGATTGCGGAGTGTGTTTGAGAAACTGATGCTGGACGTGATGTTTGACGTGCCAAGCCGTAACGACGTCAAGAGTGTCACCATCACCGAGGCAGTCGTGAAGGGAGAACGCGGACCAATCGTGAGAAAGCGATCAGAGCGAGCTGCAGCTTGATTTTTTGTCGATTGCTCGTCATGCTGGGATGATGAGGCTCGCATCTTTCTTTACTGTCGCTGTTCTTTTCTCCATCGCTTCGTTCGCTCGCGCGGATGTCGAGCTCACCATTTCCGGTGTTCATAACTGCTGCGAAAGCTGCACTAAAGGCATTGAGAAGATCATCAATGGCACCGGCAACAAGTTCATGAAGGCTGGCAACGGTGGAATCATCGTCCAAGCTAAGGGCAAGACCGAGAGCAAAAAAATCATTGAGGCGCTGATGGACGGCGGATTCTACGGCAAGGCCGAAGCCGCATCGGCATCCTCGTCGTCAGAGGCAAAGAAGAGTTCCAAGCCTGCAAAGATGGTCAAGTCCGCCAAAATAAGTGGAGTGCATCTTTGCTGCCAACGTTGCGCGACGACATTGGCCGGAGCCATGAGAGCGATTCCCGGTGTCAAGACCCACAACATCTATCCCCGCAAGGAGGAGTTCGTCATTGAGGGTGAGTTTGACAAGGAAGCCGTTCTGCCCGCGATGAACGAGGCGGGATTTCACGGCAAAGTCAAATAACCTGCATTCCGCATTCCCATGACATCCGGCAAGATCGTCTTAGCTTTCTTAGCCGCGGTTGTCGGGGCTTCGGGCGCAGATTTGAAGAATGATGTAGAGAAAGTGCTTCCGAGTTTGGTGGCGCTTTACAAAGAACTGCATGCAAACCCAGAGCTGTCTCTCCAGGAAAAGGAAACTGCCACCCGCGTTGCTGAACAGCTGAAGGCAGCAGGATTTGAGGTCACATCGGGCTTCGGTGGACACGGAGTGGTGGGTGTATTGAAGAACGGCGCGGGGCCCACGCTGCTCGTCCGGACTGATCTCGATGCACTTCCGGTCAAAGAGCAAACCGGACTGCCTTACGCGAGCAAGTGCATCGTTAAGGACTTGTCTGGCCTGGAGGTGCCAGTCATGCATGCCTGCGGACATGACGTGCACATGGCCAGTTTCATTGGAACGGCGAAGGTGATGTCTTCCTTGAAGAGCGAATGGGCGGGAACGCTTGTGATGATAGGCCAACCTGCTGAAGAGAAAGTCATGGGAGCGCGGTTGATGCTTCGGGCAGGCCTGTTTGAGAAGTTTCCGAAACCAGATCGTGCCATTGCCCTTCATTGCTCAGCGGACATGGCCCACGGCACCGTTGGAATCGTAGAAGGCTTTGCTCTAGCAAACGTAGACAGCGTTGACATCACTGTTCGTGGACTTGGAGGCCATGGTTCCATGCCTCATCTGGCGAAAGATCCGGTGGTGCTTGCGGCAAGCATTGTCATGGCCCTGCAAACCATCGTTAGTCGCGAAACGAGGCCGGGTGACCCTGCTGTGGTCACTGTGGGCAGCATTCATGGGGGCACCAAGCATAACATCATCCCAGATGAGGTGAAGCTACAGCTCACGTTGCGCAGTTACGAGAAGGCTACGCGCATCAGGTTGATTGAGAGCATCAAGCGCATCGTTCGCCATCAAGCTGAGGCCTACGGGATGCCCGACAGCAAGATGCCTGACGTCAAAGTTTCAGAAGAGACAGCTAACGCGCTCTACAACCCGCCTGAGTTTGCGAAAGTGGTGGCTAGCGCCATCGAGCAGTCACTAGGAAAGGGCAATGTGATCCCCAGAGAGCCGTCCATGGGGGCTGAAGATTTTTCGGAGTTCGGCATTACCAAAGAGAAAGTGCCGATCTGCATGTTTTGGTTGGGCACGCAGCCTCCAGAAGAAGTGGAGAAGGCAAAATTGGAGGGCAGGACTTTGCCCTCATTGCATTCTCCATTTTTCAAACCAGTGCCGGAGCCCACGATTCGTGCTGGAGTGATCGCGACCGCATCGGCGGCGTTGCACGTTTTGGCAAAAAGCCAAAACTAGTTGCCTCGAAGGTCTTGGCCGGAACGATAGCGTTCCAAATGCAGCGCAAGTGTGTTCACAAGTTGCTGATTGGCTTCGTTGGTCGCTTTCGCCAGAGCTTTTTCCGCCGTGGCAATGGCATTCGAGAAATCACCGCTAGCAGCATAAGCCGCAGCGAGTGTCTGTAGCAGGACCAGCGGCTCGTCCGGTGCTTGCTGAAGAGCATTCTTAGCCAGCTTCACCGATTCATTGCCTTCTTCTTTTGACGAACGCGGTGTCGTGGCCAAAAGCCAAGCCAGATTGTTCAAAGCTGAGATCTCATTAGGCTCCACTTGAAGTGCCGCACGGTAGTGCTGGATGGCCGAAGCGCTGTCGTTCTTTTGAAGGTCTATGTTGGCCAGTTCGACGTGCGGTTCTGCTTGGGCAGGCTCAAGGACCAATGAATCCCGGAAGCATTGTGTCGCCTCGTCGAATCTGCCCTGGCGCATGAGTGACAAGCCGAGTTGTGAGAGTGCGGCATAAGACTTGGGTGCGGCTTGTATGGCCAAGCGTAGACTCGCTTCTGCACCTTCTGGTGAACCCGTGGCCAGGCGGTAGTGGCCCATGTGAAAGTGACTGAATGCGAAAGACTGGGCGACTCTGTCCAACCGCCATGTGCCTGAGGTTGTTCTCCACCAGATGACGCAGAGAATAGCAACCGCGGAGAAGGGGACCAGCAGTCGGTTCATGGTGCGACCCTCCTAAAGATAATGAACGTGGAGTCAAATGCCAGCAGACCTTGGCCGTAAACGTTGAGCTTTTGCACTTGATCGCTCACATCAAAGACTCTGATCTCTTCATAGTCGCGGGTGAGAATCTGAGGAGTGCTTCGGATGATTCGGTCGGCTTCGATTGGCCTCAAAACGAGCCACGTAGGCCTGAGTTCTTGAATGAGAGCATCCCAGACGATGGTCTTTCGTTTGCGAGAAGCAGCTACGACCTCTGGCGATGACATACCGGGAAAGTCATAGGTCTTGAGGCCTGAGTAGTAGCCGAGGTAACCAAGGCACTCCATGAACATTGTGTCACCTGGAGTTGCATTATCTCTCAACCACTCGCCAATGACCTTCCGGTTTCCCTCATCGACGAGTTTTTGCTCGACCTTACTCAGCGCTGCAACCTCAATGAGCATCCAGGTGCCAAGTCCCAACAACATCGCGGTCAAAGTCATCGTGAGTCGTGGAGAGACGTAACGTAGTTGGCCTAACATGCCCGACAGAATGAAGAGCGCGATCAGCGTGGGCCCAGGGAGATACCAACTGGCGGGGGCTTGGCCGGCAAAATAGGTCAAGTAAGTCAAAAGCAGCCCGAGACAGAAGGAGAGTGCCCGCATTTGCCATCCGAAACCTCTCCAAACCCAAGCTACGGCCGCGATCCAACTCAAAGATGCGGAGACGCGAGGCAGCCATGATGGCCAACCGCCAAGAAAATTGGCCGAGGGCATAAAAAGTGCCTCTGACGCGGTCGTGGGCATCAAGATGGATGTTTGAACCCGCAGCCAGGTCAGCACCACACCCCAAAAATCAAGCGAACCCACTGCATTGGCTTTCGCCGTGATGGTGTGTGGCACTGGAGTGCCGTAGTACACCCACGCAGTGATGAACCAAGGGAGATAAATCACAGTGCAGACGGCACCTGCTTGTAGAAAAAGACGAAACCATGCTACCGGAGATCGACCACTGTGCTTACTGAATAGGAATGTCGAGAGGACGAGCACTGCGATGTAGATGACTCCGTCCGGGCGAGTCCACATGAGACCGCCCCATGCGATTCCGAGATGAAGCCACGACTTTTGCTCTGACTTCAGCAGAGACCAAAGCATGTAGGCGAGAAAGAACAGCAGGAAGCCAGTCTCCATTCCATTGATGGAGAAGTCCACGCTCTTAGCATCCGTCATGCATGCCAACGCGAGCAGACTGGCAGACCCATAACCCGCCGCCGTGCCAAGACGAAACATCAGCGCGACCGCACCAGCAAAGGCTGAGGCACTGAGGAGGCGGAACACCCAGAGAGCCACGTCATCCGCGCCACCTGGGGCAATCACGAGGCAGGCGGCAGGTAACAGAACTCCCAGGGGTGAAGTGAACGTGTGGACCTTCTCCCCTGGATGAAAAACAAGCCCATGCCCCTGCACTAGGTTCTTGCTGCTTTTGTAAGTAATGAGGTAATCCTCCCAAACTCGATCCGTGAACAGCGCATATCCCAGTGCGATGAGCAGGGCTGAAATAAAAACGGTGCGAGTGGGCATGTCTGGCTTGGGCCGGACTTTCAAGCGTGTTGGCGTTATGGATTCAAGCAGTTTTGAGGCTTTCCTTGTCCTGGCACACCCCCTGCTTAGATAGTGCCAGCCTCCGCTCCAACCCCGTGTGGCAATCCCCCATAGCATGTCCATCCATGTCGCCCTTCACCACGTCACTCGCTACAAGTATGACCGGCTCATTTCGCTTGGTCCGCAGGTGGTGCGCCTCCGTCCCGCCCCACATTGCCGCACAAAAGTGCTGAGCTACTCGCTCCGAGTCGCTCCCGAGACTCATTTCATCAACTGGCAGCAAGATCCCCAGTCCAACTACCTCGCTAGGCTCAGTTTCCCCGAGAAGACCCGGGAGTTCTGTGTGGAGGTGGACCTCGTGGCCGAAATGGCGGTGTTTAACCCTTTTGACTTCTTTCTTGAGCCCCAGGCAGAGCATTTTCCTTTCCGGTATGATCCGGTGCTCGCTCACGAGTTGGAACCATATCATCGAAAGCTGCCCATCACCCATCGGGTAGGGGAGTATCTCCGTGGAATCAAATCGCGCTTACTCAGTGGCGGCAATGGTGGGCCGCGAACGATCGATTTTCTTGTCGGTATCAACCAAGCACTATGGGAAGACATTCGCTACCTAGTGAGGATGGAGCCAGGGGTACAGACTCCCGAGGAAACGCTGGAACTTGGCAGTGGCTCTTGCCGTGATTCGGCATGGTTGTTGTGCCAACTTCTCAGGCACTTGGGTCTAGCTGCTCGATTTGTGAGTGGGTATCTCATCCAATTGAAACCAGATGTGAAAAGTCTGGATGGACCGAGTGGAGCTGAAGTCGACTTCACTGACCTTCATGCGTGGTGCGAGGTTTATCTACCTGGCGCGGGATGGATTGGCCTTGATCCAACGTCTGGCCTGCTCGCTGGTGAAGGTCATCTGCCTCTGGCTGCTACGCCTGATCCACAAAGTGCTGCCCCCATCACGGGTGCGGTGGACAAGTGTGAAGTGGAGTTTGACTTCGACATGAAGATCACCCGCATCCACGAATCGCCCAGGGTGACCAAGCCTTACACAGAAGAGCAGTGGGAGGAGATCAATCAACTCGGGCACAAGATTGACGATGAACTGAAAGCGGGCGATGTGCGGCTGACCATGGGCGGCGAGCCAACGTTTGTCTCCATTGACGACATGGATGGTGAAGAGTGGAACCACGCCGCCATGGGGCCAACCAAACGACTGCTCTCGGGAGAGCTTATGCTTCGTTTGAAACATAAGTTCGCTCCTGGTGGGCTAAGGTTCTATGGGCAGGGCAAGTGGTATCCCGGCGAGCAACTTCCAAGGTGGGCACTTGCTTGTTATTGGCGCAAGGATGGTATTCCCATTTGGAAAAACGATGACCTCATCGCTGATGAGCGGCTTGATCTCGGGCACACTTCAGAAGATGCGCAGTTGTTTGGCGTGACACTGTCAACAGCCCTAGGAGTGGAAGCAAAGTGGCTGGTTCCAGGGTTTGAAGATGCCTTTTACTATCTTTGGAAAGAACGGCGTCTACCCACCAACGTCGATCCCTTTGAATCCAATCTGAAAGACCCATATGAGCGTGCGCGCCTAGCCAAGGTCTTCACACAAGGACTGGACTACGTTGTTGGTTACGCTTTGCCGTTGAGTCGAGTTTGGTCTGGGAACCAATTGGCTTGGAGCAGTGGACCGTGGTTCATGCGCGATGAACGCATGTATCTCATCCCTGGCGACTCGCCCATGGGCTTCCGTTTGCCCTTGGATTCCTTGCCATGGGTGAGTGACAAAGACTTTCCTTGGATTCACCCACCCGATCCTATGCAGGATCATCCGCCGCTGCCCAAGGAGCCACTCCATCGTAGGCAACAACTCCAAACTATTGGCGACTGGTTTCGCTCACTGCCGGAATCGCAGCGGTTGACCGCTGATCTTCCCGAGGGGCTGTTTGCAGGTCAAGGCAAGCCACTGAAGAGGCCAGAATCGCCTCCTCCGATGAGTATATCCAAGCCCAATCAGCAACAGTCGGCCGCTTGGCTCACCCGAACGGCTTTGTGCATTGAGGCAAGACATGGGCGCTTGCACATCTTCATGCCGCCAGTGGCTAGCATGGAAGACTTCATTGAATTGATCGCAGCCATTGAAGACACGGCTCACGTCTTGAAGTTGCCAGTCATCATCGAAGGCACGCCGCCCCCATTTGATCCACGGGTGAACGTGTTCAAGATCACACCAGATCCCGGTGTGATCGAAGTGAACCTTCAACCTGCCCATTCTTGGGAAGAGCTGGAGTTCAATACCACCACTCTCTATGAGGAAGCTCGTCAGTCTCGCCTTGGCACAGAAAAGTTCATGGTCGACGGACGCCATACGGGCACCGGTGGCGGCAATCACATCGTCTTTGGCGGCAGCAGGCCAGCGGATTCGCCATTGTTGAGGCGCCCGGATTTGCTGAAGTCGTTACTAGGCTTTTGGCACAATCACCCCTCGCTCAGCTTTTTGTTCAGCGGTCTGTTCATCGGCCCTACGAGCCAGCATCCGCGTGTAGACGAAGCCCGACATGATCAACTCTTTGAGCTCGAACTAGCCTTCAAGCAGGTGCCTGATTATGCCCAGGTTCCCCCTTGGCTGGTGGATCGCCTCTTCCGCAATCTACTTATCGATGCCACTGGCAATACCCATCGCACTGAGTTTTGCATCGATAAGCTGTTTGATCCCGATAGCAGCACAGGGCGACTGGGGCTTGTGGAGTTGAGATCGTTTGAGATGCCACCGCATTCTCGCATGAGTCTCGCTCAGCACTTGCTGTTGCGTGCAGCAATCGCGCGATTCTGGAATAAGCCTTATCAATGCAATCTCATTCGCTGGGGTACGCAATTGCATGATCGCTTTATGCTGCCGCACTTTGTCTGGGATGACTTTTTGGACGTCCTTGAAGACATGAACGAAGCGGGTTACCCGCTGAAAGCTGAGTGGTTTGCTCCGCACATGGAGTTCCGGTTCCCAAGAGTAGGTGGTGTGACACAGCGTAACATTCATCTGGAACTTAGGCACGCACTGGAGCCCTGGCATGTCCTCGGAGAGGAAGGTGCTGCGGGAGGCACGGTTCGCCATGTGGACAGCTCGCTTGAACGTCTGCAAGTGAGAACGGAAGGCCTCATTGATGGCCGTTACGTCGTGACTTGTAATGGTGTGCCTATTCCGCTGCATCCCACTGGCACGCATGGCCAGTTTGTTGCCGGCGTGCGCTACCGAGCTTGGCAGCCACCCAGTTGTCTACAACCAACGATCGGAGTCCACTCACCACTCGTCTTTGATGTGGTAGACTCGTGGAATAACCGCAGCCTTGGTGGATGTACCTATCACGTGGCTCACCCTGGTGGCAGAAACTACGACACCTTCCCTGTGAATGCGTATGAAGCGGAAAGCCGTCGCCTCGCTCGCTTCTTCCCCTACGGCCACTCTCAAGGTTCGCTCACGCCTGGAGACCCCGTCCGAAGTCCAGAGTTCCCCATGACGCTCGACTTGCGCAAAGTATAGGAAATCGGGAGCGAAATCCCCAAGTCCTGCCAATGTGATGCCCTCACATGGAATCCACCGCCACCCAGCATTCCTCGATTTCATCTTTGCCAACGCCTGCGAACATACTTGGCTACAAGCCCAAGGCTGGTGTCTTTGATGAGATGATGTTGCCTAGCGGCGATTTGCGTCCGCACTGGAGGACTTTCGGCAGCTTTCTCAGCCAATGTTCTGCGCCAGATTTGCAGAGCAGACTGGATTCGATCCAAAATCTGCTCCGTGACCACGGAGTGATCTACAACGTGTATGACGATGCGCTTGGCACGAGTCGGCCATGGTCGTTGGATCTCATTCCCTTTATCGTCGCTGCGGAGGAAGCGCGTCAGGTTGCGGAAGGCATCGATCAGCGTGCAAGACTCCTGGATCTGATTCTGCACGATCTCTACGGCCCTCAGACGCTAGTGAAAGAGGGCTGGATTCCTCCTGCACTGATCGGAGCAAATCCATCCTTTCTGCGGCCAGTAGTTGGGGTCGCACCGGCAGATGGTAGATTCGTGCATCTAATGGGCTGTGATCTCGTCAGAGACCAGGGACGCTGGCGTGTGCTCGCTGATCGCACTCAGGTGCCATTCGGCCAGGGTTATACCTTGGAGAATCGTATTATCATGGCCAACGTGTTTGCTGAGGAGTTTAACGCCTCACGTGTTCAGCGCTTGGCAGAATATTTTGAGACGGAACGCGAGACCTTGCGCTCATTGGCCCCAGGAAGGCGAGGTAATGCTTCGATTGTTATGCTCACCCCTGGTCCCAATGACGACACCTATTTTGAGCATGCGTTCAAGGCGCGATACCTCGGGTTTCCTTTGGTGGAGAGCGCGGATTTAACGGTCCGGGATCGTAGAGTTCACCTAAAGACGCTTGAAGGGCTTCGTCGCGTCGATGTGCTTGTCCGGCGGCTTGATGACTCGCGTTGCGATCCATTGGAACTCAGTGGAGATGCCACCATGGGCGTTCCAGGACTGCTGGAGTCATGGAGGAGCGGCAATGTCTCAGTCGCCAATGGCCTTGGCACTGGAATCATCACCACTCCAGCACTTCATCCGTTCATGCCTGGCATTTGTAGGCATTTGTTGGGTGAAGAGTTGAAGCTGCCCTGTGTACCGACTTGGTGGTGTGGTCAGAAGCGCGAACTGGACATGGTATTGGCCGAGCCAGAGCGTTGGGTCATCAAGGAAGCATTCGTACGTGGTGCACGTGATCCTGTTTTTCTTGGCAAGTTGGACGCCAAGTCTCGTGCGGTCGCCGTGGAGCGCATCAAGGCAGCGCCGCACTTGTGGATCGCTCAGGAGACGCTTGCGCTTTCGACAACTCCCACCTGGGTCAGGGACCACCTCGAGCCACGACCGGTGGTATGGCGGACCTATGCTGTCTCAACCGGTGATGGTTATTCCATGATGCCCGGCGGACTGACGCGAGTAAGCCCTCAACCGGACAGTTGGGTGGTCACCATGCGTTCTGGCGGCATCAGCAAGGACACCTGGGTTCTATCAGACGGTCCTGTGGTGCGTAAAACATTGCTAGGAACGCAGCCGGTGGTGATTCAGCCTGCTCGGCCCCCAAGTGCCGTCCCAAGTCGAGTGGCAGACCATCTTTTCTGGTTAGGTCGCTACTCTGAGCGTCTGGAACAAGCCGTGCGTGTGATCCGTGCTGCCTTGCACCGCCTATCGGGCGAGGGCACTGCCGTGCAGTCACGTGAATTGCAGGGCTGCATGTCTTTGATGAGTGAACTGGGGATTCTCCCTCCGGGTTCCTTGATGGTTGCACTGCGCGGCACCATTCAGGCGCTCCTGTTTGATCCAAAACTCGCAACGGGTGTTCCACAGTTGATTGGTAGCGTTCGTTTCAATGCTTCCGCTGCTCGGGATCGTCTGTCGGATGACACATGGCGGCTCTTTAACAGATTGGAGCGTGATTCGCGTCTCGTCGGGCCATCCATGACGGTGCCGGGAATGCTTGGGATGCTCGACACAGTCGTGCTGGACCTAGCGGCCTTCAGCGGGATGCAGCAAGAGAACATGACTCAGGGCCATGGCTGGCGTTTCTTGGAACTCGGTCGGCGCATTGAGCGTGCGTTGAATGTCGCGGGCCTTGTGAAGACAGCGACTGAGACCTGTGTCACTGACGATGCGGTGCTTACTCCGCTCCTTGAAGTGTGTGACAGCACCATGACGTATCGCCGACTTCATTTTGCACGTCCGCAGCTCGTTCCTACAGCCTACCTGCTTCTTCAGGATGCAGCGAACCCGCGGAGTGTGGCGCATCAATTGGAAACTCTCTTTGCCCACGCCAAAGCGTTGCCAGCAGATCCCGGGCGAGCTATTCAACCCTCTGAGCGAGAACGTGTGTCCGAGTCCATGGCCGCTTTGGCTACTCTCGATCTGCCCGCGATGAGTGCCAAGCAAGCCATGGCACTTGCACAGGTTCCTAAAGTTTGTGACACTCTTATTCAGCAATTGGAAGCCTTGTCACTTTCCATCACGGAGCACTATTTTAGCCATGCCATTCGGCGTGTCAGATGACCCCTGCTTGATATGCGCTACCAGATCACGCATCGCACCAAATACACGTATGAGAGCCCGGTAACGGTCTGTCACTATGTCGCTAGGCTCGAACCCAAAAAGATTCCCGGTCAGGCCTGTCCATGGCATGAACTGCATATTCAACCAGAGCCTGTAGACAGTGCTTCACGAGCAGACAGTTTTGGAAATCACACGACCTATTTTGAGATCGAAGGATCCCATCACGAGCTAGTAGTCACAGCACGCAGTTTTGTAGAAGTTAAGCCATCACGCAGCGTACAGCCTGATTCTACGCCTGCGTGGGAGACGATTCGCAACGCTTGTGCAGCCAGCGGGTACACTGCGGCGACTGTGGCCGCAGAGTTTTGTTTCGCCTCGCCCCTCATCACCCCTGGCCAACTGTTTGCTGATTACGCGAGACCTAGTTTCCCTTCTGGTAAACCAATCCTGGCTGGCTTGATGGATTTGAACCGCCGAATCTTCACGGACTTCAAGTTTGATCCTACGGCTACTGATGTTGCTACTCCGCTCGCAGATGTGATGAAGAACCGTCGGGGTGTCTGCCAGGACTTTGCTCAGGTGATGATCGCCTGTTTGCGGTCTATGGGTCTACCAGCAAGATACGTGAGCGGCTACTTGGAAACGCTACCGCCCCCAGGCAAGGCACGTCTCGTCGGCGCTGACGCCTCTCACGCTTGGGCAGCCTTGTTCTGTGGTGATGCTTTGGGTTGGATGGATGTGGATCCTACCAACAACCTTCTCCCTTCAGAGCGACACATCACCGTAGCCTGGGGACGTGATTTCTCTGATGTGAGTCCATTGCGCGGCGTAACCCTCGGTGCGGGCGAGCAGCGTCTTCAAGTCGCTGTCGACGTGATGCCAGTGGACGATGAGTGAGCTAGACGGGCAGCTCGGCGTGCCACTGAGATCAGCATTTCCAAACGTTTGGAATCATCCGCTTGGCAGAGCTCTGGCTGCTTCTTTAAGGTCAAATGCTCGTTCTCTTGTTCAAGGTGCCCCCATCCTGCCGGAACTTCATGGGTTTCCAGAAGGCCTGAGGTGGTGACGAGGTAGTGCAGATCAGCATTTTGATAGTGGATCAGCTTATCGAACTTCGTTTTGCCGTAGAGTCGGTTCTTCAATACCTCAATCTTCTTCGTCGTCTCCGCATAGCCCTGGTGACCGAGGCTTTGGACGTCAACAGGGACCGTGAACTCATTGAAGAGTTCATCGGAGGTTCGCAAGCTCGGATAGTGGGTGCCGAGCAATGTGTCCAGTTTGTGCTTCCGGGCTTCCAGTTCACGAAGTTGAACGAGAGTCTTCTGTACGCTGCGGCTGTCCTTGATGAGGTCAGCGCGGGATTTCTTGCACTCAAAGATTACCGTGCGGGTGATCTTTGTGCCACCTTTGAGAGTCGTTTTGAGCGCCACCACATCAGCGCGATAGCTGCTTCTGGGAATGCGCACTTCTTTGGCAGCGACATCATAGCCAGCCTCCACGGCCCATGCCAAAGCAGCCTCCTTCAGCCACATGTGGGCTGCGGACTCGGATCGCTTGACCTCTGCCTCTGAGCTGGGTTTCATGCCCACATGGAGTCTGCCTCATCCTGCCCGTCAACAGCGCCTTGCCATCGCATTCACTGGTTCGGTACGGGTTTTGATCTGTTGGAGGCAAAGGTCACAGCAATCGCTGAGGCGAAGTCTTCGATCCGCATGGAAACTTACATCTATACGGACGAAGAGATTGGAAGGCGCTTCCGTGAAGCCCTGGTGGCTGCCGGGAAGCGCGGGGTGAAGGTCAAACTGCTCGTTGATGCCGTGGGTGGCTCGGAACTTCCGCACGACTACTTCAAGGAACTGGACGAACTCGAAGGCAGCCACATGAAGTGGTTCAATCGGCCAAGCTTGGCCACTTGGTCTTTTCGTGATCATCGGAAGCTTCTCATCATCGACCGCAGCATCGCGTTCGTTGGCGGTTGTAACATCGCATCGGAGTATCATGGCAATGGCGTCACTCATGGTTGGCGAGATGGCGGAGCGCGAGTGGATGGGCCGGTCGCGGAAGAGCTCGCCACGGAGTTCGAGCGCATGTGGGTGGCGGCAAACGCACGCCAGTGGGTGAGTGAGGTGGCCAAAGCCGTGAAGCGCCCCAAATCCGGCATGGTCAATGATCCGTGTGGCAACGTTCAGCCCCTATTTGTGAGACCGGGTTTCGGCCGCAGCCCGCTGATTGATGCGATCCGCACTGATCTCAAGCAAGCGCGGCTCATTGACATCACTTCCGCGTATTTTTTGCCTTCCCGCAGTCTACGGAGGCAGCTTGGTGGTGCGGTCGCTCGTGGTGCTTGTGTTCGCCTGCTTCTAGGCGGCAAAAGCGATGTAAAACTCATGCAACTTGCGACCCGTAGCATTTATTCACGCCTTCTGGACGCGAGAATCGAGGTCTGGGAGTACGAACCACAAGTCCTTCATTCCAAGATACTCGTATTAGATGATGTGGTTTACGTCGGTTCTTCCAATCTCGATCCCCGCAGCTTGCGCATCAACTTTGAGGTCATGCTGCGGATTGAAGACGCTGCCCTTGCTCAGGAGGTGAAAGAGGCTTTTGAGCAAGATCTCCTTCTGTCGAAGCGCATCACACCAGAGCAGCACACGCGCATTGGTTGGTGGACAAAGTTGAAACAGAAATGTGCACATTGGATTCTTGCACATGTCGACCCACGGATGGCCGAAGGAATGCTCCGTCGACTGGAGAATCGCGCATGAAGCCAGATTTGCTCAATGACCCAGTGCCGACCTTGGTCCGCCGCATTGCGGTGCCCGCAAGTGTGGGCTTTTTCTTCAACACCATGTACAACTTCGTGGATACGTGGTGTGCAGGGCTGCTCTCTACAGACGCGTTGGCTGCTCTCTCGCTTTCATTTCCCGTTTTCTTCATGCTTGTCGTGGCTGGGAATGGCCTGGGGCAAGGCGGCACGGCGCTCATTGCTAACGCACTGGGTCGTGGAGACAAAGAGGAGGCGAGGTCCATCTTCGCCCATGCGGTGATGCTCGCCGGAGGTGCAGGCGTGGTGCTGACGGTGGTAGGAATCTTCAGCGCTGAATGGCTGTTTGTGCAGTTAGGTGCAGCAGGCTCTTACCTGACGACGGCCCTGAGTTACATGCATGTCATTCTAAGTGGCTTGACGTTTTTTGTGCTGCAAATGACGCTCAACTCAGCCTTGAGCGCGCAAGGAGACACTAAGACTTATCGAAATGTGTTGGTCGGAGGCTTCTTTGCCAATTGTCTGCTCAATCCGTGGTTCATGTTTGGCTGGTTGGGTTTTCCAGCCATGGGAATATCGGGCATTGCTTTGGCTACTGTGCTCATTCAAGTCGCGGGCAGCTTCTTGCTGTGGACCTATATCAAGCGCTCAGAGTTTGGTTCCGGGCTGGGTGCCACTCACTGGCAGCCGCGTAAAGCAGTCTTCTGGCGTATTGCGACTCAGGCCGTGCCTGCCTCGCTGAACATGCTCACCGTGGCTGTGGGTATCTTTGTCATCACTTGGTTTGTGAGTCAGTTCAGCAAGGAAGCTGTTGCAGCCTACGGGATCGCCACGCGCATCGAGCAAGTTGTTCTACTGCCCACCATCGGGCTAAACTTTGCCACGCTATCGCTTGTCGGGCAAAACTTCGGAGCGGGCAGGCGAGACCGGGTGCGTGAGGTTTGGCTGGTAGCCCTGAAATACGGAGTCGGCATGATGGTGTTGGGTGGGATCCTGGTTTGGTTAGTCCGCGACTACGCGATGGGTTGGTTCACTGAGGATCAGGCCGTGATTCGTCACGGGGCTGACTACCTCGGCATCGCGGCGGTGACTTTGTGCGCCTACCCGATCCTCTTCGTGACCGTGTTTATGCTTCAGGGGCTCAAGCAGCCAGCTTTCGGGCTTTGGATGGGCTTGTATCGACAGTTTCTGGCCCCGATGCTGGTGTTTCAGGCGCTCGCCTTCCTTTTTGGTTGGGGGATTTGGGGCATCTGGTGGGGTATCGCGCTGGTAACGTGGAGTGGAGCTCTCTTTGCTCTCTGGTGGGGTTGGCGAAAGCTGGACCCGGTGCGTTTTGGGCCTGGATAGCACAATATCGGCAGCAACTGCACTCAAACGGGGGTTGGTTATCTCTGTGGAAGTTGGTAAACTGGCCCCGATGAAACGCTTTCACCATCTTGTCGTGGCAATCGACTTTACCCCGAGTTGCCGTCCTGCCATCAAAGAAGCCCTTCGGCGGGCATCTGCTGACGGGGCTAAGGTGACGGTGACGCATGTCATGGATGAGTTTCTGCTCCGGGAGCTATCCCGTGCCTTGTGTTCGACGAAGGAAAAAATCATGGCGGACTGGAAGGAGAAACTCCGCGCATTCGTCGTGGAAGCAGATGTTGGCGGGCCTTTTGACGTCGATGTGCGTGCTGGGAATGCCGTTCAGGGTTTGATCGACAGTTGCCATGCTCACAAAGCTGATCTTCTCGTCATGGGAGCCAAGGGCAGCAAGAACAAGCCGCATCGAATTGGAGCTGTTGCCTCCAAATGCATCCGCTCCGCTCCTGTTGATGTGTTGGTGGTTCGGGATGAGGCACCTGGACCTCACCACAAGGTGTTGGCGTGCGTGGATTTCTCTGAGAACTCGGCAAAGGCCGTCCAGTGCGGCCTCCATGTGGCGGCTCAAGACAAAGGAGAGCTCGATTGCCTCTACGTCTTTCAGTCCGCCATGGCGTTGGCGATGGACTACGGCGGCTTCGTCCCTGGACTGCCGATGGAGCCCGTGGACCTGGAAGGAGCTAGCTACTGGGCGGGTGAGTTAAAAAACTTCTTGGAGCCGCTGACGCGCAAAGCTGGCGAGATCAAGGTGAATCCCGTTGTCACTGAGCGTGTCAACGTGCGGGAAGCCATTCTGGATCATGTGATGACGCAGAAGTGCGACCTCGTGGTGCTCGGCACTCGCGGCAAGAGCAATCTCCGCACTTTACTGATAGGGACAACTGCTGAGCGCCTCGTGCAACACCTGCCATGCTCCATCCTGGCAGTGAAACCTGATGAAGTCGTAGACGCCTGATGTCGGATGAATTGACCATTGAGCGCCTCACTGAGGAGCTTGAGACTTGTCGTAAGCGCGCGGCTGGCATCCTTGAGACTGCAGTCAATGCCATCATCATCATCGATGGTCACGGCGTCATTGAGACCGTCAATGAAGCGGCTACCCGTCTATTTGGCTACACGCGAGACGAAATGATCGGGCAGAAGATTAACATGCTCATGCCCAACCCGTATCGCGATCAGCATGATCGTTACCTGCAGAACTACTATGACACTGGAGTGAAAAAGATCATCGGCATTGGGCGGGAGGCCATCGGCCGCAGAAAAGATGGCACCCTCTTTCCTATTGATCTCTCCGTGGGGGAAGTCCAGTTGAGCACTGGCCGCATCTTCACCGGCATCATTCGTGACCTTACCGAACGCAAACGTCTTGAGGAGAAACTGCTCTCGATCAGCGAGGAAGAGCAGGCTCGTATCGGTCGTGACATCCATGATGACCTCTGCCAGCAACTCGCCGCCATCGGTTGCCTAGCCAGAGTCGTGTATCAGCGGCTTACCAACTCCAACACCCCTGAGGCGCTCCAGATGGCTGAGATCACTCGGTTGATCACCAGTGCCAACGCACGTGCAAGAGAGATGTCTAGGGGCTTGATGCCCGTCACGCTCGACTCCCAGGGCCTCATGGCCGCACTCGCGGAGCTTGCCGCCAGCACTGAGCGCATCTTCCGCGTTTCATGCCCCTTCCACTGCGAGCAGGAGGTCAACCTCGCGGACAACAAGCTCGCCGTTCAGCTTTACCGCATCGCTCAAGAAGCGGTGGCCAATGCCATCAAGCATAGCAAGGCGGACCTCATCGAGATCAGTCTGCAATTGCATAACGGACATGTGCGCCTTAACGTTTGTGACAATGGCGTAGGTATTCCAGACAACGTTTCTGGCAAAAGCACTGGCATGGGCCTGCTAACGATGAGCCATCGTGCTCGCGGAGTCGGTGGCATGCTCTCTGTTGAGTCACGCCCCCACGGCGGTGCTATCGTCACCTGTGAAGTCCCGCTACCTCAATGAAACGCATCCTTCTTGTCGACGATCATCCCATCATGCGTCACGGATTGGCGCAATTGATCTCGCTTGAGCCAGATCTTGAGGTTTGCGCTCAGGCGGGCAGTTGCACGGAAGGACTGGCCGCCATGAATCTTCACAAGCCGGATCTTGCCGTGGTGGACCTCACCTTACCGGATCGTCACGGGCTAGAGCTCATTAAAGACATCCGCGCCCTACATCCATCTACGCAAACCATTGTCCTCTCCATGCATGATGAGCACATGTACGCAGAGCGTGCCTTGCGTGCGGGTGCACGGGGTTACGTGATGAAGGAGACCGCCGCGGAGAAGCTCATCACCGCCGTCCGCCGCGTGCTCAAAGGCGGCATTTACGTTAGTGAAGCCATGGCCAGCACCCTCATGGAGCAGGCCACAGGGCAGCGGACAAAACCTGGCTCAGGAGTGGATCAACTCACAGACCGTGAGCTTGAGGTGTTGGAGTGGATTGGCAAAGGCATCGCCAGCAAAAACATCGCCGAGGCACTTGGCATCAGCGTGCGCACTGTGGAAGCTCACAGAGCCCATTTAAAGGACAAGCTAGGCCTTCCAGATGGCCCCTCGCTGGTTAAATACGCCGTGCAGTGGGCCGAGGGGCGTACGGGTACCACGTACGCAGGCGCTGCGGTCACTACGGACGCAGCAAGCCGTAGTTGTGAACAATAGAGGCTCAGTGGAGGACGGTTTAAACATAGACCGTCAACCAATACTGATCCTCTCATGAACACCATCACTGCCACGCCCTCTCGCTCTCTCAATCGTCTGGTGGAACGCATCCAGACCAGCGACTTGTTCCATCACTACGGCGGCGCTTTCGAGCGCACCTTCGGCCTTAAGCTCGCCATCGAGCCAGCTAACCCCGACCACACGTTCAATGACTCCGCTGTGCCGGTGAACGTCGGCAAGCTCCACGTTGCCACACTCAAAGTGAAGGGCGACTGCTCCGAAGATCGCCGCCATGACGCCGCAGAGTTGCTCAAGGCCTTTGCCTTCCAGTTGGGCGAGTGCGCACACCGCCTCGCCTTCACCACCGTGAAGACCGACCCAGAGCCCGTTCGTCTCGCTCGCGCTTACATGCAGGAGCATCTGCATGAGCCCATCTCCCTGGATGACGTGGCTCACGCTGTTGGAGTCAGCTCCTTCCACTTCTGCAAAGTGTTCAAGCGCGCCACCGGCATGACCTTTACCGACTACCTTGGCCGCATGAGAGTCGAGCGTGCTCGCCGCATGTTGCTCAAGCCATCCAATCGCATCACCGAAGTGGCTTATGAGGCAGGCTTCCAGAGCCTCTCCCATTTCAACAGAAGTTTTCGCCGTGTCGTTGGCGAGTCGCCAACTGAGTTCCGCGCTCGCCTGCGGAACAACAACGGCGGTGTCCTTGTGGCCGCGTAGACCTCTACGCACCGCAACCGCCCCGGGGCGCTGTCTGGGTGAGAGCTGACGGCGTTCCCGGGGTCTCTTTTTGTACTCAACGCAAGACGTTGCAACCCGCCCGCCGTGCGCTAACGACAACCATGGCATCCATCGGCACACCGCTCTCCTCCACCGCTACGAAAGTCCTCATGCTCGGCTCCGGCGAGCTTGGAAAAGAGGTCGTTATCGAACTCCAGCGCCTCGGAGTCGAAGTCATCGCAGTGGACCGCTACGAGAACGCCCCCGCCATGCAAGTGGCCCACCGCTCCCATGTGATCTCCATGCTTGATGGCGCGGCACTCAGAAAGGTCATCGAGCTTGAGAAGCCGCACTTCATCGTCCCAGAGATCGAGGCGATCGCCACAGACACCCTCTTGGAGCTAGAGGCAGAAGGCTTTACCGTCGTGCCCACCGCCCGTGCCGCCAAGCTCACCATGAATCGTGAAGGCATTCGGCGCTTGGCAGCAGAAGACCTTGAGTTAAGAACGTCCCCCTATCGCTTTGCAGATACTCGTCAGGATTTTGAGGCCGCCATCAAAGAGATTGGCACCCCATGTGTGGTGAAACCCATCATGAGCAGCAGCGGCAAAGGCCAAAGCGTGGTAAAGAGTGAAGCTGACATCGACTACGCTTGGCAATACGCCCAAGAAGGCGGCAGGGCAGGGAAGGGCAAAGTCATAGTCGAAGGCTTTGTCGACTTCGACTACGAGATCACCATGCTCACCGTCCGCCACATCAGCGGCACAGCGTTCTGCCCACCCGTGGGGCACATCCAGATTAAGGGCGACTACCGGGAGAGCTGGCAGCCCGCCGCCATGTCAGACACTGCGCTCCAAGCCGCCGAGCAGATGGCAGCAAAGATCACCTCCGCATTGGGTGGCCGTGGACTCTTTGGAGTGGAGATGTTTGTTAAAGGAGACGAAGTCATTTTCAGCGAAGTCTCACCCCGTCCTCACGATACCGGTCTCGTCACGCTTATCTCCCAGGACCTCAGCGAGTTTGCCCTGCACGCTCGCGCCATCCTCGGCCTCCCCGTGCCCAACATCCACTTCCACGGCCCCTCTGCCTCCTGCGCTCTCCTCGTAGAAGGCGAGTCCGACAAAGTCCGCTTTACCCAGCTCGACCAAGCCCTTACCCAGCCCAACACAGCCCTGCGACTTTTTGGCAAGCCAAGCGTCAGCGGCCAACGTCGCATGGCCGTCACCTTGGCCCGCGATACTGACTGCGAAACAGCAAGGGCCAAAGCCCGCCAAGCCGCCTCCGTTATCACCATAACACTTTAGTAGCCGCCATGGTCGTGCACCGCAGAGCCGCCAGAGGTAGGGTCGCTTGGTCCCCCCTAGCAACGTCATCGCAGGCCAGATGCCATCATCCACGAGCATTCCTTGTTTTGGTTTCTTGCATCTGATTGCCTTAGGAGCGCAGACATTCGTACGGAGCCCTGATTCTCTGTGCGCTACGTGGCGCTGTGGTGGATTGTTTTTGGGACGGTGCTCGCTGCCTCTGGCTTGATTGTGAAATCTTGGTGAAGATGTGGGGAGTCATTGAACTGGGGGCTGAAAGGTTAATTGTGGGAGGGTGATTGGTTCAAAGCGAGTTTGGCGTTGGATGGTGATAGTAATTGGCATTATTTCGGTGCTGACACCGCTGGCTGCGGAGTGGTGGATCGCGCGACAGAGCAGGCCTAGGTGTTTTACGAATGCGGCTGAGGTGCCTGTTTGTCATGCTGCGGTGGTGCTAGGCACTTCTCCGCTGATGCGCGATGGGCGGTCTAACTTGTTCTTTAACGGGCGGATGGACGCTGCGGCGAAACTCCTGAAGGCAGGCAGGGTGAAGACTCTGATCGTTAGTGGCGACAATGGCTCTGCGGAATATGATGAACCGACGGCGATGAAAGCGGCGTTGGTGACACGGGGTGTGTCTTCTGAGCGTGTGGTTCTGGATTACGCTGGCTTTCGTACGCTGGACTCGGTGGTGAGAGCGAAGGAGGTGTTTGGCCAGACAAGGGTGATCTTTGTCTCTCAACCTTTCCACAATGCGAGGGCGGTGTATCTGGCGAGGGCGGTGGGGATGGAGGCCTACGGGTTCAACGCGAGAGAGGTGCCTGCTGCTGCGTCCTGGAAGACTTGGTTCCGTGAGAAACTAGCATGTGCCAAAGCGCTGCTGGATGTGCATGTGCTGAACACGCGACCTCGGTTTCTGGGTGAGCGGGTGCCGGTTCCTTGACGACCAAAACGGATAGCTCAGGGGTTGCTAGTGGAAAGGGCCTGGGCTTAGCTGCGGCTATGCGCGGTTGGTTTTTCCATTTTTCTCTCTCGTTGCTCATGACTGTGGTCTCCGGCTGCAAACAGCAGCAGTGGCCAAACGCACTAGTGATCGGCACAGATGCGACCTATCCACCATTTGAGTACACGGATGATCGAGGTGAGTTGGCGGGCGTGGATGTGGATTTGGGGAAGGCGCTGGCAGCAGATCTAGGGGTTCCGGTGGTATTTAAGAACATTCAGTTTGATGGACTGATCCCGGCGCTCCAGTCGGGAAGCGTGGACATCATTATCTCCTCCATGACGGACACGCCTGAGCGGCGGAAGTCCCTGGACTTCAGTGATCCCTACGTCACCACGGCGATCTGTCTGCTGGTGCCGAAAGCGAGCCCAACGAAGTCTGCCGAAGACCTCAAGACTGGTAAGAGGCGGGTGGTGACAAAGATCGCAACGACTGGCGAGCTGTGGTCTCGTGCTAACCTTCCCAATGCTGAGGTGGTGGCGTTTGATACAGACTCTGCCTGTGTGATGGAGGTGGCCAAGGGCTCGGCTGATGCCTGGGTGTATGACCAGATCTCGGTGATGAACTACGCCATGCATCACCCAGACACGACCAGGGCCATCCTGGCTCCGATCCGGGCCGAGCACTGGGCAGTAGCGCTGCCGCATGGCCAGGATGATCTCAAGCAGAAGATCAATGCTTTCATCAAGAAGCATCGAGAGGCAGGGAAGTTTGATGAATTGGCTGGGAAATACCTAGCGAAAGAGCGCGACTTCATGAAGGCACAGGGCATCCCGTTCCTGTTTGAGGTGACCGTGCGCTGAGTCTCTGGGTGCAAATGACGGCCTGAGCGGTACCGAAGTCTCGCTGGGTTGCTTATTGCCGCAGGCTTAGATGGGGCAATCCCTGGTTGCGCGGGGCGGGGCATGGGCTTATGCTTTCGGCAGATGAGATTCCTTAGGACCATTCGCATTCGAATTAGACACGGGCACCACTGCGACTGACGCAGCCGTGGCGGCCCGTGATTGGCTTTCTCCTCATCCTGCTCTGTTGAGCTAAGCGTCATCCGCTCAAGAGCATCGTTTGCACTGATTCTTAAACTTCCTTTAACAAAATGACTATCTACGACACAACCCTTCGTGACGGCACGCAGGGCACGGGCATCTCCTTTAGCACTCTGGACAAGCTACGTGTGGCTGAAAAGCTGGACGAGTTTGGGGTGCACTACATCGAGGGTGGCTGGCCTGGATCCAATCCGAAGGATGCGGCTTTCTTTGAAGAAGCTGCCAAGCGGAAGTGGAAAAATGCCAAGATCACGGCCTTTGGCATGACCCGACGTGGCAAAATCAAAGTGGAGGAGGATAAACAGGTCCAGATGCTGCTGGATGCTAACACCCCAGCAGTGACGATTGTTGGGAAGACGTGGCCGTTACATGTGACTGAGGTGTTCCAGGTATCACTTGAAGAGAATCTGGCGATGATTGCTGACACGGTAGCGTATCTGAAGAGCCATGGTCGTGAGGTGCTCTACGATGCCGAGCATTTCTTTGACAGCTTCCGTGAAGACCCGGATTATTCACTCAAGACCGTGAAAGCGGCGGTGGATGCGGGTGCTGATTTGGTGGTTTTGTGTGAGACGAACGGTGGCGCTCTCCCTGAGTGGGTGGAGGATGTCACCGCTAAGGTGATCAAGCACATCGGTCGTCCCGTGGGCATCCACACTCACAATGATGGTGGTGTGGGAGTGGCCAATGCGATGGCGGCAGTGCGTGCTGGTGCCGTGCAGGTGCAGGGGACCATCAACGGGTATGGTGAACGTGTCGGGAACTGCAACTTGGTGACGGTGATGCCCAATCTGGAGTTCAAGATGGGCGTGAAGCTGGGCCTGGATCTAACGCGTTTGCGTGAGTTGTCGCAGTTTGTTGCGGAGATGGCGAATGTGCCACCGGACATCCGTGCTCCTTATGTGGGGATGGCTGCCTTTACTCACAAAGGTGGGCTGCATGTGCATGCGGTGCAGAAATTGGCGCGCACTTATGAGCACTTGGACCCGTCTCTGGTGGGGAATGAGCGCATCATCACGATCAGTGACATGTCCGGGCAGTCAAACGTGCTTGTTCGGGCCGAAGCTCTTGGGTTTAAGTTGGAAAAGGGCTCGCCTGATGTGCAGCGCATCCTGTCCGAAGTGAAGCGCCTCGAGAGTGAGGGCTATGAGTTCGAGGCGTCAGAAGCTTCTTTTGAGATGCTGATCCGCAAGGCTCTCGGTCAGTACAAGCCATTCTTTGAAGTGATCGAGTGGCATACGACTCATCGCCGAGTGGCCCGCGCGTCCATGAACTCGTGCGAGGGCACGGTGAAGCTGAACGTGAACGGTGAGAACTGCTACGAGGTGGATGAAGGCGATGGACCTGTGAATGCTCTGGATCGTGCATTGCGCAAGGCACTGAGGAGATTCTATCCAGACATCAATGAGATGGCTTTGGAAGACTACAAAGTCCGCATCATCGACAGCGGTTCCGGCACAGCGGCAAAGACTCGGGTGTTGGTAGTGAGCAGTGATGGGGTGAAGACGTGGGGAACGGTGGGCGTGAGCACCAACATTATTGACGCAAGCTGGGAAGCCCTCGTGGACAGCATCGAATACTTCCTGTTCCGTCGGCAGGCCAAACTCGCGGCCTAATTGAGCGCCAAGATTTGAGATTCCGTCACGAAGTTGATGCACTTTCGTGACGGAAGGCGTTATCTGAGAGGCTGAACTACTTTGCATCCACTGTGACCGAATGAAAAAACCTGCTCGCTACATCATGATTGGCGGATTCCTGGGTGCTGGCAAGACCACCGCCATGGGGAAACTCGCTCGGCACCTCACGGACCAAGGCTTAAAGGTGGGGCTCATCACCAATGATCAAGCCGGTGGCTTGGTGGACACCAAGCTCATGCGGAGTCAGGGATTTGCCACGGAGGAGATTGCTGGAGGCTGTTTTTGTTGCCGATTCAACACCCTCGTGGATGCCGCAGCTCGCCTTACGGATGCGAATAGGCCTGACGTTTTCATTGCTGAGCCTGTGGGCAGTTGCACGGATTTGGTTGCCACTGTGACTTATCCATTGCGCCGCATGTATGGCTCCGACTTCACGATTGCGCCTCTGAGTGTTCTTGTGGACCCGATTCGAGCACGAAGAGTGCTGGGGCTAGATAGCGGCGGTTCTTTTTCTGCTAAAGTGATCTACATCTACCGCAAGCAGCTTGAGGAAGCGGATGTCATCGTCATCAACAAGCGCGATATGTTGTCCACTGAGGAAGTGGCCGAGCTCACCAACGCTTTGAAAAAAGAGTTTCCGCATGCGCAAGTGTTCAGCATTGCGGCGCGTCACGGTGCGGGTCTGGAGCCGTGGTTTGATGCGATGACGAGTGGGCATCAGTCTGGTCTGCGTTCTCCGATGCAAGTAGACTATGAAGTGTATGCCGATGGTGAAGCGCTGCTCGGGTGGCTCAATGCCACAATCACGTTGAGCGCGGAGGACGAGTTTGATGCGAATGACTTCATCAAATCATTCGCGCAACGCATTCAGCAGTCGCTTCAAGAAACTGGAGGAGAGATTGCTCACCTGAAGATGACTTACAGCCCAGATGACGGTATTGCGGGCGAGATTGCCTCTGTGAATCTCGTGAGAAGCGACAATGCGCCGGAGTCGGGCATGGTGTTGGACGAGCCTTCCACGGGAGGGCAATTGATTGTGAATCTGCGAGCTGAAGCAGCGCCCGAGGTGCTGCTCTCGACCGTTCAAGATTGCCTTCAACAAATCGTGGCGAGCTTTGATGGCGTGACAGCCACGTTGGACCATGAGGAGCATTTTCGCCCCGGCAAGCCTGAGCCAACGCATAGGGATGCGGTGGCTCCTTTAGCTGTATCGGTGTAGGTCTGAGGACCTTCAAGAAGCCTGATGACAGCAACGGCCGCTTGGCCGCGTAGGATTGTGTGACACTCATGAACACGATTCAGCCCACACCATTTCTCCGCCGGGATATTCTCGGGGGATTGGGTGGTATCGCAGCGGCATCTTTATTGAGCGCGAACGAGGATGAGTGGCAACAGCCCAGTGGCTTGCCGATGCTTCGTCAGAAAGCTAAGAGAGTGATTTGGCTCTTTATGCGTGGTGGGGTGAGTCACATGGAGAGTTTTGATCCAAAGCCCGCCCTGAACATCTACGCGGGCAAAACTATCGGAGAAACGCCTTACAAAGAGGTGCAAGATCCAGAGAAGCTGAAGAAAGTTCGTGTAGTAGTGGTCAATGATGCCAACGGACAGCAGCGGAACACGATCTACCCGCTGCAGGTAGGCTATAGGCGCTACGGGCAGTGTGGGATCGACATTAGCGACTGGTTTCCAAACATTGGTTCATGTGCCGATGAGATTGCTTTCGTCCGCAGCATGTGGACTACCGATGACAATCACGGAGCACAGGTGCAGTTTCATAGCGGAAGGCACATGCTAGAGCCGCGAGTGCCGACTTTAGGAGCTTGGATCACCTATGGTCTGGGATCCATGACGGACAATCTGCCATCTTTCGTCAACATTGGTCCACGCTACTTCGACGTCCGGGATGGCCATTACCTCGGCCCTGCGTATGATGCCGTGAATCTCAAAGTTGACCCGAAGAATCCCCTTACTTTCGCCCGCCCAGAGATGCCGGTGGAGGCGGGGTTACAGCGTGCGCAGTTTGACCTGATTCACCGGCTCAATGCCCTGAGTGCTGATGAGTATCCAGGGGACAAGGTTCTTGCTGCACGGATGAAGAGTTACCAACTCGCCTTCAACATGCAGGTCGCAGTGCCAGAGACGCTAGGGCTCGATGCAGAGTCTGAAGCGACGAAGAAACTGTATGGCATGGATCAGAAGGTCACTGAGCCGTTTGGGAGACAATTGCTCGTGGCGCGGAGACTGGCTGAGCGTGGTGTGAGGTTTATTCAACTTCAACACGGTGATGGAGCGGCTGGTGCCTGGGATTCCCACTCAGGGCTGAAAAAGAACCACTCCAGTCTCGCTCAGCAGGTGGACAAGCCCATTAGCGGCTTGCTCAAGGATTTGAAGCAGCGGGGTTTGCTAGACGATACGCTCGTCGTTTTTGCCACGGAGTTTGGCCGGACACCTGGATCACAGGGCAGTGATGGGCGAGATCATCACCCTTACGGCTTCTCGGTCTGGATGGCTGGTGGGGGCGTCAAGGGTGGCACCATTCATGGTTCAACCGATGAGCTTGGCTTTCATGCTGTGGATAGTCCACACTACGTCACCGATGTGCATGCCACCATTCTGCACCTTCTCGGCCTGAATCCTCGAAAACTGGAGATCCCAGGGCGGAAGCGATTGGAGAGAGATTTTGGGAACGTGATTCATCCCATCTTGGCATAAAGAGAACCGGGGAACCCAATCCAGTGACTGAGTTCCCCGGCAGAGGGGGCTTTTAGTTGAGTGGGGTAGCTTAGTTTACGGCGATAGTCCGTGGTTGAGCAGCCTCGACTTTAGGAAGCGTCAACGTGAGTACCCCATCCTCAAGCTGGGCTTCGATTTTGTCTGTAGCGACAGTGCGCGGCAGACTGAGGCGACGAGTGTAGGTGAAGACCTTGTCGGAGCCGGGGCGGGCATCCTTGCGGGTGGCCGTGAGGCTGAGGCTGCGGTCTTGCACCTCCAGTTTTACGTCTTCCTTTTTCACTCCTGGGAGATCAAAACCTGCTACGTACTTACCCTCGTCTTCCCAGACGTTTGTCTCAGCGCGGCCTTCTGGGGCCACGGAGCCACGGCTCAGGTCAAAGATAGGGGCAAAGGCAGCGAGTCCGGCAAAGGGATTGGCCAGCCAGTTGTCGATAGTTCCAGGGGTGCAGGAGTTAGTGGTGCAGGGTTGGATTTTCATGGTGTGATTATGTTAGTTTGTGTGTTGTAGGTTGAGTTGTCTTTTTTGACGGGACCTTCAGTTGCAGGACGAGTGCCAAGGTTCGTAACGTGTTCATGTTCAATGGTTTACGTTTGTCCAAGTTCAATCTAATGAGACATAATGGCGTATAGTTGTGCAAGATTTGCACGACTGGTGAGAGTCATTATGGCTCAAAGCAAAGCCTTGCCCACATCTAGGACTTCCGGCAGTATCACGCACGTCTAAATGCCACCGTCACCTGATTCTGTCCCCACTCCGCGTGAGTTGTTTCGCCAGTTTGATGCTGGGTTGATCAGCAGGGATGAGTTCCAAAGGGCAATGAAGGTGCATGCAAGGGAGTTAATCGAAGAGATGGAAGATGCGCGCTTGCATCCCCTGGAGGCAATGTGGGAGGACGTTAGGAACCGGGCTCACGCCTTCAAGTTGAGCCTGAAGCACGGCGAACAACGATTGCGCGAGGTGTTGGCTGCTTTGTCGCTGTTAGAAGAGTTTCCACCCGCAAGATTCCTGTGGAATGCGGCACACCTTCACGTGCCGCTGCACTGCTTTTTCAGAGGCAGGCGTGAGCCTGCATTTCGGATTGTCCGGATGGAGAGCGCCTCACAAGCGCTCAGTGTGGAAGTGGAGTATGGCAAGACGGACAAACCGTTGGCGACGAGGGAAATGATCCGATTCCGGCGGAATCGACGAGGCAAACTCCAGTTGGAGAGTAGGACTAGGCTTGCTTTGTCGTGAGGGTCCGGCTTCAGACCCCGAACACCCATCTGACCAGCGTCAGTCCAGCGATGGTAATCATCACTGAGAAGCAAAGGTTCAAAGCGAGGCCAGTACGGACCATTTGAGCCATGGTCACGTAACCAGTGCCAAAGACGATCGCGTTTGGTGGTGTGCCCACCGGTAGCATGAAGGCCGCACTTGCGGCGAGCGCGGCTGGGACCGTCAGCAGTAGAGCATCCACGCCCAGTGCTCCAGTGGCCAAAGCGGCAACCACGGGCAAAAAGGCCGTACAGGTAGCGACATTGCTGGCCAGTTCTGACAAAAAGATGATGGCCAAAACAATGATGGCGATCACCAGCCAGAGTGGGAGGCTCTTTAGCACGCCTGCTTGGGTGCCAAGCCATTCGGCAAAGTGCGTCGACTCAAACGCAGCGGCTACTGAAAGTCCACCTCCAAACAGGATGAGTACATCCCAGGGAAGTTTGGAGGCGTGCCGCCAATCGAGAACGAAGTCGCCTTTTTTGAGGTCTACGGGCACAACGAACAATGCCAACGCACCCACCAGAGCGATGATGGTGTCTGCTGAGGACGCTTTTAGCCAACCCGGCGGCGATGTCATGGCTCCGACGATGAACTGCCGACTGACCCAGCACAGAGCTGCCAATCCGAAAGCAATGGCGGTGGCAAGTTCCCCTCTCGACATCGGACCTAGATCGCGCACTTCACTTTGAATCAACTCACGAGCACCGGTAACCTCGGTGTTGTGCCTTCCGAGCCGCGTGCGTGTGAGGACAAAGTGACAAAGGGGCAATGCTACGAGCATTAGGGGCACGCCTACGGCCATCCATTGTATGAAACTGACGTGGATACCGCTTTTCTCCATGAATCCCATGAAGACAGCATTTGTCGGCGTGCCAATAGGCGTACCTAATCCACCAATCGTCGATGCATAAGCGATCCCCAGCATCAAAGCGACCTGGAAGCCATTGCTACCATCCTCATTCCCACGTCCGAGCAGTTCTGCCACGCTGAGGGCGATGGGTAGCATCATCATGGCTGTGGCTGTGTTGCTGACCCACATGCTGAGGAAGGCGGTGGCAAGCAAGAATCCCCAAACGATGCTGCGCTCTCGCGTGCCGGTGCGGGAGATGATCATCAAAGCAATGCGGCGGTGCAGGCCCCACCTCTGCATCGCAATCGACATCATGAACCCGCCCATGTAGAGGAAGATCACGTAGTCGGCAAAAGGCACCGCAGCTTCCTTCAGGTCTGCGACTCCTAGAACTGGAAACAGGATGAGGGGCAGCAGCGCCGTGATGGGGACGGGAAGCGCCTCCGTGATCCAAAGAATCCCCATCAACAAGCCGACACCAGCCGCACGAAATCCCGCTACACTGAGTCCGTCAGGAGGCTGAAGGAAAGTCACGCACGCCAAGACGGCGATAGCGCCTGCCCAGCCCGCATAGCAACGTGGACCTGGCTGGATCGCGAGACCTTCTCCGGCTGAAGCGCTCAATGGTTACTTCTGCTTGTTAGCGGGTTTAGGGTCCTGATTTGCCTCCAGTTCTTCGGCGGTAAGGCTTGTTTCAATTCCTGAAGTCGGCACCTCAGCTCCAGACGTCCACATGATGGCGTTTAGCACGAGCTTACGCTGGTCTGGGTTAGCCCATCCGCGATGGAAGTGCCCTCCGGTGAAACCAAAGCCACGACCCCCGTCATCGCGTTGCACCGCCCATGCCACGTGCTGAGGATTGCCTGCTTTGACTTCCTTGCGGACGGTAGGATTGCCACTGTGTGCACCGTCCGGGCGGCTCATGGTGGATGCTGGAGGCACAGCGCTCAGGATAGTTGTCACCCCCTGCATATTGCGGCGGAAGCGCATGTGGAAGTACCATTCGTCGTTGGTGGTGAACGGTTTCACCCCATTGCTGATGGGGTGCTCAGGAAGTTTGGCGAAGTTGGCATCCCAGTGGGGATTCACACTCCAATTCACTTCAAAGCAGCCACCCAACCAGTCGATGAACTCATTGCCACCCTTTGGAATAGTCGGCTCAACCGCGTAGTGCACACAAACAAAGCCGCAACCGCGGTCCATTTGTTTGTCGAGCTGAGCCAAGCGGTCTTCCTGAAGTGCTGGGTGCCCGCCGCCGCCGTCGGAGTAGATGAGAATCGTGCTGGCTCGGCCTAGTTCTTCGGTAGAAGGCCACTCGCCGTTGAGATGGTGTAGCACTTCAACTTTATCTACTGCTGCTTGTTCGAGACACTTCTTAAAGAGAAGAACTCCGGCATTGTGCTCGTGTTGACCTGGCCCGTGAGACGGTTTCCCGGCGATCATGACAACGACTTTGCGAGCGTCTGCCGCAACAGAGGATGCGGCCGTGGCGACAACAAGTAGAACGGTGGAGAGCAGTTTTTTCATGGAAGACTTAATGTGCTGGAGACAAACGCAAGGACCTCACGCGACTTACAGGGCTCGTGCAAAGGCACCGCCATCTACGATCAGTGCTTCTCCGGTAATGTAAGAACCGGCATCACTCGCAAGCATGATCGCAGGACCAGCTAGTTCGCGCGGCTCACCCCACCTTTGCAAGGCAGTGCGGTTGGCAAAGGCCTGCTTCTCAGCAGGGCTGAGCAGTGTGCCGGGCAAGTCGGTAAGGAATGGCCCTGGGCAGAGGCAATTGACGGTCACTCCAAAGGTACCCAAATCAATAGCGGATGCTTTTGCGAGGCCAATCAGTCCCGCTTTGCACGCGGAATACACGTTTCGCTTCTCCTTGGAGCCCACGCCGAGCACGGAGGAGATGTGAATGACTCTGCCCCATCGTCTTTCCTTCATTGCGGGCACGAGGTAGCGTGTAAGGGCCATACATGAGGTGAGGTCGAGCTCCACGATGCGATCCCATGCCTCGTCGGTTATCTCGTCGATGGCCTGTGGCTGGTTGCTGCCGGCGTTGTTGATGAGAATGTCGACCTTGCCCATTCGCTTCACTGACTCGTTTGCGAGTGCTTTCACTTGGTCTCGGTCGCACATGTCGGCCACCATCCACTCGACTTTGACGTTTAACCCGTGGGCAATTTCCTCAGCAGCAGCCTTGAGTTCACTCTCACTGCGAGAAGAAATGAAGATGTCTGCCCCACACTCCGCAAAACCACGTGCCATAGCTTTGCCGAGACCTTTGGAGCCGCCAGTTATCAGCGCTGTTTTGCCAGTTAGATCGAAGAGAGAGCAGGGCATGAATGCGAAATGAGGTTGGGTGTTGAAATCGGAGCCGCCACTAGCGCCACTGATGCTTTGGTTTCAACTGGAAAGCTTTCAGTGCCTCCTCAGTCCATCGTTGCAACTACCTCCAAGCTTGGGAGAGTCTACAGATGGAATCCCAAGATACGATTTTAGTTACGGGTGGTGCGGGCTACATCGGCTCGCACACCGTCCGGCAACTGCTGAAGCGCAATGAAAAGATGGTTGTGCTGGACAATCTCAGCTACGGGCACGAGGAGGCCGTTCCAGTCGGGGCGGTGACTTTTGTGAGGGGCGAGCTGGCAGATTCATCCACACTGGAGTCCATTTTTACCCAGCATCGCATTGATGCAGTGCTGCACTTTGCTGCGTCTACTTATGTGGGCGAGTCGGTGAGCGATCCACTGAAGTACTATCGCAACAACATCGCTGCTCCACTCACGGTGCTCGAAACGATGCAGCGTCACCAGTGTAAGCGATTCATTTTCTCGTCCACGTGTGCCACTTACGGCGATCCGCAAAAGATACCGATGGCTGAAGATCATCCACAGCAGCCAGTGAATCCTTATGGCGCCAGCAAATGGATGCTTGAACGCGTCCTGAAAGATTGTGACCGCGCTTGGGGGCTCAAGTCAGTTTTCTTGCGTTACTTCAATGCAAGCGGGTGTGATCCCAACGGTGAAATCGGGGAGGATCACGACCCGGAGACACATTTGATTCCCCGCGTACTGATGGCGATCGCCGGAGAGATTCCAGCGATCACCGTTTTTGGAACGGACTACCCGACTCCGGATGGCACATGCATCCGCGACTACATTCATGTGAATGACCTCGCCAGCGCTCATGCGCTTGCGTTAGAGCATCTTCGGAAGGGTGGTGAGAGCACAGCTGTTAATCTCGGCACTGGACGTGGCTTCAGTGTGACGGAGATCATCAAGACGGCTGAGGACATCACTGGCAAACGAGTGCCCGTTGAATATGGACCCAGAAGGCCAGGGGACCCCAGCGAACTGATTTGTGACCCCAGGAAAGCAAAAGAGGTGTTGGGATGGGAAGCGGTCCACAAAGATCCTCGCAGTCACATCGAAGGAGCCTGGAAATGGCTCACCGGGCCAAAGAGAGGCCGCTACAGCAGATAGTTTTCAACTTTCACCGATTCCAACCACTATGAAACCCCTCGATCTCCAAGTTAACGGTTACGCTGGCACAGACTTTAACCGGGATGGCCTCACAGCAGATGCCTTGCATCACGCTTGCACCTGCCTTCGTGAAGACGGTTGTGCGCAGATCCTTGCTACATTCATTACAGACACGATTGAGAATCTGGTCGGCCGGATTGAAACTTTAATGCGGTTACGGGAACATGATCCGCTGGCAAAGGAGGTCATCGCTGGCATTCACGTCGAAGGCCCGTTTATCAACAGCGAAAAAGGCTATGTTGGAGCGCATCCTCCTCACTGTGTGAAGCCGGCTAATATTGATGACTCAAAGCGTCTTCTCGATGCAGGGAAGGGGCTGGTCAAGTTGGTGACTTTAGCACCGGAAAATGATCCTGGCTTTGCCACGACTTCGTTTTTGGTCAGCGAGAAGGTGACAGTCTCTGCTGGGCACTGCAATCCATCCTTCGAGGTGCTCAAGGAGTCCACCGAGCATGGCTTGAGTATGTTCACGCACGTCGGAAACGGGTGTCCTATGCAGATGCATCGTCATGACAACATCGTCCAGCGGGCTCTGGCATTGCGGGATAAACTATGGCTATGCTTCATCCCAGACGGCGTGCATGTGCCTTTCTTGGCTTTGCGCAACTATCTCAAGGTGGCTGGGCTTGAGCGGTGCATTTTCGTGACGGATGCAATCTCTGCTGCTCGCCTAGGGCCGGGAAAATACACTTTGGCAGGTTGGGATATCTTGATTGGCGATGATCTCGTAGCGCGCTCTCCAGATGGATCCCATTTCGTTGGCAGCACGGTCACCATTCCGCGCATTCTGGCACACGGAAAAGCTGATCTTGGTCTCACAGACGTTGAACTGGCGCAATTACTCGACTCTCAGCCAAGACAGGCTATTCATTGGGCATGAACAACATCGTCGTGCTTAGAGTGGTGGCCGCGCTTGGGATTGTCGCATCCGCAGGCCTTGGTTGGTGGAATGTGAAACAGCGGGATGATCACGCCAAGGTGGAGGCTGCTTTGCGTGCGGAGCACAAAGCTGCACTTGAGGATATGGCTAGAGCCCAGGAGAAGGCCCTTAATGATCAGGCTAGTCAGCATGATACTGAGATTGCTGCGCTCAATGCTGAGCATGAAAAGAAGCTCGATGGACTGCGCTCTGACCAGCGAAAGCAAATGACTGCGGCTTTCAAAGAGTTTGAAGGTATCTTTGAGGGCAATCGCAAAACCATCGACTACATCAATGCTTTGGAGTCGCGGGTGAAGGCTGGCCAAGCAGTCTCGCGCAACGAGGTGGAGAAGCTCGCCGTGATCGCAACAGGCTTGGGCTATCTTCAGAAGGAGTATCAGAAGCCGTTGGGCGAGTTCAAAGCGCTTGAGCAATATCTGGCCCGTCAGGCAGCAAGTCTTCCTGAGCGCTCAGAAAATGAAACACAGCCCCGGCGTTTCGGTTTCTTCAGGCGCATGTTCAGCAAGGAGTATCGAGAGCAGGAAAAGCAGCAACTACGTGATGAAGGTGCGCGTGAGGCATTTGAGGCTGCCCAAGGGAAGTTCAACACTGTCTACGCTGCGGCTCAGCAGCAAATGGCGTCAGTCGGCATGAATGCGGATTCTTATGCCAAGAAGCTCTACGCGTTGATGGAAGAAAAAGGGCAGGCCAACCGCGAGGATTTGGGCTCGTTCTTCGAGCAAGCTCGGAAGGCGCTCAAGACACATCAGGAGGTGCTAGATTTTGAGCCTCCGACGACTCCTGAGGCGGCACCCAAGCCCTGACCCAGGCTGTCAGCGGCAACGTGAAAAAGCCTGCAATGACCAATGACACCAGCACGTCGGTCAGGTGATGGCGACGAAGTTCAAGGCGTGCCGCAGCTACGCCAGTAGCGAAAGCAGCAAGCGGTAGCCCAGTAATCGGCCTTAGCCATAACACTGGTAATGCCCCACCGAAGGCGGTGGCAGCATGAGCTGAAGGCAGCGACTGCATATCGGCATCCAAACGGAGTCCATAGAGGCCATCTTCACGGCCTAGGAATGGTCTGGGCCTACCCGTTGCCATTCGGGTAACGTTTGCCACTGCTCCAGAGCAAACGGCGCAAAGCAAACTAGCAACGGCAATCCTCAGCCAAGCCGTGGAGGGCTTCTTGAGGCCATAGCCGGCCAGCGCGACGAACAAGACCACGTTGAATTGGACGAAGTCGCCAAGAAAACTCAGCCATACGGCCCATCGAGCCCTGGTGTTGCCCAAGGGAAGATCGTCATCGAGCGGGAGGAAGAGCGTTACAACGCCCAGGGCAATAGTCAGGCAAAGAAAGGTCTTCAGCCACCGCGTTCGCTGCCAGCTTAATGCAAAACCAGCCGCCGAGCGGACCTCATCCCAGACAAGATTGGCCGCTCGGAGGAACTGATTCATTGCTTAACCTGCGGCGTCCACTTTTTCGCCCGCCAGACGTGCAGCGCGTTCAGCCAGTTCGATGTGGAACTGTTCCGCTGACGGTGCATCTCCCAACTTGCGAGTGCGAGCAAACCAGTCCGCAAAGATCTCGCCGGGCTGACGCTCGGCTTTGAATGCCTCGAGGAAGGCTCGAACTCTAGCGGGGATCTCATCTCCCGTGACAGACTTGAACTCCAGGCCAGCAAGGCGATCTCCCCGCACGCTTCCGCCCACGAACATCGCATACTTGTTCGGAGCACGGCCTACAAACCCAAAATCAGCATTGTACGGGCGACCACATCCATTTGGGCAGCCTGTCATACGTATGAGGATGGGTTCATTCTCCAAGCCGAGTTCGCGGAGGATGTCATCGATTTTGTCGAGCATGCCAGGAAGGGCGCGCTCGGACTCACTTAGACTCAAACCACAGGTCGGCAGTGCTACACAAGCGTGTGCAACCTTCCGCACGCGAGTAAAACCTGCATCATCCGCGTGGACAACCCCGTGAGCCGCCAAGATGGCATCCACCGCTGCCTTCTTGTCTGGAGACACATCGGCGATGATCATGTTCGTGTTCGCAGTGACGATGAATGGCAGATCAAGCTCACGAGCGATTTGAGCAAAAGCGCTACGATAGCCAGGCTTGTCTTGCGGGTCAGCGATTCTGCCCATGCTCACATAAACGCAGCAGTAAAGCTTGCCATCGCCTTGCTCATGCCAGCCAAGATTATCTTCTACGCTGTCGAACTTCAGCGGCTTGGGGTCTTCCGTTTTGATGCCGGGCAGGCGGCGCTCTACTTCCGCGCGGAACGCAGCCAGCCCCATCGTCTGAACAGTGTATTTCAGACGTGCGTTTTTGCGCTCGGTGCGATTTCCGTGATCACGCTGAGTGGTGACGATTGCCTCAATGGCATCTACTACATTAGGGCGCGGCGCATAAAGCAATGGCTGCCCTAGGAAGGGCCGCGTGGAGAGCTGACCGTGGCTCATGCCGAACCCACCGCCCACGGTGATGGTGTAGCCGATTACGGCACCATCGACCACGTGAGGAACGAGTCCAACATCTTGAGAAAAGACGTCCGTGTCATTGCACGGCTGAATGGCCACACCAATCTTGAACTTCCGAGGCAGGTAGAGTTTGCCGTAGATGGGATCATCTCCTTCGGCGGCCTTGGTGGCAGCGCGCACAGCAGGATCCACTTCAGGGTCTTTGATCCATTCTGGGTCCAGTTTTTCTCCATCTAGCCATATGTCCGCATACGCTGAGGAGCGCCACAGGAAGCGTTGGCTGATCTCTTCTGTCAGCCGCTGTGTGTCTTCGTGAACAGCGTCTTTGATCGGTGCTGCAGGCCCCATCGTATTCCGCACCACGTCACCGCAGGCTCCCATCGTGGTTAGACCGCTGTGGCAGACGTTGGAGATCAGCTCCTTCATACCGCCTTTGAGCACACCGTGGAGTTGGATGCCCTGGCGGTTCGTCAAGCGCATGGTGCCATTGGCTTTAGCACAAAGGTCATCGTGAATGAGCCACTGCTTGGCAGAAATGCGCCCCCCAGGCATTTTGGTCCGGACCATGAAGGACCAAGCCTTCTCCTTTCCTTCCTTGGACAGTTTTGCCCGCAAGTCGCGGTCATCCTGCTGGTAGGAGCCGTGGTGCTTCAACAGGATGTTCGCATCCTCGGGGATGTGGCTAAGGCTGGCATCTGCAAACTGCTCCGCAAGCTGACCACGAAGGCCGGCAGACGCGAGCTTGATATCTTCAACGGAGGCTTTTGACATGACGGATTAAAGGGTGCGCAGTGTGGTGCAGGTTACGACGAAAGCAAGAGCCAAGCCACTAGATTTTCCTATTTCTCTATCGGATTTGTATGATTTAGGTGAAATGACC
Source organism: Verrucomicrobiaceae bacterium (assembly GCA_016795485.1). GTDB lineage: Bacteria > Verrucomicrobiota > Verrucomicrobiia > Verrucomicrobiales > Verrucomicrobiaceae > JAEUHM01. The sequence continues at coordinate 194,872 of JAEUHM010000009.1, read as the reverse complement.
CCTATTTTCAGCCTTTTGGCTGGGCAATCAATCGCTGGGAAAATAGATATTGCTTGCCGTGCCATCGTCGGTCAAACCATGTGTTTAGCTCGCAACCTCCGTATTCGACCGTGATGTCAAACATTGCCCTCATCACTTTCCTTGCCGTTCAACTGGCCCTGGTGGTGGCGGTGTATTTGAACCTCAGGCACCGGATCAAGCGCCTTGAACGAAAACTTCAGGATCAAAAGAGAACTACGATAGCCGGATCCAAGCTTGCTACAGCGCCCTCAACTCCCACACAATCCCATGAGACACGAACGCTCAAGTTCCAAGGAGGTCAGCAGCTACAAGTCAATGTTCCACCGGGCCTATCATCGAAACCCTCCATCTTCGTGATGGGTCCGCACAAGTCAGGCACTGTGCTCTTCAACTCGATCATGGCCAAAGTGGCACATCACGCTGGCTACCCGACTTTTGACTTGCCTGGTAGTGTGTTTCGCGCGGGTCTCCAACTCTCCACCCTCATCAATCCAGAAGAAGTGCTGTCTCTCAGAGGCATATGTTTCCTGGGGTTCCGAACAACAGGTGTCGGTGGTGTGCCGATGAAACTTGAGAGCAATGCCAAAGCCGTAGCTATCATCCGAGATCCACGTGACATGCTCACTTCGCTGTTTTTTTCGGAGGGCAAAAGCCACTCTGTGCCGGAAAGCGGACCTCTGCGTGACGAACTTCTACACCGCCGAGAGTCCATGACTGGAGTTCAAATAGACGACTGGATTTTGAATCGGGCGCCCGACAACGCACGAACGATTGCAGCCTGGGCAGACTGGATTGACAGTCAGCCTCGCGGCACAGTGAGAGTTTGGAGATATGAGGACGTGATTTTTCACAAAGCCGAATGGATTCAATCGGTGGTTGATTGGCTCGGCTGGGAAGTGAGTGCCGATATTGTGGCCAGAGTCGCTGACGAACACGATCATCGCCCAGATTCAGAGGACACTTCTAAGCACATCCGACGTGTTGCCCCTGGTGACCATAAGGGAAAACTCACCCCAGAAACGGTTGCTGAACTCAATCATCTGTTCAAAGACGTGATTCATAGGTGGGGGTATGACTCTCACTCGCTTGGCTAGCATCAAAAAGACATCAGACCGCGCATTCAATAATGATTAATCCGTTAAAGATTAGACAGTGGTTGAAAGACCGTAAGCAGAGAAAACACAACGAAAAGAAAGCAGCCAGGAATGCCGTTCGGCGAGCAGCGAAGATGGCTGAGAGGCAGCGATTAATGCAGGAAGCAAAGCTCCATCATGCCACAGAGGCCGTAGTGGAGAGCAAGACACAATACTGGCAAGAACAAGCCCACGCAAATCGCCACCTAGCCAGTGCTGGCGAGCGTCCCAGAGCGATTGCGGCACCTATTTTCAAGCGGATAATGTCGATCATTCCCCCAGGCTCCAAAATCCTGGATGTGGGTGCAGGGCACGGGCGCTATTCTATCCCGTTTGCCGAAGCTGGGCATAAGGTGGTGGCAACGGACGTGAGTCAAGCAATGCTTGATCACCTCAAGGCGAATGCAGGAGACATTCCAGTCGATGTGATCGCTGCTGATGCCAGAAAACTACCCGCAAAGGACAACGAGTTCGATGTCGTCTTCTCAAATGATTTCATGGGGCACTTCCCGAACTGGAAAGAGCTCCTAATTGAACAAGCTCGGTGCTGTAAGCCCGGTGGCATGGTCATTACAAGTCTAAGCCTTGGAGAACACAGAGAGCGCATTGCTGATTGGCCTGCCAAGCCATTCGAACATGTTTACATCGATGAACTCAAACCCGGTTGGCCATATTGGGTTACGACCTCAGTGGGTGAGTTGGAAGAGGTGGGCAAGACCTGCGGGCTGCGGGTTGAGAAACTCATACCCCTGAAGTTTTTTACTGACAGCTACATGTTCGGTCGCGCACTTGGTACGGATGACTATAAGCAGGCCTGCAACGAGTTGAGGGATAAGCTTCGATCCAGCCCTGAGCTTGAAGAGTTTTACACTTGGCTGGAACTCACCTTCCTCCAAAACCTCCCACCGTTCGCTTCCAGCTTAACACTCATCGTTTATCGCAAGTGTTGAAGTCGGCCAACTCTGTTCAAAATGGGTTTGGATGTTTTTACGCGATGGTGCAGCCGGATGCGGAAATCGCATAGAGTGGCACGGAGATCGACTTCGGCCTAGCATCGAGAGCATCACTGCACTGCAGTTCAGCGACTGCTGTGAAAGGTTGCTAATGTCTCGACGATCCACCGACATGGCTTCGTCCAAGATTGGCTGTTCGTTTAAAGTGAGTCGTAAGCGAAATGCGAATGATCTTCGTCGTAGTTAAGATCATGCGTTTTTACATCGCTTTGTTGCCAATCTTCGTCTTCTCGCTCCACGCCGCCGACTTTGGAGGCTGGAGCACACAGAGCCCGCGCGAGGAAATCCGCCCGCAGTTCAGCAGCGGAGCCGATGGCGTGCTCGTCATCACGCATGATCAGCGCGAGGGGCTCGACGGCTGGTTTCAAAAGAGCTTCGAGGTGAAGGGCGGCGCGTTTTATCGCTTCGAGGCACGGAGGAAGACGAGTGGCGTCACGAGCACACGTCAGAGCTGCCTCGTTCGCGTCCTTTGGCAGGATGAAAAGGGTGCCGGGGTGAAGATGGATGCCGCGCCGGAGTATCTCACGCCCGGCCTGCCCATGCCGAGCGCGGAGCCGGAGTATCCCACCGATGGCGAAACGGATGCCGAGGGTTGGACCACGGTCAGCGGCGTGTATCGCGCACCATCGAGGGCTGCGAAAGCGATCGTCGAGATGCATCTGCAATGGGCACCCGGAGGCCGTGTCGAGTGGCGTGCGGCTGGTTTCGTGGAGACGCCGCCGCCTGCCGCGCGAAAGGTGCGCCTCGCCGCCGTGCACTACAAGCCGCAGGGAAAATCACCGCGTGCGAACTGCGAGGAGTTTGCCCCGCTCATCGCCGAGGCCGCGCAGAAGCACGCGGATCTCGTTGTGCTCGGCGAGACCGTGCCCACCGTTGGCCCGGTCAAAGATCCCGTCGCCACCGCCGAGCTCATCCCCGGCCCGTCGAGCAACTACTTCGCCGGACTCGCCAAGCAGCATCGCCTGCACATCGTGCTCAGCCTTTACGAGCGCGTGGAGCACCTCGTTTACAACACCGCCGTGCTCCTCGGCCCAGACGGCTCGCTCATGGGCAAGTATCGCAAGGTCTCACTCCCGCCCGGCGAGGCCGCGAAGGGCATCGCGCCCGGCAAGGACTATCCCGTCTTCGACACCGCCTTTGGCAAAGTGGGACTCATGGTCTGCTACGACGGCTTCTTCCCCGAGGTCGCCCGCGAGCTGACGAAGAACGGCGCGGAAGTCATCGCGTGGCCTGTGTGGGGCTGCAATCCGCTGCTCGCCCAAGCCCGCGCCTGCGAGAACCACGTCTTCGTCGTCAGCAGCACCTTCATGGATCATGATGATGGCTGGATGTATTCGGCCGTTTACGATCAAGGCGGCCGCCCGCTCGCCCGCGGCGAAAAATGGGGCACTGTGGCCATCGCCGAAGTCGATCTCAGCCAGCCCTACTACGGCCCCTACAACCTCGGTGACTTTCATTCGATGATCGAACGTCATCGCCCGCCTGTGGCGCGTGGAGACTGACTTACCTTCCGATGAAGACCTCGGTGTGATAACGAAACACCACGACACCGTCGCGTTGATGCGCGTCGTAAAGACGTTCCAGCTCGGTCAGCATCGGGACACGCAGGGCGTGGCCCTCCGCCGGCGCGTAGGAGCAGGAAAGCAGCCGACCGCGCAGGCCGGCCAGATCGAAGGTCTGGGCGTTTGGAAAGACATGCTTCTCGAAACGTCCGTCTTCAAAAAAATGGGCCAGCGCCTCTGCGTCCACGTTTTCATGACGCACTTGGGCGTAGTCGGGCGCGTAAGTGAGCAGCAGGTCCTCATACTCGCGGAGAAACGGCGTGCTGCCCGTCTGACGCACATTCCAGATCAGGGCGATTGAACCGGCTGGCTTTAGCAAACGCGAAAACTCTGTCCGGGCTCGCACGCGATCCAGCCAGTGGAAGGCCTGGGCGGACACGATCCAGTCCATGCTCTGGTCCGGCAAAGTCGTCTCTTCACCTGAGGCAGCGATGGAGTGAAACGAGGGGCTTTGTCCGAGCAGGTCTTCGGCTGCCGCACGCATTTCGGCATTCGGTTCCACCGCGAAGACTTCATGGCCCGCATCCAGCAGCAGCTTGGAAAAGATGCCAGTGCCCGATCCGATGTCCGCCACCTTGCAGCCGTCACGCAGCCCAGCCCGCCGAAGCAAGGCCATGACTTCCTCCGGATAGCCTGGGCGACACCTCACATAGTCCGCCACGCGGTTCGAGAAACGCGCCTTGGCATTGTCTGGAGGCTGGTGAGCGGACATTTTGATCCTGATTAATTCACGAGCCGTGCTGCTTGCGCAAGGATCGCACTTTCGACAGCTCTCGCCGGGCTGAAAGCCGCGTTTGTGGATAGGTCAGCGTGAACAGGCATCTGCCTCACTTCACCTCCACCCCACTCTCCAAGACCTCCATCTGCAACTCACGCCAGGCTTCGGTGCCGTGGCGGGCTTTCACGGGGTCGATGGTGAGGGTGTCGCCGGCTTCGAGGAGGTGGCGTTGGACTTTCAGGGGATCGACGGCACGCGGGGCGAGGTTTTGCTTCGCGGCGAGCGCGGCGATGACGCCGACGGCCTGGCCGATGTTCAGGGTGTGGGGTTGCAGGCGCGTGGCGCCGTTTACCATGCGGCTTTGGCTGAAGTTTTTCTCGGCGGGCAGGAAGCCGTCGATGGTTTCGGGGATGAGGGACTCAAACGGGATGGCGAAGGGGCCGAGGCCGCGCTCGCCAAACTTGTGCGGGATGTCGCTTTCGAGATCGAGGTCGGTTTCGAGCCATTCTTTTCGCATGGAGCCGTGCAGGTCGATGGCGTAGTCGCCGAGCGCGACGGTGTGGCGGAACTGCACCGGCTTCGCCTTCGTGCGCTCGATCTCCGATGGGCGCAGCGTGTGCAGGCCGATGATGCGGCGGCTCTCGCGGGTGTAGGGGATGATGGAGAAATGCACGAGCACCTGGCGGAAGGGCGCGAGCTCTGGCTGCTCATGGATCCACGCATCGACGGCGGCGATGTGCGAGGGCGTGTCGTAGCCTTCATCATTCGCCACGGACCAGTCGGTCTTTCCGAGCACGTTCTGGATGTAGTAGAGCAGTTGCAGGGTCTTCAATTGCATCACGCGGTTCATGGCGAGACGCGCGGCGGGGTCCTCGATCTCGGCGATGGTGGAGTGAACGTCGTTGTTGTAGTTCAGATGCGTGCGCGTGATGACGGTGTTGTCGGCCGGGCGGGCGCTGTTCGGCATGCCGCGGTAGCCGATGAAGGTGGCCCAGTTCCACGGCTTGGCCTTCAGATCGATCTTCTCGCCCGCGACGAGCGATTTCGAAAACGCGGCCTGCACTTTGTCGGTGTAGCCGGGTGGTTTTTCGCGCAGGAGCAACTCGGCGGGCACGCCCTGCGGATACTGTTTCACCACAGCGGTCCAGGTGTTGGACTGCACGTGGCGTTTCGGGTCGATGGAGTCATTGAGGCAATTGCCCACGCGATACCGAGCGCCGGTGAGCGGGATGACATCGCCCCACTCGGTGGCATCGACGAGCACCTTGCTGGCGATGCGGCGCGAGCGGCCTGCGTGCGTGATTTCCACGCCGGTGACGGTGTTGCCTTCCTTCGTCACTTTGGAAATGCGGGCTAGCAGGGCGAGATCGAGCACGCCCCGGCCTTTCGCATCGCCGAGCATGACGTGGAGCAGTCGCCGGCCGACGCGTGGCTCCACGCCGACGTGACCATGCCAGTAGGCGGTGAGGTGATTCACGCCGAGCGGCTGGTAATGCGCGGCGATGAGGCCGCAAAGCTCGCGATACAGGCCGCGCTCGCGCACCAGCGTGCGGCCCTCGTCCATCGAGGTCACTGCCGCGGCCATCGCCTGACCGCCGATCCACTCCGTCTCCTCCAGCAGCAACACGCTGGCCCCGAGTCGCGCCGCCTGCACCGCCGCGCCGACACCGCCCGTGCCCGCACCGGCGATGACGACATCGTAGCTCTCGCGCAGATCATTGAAGTCCGTCGCCTCCAGCGGCGTGGCATTCACCGACTTCGGCGGATCGACCGGCAACTGCGCCGCGCCACGGCTGAGCACGATGGCCACGTTTTTACCCACACACACGCCACCGGGAATAGCCGTCTTCTTCCAATAGTCCGGCGAGCTGAGCACTCGCTGCCGTGTGAGCACCTCCAGCGCCTCATCGAGCGTCTTCACCGGCATCGTGAGCCGCGCGATTTTCATCAACAAGGTCGCCACATGCTCGCCATCGCACTTTCCCGTCTCCGTCGCATTCGCACGCCAGTAGTCCGGCGACTCAATCACGCCCTTCTCTGCCAGCGCCGCGAGGTCCTCCTCGGTGAATTGCGTGCTGGCGGCCTGCACGGTGAGCGTGAGGGCAAGAAAGAGCGAAAGGACGGCGCGGAAGAGCATGGAGAAAACTGCAACAGGTGAATGCGTGACGCAAAGGAGTGTGCCAAAGAACGCCGATCCGATCATTTTTCTGCGATCTCATCTTACACTTACCGTTTTCACGAAGATCCATGCCCACCCGCCGTCATTTCATCTCCGCCATCACCGCCGCGCTCGGCGGCTCCGTTTTTGCCGCTGATGGCAAACCGAAGACCCTCGTGCTGCAATCCGCGTGGGACACGATCAACATCGGCGACATTGGCCACACACCGGGCACGCTGCGTGTTTTGGAGCAGCATTTGCCGGAGCTGAAGGTCATTGTGTGGGCGATGAAGGTGGACGAGCGCATCCTCGCGATGCTCAAGGCGCGTTTTCCGAAAGTCGAGTTCCTGCAAGGCAAGCTCGACGGCAAAGGCGAGAAGGACCTCAAGCTTCAGGCAGCGATTAAAAGCTGCGATCTCTTCATTCGTAACTCCGGCATGGGCCAGGACCTCAGCTACATGAAGTTTTGCCGCCAGCATGGCCGGCCTTGCGGCCTCTTCGGCCAGTCCTTCTTCCCAACCATGGTGCAGGGCGATGGCGCGGCAGAGCGCATCGAGCTGCTGAACGCCGCCGCTTTCATCTACACGCGTGAAACGAAGACTTTGAGCATTCTGCAAAGCGCCGGCGTGAAGGCAGCGTTCGGCCCGGATGGCTGCTTCGGCATCGACGTGCACGATGACGAGCGCGGACTCGCCACGATGAAGAAGCTTGGTTTGGAGGAGAAGAAGTTCATCACCGTCATGATCCGCACGAACACGCCGAAATACCCCGGCGTGGACGATCCGCGGCCGGAGAAACTCAACCCTCTGCATCCCACGCCGCAACAGATCGCCGATGACGAACGCCGCGCGGCGAAGTATCGCGAGCTGGTCACGCTTTGGGTCAAAAAGACCGGCGGGAAGGTGCTCATCGCGCCGGAGACGATCAAGGAGATGGGTCATAACAAGCGCCTCATCCACGATCCGCTTCCGCCGGAGATCCAGAAGCACGTCGTGAACCTGGAGCACTTCTGGAACGCCGACGAGGCCGCCTCCATCTTCGCCCGCGCCCACACTGTCGTTTGCCACGAACCGCACTCGCCCATCATCGCCCTCGCGAACGGCACGCCGATCATCCACACTTACTCCGAGTTCCATTCGCCGAAGTGCTGGATGTTCAAGGACATCGGCCTGCCCGAGTGGCTGCTCGAAATGGACGAGACTCCCGTCGAAAAGATCGCCGAAACGCTGTTCGCCATCGACACGGACTACCCCGCAGCTCAAGCGAAGGTCAAAAAGGCGATGGCTTATGTGCATGAGTGCTTCGGCGGCTCGATGAAGCATGTGAGAGGCGTTTTGCACGCCGCGTGAAGCATTCAGGCAGTCTCTGCGTTAACAGCGTCCATGCTGCCACGCCTGATTTTTACGTTCTTGCTTCTGAGCAGCTCTTTGTGGGCGGATGTCACGCTTGTGCGTGATGGCAAGGCGCAGGCCGTCATCGTCACGCCGGAGAAGCCGACACGCGTCGTAAGCTATGCGGCGGCGGAGCTGGCGCGGCATGTGGAGAAGGCTTGCGGCGTGAAATTGGAGATCGTCAGCGAGAGCACGGCGAAATCAGGCCCGCGCATCTTCATCGGGCCGTGTCGCGAAAGCGGCGTGGACACGGAAAAGCTAGCGCCGGAGTCTTGTGTGCTGCGAGTGACGGATGCGGCGGTTTTCATCGCGGGGAATGATGGCGGTGGCGATCCGCTCGACACGGACACGCGGGCGGGCACGCTTTGGGGCGTGTATGAATGGCTGGAGCGCGATCTCGGCGTGCGCTGGCTCTGGCCGGGCGAACTCGGCACGCATGTGCCGAAGACGGTGACGATCATCGCCAAGAGCCGCGATGAAACCATCGAGCCGCGCTTTTTCCGGCGGCACATCCGGCCGGGACTCGGCTTTGAGAGCGAACATCCGGCACTCGGTTTCACGAAGCAGGCGGCGGAGCAGTTTGCCAAAGAGCAGAGTGTCTTCATGCGGCGGCATCGCATGGGGCGCAGCTATCCGGTGAGCTACGGCCATGCCTTCACCGACTGGTGGGAGAAGGATGGCAAAGAACACCCAGAGTGGTTTCAGATGCTCGATGGCGGCAAACGCGGGCCGAAGAAGAAGGACGGGCGTTTTTCGATGTGCGTGTCGAACGCGGAGCTGCAACGCGAGATCGTGAAACGCTGGACGGAGAAGCGTGGGGCTGGCAACACGAACTCCTGCTTCATCAATGCCTGTGAAAACGACATCCTCGGCCTCTGCGCGTGCGAAAACTGCCGCGCACTCGATGGACCTGCTCCCGCAGACTACCTGACCTACTATCCGCCCACGTCGAAGATGGCGGGCTCGCGTTTTGTCTCGGATCGCTACGCGCAATTCTGGCTCGGCATTCAAAAGCAGGCTCCGGCGGGCGCCACGGTGGTTGGTTACGCTTACTTCAATTACTTCTCGGCTCCCACGAGCGGCATCAAACTCAACTCGAACATCCTCATCGGCTACTGCCCGTCCGCAGGCTGGTTTCCGCGCAGCGAGGCCGAGCATGCATGGATGAAGCAACAGTGGACCGGCTGGCGCGAAACGGGGGCACGCCTCTTCATGCGCACAAATCATCTGCTGGACGGCTACTGCATGCCATTCCTCTTCACGCGGCAGTTCACGGATGAATTTCATCACGCGGTGAAGCACGGCATGGTCGCGACCGATTACGATTCGCTCACCGGCCACTGGGCCACGCAAGGGCCGTGCCTTTACACCGCCTTCCGCCTGCACACACGACCGGAGGCGAGCGCCGACGAGCTTCTGGCGGAATACTGTGCCGCCTTCGGCAAAGCCGCGCCGCAGGTGAGGCTCTACTTCGACCACTGGGAAGCCTACACGACGCAAAGCCGCGAAAAGCTCGCCACCACGATGGAGACGCTGCAAACCTCCCGCTGGCGAAACTGGGCCAAGGCCGCGCATGCCATCTATCCGCCAGAATGCTTCAAAGCGCCTGAAAAGATGCTCGAAGCCGCCGCAAAGGCCGTGGCAGATGATGCGGAAGCCGCTGCTCGTGTGAAATTTCTCCAACTCGGCCTGCAACACGCGAAACTCTGTGCCCGCGTGTCCGCGCAGCTCACGCTCGCTGACTCCACAGCCTCGAATGAGGAGATCAAACGCATCCTCGGTGAGTTGCTGGCTTTTCGTCGTGCCCATGAGCGTAGCGGCATCAGCAACTTCAATCACCTCGCATGGGTGGAGGACCTGAGCTGGAAACTTTCGGAAGAAACCAAGCAGACACCCGATTTGTATCCGTGATGACCACCCGCCGCACCTTTCTTCAAAACAGCACCCTCTGCCTCGCTGGCTTCAGCGGCCTTCAAGCGGCCGATTCGGAGGCCAAAGCGCTCATCAAGGTCGGTTTGATGACCGATCTGCACTACGCGGACAAACCGCCGACCAAAACGCGCTTTTACCGCGAGGCCCTCGCGAAGCTCGATGAGGCCGTGGAGGTCATGAATCGCGAAAAACCGGCTTTGGTGGTCGAACTTGGTGATTTCATCGATCAGGCCGATTCGGTCGAAAAAGAGAGCGAATGGCTCAAGACCATGGAATCGCACTTCGCGAAGCTTTCGATGCCCCGGCACTATGTTTTGGGGAATCACTGCGTCGGCACGCTGACGAAGGAGGAATTCGCCGCGAACACGAAGGCCAGCGGCGGCCACGAGAGCTTTGAGGCCGGTGGCGTGACCGTCATCATCCTCGACGCCTGCTTCCGCAGCGACGGCACGCCTTACTCGCGCAAAAACTTCGACTGGAAGGACGCGAACATTCCCGCCCGCCAGCTCGCCTGGCTCGAAAGCGAACTCAGCAAGTCCAGCGGCCCCGTCATCGTGCTCGCGCATCAGCGGCTCGACGCCGACAAGGCCCACGCCGTGCAAAACGCACCCGCCGTGCGTTCGCTGCTCGAAAAGTCCGGCAAGGTCCTCGCCGTTTTCCAAGGTCACTCGCACAAAAACGACTACCAGGAGATCGCGGGCATCCACTACACCACCCTCGTGGCGATGGTCGAAGGCAGCGGCATGGAAAACAACGGCTACGCCATGCTCGAAGTCATGCCGGACAGCTCTTTGAGGCTGCAAGGCTTCCGCAGACAAGTGAACCGCGCTTTGAATCACGCATGAAAGCTCTTCTTTTTCTCCTCGCCACCACCGCCTGGGCCATCGAACCCGGCTTTGAATCGTTGTTTGATGGCAAGACGCTCGAAGGCTGGAAACAGGACGGAAACTGGGCCGTGGTGAATGGCGAGATCGCGCGGGTGAAGAAGGGCGGATCGCTGGTGTATGAAAAGGCGAAGGTGCCGGATGATTTTGAGCTGCGCTTCGAGTGGAAGGTGGCGAAAGGCTGCAACAGCGGGGTGTATTACCGGCCGGGGCAGTATGAGTATCAATTGCTCGACAACGCGAACAGCCCTTACGGCGAAAATCCGCGTCAGGCGGCTGCGTCGCTGTTTTTCGGCATGGCACCGACGAAGGATGTCGTGAAACCGCATGGCGAATGGAACGAGGGCCGCATCGTGTGCCAGGGCACGATCATCCAGCACTGGCTGAATGGCGAAAAGGTCATCGACTTCGATTACAATGACCCGCGCTGGTTCAACGAGCTTGAAGTGCTGCGCATCCGCGGCGGTGATCTGACGAAACGCGGCGCAAATCTGTCGCTGCAAGACCACGGAGCGGATGTTTGGTTCCGAAACCTGCGCTGGAGGGCGATTCCGGCCTCGGAAACGCTCACAACGGACAATTTGATGCCGATGACGATTCCGGACGGCGCTTTGAAGAAAGAGCAGGAGCGCCTCAACAAGATGCTGGCGGGAAAAAAGGGCGAATGGACGCACACGGAGCTGAAACGGCTCAAAGCCGAGGAGGCGCATCAAGGTGTCGCCGTCGATGCAGAGCACTTTTATGCGATCACGAACGCCGCCATCGGCAAATACCGCAAAGACAGCGGCGAACGCGTCGGTGGCTGGAAGGAGACGCAGGGCCGCATCAAGCATCTCAACGCGGGAATCGTGCTGGATGGCAAACTTTGGTGTGCACACTCGAACTACCCCGAAATGCCGATGAAGAGCAGTGTGGAGGTGTTTGATGCGAAGACGATGCAGCACCTCGAAAGCATCGACCTCACCAGCGTGGGTGGTTCACTGACCTGGGTGGATCGTCGCGATGGCTGGTGGTATGCCTGCTTTGCCCAATACGCGAAAACGGGCGATCCAGCGCGCACGCGCGTCGTGCGCTTCGATTTGGAATGGAAGCCAGCGGCGGAGATTCGCTTCCCGGCGGAGATGGTGGCGAAGTTTGGCAAAAACAGCAGTTCCGGCGGCAGTTTCGGCCCTGACAGGCATCTCTTCATCACCGGGCACGATGCGCAGGAGCTCTATGTGCTCGATCTGCCCGTCGAAGGCGATGCATGGACGTGGAAGAAGGCGATTCCGATCTCCGCGCATGGCCAGGCTTTTGCCTGGGATCGCAGTCAGCCCGGCGTGTTGTATTCCATCGACCGGAAGACGAAGGAAGTGATCGTGTCGCGAATCGCGCGATGAGGTGGCCTAGAGCTTTCTTTGTGCTCGATGGGCTGCTATGTGGCATCGAAAAATGCCTCTCGCGATGATCCACGACATTGATCTCATTCTCACGCTCACCGGCGGCCTCACGGCGGCTCTGGCGCTCGGTTTCGTCACGCAGAAGCTGCGGCTCTCTCCCATCGTCGGCTATTTGCTGGCGGGAGTGATCGTGGGGCCGTTCACGCCGGGCTTTGTGGCGGACAGTGGCATCGCCACGCAGTTTGCGGAGCTGGGGGTGGTCCTGCTGATGTTCGGCGTGGGTCTGCATTTCCATCTGAAGGACCTGATGGCGGTGCGAAAGGTGGCCATTCCCGGCGCCATTGTGCAGATCGCGGCGGCGACGATCCTCGGCGCGGTGGTGACACATTTCTTTGACTGGACGTGGACGGAGGGGCTGGTCTTTGGCATCGCCATCTCGGTGGCGAGCACGGTGGTGCTGACGCGTGTGCTGGCGGATCACAAGGCGCTGCACACGCCGGTGGGCCACATCGCGGTGGGCTGGCTGATCGTGGAGGATCTGTTCACCATCCTCGTGCTCGTGCTGCTACCCGCGATCTACGGCGCAGGCCATGCGGACGCGGCAGGCGCGGTGGATGTCGGCATGGGTGTGTGGGCGACTTTGGGCATCGCGTTGCTGAAGCTGAGCGTGCTGGTGGTCTTCACGCTCGTGGCCGGGCAGCGCATCATCCCGTGGTTCCTCGGCTACGTGGCGCGCACGGGATCACGCGATCTTTTCACGCTGACGGTGCTGGTGCTGGCGCTGGGCATCGCGGTGGGCTCGGCGAAGTTCTTTGGTGCCTCGATGGCGCTGGGTGCCTTCCTCGCGGGTATGGTCGTGGGGCAGTCGGACTTCAGCGCACGTGCGGCGGCAGATGCGCTGCCGATGCGCGATGCTTTCGCGGTGCTGTTCTTCGTTTCGGTGGGCATGATGTTTGACCCGTCCGCCGTCGTCACCGGCTGGCCGCTGATGCTCGCGACGCTAGGCATCGTCCTCATTGGCAAGCCGCTGGCCGCGCTGGTGGTGGTGCTGCTTTTCAAAAAGCCGCTGCGCTTTGCCCTGTGCATCGCGGTGGCGCTGGCGCAGATCGGCGAGTTCTCCTTCATCCTCGCCCAGCTCGCGCAGCATCTGAATGTGATGCCGAAGGAGGCCATCAACGCGCTGGTGTTTGCCTCCGTGATCTCCATCACGCTGAATCCGCTGCTGTATCAGGGCATTGATCCCTTCATGCGCTGGCTGGAAAAGAAAGGCTGGGTGCGCAAACCTGCGCCAGTCGATTTGCAAAAGGTGCCGGAGCTGGATGCGAACGCCACGCGTGTCGTCGTCGTTGGTTATGGCCCCGTGGGACGCACCCTGTGCCGCATCCTGCGGGACAATCACATCCAGGCCGTGGTGGTGGAGATGAATCTCGACACGGTGCAAAAGCTGCACGCGGAAGGCCTGCCCGCCGTGTATGGCGAGGCCTCCAGCCGCGAGATCCTGGCGCACGCAGGCATTGAAAAAGCCGTGGGCCTCATCGTCGCCGCGTCCAGCGCCGCCTCGACGGAGGTGGTGCAGGCCGCACGCGATCTGAATCCAGAAATCCGCGTCGTCACCCGCTCCACCTACCTCAAGGAAAACGCCTCACTGCTCAAGGCCGGAGCCGATGCCGTCTTTTCCAGCGAGGGCGAGATCGCGCTCTCCATGACCGCCTTCCTCATGAGCGAACTCGGCGCTTCGGACGAGCAGGTGGACCGTGAGCGCGACCGCGTCCGCGAGGAGCTTTTTGCGGTGAAAAAGACTCCCACATCCGGCAGCATGCCCATTTGAATGCTCATGCGCCGCTTCATCCGCTGGTCTCTCCGTCTGCTGCTCGCACTCATCGTGCTGGCGATGCTGCTGTTTGGCGCGGGCTGGTGGTGGTTTCATCCGGACTTCACGGTGACACCGGGCATCGTTTACACGAAGCGGCACGGGCATGAACTGACGCTGGAGGTGGTGAAACCGGCGAATCCAACGGGCAGCGGCATCCTTGTGATGGTGAGTGGCAAGTGGAAGTCGGACCCGCGCAAATTTCAGCCGTGGATGGCGGCCTCGTTTCTGCGCGAGGGGCACACGTTGTTTGCCATCTCGCATCTTTCGCAGCCGGAGGCCACGATTCAGGAGATCGTGGAGGATGTGCATCGCGCAGCGCGCTTTGTGCGGCATCACGCGAAGGAATATGGTATCGAACCGGAACGCATCGGCGTCTTCGGCGGCAGTTCCGGCGGTCATTTGAGCCTGATGCTGGCCACGTGCGGCGGTCCGGGCGATCCAAACGCCGCTGACCCCGTGGATCGCGAAAGCAGCGCGGTGCAGGCGGCGACGGTTTTTTATCCGGTGACCGATTTGCTGAATCTCGGCCCTTCGACGGAGAATCTCGGCGATGGAGGTCCGCCGAAGAGTTTTGTGAAGTCCTTCGGGCCGCAGGTGGCGGATTTGAATGAGTGGAAAAAGATCGGGCATGACCTCTCGCCCATTTTTCATGTCACCAAAGCGCTGCCGCCGATTTTCATCGTGCACGGAGATGCGGACACGCTGGTGCCGCTGGAGCAATCGACGCGTTTCAAAGAAACCGCGGCGAAACTCGGGCGCGAGGTGCTGCTCACCGTGCAGCCCGGCGAAAAACACGGCTGGCCGACAATGATCTGGGATGCACATCTCTTTGCGGGCTGGCTCACGGAGCAGCTTCGCTAATCATTTCTCCAAGAACACACACATCACTTGCGCAGGTTTCTTGTGAGGGTTGTGCAGGCGGTGCGGGGTGTCGGCGTCGAAGTATAGCGTGTCGCCTTCGTCGAGGTCAAAGGTCTCTTTGCCATACTCGAGTGTGACCTTGCCCTTGGTCACGATGAGGAACTCTTCGCCCTCATGAGGGCGTGAGATGCTGCGGCCACCACCGGCGGGAATGTCGAGCGCGAAAGGGCTCATGCGGCGGCTCGCGCGTCCGCTGGTGAGTGAGTGGTAGGTGATGTTCGAGTTTTGCGGATCGCGCTGTATGGCACGGCGGTCCTTCTTTTTCGTCAAAACAATCTGGGGCTTGGCATCGAGACCTTCGAGCAGCACGGAGAGCGGACTGCGCAACGCCTCGGCTACACGCGCCAGTGCGGGCAGGGAAGGGGTGATGCGGAAGTTTTCAACCTTCGAGAGCCAGCTCCGCGTCTGGCCTGCGGCTGCGGCTACTTCCTCAAGGCTGAGGCCTAACTCAAGACGCCGTTGTTTGATGCGTTGGGAGAGTTCGACTAGGTTCATGGGGCAAAAGCGGAGGTTTCTTGATTGTCACAAAAGTTTCTTGCTAGGCAACACTTTTCTAGCTAGCACTTTGCCACTCTTCCCGATTGCCTCCATGAATCCAACCACTCTCAGTTTGCCGCGTCGTGATTTTATTGGTGGAGCCTTGGCTCTTGGCGCGACAACGGTGATCTCGGCACAACACGCCGGCAAGACACCGCTGCTGGGGCCGATTCTAGGGCATTCGGACGAGACCTCGGCGATGGTTTGGATGCGGGCAGTGGCGGAGGGCGAGTTCACACTGGAGGTGACGCCGGAATCGGGTGGCAAGGCGCAGTTGGTGAAGCAGCAGGCGGTCGAGAAAGATGATCTTTGCCTGCACTGGCGTGTGACGGATTTGAAGCCGGGCGCGAGGTATCGCTATCGTGTCTTGCAGGGTGAAAAAGTGATCGCCGATAATAGCGGGCAGGTTTTGACAACAGCACCCAAAGCGGATGCTCCGACGAAAGTGCGGCTCGCCATCAGCTCGTGCGCAAAGGAGGACGCGGGAAGCCGCGAGGTGTGGAATCGCATGGCCACCGAGAACGTGGACGCTGTGGTGCTGATCGGTGACACGCCTTACATTGACAGCACCGAGCTGGAAAAGCAGACGCAGCGGCATCGCGAGTTCGCGGCGGTGCCGGAGTATCAGGCGTTGCTGAAATCGCGTCCGTGCTGGTGGACTTGGGACGATCATGATTTTGCGGGCAACGACTCCAGCGGTCTCGCCGTGGGCAAGGAAAACTCACGGCTCGTCGTCACGCGATACCGCCCGCAGCGCGAGTATGGCGACGGCAGCGGCGGAATCTACAGTAGCTTCCGCCGAGGTCCGGTGGAGGTCTTCATTCTCGACACGCGCTGGTATTCGATGACAGAGCCATCCTTTGCCAGCCCCCACAAACCGACGTTGCTCGGCGCGAAGCAATGGGAGTGGTTGCAGCGAGGTCTGCTGGCCTCCACCGCGCCTTTCAAGCTGCTGGCCTGCGGCGTGATCTGGGATGACAAGGAGAACACCGAGTCCGATGACTGGGGCACCTACAAGCACGAGTTGACTGCCATCCAGAAGTTCATCGGCGAAAACAAAATCTCCGGCGTCATCCTCGTGGGCGGTGACATCCACGCCAGCCGCGTGCTGCGCTACAAAACGGCAAAAACCACGGGCTACGACCTCGTGCAGTTTATCGCATCGCCCATCCACGGCAGCACCATTCCCTCGCTCAACGTCTATAATCTCGACCTCGTCCGCAGCGCCGTAGAGCCGCACGTCTTCCTCCGCGTGGACGCCGACAGCACCGTCACGCCCGCCGAGTTCCACGCCACGCTCATCAACAAAAATGGCGAGACCGTTTTCAGCTACCACCTGACCGCCGCCGATCTGCAATCCAAAGCCTGACCACCTCATCTCATGTTCACCGTCAACCACCGCACCTACAATCCGCCCGCGAAACCTCTCGTCGTCATTTGCCTGGATGGATCGGCGGATGAATATCTCGACTGCGCTCTTGCTCGCGGCCTCATGCCAAACCTCGCGAAGATGAGCGTGAACGGCTGGCGCGGCTTTGCCCGTGCTGCGATGCCAACCTTCACGAACGTGAACAACAGCAGCATCGTCACCGGCCAGCCGCCGAGCGTGCATGGCATCGGCGGGAACTTCTTCTACGACACGAGCATCGGCGAGGAGGTGATGATGAACTCGTCGAAGTTTCTCCGCGCCGACACGATCTTTCCGCACGCCCAGCGATCTGGCCGCAAGGTGGCTGTCGTCACCGCGAAGGAAAAACTACGCGACATCTTCGCCAGCGGCCTCATTAGCGAGGGCGGCATCGCGTTTTCATCGGAAAAGGCGAAGCACGCGGTCGTGGAGACGCACGGCATTAGCGATGTCGAAGCGCTCGTCGGCCCCACTCCGGAGATCTACAGCGGCGATGCGAGCCTCTATGTGCTGAAGGCCGGTGTGGCGCTGCTGGAGGGCGGGCGCGCCGATTTTCTCTACCTGAGCACCACGGACTACATGCAGCACAAGCACGCGCCGGAGGAACTCGAGGCGCTGGCCTTCTACGGAGCCATTGATGCCGAAATCGGCCGCCTGCTCGCGCTCGGAGCCGTCATCGGCATCACAGCGGATCACGGCATGAATGCCAAACAACACGCCGACGGCACACCGAACGTCATCTACCTCGAAACCGAACTCGTGAAACAGTTTGGCGAAGGTTTTCGCGTCATCCTGCCGATCACCGATCCCTATGTTGCTCATCACGGCGCGCTTGGCTCCTTCGCGCAGGTGCATCTTCCCTCTAGACTCGATGCCGCAAAGGTGCGCGACTGGCTGCTGCAACGTGCAGGCATCAGCGAATGCCACGACCGCGCCACGGCCGCGCGACTCATGGAGCTGCCGGAGGATCGCATGGGCGATCTCGTTGTTTGCAGCGCTCGGAATGTCGTCCTTGGCCGCACACCGCAGTATCACGACCTCACCGCGCTCGCCGGTCGCCTCCGCAGCCACGGCGGACGCTACGAGGAAATGGTGCCGCTCGTTTTCAGCGAGCCATTAAACGCCGCCTACGCCACCCGCGCTGCCGGTGACGTGCGCAACTTCGACATCTTCGAGATCACCTGCAACGGCACGCATTGATCGCATGTCCGCCACTCCGCAGAGCGATCTCGCCTTCCTCCGCGCCCGTCGCTGGTCGTTGGGAGCGGTGATGTTCTGCTACCTGTTTTATTACACAGGCCGTCAGACCTTCGGTTTCGCGATTCCGGGCATCCAGGCGGAGTTGGGCATCGACAAGCAAACGCTTGGCTGGATCAGCGCCGCCATGCTCTGGGCTTATGCCGCCGGGCAGATGATCAATGGCAATCTCGGTGACCGCTTCGGTGGACGCCGCATGATGTGTCTCGGCGCGGTCGCGTCGTTCGTGCTGAACTGGGTCACAAGCTTCGGCGTGGGCTTCAAATCACTCGCAGCCGCCTGGGGCGCGAACGGCCTCGCGCAAAGCATGGGCTGGGCTCCTGGCAGCCGCCTCGTGTCGAACTGGTTCGGCGCGCATGAGCGAGGACGCGCCTTTGGGATGTATGTGCTCGCGGCAGGCTTGTCATCGGTGCTGTCGTTCATCACCTCGCTTGTGGTGCTGGATGTGCTGCATCTCGACTGGCGCTGGATTTTCCGTCTGCCGGTCATTCTGATGCTGCTCGGCGGACTCGTCGTGTGGCTCATCGCGCGCGACCGGCCCAGCGCGGCAGGTTTTGCCGATTTGAGGGATGAAAACGAGCCACAAGCCGCAACTGCGACCACCGAGACGATGTGGAGCCGCTACGGCATCGCGTTGAAAAATGGCCGCTTGTTGCTCGCAGGCCTCGCCATTGGCTTTCAAAACACCGTGCGCTATGGATTGCTCATCTGGGTGCCCGTTTATTTCCTCGGCAAGGATTTCAAGGACGATCCGCTTGGCAAATGGATCAGCATCGCGCTGCCCGTGGGCATGGCGCTCGGCGCGGTGACAAGCGGCTGGATTTCCGACCGCTTTTGCGGCTCACGCCGCAGTGGCGTCATCGCCAGCTTCATGATCCTCGCCGCCGTGGCCGCGATGGGCATGTATCTGCTGCCTGCCGGCCATCGCCTCGGCCTGCCCGTGCTCTTTCTCGCCGGATTCTTCGCCTACGGCCCGCAATCCGCCTTCTGGGCGCTCGCACCGGATTTGCTCGGCCGCGAACGAGCGGGCACCGCCGTTGGCGTGATGAACTTCTTCGCCTACGCGATGGCCGGCCTCGGCGAGCCGCTCATCGGCTGGATGATCCAACACAATCCCTTCGCCTCCACACCTGGCGTGGAAAGCGCCGCGCTCGTCTTCCCCCTCGTCTCCGCCGCCGCCGTGTGCAGCGCCGCGCTCGCCCTCTTGATCCGCCGATGAACTCCGCCCGCATCCAGCTCTTCCAAGGTCCGAATCAGCCCTTTCAGATGGGATCGGCACCACTTCCCGATAAACTCCAATCCGGCGAAGTGCTCGTGGAAATCTCGCTCGCGACCATCTGCGGCTCTGATTTGCACACCACCGAAGGCAGACGCTCCGCGCCGACTCCTTGCGTGCTCGGGCATGAGGCTGTCGGGCATGTGGTGAGCAGTTCGCGCGATGGCATCACGATAGGGCAACGCGTGACCTGGACGCTCGCCGACTCCTGCGGTCACTGCGCGCCCTGCACGAGCTGGCATCTGCCGCAGAAGTGCGAGCATCTCTTCAAATACGGTCACGCCGCGCTCAGCGATGGCAGCGGTCTGAACGGCTGTTACGCCAGTCATATCGTGCTGCGTCCTGGCACACAGATCATGCCCGTGCCGGCCACCTTGCCAGATGCCATCGCCGCGCCTGCGAACTGTGCGCTCGCCACCATCGTGAACGCGCTCGAAACGCTGCCCGATCCTTGCGGTCGTGCCCTCGTGCAAGGCGGCGGCCTGCTCGGCATCTACGCTTGTGCCTGGTTGAGGCATCGTGGCGTGCGCGAAGTGTTCTGCACCGACTTGAGTGCGCAACGACTCGCACTCGTCGCCGAGTTCGGCGGCATTCCGGTGCCGCACAGCGAAAAAATGCCGCAGGTGGATCTCGTGCTGGAGGTCACTGGCAGTTCCGCTGTGATTCCCGATGGCGTGAAGGCTCTGCGTCACGGTGGTCATTACGTTTGGGCCGGCATGGTGCATCCCGAAACGAAACTCGACCTCACAGGCGAGGCCGTGCTGCGCAAATGCCTCACCTTGCGCGGCGTCCACAACTACGCGCCGCAGCATCTCTCCGCCGGCCTCGATTTTCTCGCGCAGAACCGCACGCGGCTGCCTTTCGAGAGACTCACCAGTCCGTCGCTGCCGCTCGAACAGCTCAACGAAGGCTTCGACCTCACCCGCAGCCGCCAATGGCAGCGTGTCGCCATCCAGCCCTGATTTTCGATCATGCTCTCGCTCCCCAGCTACCTCGCAGGCAACGCCGTCACCTCCGATCAATGGATCGAAGTCACAAATCCCTGGAACAACGAAAAAGTCGGCCGAGTCGCCTGCATCAACCGCAAACAGCTCGATGAGGCCATTCAAGCTCATCTCGCTCCCACAACTCCGCTCACACGCTACGAGCGCAGCCAAATCCTCGACAAGACACGCGACCTCCTCGATGAGCGCCGCGAGGAACTCGCTCGCCTCATTACCTCCGAAGCCGGACTCTGTCTGCGCGAGACACGTTATGAAGTCGGACGCGCCTGCGATGTCTTCGCCTTTGCTGCCATGGAAGCATTGCGCGATGATGGCCAGACCTTTTCCTGCGACATCTCCCCCACTAGCAAAGCGCGGAAGATTTTCACACTACGCGAGCCGTTGTCCCTTATCGCGGCCATCACTCCCTTCAATCACCCGCTCAACCAAGTCGCCCACAAGCTCGCTCCTGCCATCGCTGCTGGTGCGCCGGTGATTTTGAAGCCATCGGAAAAGACGCCACTCACCGCTGTGCGCCTCACCGAGCTGCTTTACGAGGCCGGACTGCCAGGGCGCATGCTCAGTTGCATTCACGGCAGCCTTGATGAGGTCACGAGGCCGATGATCCGCGATGAACGCATTGATCTCGTCACCTTCACCGGCAGCGCAAAGGTCGGTAAAGAGATCGCCGCCACCGCAGGCTACAAAAAGACCTGCCTCGAACTCGGCGGGCATTCTCCCCTCATCGTGCTCGACGATGCCGACCTCGATCTCGCTGCGAAACTCGCGTGCGAAGGCTGCTTCCGAAACAGCGGCCAGCGCTGCACCGCCGTGCGCCGCATCTTGGTGCAGGAAAGCGTCCTCGAAGAGTTCACTAAACGCTTCGTCGCTCTCGCCAAGAGCTCCGTCTGCGGCGACCCGAGCGATGAAGCCACCTTCGTCGGCACCGTCATTGACGAAGCCTCCGCCCTCAGCCTCGAAACAGCCGTCCAGGACGCTCAAACACGCGGCGCGAAGCTCCTCCACGGCGGCAATCGTCATGGAGCCTTGCTGGAGCCGACGATCCTCGCTGATGTGCCACGGGACTCTACGCTAGGCACCTGTGAATGCTTCGGTCCCATCGCGCCGATCTTCCCAGTGCGTGATCTCGACGACGCCATCGCTTACACCAACGCCACGCCCTACGGCCTCAGCAGCGGCATCGTCACACGCAGCCTGGAGTCTGCGATCAAGGCCGTGAAAGGCATCAAAGCAGGCACGATCAACGTGAACGAGATCCCCGGCTACCGCCTCGAACTCAGTCCCTTCGGCGGCATCAAAGACAGCGGTCTCGGCATCAAGGAAGGCGTGATCGAAGCCATCAAGTTTATGACCACGGTGAAGACCTTCTCGCTGCCGTGGTGAAGCAATCGCCGGTTTTCTGCGTTTATGCGTGTCCCATGAGATCATCGTTCGCCATCTACTGTGCCGTCTTGCTGATCGCTGGTTCGCTCCACGCTGATTTGTTAGAACTTATCCAGCAGGTCGGAAACACGGATGATGATCATCAACGGCAGTCGCTGCTGCAAAAACTGGCTGCGTCATCGGACCTGGACGAGGTTCGGCAGAAGGAAGCAGCCTCGCTAGCGGAGTTTGCGCGGCGATGGAATGAGAGCGGGCTCAAATTTTACACTGCCAGCGTCCGTGGGAAGCCGCATCGCACGCTCGGTGAGTATGATTTCGGCGTCGCGAAGGATTCACCGCTGCGGCCGATTTGCGAACTGTATCGGGGGCGCATGCTGGCGTGGATGTTGATCGAAAACAGCACCGTGCGCACGAACCCGAAGGAGTCGAAGTGGTTCAAAGACGAGGCCGTGGCATCGTTTCAACGCGTGAAGGCCGCGTTTCCGCATAACACGGTGGCACGGATTTATCTCGGCGAGGCGCTGCCGTGGGGCGCGGTGCCTGAAAAGGTGGCCGGAGCACCGGAGTGGGCCGTTTTGCAACGCGAGCAGCTTGAGCGGCTTGGTGAGATCATCCGCTGGTGGATCAAAAACAGGCAGAACGCCGACTCGGGCGAGTTTGGCGGGGGCTGGGGTGATGATTGTGAGATGTGGCGCTGGTGGTCGGCAGTGCTGCTGGGCTTTGATGATCCGCAGATCACAGCGGCCCAGTTGAAGTTTTCGCGCTCGGCAGTCACGCGCCCACATTTGAAAGGCGGCTTCAACACGACGATCACGGATGTGGAGCACGCGGCAGAGGACACAACGGACAATCTTGTCCCGCTCATGGTACTGGAGCCTGACAACGAGAAATGGACTAACTGGGGTCTCAAGCTGGGCGATTTCATGCGCGATGTCTGGACCGGGAAAAACGAACGCGGTCAAATGCAGTTCAAGAGCTTCTACTTCAGCGCGACCGAGGCCGCGCCACAGCCTCAACGCGCGTTTGATGTGATCGCGAATGTCGGCGCGCTGCACCCCGCCCTGCTCGCTTGGCAGAAGACGGGCAATGAAAAACTCGGGGCTCAGATTTGCACCTGGCTGGACACCTGGGTGGAGGCCACGGCGCGCGCGGAGAATGGCAAACCGGCGGGAATCCTACCCGCGAGCATCTGCTGGCCGGATGGAACTGTCGCAGGGGCCGAGGGCAGGTGGTGGGAGCCTGTGAAACCCGGCGGCTACATGCACAGCTATTACCTCTGGCCCAGCGTGATCACGGAGATGACCGATGCACTGATGCTGGCGCATGTGATGACGGGCAGGGAATCATATCTGTCACCGCTCCGGTCGATGGCGGCGATTCGTTTGAAGCATCTCAAAGATCCGCCGAAGGAGCCGAAAGTCGGAACTGAGTCGTGGTGCGCAGACCAGCTCGCGCCGCGAAAAAATGCGAACAGCAACACGGGGGGACTCGTGAAGACGCTCGCACGCTTCAAGGCGCTCACAGGCACGAGCGAGTTTGATGAACTGATCGCGCTTGAAGGATCTGAGTTTGTCATCCGCACGGATGAAGCAGGAAAACGCGACCTGGAAGTCGCCTTGCGCGAGAGCCTCGCCGCGCTTCGTGTGAACTTCGCGGGATTCACCAGCGAGGTGCGCTCCACTGACCGCTGCATGCGCTTCGTGCAGTTCCTTGCGGAGGATTACGCTTTCGATGAATACAAAGGCGTCATGCAGCCAAAACATGAGCTTCTCTACCGCATGGTCACGGGGGATAAGAACGCGCCGCGCTTTCCGCAGATGGCCGTGCGCTGGATCACGCCGCCGAAAGACATCGCCGCGCTCGTCACCGAGGCCAGCACGACCAAGTTCGTAGCCGACCTGTTCCATTTTGGTGCAGAGCCGCGCGAAATGATCGCAGAGCTGCGTCAACTCAAGCCGGGTACTTACCGTGCGACACTCACTATGGATGGAGAGGAACTGAGATTGCCAAGTGATGTGGTTTCGGTCGGGAAGGGAAGCGTTGTCCGTTTTTCATTCGCACTCCCTTCAAGGAAACTAGTCACAATAAGCATTCAATAACGCCCAGCGGCGACTTTGCTTTTTGGCTTTGTGTTGCTCTCGGTCACTGGGCTATCTAGTTGGTGAGCCCTGAGGACGTTGATTTGCATCCTTTGCATTGCAAAGAGGAAAACGCCTTGCATGAGCGATGCGGCTAGCTCACAAAAGGCGCTATGGGCGTATTGATGTGTCGATTTAGAGGTTCGTTGTTTTTATGTCTCGCAACATTAGCTATAAGTTGCGTCCAAACCTGTGCCGTAGAAGTCACGCAGGCGGACGTGATCGTGTATGGAGCGACACCAGGAGGTTTCTGTGCCGCCATCGCGGCGGCGCGTGAGGGTGCTTCGGTAATGCTGTTGGAGCCGACCGCGCATGTTGGTGGAGTGAACACGGGTGGATTATGTTTTTCGGATTCCAATCAGACAGTGCGCACAACAGTGTTAGGATTATTTGAAGAATGGCACCAACGTGTGGAAAAGGATTATCAGCGGCGCGGTGTTGAGCTTCCCTCCAAAGTGAGTGAAAAGGATCATAAACACTGGACCTACGAGCCGCATGTGGCGGCGAGAATCACGAATGAAATGCTCGCCGAGGCCGGGGTTAAGGTAGTGACAAATCAGGCGCTCAAGTCAGTAGCTAAAGACGGAACACATATCTCGCGCCTTGTTACGAAAGACAGAGAGTTTCATGCCAAAATGTTCATCGACGGCACCTACGAAGGCGATTTGCTGGCCTCTGCCGGTGTAAGTTGGACCATCGGGCGCGAGGGACGCAAGGCGTTTGGCGAGTCACTGGCGGGGAAGCAGTATCCGAAGGCAAAGATGATGATCTCAGGCCTTGGCGATGATGGTAAGCCTCTTCCGCTTGTTACGACAACGCACGCAGGTCTTGATGACGAAGGTGATAAAAATGTGATGGTTTATAGCTTCCGGCTCTGCGTTACCAAAGATTCATCGAATCGCGTACCATTCCCGAAGCCAGCCAAATACGATGGCGCACGATTTGAAGTGGTTAGGCGCTACTTCGCTCAGGAAAAGCGGCCGATTCTGCCGTGGGATCTGTATCCACTGCCGGGCAATAAGTTCGACGCTAACAATGGCATTGGAAAGCAGTTCTCGATGGGTCTGGTTGGAGCCTGTAATGGCTGGAGCGAGGCTGATGAGGCTGGGCGCGCTGCGATCTGGGAGGCTCATAAGCAATACACCCTCGAGTTCTACCACTTCCTCACAACAGACGCAGCGGTGCCCGAGTCGATCCGAAAGGAGATGAGTGCTCTGGGGCTTTGCCGCGATGAGTTCGAGGGCTACGATCACTGGTCCCCGCAACTCTATGTTCGCGAGGGTCGACGGATGATTGGCGAATACATTGTGTCGCAGAAAGACATTATCGATGATCCTCACAAAGATGATGCCATCGTTGTGTCGTCCTTTCCGATTGATTCGCATGACTGCCAGCGTGTTGGCACGCGTGATTTCGTTGTGGACGAAGGCACGATCATGCCGGTACGAATGAAGGGGCGGAAGCACGGTTACCCGTATCACATACCCTATCGGGCCATCACTCCTAAAGCGGCTGAGTGTGATAACCTGCTGGTGCCTGTGGCCCTGTCATGCACACACGTGGGGATTTCGTCGATTCGTGTGGAGCCGACTTGGATGATCCTTGGTCAAAGTGCGGGCATTGCAGCAGCATTGAGCGCAAAGCAGAGCCTCGCCGTGCAGAAACTGCCGTATTCTGTTTTGCGCGAGCGGCTGTTAGCTCAGAAGCAAGTGCTTGATTTGCCGGTGCTGGCCGAGTTGCCGCCCGAGTCGCAGGCCCAAGTGAGTATCGACCCAAGGGGGCTCCCCGGCATCGTGCTGGATGATGATCAGGCCGAAAAAGAGGGTTCTTGGAGTCCCTCATCAAATTTCAAACCTCACATCGGCAACGGATACCTTCACGACGATCGTCGAGGGGACGGCAAGTCGTCAGCCGTTTTTCGAACCAAAGTCCCAAAGTCTGGTCGATACGACGTGCGCATTGCGTATTCAGCACACGAAACTCGTGCATCGAACATCCCCATAGTGATTGCATCTGGTAGCCAGAAGAGTGAGGTGAGACTCAATCAGACTCTGCCAATCGCAGATGAAGAGGTTTTCCGGAGCCTAGGTCTTTTTGAGTTGGTAGACGAAGTGGTGATCACGATCACCAACAAAGATACAGATGGCTTCGTCATCGTTGACGCTCTTCAGATCATGCCCGTTGCGCGATAATCAAAAAGTCTTCGCCCCTGAGCTATCGAGAATGACAAAGAGATCATGAATCGAGTTTCATATTCCCGCCGCAATTTCATCTCGAGCGCACTTGCTGGCAGTGCCGTGACTCACTGTCAGGCGCAAGCCAGTAATGAGAATGGGGATAGGTTTGACGAACCCGCGCAGAAACTGGAGCTCCACGACGACGCGGATGTCATCGTGTGCGGCGCGGGGCCTGCGGGCATCGCGGCGGCGATCACGGCGGCGCGTGCAGGAGCACGCACGCGGCTGTTTGAGGTTCATGGATGCCTCGGTGGCGTGTGGACGGCCGGTTTGCTGACTTACATCTTCGATTTCGACAAACCCGGCCTCACTCGCGAGATCACGCGCCGCCTGGATGAGCGCGATGCACGCCGCAATCCGAACCCGAGCCGCTTTGTCTATGAGCCCGAGGAGATGAAGATCCTGCTGGAGGAGATGTGTGTCGAAGCCGGCGTGAAAACACAGCTCCACACGCGTGTCTCAGCCGCTTTTCGTGAAGATGGCAGACTGCGCACCCTCGTGACGGAGTCGAAATCCGGCCGTCAGGCCTGGCGTGCGCCTGTTTTCATCGACGCGACCGGCGATGGTGATCTCGGTGCGCAGGCGGGCTGCGGCTGGGATGTTGGTCAGGCAAAGGATTGCCCCTGTCAGCCGCTCACGATGAATGCGCTGGCCGTCGTGCGTGATGTGAAAGCACTCGCGCCCTTCATCTCCTTCAATGGCACCGACGAGTTCAATGGCCCGGGTGGCCATCTCACCTGCGTGGAGGCTTTTAAGGCCGAGCTGAAGCGAGCAGGCGTCGAGGCCTCCTACGGCCATCCGACGATCTTTCCGGTGCGCGACGATCTGGTCATGCTGATGCTCAATCACGAGTATGGCATCAAACCGTGGGACGCCGCCGCCATCAGCGAGGCCACCATGCGCTCGCGTGCGGAGGTGTTTCGCATCATGCGGGCACTGCGAAAGCTCGGCGGACCGTGGGAAGGCATCCAAATCGCCTCCACCGCCGAGCAAATCGGCATTCGCGATGGCCGTCGCATTCATGGACGCTACCAAGTGACCCGCGATGACCTCATCAAAGGCGCTCGCCAGGATGATGCTGTCGCGCGGGTGACTTTCGGCGTGGATATTCACGCCGACTCAAAGGAGACCAACAAGACGAAGCCCATCAACAACGGCGACTTCAAGATGCGCCCCTACGACATTCCATTGCGAGCGCTGATCGCCAAAGATGTCGGTGGCCTCATGATGGCCGGTCGCTGCATCAGCGGCGATTTCATCGCGCATGCCAGTTACCGCGTCACCGGCAATGCCGTGGCCATGGGCGAGGCTGCGGGCGTTACCGCCGCGCTCGCCGCTTTGTCTAAACGACTGCCGCACGAGGTCGCGTGGAGTGAAAGTCTCGCAAAACTCACCAAGATCGGCCTGCGGGCCTGAGCGCAAACTCGAGTCGGATATCTCCATGAAGACATTAGCGTTGCTTTTCGCACTCGTGGTCGCCGCACAGGCCGCGGAGCCGCAGAATCCGTCTCCGATGGTGGAGCACACGCGTGAGCATCCGCGCTTGAAGGAGGCACACCCTCCAGGAAAGCGCGAAAAACTCGATGCAGGCACGCTTTTCATCCCGCAGGCCGTCGTGGAGCGGAAAGAGGCTCCGCTGCTGCTTTTCATGCACGGTGCGAACTGGATTCCCGAGGTGGCAGCGGCGAAACACGGCATGGCCGCAATCGTGATTCAGCGTGGTGATGGCTATAAGGCGCTGTTTGAGAAGGAAGGTGCGTTTGAGGCATTGTTGGCAACTGCGACGGACAAAGCGGGCATGAGCTGGACGCAGATCACCGTCGGCGGCTGGAGCGCGGGGTGTCAGGGCATCCGCGCAATGCTGCGTCACGAGTCTGCGGTGAACATCATCGACTGTGTGCTGATGATCGATGGCATTCACACGAGCTACTCGGATGGCAAACCGGGGCCGCTGGAGTCGAAGATCGACACAGAGGTGCTCAAACCCATCGCCAACTTTGCTCGTAAGGCGATGGCAGGCCGGAAGGAGATGCTCATCACGCACAGCGAGATTTTTCCCGGCACTTTTGCCAGCACGACCGAAACGGCCGACTGGCTGCTGCGTGAGCTGGGTGTGAAACGCCGTGCTATTCTGGAATGGGGACCGATGAAGACGCAGATGCTCAGCCAGGCAAAAAGCGGCTCGTTTCACCTCTTCGGCCTCGCGGGCAATTCCGCGCCGGATCATGTGGACCAACTCCACGCGCTGCCGGAGTGGCTGGAATCGCTGAATCAAGCACGGTGAGACGAAAGTCTGGTGAAAACATGGTAACGCTGCCTTCGTGATGTGTGCGCATGCCTTCCCCCGTTTCACGCCGCCATTTTCTCACCGCCGCTCTCGCGGGTGGTGCAGCCAGTCCTGCTCAACTCATCGCCGCGGAGGTTGCGAGCGGTTTCCACGAGCCAGCGCGTGACATTCCATTCGCAGAGGATGCCGATGTCATCGTGTGCGGCGCGGGTCCGGCCGGTGTGACGGCGGCGATCACCGCAGCGCGTGCCGGGGCCAAAGTGCGCTTGTTTGAATGGCGCGGCTGCCTCGGCGGCATCTGGACGGCGGGCCTGCTCGGCTACTTCCTCGACTTCGACAAGCCGGGCTTCGCGAAGGAACTGCGCGAAAAGCTCGATGCGCGTGACGCGCGGGCGAACTCGAAAAGTGCCAGCCGCTTCTGCTACGATCCTGAAGCGCTGAAGTTGCTGCTGGAGGAGCTTTGCGTGGAGGCGGGCGTGAAGTTTCAGTTTCACACGAAGGTCTGCGCTGCTTTTAAAGAAGGAAACCAGCTCACCACCATCGTCACCGAGTCGAAAGCTGGACGGCAGGCCTGGAAAGCGCCCGTTTTCATCGACACGACCGGTGATGGCGATCTCGGCGCGCTGGCTGGCTGCGGATTCAAAGTCGGCGATGCGGAGGACATCAACGCGGTGGATGCCTGCCCCTGCCAGCCTCTGTCGCTGAACGCGCTGCTCGTGGTGAAGGACGCCGAGGCGCTGCGCGAGTTCATCCGCTTCGGCACGCCGAAGCCCGGTGAAAACACTGATGGTGAGAAGAAGAAACGCATCCGCGATGAGATCGTGAAGGCCACGGGCCAAATCCCCTCCTACGCCAGCTCCACGCTCTGGCATGTGCGCGGAAATCTATGCTTTGCCATGTTCAATCACGAATACGGCGTGAAGCCGTGGGATGCGGCGGAGATCACTGCCGCCACCGTGCGCGCGCGTGCGGACATGCACCGGATGATCAACGGCCTGCGCAGCCTCGGCGGCGCGTGGGAGGGCATCCAGATCGTCGCCACTGCCGAGCAAATCGGCGTGCGCGATGGCCGCCGCATCGCCGGCCGCTACACGGTGAAGACGGACGATCTGGTCAAAGGCGCGCGTTACGAGGATGGCGTCGCGCTCGTCACCTTCGGCGTCGATGTCCACGCCACCACTGCCGAGCACAACAAGGCGAAGGGAGCGATTCACACCAAGGGCGTCAAAGCCAAGAACTACGACATTCCGCTGCGGGCGCTGATCGCCAAGGATGTCGATGGCCTCATGATGGCCGGCCGCTGCATCAGCGGTGACTTCATCGCGCACTCCAGCTATCGCGTCACCGGCAATGCGGTGGCCATGGGCGAGGCCGCAGGCGTAACCGCCGCACTCGCCGCTTTGTCGAAGCGAATGCCGCATGAGGTCGCGTGGACGGAAGGGCTGGAGAAGCTGAAAGCGATCGGGCAACGAGTGTAGCATTTCTCATGCGCACGCTTTTCACGCTTCTCGTTTTCGCCACCACCGCCTGCGCAGGCGCGGTGAAGCATGCGTCACCGGAAAACTACCGCCGTGAACTCACCACACTTCAAGCGGGCGACACGCTCGTGCTGGCCGCAGGCGTGTATGAGCGTGGTTTGCCGGTGAGTGATTGCCACGGCACGGAGGATGCCTGGATCACGATCACGGGGCCGGAAAAAGGCTTGGCGGAGATCCGGCAGACGCAGGTGGCGAATTGTGTGGAGTTGAAGCAGTGCAGCCACATCGCGCTGAAGCGGCTGTCCATCCTCGGCGGTGGTCCGAAGAGCATTCCGGGCCTTTTTGGCATCAGCGCACAGGGCGGGCTGAAAAACAGCGTGCATCACGTCGTCATCGAGGACTGCATCATCAGCGACTGGAACACCTCGCAGCAGGCGGTGGGTATCTCGACCAAAACACCGACCTGGGACTGGACGATCCGGCGAAACATCATCCGCAACTGCGGCACGGGCCTCTATCTGGGCAACTCGAACGGCGCGGACCCGTTCATCCGCGGAGTGATCGAAAACAACCTCGTGGAGGACCCGATCGGCTACTGCATGGAGATCAAGTTTCAGAAAGCGCGCCCTGAAATCACGGACATGCCTGCCACGGCCAGTCGCACGATCATCCGGCACAATGTGTTCATCAAAAACGACGCTCCCGGCACCGATGGCGACCGCCCGAACGTGCTCGTCGGCGGCTTCCCCGCCAGCGGCCCCGGCGCGGATGATCTGTATGAGATCTACGGCAACTTTTTCTGGAACAACCCGCATGAGTCGCTGCTGCAGGCCTCCGGGCGTGTGACCATCCATGACAATGTGTTCGCCGGAGGCCGCACCGCCATCGCACTGCGGGATCACGACCTGCCACTGCGTTTTGCGCATGTGTATCACAACACGATTTGCGCTGTCGAACGCGGCATCGTGATCGCCGCGCCCGCGCCGCAGGGCAGCGTAGTCACAGGCAATGTCGTCTTTGCCAACACGCCGTTGTCTTTGCAAAAGAGCATCACAAACGCGGCGGAAAACATCACTGGCAATCCCGCCGAGGCCGCCGCGCATCTCATGCAGCCATCGGCCACGCTGGATGGATTGAATCTCTCACCAAAACCGGGACGTTGCGAAGGCACCGCGCTCGATTTGGCTCCTTTTGCCAGTGAGACGGCCTTCGATGTCGATTTCAACGGCGTCGCCAAAACCAACCAGCGGCATCGCGGGGCTTACGCCGCGCCAGACGGCTGGAAGTTGCAGCGAGGTGTCAAACCGTGACCGCACATGCCTTTTCGCCAGACACTTTTCATCCTGCTCACGCCCTTGCTCGCGCTGGCGGAGCCCTGGCAGCGGCTCACGGATGCTGAGGCACAGGCGCTTGGCTGGTCGCGTGAGAGGCTGGTGGCGGCACGCGATTACACGCGGACGATTCCGGCTGAAGCGGTCATGATCGTGGCGGGTGGCAAGGTGCTCGATTCCTGGGGCGCGGTGGAGGCAAGGCTCAACGTGCATTCCATCCGCAAGAGCTTCATCAGCGCGCTCTGCGGCATCCAGGTCGATGCGCGGATGCTGCGGCTGGAGGCGACGATGGCGGAGTTGGGCATCGATGACAATGAACCGCGACTCACCGAGACGGAAAAGCGCGCCACGGTGCATGATCTGCTCAAGGCGCGGTCCGGCGTGTATCATCCCGCGCTCTACGAAACGGCGCGGATGAAGGAGAAGCGGCCGCCGCGCCACAGCCATGCGCCGGGCACGTTTTGGTATTACAACAACTGGGATTTCAACGCGCTCGGCACCATCTATGAGCTGGAATGCGGCGCGGGCGTGTATGACGACTTCCAGCGTCTCATCGCCGCGCCGCTGGGCATGGAGGATTTTTCACCGGCGGACTGCGCCTACGTCACCGGCGCGGATTCCATCCATCGCGCGTATCCATTCCGCATGACGGCGCGTGACATGGCACGTTTTGGCCTGCTGTTCCTGCACGGCGGCCTGTGGCAGGGGCGGCAAGTCGTGCCTGCGGAGTGGGTGAAGGCCAGTGTGACCTCGTATTCAAATGCAGGCACCAGCGGCGGCTACGGCTACCTGTGGTGGATCGGGCAAAGCGGCGTGCATCTCCCCGGCGTGACCTTGCCGGAGGGCAGTTACTCGGCGCGTGGCGCGGGCGGGCACTACATTCTGAACGTGCCAGCGCTCGATCTCGTCATCGTGCATCGCGTGAACACGGACATCGAGGGCCGCCGCGTGGAGAGCGCGCAGTTTGGTCAGCTTGTGCGGCTCATTTTGGAGGCATTCACGGCTCCTGGCGAGATCAGCGACGAGACACGCCTGGCTTTGCTCATGAGCAAACATCGCGTGCCCGGCGCATCGCTGCTCACGATTCAAAACGGCCACGTGCAGACGCAGATCTGCCTCGGCCTGAGTGAGGCTGGCAAAGGCGATCCTGTCACGCCGGCGACTGTTTTTGAGGCCGCTTCGATGACGAAACCGCTGGCCGCGTATGCCGCGATGACGCTCGTGGAGCAGCAGAAACTCGATCTCGACCGTCCGCTCGCACTTTATCTTCCGCAGCCCTATCTCAAAGATCAGCCGCTGCATGAAAAGATCACCGCACGCATGGTGCTGAACCACACGACTGGCTTTCCAAACTGGCGGCCCAAGGGCGGTGCGCTTCAGGTGATGCACGAGCCCGGCACCACGCACACCTATTCCGGCGAGGGCCTGCAGTTCCTGCAAACGGTCATCGAGCGCCTCACGGGCGAAGGCTACGATCCCTTCTTGCGCCGCACTTTGCTTTATCCGCTCGGCATGAGAAGCAGCAGCCATGTGTGGAGCGATGCCATCGCGGCCCACGCCGCCGCCGGGCATGATGCGCAGGGCAGCGTCAAAGCGCAGCGCCGTCATTACACACGGCCCAATGCCGCCTACTCCCTCTACTGCACGCCGCGCGATTACGCGGCCTTTGCGCTGGAGATGATGAATCCCCGCCGCGATGCCGCGCACTCGCTCAGCGCCGACTCCATCCGCCAGATGCTCACGCCCGCCGGACCGGCAACGAAGAGTCCTCTCCTCGTCCGACGAGGCAGTCAGGTCGAGGGCAGCATCCGCTTTGGTCTCGGCTGGTCCATCGAGCCCACCGCCTCCGGTCCGCGCATCCGCCACAGCGGCTCGAACGGCACCGGCTTCCGCAGCTACGTCGAGTTCGACCCCATCAGACAAGATGGCCTCATCATCATGACGAACGCCGATAGCGGGGCCGCGCTCTGGCGCGATCTCGTCCAGGCCATCGGCAGACCGTGATAGCAGCGCCCTATCCAAGCCCGACGGAACTTTTCGTCTGCTTTCCATGGTCAATGGTTCATGACTCGGGCGGCACTAATCAGCCAAGTGAACGTTGGCGGTAGGCTCGTGGTGTGAGTCCGGTGCGCTGCTTGAACTGCATCGCGAAACTGCTAGCATCGACAAATCCACACTTGGACGCGATCTCAGCAGCAGCGAGGCTCGTCTCATCCAGCATAGTCATGGCGGCGAGGACTCGGGTCTTGATAAGGAACTCCTGGGGATTGATGCCAAATGCGTTCTGGAAGCATCGCTGGAGCTGGCGGAGGGACTGTCCGCTACGCTTGGCGACCTGGGTCATCGTGACGCCTTTTGCATAGTCGGTGCGGATGATCTCAACGGCTTTCGAGACGGACTGCACAAGCGGCAGGCTCGAAGCGTGATCCTTGGCACGGCGCATGAGGCCCATGGTTCCAACGATGCGTCCACGCTGGTCGAGCATGGGCAACTTCGTGACGACATACCAGTCTAGTGTTCCCTGGCTATCAAAAGCCAACTCCAGTCTTTCCAGACGTCTCTCCTTTCCAGATAGAACCAGCATGTCGCCATGCACATAGTCATCCGCGATGGCCTTGGGCGTGATGTCATGATCGGTTAGACCTAGCAGATCACGCTCGGACTCGATGTTGTATCGCCGGAGAATGGCCACGCTGGCCACCATGAAACGTCCATGCCTGTCCTTGGCCCAGTATGTGATGCCTGGAATCTCGGCAAGCAATGGGTGCAACATGGAATCTGGTCGCACATTGCCAAACCAAGCAGCACGCTCACGCTGAAACGCAGCCAGTTCTTTTGAACTGCGTCTGATGCCAGTGATGGCGGGTTTGTAGCGCGGCGCATTTCGCATAGTCTTTGTCGCCAGAGTATCGCCATGATCCCGTTATGATTCAAGCTTATGAAAACCCTCCAAACTGACGTCCTCATCTGCGGCGGTGGCTGTGCCGGCATTGCCGCCGCTTTGTCCTCCGCCCGCAACGGGGCGAGGACGCTGCTCGTCGAACGCGCCGGCTTCTCTGGTGGCATCATCACCACGGTCGGGCTTCCTTACTTTGACGGGCTTATAGACAAGCCGAGCGGGCGCTTTGTCGTGAAAGGCATCGCGCTGGAGCTGCTGCAAAAGTTGGGCATCGCGAAGCCAGGTGCGAAGTCGATCGACGACCTGCCGCCGGAGCTGGTGACGAAGTATTGGGGCAGCATGTGGATTCCGAACGTGGAGCACTTCAAGGTGCTCACGGACGACCTCATCCTCCAGCACAAGGACAAGCTCAGCGTGCTCTACCACAGCGTGGCCTGCGATGTGGAGGTGAAGGAAGGTCGCGTGGCTGCGGTGATCATCGCGAACAAGGACGGACTCACGCGGGTCGAGGCGAAACAGGTGATCGATTGCACCGGCGATGGCGACATCGCGCACTGGGCCGGCTGCCCGACGATCTCGTCGAAGCCGCTCATGCCCCTGACACTGCATTTCCGCATCGGCAACGTGGTGCCGGTGAAGGAGACGAAGGAAATGGCGAAGAAGGTCCTCATCGAGGCGCACCAGGAAGGCCGTCTGGTGAACTTCTACGGCCCGGGGCTCATCTTCGCCTTTGCCAAGGACGAGTGCTATGTGCACGCCACGCGTGTTCCCGCTGATGCGACGAATGCCGCCGACTTCACGCGGGCGGAGATTCAGGGCCGCAAGGACGCGTGGGCGATCTTCAACGAATGGAAGGCCAAGGTGCCCGGCTTTGAAAACAGCTACTACATCACCAGCGGCCCTTACATCGGCGTGCGCGACACGCGGCGCATCGTGGGCCTTAACGTGCTCACGCTCGAAGACCTGCAAAAGACCACGCGCCATGACGACGCGGTCGCCACGGGCTGCTGATTCCTCGACATCCATCCGCCGGAGGTCTCGGTGGACAAGCCGTTCACCGGCTCCGGCTTCCAACCGAAGCCCTACGACATCAGTTATCGCACGCTCGTGCCGCAAAAAGTCAGTAACCTCCTCGTCGCCGGTCGCTGCCACAGCGCCAGCAGCGAAGCCAGTGCCTCCAGTCGCGTCACCGCCACCGCGATGGCCCTCGGCGAGGCTGCCGGAACCGCCGCGGCGCTTGCGATGCAGTCGAAGGACGAAGTAGGCACGCTGAACGGCGTGAAAGTGCGTGAGGCGCTCACGCAGCAAAATGGCGGACCGTTTAGCGAGCCCTGAACTCAATCCGGTTGAGTCCTCTGGACTCATCTGATCAGCCCAGAGAGCTGAACCACACTTCCCAATCCCATGAAATCACTCTTACTTTTTCTTCTCTCCCTTTCCTCAGCCTTCGCAATCGAGCAGGCTGATGTCGTTGTCGTCACCGCGAATCCGGCAGGTGTCGCTGCGGCAGTGGCTGCGGCAAAGAGCGGCGCGAAAGTCATCGTGCTCGAAGAATCGGCTCACGTTGGCGGCATCATCGCGGGTGGATTGACGAACACGGACATTCGCAAGCACGGCGCGGTCGGCGGGCTCTACAACGAGTTCAAACGCCGGATTGTCGAGCATTACACGAAGACCTATGGAGCCGAATCGCGGCAGGTGAAGGTCTGCAAAGGCGGCAACATGTTCGAAGCGCACATCGCGGAGAAGACCTTTCGTGACATGCTGGCTGCGGAGAAGAACATCACGCTGCTCGAGCGGCGCAGAGTGGTCGCGGCGCGGGTCATCGGTAGCGATGGCATGGAACGCAATGCGACACCGGGTAAGCGCATGGATGGAGCCAAGCCGAAGGAGTTCGGGCCGACGGTGAAGCTCGTCAGCATCACGGCGGAGGATTTGAACAAGCCGGGAAGCAGGACGGAGTTCCGCGCGACCACGTTCATCGACTGCACCTACGAGGGCGACCTCGCAGCGCTGGCGGGCGTGCCGTATCGCGTCGGTCGCGAAGGCCGGGGCGACTTTGGTGAGCCGCACGCCGGCAACATTTACCTCCGCTTCAAAGACTACAACCCGCTCCCCGGCTCGACGGGCGCGGCGGATGACGGCATCCAGGCGTTTTGCTTCCGATTTCATCTGACCAAGGACAAAGCGAACTCCGTTCCGATCGAAAAACCGCCGGGCTTCAACCGCGATGATTACCAGCACCTGCTCGACGACATCCGCGCGGGCAAGGTCAAGCGGCTTCGCGATGCCATTCAGCTATATGAGATGCCGAACGACAAATGGGAGGTGAACAGCGAGCACAACGTGGCCGGTGGCGATTCGCCGAGCGAATCGCTCGATCTGGCCGAGGAGAACTACGCCTGGCCCGAGGCCAGCCCGGAGGAACGGGCGCGCATCTTCCAACGCTACTGGTCGCACAACGAAGGCCTCATCTGGCTGCTCGGAAACGATCCCGAGTGCCCGCAAGAGCTGCGCGATGATGTGAAGCAGTGGGGCTTCCCGAAGGATGAGTTCACCGACAACCGCCATCGTCCGCATCACATCTACGTGCGGCAGGGACGTCGCATCTGGGGCGAATACACGCTGAACCAGCTCGATGCGAAACCCGTCTTTGAAACCGGCCTGCCGCGTCGTCAGCCTGATGGTATCTCGATCGTCGAGTTCGAGTTCGATTCGCACGGCGTCACGAAGTTCAACCCGAAGTATCCCGGCGTTCGTGAAGGCTATGTCTTCATCGGGCACGATCCCTTCCAGATTCCCTACCGTGCCGTCGTGCCGAAATGCGTGGATGGGTTGCTCGTTCCCGTGGCGTGCAGCGCCACACACATCGGTTACTCCGCTCTGCGCATGGAGCCGGTTTTCATGGCGCTCGGAGAAGCCTGCGGCATCGCCGCGATGCAGGCGCAAAGCAGCGGCACCACCGTCCGCGCCGTCGATGTGAAGCTCGCGCAACGCGAGATCGTGAAACGTGGCGGCGTCATTCTTTACGAAAACACCGCCCTCGTGCCCGAAGACCTTTAGCCGTCATCAACTCATGAATGCCTCCACTGAACACCATTCTCTCTCCCGTCGTGAAGCCATGCTGCGTGCCCTGAAAGGCGCTGTCACCGCCACCGTGGCCGCGCCTGTCATCGTGCAGGCCGCGCCGCAAGTGGCCGATGCACCCACTGAGCCGGAGTTTGTGCCGGAGAATGATTACCCCTACTTCGGCTACGAACCCGATCCGATGCCATGAAAGCGATCACCATATTACTCCTCTTCGTTGGCAACGCGCTCGCCGATCTTGTGCCGAATGCGACGCTGAGCTTCGACTTCCCCGAGCTGCCGAACACGCTCTCGGGCATGGTTTCGGGCACGACGAAGGGGGCGCGGCTGGGGGCGATTTTGCCGTCGAACTACTCGGCAGCATCGAAGCATCCGCTCTTTGTTTACATCAAGGGCGGCAGCGGCGGGCCGGAGGATGGCGGTGCAATGGCTCGCGACATCGTCGGTGCTGATGACTTCATCGCGGTGCAGGTGCCGCTCTTCAAAAAGAACCAGCCCAAGGGCAAGACGCTGCCCGTGATGATGGAAGACCTCGCCGTCGTGAGCGCGGCGTATCGCACGATGCTGGAAAAGCTCGCCGCCGAGGTGCCGAACATTGATTGGGAGCGCAGCGTCATCGGCGGGCACTCGAATGGCGCGCACACGCTCAGCGTGCTGCTGGCGGGTCGCGATGAGTTCATCACGCAGCACTTTCATGCCTTTTGGCTGCATGAGGGCGGCTTTCAGCTCATGCCTGCGGCCATGCCGATCAAAGACAGCCGCTTCCTGCTGCTCGTGGCCGACGATGCGATGACGGGCGGCTCGGAGTTTCGGCAGTTGATGCTCGATCAGAGGTCGTTGCTCGAGCGTCAGGCCAGGCTCATGAAGGCAGACTTCAAGAGCGTCATCATGCGCGGCTACGGTCACGACGTGCCGCCGGAATACATGCGCAACGTGCGGCAGTTCGCGCGAGGCGAGCCGCTGGAGGACATCACCGCGAGCGAAAAAGCCGCCGCCGCGAAACTCACGCTGCCGCTGCGCACGCATCCCGACTCCAGCGCGTGGAATGACCTGCTCGTGCACGATTTGACCAACATGAAAGTCCCCGGAGCCATCTGGAGCTATCGCGACGACCTCCTCACCGCCACCGAGGATCAAAACATCTGGACCAAGGCCACGCACGGCGACTGCGTGCTCGATTTCGAGTTCAAGTTCGAGCCCGGAGCCAACAGCGGCGTCTTCCTCTACAACAGCGACGAAACAAACTGGATGCCCGCCAGCATCGAAATCCAGATCTGCGACGACCGCGCCAAGCAATGGCAGGAAAAGCCCGCGAACTGGCGCTGCGGTGCCTTCTTCGGCCATCAGCCCGCGACGAAGAGCACCGTGAAACCCGCCGGCGAATGGAATCGCATGACCATTACGGCCCAAGGCTCAAAAATCACCGTCGTGCTCAACGGCGAAGTCGTGAACGAGATCGACCTCACCCAGTGGAAGGACGGCAAACTCAACCCCGACGGCTCCGAGATGCCGAAATGGCTGCAAGGGAAGCCGTGGAGCGAAATGCCCGCCAAAGGCCGCATCGGCTTCCAAGGGCGCCACGCGGGCGCAGGCATCGAGTTTCGGAAAGTGAAGCTGCTGAGGCTGCAGAATCGTTTGGGAACGCCTTGATGGTTGTCCACAGATTCAGTTCTGGGAACTACTCACTCATCTCTTTGCTCGGAATGGTATCACGCCAGCCTGAATCCTTGGTTGCTTTGCTCGCAGAGATGAACAAGCCGATGTCTCTCATGACCTCGCTGTAAATCACAGCAGGAACCAAACTTAAAGGAACGATTTTGTCTGCCTGGTAGAACTTGATGTCGGAAATCTGGAGCCAGAGGATCGCTCTGCCATGAGGGTCTGGCTCTTCGCTGACATTCATGACCGCACGCATGTTTAAGCGCGGGTAAAGAATGCAGGGGCTGAACTCCTCGGGACTTCCGTGGAAGCTATAGAGCCATCCTCTTTCACGACACAGAGCCGCGAACGCGCCTTGGTGAAGAAGTTCTTTATGGTAGCGATGGTCATCAGTTGCATCGGGATCGCCAGCAGGTCGATGAACCTCTCGCAGCGCCTGCTGAAATGGCTGTATGAGGCGATTGGTAAGCGCCCACTTTTGCCATTGCTGATTCTCATCGCATTTTAGTTCCGCTGGGTGCCATAGGTGGACGTTCATTCCGCTAGAGCCAACAATAGAGCGCCCATCTAGTGTCATTGCGAGTCGATCATCTGAAGCGGTTAAGTTTTGATCAAGATAAACCAACTCAGTGCCAAACCTCCATAATAGGCGACGAGTCAACGCACCCACGATGGGATGATCAAAGTAGTGTTCCTGCCAGATCTCATATGGCAGATCGCGACCTTCACACATCAGCTTTTCAAGGCGTAAGACTTGGGCTCGGTAAGTCTTCTTGACGTCACGGAGGAGTATCTTGGTTTCCTTCAGCTGATCAGAGTGGCTCCTTTGAACTTCAATTGGAACGGCCTTCTGCGGTTCAGCTCCCTCTTGATGCCACAAAAGTTCGGGTGTGCCAGAATGCGACCATGCGAGCTTGGCGGTGAATGAGCCGATTCGATGACCTTGTTTGAAACCGTGATCAGGCACATGCTTTTCTTCGAGTTCGCTCCATCCTGAACCTGCCTTGTCGGCAACCGTAATCATTGCCTTGGCGAGAGCCTTTCGCGTTGATTTGTGCTTCACAGCGCTCTGGAGATTCGAGAGTGATGGCGTTGCTGCATCCACCGCTTGGCGGCTGAGTGTTTCAGCGCAAGCAGCTGCGATCTTGGCGCACAGAGGGCCGATGTTTTTGATCTTGGTAGAACAACGAGCCGCGGCATCACGAAGCGAATCGGTCAGGTCAGGATAGGGAGCACAAAGCCAGATCAAAGGTCTCAAGAGGTCGGTGTAGTCATCATCGAGCAGATTCTTCATCGACGACGGGTATCCTCGCCAGGTGACACCGACGGGTCCATCTCGTCCCAGCGCTTCCAGGATGTCGCGCATGATCATGCTGAACTGGGGCAAAGCAGCCACCAGCTCAGCTGCGTTCTTGAGATAGGATTTGGAGGGCGTGGAGGACTTCTGAGCACTCGCGAGCTTCAGCAAAGCCTCCCATGCCTCCTTGTTTTGGTCGGGAAGTGAATCGCGCCATGCTAGAGCTTTCGCAGTCCATGCATCTTTGGGGCCTGGAATGACGTCACTGCTGACCAAGCCTAACACTATAGCCATCCGATGCATCAGGCTGCGGTGACTTTTGTCTGTGGCTCGTTTGGATATCCGCGGATGATGCGTCCGAAGACATGTGAGAAGTCGGATCGACAATGGGTTGGATGCTTGCCGATGCTCAACCCATTTGACGAGCCCCTCTAAAGGAAGCGCTATGAACGCATGGAAATCGGCATGTCGTTGGAGCCAAGATACCAATAAATCATCAGCGACCGGTAAACCTTCGCCTAGCAACACTCCAGCGAGGCTGCTTTGAGAATGCATTCGCTCCGTGGTGACACTTTCTGGAACCGCCATAGTAGCCTCTAGAATCTCTCGCTGCTTCTCCAGCGGCAGAGTCAAAGCAGGATGAGTCGATTTAGGCTTCTTGTAGGGATTCCAAGCCTTGATGTGTTGGGCCAGATGGTATTCGAACTCTTCATCTGAAATCATGGTCGTAATGTAAAATCTTTGGTCGGGCAGTTTATCAGGTAGAAGGGTAAGTCGTCGATCCCGTCATGCATAGCTGCTAATCGACGTTTGTGTTCTCAGAATCCAACTGGAGGCGCTTTTTGATAGCGCTTCAAATGCCATTCAAGACAAATGGTGGATCTACGGAATCTCGTAAGCCCCTGCGATTTCTCGCCGTGGCGGTGGGAGGGAAGCCGTGCATCGTAAGGGGCTTGAAATGGCTCTCTTCATCGTTGCTTTGCTTGCTCCTCCTCGCATCTGGCGTGGAGGCGTCGTGGCTGGATGTGTTCAGCCGTGAGCTGAAAGAGGCACGGGTGGAGCTTGGGCAGGCGGAGAAGGCGTTGGCGGAGCTCGGGCAGCCGATGATCGGGAACACGGTGCCGGAGTTTGGCATTCAGCATGTGATGCTGGCGGAGTTGCCGCCGGAGTCGCCGTTTGTGCAGGTGGACCTGGGAAGCTCGCAGGCTTTCGATACCGTGGCGCTGATCCCGGCGGTGGTGGATTTTCAGGGCGTGACGCAGTCGCCGTATGCGTTTCCGGCTCGGTTTCGGCTGGATGCCTCAGATGATCCGCAGTTCCGCGAGTTCATACCGCTGCTGGTGCGCACGGAGGTGGATTTTTCGCTGCCGAACGTCGCTCCCGTGGTGGAGCGATCCGCAGGTGTGAAGGCGCGTTACCTGCGACTCACCGTGACAAAGCTCGCACAGGTGGAGGGGCGCTGGACCTTCGCGCTGGCGGAGCTGATGGTGCTGGCGGGAAAGCGGAACATCGCGCAGGGCGCGGCTGTTTCCCATGCGGGCGGCACGGGGCTGCTGCCGCGCTGGCACGCGAGGCATCTCACGGATGGTCGCACGCCCTTGGGGCCGCCGATTGATCGCAGCTCGGTGCCGGAGTTTGATGCGTTGTTTGTCAACGTGCGGCCAGAGATGCCGGAACCTTGGATGAGCGTGGATTTGGACCAAATCAGGCCCCTGGATGAGGTGCGTGTGCATCCGCTTCACGCTCGCCAGGGGGCGGATGTGCCGGGCTTTGCCTTTCCGAGCCGTTTCAGAGTGCAGGCGGCCACGGAGGCGGACTTCAGCGATGCGGTGACGCTCTTTGAGAATGCGGATCAGGACTTTCCGAATCCTGGCAACAATGCCGTGGTGATCG
Organism: Verrucomicrobiaceae bacterium; assembly: GCA_016795485.1. Lineage (GTDB taxonomy): Bacteria > Verrucomicrobiota > Verrucomicrobiia > Verrucomicrobiales > Verrucomicrobiaceae > JAEUHM01. Next base: position 152,716 of record JAEUHM010000009.1, on the reverse strand, counting down.
CCGCCAAGGCGGTGCCAGCGCGGCATGTGCGCTTCACCATGCTGGCGCCGCAAAACCTAGGCCGGGATTCTTTTGCGCTCTCGGAGCTGGAGGTCTATGCCGGTGGTGAAAATATCTCACAGGGCGCCGATGTGCAGTCATCTGGCGATGCACGACGCGACATGCCTCGCCCGCTTTCGCTGCTCACGGATGGACACACCAGCTACGGCAGGTTGCTGGAGCTGCCGGAGTGGCTGGCGCAGTGGGAGAAGCGTCAGGCCTTGAGCGAAAAAGCCTCCTTATTGGCCGCTCAGATCACCTTTCATACAGAGCGGGCGCAACAGCGTGCGTTGATCACGGGAGGCGTGATGCTGCTCGGTGTCATGGCCTTGCTCGGTGGATTCGTTTGGCGCTCGCAGCGGCGGCACCAGCGGGGGCAGCAGGAGTTCCGCAACCAGCTCGCCCGTGACATGCATGATGAGATCGGCAGCAATCTCGCGGGCATCGCCGTCATCAGTGAAACGTCCGCGCTTCAGGCGGATGTGACTTCGGAGGACTGGCAGGAGATCAACCGCATCGCACACGAGACGAGCGATGCCATGCGCGAGGTGCTCTGGCTCGTCGGCGCGCGTCAGGAGAGCGGCATTGATCTCATGGAGCATCTGCAACGTGCCGCCAAACGCCTGTTGCCGAACCATGAGGTGCGCTGGCGGGCCACTGCGCCGGATTTGCCCATCGAATGGTCCGTAGAGGCGCGCAGGCAGGTATTTCTCTTTTTCAAAGAAGCCGTCACCAACATCCTGAAACACGCCAAAGCCTCAAAAGTCGATTTTTCGGCGCAAGTGGCATCAAACACTTTCACACTCACCATTCGCGACAACGGCCACGGTTTTGATCCACATTCTAACAAGGGCGGAATCGGCCTCCAAAGCCTGCGCGAACGTGCCAAGACACTGCGTGGCACCTGTGAGATCACTTCCAGCAAGCAGGGAACCCTCATCACGCTCAAGGTCCCGCTACGTTAGCCTCGCCATACGCTTCTCAACATGCCAAACATCTGGATCATCGAAGACAACGCCGCCTTTCGCCGGGGCACGCGACGTGCGCTGGAGATGAAGCCGCACGCGCATGAGGTGCGTGACTTTGCCAACTGCGAGGACGCCATTGCCTCACTTCGTGGCAATGACGCGCCTCAGGTGATCCTGCTCGATGTGGGCCTGCCGGGCATGGATGGCATCGAAGGCATTGCGCATCTGAAAAGCCGCGCTCCGTCGGCCAGCATTCTCATTCTCACCGTCTTCGAGGATGATGATAAAATCTTCCGCGCCATCTGCGCCGGAGCGTCGGGCTATCTTTTGAAATCCGAGCCCATGGCGCAGGTCATCACCGCTATTGACCAGGCGATCGCTGGCGGCTCGCCCATGAACCCACGCATCGCCACTCGCGTTCTGGCGATGTTTGCCAAGCTGGCCCCGGCCCGCAAAGACTACGGACTCGATGAGCGGGAGCAGTCCGTGCTGAAATGCATGGTCGCCGGAATGCCCCGCAAACAGATCGCCGAAGCCACCGGCCTGAATCCGCACACCGCCGACTACGTCACGCGCAGCATCTACCGCAAACTCCACGTCAACTGCGCCACGGCGGCGGTATCGAAGGCGGTGGCGGAGAGGCTGGTCGAGGAGGTTTGATCTTACGAACCCTCGTAACTGCGGAACGCGACAAGGCATCGTAAGTGTCGATGCTCATGAAGTTCCTGCTCACGTTGCTTGTTCTCGGTTCATCGTCCGCTTTCGCGGCCGGGGTGTCGTTCAATCGCGACATCCGCCCGCTCCTGTCGGATCGCTGTTACTACTGCCATGGAACGGACTCGAATCATCGCAAGGCAGGGCTGAGGCTGGACACGTTTGAAGGGGCGACGGCGGACAATGATGGCGTGCGGGCCTTGGTGCCGGGCGATCCTTCCAAGTCGGAGGTGTGGTTGCGCATCATCAGCGAGGATGAAGACGAGGTGATGCCGCCGCCTGACGCGCACAAGCCGGCCTTCACCGATGCCGAAAAGGCGTTGATCAAACGCTGGATCGAGGAGGGCGCGAAGTATGAGGCGCACTGGGCTTTCGTGGCACCGAAACGGCCCGCAGTGCCTGCGGGTCTGAACGCCATTGATCACTTCATCGGTGCACGCTTGCAGGAGGAAGGTTTGTCGTTTTCGCCCGAGGCCGAGCGTGGCTTGCTGCTGCGGCGTGTCATGGTGGACCTCACCGGCTTGCCGCCAACAGCAGAGGAGGTTCTTGCGTTTGAAAAGGATGCCTCGCCGCAGGCCTATGAGCGTGCTGTGGACCGTCTGCTGAAGTCTCCGCGATACGGTGAGCGCATGGCGATGGAATGGCTGGACGTGGCCCGCTATGCGGACACGAATGGCTACCAGATGGATTCCAACCGGATGCAATGGCCGTGGCGGGACTGGGTGGTGCGAGCCTTCAATGACAACCTGCCGCACGACCGCTTCATCATCGAGCAAATCGCGGGCGACATGCTGCCACAGCCCACCCAGGACCAGCTCATTGCCACCGGCTTCAATCGCAATCACATGCTCAATGCCGAGGGCGGGACCATCGCGGAGGAGAACCGCACGAAGAACGTCTTTGATCGCGTCGAGACCACCGGCACGGCGTTTCTCGGCCTGACGATGAACTGCTGCCAGTGTCACGATCACAAGTTCGATCCGCTGACCCAGCGCGACTACTACTCGATGTATGCCATGTTCAACCAGCTCATCGAGCCGGGTGGCGTGGACAAGCGTTTCGGCAAGAAGGCCTACAGTGACACCTATGACAACCTTTACGCCATCGAGTCGCCCTACATCACCCTGGCATCGCCCGAGCAGCAGGCCGGCCTTGATGCTGCCACGAAAAAGTGGAGCGAGGCCAAAAAAACCTTCGATGCGGCGGCCAAGGACTACGCCACCCCTTTCATCGCCTGGGTGAAGGAGATGCGGGATGATCCATCCCTCATCCCGCAACGCATCAAGGATGATCTCATCAGCCGCTTTGTGCTCAATGCACCGCTCGACAACCTGCAAAACGGCAACACCCAAAGGCTCCTGCGTGTCTTCCTGACTGATCACCCCGAGTGGAAAAAGCTCAGCGACCTCGTGGATCAGGCCAAAGCGGACGAGGAAGCCACGCGCGAGAAGATTCCGCATGTCATGGTCATGAAGGACGAGAAGCCGCGCGAGACGCACATCCTGAAACGTGGCAACTACGAGACACCGGGCGACAAGGTGGAGCCTGCTGTGCCATCGTTTTTGCCCAAGCTCCCCGCTGGTGCAAAAGCCAACCGCATGGCCCTCGCGCAATGGCTGGTCTCGCCTGAACAACCGCTCACCAGCCGCGTGATTGTGAATCGCTACTGGCAGATGCTCTTTGGTCGCGGTCTGGTGAAGACGCCCGACGATTTCGGCCTGCAAGGTGCGCTGCCATCGCATCCCGAGCTGCTCGACTGGCTTGCCGTGGAGTTTCGCGAGAGCGGCTGGGACTTGAAGAGGCTCATCAAGCTCATCGTCATGTCGCGCACCTATCGGCAGAGCGCCAAAGTCACTCCAACACTGCTCGCCAAAGATCCCGAGAACATCCTGCTCGCCCGTGGACAGCGTTTCCGCATCGACTCTCGTTTCCTACGCGATCAAGCCCTCGCGATTTCGGGTTTGCTTGTCGAAAAACAAGGCGGCCAATCCGTGATGCCTTATCAACCGCCGGGCATCTGGGAGGAGATGAGCTTTGGAAAGAATCGCTACTTCCAGGGCACAGGCGCGGACTTGTATCGCCGCAGCCTCTACACCTTCTGGCGTCGCAGCGTGGCCCCGGCGAACTTCTTTGATGTGCCCGCCCGGCAGGTCTGCGTGGTGAAACCCCAACGCACCAGCACACCGCTGCACGCACTCACCACGCTGAATGACCCCACCTACATTGAGGCTGCCCGCGTCTGGGCCGATAAACTCCACGACTTGCCCAATGACACCGCACGTCTTCGACACGCCTACCTTGCCGCCACCTCACGCCACGCCGCTGCTGATGATCTTGCCAGCCTGCAACGCATCCTCGGCAACGCCCTTGTTCACTACACCCAGCACAAAGCGGACGCCGCCAAGCTGCTGACCACCGGTGAAGGCAAACCGAAGTCCAACATCCCGGCCCACGATCTCGCCGCCTGGACCACCGTCTGCCTCACACTCTTGAACCTCGACGACACCTTGAACCGATGAACGCACTCCACAATCACGCCCTGAACCTCACCCGCCGCCGATTCCTCGGTGCTGCTGGCCTCACACTCGGCGCACCGGCTTTGCAATCGCTCATGGCGGCGGAGAACGGACTGCCCACGTTGCCGCACTTCGCGCCGAAGGCGAAGCGCGTGATCTACATGATGCAGACCGGCGGTCCGTCGCATGTGGATCTCTTTGATGACAAACCGGAGCTGCGGAAGCGCCGCAATCAAGACATCCCGGAGAGCGTGCTCGGCGGTCTGCGCCTCACCACCATGACGGCGAACCAGAAGAGCAAGCCCTGCCTGCCTGCGGCCTGGGGTGGCAGCGAGCGCGGCCAGTGCGGCATGTGGGTGAGTGATTTGCTACCGCACACCGCCAGCATCGTGGATGACTGCACCTTCATCCGCTCCATGCATGGCGAGCAGATCAATCACGCGCCTGCCGTCACGCATCTGCTCACCGGGCACAATTTGCCTGGAAGACCCAGCATCGGCGCGTGGCTGACGTATGGCTTGGGATCGAGTTCGGACAATCTGCCCTCCTTTGTCGTCATGACCTCGCGCGACCAGGAGGCGAGCTGCGGCCAGTTCTTTTATGATTACTACTGGGGCGCGGGATTCCTGCCGGGGAAATATCAAGGCGTGCCGTTTCGTGGCGCGGGCGACCCCGTTTTGTATCTCAGCAATCCCGAAGGCATGGATCGCGGCCTGCGCCGCATGATGCTCGATGGTCTGGCGGAGATGAACCAGCGCACCCATGAGCGGCTGGGCGATCCCGAGGTGATGACCCGCGTCTCGCAATACGAAATGGCCTTCAAAATGCAGGCCAGCGTGCCCGAGCTCGCTGACCTCAGCGATGAACCGCAGAGCGTGCTCGACCTCTACGGCCCCGATGTGAAGCGCAAAGGCAGCTACGCCTACAACTGCCTCATGGCCCGTCGCCTCGCCGAGCGCGGAGTGCGTTATGTGCAGCTCATGCACGCGGGCTGGGATCAGCATGGCAATCTGCCCACACAGCTCCCCATCCAGTGCAAAGACACCGACCAGCCCAGCGCCGCGCTCGTGAAGGACCTCAAGATGCGCGGCCTGCTTGATGACACCCTCGTCATCTGGGGCGGTGAGTTCGGCCGCACGCCCTTCGTGCAGGGCGACATCAACAATCCCAAAGCCCATGGCCGCGATCATCACCCGCGTGCCTTCACCATGTGGCTCGCAGGAGGCGGAGTGAAAAAAGGCTGCATCTACGGCAGCAGCGACGACTTCGCCTACCACGCCGTGGAGAACAGGGTGCACGTCCACGACCTGCAAGCCACCCTGCTGCACCTCTGCGGCATCCAGCACGAACGATTCACTTATCGCCACCAAGGCCTCGACTTCCGCCTCACTGGCGTGGAGCCGTGCAAGGTCGTGAAGGGGATCTTGGCGTGAGCAGGAAAAGTGGTTGCTGCTTTAGCCGCACTTCATCGAATGATTCGGCTAAAGCCGAAACCACTTTATCCAAGACGCCGCGAAAGCTGCTCAGCGAACTGCTTCACCTTGGCTCCGAGCTTGTCGAGGCTGGCTGGCGTGACGCGATCCGACGGGCCGCTGATCCAGATGGAGGCGACGGGTTGGCCGCGATGGTCGAAAACGGGGGCGGCGACGCAGGCGAAGGTTTCGCTCTCTTCGCCTCGGTCGAGGGCGTAGCCCTGGGACTGGACTTTTTTGAGTTCGGCGAGGAAAGCGGTGGCGTTGGTGATCGTGTGACGCGTGTGTTTGGTGAACTTCATCTGCTGCACGAAGGCTTCTTGAGTGTCGGGACTCCAGTGGGCGAGCATGGCCTTCGCAGGCGCGGCGGTGTGCAGGGTGAAGGCATGGCCGATCTCGACGACGACCTTCACCGGATGCGAGGACGGCACCTGATCGAGCACCACGCCGTGATTGCCGGCCAGCGTGCCCAGCAGCGCGGTTTCGCCCGTGGCATCGCGCAAGGCGGTGAGGATGGGCGCGGCGGCCTGGATGAGGCGCTCGCCACCCACGGCGGCATGGCCGAGGCTCAGGAGCTTGCGGCTGGCTCGATAAATCTTCGTGGTCTCCTCGCGCTCGGCATAGCCGCGAAGCGTGAGCGTGGTGGAGATGCGGAAAACGGAGTTCTTCGGCATTGCAAGCGCCTCGGTCATCGCGGTGAGGGTCATGCCTTCGGGATGCCGTGAGAGCAGCTCCAGCAGATCCAGCGTGCGGTCGAGGATGGGCACCTTGTAGCGACTGAGAGGGTTGGTGTCGGCTTTTCGGGTTTTGGGCATGGTTTGATATACAAAACAAGATTTGGTATTGCAAACGTGTATTGAGTGGCCTTGAATCCAGTTCTTCATTTCAACACACCGCCCAAATGACAAACCTCTCTGAATCCACGATCATCGTCACCGGCGGCTCGCGCGGCTACGGTGCTGGCATCGCGGAGGCTTTTGTGAAGGCGGGAGCGCGGGTCTGGATCACCGGACGCGATGCCGCCAGGCTCACCGAAACGGCCCGGCGCATCGGAGCCACGCCCTTTGTTGCCGAAGTGGCGGATGGTGAGGCCTGGGACCGGCTGATGGCCGAGGTGCTGGCGCAAACCGGGCGTCTCGATGTCCTGATCAACAACGCAGGCGAGGGCGTCAAAATAGGCCCGGCGAGTGAGCAGACGGATGAAGCCATCGCTCGAAGCCTCGCCAGCAATCTCACGGGTGCCATGCTCGGCTGCCGTCGGGCCGCAGCGATCATGCAAAAGCAAGGCAGCGGCCTCATCGTGAACATCGGCAGCGCCTGCTCCACGCATGCCTGGCCCGGCTGGAGCGTTTATTCGGCGGCGAAAGCGGGTTTGCTCATGTTCACGCGCTGCCTGCTCACCGAGCTGCGACCGCACGGTGTGCGCGTGACCTCCGTTTTGCCCTCGTGGGGTCAGACCGAGTTCACCGACGCCGCAAACCTGCCGCCGCGTGATCCCGCCGTGCTCGCCCAATGCATCTCGCCTGCCGACATAGGCCAGCTTGTCGTTCAAATCGCCCAACTTCCCGCCCATCTCTTGACCGAAGAGATCAAGCTCTGGCCGATGGTGCAGCCGATGGCTCAACTATGATCTCACTGCGGCCAATGCCAGACGATCAGGTCGATGGGGTAGATCAACCCGTCAGCCGCCGCTTTGATGAAGTTCGTTTCATTGGCGTCAAACGCACCGATGTCGCCTCTTCGCCACGCGTGATGCGCCAGCGTGGGCGACACCTCGCGACTATCGCGCTGCCATTCCCAACCATGAGCGATCATGTAGGCGTGGATTTCTTTTTCCGTCGGCGCGGTTCCTTCAATGAAGTCCTGTGCCAGCAAGAGACCGGCTTCCTCTTCGATGATGTCCATCAATCGGCAGGAGAAACCCAAAGCCTCCCAGCTCAATCGCTCGCGCTGCAGGGCTTGATCGAGCGTTCCGGGCGCATAGGCCACGCGACCATGCGAATCGCGGGTGAGGATGCAGCCAAATCCCGCCGAGCCGTAGCCGTTTTCCTCGCGACCACGAAGTTTGACGAGCGTGGGACTTTCGGCGGCATCATCCCAAAAGATGACCGCTTCTCCTCGACTGCCCACGATACGAAAACGAGACCCGGCAGTGCCAAGATCAGCCCAGTCCACCGTCCAGTTGATGCGTCGGCTCAGAACGGTGGCGGCATTGATCCAGCCACCACCCATCTTGCCAAGCCGCTCAATCTCGCGGTCCAGTGCAGGGCCATCAATGAGACGTGCCAACTCGGATCGGCTCAGCATGGACAGCCTGCACTTGAGATTTCATTTGAACCGACATCGCCGCCTGAGCGCCATCATCCTTTAGATGACGGCGCACCTGGGCGTAGGCTTCCTCGTAGCTCAGCTTTCGTCCCGTCTGGGGAGGTAGGCGGAGCTGCACGCCCGAAGGCGGGAGTTGGGGAAGGCTGTCGTTCGCTGACATGCCCCCCAGACTAACCGCCCGCCGCGCCTTGCGCAACCCATGACTCTACCATGAAAAGAAACGTCCTCACCCCATTCATCCTCCTCGCCCTCGCTCCGCTGCTTCATGCCGCCGAGCATTTGATCAAACCCGGTGACAATCCGCAAGCGGTGATGGATCGTGCGGCTGCGGGCGACAAACTGGTCTTTCTGCCCGGTGTGCATCAGCATGGCCTCACGAAGCACCGCTCCATTCTCTATGTGGACAAATCGGTTCACATTGAGCTGAGCGAAGGGGCCACGCTGAAGCTCGCGGACGAGACGACGAAGCTCGAAGCGGAGCCGGAGATCACCACGGATCAGGATGCGGGCAAGAAGCTTGATGATTTGGAGGTCGGTGGACGCTTTGACCTTATCAAGCCGTGCATCTTCACCATCAGGATTGACTCCGAAGGCACGGCTGGTGGCGCGGACACCTTTGCCTGGGGCGTGTTTGAGAGCGCGGACAATCCGCAGGGCACCGCGAAGCTACCGCCTTCCGCCAGCAAGTTTGCCGAGACGCCGCATCAGCGGGTGGCGATCACGGGCGACTGGCAGACGCTCGCGCATGGCGTGCAGATTCGTTTCGGCAGCAAGACGGGTCACAACAAAGGCAGCACCTGGTTCAGCACCTACGACGGCCCCGTGGCCTACGGCATCCGCGTTGGTCATGGACGCCAGCCGGACACCATCGAAAACGTGCGCATCACCGGCAAAGGCACCATCGACATGAACGCCACGCACAACGTGCAGCCCGGCTTCCTCGTGAAGGACATCAACGCCTGCGTGCTCATCCACGGCCGCGTGCGCGGCGTGCTGGTGGAAGGCATCACGATGATCGACACGAACCGCTCCGTGATGTGCTACGGCGAGCACACCGGCAAGTTCCTCGCTGGTGGCAAAACAGGGCCTGGAGAGTCCTTTGACGCCGAGGACATCACCATCCAGCGCACCCGCACGATCAATCCAAATGGCTCCGGCTATCTGCTCGGCCATCCATCGTTCCGCGGTCATCTGCGCAATGTGAAGTGCAACTACAACTACATGGAGACCGGCGTCACCTCCATCGAGCCGAACTTCAATCTCGATGGTTACGAGGTCATCGGAAACGTCATCAAAAGCGGTGGCAGTGCCATTCATTGCTGGCGCTGCTCGCGCAACGGCTTCGTCATAGACAACCTGCGCATCGACGACATCAAAGGGCAGCACGTCGTGCATCTCGGTGCCCCGCGCGGCTGGGAGAGCCCCGAGCCGCCCGTGCAGCGGAACAATCGCAACCTGCTGAGCGATCCCGTGCCAGTTGTCGCGCCGCATGTCGCACCTTTTGGCCGTCGTTTGCTCGTCAGCGACTACGGCGGCAACAAAGTCGCCATCATCGCTGCCGATGGACGCGTGGAGTGGGAGCATCCCGCCGAGAAACCGCAGGACGTGTGGATGCTCGCGAATGGCAACATCCTCTTCAGCCACTTGCGCGGCGCACGCGAGGTCACGCTCGATCACAAAGTCGTCTGGAGCTATCGCGCCCCGGAAAAGACCGAGGTCCACGGCTGCCAGCCCTTGCCCGATGGCAACGTGATGGTCATCGAGTGCGGCACGAAGCGACTCGTCGAAGTCGGCCGCGATGGCCAGATCGTGCGCGAGATCGCCGTGCCGGTGAAAACAGCGAACACGCATGATCAAATGCGCGGCTGCCGTCGCACAAAGGACGGCCGCTACCTCATCAGCGCCAAGGGCGACCGCGCCATCCTCGAACTCAGCGCCGAAGGCAAACTCCTGCGCACCATCCCGACGCCCGGCGATCCCCATGAAGTCCGCGAGCTGCCCAACGCCCACCTCCTCATCGCCTGCGGCGAAGGTGAGGCCATGCTCGAACTCGATCGCGAAGGCAAAGTCGTGTGGAAGCTGGGCACCCAGGACGTGCCGAACAACCCGCTGCGCCTCATCAGCGGCTTCCAGCGTCTGCCCGACGGTCACACCCTCGTCATCAACTGGCTCGGCCACGGCTACCTCGCCACCACCGCCCAGTTCTTCGAGCTCGACGAGAAAAAGCACATCGTCCGCCAATTCACCGACCACGCCCGCTTCACCAGCATCAACAAAGTGCAAGTCCTCGACCTCCCCGGCGATCCCGCGAAGGATGAGGTGTGGCGCTAAGAAAGTGGTTTCGGCTTTAGCCGAATGTCCCCGGAGTGCGGCTGAAGCCGCAGCCACTTTTTAGACCCATGCGCCGCTCCATCGTCCTCCTCTGCATCGTCATCTGCCTCATCGCGTTGTGGCTCATGCGGGCGGCTTTTCAGCCGAAAGAGCCGGTTTCCGCTTCCAAAGTCGCGACAGCGCCCCAAACAAGGGTGACTATATACTTGACTCACCCAGGAAGTGAGGTAGAATGGTTGCATGAACGACGACCAAAACACCTTCCCTGAGACTCTTACCGAAGCGATTCGCTACTTCTCCGATCCTGACAAAGCCTTTGCTTTCATGAAGTCGCTCCGTTGGCCTGATGGCAACGTTACCTGTGCCAAGTGCGGATGTGATCGTGTTTCGTTCCTTTCGACTCGTAAGGTCTGGAAGTGCCTGGACTGCAAGAAGCAGTTCAGCGCCAAAGTCGGCACGATCTTTGAAGATAGCGCTCTTGGATATGACAAGTGGTTCCCTGCCTTCTGGATGATCGTGAACGCAAAGAATGGCATCAGTTCGTGTGAGCTTGCCAGGGCCATTGGAGTGACACAGAAGAGTGCTTGGCACATGCTGCATCGTATCAGGCTCGCCCTGCAAGATGGGTCGATTACCAAGATGGAAGGCAACGTAGAAGCAGATGAAACCTACATCGGAGCCAAGGCACGTTCGATGAACGCCAAACAGAAAGCTAAGCGTGAAGCCGTCTACGGACATGCAACGGGCGGCGTGGCCATGACTGCCGTGCAGGGGCTGCTTGAGCGTGGCACGCGTGACAAAGCATCACGTGTGAAGCTGAAGGTGCTCAAGACGACTAAGAAGCCCGAGGTTCAAGCCAACGTGAAAGAGTATGTGCTCAAAGGCTCAGAAGTTCATACGGACGCTCTCAAATCGTATCAGGGCTTGGAGAATGACTTTGTGCATCAAGTCGTTGATCACGCTGTTACCTATGTGAAGGGCAACGTTCATACGAACGGCTTGGAAAACTTCTGGTGTCTGCTCAAGCGGATGATCAAAGGCACATACGTTTGCCCTGCTCCCTTCCACCTTTTCCGTTACCTGGACGAACAGGCTTTCCGGTTCAATGAGCGGAAAGACGATGATCAAGGCCGCTTTCTCAAAGGCATCATGGGCATCGTAGGCAAGGGGCTCCGGTATGCCAAACTCATCGGAGAGGGAGAACCTAACGACTATCTTCCGGCATAAGCAGGACAAACGCGGGAGACGACGAAAGAAATAACGCCTTGGCCTATGCTTCCGCTTGTGGCACACTTCTACTCATGAGCGTCAAAACCAAGACAGAACCGCGACCGTTTGAGAAGTTCCAAGCGTTCGCCAAGAAGGTGCTTTCTGTGCCGAAAAAGGAGATTGACCAGAGGGAAGCGGAGTATCAGACGAGGCGCGCAGTCAAGAAACCCGTATCGCGCTAGCGTGTCGAGCAACCAACGCTAGGATGCGTTGGCCTAACTCTGTTGGCATCATTCCAGAACCATTGCAGGCGTCACAAACCCATTCTCCCTCAATGGTGTCTTCGCGTCCAACTCCGCGACAGAAGTAGCAACGCTCTTCTAGAGGAAATAAAGGCTCCGTGGCTCTGGATGATTCTTGATCCATTTATCTACTTCAACAATCAATGTCGCGCCCGTCTTGAACGCTGGCTCAATTAAACCACGCACATCGTTCCCGTCAATCTCTATGGAATCGTGCAATGTCAATCCTTGCCATTTGGCGAGTGCCACCTTCGCCCTTCCTCGCTCAGACATAAACTTGACGTCCACTTTCCCTGCTTTGTGCACGATAGCATTGCGCATAATGAACAGAGCTAGCAAAGACTCTTCTTGGATTAGTTTGTGAATCTCGTCGGCATCAGTGTAGAAGGATTGAAGGTAGGCTTTCACCACTGATCCAAGGTTCACAAACTTGAGGTTGCCTTTCAAAATAGTTCCTAGCGACTTAGACAGGTCCAGATTGTGCCGATAGACATCTTTTAGTGGAATGCTTTTTGTGTCGATTTGCTCGCCATCATCGTCATCGGCCCTGGATTTTTTGGTAGCCTGCCTTTTACCGTCCATCACCGACAAATGAGTAGGGCGAACATTAACAGATGTCTCCCACAAGTCTCCAAGCATGGTTTCCATTGTTGTCCAAGCTGACAAAATCAGTGAGTTGAAAATTGACTTGGCGTCTTCATCGGTGTCGTAGAGACTCATTATCTCTTTAAACAAATCTCCACCTTGACGCAAAAAATCCCCCATTTTGTTTTGCTCAATATCTGCGATCATGGAATTTTTGATGTGAAGCTCCTTGCGCTCCCTTAGTCTGTTAAGTAATTCCACGTCTTTGCTCTCCGGCTCAGACAGGAACAACCTGCCAAGTTCTTCAAGGCGAGCCAAATCTATCGCTGATTGATAGCGCGCCGAAAGGCCCGCCAGAAAAGCCGGGAATCCCACAATTCTCCCGACTCTGAACACATTGGCGGTGAATGAAGTTACCACTTCTTTCAGTTCTTCGCTTTCAATTACTACCGCACTTGTGATGTCAGCGGTTTTAAACCAGAGTTTATCCCATTGTTGATCTGCCATTGTTTTTGAAACACGCGGAATCAACGTGGCTCAACTGCAAATCAAGGTGAGTCAAGTATATAGTCACCCAAACAAGCCTATCGGCTCCAACTCCTCCCAAGGCCGAAAAACCATCCGCAGTTCGAAAACCACTCCAAATCACCTCCAAGGGCAAAATCCGCCTCAAGCCGGGTGAATCGGCCGTGTTGGGGTATTGGGAGATTGCTCCCGGCATGAACGGCATGGCCATCGTGACGCCGGAGACGACTCCTGAGGGGCATGTGAAGATGACGGCCAAGCTGCTGCATTTGTCCTATGACGCCGTGTCGGATACGGATGCGAAGGACCTGTTTCCCGACAATTTCGACTTTGAAAACTACAGCGCCATCGACCCCGAGCGGTTTCGTGGGCTGCAAGAGTCGCTGCAGAGCACTCGCGGCGTGGACATGCTGTCGATGCCCAGCTTGTTCAGCCAACCCGGGCAGCGTGCCATGATCTCCATCGGCAACTCGAACGAGTCCACGCTGTCGCTAAGCCTTCAGGCTGATCCTGTGGCGGAGGTTGGTGGTTATGAACTCAGCATGGACCTATTGAAGAGTGAATGACCTTCACAGATACCGTAAACAACATTGCCGCAACCGGACGCCCACGACCACGCCTAATGCATCCGCGAGCGACTTCTATGTTTGTTTCGCGGCATGTGGAAGGCGGTAGTCTTCGCTAAGTATGGTCCAGCGGGTGTGAGCGCTGTTATCATATCAGTGCGAAAATCGTAGAGACTGCTCCGTCTAGCGTTTTGTGAGCATGCGCTCCCTCGCCATTCTTTTACTCACCGCCTCCATCCATGCTGAAACGTGGTCTTTGGACGCGGTGGATGATGCGATGATACCTCGTGGTGTCGTCAAAACGGCTGCGGGGGCTGCTGGTGGGTGTTTGAAGCTGGATGGGGCTTCGCTCATTGAGTTGAAGGACAGTGCAAAGCTCGCGAGCGGGGCTTTTACAGTATCGGTTTGGTTCAATCCGTATGCGCTCAATGGCGAGCAGCAGATGCTCATCGGCAAAAATCGCTACTCGCTCAATGAACGGCAGTGGGGGCTAACAATTGAGCCGGACGTGCATTTGAAGGCCTATCTCCATCAAAACGGCTGGAGCACGATTTCATGTGCGGAGCCGCTGAAGGCCGGTTCGTGGCATTTTGCCGCCTTGGTGGTCGAATCGGCGAAAGCGAGGCTCTATTTGAATGGCAAGCTGATGGGCGAAACGAAGCTCAAACAGCCGATTCTGGCTACGGAGGCTCCGATCACGCTGGGAGGCATTTTTGATGAGGGGAAGGCTCGGCAGACTTTTCTAGGAGCGCTGGATGAGGTGCGTATCGAGCCACGGGCGATGAGTGCGGAGGAGATCGCGGCATTGTTCAAGCCGGTGACGAGCACGCATGAGCTGCCGAAGCCGAAGACGGCGGAGTTTCCGCTTTGGGATGCCTCGCAGAAGCTTGCTGAGGCCAAAGACCTGCCGGTGCTCGATGGGGTGGAGTTTCACGTCATCAAAAAATGGGACAAGGAGGGCGATGGATACACCTTCCTGCACGGCGTGGGCCTCTGCTGGCACAAAGGCAGGCTCTACGCGTCCATCGGACACAACCAAGGCGAAGAGAACACGGTGACCGAGCAGGCGCAGTATCGCGTGAGCGAGGATGGCGGGCGGACATGGAGCGAGCTGCGTGTGATCGATGCGGGTGAGGAAAAAGACCTCGCGGTGAGTCATGGCGTGTTCGTTTCGCATGCCGGAAAGCTTTGGGCCTTTCACGGTGCCTACTACAACAAAATGGAGCGCATCCACACGCGGGCCTATTCGCTTGATGAGGCCAGCGGGCAGTGGGTAAAGCACGGTGTGGTGATCGAAAGCGGCTTCTGGGCGCTGAATGAGCCGGTGAAGATGCGCGATGGAAACTGGATCATGCCCGGCATCAGCGCGGGGCCTTATTCCAATCGTGGTGTCTTCCCCGCCGCCGTGGCGATCAGTCACGGCGATGATTTCACGAAATGGGACTTCATCGGCATCCCGGTGCATGAAGGCATCCGCATGTGGGGTGAATCGTCGATCATCGTGGATGGGCCGAATGTGCTCAATATCGCCCGCTACGGCGGCAAGCCGCTCGCTTTGATCTCAAAGAGCACGGACTATGGTCGCACGTGGACTACGATGGGCGAGAGCAATCTGCCGATGACCACCAGCAAACCTGCTGCAGGCATGCTGAGCAATGGTCGGCGCTATCTTGTGTGCACGAATGCCACAAACAACGGCGGCCGGCGTGCTCCGCTGACCATCGCGATCAGCGAGCCGGGCAAAGAAGTGCTCAGCAAGGTCTTCGTCATCCGTCACGCCGAGCACAGCGGTTCCGGCGAGTCGAATCCTAAGGCCTCGCTCAGCTATCCATGTGCCACGGAGCACGATGGGAAGCTCTACATCGGCTTCTCCAACAACGGCGGACGCAAAGGCAATCTGAACAGCGCCGAGATGGCGGTGATTCCGATCGAGCGGTTGAAGTAGATTTTGCTGCCCTCTGGAAACTTTTTCATCAGATTCAAAGAACCTTGGCTGATACTGGGGAATGCCAGAGACAGACCCAGATTTGATGAGCCAGTTCGTTCAGCGCCTCACGGAGGCGCAGAGCGCGTTGTATGGGTCGATTCACACGATGATGGCGGGGGCTTCTGAGGTGGCGGATGTGCTGCAGGAGACAAACCGCGTGCTGTGGCAGAAAATGGTGCAGTATGATGCGTCGCGGCCATTTTTGCCGTGGGCGCTGCGGGTGGCGCATTTTGAGGTGCTGGCTCATCGAAAGCGGCAGTCGCGTGACCGGCTGGTCTTTGACGATGCGCTGCTCGGCGAGATCGCGGATGAGTATGGGCGGCAGTCGGCAGGGCCGGGCGGCCTTCACGCGCTGGAGCTGTGTCTGCAAAAACTGCCACTGGCTCAGCGAGCGCTCGTGGAGAGCCGCTACATGCACGGCGAGGCCGTGAATGACATCGCCGCAAGGGAAGGAAAGGCGGCGAATGCGATTTCGGCGCTGCTGTATCGCATCCGCCAATTGCTGGCGGAGTGCATTGGCCGCGCTAACACGGAGGAGGGGCTGGCATGAACGAGTTTAACAACCTTGTTGCTGCGGCGCTTGATGGCACAGCGACCTCGGAACAGCATGAAGAGCTGGCGAAAAGACTGCGCTCAGATGCAGCCCTGCGCGCGGAGTATGTGACGCAGATGCGGCTGGATGCTTGTTTGCGTTTTGCGAAAGGGTCGGCGGTGAAGGGAAAGCCTGTCGCGGCGCGGAATATCCCTCGATTACCAGTAAAACGCGTGCTGGCGGCCGCTGCTGCGGTGGTGCTGGCAGGTCTCACGGCGCTTTGGTCCGTGAATCGAGGTGTGGAAGTCGAAATCGTGCAGAGTTCCGGCACATGGCAGGCTGGTCAGCGCGTGCGGCTCGGGCATTTGAAAATGGACATCGGTCATGTGCAGATGCGGCTGACCTCGGGCGTGCTGCTGGATGTCGCCGCGCCGGTGGAGATGCAGTTCGTGGATGCGATGCATGTGCGTGTCACCTTCGGCCAGGTCACGGCGGATGTCGGTGACGATGGCAAGGGCTTCATCGTCGATACCGCGCAGGCGCAGGTGGTGGACCTCGGCACCAAATTTGGCGTGGATGTGACGCGGTCCGGTCACACGGACGTGGTGGTGTTTCAGGGCGAGGTGGAGGTCTTTGATCGCCAGCCCAAGCGCGGGCCGATGACGCGGCTGGTGGAAGGCGAGGCCGTGCGTGTGGACGCGCGCCAGCAGCTCAGCCGCATCATGAGTGTGACCTCGATCGGCAGCGCGGCGGCGTGGTCCACGCGCGGTGATGACAAAGTCTCGGTAATCGCCTCCGTGCATGACAACCTGCGTGATCCCGGCGCGAAGAACTACTACCGCATCATCTCCGGTGGGCTGCGCGAGGACGCGCGCGCCTTTGTGGGCCAGCGGCATGAGTGGAACGGCCTCACCGCCGCCGGAATGCCTGCCGAGCTGCTCGACGCTGACCTCGTGCAGACCTTTGTGAACGACCGTGCGAAAGTGGCACTCGACATCACCATCACTGTGTCGCGCCCGGCAGTGCTCTATGTGCTGTTTGACAGCCGCACGGCGGCTCCCACTTGGCTGGAGGAAACCTTCACCGACACCGGCGCACGCATCGGCTTGGAAAACGCGCCGAAGCTCGACAGCGGCCATGCTGTGGCTGTCGGCCCAGGCGCGGGCAACATGGCACCCTTTGCCGTGTGGAAGCGCGAGCTGCAACAGGCGGGCTCCATCACGCTTGGCTCACCACGAGACACTCCCGATCAACGCATGCTCTGGATGTATGGCATCGCGGCCAAGCCACTTTGAATGCGTCACCTTTTCTCGCTCATGAACAAGATTCACCACCTCCTTCTCGCTCTATGCGTTCTCGTTCCGGCTTTTGCGGCTGCTGAGGAAGCTTCCGCTGACATCGTCATCTATGGCGGCACTTCCTCAGGCATCGCGGCTGTGCGTGAGGCCGCATCGCAGGGGCATTCGGTGATCCTCGTCGTGCCGGAGAAGTTTCTCGGCGGCATGATGACCGGTGGCCTTGGCGCATCTGACAAGGGCGTCTATTGGACCGTTGGTGGACTGGCCCGCAGCTTTTTTGAGGACGTTTACAAACACTACGAAGACCCGACGAAGTGGACACGCGAGACGCGCGCGGAATATTTGCCGAAGCACGGCCTGATTTACCGTGAGGACATGAAATGCCAATGGTTTTTCGAGCCGCATGTGGCGCGGATGATTTTCGAGAAATGGCTCGCGGACTCTGGGGCGAAAATCCTGCGTGACGAAAGGCTGAATCGCGGCAAAGGCGGTGTGATCAAGGAAGACGGCGTCATCCGCAGCATCACGATGGAAAGCGGCCTCGTCATCCGTGGGCGCTACTTCATTGATGCCACTTATGAAGGCGATCTCATGGCTGCCGCAGGCGTGGCTTACACTGTGGGGCGCGAGGCCAACGCTACCCACAACGAAACGATGAACGGCGTCCAAATCGACGAAACCGGCAGCGCCAAAATCAGTCCCTACCTCGTAGAGGGCGATCCGAAGAGCGGCCTGCTGCCGCGTATCGAACCCAAGCCCTACGGCCAGCACGGCGCGGCGGATCATCGCTTCCAGGCCTACAATTTCCGCCTCTGCCTCACCACCGTGCCGGAGAATCGCGTGCCGATCACGAAACCGGCCAACTACAACCCGCTGAACTACGAACTCATGCTGCGAGACATGCAGCGGAAGAAAAGTGTCACGCCCGGCAAAGGCTACTTCACTCGTGTGCCCATGCCGAATCTGAAGACGGACAGCAACAACGCCGGCACCTTTTCCACCGACTACATTGCCGGCAGTTACGGCTGGCCCGAGGCATCCTATGCCGAGCGCGAGCGCATCCTCGCCGAGCATCGCGGCTATGTGCAGGGCTTCTTTTGGTTCTTGGGCAATGATCCGCGTGTGCCCGAAGACTTCCGCCAGGATGTCGCCCGCTGGGGACTCGCCAAAGACGAGTTCACCGACAACGACCACTGGCCTACGCAGCTCTACGTCCGCGAGGCGCGGCGTATGATCGGCGTGCATGTGATGAACGAAAACAACTTCCCGCTGAAGACCAAGGGCGCCGATGGCAAAATGACCGCCGCTCCTGCTCGCGATCCCATCCAGGACATCATCGCCGTCGGCTCCTACGCGCTCGATTCCCACAAGGTCGGCATGTTCATGAATGACCAGGGCGAGCTGGTCTGGGAAGGCCACTTCTTCCGTGGCGTGAAGCCCTACGGCATCAGCTACCGCTCCCTGCTGCCGCAGCCGAACCAGTGCCAAAACCTCCTCGTCTCCGTCTGCGTCTCCGCCACCCACGTCGCCTATAGCTCCATGCGCATGGAGTCCATCTACATGGAGATGGGCCAAGCCGCTGCAGCCGCCGCGAGCCTGTCCCTTCAAAACAAAACCACCCCCCACGCCCTCGCCTACCCCATGCTCGCCGAGCGATTGAAAGCAGGCCGCGCGATTCTCGATCCCAACGAACCCAAACCGGAAATCGCCAAATCAAAAGCCATCGCAGCAGATCAATACAAGCTCGACCTCCAACTGCTCGCCGAGCGAAAAATCATCACGAACGCCGATGACTGGATCGGAAAAACCAGCTTCGATGGTGCCATCGTCGCGGAGATGCTGCACAACTTGGCGCGTCACTTTGAACCCGCGACCACCGCCGCCGACAGCCTCCAAGTGCTCAGCAAGCGCAAAATCCTCCGTTCGCCCACTTACTGGAAAGAGAAAGCAATCGCTGGCGGCAAATGCGGCGGTGACAACGTTCGAACTGTCATGCGCAACTTCGTTCAGGCTGCCAAAATGTTGCTGCCTAGATGATTCGTGAGTTCATCAACTCATCTCACCTCTAGCCGCACGTTCTGCTGGATGAATACTTGCCCTCACTAGGCTCATCAAATCTGGCGTCGACAATCTTTGCTGTGAATGGCTGGAATCTTAGCGCGGGCGCTTATGAGCAGTATTTCTCGACCTGTGCCAATTGAGCGAAGAACTGGGCTGTGGCTATTGCGGCGTGACTCAAAGAAACGCCCGCTTCGAGCATCGAGGCGGGCGTTTTGTATTAGCGGGTTGCGGGATTTAGGACCAGAGCCCATTGCCGCTGCTCTGTACCGAGTGCTTCAGTCACTGAACTGAGCGCTGCTTTGAGGTGATTCATGGCTTCATCGGCTGAGATGCCAGACACTCTGAAGACATAGGCGGCTAATGGTAGGGCCTGGGCTTCGTCCACAGGCGATTTCATTTGAACGGGTTTGCGGTGAACAAACTCCACCTCGACGGGTTCTCCGGAAGTTGACTCACGAGTGCAGCGCACGAGTAGATCTGCGGCCAGTGCCTTGAGGCATGCTGTAAGACGACGTCCAGTGGTTCCTTTGTGCTGACAACTTGCCAAGGTAGCCACGCCAGCAAGCTCGATTCCTGGTCGCGGTGTTGACGGTGCTGTTAGGACTTCAAGTTCTGCCTCCCGAATCTCCATGCTCGCTTGCTGAGCGAGTGCCGTCAGCCATGCGTGAGCGCCTGCAAGGTGGGAAAGTGGTGCTGATTCACCCATCAGGATCGGTGATGCCTTGGCGTTTCGGACCCATTCTCCGAGACCCACCTTCAGGATGCGATACTCCTCGGCAATACGACCAGAGACACGTTGTAGCCAGTCAAGGTTAACGGTGTCGACCAGTTTCCCAACGGGTGAGGGTGCCTGAAGCCCTAGGGAGGTGAGGGGTGGATTGGGCAAGAATGTGTCTACTTCGTCAGGATGGCCGAGAGAGGCTACTGGTTGGGGCAGGGCGATGCGATACATGGTGGACGGGTGGCGTGGAGTGCTGGCGGGTTGTCAGTGAATGAGGCGAAAGTTAAGTCGGGGCGTCTGAGGACTCGGATGGCTCAGGACGAAGAGGCTCGGCGCTCAGGTATTCGAAGATGACTTCAAGGAAGGGCTCGCCTTGCTGGAGACGGATCGGAGTGTGTCCTTCGTTGACGACGCGATAGGGCACCCGAACAGCGTTCCATGGCTTGATGATGCGATTCCCCCGTAGTTCGAGCATCTTGTCGACCAAAGGCTCTGCCAGTCCGTGGACAAAACCTGCGAACCTGCCCCCTAGGCGAACGGTTTCGAGCGTTACGCCCCTGAGAGTCTCGCCGGGGGCGAGTTCGAGATATGGAAGAGCCTTCACCAGCTTTCGAGTGCCGTCCGTGGCGAAAAGTTCAGCTGCCGCCCCCATCGACAGTACGTAGGTGAGCGAAGTGAGGCGATTTTTGTCAAATGATGACATCTCAGTGTCACCTCGAGTTGTCTCAATAGCCACAACCCCGGCCTCAATGGCCAGTTCGATCTCGTAGTTGACCAATTTACGAGGCCCCAGGAGGTCCCATCTTGTCGCAAGTTCCTCCTCCCGAGCCTCGACGTGCTTCCGGCGACCTTCGGAAGTTGTCAAATACTTGTCATAATCACGTTTGACACTTTCCCAAAAATCTAATCCTTTTCGGACGACTGGCTCGATTTTCCACTGGAGTTCTGTGGTCAGTGGAAGCTTGCCGTTGATTACCGAGTTGAGGTATTGACGAGTGATCCCTATCTTTAGTGCTGCCTCGGTTTGATTGAGGCCCTCCTTCCGCAGGAGTTGCTCCAGCGTTTGGCCGACGGTGAGGGGTGCGTCAGATGTCATGTGACGATATTATTTTAACTTTTTAGACGTGTCGAAACAAATATGAAGATTTTTTCAAAAATATTTAAGGAAACTTAAGTATCTTAGCCGTCTTGCATCCGTGCTTGTTCCGCGCCATGTGAAATACGTCACGTTCGTCCCCTAAAACCTCATGTTTGTTGATCACATCAAAGTCCACGCCAAAGCCGGTAACGGCGGTGATGGCTCTGCGCATTTTTATCGCGGTAAGTTCCAGCCTAAGGGTGGGCCAGATGGCGGAGACGGTGGCCGTGGTGGAGACATTATTCTCGAAGTCGACCCGAGCACCGACAGTCTACGTGCGTTCTTCTTCAACCATCGCCTCAAGGCCGAGCACGGAGATGTGGGACGTGGGAACACTCGCAGTGGGCGCTCAGGCAAGGATACCGTCCTGAAAGTGCCTGCAGGCCTAGTTATATCGAGGATTTTAGAACAGGTGAATCCAGAGACTGGTGAGATTGAAACTGTTTTTGAGCCGGTGGCAGACCTAACTGAGAATGGTCAAAGGTTTGTTCTTTGCAAAGGAGGGAAGGGGGGCAAAGGCAACGTGCATTTCAAGACCTCAACTCACCAAGCGCCTCGTGAGTTCACCCCAGGTGAGGAAGGTGAAGAGGGAAACTTTTACTTTGAGCTGCGGTCGATAGCAGACGCGGGGCTTGTTGGGTTTCCAAATGCCGGGAAGTCGACCTTGTTGTCTAAGGTTTCAGCCGCAAAGCCGAAAATTGCAAACTACCCCTTCACCACCTTGCAGCCTCAGGTTGGAGTCATCCATTTTGGTGAGTTTCGGCGTGGAACGATTGCAGATATTCCGGGGTTAATTGAGGGTGCCAGTGATAACATCGGCTTAGGGCACGATTTCCTCCGCCATATTCAGCGCTGCCGCCTCCTGCTCGTGGTTGTCGACACGGCTGGTAGTGAAGGGCGAGATCCCGTGGAGGATATCCAGACATTGCGCAAGGAGTTGAGGCTCTACTCTGAGGAACTGTCAGAGCGTCCTTGGTTAATCATCGCAAACAAGATGGACTTGGAATCCGCGGCAGAGAATCTGGAAAGCCTGAGAGAGCGGTTTTCTCGTGTGCCGATCTTTCCGGTAAGCGCCGACACGGGAGAGGGGCTTGAGGAACTAGTTCGTCACTTGGACGGCTGTATCGGACAGATGATAAGGTGAGTTTCCTTTTAGTGGTTTTAGAGAGTGCATTTTCGCATTCCGAGCCCTAGAAACTAAAGTGACTGGGTGCGTAAGCCATTGGATCGCGGCATTTCCTCGTATTTGAGGATTGCGTTTTGAAGACCAAACGTGGTAAAAAATATCCCGTACTCCCAAAGCATTTAAGTTTCCATTTGGATCTGCCTCCTCTCTTCCAACGCCAATGGCCGATTAATCGTCCGTGCAAAGCACGAGACGTGGACGCTGCTTATGAGTGTCTTGAGCAGATGTTTATTCCGCGCTGTCACAACTTTTGATTCGCAACCTGCGTAATTGGATTCCTCGCCACTTCATTAATCCCTCAACTTTTTTTGACCTATGATCACTACATTCCGCAAACATCGACGGGTAATTGGCTACGGCATGATTGGCTTGATGAGCGTGTGGCAAGTGGCTCAGCCTCTCCAAGGTGCAACGGTGAACTGGACCGCTGGTAGCGCGGCAGATTTCAATTGGAACAATGCTGCAAACTGGGATTTGGGCGTTCCGCTGGCTGCTGACGATTTGGTATTCGGGAACCCTATTCCAAATCCTGGATTTTTGAGTTCACCGGAAATCATTTCATTGAGCGGAGGTAGTGTAGCAAACTCGCTGAGGCTGAGAGACAATTACGCTTTATCTGGCGGTGATCTGGCGCTGACAAGCGGAGTGATCAATGCAGACTTGGGAAGCTCTTCAGTCATCGGGTCGCAATTGATTGGAAGTGGTGGTTTGACTTTGAACGGCGGTGGCATGGTTCGATTGGCCAACGCTCTGAACAGCTACACAGGGCAAACAATCATTAACAACGGGACTCTTGTGATTAGCAATCCAGGTGCGTTGGGGGCTGACACTTCGCCAGTCGTTGTCAACGGCACGGTTACCCGTAGTGGAGGGGGTGGTTCGCTGTTGCTTGAAGGAAACTACACGGGTGGCATGAACTTTACCCGCAACCTTACGCTTCAAGGTTTTGGTCCAACAGGAGATCGTCACGGAGCGTTGACAAGTGTGCGGGACAATACCGTTTCGGGCTTGATTACTGCAAATGTAGGACTGCTTAGCACAAGGATCACTTCATCCAACGGCGCACTGACTCTAGCAGGAGGCATTGATGTTGGGGGAACTGCGGCTACTCATTTCGTGGTTTTGGGCGGCACGAATCAGGCGGGTTCGAACAGCGTCCTGCTGACTGGACCCTTGACTGGCACAGGAACCCTCGAGCGCTCAGGCATAGGAGCCCTATTTTTGCAGCCATCGAGTTCAAGTGGATTTAGCGGCACCGTGAGGATGTCATCAAGTCCAACCGGAGGCCAGAGTTCTGTTAGGATCTCGACGGCAAATGTACTTGGCACGCGGACGGCCACCAACACGGGCGGTGTCTTGGACTTTAATGGTGGTATCCTAGAGGTTCTGATGGATGCGCCGTCGGTATTGGCTGGGGGAGCGCCCGCCAACGTCTACCAGAGAGCTACGAGTACCTTGTTTGTCGACCACGCTGCTGGATCAACTGCTTCCGGCGGCACTCTGACTTTGGGGCAGTTTGCGTTCGAGGAGAACTTCACTTTTACATTCAACGCCAGAAACGGTTATAACATCACTTTCGGTGCAGCTACGGTGCAAGGTGGCAATAACACTAGCACGTTGACGAACAACCTAGCAGGGGGGACGCTGACATTTACGGGGAACTTCTGGAGCAACTCCGACTCCACTGGAAGCAGGACAATGGCTATCGGTGGCAATGGTAACACGACCATCGCTGGAAACGTCATTGCCGCCAACACGACGGCAGGCATTGATCATTCAATTACGAAGACGGGCACTGGTGTCCTAAATATAACGAGTGTTGGTGCAACTCTGGACGGGAACGTAAACGTCAACGGCGGAACGGTTCAAATTGCAGATTTTCGCTCGATTAACATGCACAGTGCTACATCGACCAATAATGGAGTGATCAGGATTGGCACGTCCGGTACCGCAGGGACACTCAACATCGGTAACGCAACTGCAGCCACTGCTGCGGGATTGACGACGAACAAAGTGATTAACCTTTCGGGCTCAACGGGTGGAGCGACCATCAACGCCAATCAGACCTTCTTGGCACCCGTAATCTTGAATGGGAACATTGATCCAACTCAGGGTGGTGCCAAGAGCCTCACGCTTGGTGGAACGAGTACCCAGGATAACAGAGTCAATGGAATCATTTCTGCGGGAACCGCGACCACCAGCCTCGTCAAAACTGGCCCAGGAACTTGGGTGCTGGCCGGAGTGAACACTTATGCAGGCACGACAACCATTTCTGAAGGCTTGCTAAAGTTGCAAGCTAATGCGGCCGCCTCGAATATCATCGTAAATACATCGAGCATCAACTTTGGAGCCAATGCCACCGTTCAGAGTGCGGGGGGTACCTTACAGTTTATTGGTGCTAACAGTGTGGCCACCACTGAGGCGCTTGGTCAGTTGATTCCTGCTGCAGGGGCGGGAACGATCATCCTTACATCCGGTGGGGGCGGAGCAGCAGCAAATCTAACATTCGCATCCCTTGGAACTGTGAATGGTACTTCAGGGATCAACTTTGTGACCGGAGGTTCCGGTGGTGGTGTGGTTACCCTTACCGGTCAGGCAGCCACGACTGCTACTACGCTCCCAGGTAGCGGTCACCTCTATATAAACGGCGCTGATTTTGCCCGCATTAATGCTTCGGCCCAAGTCGTCACACCAGTTTATGGCACGGATGCTGGCTTTGTTTTGGCACCAGCAGCGCTCACAGCCTCGACTCACAACCTCGTGACGGGTAGTTTTGCCACGGCGGCACCATTAACGATCTCATCCTTGAAGATGACTGGTCACACTTTGACGTTGGGCGGAAACCTTACCGTTTCTACAGGCGGCATTCTTCAAGCTGGAGGTAGCTCTGTCATTGATGGTGCAGGGTTGATTCTAGGGTCTGCTGCGGGCACCAACATCGTAATCCGTGTGGACGGAGTATCAGACGTCTTGACTCTTGCTTCGGGAGTGAACATCGGGTCGGCCCAGACGGGTGGCCTGACGAAGAATGGTGCAGGAACGCTCATTATCGAGGGCGTGAATGCCCAGACTGGCACCACCGCAATCAATGAAGGGACTGTGAAGCTCTCTGGCAGTGGACGCTTGGCGGCAACTGCGGGTGTTGCGACAACGCTTCGTCAAGGAGCCACTCTTGATCTGAATGGACTAACGACCCAGACAGCCATTGCTAACTTTGACGGCGCGGGAACTGTAACGAATACCAACGCTGCAGCGGGAACGCTAGTTATCACCGGTGCAGGAACCTTCTCTGGGATCATTCAGGACGGAGCGGGAGTTGTGAATGTTTCGAAACTGGGCACCACAGGAGCTCCCACTTGGACTGGGCAGAGTACTTATACGGGAGTGACCACCATTGGTGGGTCAACGGGTCTGGTAAGCATTCCAACGATAGCTAATATCGGTGTGGCAAGCCCAATTGGCCGTGGCAACACCGGCGCGAATGCTGGGAGTCTTGTGTTTCAGGCAACGGGAGTCGGCGGTTTGAACTACACAGGGGTCACTGCTGGTGTGACTGATCGACTTTTCACCTTTGACAGCAACACTGTTGGAGGAGGTGCTCAGATCGCGAATGCATCTGCTGTAAGTGCCCCCCTGAACTTCACCAACACTGGGGCATTGGCGTTTGGCCCGAATGCAACCGTTGCCCAGACTCTAACGCTGGGTGGCGCTTCCACCGCAGACAACTTTTTTGGTCCGCAGGTGAGTGATAATGGCTTACTCAAGACATCGGTTAGTAAGATTGGTGCTGGCACCTGGGTGTTAGGAAATGCTGCGAATACCTACTCGGGCACGACTACGGTGGGCCAGGGGATTTTGATCGCGACGGACGGTGCTGGTCTGCCTGCTGCAAGTGGACTTCTGCTCGGAGCGACGACAAACGCGGGTATTTTCCAGACGACTGGAACGTTTACCCGCAACTTATCAACGGTGGGAGCGGCTGGTCTCAATACGGTGTCCTGGAACGGAACCACTGGTGGCGGTGGGTTCGCGTCTCACGGTGGTAAGTTGGTTGTAGCCATTGGGGGTACTGGCAGCCCGACCCCACTGCAGTGGACCACCGGAGGATTCGTTCCAGATGGCGCAGCACTGATCTTTGGCAGTGCAACTGCGGTGGGTGAAGTCGAGTTCCGAAATAGCATCGACCTTAATGGTCTCGTGCGGACCATTACAGTGAATGACAATGGTCAAACTGCGGCGGACTTCGCCTCCATTACTGGCATCATTAGTGACACATTGGGAACTGGTGGTTTGGTAAAGAACGGGACAGGACAGTTGCAACTTTTCGGTGCCAACACCTATGTGGGCACCACTGGTATTTCTGAGGGAACGCTGATCGTCACTAGCCTTGGAAGCTCTGCTTCACCTGGTGCTTCAAGTGTTGGTGACAGCACGGCGGGGAATGCGACTACAGGTGCTGTTCTCCTTGGCAACGGCACAACAGCGGCCGGTATTCTTGATTACGTTGGTAGTGGAGAAATATCGGACCGGATGATCCGAATCAACACGACAACAGCATCAAATCAGATTCATGCTAATGGCTCGGGGCCTCTTGTTTTGACTAATGTGGACAACACGATGGCCTCAGGTGCTAAAACCTTGTTCCTGCGCGGAACGAATGCTGCGGGGAATATGATCACCAGCAGTTTGGCCGACAATGGCGGAACTCTGGGGGTCACGGTTGATGGAAGTGCGACGTGGATTCTTTCTGGAGCAAGCACGTTTACTGGTTCTGTGACAGCTTCTGCAGGTTCGCTTGGCATTGGAAATAACTCAGCACTGGGAGCGGGAACACTGATTCTCTCCAACAGTTCCATTTTTGCTCATGGGGGAGATCGGACCATTGCCAACCCTATCACACACAGTAACAACACAACGCCAGCCTTTTATGGTGATTACAGCATCACCTTCACGAATACGTACGCAAATGCATCTGCGGCCAACTCCAACAGCATCGTCAACAATTTAGCTCCTGGCAAGCTGCTGACTTTTGGTGCAATAACCAATAATTCAATCACGGCAGCCCGTTCACTAACTTTCAGTGGGTCAGGCGACTGGAACATCACCGGGCCTCTGACCAATTCGACGGCGTTCAACTTGAACCCGGTGTTCTCAGGAAGTGGGACGATGACGTTGGGCGCAAGTGGTTCTTCTTTGTGGAATCAGGTGACTGCCGGTACTTTCACGATCAACTCTGGCACTATTAGAGTGGGTGCTGATGAAGTCATCCCAAACGGCGCAGGTCCAGGAGCTAACGGAAACGTTGTTATCTCTCCAGCGGTAGGCGTGACCGCAACGCTTGATCTGAATGGACGCACTGAGACTATCAATGGTCTGACTGCTACTTCTGCTGGTAATGTCGTGATCAATAACACGTCTGCTACTGACGCATCGTTTATTTTCGGAGACAATGAGCAGGCCGTCGCGTTTGGAGGTGGCACGGGAACCTACACCATCACAGATACAGGAACCGGAAAGCTCTCGATCACTAAAGTCGGGTCAACCACGGTGACATTCCCTTCGTCCGTTGTCCTCAGCCATGAGGGATCGACAAGCGTGACTGGTGGCTCATTCATCATTAACGCGCCTGTAAACGGCACCACGGGCCTCAGCGCCACAGGGGTGGGGAGTCTTCTGGCTCTGACAGGTGGCATAACGAACCCGACGGCGCTTACATCAATGACAGTGTCCGGTGGAGCAACCTTGGTTCTCTGGGACAATGTGGGTTCTAACTTTAACTCACTGACTTCACTTAATTTGGGAGCAGGTGCAGGGATAGCGTCACTTGGTCTTGATGTCGGAGCGAGTACTGCCCTTTCCGATCGAATTGTCCTAGCTGGCGCTCCGACGTTGGCAAATACGATTCAGCTCAACCTCAAGGCATTGACCGGATTCGGTTCTTCATTGACCTATGATTTGATTTCTGCATCGGCTGGACTTGATGCTGCTGCTTACACGCTTGGCTTTATGCCTGGCGGATTCAGTTACAATTTGAACACCAGTGCTACGTTGGTCCAACTGGGTGTGACGCCGATTGCTGCTGGAGATTTATACTGGTCAGGAGATCTTGGAAACGCATGGGCGTCCCTTAATGGGGCCAACTCAAACTTTTCAACCGATTCACTTGGAACCATTGATCCAGGAGGCAGTCCAGGCCCACAGAACACGGTGATTTTCTCGTCGAGCCTAGCGCTTGGCCCAACCGTCACTACTGCTCTGGAGAACTCTTATACAATCAATGCGTTGAAGTTCACAGCGAACCCTCCAGGTGTTAGCGCGGTCAATGTGACTCCGGGTGCAGTTCCCTCGAATAGTCTCACCGTGGCTCCTGCTCTTTCTACCGATGGTATCGACGTGGCTGGGTCTTCTGGGGCGGTTACGATCTCTGCGCCATTCATCATCGGAGCGAATCAGACATGGAGTGTTGATGGAACGGGGGGGGCTGCACTCATCTTGAACGGCGGGGTGAGCGGAACCGGCAACTTGACCGTCAATGCGACCAATGGTGGAGTGGTTACGCTCGGAGGCACAACCCCTGGAAGTTATCTTGGAACGACAAGCATAAGTACTGGAGCAATCCTGCAAGGCGGAGCAGCCAATACGTTTAGCCCAGCATCTGCCTACACCGTAGCTACAGGGGCTACGTTGAGGCTTAACGGTTTCAATAATGCCATCGGCTCGCTCGCAGGGTCGGGAACGGTCCACAATAACGGCACTGCTGCAGCAACCCTCACTGTTGGAGCGGACAATTCGTCTACAACGTTCAGTGGATTAATGGCAAACGGTGGATCGGGCACCTTTGGCCTAACGAAGGTGGGCACTGGCATGATGACATTGGTCACCAATAACACTTATACTGGCTCGACGATCCTGAACAATGGAACGATTCGCTACGGTATTGATAACGCCTTGGCCGCGAGTGCGCTGACGATCATGAATGCTCCGGCGAATGGCATGAGCCCCGTTCTGTTCGACTTGAATGGCAATGATTGGACTTCAGCCGCCGTTACGTTTTATGGGACGGCCTCGGATGCCACTAGTCAGGCTGATCTTAACATCGGCACCGGCGGCACACTGACCCTTGGTGGAAACGTAACGCTCACGGTAAATGCAACTGCGGCGAACGGCTTCCTTCCAGCTAACATTTTGGGCGGAACACTCTCATTGAATGCTGCTCGCACTTTTGCCATCGCAGACAGTATTAACGCCCCCGTCGACCTGACGGTGACATCTATCATCAGTTCTACTGGTGCCTTTGGCCCGACGAAAACTGGTGCAGGCACATTGTTGTTCACCGGGGCCAACACATACACCGGGGCCACAGTAGTCAACGGCGCTGGGGGCACTCTACGTGTCTCTGGAGCAGGAACACTGGGCAATGGATCAGCGCCGCTTACGATGACGGCTGGAACGCTTGATCTAGGTGGGACGAATCAGAGCGTCGGTTTGTTGACTGGCGC
The DNA here is from genome assembly GCA_016795485.1 of Verrucomicrobiaceae bacterium. Lineage (GTDB taxonomy): Bacteria > Verrucomicrobiota > Verrucomicrobiia > Verrucomicrobiales > Verrucomicrobiaceae > JAEUHM01. Next base: position 122,739 of record JAEUHM010000009.1, on the reverse strand, counting down.
TGCTGCTGGGACAATCCTGAATGGCAGTGCTGCTACTACGAGCACTTTGACGATTGGGACAGGATCACTCAATACCGCTATTGGCACGTATGCGGGAACCATCGTCGATGGTGCAGGATTTGTTTCTTTGGTGAAGGCAGGAGCAGGGATCATCTCCCTGACTGGCGCAAACAGCTACACAGGTGGTACGCAAGTGAATGATGGTGTCCTTGTTTACGGCACGACCGCCAGCCAGCCCGCTACAGGGACAACGAATGTCGGTCCTACGGCAGCCCTTGGCCTTGGCGTTGGTGGGGCCGGCTTCTATAGCCAGTCTGATGTGGACTCACTATTTGCGAACACCATGCTGAATGTATCTCTCGCAGCTACATCTGGAGTCGGGATCGACACCACTGCTGGAGACTTTACATACAGCACTGACCAGTCCGCGTCTCGCGCGTTGATCAAGTTGGGCACTAATGTTCTTAGTCTAACTGGTAACAATAGCTACACGGGTGGTACCACCGTGGCGGCTGGAAGTCTAAGCTTCACCTCGGACTCAAATCTGGGCGCCCCTGCTGGTGCGGTGACGATTCTGGCTGGAGCCACACTGCGGGCTGCAGGCACAAGCAATGTCGTTACTTCTCGGACCTTCACGCTTCCCGGGACGTCCAATTTCGAAGTATCTGACGCTGCTAATAACTTCACTATCGCCTCAAACCTGACTCCGGGTGGGATACTGACCAAAGTGGGGCCTGGCGGTATGACATTGAATGGCAACTACACCAGCACCACGAATATCGTGGTGAATGGTGGTCGGTTCTCTATTAATGGTGGCACTGTTGCAACAGGGGCAGGCTCTCTCTCCGTTGCTGCTATTGCGGGTAGCCGTGGTCAGATGTTCATCGAGTCAGCTAGCAATGTGACGGCCACGAGCGTATTCTTGGGCGGAAACGGCACTGGTAGCGGGGCACTCACCGTCCGTGGTGGTACTCTCACATCTACAGCCGCTGATGCTACAAATGCTGGTATAGTGGTGGGTAATGCTGCCGTGGCACACGGCATCATGCGTGTGGAAGGCGGTGTCGTGAATGCTAACCGACTTACAATCGCAGGGAACGGATTTGGTGCTGCATCCGGGGTGTTCGAGCAGACTGGCGGTGTCGTAAATATCGCCACTTGGGTGATTCCGACGCAATCAGGCAGCACGAACGCGTTGTTCGACATATCTGGGGGCACATTTAACGCAGGCACGAACTTCGCGTCCTCACACGGCAGCGGAAACTACGCCGTTATGAACGTGCGAGGCACCGGAACACTCAGCAAGAATGGCACGGCTATCTCTCTGCTAAATAACAACACCAGTAACAGCAACAACATCACGATCCTTAACGTGCTAACTGGCGGAACGATCGCTACCCCTGCGGGTGGTATCGTGATGGCTAATGCTACTTCTGGAGTGAACAATCTTGGCATCGTCAATTTCGATGGTGGCACTCTAAAGCCGAACTTCCACAGCCCTACTTTGGTTGGATTCACGATGACTGGCCTCAATGCCGCATCCGGGGCTTACGTGAACGCTGGGGGATTGAATGTGGATTCGAATGGATACGACTCCGTTATTCCTACGCCTTTGCAGGCCGTCACTGGAGTTGGTGTTCAAACCATCGCAGTTACAAGCGGAGGAAGCGGATACGTCGGTGCACCGCACATCAAAATCTCTGGTGGCGGTGGGGTGGGTGCCACGGCAATTGCCAACATGGTGGATGATGGAACTGGAAATGGAACGTTCAAGATCGGCAGCATCACGATCACGAGTCCGGGAACTGGGTACAACCCACTCGACAACCTTACCGTGTCGATGGGAGATACCACCTCAACTTACACAACGAGGGCCACTCTTGGTGCAGTGACATTTAACGCGGGCAATGTGTCTGGCGGTGTCACCAAGTCTGGGCTAGGAAACCTGACGCTAAGTGGAAACAATACTTTCACCGGCCCAATCACGGTGACTGGAGGACGGTTGATTTTGACTGGCACCAACGCCACCAACAACGTGGTTATCGAAGGTGGGGCCCTTTCGATTGCTCCGATCGCGTTGCCAAATGTGAATACATTCAATGTGGGTGCTACGACCTCTGGAACACTTGATCTTTTGGCCGATGGCATTGCCGCTCCTTGGAACATTGGATCTGGAAAAACCATCAACTTAGGGGGGCTTACGTCGACCGGTTCTCTTGGATTTAACCTGGGATCCAATACATCAACTTCAGATCGAATGATCTTTGCTCCTGGCAGTTCCTTGGTTGTAAACGCGGGCGGCGGATTCATTAGCGGCACGGCGCTCGCCGGATTTGCTGTTGGTAACTCCTATGACGTCATATCGGGCGCAACGATCTCTGGGTCCGGCACATTCCAGGCTGGCACGTTACCATCGGGTTTCCGCTACAGCGTAAACACAGTTGGGGGAACGGTCACTCTCAATGTGACTGATGTTGCACCAGCGGGTGATTTGTTCTGGAAGGGTGGAGTCAATACAGCTTGGGGTGGCCTTGCAGGAAACACCTCGAACTGGTCTTCGACTGCAGATGGAGCAAGCGTCACGGACTATGGTCCAGGCGCAAACAACTTTGTGACGTTCAGTTCTACTTCAGTCAATGTGCCCACGGGCATGACCCTAGAATCTCCAGTTTCTGTTCAAGGAATGCGTTTCCTTGCCACGACGACACCGTCGGTGACTATCACGCAAGGCGCAGCAGGTTCACTCACACTCGGGTCACAAGGGATCGACATCCAAGCTGGAGCTCAACCTGCTACTCTCATCAGTGCCCCAGTGGTAATTGGATCCCCGCAGACTTGGATCGCAGATGCAGGGATGGGTTCGACCTTGGCGTTTGATGGAATTGTCTCTGGTGGCCCAGGAAACTCGACCCAAGCGACCCCCGGAGCGAACACGGCTTTGACAATCAAGGGTGCAGGTTCTGTTAGCTTTGGAAACACAGGAAACACATTCACGGGAGACATCGTAGTCGATGGTGGTGGATTGAACGTTGACAATGACCGGGACTGGGGTGGACCAACAGTTGCAAGTTCAACATCCAAGACGGTGACTCTCATTAACGGAGGCCGACTTAATGTTAGCTCTGGCACGGTTAACCCTGGTGCTGCTTCCACGACAAACTACAATCTTATCCGTGTAGGCTCAGGGGGAGGCACTTTCAATGTAGCAGCAGGTGCGACGCTTCAGTTGGATGATGCGGGTCAGTTTGGGATCGCTCCTGGTAGTACGCTGACGAAAACGGGAACCGGTTTGCTCATTCTGGGCAGTGACTATGGCGTAGACATTGGTGCAGGCAGCAGTCTCGTCGCTACTGGTGGCAGTGTGCGTCTCCAGGCCAACGTTGGAGCTCTTGGAACAACCGACAAAGCAGCCTTGACCCTCAATGGTGCTGATTTGGATCTTCGCCTCAACGGCGGGGGTGTCTTTGGGAATAACGTGAATGTTTTGGCGAACACCACCATAACCACAGGCCGTACGACAGCAGCCGCTACCGATATCACCATGACCATGGGTGATTTGTCGCTGGCTGGCGTGACCTTGACCAGTGCGAACGGTGCTAACAACACCGCTCCTGCTGTGGCCAATCTCGCGTTTGGAGCAACCACGATCACTGGTAGCCCGACGTTCAACGTCACCAATGTGAACGGAGCTGGTGTAGGCACCTTGACCCTTGCAAGCGTATTGGAAAGTGGGGGTAGTTACTCTCTGACCAAGACAGGCGCAGGCAATATGGTCATCGGAGGTGATGCGGCCTTCACTGGAAGCACGACGGTTTCCGGCGGTCGGCTCTCCATTTTTGGCGACGTAGGTACCACAGGCTCCATCTCAGTGACTGGCACAGGAAGCGCTCTTGCGCTTCTTGGTGGTGTGACTTCACCAACCTCCATCGCCAATTTGACGGTTGGCGGCGGTTCCAGTTTGAACTTGGTCAACTCTGGGGGAACTCAGCTCGCCTTAGACAACTTGACTCTTGGTTCCAGCGGCGGAACGAGCACAACGCTAAGTCTTGATGTGGGAGATTTGCTCACGGCAGGCGATATGGGAGCCACTGATATCCTTGGACTGAAACTAGCTGGGTCCCTCAATCTGTTCGCAGGCAATAACGTCGTGTTCGACTTGTCCGATGCCGGCTTGCGAGCCAATCAAACCTATAACCTTGTTACGGCGCCTGGTGGAGGGCTCATCACCGGAGCGCTCGGAGCTGGAAATTGGATTCTGGGTGGTGCGCCCGGCGGATTCAGCACAATCACGATCAATAAGACAGATAACATCATCTCGATTACAACCGGCAACTTGTTGTCGGGAACACTTTACTGGCGTGGACTCACCAACAATGCTTGGAATGCCAACGTGAACAACTGGTCCTCCGACAAGGCAGGCAGTTTGGTAGCCGCTTCTATTCCAGGTGCAGGTAACGATGTGGTCTTCCAGTCGGACGCGCTGCCTGGCGGCACTCAAACGACTACTTTGGAGCAAAACTTCCGCGTGAACAGCCTGACATTTGAGTCAAGTGCAGCAACGCCTAGTGTGGTGAACGTTAACCCTGGAGCCAACACCAGTGCTCGACTCGACGTTGCACCCGGGGTATCCACTGCTGGTATCACACTTTCTGCTGGCAGCCCACCTACAGTGAATATCGGTGCATCCGTCAAGCTGGGAGCAAACCAAACTTGGACGGTAGCTGATGCAACGGCACGCCTTACCGTGACTGGTGCGCTGACGGGAACTGGTGCCTTGACGAAAGAGGGCGCTGGACGGGTGGTGGTCTCCAATGCGGCTGACTCAGCGTTTGCGGTCCCATCGGTTACGATCAATCAGGGTGACTTTGAGATAGGCAATGGAAATGCCCTGGGCAGTGCTTTGCTTGGAAATGCAGCCACTGTGAATGTCAATGCAGGCACTCGCTTCTACCTGAACAATGCAACGACACAAAACGCTGCGAATCCAATCGTGTTGAATGGGGGAACGCTCACAGTTGGTTCCGCCACTCAGACATATAGCGGACCAATCTCGGTGCCTGTTGCCTCTACAGTAAATCTTGTTGATCCGCTCCAAGTGACTCCAACCGCCCGGCAGATCAATTTGGAAGGTGCCATTTCGGGTGCTGCCAAGCTTATAGTTGATTCGGTCACGACTGTAACCACAGGAAACCAACTCACCGGAACTCTAGCGCTCAATGGTGCGAGTCCCACTTGGACGGGAGGGGTGGATCTCATGCGTGGCACCATCACGACCAATAAAGCCAATGGCCTTGGCACAGGCGATGTAAACGTACCAGCCGGATTTGGTCGCATCACTTGGCAAGGCACGAACGGCGCGAACTACACCATTAGTAACAATATCAACATCGTGAATGCTGGCGGCCATGCCATGCTGGAAATGGGTGTCGACAACGTATCGGGTGCTGTCACGTCTCCGTTCACGGCATCGTTTACTGGAACGTTGACACTCGGTGGTGCGGCTGGAGCAGGGGAGGCGCGTGTGTTCCTCGCCGATGTGGCTAACTCGGTCGCGGTGTTTGATGGTCCGATTGTGATCAACTCGGCGACAGGATACATGGCAGTCGCTGGAAACGCTGCGGCTCGTGCCGTGGTGAACTCGGTGATCAGTGAGGTGAATCCGGGAACAACTTTCTGGGCGAACAATAACTCCGCTTCGGGTACAAGCTGGGGTGCGACTCTGGGCATCCTGCGTCTTAACGCTGCCAACACGTTTACAGGTGACTTTAATATGAGTGGAGGCACCGTTGAGTATTCGACGGTGAATAGCGTTGGGGGTCCTGCGAGCAACCTTGGTATGGGAACTAACATCAACATGGGTGGCGGCACCCTTGCCTACATCGGAAGCGTGCCCGCTAGCACTGACCGGCCCATCGCCTTGACGGCAGGTTCGACTCTGAGGACTGCCGGTACGACCAACGCGGCAACTATAACCTATACTGGCGCAGTGACTGCGGGGGCCAACGCTATTACCCTGACCGGGGTTGATAATACGTATCAGGGTTTCATTTCAGGTGGAATCACTCAGACAGGTACTGCGGCAGATTTGACGGTCGTTTCAGGCACATGGAACCTAACCGGGACCAACGTTTTTGCTGATGACGTCATCGTTGGCACAGTGGCCGGAAATGCTTCGATTTTGAACCTCAACTCTACTGGCGTCCTGGCCTACACTTCGGGAACCAGCAATGGTTTGTATGCTCGTTTCGGCTCGACGATCAACCTGAATGCTCCTGATGTTACCGGAGTGAATAACTCAGGAAGTAACGACTTCATTCTTATTTCTGACAACTCTTCTGGTGGTGTTCTCAACACAAACACCTTCAACATCACAACTGCTCGTCTCGACCTGGGTCAGGCCACTGCTGGATTCAGCGGTTCGGTTGTCGGCACTGGCAGTGTTACTGCCACGACTAACATTAACCTCTACCAAGGGAACATCGTTGCTAACCTTGCTGGTGCTGGAGCGATCTTGAAGGCCTTTGGCGGAACGGTTACGGTTTCGGGCAACAACAGCGGTCTGACTGGAACTACCGCAGCTCGTGTTGATGCGGGTGAGTTGATTTTGGACTACACGACGAGTAATACGACTAAGTTGCGGGCGCTAACTGGTTTGGATATGCGGGGTGGCACATTGACGCTCAATGGTAGTGCTTCTGAACCGACATCGCAGACTGTGGCTAGCCTAACGCTTGCCAGCGGAGGTTCCAATCGGATCAACTTAAATCCTGGAGTGGGGCAGCCAATCGTGCTCTCCCTCGGTGGCATAACCAGAGCGGCAAATGCTGGCACTCTGCGTATCAATCTCCCAACTGGGGTTCAAGATGCGACCAATGGCGTCATTACCACAGCTGCACTGACAAATGGCGCGCTCGGCGGATTCCTAACGGTGAGCGATGGGACTGGGATTTACTTTGCCACGAAAAACGGGACTAATAACATCGTACCGCTGATTTCAACGATCAGCAACGATGTCTCAACGTGGGCAACAAACGATAACGTTACCGATGATGCCGGCGGGTATACGGGCACCACAGGCTCTCGGGTTGTGAACACCATCAGATTCAATAGCTCACCTGGGTCCGTGGTGAATGTGGGCACTGTGATCGACCAGTTGGATATTTCTTCTGGTTCGATTCTCGTTACACCAGCAGTTACGTCCGGAACGCCTGGTATATTCGGTGGGACAATCAACTCGGGCATCACCGATGTAGTGGTAACCCAGGACAGCAGCCAGATGTTTGAGATTGGCTCGGCCATTCGTAATACCAACGCACTTACAAAGACCGGCACCGGCACCTTGAGGCTATCTGGTGCCAATAACTTTACCGGTAGCGTGCAGATTCAGGCTGGAACGCTTGAAGTTTCTGGTGGGCAAGGCATTGGAGATCGCGCAGCAGTGGTTCTGGCAGATGACCAACAAGCGACTCTGACGCTTCTCTCAAATGAGACCATTGGAAACCTCTCTGGGGGTAATGCTACAGCGGGCTTCCTCCTGGGTAACGTGAATGTGGGTGCCAACACACTGACCATTAACCAAACAGCGAACGGAACTTATGCTGGCACCTTGACTGGCTCTGGCGCGATTGTTCGGAATGGCCGCTCGGGCGTTGGCAACCTGCTGTTTACTGGAACCTCCGGGGCAGGTTTTACAGGATCCCTCACCATCAACGGAGGCTTAGTCTATCTCGAGACTCTGGGCACCATGAACGCCTCCTCCATTACAGTAAATCGGGGTGGAAGCTTCCTCATCAGTAACAATGGCACAACTCGAAGTGGTGCACGGTTGCCAGACAACATGCCTATGACCCTTAACTCTGCGGACGGCGCTTGGAACTCCGAGGTCAGACCTAGCGGCCTGGCAATCCGGACCGATCAGGCAGCAACGACGAACGAGACCATCGGGGTGCTGACCTTTGCTTCGGGGGCAAACTACTTCCGCGGAGATGCCTCGGGAACAGATGGTATTACGGCCGTTATCGCCTCGAACTTTGTTCGCTCGAATAACGCAACGATTGACGCACGCGGCCGGAATCTTGGTGGATCATCAGGTAACCGCAGTCAGCTCCGGATTGGTGATGCCACGAATCAAACTGCCTTCATCACTGCAATGGTGGGTGGTGCAGGTGCTGCGGCCACCACGACTCAGTCGATTGTTCCTTGGGCATTCGGGGAGATCACGACTGGCACTTTGGCCGATGCCAACATGGGCAACACTTTGCTGACTTACACCTCGGGACAGGGATTCCGCGGGTTGGACTTCACCACGGACTACGTGACATTTGGTTCCAAAGCAGCGAATAACGAGAACCTCCGGGAAGTTCTAGTTGCCGATTTGATTGGGCTCGCATCGAGCACCCAGAACGCGATTGTCTTCCACAACGCACCCGCCGATGGCAGCAATGCCTTTGTGACAGTGGGTGGCGCTGGTGCAGGTACTTCACTGGCGGTTACGGCCGGCACCATGTTGTTCACCTTGAATCCGCTAGCGCTGGCGTCATCGGATAACAGCACAACGGTTTCTGGATTTGACTCGGGTATCACAGTGGGTGCCACTAACGAATATGTAATCTTCGTGCAGAACCCCTCAGCTGCATTGACGACACCTAAACTATCTGCGGTGATTAGCTCACCATTAACATCTGCTGCCGATATAACAAAGTCAGGTCGGGGCACGCTGGTGCTTACTTCGGTCAATACCGCTGGTGGAGGCGCGCGCAAAGTCACCTTAAACGAAGGCGTGCTGGAAATCACTGACCTAGACAACATGGGTGGTGGCACTGGAGGTTTGGTGTTTGGCGGCGGAACATTGCGGCTCTCCGCTACCTACTCGGGCGATGATCTCTCGACTCGGTCCATCAGCTACCTGATTGGTGGGGGCACAATTGACACCAATGGACTTGATCTAGTCCTTGCTGGCAGTGCTGGATCGGGAATCGGTGGCTTGACCAAAGCAGGCCTTGGAAATCTTACCCTCAATGCAGCGGCGACCTTCACGGGAGGCACGACCATCAGTGCAGGCACCCTCACCGCAGGCGCGAACAATGCGACCGGTGTAGGCGGTCCTCTCACCGTGAACGGTGCGACACTTGATACGGGAGCGTTCACCTTAAACCACTCATCGCTCACGACGACTGGCGTAGGCTCGGTAATCAACGGTACCGGCACGATCAACTCGGCGGAAGGTTTCTTCTTTGGTCACACGGGAGACACTTCTGTTTCCCCTGTCCTCTCCAGCTCACAGGGCGTGGTCAAGACTGAGGCAAACACAGTGACACTTACTGGTCTCAACACCTTCACGGGCGCTATTGAGGTTCAGGCTGGAGTTCTCGCGTTTGGCTCTATTGGAGACGTTGGTTCTGGCCCGAGTGCTGCTGGTAACCCTTCCAGTCTGGCAGAGAGTATCATCCGAGTCGGTCTCGGTACGGTGGCTGGCGGTATCGGATACACAGGTCCCGGAGCCAGTTCTAACCGTGCCATTGCCGCTCAAGGTACGACCGGCGGCGCGATCGTGAACGCGGATGGCACAGGAGCCTTCGTGCTGACAACTGGTGTTGTGGGGGCAACTCCTGGCACAAAAACGGTCACCCTAGGTGGCAATGCAGATCCAACGATCGTGAACTCCATCGCGGCGCTTGATCAACGGATCGCTGTGTTTAGCTTGACCAAGACTGGGGCTGCAACTTGGGCTTTGCCAAATGCCAACAACTACTCCGGCACCACAGCAATCAATCAGGGCGCTCTACGTGTGCTAAACGCGGGTTCTCTTGGAACCACGACGAATGGGACGACAGTCGCCGCAGGTGGTGCGCTGGAACTTGATGGCACAGTAACAGTCACTGGTGAAGCGCTTACCATCGCTGGCACGGGCGTTGCCAACGGTGGAGCGTTGCGTGGCATCTCGGGCGCAAATACTTGGGTTGGCACCGTGAATATGAGCGCAGCAGCGCAGATTGCTGCTGACGCCGGTTCATTGACCATCGACCCAGGCACTGGCGCTTCGGTTACCGGAACCAATTTTGACCTTACGCTGTCTGGAGCTGGCGATGTTATTGTTTCCCGTGGCGTTAGCATTGGAACTGGCCTGCTCACGAAGACAGGTAGCGGTTTAGCTGTAGTGGGTGCTTCTTCCCTAGCCAGCACACACGGACCCGTTACTATCTCTGGTGGTACATTGAGGTTGCTTGGCAGCTTCCCCGCAGCTTCGACTGTGACGATACAGACAGGTGGCACACTTCAGGGTGCGGCTACGCTCGGACCCGTGGTCGTTGAAGGTGGGGCAACGCTCGCACCAGGCACTGATGGCACCATCGGTGCTCTGGACTTGGTAAGTTTGACCTTCTCAGCTGGTGCGTTCCTGAAGTTTGATATTGATAGTTCCACCAAAACTTCAGATACCATCAATGTGGTGGGCGGCTTGAGCATTGTTGGAGCACCCACGATTGCCTTCACCGAACTGAACGATATACCACCCCTCGGCTTGAACGATGTGATCACCTTGGTGACTTACGGAAGCGGATGGTCGCCCACGGATCTCTTTACTTTCAATGGCAACCCTCTTGCTGATGACTCGGAGATCACGATCGCTAGCCAGAAGTTTATCTTCAACTACAACGATGGCGTTGGAGCGAATCAGATTACTCTGACGAACGTCTCCAACGTGGCACCCTCTGACATCACTCTGGCTCCTAGCTCGGTCATTGAGAATGCTCCGGCGAATACGTTCGTTGGGACGGTAACGGGCAGCGACCCAAATGCAGGGCAGTCTGCCACGCTGACCTTCGCTCTTGTGACTGGCCCTGGTGATACGGATAACGCATTGTTCAATTTTGACGGCACGAATCTAACCACTGCAGTCTCGTTTGACCGCGAGGTGCAGGCCACCCGTTCCATCCGCATCCGCGCAACCGACACCGGCACCCCTCCTTTGAGTTACGATGAGGTCATCACGATCAACATCACGGATGAGAACGAGGTACCTACCATTTCGGACATCGCAGACGCTTCTACCGATGAGGATGTCGCAACGGCTCCTCTAGCATTTACTCTCACCGACCCAGAAGACGTCGATGGTTTGGTGCTCTCAGCCGCATCAAGCAATCCCACGCTTGTGCCGGTAGCCAATATCTCGTTCGGTGGCACCGGTGCCAACCGTACGTTGACGGCACTGCCCGCAAATGACCAGTTTGGCACCACTACGATCACCGTGAGTGCCTTTGATGGCTTGACCACTGTTCAGGACTCGTTTGTTCTGACGGTGGTGCAGAAAAATGATGTTCCTGTGTTCACCAAAGGAGCAGATCAGGTCATTCCTCTGACAGTGACCGCTCCTCAGACCGTAACAGGTTGGGCCACGGGAATCGACGATGGCGATCCTGAGGTTTCGCAGGCACTGAGCTTCAACGTAACTGTCACGAGCGACCCAGATAGCATCTTCACTGTGCCTCCGGCTGTCGATTCTTCAGGCAATCTCACCTACACTCTGGATGGTGTGGGTGGCACTGCGACGATTGATGTTTCCTTGACCGACGATGCGACCGCCGGAAGCCCTGCTGAAACTTCTGCTGTCCAGACCTTCACGATAAGCCAGACAGCAGAGACCGAGTCTAAGCTTGCCAATCTTTCCATCAGCTCGGGTGCGCTTTCGCCTTCCTTCGCTTCCAATACGACAAGCTATCAGAATACAATTGGACCCGCTGACTCTTCGATCACGGTGACCCCGACTATGCTGGGCGGATTTGCCACAATCGAGGTTCGCTCAAATGGCGGTTCGTTCGCATCAGTTGCTAGTGGTTCAGCTAGCGCACCTCTTAGTATGAATGTAGGTGCTAATACCATTGATGTGCGTGTCACCGCGCAGAATGGTTCCCAGACGACTTACACCATCACGCTCAACCGCACGCTGGTCACCATTGCTGATCAGGCAGACGTTGGAGTGGCCAATGATTTGTTGGTGAATCCTCTGAACGTGAGTGGCACTCCTTCAGGGCCATTGGTATTCCAACTTCTGAGCAATGGAACCAACGGCACAGCAACGGTGCATAGCGATGGAACTTATCGATATCAGCCCAATACCGGTTTCTTGGGCAACGATAGCTTCACATATCAGGTGTCTGACAACACTGGCGTGCTTGGCACGGCCACGGTCACCTTGGCTATCGTTCTCCGTCCTCCGCACTGGTCATGGGAAGGTGGCTCAAACCTTGCTAAGCAGAAGCGCTCGGTCAGCACCCCTGGTGCGAGGGGGAATATGGCCGCTTGGTCTGATCCGGTTAACAACAAGTTGTATGTTTTCGGTGGCACTGGCTTTACCACCACCGCTGGTCCTGGCGCCCTCAATGACTTCTGGGTTTGCGACCTGACCACCCAGACTTGGACTTTGCTCGGAGGCACAGATACACAGGATGCAGCTAGCACAGCCTCCTTCCCTGGGGCTCGCGCGGGTGCTACTGCTGTCAATGATGGCAACGGTAATCTCTGGCTCTTTGGTGGACTATCCAAGGCCGGCCCTCTCAACGATTTGTGGAAGTACAACATCACCGGCAACACTTGGACGCTGGTTAAAGGCACTACCGCCGTGAAAGGTCTTGGTGTCTATGGCACAAAGGGCACTCCTGCGACTCCCAACATCCCAGGAGCCCGAAGTGGAGCGGCTGGCTGGGTCGATTGCACCGGCAAGGTATATGTCTTCGGCGGCAACAGCATGGGCAGCACAGGCACGGCTATCGCCTTGATGAATGACTTGTGGAGATACGATCCGCTGACCAACAACTGGACTTGGCTAAACGGCAGCAATCTCGCCAAACAGCTTGGCGTTTACGGCACTAAGGGCGTGGCAGCAGCTGCCAACACGCCAGGTGCTCGTACCGATGCCTCCGCATGGACTGGGCGCGATGGATCTCTCTGGCTGTTTGGCGGCAGCAACAACAATGATTTGTGGAAGTATGATCCAAGCTCCAACGCATGGGCTTGGATCAGCGGACAGCAGAAAGCTGGCTTTGCTGGTGTCTACAAAGTCGTAGGTCTTCCTGATGCCGCTACCGAACCCGCTTCTCGTGGAGGAGCACGCACATGGGTTGATGCCGACGGCGCACTTGTTCTCTTTGGAGGTCTTGGTGCCGGGCTTCGTGATGATGTTTGGAGCTATCAACCAGCTACCGGCGTTTGGACTTGGTTGAAAGGATCACGCACTGCGGCTGCCAAACCACTGTATGGCACGCTGCACGTGGGAGCCGAGCCAAACACTCCAGGCGCACGTCAGCAGAGTGCTTTGGGCATGGACGCTGAGGGCAACCTCTGGAGCTTCGGTGGCATTAATGGCAACAACAGCTACAACGACCTGTTCAAGCTTGACGTGCCTGAGGTCATGCAACTCGCTACGTTGGCAGCTACTACCATCACGGACACCACAGCCATTCTCAATGCCACAGTGGACCCGAACTCCATTTCTACCAGCGCCTACATCCGCTACGGCACGCTTGCTGACATGAGCAACGCAGTGAACCTGCCTGCAACTGACGTTGGGAACGGCACAGTAGCAGTGGCAGTGAGCCCAAGTGTTGGCAGTCTCACTCCGGGCACCACCTATTACTATCAGGTCGTTGGAATCAATGCCTTCGGCACTCGCACAGGAGCACTGCGTTGCTTCACCACTACAGGTGTTGCTCCTGCTGCCAGCATTCAGTTTGCAGCCACTGGCAGCAGCGTGGATGAAGGCGTAGGAGTGGCCAATGTGGTCATCGCTCTTAGCGCGCCTGCTACCACCGCTCTGGATGTGCCAGTGACCATTGGCCTTGCCTCCACAGCTTCTGCGGCAGACTACACCTCGCCCGTGACTCCAGTGAAGTTCGCCGTTGGCCAGTCCACGGCTAACGTGAGCATCCCGATTACCAACGACACCGCCGCAGAGGGCACGGAGACGATCGTATTCAACTTTGGTGCCTTGCCTGGGGGACTCATTTTGGGTGGCAATCCCTCGCACACCCTTAGCATCACAGACAATGATGCAGCCATTAGCATCACCACGGCACCGACAGATCAGTTCATTGCCCTGAAGGAGACACTCACGCTCGCCGTGGTGGCCACTGGCCCAGCCGGACTGAAGTATCAGTGGAAGAAAGGTGGCAAGGCCATCAAAGGAGCCACCTCACCGACCTACATCGTTCACAATGCTACGACCGCATTGGCAGGTGATTATGTTTGTGATATCACCGGCCCAGCAGGCATCACCCCTACCGCCTCGGTGAAGGTCTTTGTGCTCGACGCCACAGCCAAATTGCTCACCGTTGCTGCCGGGAAGCCTGCCAGCTTCGTGGTTAACGCCACTGGGCCTGCTGGAACCGTGTTTAGCTACCAATGGAAGCGTGATGGAGTCACCAACGTCGGTATCAACTCCAAGACATTCTCTCTTCCCGCTGCGGCTGTGGGAGATGCGGGCACTTATACCTGCACCGTGAGCGCCACAGGAAGCTTGGCCACAGTCATGAAGAATGGCGGAGTCAACACATTGCGTGTTGCGACCCCAGTGGTGTATCCGGCCAACTTGGTTGGAAGCTACATTGGTCTGGCTGGACGTAATACCGCACTGGCTGGCAACCTTGGGGCTCGGGTTGACCTCACTACGACTGCCACAGGAGGATTTACCGCCGCTGTGACGAGTGAAGGCCTCACTGGCGCCAAGTTTATCGGAACGATGATCCCAGTCTTCACTGGTCCTAACGTTACCGGGGCGACAGGTCGCGCTGAGTATACCAGGGCAGGCAGAGCCACGCTCAGGCTGGAGTTTACCCTGGATGCAACTGCGAACCTGCTCACCGGCACGATCACCGACATCAATACCTTGGTTAGCGAGGCTGTGAATGGTTATCGCAATGTGTGGGCGGTGGCTAAGAACGCTGGCACCTATGCTGGCCAGTACAATTACGGTTTGGAGATCCCCGTTAGCGCAGAAGGCGACATCGACATCCCTCAAGGAAACGGTTTTGGCAGCTACACGGTCGCTGTTGATGGCAAGTTGACCCTCGCTGGTCAGACTGCAGACGGCTTGGCTTACAGTTCAGCAGGATTTGTTGGCCCGGCAGCTGTGGCCAATGGCCCAGTCAGTGTCATTGTCTACTCCGCGTTTAAGGCACCTGGAGGCAGCCTCCTTGGAACCACCACCGTCACCCCAGCTGGAGTTGGCTTTGTGAACAGCACTTACACTGGCAATCTAAGCTGGAATCGCGCTGCTGAGCCCAGCACTTCCAAAGGGGTCACTTATCGTAACGGGTTCCAACCGATCAGCTTGAGCATCGTCGGAGGCAAATACAAAGCCCCTGCTGCTGGACAAGTCATAGCTGGACTCATCAATGCCGACAACCGTGCACGCTTGGCGTTCTCCTCTGGCGGACTCAACACTGGTGACCTTACGCCCAACCCGTTTGTGTTCAGCATTCGCAATACCGGCACTGCGGTTGCTCAGACGGTGAAATTGCCCGTGGTCAATACCAACAAAGTCACCTTCAAGCTCGCATCTAAGCCACTTGGGCAATACAGCGGCACGTTCACCATCCCCAACGCGGTGACCACCCTTGTCCGGACTGCCAAGTTCAACGGTATAGTTGTTTGGACGGGCAGCGCTTATGTAAATCCTGGTTACTTCCTGCTGGCTCAACCACCTCAGTCAGGAACCACGGTGTCCACCTCACCTATCCTTTCCGGACAAGTTGTGCTAGAGCCACAGCCATAGTCGGAAATGTCCAGAAAAAATGGCACCAGTGAGCAGTTCAAGACTGTTCACTGGCAACTTGGGTGGAGCCCTACTCTCTAAATGTTCGCTGGAGCCTTCGGTGAGAGAGCCGCAGGTTAGGCTGCGGCCTTGTCAGAGTTTAGCTGCGAGCAACTCAAGCAACTTCTGGCTTCGGGTGGCCAGGATCTGAGGGTCTTCGATCAGTCCAGCGCTTAAGAGCGTCGTGTCCAACAGGTGCTCTGCGATCAACGTAGCTGTCTCAGAATCTGTATCCTTCTTAACTGCTAATGATTTGATCAACTCGGACCTGGGATTGAGTTCCAGAATCACCCGCGGTTGATCCAACCCGGTGTCTTGTTTTAACGCACGCATCATGTGGCGCATTTGAGCTGTCGGCTCATTTTCTGGCAGAAGGGCGGCTGCCGGACTAGAGATGAGGCGTTGGCTGGACCGCGCCTCTACGATCTTGTCGCCCAGTTTTTCCTTCAACCATGACACGAGGCCGTTGGTTGATTCTTCGCTCAGTGCTTCACCTTCGGCAGGCGGCCCATCGGGCAAGTCTAGTTGGTCTGAGTTGACCGACTTCAGGGCTTTGCCGTTGAACTCCCGAAGTGAACTGATGACATAGTCGTCAATCTGCTCGTACAGATAGATCACCTCCAAACCTCGCGCTTTGAACGCCTCCAAGTAGGGACCGGATTCGATTGTGCTGCGGCTGGGCGCGACCTGATAATATATGGTCTTTTGCTCCTCTTTTGCTCGGCTGACGTATTCCGCCAGAGATGTGAGTTTACCTGGTTCCGTCATCGAACTCTCAAACCTCAGTAGTTTGGCTACTGCCTCGCGGTGATCATGATCTGTAGCAACGCCCTCCTTGATAAAGCGCGCGAACTTGGCGTAAAACTCGTTGTATTTTTCCCCGTTGTCGGTGGCTTCTTGATCGAGAAACTTTAGAAAGCGCTTGGTAACGGTTTCACCAATTGTCCGGACGAGCGCTGAGTCTTGCATCGACTCCCGTGAGATATTTAGTGGGATATCCTCACAGTCGATAACTCCGCGCACAAAGCGCATCCATTCCGGCAGCAGTTTTGGGGGCTCGGGATCAATGAGAACCTTTTTGCAGTAGAGTGACACTCCGGGTTTCATCTGTCCCATGCCCCAGAGTTCCATATTTTCGCCTGGAGCGAAAAGGAGCGCCTTAATGACGCGATTGCCCTCCAAATTGAAATGCAACGTGTAGGTTGGGTCTCCGAAAGCGTGGGCCGTAAACTTATAGAACGCGTTGTACTCTTCTTGGCTGACGTCAGCTTTGTTCTTGAGCCATAGAGCCTCCACGGTGTTTACGCGCTCAGCATTGAGGAAGATCGGATACCCAACAAAGTTGGAGTATTTGGCCAGGATCTGCTTGATGCGCTCAGGTTTGGCAAACTCCGCGTCTGCCTCATTGAGATGCAACACAATGCGTGCACCGCGAGGTAAGTCTGCTGACTCGTCGATAGTGTAACCGGTCTTTCCGTCACTCGTCCACACGTAGGAGGAACCCTCTGGCTGACACGAGCGGGTGTAGACATCCACCTCCGAGGCGACCATGAATGCCGAGTAGAAACCAACTCCGAACTGACCAATCAATTGGGTGGTGTTGGCACCATCTTTTCCAGCTTGTTTAAGGGCTTCCACAAAGGTCTTAGAGCCAGAGTGAGCGATGGTGCCAAGGTTTTGGACCAACTCGTCATGGGTGAGGCCAACTCCGTGATCGGCAATTGAAAGCGTGCGCTCCTCTTCGTTCGTCGTGATGTGAATCTCCAGCGGCAGGTGTCCTTGATGAACTTCTGGCTGGGTGAGTTGGATGTGCTTCAGTTTGTCCAAGGAATCAGAAGCGTTGCTCACTAGTTCCCGGACGAAGATTTCCTTGTCCGTGTAGAGGGAGTGAATCACGATGTCCAGTAGCTGGCGGACTTCTGCTTGGAACTCTCGATGTTCGGTGGACTGACTCATAGGTTATTGGGGGATAGTTTGGGGCGCGGATTTTAGGTTTGTCGCGGCTTGATTCAAGCCCGTCTTGAGTGCTAGGCTATCAATGTGCAATGTCCTGCCTGCCAAGCGCTGCTTTCAGAAGATTCTGCCTCCTGTGGGCAGTGTTCACTGACGATGGAGCGGTTAGATCGGGCGCTTGGCGTGCCGCCGATCGTCACTCAGCCGGTCAACGACTTCTGTAATGTCCTCACCCGGTCAGCCAAAAAGAGGGTGGAGACCGTTTTGGAGTGCTTTGAACAACGATTTCCGCAATTGGGTGCGGTAGTCGCGTTTTGTGCACCTCCTGAGGGCATTCCACTTGGGGCTTATACGTTTTGGATGTTCAATCACAGTCAGGCGGTGAGCGCCCTAGAGGCTGGCAGTTCCAATCGTCTCATTTTAGTTACCCTGGACCCGCAGCGTGGTTCCGCATCGTGCATGATTGGCTATGGCTTAGAGCCTTTTTTGACTGCATTGGACCTGCAAAAGTGCCTTGAAGCAGGCTCATCTGCATTTGCTGCAAAGGAGTGGGTCGATGGCGTGATGAAAGTGTTCCAGGCACTCGATGTTCTCGCTTCCCGTGTCTGCACAAGCGCTGCGGAAACCTACGGATGGAAGGGTGAGGTAGTGCACGGCCCGGATGATCTTGACGGTGAGTCAGAGCAAGCCGTGTTAAGCTATTGATTCACCTTTGGGTCAGGCTGGTTGAGGTCTTTCGCTGCCCGGAGGAAGTTGAGCTCTTTGCGCTGAATCGTTTCGGGGCCCAGAAAAACGGGGGCACTGTTTTTCTTGTGCTCGACCATCAGCCAAGCCTTTCCTGGGCCAAGGTAGTAAAGCATCACCCCTCTGCCTGGTGTTCCTGTCGTTTCAAGGGTGTAATCAGGCAGCCCGTAATCTTTGAGAAATGCAGCTAGTCCAGGGTGCTTGGCTTCGAGTTGTTGCAACCTCAGGAGTCCCGCATTTGGCGGGTGATTGGCGATCAACTGAAGTCCACCCGGAGATGGACCGATGCACGAAACCTCCAGGAGTGACACCGCCAAAACCAGCAAGAGGGATGCGATAGGTTTCATGGCTTTGAGTGTGTTTTGATGTCGGAAGCGATCGCTCGCTCGATGCGTCTCAAATCCGGTCTCACAGAATAGGAACCGGAGAAAAACGAGGCACCAAAGGTCTGGATGCGCCCCACTGCGTGGTTGATGCCGAGAGCTTCTCCACCGAGGCTCACGAGCGCTCCACCACTGTCGCCGGGTGCGAGGTGTAGCGTATGACAAAACTTCCCTGGCTTTGAGTCGGATGGCTCTGTCAGCGTGCCAAGTCCCGATTTGTGCCCCGTAGCTAGGCCCGTGTGGACTACCGGCAGTCCGGCTGGTAACAGAGCATTCTGAGGGCTCCACTGGAACACGTGAGGCAGGGGCACACTCGTCTTTAGCAGAGCAACATCTGCTTCGCGATCATACATCACGACTCTCGCATCCAGTAGACGCTTTGGGATGCCGGACTTTGGATCCAACATGACGCGGATTCGTGTCCGGTCGGCACCGTCCAAAACATGAGCTGCAGTGAGAAGGTAACCCGCTGGATGCACTGGAGTAGCAGAGCCAAGACTAGACTCTTTGACATTGCCATCAACCTGTGGAGCCATCACCACAGCCCTTCGTTGCATCAAATAAGACGCAAGTTGACCCCCATTTAACGGTTTTGGCTGGTAAACAGGAGCCTTACAGCCCACGCAGAGCAAAGGCAAAAAAAGGGCAGAAGCCAGATAACGAGAAAGCATGGTCAACTTCCAGAACTGTATGTCGGAAGGACAAAAGAATCATCGACTCGTTTGGTCTTGAACAGCTTGTTTGTCTTCTCGCTGCGGTACCAAACTTCGGCCTGATCTGCTTTTTCGACTTTGTATTCGATGAGATGCATGGGGTCCTTTGGAGACAGATACGAGTCTCCAGACTTGAGGGTTTGCACTTTGTAGATGTTGCCTGTACGTGTCCAGCGACCTTCAGCAAAAACCCGACGGCCCTCAGTTCCGTAGTTGAAGTCACAGGTGTAGTAACCATCGGCACGTCTGACCACTAGAGCGTCGTAGTCGAGAGGTGGCTGGCAGTCAGCGCCTCGGGTAAACCAGCGCCCGATCAATGGATCGCCCGTATCAGGCGGAGGGATATTCTCAATCTGCGGGGATTGGCCAACGGTTGTGGGTAACGCACCGGTCTTGGGGTCAAAACCACCCACCAAGGCCAAATCCTCTTCTACAGACGAGGATTGGCATGCAGAAAGCAATACCAGGAGCAGGGCTGTTGTAGCGCGGAAGGCTTGTGAAATCATGATTGGGAACGTGTTCGTCACGGATCGGGCCACAACGCCTTTTTTATTGTAAAATAAGTTCCTCGCAAATTGGCACGCTTTCCGCTTTAGGTGAAGTTAGTCCTGGACCACTCGTTGCAAACCTGGAAAAAACATCAACTGTATCGCACCCACCATGAAGAAAATCGAAGCCATTATCAAGCCGTTCAAGCTCGAAGACGTGAAGGAAGCCCTCTCCTCTGTAGGGGTGGAAGGCATGACCGTCATTGAGGTGAAAGGATTTGGTCGTCAGAAAGGTCACACTGAGATTTATCGCGGCAGCGAATACACCGTGGATTTCCTTCCCAAGGTGAAGATCGATGTGGTCGTTGAAGACTCCCGTGCTGACGAAGTTCTGGAAGCGATCATCAAGGCTGCTAACACCGGCAAAATCGGTGACGGAAAAGTTTTCGTCAGCGAAGTTTTGGAAGCCGTGCGCATTCGCACTGGTGACCGTGGCAATGCCGCTGTGAGCTGATCGGATTCGTTCAATTTCATTATCCAACCAACTCTTTTCAAACAGCTCCTCGCTCGTTCACCGGGCGGGGAGTTTTTTTTATGAACGTCTCGGTCTGCGGCGGCTGGCTAAGCTCGTGAAAATCATCATCGGCCTAACTAGGGCAGCAACAGTGCCCTGCTGAACTGTCCCGAAGAAGATACGGAGCGAACTGCCACTCTCTGAAAGCCAGTCGGCAGCGAGACTTGGCAACTTGGGCCTCGTCTGACGTGTGTGGTCGTCCATTTCCCTTCTGCAAGCACCTGAACTGTGATCCAACGTGCTTGCTGGACGTTTGCATTGAGCAGCCCTTGTGGAGATATACTCGCGGTAGGTACCGGCACGTTGACTCCAGGTTGCACGATGGTGGGAGGAGGAATAGCCATTTCCTGATACCTTTCGGAGTACAACGCGGAGCGAACGTTGTCTCGATTCGCCTGAAGAGACGTCCAGTTCCAGAGAACATGTCCCGCAGCGACCTGAGGATGACTGCGGCGCGTTATTTGCAACTGATCAAGGATTTCGCCTGCATCACGATCTTTACCTACTCGGTCAACCGCGATTCCCGCATAAACAGGGCGCTGGTGGCGATTGATGCTCTGCCACCATTCATAGAGCCGTGTGAAGCTCAACTCGGCGGGCTCAATGGGCCAGTAGAGTTGTGGGACGATGAAATCCATCCAGCCATTCTCAAACCAAAGCTTCACATCGGCTGCCAGATCTTCATATGGATCTAGCGAGCCCTTGATCCCTTCAGGCACTTGCGGGCGCCAATAACCAAATGGACTTATGCTGAAGGCCACATTCGGCTTGGTCTTCTTTATTTGGTCATATAGATCGCGGATAAACTCATTCATGTTGTTCCTGCGCCAAGATTTTCGATTGAGAGTGCCACCTGCCGAAGAGTAAATGGCAAAGCTGTCATCATCGGGAAAAGGTTTTATCCCTCCATCTTTGTTTTTGATGGGGTAGGGGTAGAAGTAGTCATCCATGTGGATGCCATCGACATCGTAACGGCGTGCAACATCCGTCATCACCGCGATAGCACGCTGGCGCACGTCTACCACCCCTGGATCCATCCAAAGTTCGCCACCATATCGCATCGTCCACTCCGGATGTTGCCGGGAGATGTGCATAGCGGATGCTTCAAACCGATCCGCTGAGGCAAGTGCACGGAAGGGATTGAACCAAGCGTGCAATTGAATGCCACGTGCATGCGCTTCATTGATCGCGAACTCCAAGGGGTCCCACTCAGGGCTGGGAGGGCGGCCCATCTGGCCTGTAAGCCACGGAGACCATGGCTCAATGCTGCTGCGATAGAGAGCATCTCCAGCCGGGCGCACCTGAAACATGATTGCATTCAGGTGGAGTGCAGCAGCCTTGTCAAAAATCGACCGCAGTGAAGCTTGTTGCTCAGCGGTGGAAAGACTTGGGCTTTTTGGCCAGTCAATGCAGCGCACGCTTGCCACCCAAGCGCCTCGAAACTCTCGCAAGGGTTGTGGAGGTGGCGATTCTGCTGCACCGAGCACAGTCGAAACAAACAGGGCGAGCAATGTTTTCATTTGGGGCCTCCGCTTAGTAAACAGCACGTCGATGGAACAGGAAGCTCTCCAACAGCACCAGTAACAGCAGTAGCCAAAGCAAGAGTTGAGCATGACCTAATCCAAATCCAGATGACGAAGACGGTCCGGTGGATGACTGGGGCGCATCGTTGCGCGCTGTGTTGGTCTCTTGGCGGCTGGCGAGGACTGATGAACCCTGCCTACCGTCTGTAGTCTCCCAAATACCTGTTCGGTTGAGCCTGATGATTCCACCATCGATGGTATCGGTCCTCGTGATGATGTTGGTGCCATTCCATGTGTCCCAGTTAAGGGATGCTGTGGCGGTTAGCAGACTTCCCGTGCGTAATGGTTTGAACATGGCTCTGCTCGCCAGGGTCTCCGCGCACCAATGGATAGCGTTTGCGAGAAGCAATGGATAGGCTGGTTGGAGCGCAAGTTGTTCGGATACCGATGGTGAAAAGGTCGTGACCACCACGCGAGCTCCTTGAACTTCTCCGGCCAAAAGAAGCGGCTCGTTGGCACCCATCCAGAGCGCTTCCAAACCGACTCCCGCTTTCAGAGCCGTTGTTTGTGTCAGAGATAATCTATTGGCGGGTATGCCATATAGAACTGGATGCTCGGGCTGCACAACTCGCACTCGATCCAGCGGCACTCCGCGAGAATAAGCCGTGGCGCTGAGCCAGTTCTCGGTTCCGCCAACCGGATTGAGAAGCAGGCATGGCACATCTTGCAATGACTTGTCAGGCAGCCAGTTCTCCAGCACCAATACGTCAGGCTTGTCTTTTGGTGGCCACTCGGAGGGTGAGCCCTTCCACACTTCAAGTCGGCCAGCTTCAATCATAGCCGCGAGCGCAAGATCAGTGAATGGATCAGGCTTCTCGGAAATCCACGCCACAACCAGCGGCTTCACGGGGGGCAAAGCTGCCAGCACGACATCATCCAAGGGCAGCATGTCTCCAGATGTAGTAAGGCGAACTTCCAACTGCTCTCCATCAGCCCCATCAAGCGGCAACAACAGTGAAATCTCTTGCCCGGGTTTCAGCGTCACTTCACGGAGGTGCGCGAGACGACCGCTCACCTTTACTTCGATGCTAGAGGCAGCCGCCACCGCGTTCGTTGACGAGGCGGCGACACGGAGAAAGCCATCGTAGCGGTTGCGTTCGAGTGGTGCAGGACGCACGTCAAACCCACTGATCCCAACGTTGTGAGGTGACAAGGCAGCAACATTTTCCCAGTGCCATGCAATGCCGTTGGCTGGTTCTTTGGCTTCTGGAGGAGGCCGGTCGGATACAAAAATGACTTCCGCAGGCGCATCCAGAACTGCCAACTGCTCTGCTACTTCCAATGCGGGAGCCGCTGAGTCCTCAATGGGCATCGGGGCCACGCCTTCCAACAGTCTAGCTAGTTCGCGACGATTTCGTGATCGCGAGAGCAGAACATCCACATCAGAGGAAAACACAATCAGACTTGCGGGAACATTGTCAGGAAGCGCGAGTAGGCGATTCTTGATGGCAAGTTTAGCGACATCGATTCGGGACTTTCCGTCTTCAGCTAGTGCCATGGAGGCAGACTGATCCAGCAGGATGACGATGCCTTGCGCTCCGCCTTTGTTTCCGGTGCTGGCGGGCCGCGCCAGTGCAAGGGCCGCGAGAATGATCGCCAAAAGCGTAAGCAATAGCGACAGCCATCTTTTGAGCTGTCTCAACCACGCGGACTCTCGGTGCTCACGTGCCAGAGACCTGAAAAATAACAGGGTCGAGACAGGCACTTGCCTCGCCCTCCGGCGAAACAGCCAAAGCAGCACTGGTGGCACGGTAAGCCAAAGCCAGTGCAGATTGGCGGGTTCAAGAAAGGTCATGGTTTGATCTCAGTCACAAAAGCCATGAGTGGTCATGCCGCAAATGGAGTGATCACAACGCTAGCTCACACGAATCACTGCCTTAACGACAGTCGAGCCAGGCTTCGTCCAGCGCTCAAATCCCTCTTGAGCATCATCGAGCGTTGCAAAATCGTTGATCCAATCTGTGATCGCGAGCTTTCCTGTAGTCATCAACTCAAGGATACGCGGGAAGTCGCGGGAGAGAGCATTTCGCGAGGCTAAGAGAGTCAGCTCTTTTCGGTGAAAAAGTGGATCATCGAGAACCACAGGCTCTTTGGTGATGCCGACATAGATGATTCGGCCAGTGAAATGGGCATATCGGAAAGCTTGGCTCATCGAGCCAGGATTTCCGGTGGCATCGAACACCACCTGGGCTGCGAGATCGTTCGGTGGTTCACTCAAGACCGTCACCTCGGGGTAGCGGGCTTTAACAAAAGCACGTCTGGTTTCACCCGGTTCACAGACCGTTGTGCGTGCGCCAGTCAGCAACGTAAACTCAATCACTGTAAGGCCGATGGGTCCGGCTCCAAGCACTAGGACTTCATCTGCATGTGACAACTTAGCGCGGTCGACTGCATGGCAACCGATGCCAAGC
The DNA here is from genome assembly GCA_016795485.1 of Verrucomicrobiaceae bacterium. GTDB lineage: Bacteria > Verrucomicrobiota > Verrucomicrobiia > Verrucomicrobiales > Verrucomicrobiaceae > JAEUHM01. The sequence continues at coordinate 98,085 of JAEUHM010000009.1, read as the reverse complement.
ATTTCCACGAGCGCCAGTTGCTCATACGACAGAGAGTTTGCCACATGGAGCTTGGATGCAGGCAAAACCATTCGTTCTCGCAATCCTCCATCGCAGTGGACGCCAAGAACGCGCATGTGCTCGCAGCAGTTGGTACTACCTCGGCGGCAAGAATAGCATTGTCCACAATGCAGATAAGGCTCAACACAGCAGCGGTCCCCGACCTGAAGATGGGACACACCGGTTCCGACTGAAATGACCTCCACGCCGAGTTCGTGTCCCAAAATGCGTGGGAAGTCGATGAATGGCATCTTGCCCAGGAAGCCACTGATGTCAGTGCCGCAGACGCCCATGGTTTTGGTGGCCACGAGTGCTTCCCCTGGGCCAGGTGCTCCCGGCTCAGGTATATCAACACCGTGAAGCTGTCTTTTTTGGGTGAGTTGCAGGGCGCGCATGACCCTATCTGCCGAGAACGTAGCGATTGTCCACTACGCGGCACGTTGGCGGCTGACCAGTCTTCTCAAAGTGATCCCACAAGACCAGCAGATCACGCCAGAACATCTGCCACTTCATTTCGTCTGCGGTTGCTGAGGCAATCCGAGCTTCGTCCATGCGGAAAGGGAAGCTGTGAACTGGAATGGAGGACTGTCCGTTTTTCAGAGCCGCATCGACGATCATGTAGATCTCCTCAATCGCTGGGTCGGTCATTGCAAAGCAGCCCAGTGACACGTTTTTGCCGTGAATCATGATCAAGTTTCCGGTACGGCCGAGTGAACGGTCCAATTCATTTGGGTAGCCGATATTCATCGCTAGGTGGTAACTACTAGCGGGGTGCATGAGACCACGTGTGATGGCATAGCAGCCTTCAGGTGCTTGTAGATCTCCTTCCTTTTGTTTTGGTCCCAGTGTTCCGCTCCACCGAGCTACGGGATATGCCTTGTAGAGGCTGTAGCGAACTTCACCACGCTTTTGCATCCACACTTCCAAAACACTGGCTTCTTTGATGGCTCGCAAGTAAGTCAAATCGCCGAGCTTGAATCCTGCAGTGGTCAGTGAACTGCGGACTTCATTGCCTCGTCGTTGCTCTACGTCTGCTATTCGTTGTGCAGGTGTGAGTTTGCGCCAGCGCTCTTCTTCTACATCCATTTCTAAAGCTATCAGCACCGAGCTTATGACGAAAAGTAAAATGCCAGCACAGAGGTATCGCATGAACTTGATGCAAAGAGGCCCCCGGGCCTTACGACCCGGGGGCCAACGATCCAGCAACCAACAACGAGGATCGAACACGAAACACTCACCTCACGGCTTGCTATTCGAGGTCTTTGAAGACCAGCTTCTCGGACACCCTATGTTAAAAACTTTTTTCCAAAGGTCAACCTGACACAGGGGCTTTTTGAAAAAGGTTCCACTATTCTCAAAAATGAGTGTCCAAAACGTTGAAATACTGGAAATATTTTGAATCTATGTGGCTTGACACAATCTCCCTGATCCTCGCGCCCGCTCAGGACAAGCGGGACCTGACGTGTGAGCAATTGAGCACTTATTCACATCCGCCTGTTCAAAAAAGCTCTCAATAGCCATCTTCGCAAAGTTGCGAGAGGCTACCTTCCATTTCTTGGAAGGTTGGTTTTATCAAAGTTATAAAAAATGTGCTAGGATCGAATCTGCCCGCTGCCGTAAACCAGATATTTGTAGCTCGTCAGTTCTGCCAAGCCCATCGGACCCCTGGCGTGGAGTTTGTCTGTGCTGATTCCGATCTCAGCGCCGAAACCAAACTCCCCTCCGTCATTGAAACGCGTGCTGGCATTCCACATGACTACTGCTGAATCTACCTCACTCATGAAGCGCATCGCGTCTGACTCACGTTGGGTGACGATGCTGTCCGTGTGGTGCGATCCGTAAGCGTTGATATGCGAAATGGCTTCCGTAAGTCCGCTCACGGTCTTGATGGAAAGAATCAGGTCGAGGTATTCAGTTCGCCAGTCGTCTTCCACAGCAGGCGATGCTCCTTGCAGCAGGGGAAGGGAAGCTTCATCTGCTCGCATATCCACTTTGGCCGAGGTCAGTGTGGTTGCCAGTTTCGGCAGGAAAGACGATGCCACGTCTTTGTGCACCAGGAGCGTCTCAAGTGCATTGCACACACCTGGCTTCTGAGTTTTTGAGTTCAGGACAATATTGATCGCCATGGCGTGATCCGCATCGTCGTTCACGAACACATGGCAGACGCCATCGTAGTGTTTGATGACGGGCATTCGCGCTGTGCTGACGACTTTCTCAATCAATCCCTTGCCCCCTCGTGGAATGATCAGGTCCAAATACTGATCCATCCGCGCCATATGCTCCACGCTGGAGCGATCAGTGAATGGGATGAGCTGAATGCTGTTCTCTGGTAGGCCGCATGCTGCACCACTGCTTTGCATGGCAGCAGCAAGAGCCCGATTTGAGTGAATCGCCTCAGATCCACCACGCAGGATGGTCGCGTTGCCCGTCTTGAAGCAGAGCGATGCTGCATCTGAAGTGACATTGGGCCTGGATTCAAAAATGATGCCAATCACGCCTATCGGCACGCGTTTCTTTACGATGCGCAAGCCGTTTGGACGGGTCCACTCGGAAAGAACTTCACCCACTGGGTCAGGGAGATCAGCTACTTCGCGCACGGCTGTGGAGATCGCTTGAAGTCTCTTGGAGTTGAGCAACAGGCGGTCAAGCATGGCCCTACTGAGACCGTTGGCTTCTCCGGCGGCGATGTCCTTGGCGTTTGCTTCGAGGATCTCAGTCTCGGCGGCCATGATGCCCTCCGCCATAGCTCGCAGAATATTGTTCTTCTGCTCGGCTGAGAGAGTTGCCAGTTCATAAGAGGCCGCGCGGGCCTTCTTTCCCATGTCGAGGATGGCAGATTGAATGTCGTCGCTCATGATGAAATAGCGGGGAAACGAGTGCACACGCCACTGCCGGACACCACTTCAGGGAGCTGTTCTGCGTGTCGTCCACTGGCGATCACGCACTCCACGCCAGCATCGACGGCGTCCTTGACGGCGTTCAGTTTAGAAATCATGCCTCCCACGCTTAGACGGCCCTTTACCTCTTGAGCATGATGCAACACCTCATCGATGTTGTTCACCACGGGAATGGGTTTTGCGTTCGAGTCTTCGGGATTTTCGAGCAAGCCCGGCACGCTAGTGAGCAGTATCAGCAGATCCGCTCCCCAAAGTCTCGCGACACGCGAAGAAAGTTTGTCGTTGTCACCAAATCGCAACTCTTCGATCGCCACCGAGTCGTTTTCATTGATGACAGGTACTACTTGTGGGAACTCCAGCAGGCGCTCCAGCGTACTCCTCACACGAGCCGCTCGTTCTGGCGTTTCTAGATCTTCGTGGGTGAGAAGAAGTTGGGCCACATGCAGATCGTGATCACGCAACAGTGACTCGTAGGCGTGCATGAGGCGAGTTTGACCCAGCGCGGCACACGCTTGCAGCGTGGTCATGTCACTTGGACGCTCGTCAAATCCCAGCGGCCCTAATCCTGAAGCAACGGCACCACTGCTGACGACAACGCACTGATTTCCGTTCGCTTTGATCAGCGCTATGGCCTCCACCAGCTTGCGCAACTGCACGGGATCGGGTTGCGCCTTGTCCAGCCGGGTCAGAATGCCCGAACCGAACTTCAAGACGACACGTCGTGGCTTGCTGGTGTTGTTGCTCATGAAAAATGGGCGGCAAATATGCCTTTGGACCCAGGCGGCGCAACCGGTGTCTCTTCCTTTTGCCTCTGCGTTTGATAGGATTTCACGGCTGGTTGTGCAAGATTCTCCATTGAGGACCATGATCTTGCCGACGTTGTTTGCACGACATGAGAACCACCATCCAGGCTGACCTTCTTCGTGAATATGGACTCTACCGCACGCGGCGGTGGTTTTTTCGTGAGTGCGGGGTGGGGATGGCCTCACTGGCGGCCACTTCAATGATGCAGTCTGCTCCGGCTGATCCGCTTGGCGTTAAACGCCCTCATCATTCGGCCAAAGCTAAGCGCGTCATCTACTTGTTCATGGGTGGTGCGCCGAGTCACTTGGAGTTGTTCGACAACAAGCCCGAACTCACCAAGTGGGATGGCAAGCTCCCACCCGCAGACTTGCTCAAAGGCTATCGTGCGGCCTTCATCAATCCCAACAGCACGCTCCTTGGCCCCAAATACGGGTTCAAGAAGTATGGAGCCTGCGGTGCGGAGATGGGCGAGTTGCTTCCGCATCTCGGTGCGGTGGCAGATGACCTCACCATCGTGAAGTCGATGAAGACCGATGCGTTTAACCATGCTCCGGGACAGATCCTGATGAGCACTGGCTCGCAGATCTTCGGGAGACCAAGTTTCGGCGCGTGGACGGTGTATGGACTCGGCACGGAGAACCAGAATGTGCCGGGCTATGTGGTGATGCAGAGCGGGGCAAAAGGTCCCAGCGGTGGGCTATCTAACTTCGGCTGCGGCTTCTTGCCCACGGTTTATCAGGGCGTGCCATTCCGCAGTGCAGGGGACCCGGTTCTCTTCCTGAGCAACCCTAAAGGCATCAGTGATGCGACACAGCGCGATACTTTGGATGTGCTCAAGCAGCTTAACGAAGAGCGCTTAGCTGAAGTAGGAGACCCGGAGATCGCGTCACGCATCAACAGCTTCGAGCTCGCCTACAGGATGCAGAAAACTGCACCCGAGCTCATGGACATCTCCCGCGAGCCTAAACACATTCTCGACATGTATGGCGCCAAGCCGGGAGAGGCATCCTTTGCCAATAACTGTTTGTTAGCCAGAAGGCTCATCGAGAGCGGTGTCCGGTTTGTGCAGCTCTTTCATGAAGCGTGGGATCACCACGGTGGTCTGAAGAATGGCTTGAAGGAGCAGTGCAGCCAAACCGACCAATCCTGTGCGGCGTTGGTGCGCGACTTGAAGCAGCGCGGCCTGCTAGAGGACACTCTCGTCATCTGGGGTGGTGAGTTTGGACGCACACCGATGGTGCAGGGCGGAAATGATGGTCGTGACCACCATCCGAACGCTTTTAGCATGTGGTTTGCGGGCGGTGGCATGAAACCAGGGCTTACACTCGGTGCCACCGACGAGTTTGGGTTCAATGTCACGGAGGATCCCGTCCATGTGCACGATCTTCACGCCACACTTCTCCACCTCCTTGGATTTGATCACACCAAGCTCGCCGTGAAGTTCCAAGGCCTGGACATGAGATTGACCAACGTCCACGGCGAGCTGGTAGACAAGCTCCTGGCGTAGTGCGCCAGTGACTTGTGTGACTTGGCGGTCAACCGGGCATCAAGCGTCCGTGCACTCCGTTAGTCCTTCTTCAAAAAGTGTCGCACCAGGCCTCCCAAGCCTATGAACACACCGACTACGCCTAGCGTGGTGAAGGCGTAGGCTTTGACTTTCCCTGAGGCACCGACTTCACGGCACGTGGTGGGTGCAGCCGTGAGGTATTGCACGGTGATGGAGGCGTTCTCTTGGGCGGTCTGCCAGCGTTCTTGAGAGATGGAGGTCTCGGCCTCTACTTCGTGTCCCCTCTCCAATGGAAACCTCACCGTCATGAAGTAGCTCCGCGTCACCACGGGGCGTTTGGTCTCGCGGTCGAGGCTGTGCTTCTCATCGACTCGCTTGGAAACGATCATCCCTTCTGCCGTCGCTCCTTCCGTCTCGTAGCGCCGCTCCAGTTTGAGCTGTCCGATGCCGACGAACACGAACACCAGTGACATCAACGCGAAGATAATGCTGATCGCCAAGATGATCTTGCCGGCGGACTTCGGTGGTCGGTTCTGTCGTTTCATCTCCGAGTAGCGGCCTTCCGGTTGATGCTTAGCTTCCTTCTGGCCAACTGGATGAGGCCAACCACAAAGCTCCCTGCGATGATGAGCCCGAAGAGGGTGGCTAGGCCACTGAACACCAAGCTGAAGAGCCAGTTCGCGACCACAAACAGCTCCAACTCAGTTGCTTGCTTATCGGCGAGGAATCTCAGCGACTTCTCCTTCACAGAAGTGAGGTCGGACGGCGCTATTGGCACTTCGGCGCTGCTACTTGGCCCGTCGATCATGAGGTAGCCCACATCTTCTGCCTTCTTGTTAGGAATGTCTCGGCCTGCTCGGCGTTGGTTGCTGCCCGTTTTGATCCGGGTATCAATCTTCTCCACAGCTTCCACCCAAACGGTGTGATACGGGACGATGAAGAACACACAGGACTGTACACGAGCTCGCACGTCGTGTCCCTTGCGCTCAAACTTGATCCATGAAACCGGAGCCACTCCTGTAGCGATCGCTAGCGCGCCCAGGAGAACGCCGATGGCGATCATTTGCATGCCAAAGTTGAGCGCCTTGGTCTGTTTCTTGGTGTTCGGGTCGGAGTCCTGGCGGCTGAAGTCTGAAAAGGAACCCATGGTCGTTGAGGGTGTTTGATGGTGGTTCGGGCTATCTCAGTGGACGTGAGTGATCGTTGCGGCCTTCTTGGTCGGCTCTCGGCACTACTTGCGGATGCTGGGCCTCACCGCATAGACGTTTTTGATCAAAGGTTTGGTTGGAGCGGACTCTAGGACCACCAGTTCGATCTCTTTGCCCTCCAGAGCGCCATCCGTGCTGGGGGAGTAGGGCAGCTTCTGGCACACTTGGTGAGGCGTGCCATTCACGTTGTAAGACATCGTGGCCCAGTAGCTCCGGGAGTAGCTTGGTGTGGAGGTCACCGTGCGGCTGTCGGTACGGCGCTCATAAGTTTCAATCTTGTCCACCTTGCCTTTCACGATGATGCCATCCGTGAGGATGGAGCGGATGCGGAGATAGCGCGTCACGAGGATCAGCAGAGCCACCGTGCCGATCACCGCACCCAGGAGAGGTGCCCATTTGGCCATTTTCTGCATTTCGATGACATTCTCCAAAGGCGGCACGCCCGGCTGCGGTTGGCTGGCCCAGGGGATGCCCACCGCTATCATCACTGCTAGGCCTATGGCCGTCACACAGCCGCGGAGGAGGCCCTCTTTCCAATAAAGAGCGCTAAAGCTGGGGATAGGTAAGTTGGCTTTCATCGTTCGAGCGGGTGAGTTGCTGTCTTGTTTGGTTAAACGAGCTTACGGCATCGCAATCTTCACGACACTCTGGCTCAAGTTGGTGAAAGTGACCAGCGCGGTGATGAATCCTTCTTCATTGAAGCTCCGGGAGCTGCACATTCCCTTGGCCACTGAGTTCAGCACGGTGAAGCTCTTCACCTTCAGGGTGCCCCACTGCGCTCCCGTGCGGAGCACTTCACGCATGACGCCTTTGCTGTCGAAAGCATACAGCGCTTGGTTGTTAGCGCTGGTGATGCCACTGCCACGCAAGCTCGCGCGGATGGTCGGTCCCGCCTCGGCTCCGGCCCACGCGATGTTGCTGAAGCTGTTGAACAGAGCGCTTGATGAACCTCCCAGCGCATTGGGAGCGATCCCGCCTGTGCGGGCGAGGAAGCTGGCGTTCCCGGCGGCACTTGCCCTCCAGATGCCGGTGTTGTTGCCGGAGTTGATGCCACTGCCTGTCAGAGTGGCTTTGAATGCATAGCCGATGTCTGATGAAACAGGCGCACTGAGTGTGGCAAACTTCGCACCGTTGATCCCTGAAGCGGCATCGCCTTCACGCGCAAGCACTCCGAAGCCGTTATATCCATTCTCGGACACCACCAGCACCCCATCGTTGCCTGAGGACACACCGCCGATGCCAGTTTGCAGCATCCCGCTGAAGATGAACTTAGCTACGGTGTTGGTCCCCTTGGCAGTGACTCCTGGGGAGGTCAAAGATTTCCACTTGGTGCCGGCGATGATGCCATCCCCTGTCGTAACGGCGTTGAAGTAGCGCGTGCCTGCTTTCACCATGACCACTACTTTGCGGCCATCTGCTAGGGTGGCTATGAAAGTCGTGCGGGAGTAGAAGCCGGAGTAGCGGGAGTGTCCGGTGGCTGCTGTCGGTGGGGAGAACATGCTGATGCCGGTGACGTTACTCGCCTTACCGTTGACCGTTACCGTCTCACCCGTGCGGAAGATGCTCGTGCAGTTCCACAATCCACCCGTGCTGGTCAGGCGCACCAGCGCTTGGTTGTTAGCGCTGGTGATCCCGGCGCCCTTCAGGGTCAAAAGGATGTCGTGGGCGCCCAGGTTGGGCGCTACATTGACGATCTTGCTCGCCTGGGTGCCAGCCGGCAGGCCGGGTACCTGCTTGCCCGTTTGCAGGAGCACCTGTAGCGATCCGTCGATGTTGGTGAGCAATCCCGTGCTCTGGTCGCTCGGCGTGCCCGTCAGGGTGACGACGGAGCCAAAGTAGCTGTAGCCGTTGGCTACAGGGTCACTGAAGGTCGCAAACTTGGCTCCCGCGATGTTCGGTACCGCTTGTCCTTGCAGCGCTATGACTTGGTTGCCCCCCGTAGTGGTTACCAGAGCATTGAGCACGCTCGATCCGCTCTTCACAGTGGCCTTCGTGATGATGGTTCCCCCATCCCTCAGGCAAGGTGTGCCCAAGCTGTTGATCGTTGCGCCTGGCTTCACTCCACCGCCGTAGACCGCGTCTCCCTTGCTCAGCGTCAGGTTATTCAGACGGATCACCGCCATTTGGTCGTAGTTGTTTGTATCGCCTCGGTCTAAAAACGCCGCGATGGACACATGGTCATCCGGGGTGATCGCCACTGCCACTCCGCGGTCTGCTCCACTCGTGGATGCACCACGGATGCGTTGCTCCCACATCACCGCGCCGTCGTTGCGGTTAAACTTCACCGCCAGCACATCCTGCCCGGTCGCTGTGGAGTAGCAGCCTCCCACCGTGATCAAGTTTCCAGAGTGATCCATCGCCAAGTCCTGCACGAGGTCCGTGATGAACGTCCCGGTGGGCACATTGGCAGGTTCGTTGGTCTTGCTGAACACCACACCGCCCGCAGGGGTGTATCGGGTCAGCGAGCACACCGTCTTGAAGCCATCCAGCTTAGCCGTGCACGCCATGTAGAGGTCCCCCTCCTGCTCCAAGGCAAGACGTGGGCGATAGTTAGGCGCGGTTCCGTTCCCACCAGGAGGGTCGAACACCTTTGCCCAAACTTGTCCGCCGCTGCTGTTAAACTTCACCGTCACCACCATGTAGTCTGCCGTCACACCATCTCTCACGATGCCCGTCACGTACGTGTTGCCATAGTAGTCAGCCCTCACGTCCGTTGCTTCATCGATGTCATTCAGGTCATAGTGCAGTGGCGTTGACGGCGTTCCATTGTTAGCGTCGTAGGTCACCGCGCAGTAGCACAACGTCGTCGCTATCCGTGACCTACCTGCCACCACCGGGTTGCCATTCTCACCCACGCAGATCGCTGCTGGCCTGTCCTGGTAGCTCGTGGCGTGGCGCTTCTCCCACAGCACCGTGCCCGCAAGGTCATACTTCATCGTGTAGAAGTCCTCACTGCTTGTCCCCATCGAGTGCCCCGTCACATACACGCCTGTGGAGCCGTCCGTGGTGATCGCCACGATTCTATCTTCGCCATCCTTCGCGCTGTTGTTGTAGGTCCGCTTCCATGCCTCCGCGCCATTCACGTCATACTTGATCAGGCAATAGTCAGAGCCCTGGCCAGTCACATCCACGTAGCCACCCACATACACATTCCCCACGAGATCAGTCGTCACGGATGCAGGCCGTGCTTCCCCGGTGGACGAACTATTCGTCTTGCTCCAACGACGCGTTCCCGTGAACGCATCGTAGCACTCCGTCACCCAGACATCCTTCACCAGATTGTCCTGATAGCCCGTCACCACCGTGTGACCCTGCGGCGTCACCACCGTTGCCACGGGGTAGTAGCTCTGGTTAGCACTCCCGGAGTGTTCGGCATTCACCTGAGACCAGGCGATGTAGTTCCGCTCAGCGCGGGCCGCTGGCGTGAGGAGCATTGAGGTGACGATTAACGAAAGGATCTTCTTCATGACGCCGCCATCTTCACCCACGTCAAACACTCCGGGTATCGGACCTCTGGAGTAGGACAAAGGTCGGATACTCACCCTCCTCCTCCGCACCTCTCAACCTGTCCCTCTGCCGTGAAAGAGCCCCTTCTACCTGCCGTAGGTTCATCACCCCCACTTCCTTCAAATCGTGCCTCGCATCACTCACAACTGTGCCGGACATCACCGGCGCGACTTCCTCAAACTAGGCCTCACCGCTGCCGGTGGCGGTCTCGGGTTTACTGACATGCTCAGAGCCCGTGAGGCAGCCCCTGGCCGCTCCCTCAGTCGCCCCGTCAACTGCATCCTCGTCTGGCTCGATGGCGGACCTTCTCATTACGAGATGTTTGATCCCAAGCCAGATGCCCCCAGTGAAGTGCGCGGTCAGTTCAAGCCCATCTCCACCTCCGTCCCCGGCGTACACTTCTCCGAGTGCGTGCCAAACTTAGCCAAGGTCGCAGACAAAATGTCCATCGTCCGCAGCATCGCGCACAAGGACCCCAATCACGGCGGTGGCAACCACTACATGATGACCGGAGCCCCCACGCCCGTCCCGGTCGGTTGTGGAGCCTTCGTCACCTTTCATCCCTCCTTCGGCTCCGTCGTCAGCCATCAGCGCGGCGTGCAGGGTGGCCTCCCCGCCTACATGGTCATGCCCAGCATCACCCGGTCCGGCGGCCCCAACTTCCTCGGAGCCGCTCATGCCCCCTTCGTGGCAGACGGCAATCCAGACAGCAAAAACTTCAAAGTCCGTGACGTCGTCCTCCCCCAAGACATCACCGATGCCCGCGGCATAGCACGCAGTGACCTCCGCCGTGCCCTCGACCGCATGAAGCGCCTCAACGACCGTGCCGCAGAAGACCCCGCTGTCGCCTTCGACACCTTCTACGGCCAAGCCGTCGATCTCATCGGCTCCCCCACCGCTCAAGACGCCTTCGACATCTCACGCGAGGACGACAAGACCCGCGAAATGTACGGCCGCAACGACCTCGGTCAGCGCATGCTCCTCGCACGTCGCCTCGTCGAAGTCGGCGTCTCCTTCGTCACCATCCACTACGGCGGCTGGGATCACCACCGCGACCTCTTCAAGACCTGCAAAGGCGAGTTCATGCAGAAGTTTGACAAAGGCATGGCCGCCCTCATCACCGACCTCGACCGCCGCGGCCTCCTAGAGAGCACCCTCGTCGTTGCCCTTGGCGAGTTCGGTCGCACACCCAAGATCAACAAAGACAACGGACGCGACCACTGGCCAGGAGCCATGAACGTCCTCTTTGCAGGCACCGGAGTACCCCGTGGCGGCATCGTAGGCGCTACCGACCCCAAAGGCTACTACGCCAGCGAGAACGTCTACTCCCCGGAGGACTTTGCCGTCACGCTTTACACCAAGCTCGGCATCGACCCCCACCAGATGCTCTACACCAACACCGGGCGCCCCGTGCAACTCATCAACGGCGGTCGTCAGATCAAGGAACTCTTTGCGTGAAGCTCCGCTTCCTCGCCGCACTCACCGCCGCCAGCCTCGCCCACGCCGCCCCACCCGGATTTGAGAGCATCTATCCGGCAGGCGCCCAAGCCGGCAGCACCCTCACCATCAGAGTCACCGGAGCCGGGCTAGAAAAAAGCCCCGTCACCCCCTGGTTCAGCCAGCCCGGCATCACCGCCCAGCCCACAGCCAAGCCAAAAGAGTTTCAGCTCACCATCCCCCCAGACACACCCCTCGGCCCCTGTCTCGTCCGCCTCCAGCACCCAGAAGGCAGCTCCCCGCCACGCATCTTCGTCATTGGCAAGCTCCCAGAACTCACCGAAGCCGAGCCTAACGACAAACCCGCAGACTCCAAACAAGTCCCAGCGGCCAATGCAGTCATCAACGGCCTGTTAGAAAAAGCGGGCGATGTCGACAGCCATCCCATCCTCGCCAAAAAAGGCCAACTCCTCCAGATCCGCCTCCACGGCTATGCCCTCGGCTCACCCATGGACCCCGCCATCCGGCTCCTCGACCAGACAGGCAACCAACTCGCCCTCGCCCACGACTCCCACAACCTAGACCCCGCGCTCGACCACCTCCCTAACGCAGACGCGCGGCTCTACGTCCAAGTCATGGCCTTCGCCCACCCACCCGCAGCCGACGTCTCCCTCAAAGGCAGCCCCGCCCACATTTATCGCCTCCAAGTCACCACCCAGCCCAACCGCACCGAGGTACAAGAGCGCAAGCACCTCACCCTCCCAGACACCGTACACGGCACCATCGCCCACCCAGGCCAGGCAGACACCTTCCTCTGCACCCTAAAGAAAGGCCAGGAACTCACCGCCACCGTCCGCGCCAGCACCACCGGCAGCCTCCTAGACGCAGTCCTCCGCGCCGAAGACCCCAAGGGCAAAACCCTCCAAACCGCAGACGACGGAGCCGAAGAAAACCTCGATCCCGAGCTCAAGCTCACCGCCCCCGCAGACGGAGACTACAAACTCATCCTCACCGACCGCTTCTCAGCCGGCAGCCCCAGCCACCACTACCAGCTCACCCTCACCCCCACCGCCCCCCAAGTCACCGCCCACCTAGACACCCACAGCTACCACCTAGAGCCCGGCAAAACCCTCGACCTCAAGCTCAAAGTCACCGTCAAAGGCACCCTCAAGCACCCCCTCACCCTCACCGCAGAAGCCCTCCCCCCCGGAGTCACCCAAGAGCCCCTCCAAGTCCCCCCCAAAAGCGCAGACGTCACCCTCAAGCTCAAAGCTGACCCCACCGCCCCCGTCAGTCAGCAACCCATCCGGCTCAAACTCACCACCCAGGCCCCAGACCCCGCCCTCAGCACCACCGCCTCTTATATAGTGCCCTTCACCGAGCCCCGCGGACCCCTCCTCCTCACCACCGACGTCCACCCCTGGCTCACCGTGAGCAAACCCCCAGGAAAGTGACCCAAAAAACCCGTCACCCCTCCTCCCCGCCCCCCTCCTCGTCCTCCCGCCTAGCCTTTCTCCGCTTCGGAACCGCGTCAATCAGCCCCCGGTCCACAGAACCCTCAGGAAACTGCGACCTCCCCAGCCTCAGAGCCGCCACCACAAAATCCCGCATCTCACGCAGTTTCGCATTCAGCGCACTGCGATGCAGTTGGAACGCCTGCTCCGCCACCGTCAGCACCCCGCCCGCAGCCACCGCCGCATCCCGCAGCCCCAGCATCCCCACCCGCGTCAGCGGCGCATCCACCTGAGCCACCACAAACACCCCCGGCGGCACCCCAATCAGCGGCAACTGAGCCCAAGCCGCCAAAATCGCATCCGCCCGCGCCAACATCTTCGGAAACGCCCTAGCATTCACCGGCAGAGCCCCCAACTGCTCCATAACCGCCGCATCCTTGCGGAAAGCATTGCCCGCCTGACTAAAAAAGTCCACACAAGCATCATTCAGCACCTCAAAAGCCAGCCGCCGCCCAGTCTGAGCAAACCCCAGATTCATCCGAGCACTCACGTAGGCCGTCCCAATAGGCTCCGCCCCATCCAACATAGCCTCCACATCAGCCACCGAAGCCCCATCCGGACGAAAAGCAGGCACCTCCACCATAGCAGCCATCACATAACGAAGCTGAGTCACCGCAAAATCATAAACAGCAAGCATTGTATCAAGAAAATAGACCGTTTCTCCGCCAAAAATAGTCAATGATTCAGTAAAATACACCACTGATTCAAGAAAACAACCCCATGCTGTCAAAACACACGACAAAAACAGCGGAGAATCGACCCAAAAACCCAAATCAACGACCCATTTACCCAAAACACCCAACAAAAACAGCGGAGAACCCACCCAAAAACCCAAAACACACCCCCATTTACCCAAAACACAACCCCAAAACACCCAAGCAACTACCACAAACGCCCACGCATCCACCACAAACACCACAATAGCCCCCACAAACGCCCCCAAGGGGGGCTGAGACTCTAGCCCAGGGCTGAGCGTAGCGATGCCCTGGGTCTCGCGATGAATAAATGCATTGCGCCCTGAAAGGGCGCGAGAGCCTCCAAACCCTCTCGTGCCCCTTCAGGGCACCCCAAATTGCCAACCCACGAACCCAGGGCATCGCTCCGCTCAGCCCTGGGCTAAATCTCCCGACCCGTTGGGCCGGTCCACCCGGCCAAACGATGGGCGGAACCAAACGTTGGGCCAATCTCCCGGCGGCACGATGGGCGAGGCGACCCGCCGCGCCCCAAAACGCCCCCAAAGGGGGCTAAGACCCCAGCCCAGGGCTGAGCGAAGCGATGCCCTGGGTCACGAATGCCCCCACGCCCCGCGCCCTGAAGGGGCGCGAGAGGCTCCAAACCCTCTCGTGCCCCTCCAGGGCACCCCACATTGCCAACCCAAAAACCCAGGGCATCGCTCCGCTCAGCCCTGGGCTAACCCTCCCGACCCCTTGGGCCGGTCCACGCGACAAAACAATGGGCCGAACCGAACGCCGGACCAATCCCCCCAACAAAACGACCCGCCGGGATGTCTGTTGCCCCAAAACGCCCCCAAAGGGGGCTAAGACCCCAGCCCAGGGCTGAGCGTAGCGATGCCCTGGGTCACCGGTGAATAAATGCATTGCGCCCTGAATGGGCGCGAGAGGCTCCTTTCCTTTCCCACCGCACCGATTTCATTGCCTGGGGCCCTGTCTTGGATGAAACTCTTCCGCTCCGGCCAATCTGGTTTACACTGGCCTGATCCGTCGCCATGCCGCAATCGCTTGCCAAACTCTATGTGCACTTGGTTTTCTCCACGAAAAATCGCGACCGCGTGCTGGTGGATGCGATCCGCGATGATTTGCACGCCTACATGGGCGGGGTGCTGAAGGGGATGGATTGCATGCCGGTGGAGATGAACTCGGAGCCGGATCACGCGCACGTGCTGTTTTTGCTCGGGCGGACGGTGGCGTTGAGCGATGTGGTGGGCGGCCTGAAAAAGAGCGCCACGGATTGGCTCCGAGAGCGCGGGGAGGGGTTCCGTGGGTTCCATTGGCAGGCGGGTTACGGGGCGTTCTCCGTGAGTCAGTCGGCGGTGGAGGAGGTGCGGGATTACATTCGCAACCAGCGGGAGCATCATCGGGTAAAGACGTTTCAGGAGGAGTTCCGGGCGTTTTTGCGGAAGTACGAGATCGCGTTCGACGAGCGGTACGTGTGGGATTGACCACGGCAGGCGCGCGGGGGCATGAATGAGGCCTCTCGTGCCCCTCCAGGGCACCCGGCGTTGCCGTGCCACGAACCCAGGGCATCGCTCCGCTCAGCCCTGGGCTAAATCTGCCGGCCCGTTGGGCCGGTTCGTGTGGCGGGACGATGGGCGGAACCGAGCGTTGGGCCGGTTCGTGTGGCGGGGCGATGGGCGGAACACACCGTTGCCCCAAAACGCCCCCAAAGGGGGCTGAGACTCTAGCCCAGGGCTGAGCGTAGCGATGCCCTGGGTCTCGCGGTGAATGAATGCATTGCGCCCTGAAGGGGCGCGAGAGGCTTTGTTTATATCCTCCGCCACACTCGGCCATCGACTCCGAGCATTTCGTCGGCGGCTCGGGGGCCCCACGATCCGGCGGGGTATTCGTGCATGGGCGGGGCGATTTTGGGGTCGTCGTGCCAGGCGTGTTCGATGGCGTCGATGTATCTCCAGGCGCTTTCGACTTCGTCGTTCCGGGCGAAGAGGGTGGCGTCTCCGGCCATGGCGTCGAGCAGGAGGCGCTCGTAGGCTTCTGGGGAGGATTTGCCAAAGCTGGTGCGGTAGTGGAAGTCCATCTTGACGGGTTGCATGCGCAAGAGGACTCCGGGTTGCTTGGAGAGCATGCGGAGGGAGATGCCTTCGTCTGGCTGGATGCGGATGACGAGGACGTTGCCGCCTTCGTTGACCTCTAGGGTGCGGAAGAGGTTCTGGGGCGGGGTCTTGAAGTGGATGGAGATTTCGGTGGCCTTGCGAGGGAGTTGCTTGCCTACGCGCATGTAGAAGGGGACGCCTTGCCAACGCCAAGTGTCGATACGGAGGCGGAGGGCGACGTAGCTTTCGGTGAGGGACTGGGGGTTGACGCGGTCTTCCTTCCGGTAGCCTACTCGGGATTGGCCATCGACGAAGCCGGCGGTGTATTGGGCGCGGATGACGTTTTGGGCGACTTCCTCAATGGTGGCGAGGGGGCGGAGGGAGCGGATGACTTTGACTTTCTCGTCGCGCACGGAGTCTGCACTGAGGTCGGTGGGGGGCTCCATGGCGACGAGGCTGAGGAGCTGGAAGAGGTGGTTCTGCACCATGTCGCGGAGGGCTCCGGCGGTGTCGTAGTAGGCGCCGCGGCCGCCTTCCATGCCGAGGTTCTCTGCACAGGTGATCTGGACGTTGTCGATGTAGCGGGAGTTCCAGAGGGGCTCGAAGATTTCGTTGGCAAAGCGGAGGACCATGAGGTTCTGCGCGGTTTCTTTGCCGAGGTAGTGGTCGATGCGGTAGGTGTCGCGCTCGGCAAAGACTTGGCTGACGGTGGTGTTGAGCTTTTGGGCGGATTTGAGGTCTTTGCCGAAGGGTTTCTCGCAGACGACGCGTGCCCATTTGCCCTCGGGGGCGATGTTGAGGCCGACGGCGGCGAGTTGCTCGAGGACGACGTGGAAGTACTCGGGGGCGGTGGCGAGGTAGAAGAGGCGGTTGGCGGGGGAGCCGCGCTGGGTGTCGAAGTCGTCGAGGAGCTTGGCTAGGCCGCGGTAGCCTTCGGTGTCGGTGAACTCGCTGCGGTGGTAGTGGATGCCCTGGGCGAAACTGCCCCAGAGGGCGTCGTCGTGGCCTTGGCGGGAGTGTTTGCGGTTGGCGGCTTCGAGCTCGGTGCGGAAGTCTTCGTCTGATTTGTCTCTCCGGGCGAAACCGATGACTTTGGACTGGGGCGGGAGCTCGGAGGAGGCGGCTAGGTTGTAGAGGGCGGGGATGAGCTTGCGGTGGGTGAGGTCGCCGGTGGCTCCAAAGATGACCACGGTGCAGGGTTCTGCGCGCTGCCGGGTGATGAGGGTGTCGAGGAAGGGGTTTTCGGGTGCGTCTACGGACATTGCGGTTCTTTGTCGGCTCTGGGTGAGTTTTTGCCGTGGTTGGGTGGGGAGTGCGAGGCTAGGCGGGAAGGGGCGTCATGCAAGCCTGACGAGGGTGGCTCCCCAGCCGCCGCTGGTGGCGTCGAGTGGCCAGGTCCAGCCCTGGATGCCGGGGAGGCGCTGAAGGAGGGCATGGACGGAGGTGCGGAGGGCGCCGGTGCCTTTGCCATGGACGACTCGGACGGTGAGGATGCCCGCGCGGCGGCATTCCTCAAAGTAGTCTGGCAGCAGAGTGCCGAGCTCGCGGGGCTGGAAGGCGTGGAGGTCGAGCTCCCCGGTGATGGGGATGACGACGGGCTGGTCTGGAATGTCGCTTTCTTCCGGCATGGGGCTGGAGTATGGGCGGGGATGCCTGGGTTGCCACCTGTATACGCCCTGCTTTTGACCATGAGTGCCGCTGCTGCGTCTGATTCTCTCTGCGTAATGGAGTGGAACCCGCGTTACCTTGAATGGCGTGGGCAGCCGGTGCTGCTGGTGGGAAGTGGGGAGCACTACGGGGTGCTGCTGAATCGGGCGTTCGACTTTGAGCGCTACTTCACGCAACTGCAGCAGGACGGACTGAACGTGAGCCGGGTGTTCATGGGGGCGTCCTACGTGGAGCCGGAGGGGGCGTTCAACATTGAGCGGAATACGTTGGCGCCTCCGAGGAGGGATTACCTCGCGCCGTGGGCGGAGGTGGAGGGGAAGTGGGATCTGGGAAACTGGAATGACGCCTATTATAAGAGACTGCACGCGGTGGTGGCCGCTGCTGACCGGTGCGGGGTGGTGCTGGAGCTGAATCTGTTTTGCCCGTTCTATCCCGACAAGGATGACAAGACGAAGTCCAAGATGTGGCCGCTGAGTCCGTTTCATCCGAACAATCATGTAGGCGATTACGGAAAGACGCCGCATGACCAGGTCTACAGCATGGAAGCGGACAAACGACTGCTCGCCGTGCAGGAAAAGTTTGTGCGCAAGCTGGTGGAGGAACTGCGCGATGCCGGGAACGTCTACTACGAGGTGTGCAACGAGCCCTACTTCGGCGGGGTGACGATGGAATGGCAAAAGTGGGTGGTGAGCCTCATCAACGATGCTCAGAGGACGCATGAGACGAAGAAGATCATCTCGCTGAACATCGCTAACAAGAGCGCGAGGATTGCTGAGCGGCCTGAAGGGGTGAAGCTCTTCAACTTCCATTACACTTACCCGCCTGTGGCGGTGGAGGAGAACTGGGACCTGGGAGTGGCGGTGGGGAACAACGAAACGGGCTTCCGCGGCAATGGGGATGACTTGTATCGCAGTGAGGCGTGGGATTGGCTGCTGGCTGGCGGTGCGGCGTTCAATCACCTGGACTACTCCTTCACGGTGGGCCACGAGGACGGCAGTTTTCGTTACCCGGAGACCCAGCCGGGCGGAGGAAGTGCTGCTTTGCGAGCACAACTCGGCTTTCTGAAGGCGCTGCTGACGAGAATGGAGTTCGCGAAGATGAAACCGGCTCAGCCAATGATCAAGAAGGCCAGCAAGGGCCTCTCGGTGCGCATTCTGGCAGGTGAGAATCACGCGGTGATGTATTTGCACCACGACAAAATGAAGCCGGGGCCATGGAAGGACGAGGTGGAACTGCACCTGCCCGCCAAAGCGGCTCAGGTGACCTGGTATGATCCGGTGACGATGAGAGAGGTGCGCCAGGAGCGCGAGAAGAGCGCCGTGCTCAAGGCACCAACGTATGACAAGGATGTGGCTGCGGTGATTCAGTGGGAATGAACTAGCGCATGCAGCCCTCTAGATTTGTAACCTCATGAGCCAGCAAGAGCGGTCCACCACCTCCACCATTGTGACGATGGTGCTGGTGCTCGTTGGCCTGCTGGCGCTTGTGGCGCTCTTTGCGGTGCTCAGAGACAAAGTCACGGATGCTTTCAACGTGAAGCCACCGCCGCCTCCTGTGGTGCCTCAGCTCAAGCCGGTGGAACTGAAGAAGCCGGAACCGGTAGTCATGAATGTGCCGACACCTGTCGTGGATGAGGATCTGGTGGCGCTCATCGAACTGCTGGATGAACCGACGGCGGTGCCTAATGAGGCGGTGCTGACTTTCGACACGGCTGAGGCGCTGCGGAAGTTTTTGGCGAGTGCTGCGAGCTTGGGTCTGCGAGTGATCTCCAGCCTGGATGCCATCCATGGCGTGCGAGTGGGGTTTGGCGATGCGGAGACGCTGAATCGCTACCTGAAGTCCCAGAAAGGAAGGCCGGACAGCCCTAACGTGGAACCGCACTTCTGGCTGACCACGCCGCAACTTCCAAAGCCCGCTAAAGACAACCAGGGCGGAAGTGCGGCCGTGGGCAGTGAGTTTTTAACCGCGATCAATGCCGTGGGAGATCGCTCGGCGTGGGGGAAGGGCGTGACCGTAGCGGTGCTCGATACGGGAGTGGCCCAGCATCCAACCTTTGGTGAAGGACGCCTGACGCACATTGATTTGGTGCAAGATGGCAAGACGCCACACAGCCACGGCACCAGTGTGGCGTCTCTCATAGCGGGTGAGGACGATCAAGTGCCTGGAGTATCGCCCGCTGCGGACATCCTCGACATCCGAGTAGCGAACGACCAAGGGCTGAGTGTGAACATGGTGCTAGCGCAAGGCATCGTGGAGGCAGTGGATCGAGGCGCGGATGTGATTAACATCAGTCTGGGTGGCTATGATGACAGCGTGCTGCTGCGGAGAGCCATCGAGTATGCAGCCAAGAAGCAAGTGATCGTGGTAGCCGCCGCTGGGAACGATAGCTACGATCGCTTGGCGTTTCCTGCGGCCATCGAGAGGGTCATTAGTGTGGGGAGTGTGGATCGCAACAGCAAGCAAGCCTACTTTTCCAACTCAGGAGCGGGATTGGACATCAGTGCGCCGGGTGTAGGCTTGCCGGTGGCCTGGGAGACTCAGATGAAAGCCATCACGAGCGGCACCAGCGGCTCGGCGGGAGTGGTGACCGGAGCGGTGGCCGCGCTTCTGAGTCGAGGAGTTTCGCCCGCAGACATCGTCAGGGTGCTCAGCAACTCTGCGAGAGCAACCGGGGCGCCTCGCAATCAAGTCGGGGCAGGGGTTCTGTGGATCCGAAACTGAATCGTGCCGCGCTCAGGACTTGTTGCTCAGTTCATTGATCTGACGCTTCAACTGAGCTGCGTCCTCGTAACGCTCCTCAGACACAGCCGCCTCCAACTTTGTGCGGAGAGACTCAATCAGCTTCTTCTTGTCAACTTCCTGCAACTTGGGGGCAGGAGGAGCCTTTCGCTCGGGGAACTTGACGGAGGACTTGCCGGGGACTTTGCCGACATGGCTGGTCCCCTTGTGCATCGCGGCCAGAAGGTTCTCCAGTCCGTCACGGAAGGTGGTGTAGCACTCCGGGCAGCCCATCCGTCCGATTTTCTTCAACTGACTCTGAGTAAAGCCACATGCCGGGCAGGAGAGCTCGTCTGCACGTGCAGAAACAGGCCCGAGAAACTCTTCAGCAAGACTGAAGCCTGTCGTGTCAGTGACGCCCTTTTGTTTGGAGCATTTTTCGCACAAGTTCACCGTCGTCATCTGATCCTTAATGATCTGGGTCAGGAAGACTGAGGCTTTATTGTTGCAAAGGTCGCACTTCATTTGGGTCTGGTGAAAATGTCTACGCCTGCAACAACGCTCAGGATGTCCGACGGCTCAAGATGAATCACGGGAGTTGCAGCAAACGAAGTGGTACTGTAAAATCCGACCATGGCAGAGGCAACTCGATTTCTCATCTCGCTGTTTGGTGTAGCACCTGATCCGTTACGCGAGGTGTTTCTCACGGTAGTGAGGGCGGGGCGGCTGGCGGCAGGTCCAGATCATGTGATTGAGCGGGACTACTATCCTGGCCATGAACTCATCTATTGCCGATCTGGCAAGGGCTGGGTGAAGACTCGCGGCAAGAATCACTCGGTGAAAGCTGGACAGCTTGCGTGGGTGAACTGCCACCACCCGCACAGTTATGGCGCTGATCGCAAAGAGCCATGGGAAGTGGATTGGATTCGCGTGGAGGGATCCAATATGGACCGAGTATGGAAAATCCTATCGGGTGAAGCCCGTCCGGTGTTCGATGAACTGAACGGAGAGAAGGTGGTGGCTGAATACGAGGCGATCTTTGGTCTGATGAAGGTGGACACCCCTGTGAATGCCGCATGGATCAATGTGCACACCTCCACCGTGCTGGCTCTGTGCTGGGAATCGAGACAAAAGCATCCCATTTCAGCGATGGAACTGCTGCCGCCACCTGTGGAGCGCACGGTGCAGCACATGCGGCTGTATTATCACAAGCCGTTGCGCATTTCTGACCTTGCGGATGTAGCTGGAATGAGTCCTTCGCACTTTACCAGGACGTTTCGGTCGGCTGTTGGCTCATCGCCGATCGATTGGCTGAGACATTACCGCATTCAGCAAGCTAAGCGCCGATTGTTGGAGAGTACTGACCCCGTCAAGGATGTAGCGCGGCAAGTTGGCTACTCTGATCAGTTCTACTTCAGCAAAGACTTCAAACGTTTCACGTTGCTCTCGCCAACGGTGTACCGCGAGACCGAGGCGGGGCAGAAGCCGAGCGATTCTACCGAGTAAACATCAACTGATGAGCAGGAGTCGGCGTTCTCCCGGAGAAGTGGGTGGAGCGCGATGAACGCAGGGCGGTACTTTGGCACCAGGATGTTGCGTGGAGATGCGCCAGAGGTTGCCGAGGCCGAAACTGTATGCCTTGGCGCCTGTTCGGGGTACGTAGTGCAGATCGAAGCAGTTATCGGCTAACCACTCGACAAAGTCCGCGTCATCTTCGCCTCCATAGTCTGCAAGCAGCCGTGCCCTGGTTTCGGGAACGTGAATGCGCGGGATGGCGTCTGTATTAAGAAGGGCTTCGGAGCACGGTCCGTGGTAAGTACAGAGCCACGTGTCGGTTTCGGTAGTGGCGCTGTCGACGTGAAACGAAAAGACATCAGTTTGCACTGGGCTGTCGGGATCATCCCGTTGGTATCCGTTGACGCACTCAATGGTTGGCTGAAGCCCGGCGTTCAGGAGGCGCGTGAAGTCGGCTAGCATGGCTTGAGAAGCGATCTTTCCTGCAGCGCTGAGCGGCATTCTTTGGAAAGGGGCTTCGTCGAGTATGACAATGTCAGTATCTGACTCGATGTGTTGAAGAAGTTCGCTGAAGTCGCCGTCGAGTTTTCTTTGCCAGCAGAGGGCGTTCACATCTGCTTGAAAGGGGGTGCTTAGAAGTTCATCAAAACTATGCACCAATCGCACGCTAGTGCTGAAGGGAGACTGAAGAGCGGCCGGGAAGGGGAGAACTTCGACCATTCAGTGTCGTCTGGGCACTTCAGTGGCTGCACCGCCGCCGATGGCTTCGAGATCCTCAGGCGAGAGTCCATAGTCCTCAAGGAAGACTTCTCCGGAGGCGGTGACGTTCTTTTTTGACATAGCGACCGAGAGCCAGCGGAACTCCTCTGAGTTGTCGAGCAGGACCTTGAACACCATCGTCAGCGGCACGGCTAGGAACATGCCCACTGGTCCCCACAGCCAGCCCCAAAAGATGACGGACAGGATGATGAGCAGCGGCGAAATGCCGAACCTGCGGCCGAGCAGAGTTGGCTGCACGAAGTTGTCGAGACAGAAGTTGATGCCACCGTAGCCCAGAGCAATACCGAGGGCATTGCCCCAGCCGTCTTGAACGAGTGCCTCAATGATGGCAGGCAGAGAGGCTGCGGTCGAGCCGACTGCGGGGATGAAATTGCAGACGAAGGCGAGGATGGCCCAAAGTAGCGGGTACTTGAGATCAAACATCCAGCACCAAAAGCCAGCGAGGATGCCGGTAAGGGCCGAGATGAGAGTTTTGACTCCGAGATACTGCTGAATGTCAGACACGGATTGCAGCAATGAAGTGAGGTCTGGGCCACCGGAGAGCTTTACGGCTGCAAAACGGCCGTGCGTTCCATGCGCTTCCATGAGGATGAAGATCATCACGAGAAATGTCATGATGATGCTCGCAAAGGCAGTGGCAACGGTGCCAAAGGTGCTTCCTAACATGCTGCCGACGTTGGCCATGACGCTCTGCTGAGTCATGTAGTTGACGATGCCATTCCAATCAAACATGCCATGTGCGGTCTCGACTGCGCCCTCAACTCCTTGCTTCTGAAGCCACTCAGCAGCTTGATTGATCTGGCTCTCCATTGCTTTGATGTAAGAGGGAACGTCTCTTTGGAATGCGATGATCAAATCGACTGCAATTTTGCCAATGCCGACGACAGCGGCGATGTTCAGTAGGATGGTGATACCCAATGCGAGGACGCGGGGCACCCGGCATCTCACGAGCAGACGAATCAGCGGATAGCTGAGGACGGCGAGGAAAAACCCGAAGGCGATGGGAAGAAGAATGCCTGCTGCAGCCTTCATGCCTGCCAGCAGCACAATCCAGCACGCTGCGGCCAGAAGCAGACGAAAACCCCGCTGTTTGGAGCTTTCTGCCTGATCTGATGCTGAGTGCCGTTCGGCTTCTGTCATGATTTAAGGATGGAAAGTAGGCTCGTTGGTCGGCAATGCGGCCTGTGAGGGTTCAGGATACTCGAAGGTGCGATGCTCGAAGTTACGAATGAGAGTGCGGTGAGGCGCGTGCTGGAGGACGTAGTCCGGGTTCACGGGTACTTTACCACCTCCTCCGGGCGCATCTATAACAAATTGGGGCACGGCGTATCCGGTGGTGTGACCACGAAGCGACTCGATGATCTCAAGACCTTTTTTGACGCTTGTGCGGAGGTGGGATGAACCTTTGATCAAATCACACTGATAAAGGTAGTACGGACGGACTCGGCACATGAGTAGTTTGTGGACGAGGGACTTCATGACCTCAGGGTCGTCATTCACGCCTTTCAGCAGCACGCTCTGGTTGCCGAGTGGAACGCCGTGATTGGCCAAGCGCTCCAGTCCAGCACGGACCTCGGTGGTGAGTTCGCGTGGGTGATTGGTGTGGATGCTCAAGAACAGCGGATGATGCTTCTGAAGCATCTGGCACAGCTCAGGGGTGATGCGCTGAGGTAAGAAGATGGGCACGCGGCTGCCTATGCGAACAAACTCGATGTGAGGGATAGAGCGGAGGCGGGTCAAGATGGCGTCCAGTTTTGCATCCGAAAAGAGAAGAGGGTCGCCGCCTGATAGTAGCACGTCTCGGATTTCGGTGTGCTGTTCCAGGTAACGGTAGGCCGCTTCGAACTCCGTGTGCAGTTCCTGCTCTCCGGCCCCAGAGACCACTCTAGAGCGGGTGCAGTAGCGGCAGTAAGAAGCACAGCGGTCCGTAACCAAGAATAGAACCCGGTCTGGGTAGCGGTGGACTAATCCGGGAACTGGCATGTGGGAATCTTCTCCGCACGGATCTGTCATTTCCGCGGGGTCGTCGAGGGTCTCTTCGATCCGGGGTACGACCTGACGGCGTATGGGGCAGTCGGGGTCGTCTTTGTCTATCAGGTTAAAATAATGGGGGGTTATCGCGAGTGCCAATTTGTCCCCACTGAGCAAAACGCCAGCACGTTCCTCACGGGTAAGGCTCAAGTGTTGCTCCAAATGGGCCAGGGATGTGATGCGGTTTTTTAGCTGCCAAGCAGAACTGTTCCAATCGGCCTCAGGGACGTTGGAGCCTAGCCAATAGCCCGGGGCGTGAGAGACGAAGGCCTTCTCGGGCAGGGACGCTGGGTGTTTCATTCGCGATTAAATAAAGGGGGAGGACGATTGGGGTAGAAGTCTTTACTGTCAACGATGCCGGTTGGTTGCCGCGATTTTAGGGGTGGATCAGGGGGCAACGGGTAGGAGGGAGGGGCCTGAAGAGCAGAATAAGGGGAATAGTTGTTACTATTTAGTATTGAAATTATGAAAAATGCATTAAAATTAACGAAAGTTCACTATTTTCCCTCCTCAACCTCGTGAAAACGTCCCCTGGATACAATTTAAGGCAGCCGTGTTGCCTGCTAAAGACCTTGATGGTCTGCCTCCTCATGCTCGGCACGACATGGGGGAACGCTGCGAATATCATTCACGACTTTTATGTGCCGATGCCAGAATCGCAGGTCAGGACGGCATTCGTCGCCATCGAGCCAGCATCTGGAGTGGTTGGGACGACGATGGAGTCTGTTATTTCGATCGTGGCAACGGGCACCGGGACGATCATTCACTACGATGAATGGGAGGATGGCTACGAGGTTGATATCAATAATCCCGTCCAGGCCACCACAAAGATTTGGGGAGACGGCAACAACGCGAACGGTGTACCGCCGGGAATGGCAAATGATCCGGCGGGCCTTTCTTCTGGTGCTGTCATCAACTTGCGAAACCTCATCACGTTGCCCAGAAATCCGTCTGCGGTTCTCTACGATGGACGTGACCGCTTTGGTGGCACAAAGGCCTTGGTGGTAACAAGAACTTCGTGGGCCACCACACCGGGTTCGGTGTTGGCTGGCTCCGTCGAAGTCACAGCTACGACGGATTATGGCTACGAGTTCACTTCACCGGTGGGGCAGGATGTGTCTGCCGCATCCATGTTTGAATACGTTGGCCTTATGGTAATGGCTCGCGAGAATGCGACATCAGTGACGGTCGATGTGAATGGCCCTGCAACCGGAGGAGCGACCACGTTCACATTGAACCAAGGAGAATCCTACCTAGTTAACGGAGGGGTCTTGAAAGGGGCTAAAGTGACGGCGAACAAGCCCGTGCAAGCTCAACTCATCACAGGGGACATCGGAGCAAGGTTTGAGACGGACTGGTTCACCCTCTATCCTCAAGATCAATGGTCCAGCAGATACTTTTCTCCAGTAGGAACAGCTTCAGACGGTGATCCCGCATATGCGTTTCTCTACAACCCAAGCTCTAGTCCTATCACCATCAACCACCAGTCCAAACTCGGTTCAGGCACCTTCAGCATACCGGCTTACGGCGTGTATCAGCACCAACTGGCACAAAACTCGGGCACGCGGTACACGCAGGCCGCCGACTTGCCCTTTTTTGGAATCGTGATGGTTGGGGCCAATCCTTCTGCGAACAACGTCCATGACTGGGGATTCACGCTCGTGCCATCCGATAGCCTGACGACGGAGGCCGTCGTTGGATGGGGGCCAGGAAGCAGTGATCTCTCACAGAATGGAAGCCCCGTGTGGGTCATGCCGGAAGTGGCCACAAGGCTTTATGTCGACTACGATGGTGATCGAGACGGGTCGCAAACCGATCCAAAGAATAACAAGTATGATGTGCACTACGATCTGACCGCTTACAGCAGCAAGATCATCTATGACCCGGACAAAGATCAAAGTGCCATGCGCGTCTACACGCTGGATGGAACGCTTATTACGGCTGCCTGGGGACAAGACCCGGGTGTTGCTGGTCCTGGAAATCCATTCCTCGATGTAGGCACGACTGTGCTTCCATTTCCTGTGCCCACAATGGTCAAGTCTGTGACCCTCGCGATTGATACGGCGCCGACAGGATACAGTGTCGGTGACACAGTTGAATACTCGATCAACGTGGACAACAAAGGACTGCTTCCGTTGGGTAACTTGCTAGTGCTTGATCCTCTGAACCCATCCCTGACCTATGTGGCTGGTTCTACCAAGCGAGATGGCTCACCAGTTGCAGACAATACGACGGGAACCGTGTTTCCTTTAGATGAAGTGGGATATGTGATTCCCATCATTCAACGGGGAGGAAGCACGAAGTTTAGTTATCGTTGTGTGATCAATGCGGCTGGTTCAATCAACAACACTGCCAGCAACGCTAACTATAACCTCACTTCCACTTCGGAAGTCGTTGTGCCGCCGGGTGGGGGTTCAACAGCGTGTGGAGCACAGTTTACAGACTCAATTGGCACCGTGATGACGTCATATGCTGCAGGAGCCAGCGTTTACGCAACTCTGACAGACCCCGATGCAAACAACAATAGCAGTGCCGTGGAGCAGATTACCGTGGTGATCAACAACACAAGCAATGGCGATGCGGAGTTTCTGACACTCGTGGAGACAACCGCAAGTTCAGGCATCTTCCGCAATACTTCTGGGCTGGTCACCTCACTAACAGCCGGTTCGAGTCAGATGGACTCAACGCTACTTGTTGCGCCTGGGAACAGTTTGTCATTCACCTACACTGATCCTGAGTTCAATGAGACGTGCTCGGGCAATGCCACGGTATCGGTGCCCACCCAGACAAAAGTCCTGTATCTAAGCACCAATGGAACGGGAACTCCTGATCAAGACATGGACAGGGTAGACCCAGTCGCAACAGGAGACAGCACAACTGCCACTAGTGAGACACTAAGCGCAACGGTGGGAGGTCTGGTGTCTACGACATTGAGCGCGACGAAGGACACTTGGCTCAACTCGGTGAGTTCAACGTTGAACTACGGTAGCTCGACGACTTTCAACATCGACCGCCAAGGTGGCGGTGTCGGTGAAGAACGCGCAATGCTCCAGTTTGATCTGTCATCCATCCCTACAGGAGCAGTCATCACCTCCGCCCAACTCGTTCTAACAAAAACAGGCGGCGCCACGGTAACTCAGAATGTCGATTTGTATCGCGTCACTAACACCTGGACAGAAGGAACGCAGAACGGTAGCGCGGGAGCCGCAAGCTGGTCTCAGCGTCAATCAGGGACGAGCTGGACTTCTGCTGGAGGCGACTACAACTCCACAGCGGATGCCAGTGTGCCGGTCTCCACCAATGGCAATTACACTTGGGACATCGCGTCTCTAGTCCAAGGTTGGGTCAATGGCTCTATCGCTAACAACGGCATTATGCTCGCCTCGCCAGACACTGGTGGCGACAACTCGCAGCAGTTTGCTAGCGATGAGAATGCCACATCGACGATCCGACCAAAGCTGGAGGTGACTTACAACTCGATTCTACAGGATGGGCCGGCCACAACTGTTGCCAAATCCCACACCATCGGCACGGTGACCACGACTCACACGACAGGCAGTGGGGCCAATCGTTTGATGCTTGTTGGCATCAGCTACGAGGACGACAATACTTTGGGGCTGACAATCACCGGCGTCACATACGCGGGTCAGCCGTTAACGTTTGTGAAGAGCCAGATGTCGTCCCAGGAAGCAGGGTGTGAGCTGTGGCGTCTGGTGAATCCACCCAGTGGGGTTGGAACGCTTGAAGTATCGACGACGGGCTCTGGAACTGGCGATGAGATAGTCGTCGGGGTGGCTACATTCGCAGGAGTAAACCAAACAACACCGCTTGGTACTGCTGTATCAGCCACAAACTCTACAGCAACGGCATCAGTGACTGCCACGTCTGCTTCGGGAGAGCTAGTTTTCGATGTCCTTGCACTCGATGATGCTCGCTCAGCATCGCCTGATTCGGCTCAGACTCAGCTTTGGAGCGCAACTTCTGGAACCGTCAACTCCGATGGTATTCGGGCCGGTGGAAGCACGAAACTAGGTTCTGCCTCTACAGCGATGACTTGGAATGTTACTGCAGATGCTTGGACGCTCATTGCTGTTCCGATCAAGCCTGTTAGTATCAGTTCAGCAACGACCTTCTCTCAGACTCCTTCGTTTGCCAGTCCGTTCTCTCTACCGTCAGGTGGGCCTATCAATGTGACGAGCTACGTAAATGTCATCAGCGGAACTCTACCAGCATCACCCAGTGTGACGGCAGAGCTTAAGTACGGCACGACGACCGTAGCGAATCTCACATCTCCCACTTACAATAGCGGTGCAGGAACACTGATCTGGTCTGGAACGCTCGGAAGCAATGTGACGATTCCTGCAGGTCAGTTGCTAGATCTGGTGGTTACTTCCAATCAGAACGGTGTCAGCTTTACGGTGCAGTATGATAGTGCGACTGCTCCTTCGAAGGTGTCGCTACCCACCACGACGGTGATCAATGTAGACTCGCTTGCTGTCTATGATGCGCCGTATCCCGGAGGTAGTCTAGTGACCGCACCGGCTAGCGGAACCACTGTCTACATTCGCAGCACAGCAAGCGACCCATTTGGGGCCTACGACATTACCAGCATGGGACTCAGTGTGGACGGCCCCGGCACTGCAGGAGACTTCACCACTACACTGGGTGGTGGACATGTGGTAGCAACAGGCACCGGCACCAAGACTTACGAATACTCGTGGGTAGTTGGCTCTACCATCGGAACCTACAACATCTTCGTCACTGCTCATGAAGGAACTGAGGGGATTCAGGCCCAACGTGCCACAAGCGTGAACGTGACATTCCTAGATTTGGGTACACCAAGCGTCACTGAGTTCACTGCAGGGTTGAATGGAGTTGGTACGCCGACATATGCTGGCAATGAGCAAGTTTGTGTGCGTGTGACGGACCTTGACCAGGACCTCAATGCAACAGTTGTCGAAACGGTCACTGCCGTCATCACAAGCGCCACTGGAGATCGCGAAGTTGTAACCCTGACTGAAACGGGAATACACACCGGCGTTTTTGTCTATTGCATTCCGGCAAGCACGACTGGAGGAACAGGTCAGAACGACGGGACTCTCCATGCGGAAGTGGGTGATCTGTTGACGGTGGTTTATGTGGACCCAACCGACAGCACTGATACCTCTAGTGACACAGCGACTGTTCCACCGCCTCCTGGTGTAGACGGAATATCAGTCACCAAAACGCTGGTGTCGCCTAGCGATGGGGTGGCGGTCATTGGTGAATCAGTCAGCTTCAGCATTCAGATCGTCAATACTGGCAGTAACGCGCTAGCTACGGTGCCTGTCACCGACACGTTCGATTCCACAAAACTTGCTTTCGTCTCCGCAAGTCCGCCGCCGAGTTCTACTGGAGCAGGTTCATTGACCTGGAGTAACGTTGGGCCGCTCTCATCTGGCCAAAGTGTGACACTCAACGTGACGTTCACAGCGCTGGCTCCAGCAGCACCTACTACCAACGTAGCCAGTGCGACTGGAGGAACTGCAGGAGACAGCGATTCCGCCGATGTCACAGTGACTAACCCGCATGTTAGCATTACGAAATCTAGAACGTCCGCCCCAAGTGCTGAAATTGGCGACAACGTGACGTTCGACATTGTCCTAACCAATGATGGAAGCACAGCGATCGCCAGCTTGCCGTTGGAAGACACCTTTAGTGCAGCAGACTTTGAGTTTGTGTCAGCATCGTTGCCTCCAGATGCCATTGGGGCAGGCTCGTTACTTTGGCTGGATGCCACGGGCCCAGGGAATCTCGCTTTGGGAGGCTCGGTAACGATCTCTGTGACATTGAAAGCCAAAGGATCGGCAAATCCGGCTGTGAACCTTGCCCGTGCTGAATACACCGTCGATGTGAATGGCGACTCTCCGCCTGCTGTTCAGAGCAGCGCCACGGTGACCCTTGTGGCGGCGTCCATCAGTGGTTCAGTGATTGATGATGTGGATAACAGTGGAGGATCGACCGTTGGCGACCTCAATCTTGCAGATGTCACTGTCAAACTTTACACGGACCCAGACGGTGATGGTGACCCTGCCGATGGTGAACTGGTCGGGATTACGACCACATCAGCTTCTGGCACATTTAGTTTCCCCAATTTGCCTCTTGGAAAGTATGTCATCGTCGAGATTGATCCGGTAGGCTACGGCAGTTCCGCTGATAGTTCAGGACTCAACGACAACCGCGTGGCAGTGGACATCACAAGCTACATTGACTATAGCGGTGTGTTTTACGATCACCTCCCCGATCCTGACGACTATGCTGCGGTTGCCGGCACAGTTTGGAATGACACCAATGTCAGTGGAGACTTTAGCGCGGGTGAGACAGGCATAGCGAACGTCGTTGTCGATCTCATCCAGGATGTGAATGCCAACGGGTTTGCTGATGTTGGTGAACCTGTTTATCAATCCACTCAGACGGCGGCGGATGGAAGCTACTCTTTTGCCGGTCTTCCACCTGGGGATTACGTCATCGTTGAGCGTGATCTCTTCGGATGGGCCAGCACTTCAAGCAACCAGATCGCGATCGGGGCTGTCGCAGGGAACTCTTATACAGGACGAGACTTCTTTGACGTCCAGCAGGGGCAGGTGACTGGGAGGGTGTTCCATGACGCAAATGGGAATGGCGTCTTCGATTCAGGCTCTGAGTCGGTAATGGCTGGTGTGGACGTGATTGTTTTAGACCAGTATAACACGCAAACAGTGGTCACAGACGTCAATGGTGTCTGGATCGCCTCTGTTGTTCCAGGAAACGTGAATGTGGATGTTAAGGAATCAGATCCCGACTTTACCTCCGTATTTGTGGTTGGCTATGAACAGACGGCTGGAATCGACCCAAGCGCCGTTACGGCTGTGAGTGGGGTGACCACTGACGCTGGTGATGATGGTTATAGGCAAGTGGGTATCGTCACGGGCCATCTTTACCTCGATGTGAATGGCAACGGCTCTCAAGATATTGGCGAGCCAAACCTTGGTGATGTCGATGTGGTCATTACAGACGTCGATCTAGTGGAGCACCGTGTGACCACGGATGGCAATGGCGACTGGACGGCATGGATTCCACCTGGTGCTGCCTCTGTCGATGTCGATGAGACAGACCCGCAGTATCCGTCTGGTAGCGATCAAACAGAGGGCACCGATCCAACGCCTGTCATCGCTGTAGCCAACGCGACCATCTCAGCGGGTGAGGATGGCTACTTTGTTCCGGCCTCCATTAGTGGTCATGTCTATCTGGATGTGAACGGTAACGGCACTCAGGACGTCGGCGAGCCTTCTATCTCAGGTCTTGATGTGCTTGTGACGGATTCCAATGGGCAGACACAGACGGTTACTACCGATAGCTCCGGAGATTGGACAGCCGAGGTGCCTCCGGGCAATACGACTGCGGATGTTTCGAACGCAGATCCGCAGTTCCCTGCTGGGGCGGTTCAGACTCAGGGTTCTGACCCTTCAGCAGTGGTAGCTGTCGGTGGGCAGAACACCTCTGCTGGGATTGATGGCTTCTATGTGCCGGGAACATTGACAGGACATGTCTACCTGGACGTGAACGGAGATGGAAATCAAGATTCGGGAGAGCCAAATCTAGGTCAGGTGGACGTGCAGATCACCGACTCAAATGGCAATCCTCAGACGGTCAGCACGGATGCTTCTGGCAACTGGTCGGCCACAGTGCCGCCAGGGTTAACTACGATTGATGTCCAGAACAGTGACCCGGATATGCCAACAGGGGTCGTGCAGACAGATGGGCTTGACCCTTCAACTGCTGTCGCTGTGGCAAATAGCACGGTCTCCGCGGGTAATGACGGATTCTTCATTCCGGCGACCATTACTGGACACGTCTACTTAGACACGAATGGCGATGGCGACCAGGACGTTGGCGAACCCGATCTAGCCAGTCTCGACATCGAGATCACGGATGCGAACAATGCCGTTCAAACAGTCGTGACTGACCCAAATGGAAACTGGTCTGCCAGTGTTCCACCAGGCGCTTCATCAGTGAATGTAGTGAACAGTGATCCACAGTTGCCTTCGGGAGTAATCCAGACTGAAGGGAATGACCCCACCGTGGTGACTGCCGTGGCGGGCGCATCTACAGGCGCTGGAATCGACGGTTACTTCCTCCCCGGCACGGTCAATGGACACCTCTACGTGGACACAAATGGAAATGCGCAGCAGGACCCTGGTGAGCCAGACCTCGCAAATGTGGACGTGATTGTTACTGATGCCAACGGCGTCATTCATATCGTTGAGACAGATTCGGCAGGCGACTGGTCGCTAGATGTTCCACCTGGCATGACGGTTGCAAATGTCGATGAACTTGATCCGCAGTTCCCAGCTTCTGCGGCCCAAACAGAGGGGTCCGATCCGACAACTGTCTTTGCTGTCGCGGGCGTTGCCATAAGCGCCGGGGTCGATGGCTATGTGATCTTGGCTACGGTGACCGGCCATCTGTATATTGACGTAAATGGCAATGGAACTCAGGACTTAGGCGAACCAAATCTTGCTGACGTGGATGTTATTGTCACCGATGTAAACAACCTGCAGCAAACCATTACCACCGACCCATCAGGAAACTGGAGCGTCAATGTCCCCCCTGGAACCACCACGGCGAAGATCGTTGAGGCGGATCCGCAGTATCCTGTAGAAAGTACTCAAACCGAAGGCGATGACCCGTCTGGAGTGATTGCGGTTGCTGCTACTTCCGTTTCTGCCGGTGTGGATGGCTTCTACTTCCCGACGAGTGTCACTGGGCATCTCTACCTAGATACGAACGGTGACGGTGACCAGGATCCAGGCGAACCGGACATTGCTGGCGTGGATGTGCTCGTCACCAATGTAAATGGCGTGACCTCAACGGTAACGTCCGATTCAAACGGTATCTGGGTAGCAAGTGTTCCTCCCGGACAGACAGTTGCAAATGTGGATGAGACGGATCCAGATTTCCCAGTAAACAGTATTCAGACTGACGGGGCGGATCCTACGACCGTCACCGCTGTGGTGGGAAGCGTATCGGATGCTGGCTACGATGGTTACTACATACCAGCTATCCTGGAGGGGCATCTGTATCTGGATGTGAACGGAAATGGAGCCCAGGATCTAGGAGAGCCTAATCTGAGCAATGTCACCGTGACTGTGACGGACTCTGGTGGGGCTGATCATCTGATCGCAACGAATGGAAGCGGAAACTGGTCCGTGCTGGTTCCTCCTGGCGTTACCTCCATCAAGGTGGACGAGTTTGACCCTGACTACCCAGCGGGAAGCATTCAGACAGATGGAGATGATCCCACCGTGATCAATGCTTTGGCGGGTGTAACCAATGATGGTGGTGACGACGGGTATTTTGTCCCCGCTACGATTTTCGGTCACCTCTACTTGGATACCAATGGTGATGGAGACCAAGATCCGGGGGAACCAGATATCGCTAACGTAGATGTGCTGATCGGTGACTCGAATGGAAACTCACAGACGGTGACCTCAGATTCATCAGGAAACTGGTTGGCCCTTGTTCCGCCAGGCATCACGACAGTGGATGTGGACAATGCTGATCCCGAGTTTCCTGTAGGGTCGAGCCAAACACAGGGGAGTGACCCAGGAGTGGTATCTGCTCTTGCTGGCGTAAGTGTCGATGCGGGAATAGATGGCTACTTCATCCCCGCAATCGTCACTGGCAATCTGTATCTGGATGTGAATGGAAACGGCCTACAGGACATTGCAGAACCAGACCTGCCGAATGTCGATCTCATCATTACCGATGCAAATGGCGGCAGTATGGTGGTTGCGACAGGACCCGATGGAGCTTGGACGGCTAGCCTACCACCTGGATCAACTTCGGTGAATGTCGACGAGGCAGACCCTGATTATCCGGCAGGTGCCGTTCACACGCAGGGAGACGATCCAACGTCGATCGTCGCACTGGCTGGACAGACAACCAATGGAGGCATAGACGGATACTTCGTCCCAGCCACGCTTACCGGGCATGTCTATCTCGACACTAATGGCAATGGGATTCAGGATTCTGGTGAGCCTGACCTAGCTGCAATTTCTGTCGAAGTGACCGACAGCAATCTTCAAACCCACATCATTGAGACCGACCTGGACGGCAACTGGTCGATTCAGGTGCCACCTGGCAACACTTCTGTCTTGGTGATGGAGTCTGATCCAGATTTCCCTTCCGGGGCGATTCAAACCGAGGGAACAAATCCCGGCACGGTCGTTGCCGTGGCTGGAGCCAGTCTGAGCGGAGGAGTTGATGGATACTATCGCCCGGCGGAAATCTCCGGTCATGTTTATCTGGACGTGAACGGCAATGGTTCACAAGACTCCAGCGAACCTGACCTAGCTGATATCGACGTGTTTGTTGTCGACTCGAATGGCAACAGTCAAACAGTCACTACGGACTCTTCAGGCAACTGGAGTGCTACAGTACCGCCAGGTGTCTCCGCCATCGATATTGACAATGCGGACACTGAGTTTCCTGCTGGGGGCGTGCAGACCGAGGGCACTGACCCTGGTTTGGTGATTGCTGTTGCAGCACAGACCACCCATGCCGGAAATGATGGCTATTTTATCCCAGGATTCATTGAGGGGAGTGTAGCAAAAGACACAGACAACGACGATCTCCCTGATTCGGGAGTGAATCTAGCGACGATCAATATTTACTCCGATCCAAATGGCGATGGTGATCCTTCGGATGGCACTTTGGCTATTGGGCCAATTATGACAAATGCCTCTGGGAGCTACTCAAGCGGGCAACTGCCACCTGGTTCTTATGTAGTCATTGTCGAGCCAGTGCCTGACACCCTGCATGTGCTTGAAGGAGATCGAACGGATGCGCAAGATGACTCTTCGGATGCGAATGTTAGCAACCGCATGATAGCCGTGACGATTGCAGCTGGCGAGACTGACGATGGGAATGACTTCCTTGTCGAAGAACCGGCCAGCATTGGCAACCTTGTATGGCATGATATCGATAACAATGGTGTGCGCGATCTCGGTGAGACCGGCATTGTTGGTGTAACCATTGAACTGCTGGACGATTTGGGCAACTCGATCGACTCTGATCCACTAACGTCAGGCGTTCAGTCCACCATAACAGTAACCGACGGGAGTGGTGCTTACGCATTCACAGGCATCCGGCCTGGTAGTTATCAATTGCGCATCTTAGCTCCGCCAGTGCTTTACCCTCTGTCGTCAACCGTAACTGACGAGCTAGACAACGGAGAGGACGGTGATGATAATGGAGTCCAGTCTACAACTACAGGACCTGTATACAGTCCGGTCTTCCTCGTCATGGCAGGCGAAACAGAAACCACGTTGGACTTTGGATTCCTTGAGACTGAGGGGCTTTACTCGATCTCTGGTCAGGTGAGAGATGACTTTGATGCTGACGCAAACTTCTCGGATAACGATCAACCCGTGCCGAACGTGACGATTCGGTTGTTTGCGGATTCTAACGGCAGTGGTACTTTTGAACCAGGTGTTGATACTCTGCTCGATACCACATTGACGGATGGCCTCGGAAACTATGTCTTCCTGGGCCTACCTAACGGAACGTATTTTGTGCAGGAAACCGATCCCGTCACTGCCAGCAGCACAGCAGACACAGAGTCTGCCAACGATAACCTGATCAAGGTGCTGATCAAAGACGTGAATCGCACCGACAACAACTTCCTTGATGCTGTGGACCCACATGGATATGCCTATTCGCCGGTGAATGGGCAAATCATCCCTGGCGGGAGCATTAGCGTCAGCGGCCCTGGTTCGGTGACTATTTTGATGGACGGATCCACGGGGCAATACAGCTTTGTCACTGACGGCACTACGGGGACCTATACCATCACCTACACTCCACCACTTGGCTACATGATCGACCCAAGTCGCCCAGTGGCAGGCGCCAGTTATGATCCACCGGCTGTGCCGGGGCCAGTGGCTCTTGGTTCCTCCGAAAATCCTTCCAGCCAAGGCTATCTCACAGACTATAGTGCTCCAGGCAATCCCTACTACTTCACCTTTGACCTGACCTCGGGCGACCCATTTATCATTAACAACAATATTCCGCTCGTAGAGATCAAACCTTCGTCGTTTGTGGCCTGGCAATACGCCAACCCGCTATCTGGAGACAACGGAACCGGTGACGATCCTGACTCTGATGGGACGACCAACTTAGAAGAGTTTGCTTTCTGCTATCCACCGGCAACAGGTGTCAATGGAAGTTGTCCGCTGCAATTAGTCAGGCAGCCAGGTAACACTGTGGATGCAAAACTGCGGACGGTGACGGGCATCCAGGGCGTAACTTACACGCTACAGTCTTTGTCTGCCCTGTCAGCGAGCCCAGGGGGTTGGGTGGATGTGGCTTGGCCTTCTACGAGTTCCCCGAACGTCGACGGCACCACGACCGTAACCTTTGCAGGTATCGATGCGCTTCCCGCTTTTGCGTCAGGGCAGGGATTCTTGCGGGTAAAAGTATCCCTGTCTGCCCCGGTGACTCAAGCGACCACCGCGCCCGTTGGCTTTAGCAAGCGCACGTTCGGTGTAACATGCGCAACGTTCTCCATGCCGTACTTCTCTTGCCCAGTGATGAGTGGTGAAATCGAAGCGGTGGCAGGAGATGTCGTTGACTGCACCACCTCAGCAGGCAGCGCCTCGATTGTCGCCAATCTTGTGCCAGGGGCGCAGTATTATCTCGAGATAACTGATGGACCCTACGAGGGGCACCGTCTCGAAGTCAATGAAGCGGGCACTACTCCGGTGAGCATTGCCATCGACAGCGCAAATGCACGCAGCACTCTCCAGACTGTGCAACCCGGTCTATCGGGGTCACACTTCCTGCTGTGCCGTCATCATACTATCGGGTCGCTGCTGCCCGCGGCCTCATTCCCAGGTCACGACAACAACCCAGCTCTGGCCGATCGGATACTCATGCACAACGGGACCATCTTCCAGGTCTATTGGCTTTACCGGAATGGAGGAAGTCCAAAGTGGGTACTCTCTTCGGACATCAATCTCAATGATGCCGCAGGAACCATCATTCCTTCTGGTGCAGGGCTTTTTGTGCATCCCAAGAAGTCTGCTGTGTCTTCGGTATTCGTTGGCAAGGTGAGGACGAATGACTACGTGCAACCACTTCCGTTGGGTTCGACCTTAGTCGGAGGAGGCTGGCCGATGGATCAGAGCCCCGATGGACGAGCGATGTCCACGACGACGGGTTTTGGACCGAGCAGAAACCCATCCTATGCAGACAAAGTTCTTCATTGGGTCGGTGATACTCAGCCGGGCAGCAATGCTTATCGAGCCACGGCTTACTTGCTTCTTGGGGGCGTACCGCGGTGGTCAAGTGAGTCAGATGTCACCCTGCAACCGTTGAACGCGAGCCCGATCTTCAAGTCGCTGCATGCCACGTTCTTCAAGATACAGTCTGCTAAACCAACCTACACGATGCCGCTTCCATGGACACCATGATGACAATTAGGTCGAATCCGGCAACTCATCCCCACCCTGCATTTATGAAACTGCATGTAATCCTCATCGCAATAACACTGCTGGCATTCCCTGTCGTCAGTAGCCGCGCACACACCATTTCATGGGGAGGCGTTACCGAAGGAGAGCTTTTCACCAGTTACGGCACCACATTGGATGACAGCTTTGTGTTTGAGTTGGGTACTTTTGGCTCATTCGTGCCAACGATGTTCAATCGCACGGATTGGGCGTCCAATTGGAAGACATTCGACCGTGCAGTGGCGGGTGATGGTTGGGATAGCACGAATCAATACTTCTCCTCGGAGGCCACTTTGGATGAGTTTGGTCACAGCGACTCTCCATACTCTGGAAGCAACCTATTCAATCCCGGAGAGCGTGCTTACATTTGGGTTTACAACAGTCAGCAGTTCCATCAAGGGTCTGAGTGGGCCTTGATCTCAGGGCTGGGAACTGGTGGTTCAAGTAGCACCACGTGGTTGATGCCAGCAGCTGGTGACCAGTCGGCTTTACCATACGATTGGAGAGTGAACACCGCTGCTGAGGATGAAACTGTCATCGGAGGGCTCAACGGTGATCGCGGCCCTGGCGACTATACGGCAGAACCACCTTCCTACGACATCCAGACTGCTGCGGTACCAGAACCCACAGCCGTTCTCATGCTTGGATGCGCCCTTGCGATGAGATCGCTCAGGCGCAGAAGGAGAACTGGGCGTTAAGTGTTCTCTCCCACTTTTGGGAGGTGCGGAACGAGGACGTCAGGAGTGCTGCTGGTTGCGCGCGCGCGCTTGCTAGCTTCTTTTGCAAACACCTCTTGGCTCCTGACGCCGCGTCCATCAAGGCTAACGGCTTCGTATGTTCCGTCTGCCTTCAGCTCTTTTGCTTGTGCAT
Organism: Verrucomicrobiaceae bacterium; assembly: GCA_016795485.1. Classification (GTDB taxonomy): domain Bacteria; phylum Verrucomicrobiota; class Verrucomicrobiia; order Verrucomicrobiales; family Verrucomicrobiaceae; genus JAEUHM01. Next base: position 59,273 of record JAEUHM010000009.1, on the reverse strand, counting down.
TGTCGCTGAATGTCGTTTCCAGAATCTGAATCAGTCGTTTACGTGCAGCACTGTCTTCGATGGGAGTTAGCAGTTCCACCCGTTTGGAAAGGTTCCTCCTCATAAAGTCCGCGCTCGCAATCAACACGGCAGGAGATCCGCCGCGGCGGAAGTAGAAGACGCGTGCATGTTCAAGATAGCGGTCAATGATGCTGATGACCTTGATGTTGTCGCTTAGCCCTTCAACGCCCGGACGGAGGCAGCAAATCCCGCGCACATTTATCCGAATCTTTACACCCGCTTGCGACGCACGGTAAAGCGCCTCGATCATTTTCCGGTCTTCCAAAGCGTTCATCTTCAGCATGATCTCAGCAGTTTCGCCCTTGATGGCGCGGTCAATTTCACCTTCGATGAGGCTAATCAATCGCTCTCGAATACCGAATGGCGCCATCGTTAACTTATCGAAATGCTGGAACCGAGAGCGACCGGTTACGGTGTGGAAAAACGCAGATGCATCGGCGCCATAGTCAGGCCTGCATGTGAGGTAGCTGACGTCGGTATAAAGCCGGGCGGTGCTTTCGTTGTAGTTGCCTGTTCCAAAATGGCAGTAGCGCATCATACGTCCACCTTCACGACGCATTACCATCAAGATCTTCGCGTGAGTTTTTAGGCCTCGCACCCCGTAGGTAATCTGGGCGCCCGCCTGCAACAACTCCTCGGCACGCTCAAGATTGCGGGCTTCGTCGAACCGGGCTTTGAGTTCAACTAGCACCGTCACTTGTTTGCCCGAGTTGGCAGCTTGGATGAGTGAAGAGATGATTTCACTGTTCTTTGCCGTGCGATAAAGAATCTGTTTGATCGCTACTACATCAGGATCAGTTGCGGCCTCTTGAACCAATTGAAGCACAGGATCAAAAGACTCGAATGGGTGATGGAGCAGTAGATCCTTACGTCTTATTGCAGTAAAAATGCTCTCACCAGGTTCAATGGCTGAACTAGGCTGAGGTGGCCATGCGCTCACCTTAAGATCGTCGAATCCGCTGATGAAGGCGAGAGACATGTAGTTTCGCAGGTCAAGTTCGCCCGGAATGAGATACATCTGAGCTTTCCCGCCGGTGAGTTTCTTCAGGCTGTTAGCGAGATTTTTATCGCCGCCTGTTTCGATTTCGAGACGGATGGCAGGGCTGGTCGTTCGTGCTTCCAGAAGCTCTTCCATTTCAGATGCGAGATCAAAAGCGCCCTCGTCGGCAAGGGCAATGTCGGTATTGCGACTCAATCGAAAACGCAGAACCCCCGAGATCTCATCAGCGGGGAAATAGTGGTGTAGGAAATGCTCCAGCAAGTCCTCAATGTTGATGTAGTGGTAGGTGCCGCTCTCGGTATCTGGGACGGGAATGCGACGTTCGAAGACCGGCGGGATCGAGAATAGCACTTCCCTCCCAGTTTTTTTGTCGCCATCCATCGATTCCACATGGCAGAGCACAGCCAGTTGCAAGGCGGGAATGGCTGGTAGGTGCTCAAGATCAATCGCAATCGGAGAGATGACTGGATACAATTGTTCTAAAAAGTATTCCTGCAGGGCCGTGCGTTGCAGGGGTGTCAGTTCAGACGGGCGCACGCGTTTGATTCCCGACGTTTGAAGCGCTGGAATCAGTTCACCGTTAAGAATCGCGTATTGGCGCTCAATGAACGATCTGACGCGGTCTTCGATGCGCTTTAACTGCTCCGTTGGAGTCAATCCGCTGTCATCCTTGGTACGGATGCCTTGTTCTTTCAGCAGTTGCAGCCCACCGACCCGGACCATGAAAAACTCGTCGAGGTTGGATGCAGTAATCGCAAGAAACTTAGCTCGCTCGAGGGCCGGAAGTGTGTGTCGTGCTGCTTCATCAAGAACGCGCTCGTTGAATGCCAGCCAACTTAACTCACGATTGAGAAACGCTGCTTCGTTGATGGGTGGAGGTCGTTTGACGACCGGGTTACGCTTTGGTGAGGAAGATTTCATAACCGAAGATTTCGCGGAATAGGTCGCACTTACCATTGATTGCTGCCTGTTCGATGGCGCTATCACTAACCCCGGTTGTCGTGATGAGCAGACGATTGCCTTTGGTGCGGAGAGTGACGCTCCGGATACGTTGAGAGTGCGTGCGGTCTAGTGCATCTGCGAGACGTAGGATAGCTGCTAGTTTGAAGACCACCATCCTTTCATCACGGGACAGTTCTGAGAAATGCGGGTGATTGTGCTCGGGGTTGTAGCGTCGATGGTAGCGGGCCAACAGAGCCACGGTGATGCGGTCCTCGGTGCTGATGCCGAACAACTCCGTGTTCTGAATCAAATACATACTATGCTTGTGATGTTCGCGCGCGCTCACAAACATGCCTACTTCATGCAGTATAGCAGCCACGCGGAGTAACAATTCATGTTTTGGCCCTAGGCCATGGAGGTGCTTTAACTCTCGGAATATTTGCTGAGCGAAACTCATTACGTGCTCAGCATGCTTTTGGTCCACCTTGAACTTCTTCGCTACCTCGCGGGCAGACGATACGATCTCTTCGGCAAACCCGCTGGTGAGTGCGTCGTCATTAAGTAAGTCCAACATCAGATCTTTTTGAAAATCTGAAGCAGGCACATGAACAACGTCATCACCGAAGCGACGTGCCAGTGCCAAGTTAGTTTGCAATGCGGGTACAATGCCCTCGCTTCCGCTGTAATGAACATGCAATTGCCGCACGAGTTCGTCTGGATTGAGGACTGCAAGTTTCTCAGTGAACGCTGCCAATTGTTTCTCCTTGATGGCGCAAGAGCCATGTTTGGGGGCCTCAATATGAGGTGCCACACTCTGAATCTCCGCTCCGATGGCAAGGTGGTGCTCTACGGGCAGGCCGCTAAAGTCCTGAGCCAAGTGGTCCACCACACCTTTGATCTGCTCTTCCAAGTGCATCAGTTGCAGCGGTCGCTCGGCAACGTCTAGCGCTGCTACGGCCTCGCTTGCCCGAAAGATTCCCAATCGGTGGCTGGCGTAGGCTGCGATTCGTCCTTCTTTAAAGTACATGGCGCGGGTATTGCCCGGCCCAATGTGAGACACGAGCGTCATGCCCTCGCCAAGCTTTGGTGTGGCGTTTAGCTGCCGGAGTGCCGCGAGGTAGATTAACCGGGTCATGTCGCCTTCGTCCAGCAGGTGAACGGCACAACCAGAGGCGACTTGGAGCCTGTTGAGGAAAACCTCGGGGTTGGGTGCTTCGGACAGAATGTTGGTGGTATACAACGTTACGTGTTCCGGCTGGATGGAGTACTCTCGAATCGTTTTGGCAAAGTCTTTCAGAACCGATGCTGCTTGTTCAAGCGTCGTTCTCCCCACTGTTCCAGTGCGGAAGATGTCGCTGGCGAGAGGTACTGGTTTGTCGAGAAACTCGCTCACGATCAGACCATCGCCATCGCGCTGTGCGATGAGGAGAGACATAGATGCCGCGCCGAGGTATATAACGGCGGTTTCGTGCTCTTGAGATTTCATTGCCCGCTATTTTCCTCCAAAGGTGCGCTGGTGCGCGCTCGCACCAATCGCAACGGCGTCTCCCCCAAGTTTGGCAACAACATACTTCACGCCCTTGGCTAGGGCAGGGAGTGCAAAGCGCTCCACTTCTGCCTTCAGCGTCTCGATGTAGAGGCTTGGCATCTCCTCAACCAGTCCACCACCTAGAACGATCCTATCAGGAGCAAAAAGGTTAACGACGATGGCCACTCCGAGTCCTAGATACCGTAAGGAGTTGTTAAACATGAGCACAGCAGCTTCATCGCCATTCTTCACTGCAGATGCGAGAGCTTTACTGCGTATCTGTCGGAGAGCGCCACCGGTCTTTTCATCCAGTTCCGGCAACTGTCCACGGTAGCAGGCCACTCCAGATTGGGCGGCAAGGGCAAGACGGCTGGTCAAATCTTCCAGGGGCACCGTGCCCGGTACACTGGCTCCGAGGTGGGTGCCTGGCAGCAAAATCATGCCCAGTTCCATGCACGAGATGGCTTTGCCGTGCACTAGCTTGCCATCATACACAAAACCCGCTCCCACGCCCGTTCCTGGGAAGACACCTAGGACAGAGCGCGCCCCTTTTCCGGCTCCTAGCGCATACTCTCCATAAGTTCCTGCATCGACGTCGTTCAATACTGACACTGGACACTTGAATCGCTGCCCAATGAGCTTCTTGAGAGGGACGTTTTGCCAGCCGAGATTTGGCGCGCGCAAAAGCATTCCCTTGGCTGGATCTACCAGTCCAGGGCAACCAATCCCGATACCTTTAAGGTTCTTAGGATCCACCGCGGCCAGTTTGATGGCCTCCTCAATGACAGCAATAATGCGCTTCGTTCCCTTGGCCGAGCCTTCACTGCCATTCGTCGACTTGCGTGCGCAAGATAGAACCTTGTAGTTCTCATCCAGAACGCATCCGAGCATTTTTGTGCCGCCTAGATCAAATCCGACCCAAAATGGCTTGGAACTCAGCTTTGGCTTTGTGATCTTTATGTTCTTGGTCTGCTTTTTGGCCATGACGCGGACAGGTTGTTAATGCCATCACACTACCGCTTCAGCCCAAGGGCAAGTGACAATTGTCACCGTAGGCCGCCCGTTATCTCGCGCAGTTTGCCAAAGAATGCCTTCTTTCTAGTGGAACCGATGCCCCAATCGACTGGAGGCGACTGATACCCTTCGTTTTGTGGTTCTCCTTTGCGTCGAAAGTCAAACCATCCCCATGAAGCATGAGCGGCCACCGATGAAGTTAGGTTGTTTGTTTCGCGCTCAAATCCCTCGTGGTCGTCTTCATTGAACAGAATCGGTTTTGGTGTGTAACCGGACAATGCGCGAGTTTCGGCAACCATTCGTGTGATTTTCGATGGATCAGTCACGCCGTTGCCGTGGAGCAGGACAAAGTCGGACTCCGCAACCACTTCGGCATCGGGAATCCTTCCTCCACCGTAGCTGGTGCCCGCCATCAGGCGCCTTTCACCTTTTTTGGCTGACCTGACGCGCCGGATGAGTTCAACAATGCGCCCTGGTTTGAGAATCTCGTGGTCATACTTGACGTTGGTTTCATTGTTAACTTCCACAAGGACGTTAGTCCATCCACCATCCAGTAACCACTGAGTAGCATTGTCTGTTGCTTTGACGATAGCTGCTTCAGTGGTAAATCGCTGGTCTTGTCCGAAGTAGAAATAGCCAAGGATGACGACCATTCCCAGTTTGTCCGCAGCATCAAGAACTTGGCGTGTGCGGTCCATAAAGGCAGTCCTCAGAGTTCCGTCTGGACTAAACGCGGAGTTCTCCCAGGGCTGATTTTTGGAGTATCCTTCAGGCGATCCGCCTTGGAGATTGATGGTGAAGGCTAGCAGGCCGTGAGCCTTCCACTCTGGCATGGCGGCTATGAACTCGCGGGTATTTCGGTTCGCATCCCATTTGCCGGTGTCCGGGTAAGCCCATCTTTTGACTGTTTCTGGATTCAAATCATCGAACGTGGCTTGCACCATGCGTGAGTTCATCAGTAGGCCCTCAATCCGATGTCCTTTCCAAGATTGCCCAGGGTAAGTTTTGGCTCCGTTGATCAAGAAGTCCTCGCCCGAGATGCTCACGCGAGTTTCTCCGGCATTGCTGAAAGCCAAAAGCGTGGAGAGCGCGCAGATGATGATGGAAGGTTGCTTGGCCTGACTCATCCCGTATCCTTGTTCACGATTTACGTGATGTCCACAGACGCTCTCTATGTGCTCACTAGCCCTCTTCGGATGCCCTCTGCGGTGGCTTGGGCGCGGTCATTGACCTGAAGTTTGTCCAGAATGCTGCTAACGTGTCTCTTCACGGTATCCTCGGCAATACCGAGGTCAGCTGCAATTTCTTTGTTGGCCATACCTTTGGTGATGCGAACTAGGATTTCGCGTTCTCTGGCCGTAATCTCCGGTAGTGCCTGCCTTTTGGCGAGTTGAGCTTCAATGTCGGCGGTCAGATGGCGTTTGCCACTAGCCACAGCATGAATGGCCTTGAGTAACTCTGCTCGCGAGGCTGATTTTGGAAGGTAACCGAGTGCGCCAGCAGCAAGCGCCGCCGCGATCTCGTCGTCCCGAGCAAAGGTAGAGAAGATGAGCACGTTTGCGATCGGCCTTGCAGAGCGGAGGTTTCGGCAGACTTCGATTCCGTTGGTTCCAGGAAGCTGAAGATCTAGCAGAACGATGTCTGGCCTGTGGGAGTCATACAGAGCGATGATGCCCTCTCCAGAGTCAGCCTCTGCCACGACCCGCAGATCGTCTTCAAGTTCGAGTGACGCAACGAGTCCGCTTCTAACCACAAAGTGGTCATCTACGATGATGATCTTGATTTGTGTCATGTGGGAAGGGTTACCTGGAGTGTTGTTCCTTTGCCGGGTTGGCTCCTCCACGTGACTTTGGCTCCGATACGTTGGCAACGCTCACGAATGCCAACGCACCCAAAGTGACCAGATGCGCTTGGTGGATTACCGTCGATGGTTGAGAATCCAATCCCATCATCTTCGACCTCTAGTATTACGGTTCCCGGTGTGCCGTGCAGACGAAGCATAACGTTAGAGGCGTGTGCATGTTTTAGTATATTAGTCACGGCTTCTTGGGCGATCATTCGTAAATGATGCACGACATGCTGAGGTAGGGTATGACTCGTCCCAGTGGTTTCGACCTTGAGGATTGGAGCGGGCGGAACGTGCTGATGGCTTAGTTCGATCAGGGCATCTTCAAGATTGAGCGGCTGATCCAAGTCTTGGCGAAGATCTGCAACGAGATTGCGTGCTTCAACTTGGACGCGTGTGATAAGATTTCGAGAGGTTGTGAGCAACGCGTGCGCTTTGTCATCCAATGGCCTTGAAGTAGCAGCATCCAAACGGAGAGACAGGCCCGCTAGTTCTTGCTCCAAGGTGTCGTGGAACTCTCTAGCGATCCGTTGGCGCTCCTCAAGGACGGCTTCGTGGCGCACGCGATCCTGCAATCGTGTGACTTGCCGTTTGAGCAGATAGATCCAGACGAGTCCACCCATCCCCATCACTGCTGCGATACCCAGTATTTTAAGCAACATGCCTGTGGTCCACGGTGAGGGCTCGCTGATTACACGCACATCATTTTGGGATCTGAGCCACAGATGAAATGCATCGGGGAGCGCATTGTAGCCCTTTCCCACCACGGACTGAACGCGTGCGATGCCGGTGAGGCTAACTTGCTGGCCGGGGGCAATCTCAGTTTGAAGACCACGGGGTGCGATGGCAATCACACGCACACCGTCTTGTTCCAATTGAATGCTCTCGCCGAGATCGCTGCGGTAAGTGTCCACTACCCTACCGGTGAGGGTAACGAGGCCGCCGTCACGCACCGTTTTAGACATTGAGGACATGGCCACAGGCCACGGAGCCAACTCTTCGGTGCCGTGCTGTGTGACCTCAATTGGCCCCGTGTCCGCAAGCGTAGGAGTGAAACGATCCATGGTCGCAAATCCAGGCACTCGGATGACATCCCCAATCTTTGCTTGGGCTCCAACAGGCATCGCTACGGCGATAGAGCCTTCTGAGTCCTGAAGAAATAACAAAGATTTGTCGCCAAATATCGCCGAGACCATGCCTTCAACCCTCACTCTTCGCTCTGCCGTGTTGCCGTCGGCGTCGAACTTGAGCAGATCAGAAGGTTTTAGAGGTTGAAGAGACTCTAGAGGGCGCGCTGGAGACACGGTAGCGATTTCCGACCAGCGGGCCACTCGCACGTAGGGATTAACGAGTTGGCGGACGTTGTTGATGTTTCCGGCAGCCAATCCTGTGACTCTGACTACATGGTCAGTAAGGTCTAAAGGTTGTTCATCTACTCGAACCTCAATGATGCGGCTTCCGACAGCGAGGCGGACAACCGACTTATCTTCATCAAGTGGAAGAACAGAGCGCACTACGCCCTCAATACTGACTAGCTGATAGTGAAACCGACCACTTTGTAGATCGTCGGGTGTAGCTGGCACAGCAGGAGGCATTTCTGAATGCCGTAGCACCTGCCATTTTGATACTTTGATGCCAGGAACGAATAGGCCAGGGAAGGTGAAGCCCTCTGCGAGCACTACATCTCCCGGTTTGATAGCCTGAGGTACCTGGATGAAACGCAAAAAAGTACCGGCCCCATCTTGTTGCACGAAGACCGTGGCGGGGAGGTCGACAAAAATCACGGTGGCTTCCAATTTGACGGCTTGCTCCATTTCCGCAGCCTCAGCGCTTAGTGCCCGTACTTCTTTGGCACTGGTAATCTGCGCATCAAGCCACTGCGGCCAAGCGAGTGGTGCCGCAATCGCCAGACGAATAGCCAGCATACGGGGTTTCATGCCTCACCACCAAAGTGTATCAATGAGGAACACGATGACCATGGCCAGACTCAGTGCCAGTCGCACTGCAAGGCCTACTCCGGTGCCCACGACGCTGCCCCACGTGCTCTTCACCCCCGACCGCCAGTCTCGCTTGGCCAAGAAGATCTCAAAGCTCAGCCCGCCGACCACAGGTCCCACTAACAATCCTGGGATACCAAAAAACATTCCAACGACACCTCCAATGATGACGCCTGCCACGCCCCAGCGGCTTGCGCCAAACCATTTGGCACCCATTGCGCTGCTGGCAAAGTCAACAACGTAGGCGACAACGAGGAGGAGGCCCAACAGAGCGATTCCCCACGGGCTCATGGCACTTTCGGGCCTCAGTAACGTGTGCAACACACCGGCTACAAAAAGCAGCATCGGCCCCGGAAGAAATGGAATCACCGCGCCAATCACGCCGACGACCAGCAGACAGATGGTCAACGTCCATACGCCGATGAGGTTCCAGTCGATGGAACTCAACCAGGCTTCTAGCGTATCCATCATTGATGCCATTCTACGCAAGTAGACAAAGGTTTACGAATGCTCTTCGGAGGATTCAGTTCCGCTTTTGGCCAGCCGAGGTAAATGAGGCCCAAGCATTTGTCGGGCTCAGTGAGGCCAAGCCAGGACTTAAGCTCGCTCGTACTTAGTAACGGCGGCGATGACCAGAAAGTAGCAAGTCCCTCGGCGGTAGCGCTTAGCATTAGATTCTGAATGGCGCAGGACACCGCAGACTCCTCCTCCCAAGCTGGAATCTTCCCGCCACTACTGCGGATCATGCAAGCGGCGATGACGATTGGAGCTAGTAACGGGTTCTGACCAAGTTTTTCCAACTTGTCCTCACGGAAGTCAGTAGGTGGGGTTGTTGAGCGATAAATGCTCTGAAGTGCGTCAGCCAAGGCGGCACGTTTGCTTCCTCCGAACACCACGAAGCGCCAGGGCTCGGTCATACCGTGATTTGGAGCCCAGATTGCGTCTTCTAGAATGTGTTCCAGCAAAGCGCGACTCACGTCACGCGCTACATCCAGGTCCACTGGCTTGACGGACCGACGGTGACGGATGATTCGGCTGACAGGACTAAGATTGTTCATCTGGGAGGTGCGGCAAGTTGCGTGCGCAAAGCCTCTCCTACACTGTGGAGTGACTCTTGCAATACCTTCAACTGGCTTGCTCGTCCGTGGAGATCGACTTCTTGTTCAGCGGGGCGCTCCAGCACCTTTGCATACGGTGCGAATGCCGACGTCGTTTCCTCACTGATCTGATCTTTGATCATGGTTCGCAATAGTGGTCGCGCTGATTCGAAAAGGCCACTCAGATCACCAATCGCGCGCCGGAGTGCTGCTCGCAGACGGAGCAACTCTACTCCCACCCACAAGACGCTTAGCGCCAGGGCTGAGCCACCAGCCACGGGTCCAAAGAAGATGAGAAGCAGAGCAGTAATGGTCCCGACGATTGCAGCTAGCCAGGGGATACGACGTGCACTGCGTAACGAAAGTTCAGCCGCAGGTTCCAGCACTTCATTCATCCGGATTCCAATTACGAGACGACGCAAAGCGGACTCGATCTTGGCTTGAAAGCGTCGATGAGCATGAACTGGATCGTCAGGTGGCAGGTCAGTTTTAGGCGCAAGGTATAGCTCGCCTAGCCATTGTTTTGCAACGAAGGCTCCAAAGCGCTGCACATCATCATCCAGCGTCACAGCGATGTTTTTCCAACGCTCGGAGGAAGAACTGAGCAAATCTTGATTCAATTTGTGGTCGAGGTTGGGTAGGACGCGCTGGTCTTTCTTTAACGAACGGAATGTTTGACCCAAAGTGAATCGTTCGGCCATCGTGGTGACGATCCTTTGTCCCGCATCGCGGAAGTCGCGGTCTGTGGCGTCCAAAGCGGCGTCAAACTTGGCCAGTGTGCGGGCCATTTGGAGCGTGCGCTCGGTCTCAAGTTGGTTGACGACGTCTGTTCGCTTCTGCTCAAGCGCGATGGCATCATGAGTCTTCTCTTGGATCTGTGCCAAAATGTGGCTTGCGAGCCGCAGAGATGCCTGGAGCTTCGTGCGGCGAGCTGGACTCTGCATGACCACCTCAGTGATATGTGCTTCCAGTGACTGAAAGCCAGATTCCGCCATGAGGCGCTCGCGGTCGATGCCAGAAGAGCGCGCCATGAAGGCCATTTTGCCCGAAACCGAGAATATTGGGAACTCACGTTGGAATCGCTGCACGCAAAGCTGCCGCATATAGTCGCGGATAACCCCCAGTTCCTCAGATGAGCGGACATCACTTTGCTGGAGCACGAAGAGGATATTTTTCTGCCACTGCCGGTGCACCTTGTCTAGAAAGTGCCAAGCCGAAGCACCCCAGGGGTTCATCGCTGAGAATACAAAGATGACCAGGTCCGCCAAAGGAACGAACCGCTCGGTGATCTGTTGGTGCTCGTTCTCAATCGAGTTAGTGCCCGGCGTATCAACAATGTGGAAATCCTTCAGGAAATCGCACGGCACTCGATACTCATCCAGCGTTGGAGAGATGGCCATGCGTTGCACGGTGGTGCCATACTTGAAGAAGCAAATCTTGTCCGTCGTGGGCATGACTCCCGTCTTGGAGATATCCGCCCCGAACAGCGCATTGAGAAACGTTGATTTTCCAACATTGACCTCACCGACCACGACAAACACGAAGGGGTCGTTGAGAGAGGCAATCAGATTGTCGAGGATCTGGATGTCTTCCTCAGAGCCTCCTGTCTCCCGCACAAGCGAGGCCAGGGTATAGAGGTCCGTGCCGAGCCGCGAGCGCAGGTCAAAATACTCTTCTCCAATCATCTTCAGCCTTGCGTCTGGTCTTGTGAATCAAGACCCGCCCGCCTTACTTGCAGTCCTGACGGCGTTGTCAGTGACTGGCTCGGCATGGCGGATGACCACGCCCAGTGGCATCGTGCTTTTTTCGATGTTCATCAACTGGGAGACAGTGACGAAACGATACCCCTTGGCCAAAAGCTGATCAAACATCGCAGGCATTGCGGTGATGGTTGGCGCGTGGATGTCATGGGCAAGCATGATGGCACCTTTGTGAGCGCCATTCACCAAACGGGAAGTGACAACCGACGATCCGGGCTTTCTCCAGTCCTGAGGGTCTACAGACCACATCACTGTGGAGTAGCCGAACTCGTTGAATATCCATTGCTCAATACGCCTGTTGGTTGCTCCGTACGGTGGACGTAGCAAACGAGGGCGATAGCCTGCTACGCTCAAAACGGCGTCTTGTGATTTTTGTAGTTCAGTCCTGATCTGTGCATCGCTACGGCTAGTAAGCGAGCAGTGAGTGTAGGTGTGATTGCCGATCTCATGGCCATCGGCAAGGATGCGCCGAACGATATCTGGATAGCGTGGCACGAGCTGCCCAACAAGGAAGAACGTGCACTTGATGTTGCGCGCTCGCAGCATGTCCAAGAGTTTCGGCGTGTGAACTGGATGGGGTCCGTCATCGAAAGTCATCGCCAGCACAGGTTGATCCGTGGTGACGGAAGAATAGCGCACCCGAGCACCTGGAGGCGGCACGCTTGGAATGTTTACATTGGCATTCAGTGGGGCCGATGGCTCCATCATCGTAGGCGTGGCTGGAGCAATCGCTATCGGGGATGACGAACGCAACGATGGCAGCTCAAACTTGCCCACTGTGCAGCCCGTTTGCGTTGTGGAGAGGGTGATGCCGAGCCAAATGCTAAGATACATGGATTTTTGGGACACGATCTCTGAGAGTAGGGGACTAAAATGATTTGGAAAGTCTAAATCTTATTAAACACAAAGAAATCGCTGGAGAATCGGCTCCAGTTTTTTGATAGTCACCTCCGGCCAAAGATTTTTTGCTGTCATGATCGCGCCGTCCAACGAACGATGCTCGGGCCAGTCTGGCGTGTCAGGGATGGCTGCAATCGCCTTCGGTAGAATCGCTTTCGCCATCGCAACATTTGCGTGCAAATGGGACATTACGGCCTCGGCAGTTACGTGAGCTTCATCCGTCTTCCAGCAGTCATAGTCAGTAATCATCGCCAGGGTAGCGAGGGCGATCTCAGCTTCCCGTGCCAGTTTTGCTTCAGGGAGGTTGGTCATTCCAATGACATCAAAGCCGAGGTGGCGATTCGTATTAGATTCCGCTCTCGTGGAGAACGCGGGCCCGTCCATATTCACATAGGTGCCGCCATCATGAACCTTGGCTCCCACTGCGGCGGCAGCCGAGGCCAGGATAGCTCGGAGGCTGTTGGAAATTGGGTCCGCCAAGGAAACGTGGGCCACAACACCCTGGCCAAAAAAAGTGTGGTGTTCTCTTCGGCTCGTCCGATCGAAGAACTGGTCTGGCAGCACCACATCGCGAGGATGGTATTGCTCTTTGAGGCTGCCTACTGCTGACACACTGATGATCCAGCGCACTCCAAGACTTCGAAGTGCCCAAATATTGGCCTGATGATTGATTTCAGACGGCAAAATGCGGTGTCCACGACCGTGCCGCGGCAAAAAAATGACTCGTCGGCCAGCCAGCTCGCCTGCGACAAGTTCATCAGAAGGATCGCCGAAAGGCGTTGTCAGGCGGATTTCCTCACGGTGGGTGAAACCCTCGATTTCATAAAGGCCAGAGCCTCCAATGATGCCAATGGCAGGTGTCATAATGGGCGAGACTGGCACGAAGACCCCGGCAAGTCGAACCCGAAGTCTGGGGTGAATACAGGACCCTGGAAAAAGTCACTTGTGAATAAATAGTTGCGCCTTTCGTGATTAGAAGCCAGACTCCGCGCTCATTTTTGCCTTCAGCCCGGCCGGGAGGTCAGGTGACTGGGTAAAATCATCAGCCGCATCAACTCTTCAAGACTCACGTTATGCCTGCAAAGCCAAAACCTAAGAAGGCCAGTAAACCCGTGAAAACGAGCGCCAAAAAACCCGCGTCGAAGCAGAAGAAGCCGGCAGGCAAGCCGCAGCCTAAAAAAGCAGCAAAACCCGCCCCGAAGAAGACAGTTTCCAAGGCCAAGCCAGCAGCAAAACCTGCGAGCAAGGCAAAACCGGCAAAGCCCGCTAAGGCAGTGAAAGCTGTCAAACCGGCCAAGCCTGCCAAGCCAAAAGCTAAAGCTGGCGCGAAACCGGCTTCTAAGGGGACCAAGCCCAAAGCGAAAGTTTCCCCCAAAGTGAAAAAAGCCCCCTCCAAACCCGCCCCAAAAAAGGCACCAGCCAAACCCGCTCCGAAAGCAGCCAAAAAACCAGCAGCCAAACCGACAAAAGTCGCCAAGCCAGCTCCTCAAGCCACAAAGCCAGCCCCTAAGCCCGCAAAAGCAGCTAAGCCAGAGCCGAAAGCCGCCCCCGCTCCAAAGGCAGCGCCAGTCGCTAAGGCGCCAGCGCCCGCACCAAAGCCCACACCAGTGGCCGCAGCACCTGCCAAGGCACCGAAAAAGTCTTCTTCTGGCCCGTCTGTGGCGGGTCCTTCCGCCAAGTTCAATGCGGGGCCTCCCATTCAGTCAGTCCGCCGCACTTCTCAGGAAGAAGTCGGAGCGACCATTGATGTGCCTCGTGTGGTGAAGGTCACCCCTTTCCACAAGAAGCAGAAGCAGCGCCTGATTGAGTTGCGTAGCATCTTGCTGGACCAAATGGACAGCGTTGCAGAGGGAAGCCTCCGCGTTCGCCCTGAGGACAGCGAGGCATCAGCTTTTGGAATGCATCAAGCCGATGCTGGTTCGGATGCCTATGACCGGGACTTCGCTCTGAGCCTCCTTAGCCAGGAACAAGACTCTCTCTATGAGATCAATGAAGCGCTTAAGCGTCTGGATCTCGGAACCTACGGCATCTGTGAGATGAGCGGGAAGCTCATCCCTGAGGAGCGACTGGAAGCCCTGCCGTTCACCCGGTATACCGTGGAGTGCCAAGCCAAAATCGAGCGCGAGAGCATGGGTGGCCGCTTCCGCCGTCCCGTCCGGTCCCTATTCGGTTTGGATGACGCTGCAGACGATTCTGACGACTCTTCGGAAGAAGAGAGCGAACCAGTTGACAAGAACGCTGAGTAAACTACTCTCACGCCCCCTTTTTTATGCCTCGCGAGATCATTACCCTCGAATGCACGGAAGCCAAGGCCGCTGGCCTGCCGACTTCCCGCTACGTCACTACCCGGAACAAGAAGAGCACCCGCACTCCGGGCCGTCTCGAGAAGGTGAAGTTTAATCCCTTCATGAAGAAGCGCACGCTTCACCGGGAAATCCGCTAATCCTAAGCGCTCAGCACCTACTGTTACATGCAACCAAAAACCAAAGAACGCCTCATTGCTTTCCGCAAGTCTAACCGCCGAATGCCCCGCCGTCGGATGGACATTCCGGTGGACAAGCTAACTTACAAGAATCCGGAACTTCTTGCCAAGTTCACCTCGGAGACCGGTAAACTGATCCCACGGCGCGTTACTGGCGTTTCGGCTTGGATTCACCGTAAGATCGTCCGGGAAGTGAAGCGCGCACGCGCTATCAACCTTCTTCCCTGAAGTCTGCGGCCTCAGTTGAGGTAGTTGTCCCCTTTCATCCCACTGCTGAATGCTCGGCAGTGGGATTTTTTTCTCCGCTTCAGACATGTCATCAAGCCTGAAAGACACCCAGAACGAACGTGACCACCGGAAGATCGCTATTGACCGGGTGGGGGTTCGTAGCTTGCGCTTCCCGCTTCGTATCCGGGACCGTGATCAGCATGAGCAGCACACGGTGGCCGTGGTTTCGTTGGCGGTCGACTTACCTCATCAATACAAGGGCACACACATGAGCCGGTTCGTGGAGGTTCTCCATGCTCATGGTCAAGTGCTGGATGTGAAGGGCATCGCGGCTATGCCAAAAGAACTCGTGAAGCGTTTGAATGCAGAACGGGCTCATGTGGAGTTCAAGTTTCCCTATTTTCGGAGCAAAGCCGCGCCTGTAACTCAAACGAAGGGCCTCCTGGACTACGGCGTGATCTTTGAGGTGAATTCCGAGCATGATCAGATCGATTTTGTGGTCACCGTAGAGGTGCCCGTAGCAACCCTGTGCCCGTGCTCTAAGGCGATCAGCGACCGAGGTGCGCACAATCAGCGGGGAATGGTGACGTTTTCCATTCGGTTCACACGCCCGATTTGGATTGAGGATCTTATCGAACTCGTAGAAGCCTCAGCAAGTTGCCAACTCTACTCTGCGCTCAAGCGCCCCGACGAAAAGTATGTGACGGAAGCGGCATACGACAATCCCGTGTTCGTTGAGGATGTCGTCCGTAATGTCGCTGTGCGCGCCAAAGCGCACCCGGACATTAAGTGGTTCAGAGTTGAGGCTGAGAACTTCGAGTCGATCCACAATCACAACGCATACGCCGTGATCGAACAGGGCGATCTGCGATAGAGCCTACAACTTAAGCTATGAAACGGAGTCTGTTGCCAGCGTTCGCATTGATGAACTTCCTGACAGTGGCTCCAGGACATGCGGAGACCCCGAAGGTCACGTTTCCAAATGTTCCGAGTTGGGTGAAGGGCGACCCCGTGACGATTGAAATCAAGCGTCCCGAGGACCCCTTCTATCTCAGGGTCGAGCAGAAGATAAGCTTGATCAAACCGCAGCCACTCACAAAAATGGACGAGCTTGAGAAGCTCAGTCCGGGTCTGAAGAAGGCGCTTCCTGGCCTAGAAAGATTGGTTTCCACAGCCGAGACTTCACCACTCTTTGAGAAGCTCTACTCAGCCAAGATTGGCAGCATTCAGGGAGGTAATCTGCTGCCGTCTCATCAGTATTTTGATACCGCCACCGTCCTGAACGTCCACAACACCGAGACTGGCCGACGGGCTGTGATTTTTGTGTCTGACATGGATGTCGATACCGATGGCTCTGACCCAGTGAGAATGAGCAAGCTCTCGGACTACGACGATGCGCGTGTCTCCAGAAGCTACCAACCGCTGTTGTCTTACTCATGGGCGAAGAAGCCCGACGAGAGCGCCACGAGTCCCTTCATTGCTTACTACCAGGACACCCTGGGCAAACTCCGAACCATCAAGTCTCAGGTCGATGCTGCGGCCAAGGCAGATCGCAATCCCTTGTGGCCTGACCTCCAGCAAAGCATTCAATCCTACCTGACTGCGATCAGTAAAAAGGCTAGCTACTACGAATCTGATCTGCGTCATCGGAGATCGCTCATTGCCAGCACGGACCCGTTCATCGTGATTCCACAAACGTGGGCAGGTGAAATGCAGGTCGGAGACTTTGTGGCAGTCATTCATGCAGGGAAGATCTATCCTTGTCTGATCGGTGATACCGGACCAACGACGAAGTCGGGCGAGGGCTCCCAAAAGCTCGCTCGTGCCATCAATCCGAAAGCATCTGGCCGCATGAGCGCAGTTACGATGCCTGCGGTAACTTACATTGTCTTCCCTGGCACCGGCATTGCGCGGGGCGTGCCGGATTTCGCGAAATACAAAGAGGAAGTTACTCGATTGTTAGGTCAGCTCGGTGGCACAGGACAGAATGTGGTCATCCACCCCTGGAAATAGCTCCACCTACTTTTTTGCTGCTTGCAAAGCCCGATACCGACCTGGCGACATGCCCACGTATCTGGAAAAGTGCCGAGTGAATGCGCTCTGATCGCACCAGCCCGTATCGAACGCGATGTCCGCCAAACTGCTTTTGGTTTCACGCAGCATCCGTGTTGCTTCATCCAGCCGCATCCGATGGATGAGCTGTAGAGGGCTAAGTTGGAATATCTTTTGGGTTCGCTGCTCAAGTTGGTAGACGCTTAGCCCAGCAAGACGCGCCACGTCTTCAATGCGGATGCTAGTTTTGAAGTTTTGTTTGATGAAGCGCATAGCAGACGCGAGCTCCGCCATGCCAGAGGGCTTGCTTCCAGGGGCGTTCAAGTCCCTGGAAATGCCGGCTACACCGCATACTGCACCGGACTTGTCTTTGACGGGAATCTTCGTCGTGAGACACCAGCCAGCCCGGCCGCCAGGATAAATGTGGAGTTCCAACTGATGATCCACACGTCGTCCTGTGGAGATGACTGTAGCGTCCTGTCGAGCATAGCTCACAGCGAGGTCTGCGGGAAATACCTCGGAAGGCAGACGCCCCACGAGTCGTGCTTTGTCTCCACTCGCACAGCGATCTGCAAACGTCTGATTGACCCGCATGTAGCGTCCCGTACGGTCTTTGACGAAAAAGACGACATCAGGCAGCGCATCGAAAAGTGCTTCCGAGATGGAATCCGGGTCTGTGGACGACGTGGAGTGCATTTGCCTGATTTGCCAGAAACAGAACCGGAAAGCAATCAAGACCCTCCGTCCAGAGATGACAAGGTGGTGACATGTCAGCTTACCCCAAATGGACAGGCGTTTTTCCCGCCGTCGTTACTCAGATGCACGAAGATCAGTCGCTGGATCTGGCAGGATGCACACGTCACTTTGAAGCGCTAATAGGCTCCGGCATCTCCGGGCTCATTGTATGTGGTTCGCTTGGAGAAAATCAATGCCTGCAGCCAGAAGAAAAGCGTGAAGTGGTTAAATGTGCAGTCCAGGTGGCTAATGGTCGCATTCCAGTGGTCTCCGGTGTGGCCGAAATGAGTACCCAAGCAGCCATCGACTATATGCATGACGCAGCGGACCTCGGAGCCGCTGGGTTCATGATTATGCCGCCTATGGTGTACAAGCCGGACGTAGCTGAAACGATGCACTGGTTTCGCACTCTCGCTGCTGCCACTCCGCTACCCTGGATGCTGTATAACAATCCTGTAGGCTATCACACAGACGTCACGCCTGAAATGTTCCAATCCTTGGCTGACATCCCGAATCTGACTTCCATCAAGGAAAGCAGCGCTAATCCACGCCGTGTGACTGAACTGAGGAACTTAGTTGGAGATCGTTATCAGATCTTCACAGGAGTAGACGACCTCATCCTCGAGTGCAGCATTCTTGGCATAGATGGATGGGTGGCAGGCAGTGGTATCGCATTCCCGGAAGAGAATCAGCGGCTTTGGGACCTCACCCGCGCGGGTCGTTGGGACGAGGCGCGAACGTTGTATCGTTGGACTCAGCCGTTGATGAAGTTGGACACGCATGTGCACTTCGTTCAGTACATCAAGCTGCTTTGCCAGGAGACGGGTCTTGGCAAAGAGTGGGTTCGGGAGCCTCGTCTTCCCATCTCTGGCCAGGAACGTGACCAAGTGCTGAAGATCATCCGCACTGCTCTGGCCAGTCGCCCCAAGGCTTAGCTTCTGAATCATCTAAGGACTCTGAATCAGAAGCTGGCATCGTTTCTGCATGTGGAATCTTGCGTAGGTCATGGTGGATTGACTCGCCGCACTTGACGGTGGGCTGCTGTGACGTAAGACACGCCCTTCCTTTTCCCATGCCATCCAAAAAGACCGCCACCTCTAAGCCAAAAAACAACTCAAAGAAGCCATCTGATCCCTGGCATGTCGTCAGTGGATCATCCATCCACAATCGTGGCATTTTTGCTGCAAAGGACATCCCTAAAGGCACGCGCGTGTTGGAGTATTACGGCGAAAAGATAACCAAGAAAGAGTCCCACCGGAGAGCCCAGGAGCGCATGGCTCGGGCTCGGGAGACGGGAGAGGCCGCTGTCTACATCTTTGACATCAACAGCCGCTATGATCTCGATGGGTCGTCGGTCGAGAACAACGACGCGATGTTCATCAATCACTCCTGTGAGCCCAATTGTGAAGCGGTGCAGGAAGGAAATCGCATCTTCATTGAAACGGTAAAGAGCGTGAAGCAAGGTGACGAGCTGCTTTATAACTACGGCTTTGATCTCGACCACTGGGATGAGCATGAGTGCCGCTGCGGCAGCGCCAATTGCGTGGGCTTCATCGTTGATCGCAAATACTGGCGCAAGCTGTTGAAGATCATCGAAGCACGCGCCGAGAAGGTCCGGGAGAGCAAGCGTAACGGATCGAAGAAGTCCGCACCGGTCAAAGCAACCAAAAAGGCCGCGAAAAAGTCAGCGAAAAAGGCCGCCGGAGTCCGCAAGAAGGTAAAATAGGCCGCATTGCTTCAACCAGGATAGCCAGGAGCGCGTTTCTCGTTAAGGAAACACGATCCATTAATGCCTGACGCCCCAAAACCTCGACTTCCACTCTGGCTGGCCGCAACGCTGATGGCAGCAGCCGTCGGTGTGGTTTGGTTCGCTACCAAGCCAAAGGCCTACATTCCCGTGCGCGCGGCTCCAGAGGCGTCCGTGGCGGAGTCTCAGCCTATTGTGGAGGATCAGGCCACTGCATTTGCCGAGTATGCTGGAGATGCCGCATGTCAGGCGTGTCATGCAGACCAGTTTGGCAAGTGGAAGAGCTCGCATCATGGGCTGGCAGAGCGTGCGTTCACGCCTGAGCTAGATAAACCAGCGTTTGAGCCAGCCAAGGCCTTCAAGCATGCCACCCAGACGTCCACGCCGAGTTGGAATGAAGGTAAACCGCAGCTCACCGCCCTAGGATTTGGCGACAAGACAGAACCTTGGCCTCTAGATCGCGTCATTGGCCATGATCCATTGCGGCAGTATCTCGTTCCAGGCACAGGGGGCAGGCTTCATGCAACGGAAGCGTGCTGGGACCCGCACAAGGCCGAGTGGTTCAACGTTTACGGTGAAGAAGATCGCAAACCAGGTGAATGGGGGCATTGGACAGGGCGTGGCATGGTGTGGAATGTCATGTGTGCTGGATGTCACAACACACGGGTGCGGAAAAACTACGATGCCAACACTGACACCTATGCAACCGCAATGGCGCATCCCAGTGTCAGCTGTGAGAGTTGTCATGGTGGCATGAAAGCCCACGTGGATTGGCAGGCGAAGAACCCTGGAGTAAAACCGGACCCGACGGCAAAGAAGCTTGATCGCGACCAAACGCTGGACTCCTGCGCCATGTGTCATGCGCGCCGCACGGAACTCACTGGCGACTTCAAGCCTGGGGACAAGTTCTTTGATCACTTCCATCTCGCCATCGTTGATCAGAGCGACTTGTTTTATCCAGATGGCCAGATTCGAGACGAGGACTATGAGTTTGGTCCGTTCATGGCTAGCAGGATGCACCACGCTGGAGTTCGGTGCGTGGATTGCCATGATCCCCACACCGCCAAGCGCATCCTGCCGGGCAATGACCTCTGCATGAGATGCCATACGCAAGGTGGATTCCCCAATGCTCCTCTCATCCAGCCCGCAGCGCATACGTTTCATGCGCCCGATACCGCAGGCAGCTTCTGCACAGACTGCCACATGCCGCAGACCACTTACATGCAGCGGCACCCTCGCCACGACCATGGTTTCACCATTCCAGATCCACTCATGACGAAGCAGTTTGGTATCCCCAACGCCTGTGATCGCTGTCACAAAGAGAAGGGGACGGACTGGGCGCTCGCCGCAGTGGAGAAATGGTATGGCCCCCGCATGGAGCGCCGCACTCGCACGCGCACTACCATCATGGCAAAGGCTCGCCGTGGTGATGCAGATGCTGCTAGTGGACTGTTAGGTATCCTGTCTGGAGATGAGACGCCCTACTGGAAAGCTAGTGCGAGTCTGCTGCTTGAGGGATGGCTTGGAGCCCCAGGTGTCAATCAAGCTTTGCTTTCTGCATTGAACAATGATCACCCTCTGGTGCGCTCCAGTGCTGCTCGCGCACTGGATGCCTTGGTGGCCAATCACGCTGACGTCAGAGCCGCATTAGAAAGGCTTCTCGGTGATCCGGTGAGAACGGTGCGCGTGTCTGCGGCATGGTCTCTCCGTCAAACCGTCGACTCAACCTCCCAAGCAGGCCGCGAGTTGCTGCACATGCTCAACTACAACGCAGATCAACCCAGCGGACAGATGCAACTCGGTCAGTATTACCTCACTCGTGGCGATGTCGGGCAAGCGCTCAGTCATACACGGCGTGCGATTGTTTGGGACCAAGGCTCACCTCCATTTCGGCATGATCTAGCCGTCATGCTCAGCATGAATGGTGAAACTCAAGAAGCTATCAAAGAACTGCGAAACGCCATTCGACTGAATCCGCGTGAGGCAGAGTATCATTTCAAGCTCGGCCTTGCCTTGGCAGAGACACGTGACTTGCCTGGTGCCGAGGCTGCGTTCCGCGAGGCAGTGAAGGTCGACGAACGCCATGCGCGCTCTTGGTACAATCTCGGACTCTTGCTCAACAGCAAGAACAAGCCCGAGGATGCTCTCGCTGCACTTGGCAGAGCTGAGCAAGCCAATCCACAGGACGCTGACATCCCTTATGCAGCAGCTACCATCTTTGCCAATCTGGGCCGCAGGCAGGAAGCCATTCAGGCCAATGAGCGGGCACTCAGAGCGCGGCCTGATTTCCAGGATGCGCTGCAACTCCGTCAAATGCTGGGCCGTGCACCGTGACTTGACGTAACGATTCGCTGTTGGCGTCAATTGGATTGCTCGCTAGTCTCCGCAGCTTCTCCCGCTCCCACTCATGGCGTCCGTGTTCATCCCACTCGCATCCGTTGTTCACGGGGGCTGGATGCTGTCATCTTTAGGTGCCCTTGTGGACGAGACCAGTCTGCTCACATGGGCTGGCGTTTTGGGAATCATCGTCCTGGCGTCTTGCATCGTCCTATTGCGTCGTGCCCAGGCGCTGCATGAGGACACCAAGCGTCAGTTGAAGGCTCAGGAGGACATGTTGGGTGCCACCGAGCAACGCTGGAAGCTCTTGTTTGAGCAGAGCCCCCTCAGCATCCAGATCTTTGACCCCAGCGGTCAGACGATCCTCTTCAATCAAGCCTGGCGTGATCTCTTCAGGCTCCCAGATGAGATCGGCTATGCGTTCAATCCCCTCAAAGACCCAGACCTCATCAAGTCTGGTGCGGTGGAGCACATCAAGTTGGCTTTTGCAGGCCAACCCGTGCGCGTCCCGCCAGTTCCGTTTCCCGTAAACACAGATCCGCCAGAAGTGCGTTGGATCGGCGGCATACTTTATCCGGTGAAGGACAAAAGCGGGCGCATGTTGGAGGTAGTCACCATCCATAACGACGTTACCGACACCAAGCGTGCTGAGGAGGCCATGCTCAAGGTCAATCAAACACTGGAGTTGCGCGTTGCTGAGCGCACGAAGGAGCTTGAGGAAGTTCAGAGCAATCTTGCCAAGGCTCTGGACGCTGAGCGCGATCTCAGCGCGCTGAAGAGCAGGTTCGTTAGCATGGTCAGCCATGAGTTCCGCACACCACTCGGCGTCACCATGTCGGCAGTGGAGTTGTTGCGGAACTACTCAGACCGTTTGCCAGACGACCAGAAGTCCGAGCTACTAGATGACATCAAGAACGCTACCACCTCCATGGCCAGCCTCATGGAGCAAGTGCTTGTCCTCGGTCGTGTAGAGGCTGGTAAGCTCGGGTTCAAGCCTCGCCTCATTGAGTTGCACGCCCTCGTCTCCAAGATCGTGGAGGAAATCACCTCCATCACTGGAGACAAATGCCCCATCGAGCTGTTGATGCAGCCTGAGACAGCCAGCATTCAGGCCGATGAGACGCTCCTTCGCCATATTTTCAACAACCTCATTGGCAACGCAGTGAAATACTCTCCAGAAGGCGAGAAGGTGACATTCAGTGCAGAAAAAGATGGAGAGCACCTCGTTTGCAGCGTGGCAGATCGCGGCATCGGTATCCCAGACAAAGACCGCGCTCATCTGTATGAAGCGTTTCATCGTTGTGAAAACGTGGGCGAGATCCAAGGCTCCGGTCTTGGCCTCGTCATCGTCAAGCGCTGCGTGGAGATGCACAGCGGCACCATCAGTTTCGAGTCCGTCGTGAACCACGGCACCACCTTCACCGTTAAGCTCCCCGTCTTTGCCGCATCATAGAGCAGACGATACACGGCCATAGCCCGTGACGTTATTAGGCGCATGAAGCCTCTTCTCCGTGCTCTCGTGCTTTGCCTCTTCGCCTCCGTTCTCCACGCGGCAGCGCCCGCCTTGCCCAATATCCTCTTGATCGTTAGCGACGACCAAGGCTGGCCAGATCTCGGTTGCATCGGTTCCAAACCCATCCGCACCCCCACGCTCGACCGCCTCGCTGCGGAAGGCGTGCGCGCCACCAGCTTCTACGTCACCTGGCCTGCATGCACCCCATCCCGCGGCAGCATCCTCACCGGGCGCTACCCTCAGCGGAACGGACTCTACGACATGGTGCGCAATGACATGACCAACTACGGCCATCAGTTCACCCCAGATGAATACGCCGTCTCCCCAGAGATGACCTTAGGCCTCGATGTCCAGGAGAAGACCCTCGGAAACTTGTTAGGCGACAAATACGAGCGCGGAGTCGTTGGCAAGTGGGACATGGGACAAGCACGGCGCTATCTTCCACTCCAGCGCGGGTTCGACTTCTTCTACGGCATCGGCAACAACGGCATCGACTACTACACGCACGAGCGCTACGGCGTGCACTCCATGTTCCGTGGCAACGAGCGGACCAAAGACCACCTCGGCACCTACGCCACCGACGCCTTTGAGCAGGAAGCCCTCCGCTTCATCAAGGCCAGCACCAAGCCATGGCTGCTCTACTTGTGCTTCAACGCCCCACACAGCGCCTCATCCTTCGGTGCCGATCCCAAGGACAAAAAAGATCGCGTAGGCGTCCAGTGCCCAAAGGAGTACGCAGATGCTTACAAAGACACCATCCCAGATGAGAAACTCCGCCGTTACTACGGAGCCGTCACCCGCATGGATGAGGCCATCGGTCGCATCATGAGTCAGATCGAGGCCAAAGGGCAAAAGCAAAACACACTCACCCTCTTCATGTCAGACAACGGCGGAAGCGGCAATGGAGGCAACGCACCGCTCAAAGGCAGCAAGAGCACCATGTGGGAGGGAGGCTTGCGCGTACCTTTCATCGCCCATTGGCCTGCACAACTTCCCGCTGGCCGCACCACAGATGAGTTCCTCACCAGCCTAGAGATCCTTCCCACCATCCAGACCATCACCGACACCACCTTCCGCTCTGAAACCCAGCTAGACGGCTTTGACATGCTCCCCGTGCTCAAAGGCCAGCGCGGCAGCCAGCGGAAGCACATGTTCTGGCAGCGCCGCAGTGACATCGCCGCACGCGTTGGCTCATGGAAGTGGGTCAAATCCGCCAAAGGCGGCGGCCTCTTCAACCTCGCAGAAGATCTTGGCGAAACCACCGACCTCAGCAAGCAAGCCCCCGACAAGCTAGCAGAACTCCAAGCCGCCTGGAACCAATGGCGTCAAGAAATGGACCAAACCCCACCCCGCGGCCCCTTCCGCGACTACTAACCCCAAAAAGGAGCGCGGGAGCAGCTTGCGGTTGTTGAGCTATGGTTGAGATGGCGTTGCGGGAGTCGGTCAGACATCAGATGCTAGACCTGAGAACGGTAGGAAGTTTTGTTTTTGGTTCTTTGTTCTTGGTTGTGGGTGGGGGATAGGCATTCGGGGCGACTGCGCCACACTGGTAGCAGGAAGAACCATGGGATTAAGTCATGTGGTTTTGCAGGTGGTGCCGGGGTGCCAGGTACCGGGGATGAGGGTGAGGCGGGGGATGGCGGGGAGGCCTAGGCGGCCTTGCTCGACGGAGGCGATGACGGATTCGATGAGGGCTTCTGCAATGACATCCTCCCGCTGCCAGATGCCGGAGTTGGTGCCGTGTGGGTTGATGCCTTGGTATGCGAGACTGAGGTCTAGCGGCAAACGATGGCCTTGGCTTTCCAGGAGTTCTTTCATGCCGCGAACTTGTGAGGCTACTGCATCGACCCGGTGCCGGGTGAGCCAGCGCTTGACGATCTTGGCAGAGGATGGACCGAGGTTTGGCAACAAGCAGGGTGGGACGTCTGGGTGGCCGGGGTGGAGGAGTTGGAATCGCCGCCATCCAACGCATAAGCTGTAGTTGGTGGCGGTCTCGATGTCATGCGTGGTGCAGATGCCGATGCGGCGGTGTCCGCTTTTGGCTAGGTTATGGAACACTTGGACGCAGTTGCCGATGTCGTCCGCGTCCACACTATCGAGGGCCTGAGTGATTTGGCTGGAGCCGTTGTGAATGGTAGCGAGACGCCGCCAGTCGAGTTTCCACTCCGAAAGATCAAAAGGGGCCTTGAACTGCTGGATGACGACTCCTTGGATGCCCCTGGCGCGCAATTGACGCTCAATGCGCCCTGAGTCGGAGGGACGGGCGTTGGTGAAGCGTTCCAACTTGTAGCCGAGGTGCTCTGCACGCGTGACGGCCGGTAGCCAATAGAGTTCATGTGGAGCTAGTTCTGCCTCGAGTCGGATGTCGTGGTCGGTGATCCAAGCCAGAGTGCCCTGGAAGGCGCGAGCTTTGGTGGCGCGGACGTGGCTCATGAGAGCGGCCAGCCGTGGGTCTCGCTTGTAGCCAAGGGAGTTGGCCGCCTTCACCACCGTGAGTCTAACGGCCTCGGTGATGCGTGGATCACTCCTCAGGGCGCGTGATACGGTAGCGTGAGAAATGCCGAGATGGGCGGCCACATCGCGCATGGTGCAGGCTGGTTTCCGGTTCATGGGACTGGACATACGAAACCGAGGTGGCCATGTTGTGCAACGGGTGCATGATTTTCGGCTCCACACCGGCGAACGGTATCTTCATTATTGCGCTCTTCCTTCATGAGAATCTTTGTCTTCATTGCTGCACTGGCTGTGTTTGCGGCCAGCAGCGTCACGTTTGCGGCGGTGCCGCGGGATTTTGCTGTGGATCTAAAGGCTACTGTCTCGGACAGCGTGCCGCACATCACTCTAAGTTGGACGCAGCGGGTGCAGAGCAACATCACGGCGCAGAAGGTGCACCGCCGTCTCAAGGGTGCTACTACTTGGACGAAACTGGCCGACCTGACGACCACGCAAACGAGCTACACGGACTCGACGGCGCTCCCGAATGTGGAATACGAGTACTGGATGGAGCGGAATCTCACGGGCCTGACGCCGAGCGTAGCTATGGGCTACCTTAGTGCGGGGGTGAAGGTGCCTGAGGTGCATGCCCGAGGCACGTTGTTGCTCGTCATCGACGACACGATGATCACGCCGCTCGCGCCGGAGATCGCTCAGTTGAAGTTGGATCTCGTGGCGGATGGTTGGGTGGTGCAGCAGATCACGGCTCCGCGCTCAGGCACTGCTACCTCGACCAAGGCGTTGCTAACAGCAGCCTACAATGCTGACGCGACAAATGTGAAAGCGATTTATCTGCTGGGGCACGTGCCGGTCCCTTATTCAGGCAACCAAGCGCCTGACGGGCACGGGGATCACGTGGGTGCTTGGCCAGCGGATGGTTACTACGGGGAGATGAATGGCACCTGGACCGATACGACGGTGAACAACACGACCGCGTCTCGTAATCAGAACGATAACATCCCTGGTGATGGCAAGTTTGATCAAGTGAGCTTCCCAAGTCTCGTGGAACTACAAGTTGGTCGCGTTGATCTGCACACGCTGAACCGTTCCCCTGCTACCGGGGTGACCGAGACAGCCCGGCTGCGGCGTTACCTCCGCCGCGCCCATGATTTCCGCATGAAGCAGGGCGCCTATGTGGCAATCCCGCGCCGCACTTTGATCCGGGATGGATTTGGCCACGCTTTCACGTCAGAACCGTTTGCGGTCACGGCGTGGATGGGAGCGTTCGCGTGTGTGGGACAGGCACCGGATGCGCCGATCGATGAAGCGCCTGCTGACCAGTGGTTCACCGCAACCTATGCAAGCGGGAAGGACTACCTTTGGGGGCACGGCTGCGGCGGTGGAAGCTACGAGTATGCTGACACGCTCGGGGTTTCGATGGAGTTTGGCCGACTGAAAAGCCGCGTGGTCTTCACTAGCATGTTTGGCAGCTACCATGGCGACTGGGATGCGGACAATGCGCTGATGAGGTCAGTCATCGCGGGTAACGCCACTGGTGACTCGCTGGGGCTGACGTGTTTCTGGGCGGGTCGCCCCAATTGGTTTCCGCATCAGCCGGGCATGGGTGAGACGATGGGTTACATGACCCGCACGTCAATGAACGGTGGCGTGTCTGGTGGCGGCTCCTACGTGCCAGGAGGCTCATCGTATCAGGGCGTGCATATTGGGCTCATGGGCGATCCGGCGTTGCGCATGCACGCTGTAGAACCTCCAAGGCAACTCGCAGGCAGAAGCTCTGGTGGTCAAATCTCGCTGAGCTGGGCCGCGAGCACTGAGAGCGCACTACAAGGCTACCACGTCTATCGCTCCGCGACTGCTGCTGGGCCGTTCACTCGCCTCACGGCATCTCCGCAAGCGGGAACCACTTACCTCGATACCACGGTGACCGCAGGCAGTAGCTACACTTACCTCGTGCGCACGTTGAAGCTTGAAAGCGTGCCGGGCGGTTCGTATTACAATCTGAGTGTCGGTTCTCCGATCACGCTCACGGCCTCGAACGCAGCTTCACCTCCACCTTTCAATCCAAGTGAACTCAGCGCGGCTACACCGACGAGCGCAACGAGTTCAGTGCTAACATGGCGAGACAACTCAAGTGATGAGACGGCATTCCGCATCGAGCGCAAGACGAACGCAGCGGGCACCTGGGGCACTCTGACCACGCTCGCCGCTGGCACGACGACACACACGGATGTGGGCCCATTCACGCAAGGCAATGTTTACTACTATCGAGTGGTAGCGGTGGGTGCTGCTGGGGATTCGATTGCATCCAACGAGTCATCCTTTGATGCCGTTGCGGGATTCCTGGAGATCTCCACCACCATGATGAAAGTGAACAAGAATGCGGGCACGGCGACAATCACGGTGAATCGGTTTGGCGGGGCTGTCGGCGCGGTGGCGGTGAGTTACGCGACTGCAAACTCTAGCGCGCTTGCTGGCTCGCACTACACGACGATGAGTGGCACGCTCAACTGGCCTGACGGCGATACGACCGCGCGGACGATAGCCGTGCCGATCACTAACAACGCAAGTGCGCAGCAGGCGAGGCAGTTCAAGGTGACCCTCAGCTCAGCTACGAACGGGGCGGCAATAGCCCAATGGTCTACTTGTGCAGTGCAGATCGAGGACCCCACGGCAACGCTTGATCCAGCATGGACATCAACGGTCCTCGGCACTCTCACCGATAGCTCGCCTGCGGTGAGCGCCGAGAACGTGATCGGGGACAGCACCATGGGCGGCTCTGGCGTCACGAGCGGTGCGACTTCGGAAGCGGGTCGGTTCATTTACCAGAACCGCACAGGGGATGGGATCATGACCATGCAAGTGCCGACACCCACTCCAGCCCAGGGCACGGCTCGGTTCGCGCTGATGGTGCGCGCATCGACAGCCAACAACGCGATCACCGCTGCATCCGTGGGAGCAAGCGCGGCGGCCAACTTTGGCACAAAGCTCGCCTATCGTACCACCGTCGGCGGCGGCATGACTGTCACACCGTCTGCGGATAACAATCTCGACACGCCACAATGGCTCCGGCTAACTCGCGCGGGCAGCACCTTCACCGCAGAGTCCTCACCGGATGGCACGACGTGGACGGTGCTCGGCAGCGCAACAGTCTCATCCATGCCCGTGACAGCGCTATGGGGCATCTTCCACTACTCAGCTGATTGGGCGGCGAGTAGCACCTATTTGGGAGACTACCAACTCGCTACCTATGAGGATGTGAGCCTAGCCGCTCTGCCCACTCCTGATGTGCCGGGGAGCTTTGGCTTTGGAACAGTGACCAACGCATCGGTGCAGCTAACTTGGTTTGCTCCTGAATACGCCGCAGGCTACCGCATCGAGCGCCGTGGGGACGATGGTAGCTACGATCTCCTTGCTGACATCTCCAGTGGGGCCACTCAGTCATACAGTGACGCGTCGATTCGTGCCGACACTGGCTATGAATACAGAATACTCGCGTATAACGGCACAGGCCAGAGTGCCTGGAGTTCTATAGCACGCACACTCACTCCAGGGCCAGATGTAGTGTTCAACATCACCACTGAGGACGGTGGAGGTGCTGATGCAACCATCCGCTTTGACACGCCTGCTGGTAACTTTGGCTCGCTTGCCTCCATGCCGATAACCGGGACGGCCCTAGCGGACGGTGCCATGACGCCCGTAGCAAAAGCGTGGCTGCGTTTCGATCTCGGTTCGATGCCATCGATCAAATCCGCTAAGCTGAAGCTTGCTTACATCGGGGAGGAGAACCTGGATGCCACTTTCAATGCCGGGAGCGTCTTCTGGTTGGTGGGAAGGCTCCTTGCCGAGACTTCTGATGCCTGGAACGAGTCGGCGGTAACGTGGAATGACGCTCCACAGAACAATACAGCTTCGTTAGGTGTGACCGGCACCAGCCAGCAGATCGTGAGTGCTTTTTACTCCGACTCCATCGAACTGCCGGCTGTGAATAGCGTCAGCAGCTTTACGCTGAGCGCAACCACGCTGAATACGAATCGGGGCGCTAACAATCTTCTCACCATTGCCCTCTTTGCAAACACCGCACAGAGCGGCACGATGCTCTGGGCCGCGCGTGAGCACGCTACATTGCCGCCTCCCACGCTGGAAGTGACCACGGCTAGCACCCAGCCGAAGCGCCCGGGATTCCTTGCGATCACACCAGGATCCGGCAGTAGCATGGTGCTCACCTGGGTGGACTTCACATCGGATGAGACGGCTTTTCAGATCGAGCGCCGTGCGGCGAACGGCGAGTGGACGTTGATCCAAACCAACGCGGCCAATGCGACGACCTTCACCGACACGAGCGCGCTGCCAGGTGTGATTTACGACTACCGCGTGCGTGCAGTCACTCCGAGCGGCACCTCGTCTTGGGCCACGGCTCCCGTCATCACCCATGCGGGCGCGGCCTCCATCAGTGGGGCGATCACCTCCGCTGACGGCATCGCGTTCAATCGCGCTGACGTTCCGCCGCAGAGGGGCTATGTGCCGACGGGGCTGACGTATTACTCCCCAGCGTCTACATTTGCGAGCAGCGTGACATTGAGCACTTCTGCACTGCGGAATAACTTCAATGGCTGGATGGGCATGAAGATCACTACGGGTGCGTCACCTGTCGTTGTTAGGGAACTCGGGCGCTGGGTCGTGAGTGGCAACTCCGCTGCTCACACGGTGAAGTTTGTCAATGCGACGACCAACACTGACGTGCCGGGCGCATCCGTGGTGGTGAATACGGCAGGGGCCTCAGTTGGTTTTGCCTACACTCCACTTGCCATGCCCGTGACCCTTGCAGCGAACACGGCCTATTACTTGGTCAGTTCTGAGGTCTCGGGTGGCGACCAATGGTATGAAGGAAACAACACGCTCACTTATGCCACTAGTGTCGCAACGGTGAACCAGTCGGCCTTCTCATCCAATGGCACGAGCTTCTCTCTGTCCTTCAGCGCAAACAACACCTACATCCCGCTGAACTTCCGCTATTCGTCGGAAGCCACGCCTCTTTTGACAAGCCATAGCATGACCAAACTCCGCAACGATGTGACTGGTTGGCTCGGACTGGAGTTTACCACAGGAAGCACGGTGATCACCATTCCTCAACTGGGTCGATGGGTGGTAGCTGGCAACACTGGCACTCATGCCGTGCGTCTCGTTTTAGCATCCGATGGCAGCACCCTCGGCACGGTGAACATCGACACAGCGGGTGCACCTGCAGGGCAGTTCAAATATGCCTCGCTGCCGACCGCGATCACGCTGGCAGCCAATACGAGTTACTATCTGCTCAGCCAGGAAACCGCCAGCGGCGACATGTGGTATGACTTCACTCAAGCCGCTCAGGGTTCCCCCACGGCCTACCAGGAGTGGCTTCTGGCGAACGGCCTTCCCATGGACGGCAGTGCTACCGGCTCTGCCACAGCCACACCCGTGAGTGACGGCGTGCCAAACTTGATCAAGTATGCGCTGGGGCTCAATCCGGCGAGCAGTGGTCACTCTGGGAGGTTAGCCCACGGGACGGTGACAGACAGCGGCCAAGATTACCTCACATTCACCTACACACGTCCCGAGCCCGCGCCCGCTGGAGTGAGCTACACGGTAGAAGGCTGTGCCAATCTCAACCCGGCCTCATGGAGCAGCGCGGGCATCGATCCCATCAGCAGCACCGTCAATGCAGGCTTGCGCACCATCACCATGCGCGACTCCGAAAGCATCAGCAGCGGCAGCAAACGCTTCCTCCGCCTCAAAGTGTCGCAACCGTGATGACTTGAGCGAAAGGAGGGAGGAAGACATCAGATGGTCAGACACCAGATCCCAGACCGATCGCACCTTGCTCAGCCGTAGGAAAGAAGATCGGGAGCAGATTGCGGTTGTTGAGCGATGGTTGAGCGATGGTTGAGCAGTCGTTGAGACGAGGGATTAGCGATGGGGAGACTCCTGCCCTCAGAGTCTGGCATCTGCTGTCTGACCGTCTGCTGTCTAAGAAAGGAGCGCGGACACTCCTGTCCGCAATCCGCTTTGATGGGCGATTAGCTAGCTGCTTGCGGTTGTTGATCTATGGTTGAGCAGTTGTTTAGCTGTCGCTGCGGGGGGCGGTCTGGCATCTGATGTCTGGCCGTCTGCTGTCTAAAAAAGTGGCGCGGACACTCCTGTCCACAATCCAGCCGCCCACAACACTGCTACTTCAAGACGCCAAAGGTAGGGCCGCTTGGTCCCCCAAGCGCCGTCATTGCAGTCCAATAGATTACTTCAAGACGCGTCCAAAGAACGCGACCATAGCTTCCCAGCTTTTCTGGTCTGCTTCGGCTTGATAGGCAGCGCCTTTGCTGGGGTCGTTGCCAGCGGCTTTTTGGGTGAAGGCGTGGACGGCTCCTGGATAGCTCACGAGTTGATACTTCACCGAGGCAGCCTTCATTTCGTCTTCAAACGCCTTCACATCGGCAGCAGGCACGAAGGGATCGTCAGCGCCATGCAGCGCGAGAACCTCGCCCTTGATGTTCTTGCCATCCGCTGGGGTAGGGGAGTCCAGTCCGCCGTGGAAACTGACGACTCCGTTCACTTCCGCACCGCTGCGTGCAAGCTCGATGACGGCGGTCCCGCCAAAGCAATAGCCAATGGCTGCCACATGCGCGGTATCGGTCTCTGGGAGCTTCTTCAACTCGGCCAGACCATCGGCCACACGCTGACGAAGGAGCGCGCGGTTGGACTTATACTTACCGGCTTCCTTAGCAGAAGCGGGTGGGCCTGAAGGACGCACTCCTTTCCCATAGACGTCGGCCAGGAACACATTGTAGCCGAGCTCAGCCAGCATCCGGCCCCGCATCTTCTCATTCTCACTGACGCCAGTCCACTGATGCACGATGAGCACCGAAGGTAGCTTCCCAGCAGAAGCCTTAGCCTTGTCCACGATCTGCACTCCCTCGCAAACAGTCCCGGCTGAGGTATATTCCATCACTTTCTCCATCACCTCCGCCTTGGAGAGTGCCGTGAGGGTGAAGCAGGTCAGTAGTGCAGCGAAAGTCGTTTTCATAATCTCAGAAGGAGGCAACGAAGGCACAGTCTGTGTTCATTTCAATGACCTGAGCACACGTTGGTGGAGGTTGTTCCCATGAATGGTTGAATCTACCGCTTGAATCATGACTTGATGGCTTGGGAAATCACTGGCTATACTGCTAGTTATGTCGGGTTCTTTTAGGATTTCCACAGTCAGTGCGCGATTCTTGCCATTAGGCATGGTTTTCACGTTGAGCGGCGTGGCACACGCGGGAATGCCAAGTCCTGACCTGACCAACATCGCGAGTGCAAGGCTGGACGCCATTTCGTTTTTCCTGCTCGTGTATGTTGGCTGTGCATGGCTTTTCCGGCTGGTGTGGAACAAATTGGCAGAGGCTTTTCCAATCATGCCTCGCCTGAGTTTTGGAAAGGCGTTGGCAGTGTTGGTTGTGGTGGGGTTGTTCTTGTATTTCATCCTGACAATGATCTCAGGAGCACGGGAACTCATGACTCCGGGAGCGTGGTCAAAAAAGGGAGTCATCTATCAGTTAGTGACTCCAGACTCGCAACCCAAAGAGTGGTTGAGTGTTGCACGAGAGAGATGGATGCAGCGGACTCGAAAGGCACTCCAAGATTATGCGGCGTCTCACGGCAATCGTCTGCCAGTACATCCCTACGTGCCGGATTTTGATGCGGAGCTGTGGAAGGGGATTGACCCACAAGGTGGCGGCATCGTTTACATCCAAGGTCGGCAACTGGGGCCACCTCGGCGAATCATCGCCTTTGAATCGCCTTCACACGGGAGTCCGCGTTGGGTGATCTTTTCAGACGGCGGACTCGAAAAGATGGACAACAACGCCATAGACGATCAGGTGAGCAAGGAGGCAAATCTGAATGACTGAAGGTGAGTCAGAGGTTGCGAGAAAGAGCCAGGAATGGCGTCTGGCAAAGGTGGTGCTCAAGCTGTTGGGATGGTTGTTTGTTGCGGCATTGCTTGAGGCGCTTTGCGGACTGACTTCCTTTGTCGTCAAGGTGCCGCTGAGATTACTTTACGGATGGGTTCCATTTCTGATGTCGGTTGTTCCGTCGATGACGGTGAGGTGGGAGATGGTTGGCCTTTCGCTGCTAAGCTTGAGTTTGGCGATGTGGGGTGCTACCCGCTTGCTGGCTCCCAAGTGGCGGCATTGGCGGGTGGTTGGTGCGGGAGCATTGTTTTTGATCGTGCTATTTGCGACAAGCATCGCCGCCGTTGGGATCGTGCATCAGGTGGGTTGGCTCTTCAGGAGTGGGCCATGGGTTGAGTACAGCTTTTCGCAAAACAACGATTTTCGGCTAATACGAGTCATGCGCAGTGTCATAGCGCAGGCGGAGGAGAATGAGGGACAGTTTCCTGATGGGCTTCCGTATGAACCCTCCAACTCAGCCAAGAGACACCGGATGCAGCGGGTGGGTGAGACTGTGTTTCCCTTTGTTTATCTGGGTAATGGCCTCACGCTGAGCGATCCCAAAGACTTACCGCTATTCCTATCTGCTGTTCCTGAATCCAGTGGTCGTTGGTTAATGGCTACTTTAAAAGGTGAGGTGAAACACATTGAACACGCCGAGCGAGAGGCTGCCATTATGAAACTCAGGGAGTTTTGGTTGGATAACCGGGAGCGATACAAGCACCTGAACGAGCCGGGGAAGTGACTCAGTGCCTTGTAGAACCTTTGCCTTCACTTCCTTGTCAATCTTTGGTAGTTTCTGGATTGTTCCTGCACGAGCCCCTTTTCAACCCACGTCCTAACCATGAAAAACAACGCAATCATTCAAAACGGGTTTTTCTGGCTCGCGGCCATTGGCTTTCCTATCTTTGCGCGAGCATTGCCGACCAGTTCGGGCACGACACCCAAGATTTACGAAGTCCTCATTCCACTGATTCAACTCATGATGGCAGCGGGCTCGACGTATGTGCTACGGCGGGCATTGGCGGGGCAGGACAAAGGTTGAGCCTAGCTGGCCTACCTTTCAGCACCTCGGGCTTTGAGGCCGGGGACTTGAACATCGGCACCGACACCCGCCTCATTCATAAGGATGGTCAAAACTACACTCACCCTTGGCTCACACCCCTTTCGGTTCACGCCTTTACCAGTGCTGGTGTGGGCTGTTTGCGGGATTCCATGAGCACATCCCGGCGGAAGAGATTCTCTACCAGTTGTCGCGGCTCATTTGTCAGGATCGTGCGCACTTCTCCGAACCGGAAGGTAGACTCCCGTCGGCGCACCAGCTCACCAAAGATCAATTGGCACGTCTTCGGATCACGCACGCTGCCTTTAGCGCGGTCCATGTCGGTTTGTAGAGCCGCCATGGCATCCGCATAGGCTTTCTCATTCTGGTCGGGGAACATCGCCTTCACTCGCTCGGGCATCACTTGTGCTCCCTTGAAATGCAGCAGGCAGGGCTGCTGGCAGGTCACCAGCACACCCACATTCACAAACTCTCCCGTCTCAGGATATGGGAGAAATTGCAGCAGGGCGTAGTTGCAGACGGCTTGAGTGTTATTCATTGCAGATTCCAAAAGAGGTCCGGTTGGCTGAAGGGCAGTTCAAGCGCAGAGATTACCTTCTCCACGTCCAGTTGCACAGGCAGACTTTCATCCCCTTCCACATGCAGCCACTCCAGCGGCAATTCAGCAAAGATCGCCCGCACCTCGCCCAGTGCAGCCCGCAGGCGAGGCTCCATGCGCTCACGGAAACCCTCCGGCCACACCCGCAGTGCCTCACCGAAGACATGTGCACCAAAGAACCGTTCGCGGCTGAAGTCCTCATCAAAGGCCAGATTGAAATCGTAGACCCATAGCATTTCAGGCCGGGGCTGATCCTTCAACATAGCCCCTTCACGGTCATCATCCCGCGATGGCGGAATCTGCTCCACCAATAGGTTTGGATTGCCACCCAGGGCCGACAAACTGCGGTCCTCATTCTGTAGCCACAGATCGAGCAACAACAGCAGTGCCATCGTCTCCTCCGGCCAGCCTTGCGCTGCCGACCAGTTCAGTTCTTGCCCACCCTCCATCCGCTGGGAGGCAAACACCAGCCCCGAGCCCAGATCACGAGCATCCTTTCGCGCGCTGCCTTCGATAAGAGCCGCAGGCACCTCCGCGATCGTGGACAAAGGCACGCCGAGCGACACTCTCGGCAGCACCCGGTTCACTAGACGATTCGCCACCCACTCACAGCACAATGAGCGCAGCCCAGCGTACGCCCCTTTGATGTAGTAGGTCATCATGTCGTCACCACGGCAGACAAAAGGCCGTGTCATGCCCTGCTCGGCACGGCCCAGGATTTCGGTGATAGTGATGGTTGGTTCCATGAAATTTCTCAGAGCTGAATCCGCTCCTCAAGCGGGCATTGCCACGAGTGGACATGCTTGGAAAGTAATCGGATCGCCCTAACTGGGCAACGTCAATTACCCATCGGTGCCGCCCTCACGCGCCCAGCCTCACACCCATTCCGCACACAGCAACTCCGCCTGCTGGAGCGTCGTCTTCTTCAGATCGAAGCCGTGCATCATGTCGCGGGCGAGGCGGGGGCTTCAGCCGAAGAAGCAACCGTTCGTGTCTTGGTGAATGACGTGCAGGGCCTCGCTCAGTGATGCGGTTTCCGGGCACGGTGGATAGCGGTGCCATTTGAGGTCGGCCCGCATCCAGAAGAGTTGCCATACGCTGCGGGAGCGGACGAAGCGCACCTTCGCGATGGAGTCCTCGATCTGTTCGCCGAGGCGATTGAAGGCGGGGCGGAGGACAGTCTGAAGGGCGAAGACCCAATGACGAATGACAGATTGGAGATCAATGCAGGTTTGCAGTTTCGATCCTTGACTGACCTCGACTCGCCACTCACCCGCCGACGTAAAATGACTAGAATCGTGCAAGAGGATTCACACGCCCCCTTTTTCCCTAGCTTTCATCAAAGGCAGCATCAACTGGCGGGCTCTCCTGAACAGACGGATGTTTTTCCGCCGCAGGCTCTTCAGCTTCCATTTTATGGACCAGCCCCTCCACCCGGCAGCCTTAGCCGTCTGCCCCCGGCTGATCCGCACGCACAGCAGCAGCTCGCACCGACATGAGGAAACTTTTAGCGCGTTTATGGAGCGCATTGTTCTTTCGTAGCGGTCGTGATCCTCTTCCACATACTCGTGCATCTGGTGTACATCGGGGGCCAGAGCCATGTAGCGTTCCATCAGACGCTGCGCCCGCCTAACCGTTCCCGGATCTTGCAGGGCGGCACAGCATTCCACGTGGCTAAGTATCCTTTCCCCCTGCTCTTGAAAGCCTTTTAGAATCTCCGTCATCTTTTCCTGCAAGATCACCTTCAGCGCCGCAGTGTCCCTTTTAGTCATGACCCTGATCGCCTCCAATTGCCGCAGTGCGAGCAATTGCCGGTTCCTCGCCTGTGCAACAATATCTACCTGTTCGCCGGTGGCCGGGTCCATACGGTGCAGGAATGCCCAGTTCTGAAAGTCGTTATCAGGGTCGGGGATGAGGGTCACGGATTTCGATTCCAGCACGAGTCCGTCCTGCTTTTCCAGCTTCGACTGCGCAAGGGTGAGGGGAGTCACGGCTGCGAGTTCTTTCGGCTCATCAAACAACGACAGGCCCAGACGGGCATAGAAGCTGGCCACCAGTTCCGAGCAGAACGCTCCATGCACCTTCTTGCCGACGGCGCGGCGGTCACGTCGCGACGCCACCCAGTAGAGGATTCGCTTCCAAAACCAGCCGGCCTTCACCATGGGCAACAACCGCCGGTATTCGGAGTAGTTCATCCCGTGGAACCTGCGCACCTCAGCAGCGAAGACTTCCATGAACCTCTCTTCGGATATCTCAGCCATTCCGCTGTGGCGATACACTTCACAGCTTTCCGGGTTACCAGGAATGGTGGCGAGCAGCAGCTGCCTTCCGTCGCGGTGACAATAACCGACCGAAACCATGAACTTGGTGCCGATGATATCCCCGTCCGATTCCCATATCCCATGTCCTCCCAGGCACAGTGCAGCATGGGAGTAAGGGCCACCAGTGAAGTGCGAGATCGCTTTCGCATCCTTGCCCCCACCGTGCATCAGTAGCACGTCACCTCTCTGCAACTCATTAGTAGCGATCAGCAGGTGGGACGGGTTCATGGATAAGGGGATTTCAGGTTTCGTCGGGTCCGCCGTCCCCCCAGATGCGTGCGAGGGTGGCTTGGATTTTCTGCTCGAAACGGGTGATCAGTTCGCGGTTGGCGGCCACCAGCGCTTGCTCGCCTTCGATCTCGGCCACGATGGCTTGCTGCGTGGCGAGAGGTGGGAGGGGGATTTGAAAGTTACGAAGAGAGTTCAATGAAACGGTCTTTTGAGCAACGCCAGTAGCAGCAGCGTGGGCCTGCTGCAGCATGAACGGAGAAGACAACAAACTGTGAAGATACGCATTGTTCAGTTCGGAAGCGGGGCGAATAATCGCGATGTGGCGTTGAAAGCAGAATCGCCGGTCAGATCGGACCATGACAGCGATGCCGTATGATCCAGTGACAGAGTAGAGTATATCACCCTTCTGCGGTTTCCGCGCTGAACCGAGATTCTCGTA
Source organism: Verrucomicrobiaceae bacterium (assembly GCA_016795485.1). Taxonomy (GTDB): domain Bacteria; phylum Verrucomicrobiota; class Verrucomicrobiia; order Verrucomicrobiales; family Verrucomicrobiaceae; genus JAEUHM01. The sequence continues at coordinate 20,968 of JAEUHM010000009.1, read as the reverse complement.
GTAGCTATCGGGTACAAAGAAGGTCTTTGTGAAATCAAGCTCATGGTCGTCACCGATGTTCGTGATGGTAACGAAGGGGACACCTTCATTCGCCTTTGGTGGTGGCTGGTGGTCGCCGTCAGTAATGGTTTCGCAAACATCAGCCAAGCGCACCATCGGCCAGTCGGGGTGGATGGGGATGTGGGGGCGGTAGTGGTCGAGGACGGCGCGGGCGCCGTTGATGACTTTCTGGTAGCCCTCGATCTCCGCCACGATCTCCTTCTGCACCTCCAGCGGCGGCAGGGGGATTTCTGCGTCATTGAGCTTCGTTAGAGTTAGTCGGCTAATCGCCACCCCTGACATCATCCCGAGCATGTGCTGTTTGCCGATGGGTGAGTTGAGATAGGCGACCAAGAATCGGTTATCTAAAACACCTGCTTTGCCTCGAAGAACTGCGACACTCGACAGAAGCGAGAACTCTTCATCGAGCGGATTGATGGTGGCGACTCCGGTTGTCGCCCCGTCTTTAATGTAGAGAACATCGCCCTTCTTGACAGGACACCGCCGATAAATCTCATCGTGGTCAGCCTTCGTGAGGTGAGTTACGTCGTCGAGAGCGAGCCCCCATTCTTTGATATTTTTCGCCGTGATATATCGGAATTCGCCTTGTTCTGTGCTCTTGGGAGAAAAGTGAGTTCCGTCCATGATCCTCTCGCAGGCATCACCGAGGCGAACCTTTGGAAAGCTCGCATTGGTCGCTGCGCCCTCCCGATACCGCTCGCCGCTGAGGTTGTAGTCGCCGTTGGCGGCGATCTTTTCCTTCGGGACGATGAGGCCGGTGGTGAAGGAGCGCGGACACTCCTGTCCGCCATCGGAGGAGGGTCCGGCATCTGGCTGTGTGAGACCTTTGGTTGCCTTGGAGGTGGTCGAAGCGGGGGATGCAGCGGAGGTCGCAGAAGCGGACATGAGTGTCCGCGCTCCTGTGTTGCCTTCGCGCAGGGCTTGGAGATACGCCGAGAGTTCGGCCTGCACCTGGGGGAGGTCGTTCTTCTCGATGGCGCGGCGCTGGGCGCCGAGGCCGAAGCCGTCGTTCTCCACTTTGAAGAAGGCGATGGTCTGCGCCTGCTTCGCGAGGCTCTTGTCGAGGACGAGGATGCTGGTCTTCACCCCGGAGTAGGGATTGAAGCAACCGGCGGGCAGGGAGATGACGGCGACAAGGCAGGTGTCCACGAGCATCTTCCGCAGCTCGATGTAAGCGGTCTGGCTCTGGAAGATGATGCCCTCCGGCACGATGATGCCGGCGCGTCCGCCGGGCGTGAGGTGCTCGGCCATGTAGTCCACGAAGAGGACTTCGCTGCGCTTGGCCTGGATGGAGAAGCGGCGGTGGGGCTTAATGCCCCCTTTCGGGGACATGAAGGGCGGGTTGGCGAGGATGACGTCGGCAAATTCGTTCCAGCGCTCCTCGGAAGTGAGGGTGTCGTATTCGTAGATGTGGGGATCGGTGAAGCCGTGGAGATAGAGGTTCACCAGGGAGAGGCGCACCATGTCGGGGCTGATGTCGTAGCCCTTGAAGTTCCTGGCGAGGCGGCCGCGGTCGTCCGGGGTGAGCCGACTGTGGCCCTTGGCGTCGGTGTTGGTGCGCAGGATGTGCTTGTAGGCGGAGATGAGGAAGCCGGCGGTGCCGCAGGCGGGGTCGAGGACGGTCTCGTCCTTCTTCGGGTCCACGATCTGGACGATGAAATCAATGATGTGGCGCGGAGTGCGGAACTGGCCGGCATCGCCCTGCGAGCCGAGGACGCTGAGCAGATACTCGAAGGCATCGCCAAGGCGCTCGCTGTGGTCGTAGGTGAACTCGTCGATGATCTTGAGGAAGGCCTTGAGCGTCTCGGGGTCGCGGTAAGGGAGGTAGGCGTTTTTGAAGATGTCCCGGAAGAGCGGCGGGAGGCCGGGGTTTTCCGTCATCTTGGTGATGCCCTCGCCGTAAAGCGCGAGGGTCTCGTGCCCGCCGAGACCGGAGCGCATGAGCTTCGCCCAGCCGTAGCGGGCGAAGTCGCCGGTGAAGAACTTGCGCTTGCCGCCGAGGTCCTCGGACTCGGCATCCATGTCATCCATGAACTTGTAGATGAGGGCGATGGTGATCTGCTCGACCTGGGACTTGGGATCTGGGACTTTGCCGACGAGGATGTCGCGGGCGGTGTCGATGCGGCGTTTGGTATCGGTGTCGAGCATGTAGAGGCAGAGAAAAGATGGAGGGGGTGTCAGGGTTTGGGAGGGTTCCTCCGGCGCTGGGAGCGCACACGGTAGAGCCGTTCGGTAAAGCCGCCTTCTTTTTCAAAGGCTTCGGCCTGAGCCTGCACCTGACGGTCCAAAAGCCAGCAGGCCAGATTCAGCAGTGAGAGCGCGGCATTGGCCACAAGGAGGTCTGAAGACATGGACGGGCACGGACCTTCAGGGACGGGCACGGACTGGTCTGAGGTGTTGGGTCCCTCCGTCCGTGTCTGTCTGTGTGTGTCCGTGTGGTTTTGTTTCCGCTCTTGCTCCACCCAGGCTCTGACATCGTCCAAGGTGCGGCAACGGCACTGTTTGAACCGGATGAGAACAGGGTGGTCATGCGGCCACTGGGGCAGGCCCCGGTGCCTGAGATAATCTTCGTAGTCCAACCGCAGCTCCTCCAGGCTGGCACGTGCCACGTTGGTGAGCTTGAGTTCCATCTTCTTGGACGTGGCGCTGAACTCGCTGCCCTCGGCGATGTTCTGAACCCCACTGCGAGCGGCCTGCACCATCTGGTCATGAGTGCGGCTCTTCAGGCTGATGTAGCGGTCACAGAAGCGGACGGTCACATCATAACAAAGCTGGGCCACCTGAAAGCTTTTCAGCTTGCGGTAGCCGCCATGCTTTGGGATGAGGGAGTCGTCAGCCATGCGTTAGGCGACGAACTGGTTTAGAGATACGTAGTCCTTGATGTAATCAGGGATCAGGGTGCGGTATTTTGCAGGAACAGCCTTGAAGTCCTTCGTGGAGAAGACGGGATTCGTGGCGAGGGCGGTGAGTTCGCCAGACTCGATGATGTGGCGAATCTGGTCACTAGTGGCGTAGGCCTTGAAGTAGGTCTTGATGGCAGGGAGTGCCTCAGCCTCGTCCGGTTTGCAGTCGGAGACAAACTTGGAGAACTCCTCTTCCAGGAGGTCGTCCTTGGACTTGAAGCGCGGGATGAGGCCGAAGATCTTCTCCAAAATCTCTCGGAGTGTCAGGCGGCGATCCACACCGGCGGCTTTGCGCAGCTTGTCCAGTGAGTAGTATTCCGCAGGCTTGTCGAAGACCTCTTTGTTCACGTAGTCAATGACCCGGTCCCACTGGCCGGACTCGACACTGGCAGCGATGAACTCATTCTCGCGAATCCGGTCCTCGAACTTGGCGTAGAACTCACGGTCGATCCGCATGCCCTGTTCTCCGATGGCTTCCTCCTTGATGGTGGCGAGAATGTCTTCACCTCGATGCTCGTAGGTGCCACCGGGCGGGGGAGGAGGATTCGGACCGTCTCCGGCCTGCCCTTTGTGCCTGGGCAGCTCCAGAATCTGGTCGTAGTTGTAGTCCTCCTCGAAGTATTCGCAGTTGGCGAAGAAGTCGAAGAGCTTGAAGGCGGTCTTGGTTGGCTCCTTCACGCTCTCCTGGATGCTGTCGTCGAAGAGCTGCTCTCGGAAATCGTGCTTGCGGGTGCCACGGCCTTTGATCTGGATGAAGTCGGTGGGGGAAAAAATGGGGCGGAAGAGGCCGAGGTTTAACAAGTCTGGGCAATCATAGCCGGTGGTCATCATGCCGACGGTGACGCAGACCCGCGCCTTGCTGGTCTTGTAGGTGGGGATGAAGTTGGACGAGCCTAGCAGGTTGTTGTTAGTGAAGTTGATGGTGTGCTGCTGGGCACCGTCCACCTGCGAGGTGACCTGCACGGCGAAGTCAGACTGATACTTGCCGGGGAACATGCGGTCGGCCATCTCATTGAGAATCTGCGCGAGCTTGGCTGCGTGATTCTGACTGACGGCAAAGACGATGGACTTACCGACCTCACCGCTGATGGGGTCACGAAAGGCGTTCTCAAGAAAGGTCTTGCAGAGGAGTTGGTTGGTGGCGGGCGAGAAGAAGCGCTTCTCGAACTCGCGCTGCTGGAAGGCTTCCTCCTGGTCGTCGCCGTTGTCGTCGGTGAACCTTGCGACGAAGCCAGAATCTGAAAGCAACTGCGTGGTGACCTCGCTGCGTGCATCCACCACGGTAGGATTGATGAGGAAGCCGTCCTTAACCCCATCGAGAAGTGAATAGCGGAAGGTGGGCTGGCCATCATCGCAGCCGAAGGTGCGGTAGGTATCGAGCAGCAGACGGCGCTCGAACTCGCGCGGGTCACGGGTGGTCTTGTTCTCTTTGGTGAACTTCTTCAGGTAATCGCGTGGCGTAGCGGTGAGGCCTAGCTTGTAGCCGATGAAGTAGTCAAACACGGCGCGGGCGTTGCCGCCGATAGAGCGATGCGCTTCGTCGGAGATGACGAGATCGAAGTCCGTGGGCGAAAAGAGGCGCTGGTATTTGTTATTGAAGAGCAGTGACTGGACGGTGGTGACAACGATCTCGGCATGCCGCCAGTCATCGCGATTCTCCTTGTAGATGACGCTCTTGTAGTCGTTCGCGAGGACCTTCCTGAATGCCTTGAGCGCCTGGTCTTCCAATTCGAGCCGATCCACGAGAAACAGGACGCGGCGGGCATTGCCGGTGCGGAGGAAGAGCTTGATGATGGCGGCGGAGGTGAGGGTCTTCCCGGTGCCGGTGGCCATTTCGAGCAGAAAGCGGTCACTGCCACGCTTCACCGCCTGCTGGATGGCGACGATGGCTTTCTTCTGGTAAGGCCGCAGGAAGCGAAGGCTGTTAACCTCGATGAAGCGCGGGCGCTCGGCGTCATTTTTCCAGGCGGCTTCCGAGGCATAACCGGGGCGCTGCGTGAGGACGACGTAGTCATCGGAGACGTTCTCCTCGATGAGCCTCTTGGGATCTGGGACACTCTTCTGGTATCCGGTGACCGAAGTCGGTGTCGGAAAGGCGGTGATGATGTAGGGATTGCCGCGCTCAAGGTCCCAGAAGTAATGGAGGTTGCCGTTGGAGAGGATGACGAAGCGGCAGTTTTGCGACTTGGCGTATTTGCGCGCCTGCTCCTTGCCCACGAGCGGGCTTTTATCCTCGGACTTGGCTTCGAGCACGATGAACGGAAAGCCCTTTTCGTTGAGCAGCAGGAAGTCGATGAATCCCTTGCTCGCTTTCTCGAAGTTTTCACCCAGTGCATCAAGGTCCTGCGTCTTTATGGTAACGCTGGGTTCAAGCTGGATGTTCGCCGGGCCTTTCGCGTCGGCAAAGAAGCGCCAGCCTGCATTTTCGAGCAGCTTGTTGATCTTGATGCGAGCGGCGGCTTCTTTCATATTGCTGGTTCTACGTCAACGGGGGCGCAAACGTAGATTGGACTTAGCGGATGCTTTATGGGCCATGCAGGAGAATGAACAACGGGACGAACGAACGGTAAAAGACGTAAGCGGAGGCTTGAGTTGGCTATTGGAGACGTTTGGGCCGGGAATGGCAAGGGGAAAGAGCGGGGAGGGGCGGAGTGGAGGAGACTTGGAGTGGAGGAGACTTGGAGTGGTGGTTGGCGGTGGTTGGCGGTGGTTGGCGGTGAGACAAAGAGACGGGGAGACTTCTTGGTTCTTTGTTCTTGGTTGTTGGAGAAGGAGGCGGAGGGCGGGGGAGTGGTGGAGTGGTGGAGTGGTGGAGTGGTGGAGTGGTGGAGTGGTGGAGATGACGGGGAAGCAGTCGGGACGACTGCACCACACTGGGCGGCCAACGCTGAACATCGAACATCGAACATCGAACGCTCAACTACTGAAAACTGATTCCTGATCGTTGATGGCAGAGGGGACGACTGCAACACACTGGCGGAGGTTCTTGGTGCGGAATGCTGTCCGGCTGTGTGGGAATCACGTTGGTCTAGATACAAACGGTCTTTGCATAGATACAAACGGTCTTTGTATGTCTGCAAACGCTCTTTGTATGTCTACAAACGCTCTTTGCATGTCTACAAACGCTCTTTGTATGTCTGCAAACGCTCTTTGTATGTCTACAAACGCTCTTTGTATGTCTGCAAACGCTCTTTGCATGTCTACAAACGCTCTTTGCATGTCTGCAAACGCTCTTTGTATGTCTGCAAACGCTCTTTGTATGTCTACAAATGGCGTTTGTAGGTTGCCTTTTGGAGCTGGGAAGTGGCGGATGGCGGAGGATTGGCAGCAGAATGGGCTTTTGTGAGAGACAGCAGACGGGCAGACTGGGCGGAAGTCGGAAGGCGGAGTGTTGGAGTGTTGGAGATGGGGAGAGTTCTTGGTTTTGAGTTCTTTGTTCTTGGTGGGAGCATGTACTAGACTTTGCGGGCAGGAGTGCCCGCGCTCCTTTTTAGACAGCAGACTGTCAGACAGCAGATGCCAGACTTTGCGGGCAGGAGTGCCCGCGCTCCTCTTCTCAACAACTGCTCAACAAACGCTCAACCATAGCTCAACAACCGCAAGCTGCTCCCGCGCTCCTCTTCTCAACAACTGCTCAACAAACGCTCAACCACTGCAAGCCGATCCCTGATGGCAGCCGGGACGGCTGGACCTCACTGGAGACGGGGCCTAGCTGGGCTTTTTGTCTGAGCGGAGGGCTCGGAGGCCGGAGATGAAGGAGAGGCCTTCTTCTTTGGTGACGGTCTCTTGCATGTAGCGGCTGTAGTCTTGCTCGATGATGTAGGTGCGATCTAGCTCGCGGAGGAAGGGACTGGGGAGTTGGGATTGCTTCTGCCCGTACTTCATGCGCCAGCGGACGTAGCTGAGTGTTAGCTTTTTCATGGCGCGGGTGATGCCGACGTAGAAGAGGCGGCGCTCTTCATCCATGCGTCCTTCTTCAAAACTGCGGCGGTGTGGCATGAGGCCTTGCTCCAGGCCGGGGAGGTAGACGAAGGGGAACTCTAGCCCTTTGGAGGCGTGCATGGTGATGAGGCAGACGCCTTTCTTCTCGGTGATGTCGTCTTTGTCTTCGCGCTCGTCGTTGAGGCTGATCTCATCGAGGAAGCCTGCTAGGCCGCTGGCACGGTCGCGTTGGTCGTAGCCTTCCATCTGCTGGAGGAGGCTCTGGATGCCGTTTTGCCAGTTGGTGAAGTCTTCGGGGTCTTTGGCCTGCTTTTCCAGATAGGCCATGTAGCCGGTGTCGTGGATGAGGCGCTTGGTGAGTTCTGCTACCTGCACGCCGGGTGTTCTGGCGGAGTTGGCAAAGAGATTGATGAGGTCGGTGAAGAGTCGCACGGCCTCGCGATTCTTTGCCGGGGTGCGGCGTTGGAAGTCGGGATCGCAAAGCACGACGTAGATGCTACAGCCGCGCTCGGAGCTTTCCTCCCGTGCGAGTTCAGCAGTGGAGTTGCCAATGCCGCGTGTGGGAGTGTTGAGGATGCGGAGGAGGTTGATGTCGTCGTGGACGTTGTGGCAGACGCTGAGGTAGGCGATGAGGTCTTTGATTTCGCGGCGATCAAAGAACGACCTGGCTCCGATGACGCGATAGGGAATGCGCCGCTGGCGGAACTGCTGCTCCAGGACTCTGCTTTGATCATTGGTGCGGAAGAGCACGGCAAAGTCTTCCCAAGGGGCTTTGTTCTGAAGGTGAGCAGCCTCGATCTCTTTGGCGATCATGTCTGCCTCTTCTTTGTCATCCTGGGTGATGACGAGGCGCACGCCGTCTTTGCCGGTGTTGCTGCTCCAGAGGGTCTTGGGTCGTCTGCCAGCGTTGTGTTTGATGAGGGAGTTGGCCGTGTGAAGGATGGGCGTGGTGGAGCGGTAGTTTTCCTCCAGCTTGATAACGACGGGATTGGGGAAGAAGCGCTCGAAGTCGAGGATGTTGCTGATCTCTGCACCCCGCCAGCCGTAGATGGACTGATCGTCATCGCCCACGACACAGACATTGTAAGGCGGGCCAATGAGCGCCTTGAGCAGGCGCATCTGCACGGAGTTGGTGTCCTGAAACTCGTCCACCATGACATACTTGTGTAGAGCACGGCGCGCTTCACGCACATCAGCGTGGTTCTCCAACAACTCGACCCCGAGCAGCAGGAGGTCATCGAAGTCCATGGCATTGAGTGCGCGCATCTCACTCTGATAAGCCTGGAAGATGGCGGCATCGGTGTCCTTCTCGGGATCGCCGAGGTCAGCGCCGGTGTTCTTGGCACTGCTGATGCGCATCTGTGCCTTAGCTGGGTCGTAGTTCTCCTCTTTGCCAAGAAGGCGCATGATGATGCGCTTCAGTAGGCTGGTCTGCTCGCTCTGGGTGTAGATGATCCAGTTCTTCTTGTAGCCAACCTTCTCCGCATGTTCGCGGAGGAGGCGAACACAGAAGGAGTGGAAGGTGCCCATGACGATCTCTTTGCCCTTGCCGTGAGGGATCATGCCATTGACGCGCTCCTTCATCTCCGAGGCGGCCTTGTTGGTGAAGGTGACGGCGAGGATGTTCCTGGGCGGGATGCCGCGCTCCACCATGTAAGTCATGCGCGCGGTGATGGTGCGCGTCTTGCCCGTGCCAGCTCCTGCGAGAATGAGCACTGGTCCATCCAACTGCATCGCCGCCTCACGCTGAGGACGGTTGAGCATCTCCATGCCAAAAGCTGCAGCCATATCAGCGCCAGTTCTTGAGCACGTCCACGATCATCTCTTGCTCCACGGCATTGATTTTGGCGCGGAGGGTTTGCAGAGTGTCGTCAGGCGAAATGGGGACGACTTGTTGTGAAATGATAGGGCCTGCATCCAGTGCGGCCGTGACTTGATGAATGGTAGCGCCTGTTTCTGTCTCGCCTGCGGCCATGGCGTCTTGGATGGCTGTAGCTCCAGGATACTTCGGCAGCAGAGAAGGGTGGATATTGATGATGCGACCCTCGAATGCACTGAGCGTGGGATCTTTTAGCAGTCGCATGAAACCCGCAAGCACGACCACGTCTGCATGGGAGGCGGTGAGCAAGTCATAGACGGCTTGCTGAGCCGCCTCGGGGAACTTGCGTGAGTCAGGGCCGGGATCGACGAAGTGCTCGGGAATGTTTGCCTCACGAGCACGCTCAAGGAATCGGCTGGAGGGATTGTCGGAGATCGCGCACACGATTTGTGCGGATAATCTGCCGGAAGCGACTGCATCAATCACTGCTTGGAAGTTGGTGCCGGCTCCAGAGCCGAGGAAGGCGAGTTTGAGAGGGCCGTGGCTCATGACTATTGATTCATCCTCCCGATGATGTTGGTGGTGGAGCGACCAGGGACGAGCGGGAGGATCTGGATGTCAGCGCCAGCCTGCTCGAGAGCACCACGCTCCTCGGAATCGAGCGAGTCGATGGTGTAATCGCCGCCTTTGCTGTAAATGTGTGGCCGGATGGTTTCGATCAAGCGTGTGGCGCGCTTTTCATCGTAAACGACCACGGCATCCACACTGCGAAGAGCGCGGAGGACCTCAGCGCGATCTTCCTGGCAGTTCAGGGGGCGGGTAGGGCCTTTGAGCTCGCGCACCGAGGAGTCGGAGTTCATGCCCACGACGAGAGCGTCTCCGAGATCGCGAGCTTGTTGGAGGTAGCGAGTGTGGCCGGGGTGCAGGAGGTCAAAGCAGCCGTTGGTGAAGACAAGCTTCCGGCCCTGGGCATGAAGTTCATCCCGCCAAGCGGCGACTTCTTCTGCGGTGTGAATGACGCTTTCGCGTGAGGGGGCGTGCATGTTTTCTCCATGCCGAAAGGCGCGGCTTTGGCAAGGAGTTCGGCACGGAAGGCGTTCCTAAGGTGTGAGAAAAGCGCTCTTCACCGCCCTCCTGCCCGCCGTTGTCACTTCCAGAGCCCTGGCAGTGGACTATGCGTCTGAAATACAACCTATCCTGGCAGAGCACTGCCTTGAGTGTCACGGCACCGATGAGGCCAAGGGCGGCTTGGATTTGAGCTCGGCAGATTTTGCCAAACAGGTGCTGGAGAGTGGGAGTCCGGCCACGGAAGAGATCGTGGCCCGCATCCGGCATACGGACCCGAAGGAAAAGATGCCGCCAGCCAAGAAGAAGCCATTGAGCGCGGCGGAAGTGGAGAAGATCGCGGCCTGGATCAAAGAAGGTGCGCGGATGGAACAACACTGGGCCTATCGGCCACTAGCGGCGACACCCGCTGCTGATGAGCGAGCCGCCGCGGCGCGCATCGATGAGATGGTGGGCAAGAAACTCGCCACTGAAGGCCTCAAAGGTTCGGCTCAAGCCGAGGCGGTGGTGCTTTACAAGCGTCTGAACTATGACCTGCTGGGCCTCCCACCTGCGGTGGAAGACGTGGATAAGTTTCTAGATGCTGCATCGAAGGATTTGGATGCAGCTTATGCTCAGGCGATCGATGACTTGATGCGTTCACCTCACTTCGGTGAGCGTTGGGGGCGGCATTGGCTGGATGCAGCGCGGTATGCTGACAGTGATGGCTATGAGAAAGACCGTCCGCGTCCAGATGCTTGGCGGTATCGCGACTGGGTCATCGGTGCGGTGAATGCTGACATGCCGTTTGATCAGTTTACGATTGAGCAACTGGCAGGTGATCTATTGCCCGATCCAACGCCAGAACAGATCGTGGCGACTGCCTTCAATCGACAAACGCTAACGAATACTGAGGGAGGAACCGATCAAGAGCAGTTTCGCGTTGAGGCATGCATGGATCGCACGGAGACGTTAGGAACGGTCTGGCTGGGGTTGACGGTGGGCTGTGCGCGCTGCCACAGTCACAAGTATGATAAGATCACGCAGGTGGAGTACTACCAGCTCTACAGCTTCTTCAACAATGCAGACGAAGTAGTGCGCCAGGCACCTCGCTCAATGGAAGAGTGGAAGACCTACGAGGCCAAGAATGGAGCGGCAGCTAAGCAGTTGGCCACTCTTCAGAAGAAGGTAGATCAGGCCAAAGCCGCGCTGCCTGTGAAACTGCCTGAGTGGGAAGAGAAAGTGAAAGCTGCCCGTGCTGAAGCGAAAGCTACGGCGCAAAGTTTTGCGGTGCTGCTAATCACAGAGCTGACGTCATCGACGAAGTGGGTCAAGCAGCCGGATGAGTCTTGGAAGATGACAGGCAAGGTTCCTCAGCGCGATACACTGACGATTGCGACAAAGCCTACCACGGCTCCAGTGAAAGCGATTAAGCTGGAGATCTTTCCAGCGGGAACGGACAAGAAGAGCAGCCGCAACTTCGTGTTATCGGAACTGATCATTGAGGCCGATGGACGCGTATTGACCCAACACAGCCATGTAGCTGACTTCTCGCAGGCCAAGTTTGCTGCCAAGGATGTGAATGATGGTAAAGACGATAACGGATGGGCTGTCAGCGGCCAAACGGAGAAGCCGCATCATTTGATCGTGCAACTATGGGACGAAGTGCCTGCTGGGAAAACTTTGCGAGTCACGATGAAGCATCTCTACAAGCAAGCTAATCATGTTCCGGCTCAGGTGCGCCTGCAATCGAGCGCTGATGTGACGCCTGACAGCATCGCTCCTGCTGAAGTGGTGAAGATCCTCAACGAAGAGCCCAAACGGAGGAATCCGGTGGTGATTCAACCGTTGTGGGACTTCATGGCCAAGGTAGACCCTGATGTGGTGGCTGCCACTCGCCAGTTGGAAGCCGCACGCGCTCGTTTACCGGAACCGCCACTGATGGATGTGCGGGTGATCGCAGATCGGGCTAACAATCCGCGTCAGACTCGGCTTTTGCATCGTGGTGACTTCCTCTCGCCTGCGGATGAGGTGCAACCGGCCGCGCTTAAAGTGCTTCCTCCACTTCCGAGCGCTAAGCCCACACGGCTTGATCTCGCGCGTTGGCTAGCGAGCAAAGAAAACCCACTGACGCCTCGTGTGGTGGCCAATCAGATGTGGAGCAAGCTCTTTGGTGAAGGACTAGTGACGACCGTGGCGGACTTTGGCGTTCGTGGAGAGAAGCCGAGCCACCCTGAGTTGCTGGATTTCATCGCGAGGCAGTTCATTGAGCTTGGATGGAGTCGGAAGCGATTCTTGAAGATGGTCATGCTTTCCAAAACCTATCGGCAGAGCAGCGAGTATCGTGTCGGGGGCATCGAAACTGAGAAAGACCCTCTCAACCGACTGCTGTGGAGGCAGAATCGCCTTCGTGTGGAAGGAGAAGTGGTGAGAGACCTTCATTTGGCTGCCAGTGGGCTGCTGTCTCGTAAAGTGGGTGGCCCGAGTGTTTTCCCGGTGATGCCTCCTGACATTGCGGACCTAAGTTATGCTAACAATTTCAAGTGGGCGACCAGCACTGGGGAAGATCGCTATCGCCGCGGGCTCTATACTTTCTTCAAGCGCACGGCACCGCATCCTGACTTGACAACGTTTGACTGCCCGGACGCCAACCTCACCAACGTGAAGCGCACGGTGAGTAACACACCACTACAGGCACTGACCACATTGAACTCTGAAACGTACGCCGATGCAGCTAAGGCACTGGCTATGCGAGTGTTGGATAAGGGAACGGATGATCGAAGCCGCTTGGAACTGGCTTTTCGCCACTGTCTCAGCCGGAAGCCGTCATCGAGTGAGTTAGATGCGCTCGGGTCGCTGCTCAATGACTCCAAAAAGCATTACGGGAAAGATGAGTTAGCGGCTTGGGCAGCTACGACACGCATTATTCTCAACACGGACGAGTTCATCACCCGCGAATAGGAAGCCGATCCACAACTATGTCACCGATAGACGACACGATTCTCCAAACTCGACGGGAGTACCTCACTACGACAGCCAATGGCCTCGGCATGATGGCGCTAGGCTCCATGCTGGCGGAAAACGGGCTGCTTGCTGCACCGTCAGTCACTGCAACTGACCCTCTGATGCCGCGTAAGCCGCATTTTCCTGCCAGGGCAAGGAACTGCATCTTCATCTTCATGGAAGGCGCGCCAAGTCAGCTCGACTTGTTTGATCCCAAGCCCAAACTTAATGAACTGCATGGTCAGGCGCTGCCTGAGAGCATGACCAAGAACGTGAGATTCGCTTTCATCAAGAAAGAGACCGCGCGGCTCATGGGGAGCAATCGGAAGTGGGCGCGACACGGCCAGAGCGGTATGTATTTCAGTGATCTGCTGCCACACATGGCAAAAACAGCAGATGAGTGGCTCAAGATTCGCTCGCTGCACACCGACCAGTTTAATCATCACCCCGGACAACTCGTTCTTCACAGCGGAAGGGCAGCGTTTGGCCTGCCAACGATTGGTTCATGGCTCACCTACGGCCTCGGCAGTGAGAGTCGGAATCTTCCCGGTTATGTAGTGCTCACGGCGGGCAGAGGAACGAGCGGCGGGGCATCGCTTTGGCAGAGCGGATTCTTGCCCAGTGTTTATGCAGGAGTCCTCTTCCGCAACAAGGGAGAGCCCGTGCTCAATTTGCAAAACCCAGCCGGCTTGCCTGCAACTCTTCAGCGGCGTGGGCTGGACACCTTGCAGGTGCTCAATCAGGAGCGTTTTGCCCAATACAAAGACCCAGAGATCGCTAGCCGCATTGCATCGTATGAACTTGCGTTCCGCATGCAGACAGCCGCTCCTGAGTTAATCGACCTTGGCCAGGAAAGCCCAAAGACGCTTGAGGCTTATGGAGTGAATCGAAATGATCCACCGATTAAAGCAACGCGGGGCGGGGGACCAGGGCAATATAAGTCCTTTGCGACTAATTGCTTGTTAGCGAGACGCTTGGTTGAACGCGGAGTGCGTTTCGTGAGCATTATGCACGCTAGTTGGGATCACCACTCCAACTTGGATAACGAACTAGCTTACAACGCAGGCATGGCGGACCAGCCAATCGCCGCGCTCATCCGCGACCTGAAGGAGCGTGGCATGCTGGAAGACACGATGGTGGTGTTTGGCTCGGAGTTTGGTCGCACTCCGCTGGGCGAGAATCGAGGCGGGAACCCCAACGTCACAGGCCGCGATCACCATCCATTTGCTTTCACCATGCTGGCAGCGGGTGGAGGCCTGAAAGGTGGACACGTTTACGGTGATACCGACGAAATCGGCTGGGGAGTGACAGAGAACCCAGTCGATTTGCACGATTTCCACGGGACGATGCTGAATCAGTTCGGCTTTGATCACCTGCGGCTCACGCATCGTTTCCAAGGGCGGGATTTCCGGCTCACGGACGTGTCTGGGCGAGTGATCAAGGAGTGGATTGCCTGATCTTCTACTCCAGAAGCGCGTTATCGCGGCCAAACGCACAAGATTCCGGGATTTTTTGGGTTTGATCGGGCCGCAGGACTTGCCAGAGTCGCAGCCGTCATGTTCCACAGCGTTTATTTTTGGCTCAAAAGGGATCTCCCGGCAGCGGACCGGAAGGTTTTTGAAGAGGAGTTGAGGCTTCTCACCCGCATCAGCTATCTCAAGCAGGCTCGGATCGGCAAGCCAGCCAAAGTGGACCCACGCCCCGTGTGTGACCTGTCGTTCGACTGGAACTTGATCGTCGAGTTTGCCACAGATGCTGACCACGACTTCTACCAGAACGAGTGCAAGGACCACCAGCGATTCATCAACACGTGCAAGACGATGTGGGAAAAAGTTATCGTCTACGATATGACACCGGAGGCGTAATGAAGTGAGATGAGATTCTTGAGTTCTTCCATCGGCAAAAAAATCGTCGTGGCGCTCACCGGTCTTGTGCTGGTGGGCTTCGTATTTGGTCACATGATCGGGCACCTGCTTATGTTTGCGGGTCCTGCGGCCTACAATGAGTACGCGCACTTCCTGCACACTGTCGGGCACGGCATGGGCATTTGGGTGGCGCGTTCGGTCGTCTTTGGCAGCATCATCGTGCACGTCTTGTTCACGATCCAACTGACCAAGCAGAACCGAGCGGCACGAGCTGAGCCCTACGGCTATCAGCACACGCAGGTGGCCAGCAAGTCGAGCCGCGTCATGATCATCAGCGGCCTGACGCTTCTGAGCTTTTTCATCTACCACATCCTGCACTTCACCGTGCGCGTCTGGCACGGGTTCAATCAGCTTCCACTGTTCGATTTGGCGGGTGAGAAGGTTTTCGATGCCTATCAGATGATGATCAAAGGCTTCAGCTTCCCGCTAGTGACTGGGTTTTACATCCTCTCGATGGTTTTCCTTTGCTCCCACCTCAGTCACGGTGTGGCGAGCATCCCGCAGACTTTGGGTCTTAACACCGAGGCCAGCGGCAAGCTTTTCAAGAAGCTAGGCCTGGCTTTTGCCTTCCTCATCCTGGCTGGTTTTAGCGTTGTCCCTCTCGCCATCAACATGGGGCTAGTGAAGTGACAGGAATCCAAGATCAACAATCTACTATCAACAATCCGAAGATGCTCGATTCAAAGATTCCATCTGGTCCGCTGTCCGAGAAGTGGTCAAAGCATAAGCGCGACTCGAAGCTGATCAACCCAAAGAACAAGCGGAAGTACACCGTGATCGTCGTAGGCAGCGGTCTTGCCGGTGCTTCTGCAGCAGCCTCGCTATCGGAGCTCGGCTACAAGGTAAAGTGCTTCTGTTTCCAAGACTCGCCAAGACGCGCCCACTCCATTGCTGCTCAAGGGGGTATCAATGCCGCCAAAAACTACCAGAACGATGGCGACTCGATTTACCGCCTTTTTTACGACACCATCAAGGGCGGCGACTTTCGCGCTCGGGAAGGTAATGTTTACCGCCTAGCTGAGGTCAGCGCCAACATCATCGATCAATGTGTTGCCCAGGGTGTGCCGTTTGCCCGTGAATACGGCGGTCTATTGGCCAACCGCTCTTTCGGTGGAGCCCAAGTGAGCCGCACCTTCTATGCACGTGGTCAGACTGGCCAGCAGTTGCTCCTGGGAGCCTACTCTGCCTTGTCCAAAGAGATCGCTTCAGGAAACGTCCAAATGTATTCCCGCAGTGAGATGTTGGAACTCGTCACGGTGGATGGACATGCCAAAGGCATCATCACACGCAATCTGACCACTGGTAAGGTGGAAGCACACGCAGCTGACTGTGTGCTGCTCTGCACGGGTGGTTATGGCAATGTGTTTTATCTCTCCACCAACGCCATGGGCTGTAACGTCACGGCCACGTGGAGAGCACACAAGAAGGGGGCATTCTTTGCGAATCCTTGCTACACGCAGATTCACCCGACGTGCATCCCTGTTAGCGGTGATTATCAGTCCAAGCTGACGCTCATGTCCGAGTCGCTTCGGAATGATGGTCGTGTGTGGGCACCGAAGAAAAAGGGCGACAATCGTCACCCAAGCCAGATCCCTGAAGACGAGCGCGACTATTACCTGGAGCGCAAGTATCCGAGCTTTGGAAACCTTGCTCCGCGGGACATATCTTCCCGTGCGGCCAAGGAAGCCTGTGACGATGGTCGTGGCGTTGGTCCTGGAGGGCGTGGAGTTTATCTCGACTTCTCTGAGGCCATTGAGAAGTTCGGTGAGCAAACCATCCGTGAGCGCTACGGCAACCTCTTCGATATGTATGAGCGCATCACTGGCGAGAACGCTTACAAGCAGCCGATGCGCATCTACCCTGCTGTCCACTACACCATGGGCGGCCTGTGGGTTGATTATAACCTGATGTCAAACCTCCCAGGCCTTCACGTGCTGGGCGAGGCAAACTTCTCCGACCACGGTGCAAACCGCCTCGGAGCCAGCGCGCTCATGCAGGGCCTAGCGGACGGTTATTTCGTGATCCCAACAACGATCGCCAACTACTTGGTGACGCAGAAGCCGGGTGCAATCACCACCGACAATGCTGAGTTCAAGCGCGCACTGGAAGATGTGAATGCTCGCACTCACCGTCTGCTGAACATCAAAGGCAAGCGCAGTGTGGATTCGTTCCACAGAGAGCTCGGTCTGCTCGTGTGGGAGAAGTGCGGAATGGCTCGTGACTTTGATGGTCTAACTTCTGCACTGGAGAAGATTCCAGCCCTTCGTGATGAGTTCTGGAACAACGTGAACATCCCTGGCTCTGGCGAGGCTGTGAACCAGGAACTTGAGAAGGCAGGCCGTGTCGCAGACTTCTTGGAGTTCGCTGAACTCCTTTGTCTGGATGCTCGTCACCGTGAGGAGTCATGCGGCGGTCACTTCCGGAGTGAGCACCAAACGGAAGACGGGGAAGCTAAGCGTGATGACGCCAACTTCACGTATGCCGCAGCATGGGAGCACACGGGTGATTTCTCCAAACCTTCTCTCCACAAAGAGGAACTTCAGTTTGAAGAAGTCCATCTTGCCGTCCGCAGCTACAAGTAATCTTTTACCAAGAACATCGTCCACCACCGCAACCGCGAGAGTAGCGAGCCCAATGAACCTCAATCTTCACCTCAAAGTCTGGCGCCAAGCCAGCCCCAACGCCAAAGGTTCCTTCCAGGACATCGAAGCACGTGACATCCCCGATCACGCCTCCTTTTTGGAGATGATGGATATCGTCAATGAGCGTCTGATCGCCGATGGAAAAGAACCAGTCGCATTCGACCACGACTGCCGGGAAGGCATCTGTGGAATGTGCAGCATGGTCATCAATGGTCGGCCACATGGTCCCGAGCGAGCCACCACCACCTGCCAGTTGCACATGCGGAAGTTCCGCAACGGCGATACCATTTGGATTGAACCCTTCCGCGCACGGGCTTTCCCGGTGATGAAGGACCTTATGGTCGACCGCTCGGCATTTGACCGCATCATGGCAGCAGGCGGCTTTGTTAGCGTGAGAACGGGTGCACCTCAGGATGCCAATGCGCTCCCCATTGGTAAAGAAGTGGCGGATGCAGCGATGGATGCTGCGGCTTGCATCGGTTGCGGTGCTTGTGTTGCGTCCTGTAAGAACGCGAGCGCCATGCTCTTCGTCTCTGCTAAAATCGGCCAACTCAACGCCCTTCCACAAGGCCAGCCCGAGAAACATCGCCGCACTCTGGGCATGGTTCGCCAGATGGACAAAGAAGGCTTTGGAAATTGCACCAACCAGTATGAGTGCGAGGCTGCCTGTCCGAAGGATGTTTCGCGCACTTGGATTGCTAGCATGAACAAGGACTTTGCGGTCGCTTCTGGCCGTGAGGCGCTTCTTGCCAGCGCCAGAGAGCGCTCAGAGGGCGATTGAGCTAGTTTTGAAGGACTTCTAGCTTTACTGGCACTACACCAGCACTGTAGGCGCCTATTTTCTTAGCCGCTGCTGCTGAGAGGTCGATGACTCGGCCTCTCACGTGGGGTCCGCGATCATTGATGCGGACCACACATGTCTGGCCGTTCTTTTCGTTGGTCACGCGCACCTGCGTGCCAAATGGCAGTTTCTTGTGCGCGGCCGTCATGCTGCCTTGGTTGAAGCGCTCGCCGCTGGCGGTTTTTCGGCCATGCCAGCGCCCTCCATACCACGACGCTTTCCCGGTTTGGTAAGTCACCCAACGCTGACTGGCACCATCGGATAGGTGGCTGTTCGTGGATCGGCAGTTCGAGAGAGTTAAGCTGAGAAGCAGAAGGTTGAGCAGAACAAATAAAACACGCATTGGCAGTGCTTAGGGCACTCCGACGTGGGAGAAAAGCCTCAATTTGAGGTTAAAGGGGCCTGGGTTGAGACAGGGAGGCATTTTGGAAGCAGAAGTCGCAATCGTTGTTTTTGTATATTTTAATAGAAATTACAAAAATACTTTGATTATCTAAAATATTTCGATTATTTTTAAAAACAATTGCTCACAATCATGAATACTCCTGCTGATTTCATCTCACTTTCCGCTTTCGGCCTCCATGACTTCGATGTCTTGACGTTTGGAAGCCAGAGCGTGCCTTCGACTCCAGTGAAGTTTGGTTTTCAAGTCGATGTAAGCGTCCATCCGGGCATCTCCGAAGTCATGTTTGGCTTCATGAACGCGAACGAGGGTCGAGTGAAGTCAGCGGTTGGTTTTGGAGTGCGGATTGATTTGGAGCGCGGAGAGATTTGGGACGTAGCGAATGACAGCGGGCTTGTCGGATGGCTGGAAGAACCACTTGGTTGCACTGAGGGTGCCGATGGAAAGGTGCTGCTCAGTCTTGAGATCGAGCGTGCAGGCTCTGCATTGCTCCCCAAGCTACAAATTGGCGGTGAAGAGTGGCTCTATCCAGCAGTTCGCAGCGCCGAAGCGCTTGAACTACTCGCCGTTGCTGGCTGCAAGCCAGTTCACGGGCAGAGCGCCATGGCAGTCGCAGCGTTTTCGTCTCCGAGCGTCTGGGCAGAACGTCCATGATCATTGAGGATTGCCGCTTGCAATCCTCGGCGCTCACGCTTGACTCAGTCCTGTCGCAAGACATGCCGGCGTGGTGAAATTGGTAGACGCGCTAGACTCAAAATCTTGTTCCTTCGGGAGTGTCGGTTCGAGTCCGACCGCCGGCACCACTTCCCCCTGAAAAATCAGGGGTGAAACTAGGAGTGATGAGTCAACCAACATCGCCCAAAACTATAGTGATCATGAAGTGAAGAAACGGCATTGGTTTGACGTAATCTGCCGCCGCTTTGTGCCACTCTATGAAACGCATCCTCCTCGCTCTGTTCTCTATCGTCTCGTTCGCGACTGCCGCGCCGCTTGTGTTTGAAGGCACCGAGGGGCCTGGCAAAGGCAAGCACATCGTCTTCATGGCGGATGACCATGAGTATCGCTCTGAGGAGTCGCTGCCGGGACTCGCGCGGCTTTTGGCGAAGCATCAGGGCTTCAAGTGCACCGTGCTGTTTGGCATTGATCCGGCATCGGGTGAGATCGTCGCGGGGGATGCGTCGAACATGCCGGGCATCGAGGCGCTGGACACAGCGGATCTCGCGGTGGTGTTCCTTCGCTTCCAAAACTTCCCGCCAGAGCAGATGAAGCACTTTGATGAGTATTTGAAGCGCGGCGGCCCCGTCGTCGGCCTGCGCACGGCCACGCACGGTTTCAAGATTCCAAAGGACGCACTCTACGCGAAGTATTCCTTCGACTACAAAGGCAGCGACTACGAGCTCGGCTTCGGCCATCAAGTGCTCGGGCAGACCTGGGTTGGCCACTACGGCACGAATCACAAGCAAAGCACGCGCATCGCCCTCGTGCCGGACAAGGCCTCGCATCCGATCCTGCGCGGCGTGAAGGACGTGTGGGTGCAGGCAGGCGGTTACGTCGGCAAACCGACCTCCGGCGAGATTTTGACGATGGCGCAGCCGCTGAACGGCATGACGCCCGATTCACCCGCCGACACCACGAAGCCGCCGATGCCGAGCGAGTGGACGCGCAGCTACAAATCCGCCTCGGGCAAAGAAGGCCGCGTTTTCACGTCGCTGTATGGCACATCGGAAGACATCACGAATGACGGCTATCGCCGCCTGCTCGTGAACGGCATCTTCTGGGCGCTCGGTTTGGAGGAGCAGATCAAAGCAGACCTCAACATCGCCTTCGTCGGCCCCTTCAAGCCGAACACCTTCGCGGGTGGCGCTTACGCCCGCGGCATCAAACCGGAAATGTATGCCGGTTGGGACTCGCCGATCCCGGCGAACGCGAACACGAAGAAGCCCGAGAAAAAGAAGAAGCAGAAGTGAGAGGGCATCTCGCAGCCCAATAAGCCCCGCGCGAGATGATGAACCTCGGCTCCGAGGAACCCGAGATCGTGAAAGAACTCCAAGTGGGCTTCGAAAAAGGCAAGGCTAGCGGTCAGAGGCAGACATGAAGCGCCCGCTTTCGCCAGAAAACAAGGCCGCCACCTTTCCCCTCCAAAACGTCATGGATCTGTGACAGCATAGCCTGCGACGATGACCTCCACTCCTCAACCGAAACTACATGCAGCGCCGTTTCACACCACGCGATGGACTCGCGTGTGTTTGGAAAAGGCGGACTCCGAGGATGGGCGCAGGGCACTGACGAATCCGCCAGCCATTGGGAGAGTAGTAAGACGAACGTGATGGATCAGGAAACGGTGATCAAAGCCGCAGACGAAACCCGATGCGATTGAAGCCAGCAG
>JAEUHM010000002.1 GCA_016795485.1 Verrucomicrobiaceae bacterium | reverse complement strand
CGCCCGAAAGGCGAACTGCATTTTCTGATTCATGATGGGTTCGGTTTGTTGCCACGCCATGCTTGTAGCCTACCTGCCCACAGGACAGACCGTTACCTATGTCCTGAACCAATTGTACTACCGATGTCTTGAACCTGGACCGGGCGCACCAAAAACATTCTGCTGCCACCATTCTGCTGCCATCTAAACGCCTCTTCACCTCGGACCTCGCACGGAGGGGGGCTTTTGGTTTTGAATCCGATCCTCCGTGCTTTTCTTGAGTCATCGCTGTTGGGATTGACTGGAATGCTGGGTGTTGAGAGACTGTGGGGCTGTTTTCATTTTTTGCTTCTTTTCTCATGAACCGATTCTTTGCTCTCTCTCACTCTTTGGCGGCTGGGGCGCTTGCGCTCTCGCTGGTGACGGTCTCTCACGCTGACGAACCGAAGAAGAAGGAGGAACCGAAGAAGGAAGAGGCAAAAAAAGAGGAGCCTAAAAAGGATGAGCCACGCAAGGGCACGACGAAAGGCACGACCACTATTGCTGGCCGGACCATCAACTATGAGGTCACGGCGACTACTTTGCCTATCCTGAAGCCGGACGGGAAGCCTTCGGCCAAGGTGTTTCACACTTCGTATGTGGAAGTGGGCGCGGGCCACGATGCGGCTGAGCGTCCGGTGACGTTCTGTTTCAACGGCGGACCAGGATCAAGTTCCGTTTGGCTGCACTTGGGCGCGTTTGGCCCGAAGAAGGTGGACTTGCCAGACGATGGTCTGTCTCCGCCGCTGCCTCCGGGGCGATTGGTGGCGAATCCCTACTCGCTACTGAATGTGACGGACTTGGTTTTCATTGATCCTGTGATGACGGGCTTCAGCCGCCCGGAAGAAGCGGACAAGGCGGGCCAATTTCTAGGTGTGCGAGAGGACATTGAGGCCGTAGGTGAGTTCATCCGCATGTGGCTGACGCGAAACAAGCGCTGGCGCTCACCGAAGTTCATCGCTGGAGAGAGCTATGGCGGCATCCGCGGCGGTGGGCTGGCCAATCACTTGCAGCAGAAGCACCGCATCTTCCTGAACGGCCTGATCGTGGTGTCCGGTCTGTTTGACTACGATGTGCTGAGCCCTGGGCCAGTGAATGATTTGCCTTACCAAGTGCTCCTCCCGGCTCTGACCGCCACGGCGCACTATCACAAGAAACTGCCGTCAGACCTCCAAGCGGATCGCACCAAAGCGATAGCGGAGGCGAGGGCGTTCGCGTTTGGCGACTACTCCCGCGCTCTGCTGTTAGGCGCGGATCTTCCCAAGGCTGATCGTGATGCTGCGGTGAAGAAGTTGGCGCGTCTGACGGGGTTGATGGCGACTCAGGTGGAGGAACAGAAGCTGAGGATCAATGGCTCCTACTTCCGCGAGATGCTGCTGCGGGACAAAAACCTGGTCTTGGGTGCCTACGATGCCCGTGTGACGGGTGATGATGGGGATCGCTCCGAGAACTTTCCGGCGATAGAGCCCTTCATGCGTGTGGTGGGCAGTGTGGCTGCTGCCACGATGAATGCTTATCTGCGTGAGGAGTTGGGTTATGAAGAGGACCTGCCATACGAGGTGCTCTCGCCACAGGGAGCATGGAATCACGAGAAGAACCGCTACAGCTCGGTGAATGGTGATTTGTCTTCTGCCATGGCGAACAACCCGCACCTGAAAGTGCTCTGCACTGTGGGCTGGTCTGACCTCGTGACGCCACCGGACAACATCATTCACAGCATCCGTCATCTGGATCTGCCGGACGAGGCACGGAAGCGCATCGAGATCGCCGAGTATGACTCTGGGCACATGATGTACACCTTCAAGAAGGACCACGAGAAGCTGCATAAAGACATCACGGCCTTCATTCAAAAGAGCCTGAAGCCATGAAGCTCCAGCAGATCAAGTATCTGCTGCTGGCGCAGAACATGGAGCGCGCGGTGAAGTTCTACCAAACGGTGTTCGGCCTGGAGCCGGGCATCGTGGAGCCGTTCTGGAGTGAGTTGAGCTTCAATGGAGCGATCGTGGCCCTGCACGGCGGCGGAGACGGCAGCCCGAACAACACGGACCTCAGTTTCCAAGTCGACAACATCGTAGCCGCCTGCCGCATCATCAAAGAGAACGGCGGCACGATCATCAGCGAGCCAGACAAACGACCGGACGAGCCGATCGTGCTAGCGATGTTCAAAGACCCCGAGGGCAACAAGGTGATGCTCACGCAGTATGTGGGTTGAGCCCGAGGCTGGCCCACACTTGCTCCGCACTCCAACCCGCCTCACGCAGACTGCGTAACGACCGAGCTTGGTCGCGCTTGGCGAGGCGCTTGCCAGAGTCATCGGTCACGAGCGGATGATGTTTCCACCGGGGCACCGGCAGGCCTAACAAATCCTGCAATAACCGATGTAGATGCGTGGCAGGTAGCAGATCTTCTCCGCGCGTAACGAGCGTGATGCCCTGAAGCGCATCATCCACCACAACAGCGAGGTGATAGCTGCCAGGCGTGTCTTTTCTGGCGAGCACCACATCACCAAACTGCTCTGGGCGTGCCAATGCCGGGGCACTCTCTCCCTCGACAAAGAAAAGCTCGCCCGCGCGAGTCACCGCAGCCGTCATGTCTAGCCGCAAAGCGTAGGGTTGGCCTGAAGCGAGCTTCTCATCGCGCTGCGGCGGACTCAGATGCCTGCAAGTGCCCGGATAAAGCGGACCATCCGGGCCCTGGGGTGCCTGGCCGGCGGCGGCGATCTCTGCCTGGATCTCTTTGCGCGTGCAGAAGCATGGATAGAGCAATCCAAGTTGCTCAAGGACGTGCAGATGCGTTTGGTAGTCAGCAAAGTGATCGGACTGACGCCGCACGGGAGTCTCCCAACTCAACCCAAGCCAAGCGAGGTCCTCGAAGATGGCGTCCTCAAACTCTGGCCGCGCGCGGGTGCCATCGATGTCCTCCAAACGGACGAGGAATCGGCCACCGGTGATTTTTGCCTCCCGAAAAGCAAACCCCGCCGCATAAGCATGACCCAAATGCAGCAGACCCGTGGGAGACGGGGCAAAACGCGTGACTTCG
Organism: Verrucomicrobiaceae bacterium; assembly: GCA_016795485.1. Taxonomy (GTDB): domain Bacteria; phylum Verrucomicrobiota; class Verrucomicrobiia; order Verrucomicrobiales; family Verrucomicrobiaceae; genus JAEUHM01. Next base: position 53,330 of record JAEUHM010000002.1, on the reverse strand, counting down.
GGCTTGGCGGACATGATCGGGCGTGAGCCTAGAGGGCGGCTGGCGGGTTTCCAGCCTTTCCCCTCCTTGCTTTGCCATTCATGAGGGGTATGGAACCGCCCCCATTTCCCATGCTCGTCGTCCGCAAACTCGCCAAGTCCTTTAATAACCGCATCCTCTTCCAGGATGCAGACATAACGATCAACTACGGTGAGCGCGTAGCACTGGTGGGCCCGAATGGGGCCGGCAAGACCACGCTGTTCTCCATCATTCTGGGCGAAGACACGCCTGACTCTGGCACGGTGCAGAGGGATGAATACACCACGCTGGGCTACCTGCCGCAGGAGTCTGAGCCGATCCACAATGAAACCGCGATGGAGATCGCCACGGGCCGCGCGGGTGAACTTGAGAAGCTGGAGGAAGTCCTCTCCCGACATGAGAAAGCAGGCACCACGGACAGCCAAGAATACTTTGAGGCGCACGCCAAGCATGATGCTCTGAACAACCCAGAGATAGAGGCGCGTGCCAAAAAACTACTCCGCGGTCTGGGTTTCACCGAAGCCGAGTGGCAACGCCCTGCCAAAGAGCTGAGCGGCGGCTGGGTCATGCGCGCGCATTTGGCCCGCCTGCTCGTGATGGAGCCAGATTTGCTGCTGCTGGACGAGCCCACCAACCACCTGGACCTGCTCTCGCTGCTGTGGCTGCGGACTTACCTGAAAAACTACCCTGGAGCTATCCTACTCATCTCCCACGACCGCGACTTCATGGATGTGCTCATGGAGTCCGTCTACGAGATCGACAGCGGCAAGTTCATCCATTACACCGGCAACTACAGCGACTACCTGAAGCAAAAGCAGGAGAACTTCGAGCGCGCCTACCAAGCGTGGAAGAACCAGCAAAAGGAGATCGAGGCGATGGAAGAGTTCATCGACCGCTTCCGCAACGTGGCATCGAAAGCCGCTCAGGCACAAAGCCGCCAGAAGCAGCTCGATAAGCTGGATCGCCTGCCCAAGCCCAAGGAGCCGCGGAAATACTTCCGTTTCAACTTCCCCCAACCCTCACGCAGTGGTCAACGCGTGATCGCGCTGGAGAACGTGAGCCAGTCGTATCCCACCAGGAAAGTCTACGAGGGCCTGGACCTGGAGTTTGAGCGCGGAGAGCGCACAGTCTTGGTAGGTCCCAACGGCGCTGGAAAATCCACGCTGATGAAAATCCTTGCTGGTGAGCTAACTATTGACAAAGGAGAGCGGAAACTCGGCACCAATGTGAAGCTGGGCTACTACTCCCAGTACCGCAGCGCCCAACTGGACCCGAACGCTACCGTGTTGGATGAAGTGATGCGCTCCTGCCCAACTCTGAGGGAAGATGATGCGCGCGGCATTCTGGGAAGCTTCCTCTTCCGCAAAGAGGAGGTCTACAAGAAGACGGAAGTGCTTTCCGGTGGTGAAAAAAGCAGGCTCAACTTGGTGAAGTTCCTGGTGGACCCGCCCAACCTGCTACTGATGGACGAACCGACGACTCACTTGGACATCCACAGCATTGAAGGACTTACCCAGGCCCTCCTTCGATACGAAGGCACGTTGGTTTTCATCAGTCACGATGTCCATTTCATCCGCACGCTGGCTACCAAGGTGCTGCACATCAACTCCGGCAAAGTCACGCCGTATGTAGGCGGCTATGACTACTACCTGGAGAAGAGTGGTGTGGAGAACGAGCGCGCGGCGATCGTAGCAGGCTAAGAAAGGCTACTTGAGTTTCTGCAAGCGGTTGCGAGTCCACTCCAAGCCTTGCTGGATAGCGGGCGTGGTCTTGTCCACCTCCGCCAGCTTGGCCCACTGCTTTTCAGCGAGTAGAAGCGTGGCCTTGGCTTCAGCAGACTGTTTCTGCGACTCCTGCATCTGAGCGAGGATGCCGTAGAGAACTCCGAGTTGGATTTCCCACTCCTTACGCTCAGCGGCCATGGTGCCACCACCGTGCTTCTGTAGCACGGCTTCCATGATCTTGACCGCATCCTGCGCCACTGGAGCAGCATTCTTGCTTTTGTTCAGCTCGGAAAGGATCTGTGCCATCTCTCCTTTGATGCGCGCCTGTAGCGCGAGGTAGCGAGGATTGTCTGGATCTGCGGCTACGACTTCGTTGATCTGCTCCAGCGCGTTGTTCTTCTGCGAGTAGGCTTCCGAAGGCCTGCCTTCATCTCGCGCAATGCCAGCCTGAGCCGCATAGTTGCGCGCCATAAGATACTTTGCCTCTACCCAGTCTGGCTCAAGCCGAATAAGCTCAATCAAGACTTTCCCTGCCTCACGGTAAGCCTCAGCAGCTTCCTTGGGCGTGAGATTCTTCCCAATCACGTCCGCTAACTCCGTGTAGGCCTCAGCATAGATCAGCGCCAGGTCTTGATTCCGTGGAGCGCTGCCCTGTACGAGCAAGCTCATCTTTTCCACCGCATCAATGAGCCTGGTGATGGCGTCATCAATCTGTCCTGCATCGCGTGCGGAGAGACCACGTTCCAAATCAGCCCGCGCCAACAGAAACATCTCCTCATCCGTGGGTGTGCCGCCCAAGTTCTGCCCATCGAGAGCGGCAGAAACCTTGTCCATGGCTTCAGCGGCTTTTGTAGCATCTGATTGCAAACGATAGCGCACCCCGAGCTCGAACCATGCTTTGGCCGCTTCTACCCGGGCCAAGCGATTGTTGGAGCCAGACTTCAAGCCTGGCTCAAGGTTCTCCGTTGCCTCCACCAGGAGTTTCATGGCGGTGTCGCCATCGCCACGAGCCGAAGTGATGTTGGCCAAGAGCAAACTGTAACGACCAAGCCACTGGTGCTGCACCCCAGCGTGAGGACCGGTGGGATCCTTCACCAGCAGCGTGTGCAACTCATGGCGCGCTTTGTCCAAATAGACCTGAGCATCCACAGTGCGGCGCTGTTTGAGGTAGAGCATGCCGAGATTGCCATAGGCGCGGGCACGCTCTGGGCCCATGGCAGGATCTTTCTCCATGGAACCGAGCGCGCTCTTCAAAAAGTCGACCGCATCCGTTAGCTGCTCACGTGAGAAAGCTACTTCCAGATTGTTGCCTGTGGGGAGTTGGAGCAACTGGGTGAGCATTTGATCCACCATCAACTGCGAGCGCTGAAGGTTGGCATCACTTGCTTGTTTAGCGCTGACGCTGTCTTTGAAGTCCTTTGTCAGATCACCGATCTGCCCATCCCGCTGGGCAATCTCCGCGCCGTAGTCTTTGTGAAGCTTCGTGATGGTGCCCTGGGCATCGAGCAAACGGAACTGGGTGATGGCTGCATACGTCCCCACCGCCGCAAGGCCCGCAGCAAGGGTCATCCAAGCAGCATTGAGACGAGCAATGCGTCCGCGTTGTTTTTCCCGCTCATTGACGGTGGCGGCCTTTGCATCCTCGAGCAAAAAGTCGGCCTCCATCGTCTCGAACTCGCGTGCCACGTCACGCATGTCGACCCAACGCACGTTCGGATCGAGCGAAAGAGCGGTTTCCACCACCTTGCGCCTCCGCTCATCCCAAGCTGAAGCCGGAGCCGTGGGCCAGGTGATAGCAGGTTGCGCACGAACCTCGCGCAGAATGGCCCCGCCGTTGAGCCCATAGTTCAGACCACGTGCAGCCTGGGCCTGTTGGGTTTCCATTTCTTTTGCCCACGAGGCAGAACCTCGCGGATGCTGCCCAGTGAGAAGACGATACGCGATGACCCCGAAGCTGTACACGTCCCAGGACGGGCCGTAACCTTGGAAAAAGCCTTCAGGCATGTCCACCTGATCAGGGCACAGATAGAGAAAATGATGGCGCAACTCCAAGTGATGTGTGCCACCCACACAGCCCTGCCCAGCATCAGCGAGACGAGTGAGACTCTCGCCATTTTCAGCACCAAGGAAGATATTGCCAGGAGTCAGATTGCCATGAGCCACCCCGTAACGGTGCAAGTGGGCCAGCGAGTCTGAGATTTCGTAGACGTAGTTCCAAGCCTCATCGAGCGAGAGTTTGCCGATGACATTTTCGATGGTCAGAGGTAGCCCAGAGCGCCCACCCTCAGGACCATTCATCAGCGGTGTGGCGACGTAATAGGGACTGTGAGTGAGATCGAAACTCAGCACGGGCAGCACACCACGATGTGCGGGCATCGCCTGCATGGAGCGCAAAGTCGCCTCCAGGCCCTTGCGATTGATGGACATGGAGTTGAGCAACTTCAGCGCCCATGGCCTGCCGCCTGGGCCCTTGGCACGGAAAACGCTCCCTACACTTCCAGTTCCAATCGTTTCCTGCACCTCCAATCCTGCTATCTGCGGGAAACTCATACTATGGGTAAAGAAAATCGAGGGTATGGACAAATACCCGGCAACCACTCATCTGAGCAGTTCAGCCGGGCGGGTAAGTTGCCAGAAATACTAGATTTGAGCAACTTCATTCCACTGAACTGCTCAGCGAGCGCTTCAGTTACTTGAACTCGTCTTTGTGAGCCCGGGTTTCTGCGGCGATCACGCCACTGAGGGCGATGAGCGCGATGAGGTTGGGAATCGCCATGAGTCCATTGGCGGCGTCTGAGAAGTTAATAATGACCGAAGCGGGCTGAACGGAGCCCACCACGACGAGCACCACCCACAAAATGCGATACGGTTTGATGGCTTTTTGACCAAACAAATACTCGAGAGCACGTTCGCCGTAGTAGCTCCATCCGAGGATGGTAGAGAAAACAAAGGTCGCTAGGCCGAAGATGAGAATGATAGGCCCCACGGTGCTCAGCTCACTGAAAGCTGCATTCATGAGCGCAGGACCTTGAAGCCCCTCTTTGTAATGGCCGCTGGTGACTAATACGAGGCCGGTCATGAGGCAAATCACCACCGTGTCCCAGAAGGTGCCAGTCGCGGACACAAGGGCTTGGCGAATCGGATTCCTTGTCTGGGCCGCAGCGGCCACAATGGGCGCACTGCCCAGGCCGGACTCGTTGGAGAACAGACCACGCTTGATTCCGGCCTTCACCACTCCACCGAGCAGTCCCCCAGCCACCGCAGTGCCATCAAACGCTGAGGTCAGGATCTCAGATATCGCTCCAGGGATGAGTGTCACGTTCTTGCCAAGAATGAGGAGGCACCCAACTACGTAGCCGACAGCCATCACCGGCACCAACACACTGCACCAGCGAGCGATGCTCTTCACCCCACCCAAAATGGATGCCGCAGTGAGCGCCGCCATCACTAAGCCCGCAGACCACTTCAGTACTTCGGTAGAGGCAGGCTTCACGTGCTCGTTCAGCAGACCAACGACCATGTTCGCCTGATACATGTTACCGATACCAACGGCCGCGAATGCTGTGAGCACGGCAAACACAACGCCTAGCCATTTTTGGCCCATTCCGCGCTCCAGCACATACATAGGGCCGCCCGCAAAGGTGCCGTCTGGGTTCTGCACACGATACTTCACCGCGAGCACGGCCTCACCATACTTCGTAGCAATGCCGAAGACTCCCGTGAGCCACATCCAGAATACCGCTCCTGGACCACCTGTGGTGACCGCAGTGGCGACTCCCGCGATGTTTCCCGCCCCAATCGTAGCCGCAAGTGCGGTCATCAGTGCCCCGAACTGCGTGACATCACCATCGCCTTCTTTTTCTTTCGAGAAGGAGATCTTGATGGCTCTGCCCATGAACCGCTGGATGAAACCTGTGCGCCAAGTGAGAAACAAATGAGTGCCAAACAAGAGCACGATCAGCGGAGTGCCCCAAACGAGGCCAGCAAAGTCTTCGGACAGTTTTGAGAGATCCATGTGGGCCTTTTTAGCGACTGGACCTGCGTTCCACAAGACCAATGAACACAGCATAGCGTTTTCAGACCACCTCACCGTGTATAGAACTAGCTCCAGAGTCCGTAGGTAGTGCTTGATGAATCCCCGTCCGCGCTCCGGTTTTGCTCCGCTTTGCCTCCTTGTCTTTGTTTGTGCCATTGCACAAGCACAGCAAGTGACATTGCCACTTCCTCGCTTACTCACCATGCTACCCATGGGCGGTCAGTGTGGAACTAGCGTCGATGTGACGATCACTGGAGAGAATCTGGAGGACATTCGAGAACTGAACTTTTCCACGCCCAAAATCACAGCCAAACCGGTAGCTGGAGTGGACAAAAAGTTCACTGTCTCCATCGCTCCAGACACACCTGTTGGCGTTTATGACGCAAGAGTTATCTCCAGGCTGGGCATTTCCTCCGCTCGTGCGTTCAGCGTTGGCACACTGCCAGAAGTGACGAGGACCACTCCGAACAATAGCCTGGAAACCGCGATGAACCTGCCGGTGGGCACCATCTGCAATGCCACGATGACACGCCGTGCCGTGGACTACTACTCGTTTGCCGGCGTGAAGGGCCAGAAAGTTACTGTGGAATGTGCGGCTGCTGGCATTGATTCACGTCTCACGCCGGTTCTCATTCTGGCCAATGAGCGCGGGCAAGACCTTGTGGTCAATCGCACTGGTGGGATCATTGAGTTTGATCCACCGGCAGACGGAAAATACGTGATCAAAGTCAATGACTTGACCTTCCAGGGTGGAGAGCGGCACTTCTATCGATTGGTTTTGCAGAAAGCACCTGGAGCTCGCCATCCACAAACGCAACTGGTGAGCGCCATGTCATGGCCGCCCGCAGACCTGGCACCAAAAGCAGCTCAACAGGAAGAAGTTGCGGCGGAAATCCAGAAGATCACGCTGCCTTGTGACATAGCTGGAGCTTTCTTCCCCGCAGCAGATGTGGACACTTATGAGTTCACGGCAAAGAAAGGCGAAACCTGGTGGGTGGAGGTAGCGTCCGAGCGTCTTGGGCCAAATACTGATCCCTTCGTGCTGGTGCAGCAAGTGAAGGGCGATGTCCTCACCGATGTGGCTGAACTTTACGACATCGCACCGCCCATGAAGGTATCGAGCAACGGTTACTCTTATGATGGCCCTCCTTACGATGCAGGATCGCCTGACGTGCTGGGCAAGTTTGAGGTGAAGGAAGACGGCACCTATCGACTGGCCGTGCGCGATCTGTTTGGTGGAACCCGAAGCAACCCGGACAACATTTATCGCCTGATCGTCCGGCAGGCGGCCCCAGACTTCGCGCTCGCGGCATGGGCAGTGCACATGACACTGCGTAACGGAGATCGCGCATCCCTTTCCAAACCAATGGCCATGCGGGCGGGAGAGTCACGCGCGTTTGAAGTGGTGGTGCAGCGGCGAGACGGATTCGATGGTGAGATCGATATCAAAATGGAAGGCCTTCCGCCGGGTATCACCGCCACTGGACTGAAGATCGCCAAGGGCAAAGCCCACGGCCACTTAATCCTCACGGCGGACGCCAATCCCAAGTCAGGCTTCAGTCTTGGGAAGATCACCGGCACTGCGATGATCAATGGTAAGTCCGTCACGCGGCCTTGCCGCATGGCGAGTATGGAATGGCCCGTGAAGGACGCGAAAGGCGAAATCCCAGCTCCGCGCCTCATGGCAGACGCTCCTGTCTCGGTGACCGACTCCGAAGGTGCGCCCGTCACCATCGCGCCTGTAGAAAACAAGGTGTATGAAGCAGCGGTGGGTCAGCAGTTGAAGATCCCACTCAAACTCACATGGCGGAATGAGTTCAATGGCTCATCCCTCAAGGTCAAAGCCTACGGTGAAGGGTTCTCTGGCATCAAGGAGTTCGATATTCCATTGAAGGCCGCAAATCACGAATCGGTCATCGATCTTGCCGCGCTAAAGCTCGCTCCTGGCGACTACACGTTCGCATTTCAAACCCTGGGCATCTGCAAATACCGCTACAATCCCGCTGCCGTGCCACTAGCAGAAGCCGAACAGAAAAAAGCGGAGCAACTTCTCGCATCAGTTGCTGCCGAAGCGAAAAAGACCGCCGCAACAGACGCAAATGCCGCCAAAGCAGCAGCAGAGAAGCAAAAACAGGCTGAAGCCGCCATGACAGCTGCCGCCAGTCGCATGAAAGCTGTGACCACAGCCGCTGCTCCCACAGACACGGTGGAAATCTTCGTCTCTCAGCCCATTCGCGTGAAGGTAACGCCGGGAACACCTACGACTGCGGCCAAGTGAAGCTGAATGTTGAGATGAAAAGTCCGCTAACTCTCCTACTCCTAATTGCGCTGCCTGTAGCGGCCGAGGATCTCGACTTTTATCGAGACATCTACCCGTTCCTGAAAGCCAACTGCATTGCCTGTCACAACAAGACAACGACCAAGGCTGGCTTGGATATGGAATCGCCAGAGACGATGAAAAAGGGCGGCGACTCTGGGCCTAGCCTCATCCCTGGCAAGGGAGCAGAAAGCCTCGTCGTGCTCGCTTCTGAGCATAAAGAGGACATGGAGATGCCCCCAACCAACAACAAGGCGGGTGCTGTTAAGCTGACTCCCAAAGAGATCGAGCTCTTCATCAAATGGATCGACCAAGGGGCCAAAAGCTCCGTCCAAGAGGTCCACAAAGTGGTGTTGCAGTCCATCAGTGCGGGCTTGGATCCAATTTACTGCGTGGCTACGACCACGGATGGCCGTTACGCTGCGTGTGGCCGTGCTGGGCACATTTACATCTACGATCTGGCATCCAGAACAGTCTCTGCTGAGATCAAAAACGCACACAAAGGCATGGTTCAGTCCCTGGCATTCACGGCGGACGGCACACAACTGGCCAGCGGCAGCTATCGAGAAATCAAACTGTGGCAACTCAGCACGGTGACCTCTGCGGGATCACCATTGAGTGTCAAGGAAGCACCGGCAGACCTATTGAAGAAGGTTGCTGCTGCTACGAAGCAAACGGTAATCTCCAGCGCACTGTCTCAGGACGGAAAGACGCTTGCTACAGGGCAGTCGGATGGCTCCATCAAGCTCTGGGAAGCGGCCACTCTCAAGCTACTCTCAGAGCTCAAGGGCAGTTTAGATGCCGAGAAGAAAAAGGCTGCTTTGGATTGGACGATTGCCCAACAAACACTGGAGCAAGCTTTTCAAAAAGCCGAGGTCGCACGGATAGATACCCAAGACAAAGCCTTGGACGTGCTTCTGGGCAAAGCGAAGGATGCCATCGTGGCGATGAACAAGGCTCTTCCTGAAAAAGAGAAGGCATTGAAGCCAGCAAACGAGACCCGGACAGCAGCACAAAAAGCAGTCGACGATCTCGCAGCCAAAGCCAAGACAGATACCGCTGCTGCTGCTCAATTGAAAACGGCTCAAGACAAGCTGATCACTGCCAAGATGACCGAGACATCGGCAGTAGCCGCCGTGGCCGCCACGAAGAGCAACATCAAAGACGCCGAGGAAGAGATTCAGCGAATCAATCAGTCGAAGGCCGAGAACGCCAAGAAAACCGCTGCTGCAAATGCCACGATCTCTGCTTCTAAAGCGATCCAAGACAAAGCCACAGCTGAACTCACGAAACTCGCTCCTGCCCTAACTCAAGTGGGCGGAAAAGCTCTCGCGCTCACCTTTTCTCAAGATGGCAGCCGTCTCGCCGCAATGCGAGAAGACGGTATCTTGCGCGTGTGGGGAGTCGGCACCGGATTGGTCGTAGCCGAGGCTTCCGCATCGAGTAGCGCGCCCAAACTGACGGCCTCTACATCAGGTGGGTTCACCGTGACTCGTTCGTTTGAGCTTCCGGCAGCCCCGCAATGGGTTCTGCGGCGCACAATTGACGGAAACAAGCTGTTTTCCGAGCGTGTGAACGCACTCGCATTCAGTCCTGATGGTAAACAACTTGCCGCTGGCAGCGGAGAGCCTTCCCGATCTGGCGAGGTGGTCTTCTTTGACGTAGCCTCAGGCAACGTGGCACGCACGTGGAAGGAAGTGCATACGGATTCCGTCCTCACCCTGTGCTTCTCACCCGACGGCAAGCTTTTGGCGACTGGCTCTGCTGACAAGATCGCACGTGTCACGGATGTGGCCTCCGGGAAAACGGTGCGCAGTTTTGAGGGCCACACTCATCACGTTAACAGCGTTTCGTTCCGCGCCGATGGGCGAGTTCTTGCTACTGCTGGTGCGGATGGCGTGGTCGCCTCTTGGGACATGCAGATGGGCGAGCGGAAGAAAAAAATCGAGGGCTGGACAAAGGAAGTGACCTCAGTGCAGTTCATCGGCGCTACGAACCAAATCGTGGCCTCCTCGGGCGACAATCGCCTCCGAATCGTGACGGACGATGGTGGAGAAATACGCTCCATGGCAAACTTGCCAGACTACATGCAGTCCAGTGCAGCAAGCGCTAGCGGAAAGGTGATTGTTGGCGGCGGAGAAGACAGTTGTCTGCGAGTATTTGATGGTGCCACAGGTAAGGAAGTCATCGCCTTCCAGAACACCACGAAATAGCAGCAACAATCACTTCTGCACCGGCTTGTGAGCAGCCATCCAAGCGTTAAATCCGCCTTCAAGCAGATACACCTTCTTGTAACCGAGGGCCGCCATGTCAGCAGCGGTCAACTCTGACCGCGGTCCGAGTGCGCAATAGACAAGCCATGGCTTGTCTTTCTCCCATACTTCAAGAAACCGACGATTGTCGTGCAGGTAACTTGCCCAACGCGCCCCCTTCAGCCATCCATCGCCATTCTTGATCTCGGGATCACTTCGCACATCCATGATCTGAAGATCTGGGGTGGATGCGATGAGTTGCTCAGCAGCATCGACCTTTACCCACTCATAGTGCGCCGGCAGCTTGACCTCTGGTGGACCGGAAGGTGGCTCGGGAATAGGAACGGGCTTACATGCAGCCAGCAGCGCGAAGGTGATGAGTGATTGGAGGATGCGGTTCATTCTTGCTTGGCATTACGCGCACGATAAAGCGCCATCGCTTCAAAATAAACGTCCTCCATCCGGGCGATCTGTGTTTCCGCGCCGAAGTTGGTTCGTACCGTCTCCGCTGCAGCCTCTGAGAGTGTCCCAAGCTTTTCGGGATTATTGAGTAAGGCCAAAATGGCATCAGCAAGCTGGTTAGGGCTATGCTCCGGAACAAGAAGTCCATCTTTTCCATCCGTTACTGCTTCAGGAATGCCTCCGTGGCGAGTCGCTACCACTGGAAGGCCAGTCGCCATTGCCTCCAGCATGGAGTTGGGGATACCCTCTTGGTCACTCTCCTTTGTTAGCTCACTCGGGTGCAGAAAGAGATGCGCGCGCTGATACTCACCAACGAGTTGCGCTTGATCCAGCCAGCCGAGGAGTTTGACGTTGTCCTCTAATCCGGCAGTCACGATCGCGGAACGTATCTTTTCCTCCTGTGGGCCAGTGCCGCACAAAAGATACTGGGTTCCGGGATGGGCCTGCACGACACGCTTCATGGCCTCGATCGCGGTGAGGATGCCTTTCTTGGCAATCAATCGGCACGCCTGGACGATTCTCCACTGACCATTCTGTGGAGGCGCACGACGACTCGCCACGAGGTGGTCCAGCGGGATGGGCGTTCTGTTTAGCCGGAGCTTGTGTGAAGGACAACCGAGTTCCTTTAACCGAACAAGCAGTGAATCACTGCGCGCCATGACCAGCTCTGCCTTTTCAAACACCTGCTGTAAGCCCTGAAGATGCTCAGCATCGTCTACTTTGCGCGCGACATCGACTCCGTGAAATGAAACAACCCACGGCCCGCCCCATTCTTCGAGCATCCCGAGATAAGTCACCGCTTTGTGGCCATAGTAGGCGTGGACGATATCGGGTTGATCGCTTTTGAGGTGATCTACCATGTCCCATGGATGACATGGACCAACGAACTTGTTGATCTCCACTGGCGGCGGCCACTGACGAATGATGTACTTGTACCAGAAGCGCTTGACGAAGTTTCCCTTGGGCCGGTGATGCAACTTGGTCAACTTCACCAACGACGGATACGGGAACTGACTCTCATTTTCGAGCCACTGAGCGTAGACGGTATTGCGAAATCGACGGACGCCCACCAACTGCCGATAGATGCTTTGCATCTCCGGCTTCAAATAGGTTCCGCATAAGCTCACCAGATGCGGGCGTGTATCTGTTTGGTCGTCAGGCATGGCGTGCCATAGCTTCGTCGTAAACGGCCTCAAGTTTGGCGATTTGCGCATTCCGCTCAAAGTTCTGCCGCATGTCCTCGGCCGCTGCCGCGCTCATCAGTGACCAAAGCCCGGGCTCGCCAGCAAAGCGCTCTAGGCCATGGTGCAAACCCTCGACATCACGCTCCGCCACGAGCAATCCAGTAACACCGGCACGCACCGCTTCAGGAATGCCACCATGCTGAGTCGCCAAGACGGGAAGTCCGGTGGCCATCGCTTCCAGCATGGAGTTGGGAATACCCTCTTGATTTTGATCGCTCGTGATGCGGCTTGGATGAACAAAGAGATGGGACTGCTCGTACAGCGCTCTAAGTTCGCCTCCTTTTAGAAACCCAGCAAAACGGACACTATCACCAAGCTGAAGTTGCGCGCATAAAGACGTTAGCTGGTTCAACAGCGGCCCTTCACCTGCAATGGTAAACGTGGCCGCTGGATACGACTGCCGAAAGCGTGCGAATGCATGGATAGCGTCATCCAGGCCTTTTTTCTCGATCAAACGACAAGCTTGGACGAGCTTCCACGCTCCATTCGCTGGCTCGGTCCTCTTCACCTCTGGGAACTGATCCAAGGGGATACCTGTGCGGTTGAGACGAAGGCGATCTGGATCACAACCCAAGTCGAGCAATCGCTGCTGAAGCGAGTGAGAGCGCGCCAAAACGAAGGTGGTGGTTTTCAGCAACTGCCGCAGCCGCACCTCATACGAAGGATCATGCGCTCGTGTCTGAACGTCCATCCCGTGAAAAGAAACAACGGATGCTCTGGGCCAATGCTCCAAAAAGGGCAGCAAGTGCACGCCGGTGTGGCCGAAGTAGACGTGCAGAACGTCAGCGTGTCGTCTCTCCAGGAGCTTGGCAAGCACACCATACTCTCCGCGATAAACGATGGGAGGCTGCCGCCGAATGTATTTGAGCCAAAACCGCCGGATGAAGTTGCTGCGTACCACAGGTGCGATCTCGATGCCGTCTGGTGGCATGGGATAGAGGTCCTCGCACTGGCGCTCTTTGGTCACAACGAAGGTTTTCCAGCGCTGCAACCCAGTGATTTGCCGGTAGATGTGTAACATCTCCGGCTTGAGGAAAGTGGTGCAGTAACTGGCTACGACGGGCATCTTAGTGAATGAAAAGGGCGCGGTGTCGAGCCGCGCCCTGATTGAAAATAGAAGCTATATTTGCTCACGCGGCTTCACCAGCCCTCGTCGCCAAAATCATCTCCACCGCCGCGACGACCACGACCACGATCTTTGTCCCGACCACGATCTTTATCACGATCACGATCTCCACCGCCACCGCGCCAATTGCCCCCTTTGCCACCGCCGCCGCCACCACCTGGTCGGAAACCGCCGCCACCGCCACCGGGACGAAAGCCACCTCCGCCAGCTGGGCGAGGCTCCTTGGGTCTAGCTTCGATGACTTTGATCTGGCGGCCGCCTACAGACTGGTCATTCATGCCAGAGATGGCTGCAGTTGCCTCGGCATCGTTCGGCATATCCACAAAACCAAATCCGCGCGACCTACCCGTCTCACGATCGGTGATGACCCGCGCACTGTTTACTGTCCCGAAAGCCGAGAAAGCTGAGAGCAGGTCGTCGTCAGTGACGGTATACGCGAGGTTACTAACATAGAGATTCATCTGAAGGCGGATATTCGTTGGGAGAGCGCGCCATGACACTAAAAACAGAAACAGATTCCCATGGCTGAAATCGGTGTCAGGCCGAGAGTCCAGACGAAGCAGAACATACGACGGGCCGAGATTAACTGACTGCCAAAAACTGTCAAGAGGCCTGAGAAGGCAATGAAGTCCAATTCAAAGGCCTTCGAAAGGGCCCTTTGTGAAATGTTTCACAAAGTTCACACTTCTGCGATCAGGCTTTAGCCTCACTCCTCGGCATCTCGGGTGACAAATCGCCTCTTGTGCCAGATCAGCCAGAATGCCGCTAGGCAAGCCCATGTTAGCGCGGCGTAAATGTGATGGGAAACAGTGGTGGACGGCACCCAGGCCGGGGTTGCGCGTGTGGTTGCAGCCAAGATGCCTAGAAAGACCAAAAAGCGCACCCATTTGCTCGTGGCGAAGAAGCCCTCAAGGTCCCCGCTGTGTCCAAACAGGACGCGACTACCAACAACGAGCATCAGCATGCCAAATCCACCAATATACATGAGATGCTCTATGGAGACATGTTGCGCGTAATGAAATGGTGCGAGGATTAAACCCAACCAACCCATAGCCAATGCCCAGAACAACCCAGTGGTGAGCGATCCAGCCTGCTCTGGCTTCCAACGGACTTCGACCATGAGGTAGACAAATGAAGTAGCAGCCCGCATGACGAAGCCAGCCATCACCTGGCCGTTTGCCTCGGCAAAAAAGCTCAGGACCACCAAAAAGGCAGCCGCAACGGAGCGTTGAAGTTTGGACCGTATCTGTGAGGTGGTTTTCGGTTCTCCAAAATCACCGCCTAACATCCTGGGAAAAACAAATGAGCCTATCCCAAGCACGGGAGGTAGCAGGAGGCCTTGATAGAGAAGAAGATTGGCCAACCGTAGCCGCTGAGGATCAAGGAATGTATCCGTCATGGTGAGCAAACCAGCCCCGGCGATACCACAAATCAGACCGGTCAGCGCCAGCACCATTTGTGGTGGTGGCATCTCTTTGCGAAACATGATCACCCTCGCGACCAGACAGATGAGGAGGACACCCAGCAACGTGACAAAAAGCAAGTCTCCCCACAGTTGTCGGAGACAAAGATGACTGATTGCTGAGGCTTGGTGCAAGGCAACCAACAAGCACAACTCAAAAGGCGTCAATTTGGGAGCTGTTGCCATTCTCGGGCCAGCAGTACCAAGGAAGCCAACGACAAAAGCCCCTCCAAACGCCTCGATCATGATTCGGGCATGTGCAAAACCCGGAAAAAAAGGAATCGCCTGAGCATAATAGAGCGGCCAAAGCATCACCCCGACAATGCTCCACACGCTTCCGCTGAAAAAGAAGACGCGGTACGGCTCACTGGCAATCCACGCCAATCCATGAGGGCGAGGCCCCTTTGCCTTGTGCTTGCGGCGCTTGGAACATGCAGGAAACTCACTCATGGCTAGGTGGTCGGTTGAGTTGAATTGGCTTCCTGGATTTCAATCTTGAAGGGGACTCTACCACCTCATCTTACTCCTGCTCGCCCCCACCTGTCCAATGAGCGGCGGTGCTTGCGCGGGCCACTTCACCCCGACCTGAGGAGTAGCTTGTGAAATTTTTCACAAATTGACCTTGCCCGTGGGTTCATGGCCGGGATACTCAAGCAAAACAGTCCCTCTTCGCCACCCCCGCCTATGTCAGACGCCGCAAGTGCCCCCGCCGCCAAGCCTCCCGTGGACTTGGTGAACGTGCAAATCAATGGCACGTGGCATAAGTTGCCCAAGGGAATGCGGATGATTGAGGCCTGCCGCCAAGTGGGTGCCAGCGTTCCACACTACTGCTACCACCCGAAGCTAAGTTCCCCTGGCAACTGCCGGATGTGCTTGGTGGAGATGGGCATGCCACCCCGCCCACAGCCGGGCCAGGAACCTGAGAAGGACGAGCACGGAATGCCGAAAATCGGCTGGATGCCTCGCCCAGTAATTGCCTGTGCGAACACCATCGGTGAGGGCATGGGAATCAAAACCGAAGGCAAGCTTACCGAAGAGTGCCGCCGCGGCGTGATGGAGTTCTTATTGGCCAATCACCCCCTCGATTGCCCGATTTGTGACCAAGCAGGTGAGTGTCGGCTCCAGGAGTTCAGTGTCGAACACGGTCAGGCTGAGAGCCGGTACCGTGAAGACAAGGTCAAGAAGCCTAAAAACGTGGACATCGGGCCGCGCATCCGCCTGGATGACGAGCGCTGCATTATGTGCAGTCGCTGCATTCGCTTCACGGCAGAGATTGCGGACGATCCCGTTCTCGGATTCACCGAGCGCGGCACTCACACCACATTGGCTGTGCACCCCGGCAAGCGCCTGGAGAACAACTACAGTCTGAACACGGTGGATATTTGCCCTGTGGGTGCTCTTACGAGCAATGACTTCCGCTTCCAAATGCGTGTCTGGTTCCTTAGCGAGACCAACAGCGTTTGCACCAAATGCGCCCGTGGTTGCAACACCGAGATCAGCGCACGAGGAGACACGGTCTACCGCCAATCGCCGCGCGAAAACAATGACGTCAACTCAACCTGGATGTGCGACCAAGGCCGTCTGGACTTCCACTTCGTCAACAGCGAGTACCGTCTTACTGACCCGATGGTCAAAAGCGATGGCAAGCATGCCGTCACCACCTGGAAGGAAGCCATTCAGTCAGCTGCCAGTGGGCTCAAAGGCCTCGGCGGCGACGAAATAGCCATTATCGCATCTGCTCGGATGACGAACGAGGAGCTGTGGCTCGTCAAACAACTCCAGCAGGCCACTGGGGCCAAGTTTATCGACGTTGTGCCTCGCAGTGGCGGTGGTGATAACTACCTGCGTCACGATGATCGCAATCCCAACAGTGCGGGCGTTCGTCAGATCCTCGGCATTGAGCCAGGAGCAGCGCTCGATAGCATTCAGCGCGCCGTTCGCTCTGGATTGATCAAAGGAGTGGTCGCTCTCGGTGAAAATCTGCTCAAATGCGGGTTCGACAAGGATAGCCTCGGTAAGCTGAGTGTTTTTGTCAGCACTCATATCCTTGCCAATGCTACGGCGGACCTCTCAACGGTTGTCCTTCCCGCCGCCAGCTATGCGGAGAAGCGCGGAAGCATGATCAACGCAACGGGTCGCCTCCAACGCCTCAACAAAGCCGTGAAAAGCCCCGGCAATGCCCGCGATGATTGGGAAATCCTCAACGACTTAGTCAGTGCAATTTCCGACCAAAAAAGTCTCGGCAGCGTGGACGAGGTCTTCAAGCAACTGGCAGGTAGTGTAACGTGCTTCCAGGGGCTCACGCTTGCGAGCATTGGGGACCTTGGCCGCCAAGTGCTAGAAACCAACGAGACGGTCCCTGTCCTTGAGCGTGAAAAAGAGCGCAAGGCCAAGGGTATCATCGTGGGTTAAGTTCCCCTGCCTACGCCCAAGTTAACGATGGCACCTCGCTTTGGGCATCTTCGAGGGCTCGCGGACGTCCTTGTCTGTCTCGTCCTCACCTCCTTCTGCCCAGCTAGCGAGACTTTGTTCGGCAAGGTGATGTGTGGTTATCAAGGATGGTTCACAGCTGCTGGCGATGCATCCAATCTCGGCTGGCGTCACTATGGATTCGAGAAGCCTGATCAATGCCATATCGATTTGTGGCCAGATGTGACGGAGTTTGAAGCCGATGAACTCTACGAAACGCCGCTTCGGTTTGCTGATGGCACTCCCGCCAAAGTTTTCTCGTCCGCAAACGCGAAAACAGTGCATCGCCATTTCAACTGGATGAAGGAGCACGGGATCGATGGCGTGTTTCTCCAACGGTTTGGTGCCGTTCTGCGCGACAAGCGGTCAGAAGCTCACGCCGACCGTGTACTAGGCCATGTGAGGGCAGCCGCAGAGGCCACCGGGCGCTCCTGGTGCATCATGTATGACCTGAGCGGACTGAAAGTGGGCGAGATTGAGCAGCTAGTGATGCAAGACTGGAAAAAGTTGCTCAAACACACCAACAGCCCGGCCTACCAACGTCACCTTGGCAAGCCCGTCGTGGCAGTTTGGGGCATTGGCTTCAATGATGGACGCGATTACACGCTAGACGAATGCAGCGAGCTCCTGCGCTTTCTTCATGACAATCCCGAGTTTGGTAATCTTACCGTGATGGCAGGAGTTCCCTGGGGCTGGCGCACATTGAATCGCGATGCAGTGGCTGATCCAAGTCTCCATGAAGTGCTGCGGAAAGCCGACATCATCAGTCCTTGGTCCGTGGGGCGCTATGACGGAGCTTCTGCTGTGCCGGCGATCACCAAAGTGCACGCCGAGGATGCAACTTGGTGCCTCCAGCAACACAAAGAGTATCTGCCTGTCGTTTTTCCAGGCTTTAGTTGGGCCAATTTGATGAAAATGCGGGGCCAAGAAGCGAAGTTAAATCAAGTGCCACGCAATGGTGGCCAATTCATGTGGGATCAAGCAGCCACAAGGGTAAAGCTAGGGGCCACGATGCTCTATGTAGCCATGTTTGATGAACTTGACGAAGGCACCGCCGTCATGAAGACCACGTCCAAAGTACCAGAAGGCACCAAGGGCTTTGTCACGGAGCCAGAACTGCCCAGTGATCATTATTTGTGGCTAACCGGGCAGATCGGCAAACTTGTGAGGCGCGAACTGCCAGCCGATACGTTACCACAACGCTAAGAGTGCTTCAGTGATTGTAGAGAAACTCTTTGGTGTTCACCAAAGCCCAGATGATATCTTCGTATCCCATCCTGCGGCTCCGAACTGAGTCCAGGGCCTTGCCCTGTGCGTCCATGCGCGGCTTGGCCAGATGGGCTTCTGCGATACGGGCTTCTTCTGCGGAAGGTTCCCGAGAGTAAGCACTCAAGTACAATTGCCGGATGCGCTTGGGCTCTGGCTCCTCCAGCTTTGTTAGCTTGTCGGCCATGCCATTGGCTGCGGCAAGCTTTGATTTGATATCACTGGCGTTCATCAAATGCAGACTCTGGGCCAAACTAGCGGACTGCGTGCGCTCACATTCACAAACACTGGAGCCCTCGGGTCGGCCAAAGACCTTGAGAAACGGAGAGGCGCGATTGTAGCTGTTGTCAGGGAGCGCCACGGCGCGTGTTCCTGGTGGGAGGTCTGCAAAATCTGTTCTCGAGCCCGTAACCATGTCTACAGAATCGAGCAAAACTTCCGCAGTCATGCGCTTTGGGTAAAAGTGAGAGAAGTTCTGTCGGTCCAGCGCATTGGCATCATTGGGCATGGCGCTGAGTTGATAAGCATGGCTTTGCGTGATTGCCCGCACGAGCGCTTTGAGGTCGAACTTCGAATCCACAAAATGCCGAGCCAATGCATCCAGCAGTTCGGGGTTCGTTGGCGGGTTGGAATCGCGGAGGTCGTCTTCTGGCTCCACGAGACCTTTTTTGAAGAAGTGCTTCCAGTAGCGATTGGCCAAAGATTTGGCGAAGAACGGATTATTTTTCTCCGCCATCCAGTCCACCAATTTCAAGCGCGGATCATCGTCTGGAGCTACATCCAGCGGCGTCTGTCCAAGGCCTGCCGGCTTCAGCATGACGCGTGTTTTGCGATGTTCCGCTTCTGCCTTGCCTCGTTTGTGGAAAATCAAATCCTCTCCGGCAATGGCGGTCGGTTTGCGGCCAATCCGCGTGAAAAATGCTGCCAAATGGTAGTAGTCCGCTTGGCGCCATTTTTCAAAGGGATGGTGGTGGCACTGAGCGCATTGCATCCTCACACCGAGGAACAACTGCGCCACGTCTTCCAGTTGTTGGTTAGGCTCTTTTACCCTCTTGTACCAGGCCACGGGCGGATTTGAGACTATTGTTCCGGTCGAAGCCAGGATTTGCCTCACGATCTGGTCGTAGGGCGTATCTGCGAGCAAGTTGTCCCGCATCCAAGCGTGAAAGGCAAAGTTAGCGGTGATGTCAGCAGCGTCTTCGCGCTGATTTTTCAGCAGAGTCGTCCACTTGTTGGCAAAATAGTCGGCATAATCAGGACTCTTCAGCAACGCATCGACCGCTTCATCTCGCTTATTGGGAGAGCGATTTGCCAAAAATGTCTGAGTTTCCTCCAGCGTTGGTAACCGCCCCGCTATATCGAGCGACACTCGACGAAGGAACGTCGAATCATCGCAAACAGGAGACGGCGGAATGCCCAGTCTTTTCAAGTTAGCGAACACCAGTTTGTCCACGAAGTTCTTCTCTGGCGGCACTGACGTCACAGCTAACCCCAGCGGCACAGAGATGCTGCACACAGAAACCAAGCCAGAGTAACGCACCATCACTGCGATGTTGCCAGGCAGGTCGCGGATCTTCATGAGGCCCTGTTCTGTCACTTCTGCCATATTGCGGTCATTCGCCTCATACAGGGCAAGTGCAGTCACATCTCGCTTGGAACCGTCTGAATATGCTGCCGTCACCTTCAACTGTTGGGTGGAAAGTGGTTTCAACATCACGGTAGCTGGCTCCACGGATATCCCAGTCAGTTTGGCATCGCTTGGGGATTCATAGGGCATGCCCTCTTTGATCCAACGAACTAAAGTTTGGTGAAACACAGACCCCGGCTCGAGTTTTTTTCCTCCCCCATGAGGCGTCTGGTTTGTGGCTTTGGTAAGCAAAAGGCTCTCTTCGGGTGCGGGCGGAAATATCCGGCGGCCCTTTCCCTGCTTAACGATCGCTTCATAGTCCTCGTCAGACTCGAACCCGAGAACCGATAGGCGGAATCCACGTTGTCCAGTGATGGCCTTTGCGTGGCAGGCTCCAGAGTTGCAGCTTGCCTTTGTCAGTATGGGCTGGATGTCATTGATGAAGTTCAATGGCCGTGACTCACCAGCCGCAAAGACGGCACAGTGAGACATTGCAAAGCTAAGGATGCACAGGGGGCGTAGCAGCATCATGAAAAACCTACGCACGAAACGCACCGCTTATTGCCAACGCGCCGACTGCGGCTTCAATGCGTGCCGGATGATTGAGGCCGTTCAGTTGAGCAAACGTTACCGTGGCGAGGCGCGTCAGGCGCTGAGAGAGGTGTCGTTTGAAGTCCCCGCAGGTCAAATCGTTGGCCTCTTGGGTCACAATGGAGCAGGCAAGTCCACCGTCATGGGCATCATGCTTGGGATGGTTTACCCTGACGCGGGTGAAGTGCGCATCGGCGGCGTTAGTGTGCAACAAGATCGCACACGCGCCTTGCGGCAGATCGGTGCCATTTTTGAGGCCGCCGTTTTTTACGACTACCTGACTGGATGGCAAAACTTGCGCGCACTTTGCTCGCTGTCCGGTTGGTGGGATGAACGAGAAGTAGCGCGAGTGCTTGAGATGGTGAATCTCGTCAATGCTGCCAAGCGCAAGACGGGCACCTACAGTCACGGCATGCGTCAAAGGCTGGCACTGGCCCAAGCATTGCTGCCACGGCCGTCAGTGCTGCTCTTGGATGAGCCCACGGACGGTCTTGATCCCGAAGGAATCAGGGAGTTCCGCGAGACAGTGCTCAGGCTGAAACGCGAGTGGGGAATGACTATCCTGCTCAACTCGCACTTGCTGAGCGAGGTGGAGCAAACTTGTGACCGCTGCGTGATCCTCAAAGAAGGTCGGAAGGTATTCGATGGTGTTTTGTCAGCGCGAGCCAAAGGTCGGCGCTTTCAACTGCAAACAACGAGCATCCGGGAGGCAGATGCGGTCGCCAACAGGTTGGGGGCAAGCATCAACAAGAAGGGAATCGTCGATCTACCCGCAGATCTGGAGGGTGCCGACTTCGTTAAGGCCTTAGTAGACGGTGGCGTCCGCATTGATTCATGGACAGCCGAAAAACAGAGTCTTGAAGAAACCTATCTGGAACTTACCGGCACACGGAAAGCTTGACGGCTCAGCTGCCTTCATGTCAAACATGGCCCCAGTATGAAAGCTGTTCTTCTGTTTCTCGTCGTTGCTCTGTTCCTTCCCAGTTGCGCCACCGTTCCGCCGGGTCCTGGGGGTCCGCCCGTGAGGACTGTCTTGATGCCGAACGATCTGGACGAGCGAGAAGTGCAGTATCTCGGTCAGATAGCATCCATTCTGCAACGCAATGGCTACCAACCAGCTAATCGCGGCCCTGCCGAATACAAACTGGAGTTCTCCATCGAGACTGGGCCCGTGAATGCTGATGCAACGCTTCGTCTGATGAGCAGGTCCGGCATCGTGGCCGAGGCTACAGGTCGCGATGGGGGTCCGCGCATCATTTTTGATCGCAACGGTGTTGCTCGCAACGCAGCCAATCGCTGCTTCGACGAGTTTGAGCCTCAACTCCGTGGCTACCGGCCACCCGTTTACGATAGCCGGTGGTGAGCCATTGAAGCTCTGATCTCAGAGTTCTTCAGAGATCAGGCGGCTTGGCTGAGTGTGACATTCTCGACTTGGGAAACGGCCTCTGCTTCATAGCACCAGCGCCAGCCTTGCCACTCTGGCAAGAACTTGGAGTTGCCAGGGCGCAGGCGGGCAATGCCCTGAAATGCACGGCACCAGTCCTGATTAGGCCTTCCATTGTTGCTCTTCCATTCGACATCGGAAGGCTCGAACAAGTCTGGGTTTTCGCGGACCCACTTCTTTAAGTTGCGGAAAGTGTGCTTCACCCCAATCGGGGAGAGTACCGTCCACTCTTTTGCGGCGATATGCTGGTCCGTGGCCCGAAGTTTCGGATTCCGCAGGGCGGAAGCGCGCCATTCAGCTTTCTTTTCTCGGTGGAGGCGAAGTAGGTTCTCACGCACGGCACTCGACTTCTTCATGCCTTCTACACGGCGGGCGCGAAACTCAGCTTGATTGGCATCGCGCCAGCGACGGAGGCGCTCAATTGGACTGAGAGAGTCTGTTTCCGGAGCAGTTGGTTCGACAGCGGGAGCGATGTTCTTCCCGTAGACAAATCCGATGAGGCCGAGATCAATTGTGTTCATGCTTTTGAGTTGCAGTTATGAAAATAATATCTGCAATGATAAATTAAGCAACAACAATTTTTAGAAATTATATTTTTTGTCTCAAATACCTCTCAGGTATGGTCAAAACTCTCAGTCTTGAGAAACAGTTTGCCGAACTCGATTCCGCTTAAGATGGTGGCACGGATTTGTTGCGCGACTTGAAGGGGCGCGCCATCTTGGCACGGGTCTTGATTGGAGCGGACCACGCATGGCAGAGCCAAGCATTTTCAGACACTATCAGATCGTACAGGACGCTAGCGGGAGCAACGTCGAGTTGGCGCGTACCCCTGAGCAAGTAGCAGTGCTGGCTTTCGACCGGGAGCGCATGGACTTTGTCAATTGCCACGTGTTGCTTCAGCCGCTGGACAACCGAACGGCATTTGAGCAATCGTGCAAGAACCTCCAAAGGGTCGGACACCCCCTGTTCGCCCGCCTAGTTGACTTCGGTGAGGACGATGGGAACCCATTCTACATCACGGGAAACGTAGACGGAGAGACCCTCCGCACATACTTTCAGCGACAGCAAGAAATCCCGGTCTGGTTGGCGGTGATGATCGCTGGCCGAGCGTTAGAGTCAGCCATAGCGCTGACCGAACGGGGAGATTACTTGTCAGAAAATGCTTTGGACACCTTCCGCATCTGCCAGACGGGGTCCTCTGCCATCCAGGTGATCGCCGCAGACTACCGGGTGGTAGAACGGGCCGGAAAGAATAAGGTGAGGCTGGTAAAGGCCAATTTTGACCGCCAAGCTAAGTTTCTGCGGGCGTTCCTCCAGGAAAAAGCCGGAGGAGGGAGTGGTCCGACACTCCCTGAGACCCAGGTGATCGCGCTCGACTTCTCGGAACTGCTTGGGGCCGTCCTCGGCAGCGGTGGGCCAGAGTTGATCGACTCAATGCGTGAGATCCGGGATGCGCTCAGGAAGATTGTGCCCGACCATCTCGCTGCCGAGATACCCACGTTGCACAAGCCTCGTGCCCTCGTAGCCCCGCTACTTGCGAGTTATCAAGATGTAGCGCGCGCTGTGGTCAATCTGGTGCGAATCCAGAGTCAGCGGCTCGACATGGCCAATCCGTATGCGATGCGTGGTACTTTAACTCGCGCGGGCAGGCCGGTGATGGTGGAACAGGTGCCTCCGGCAAATCTCGCAGGACGCTCGGTGCTGGATTTCGATCTTGCTGCACAAAAACTTGCCCGGAAACGTGATGTCAGCGCGCTGATCAGCGTGCCACTCGTCAATGAGGTCAAAGGAGGCATCACTTGCATCGCTGAGGAACTGGTTGAAGGCATCAGCCTCACCGAACTACTGGCCGAGCGAGACAAACTGGAGGTCAATGAGGTTTACCTCATTCTTGCTGGATTGGATGCGGCTTTGACGCAGTTGGAAACCTCTAGGCTTCCAACAAGAAAATTGAGGTTGGAAGATATTCTGTTGCTCACTGGAATGGCGCGAGATGACAGCCGCACAGCACGCCTGTTGAAAGCCAAACTCACCGAGTGGCCTTCATTCAACATCATGCTCCGTGCTCATCCCACACTAGCGGCGATGACAGGACGCGGGACGGATCCCGGAGTGCTTTTGCCTCCTCCGCTGCCCGGCGGTGGCAACATCTGGCACGGGGGATGGCTTTCATGCGTGGCTCATTTTCTGCTGGCAGGAGCCAAGGGCGCAACCCCTCAACGGGAGCTTGAAGGTATCCGCACTCTGCTGGAAGAAGAACTCAACAAAGCGCGAGACGGGAGCCCGACGAGCCGGGCTGATTTTCTTGCAAGGTACGCGAGAATCATCCAGCACTTTGACCTTGTTCAATCGGTACCAATTACGGTCATTCCGCCATCTAGCGGGAAGAAAGCCCCAGCGACCAAGTCTTTAGCCCCCGTAAGCTCACCGGCGATCACCATTTCGCCTGCGGCTCAAACGGTGGTTGAGGTGCGTGATCCTCTCACCACGACACCGATAGCCAAGGTCACTGAGTTGCCTCCCCGAAGAGACGAAGTGCCCGCCAGCCGGCCTCTGGATACCACATCTCCTTCTGAGGCCAAATCTCGCCCGCTAAACGCTCCGCCATCGGTGGAGATGTTGCCAGCAAGTCCTATCGCTGTAGCGTTGGGGGCTGCACCGGTTCTAAACGCTGCCGTTCCCCTCGACACCGCAGATTCAGATGGCGCTGACGAGAGCATTGGATTTGCAGAGTTGTTGTTCCAGGGCTCCCGCAATGGGGATGACCACCCAGGCTCGCCGGTTCACCAACAGATGGTCTGGGGCAGTGGTGCTAGCGCTCAGATGGAGTCTGGCGAGGTCGGAGGATGGGACATGGATGTTGAGGAGCCCATTCCCTCCTGGTTGAAGGCCTCAGTGTTCTTTGGAGGCACACTTGTCGCAGGTGCCATTTTGGCGCACCTCAGCGGGGAAGCCTTGTGGCAGAAGGAATCCAAGACATTGCCAATCAAACAAGCGGCTCCATTGGTCGCCCCTGTCCAGCCTTCCCCTCCTCCAAGTTCGAGCACCATCGTCACCCCTGTAGCGCCCAGAAAGTAGGCCTCCAACCTGGATCGCGTGCTTCGGTGACGGTCGGAAGTGACTACTGGGCCATTCCGGCGCTTCAAGCAGGAGTCATTGAGCCAATTTGACACTTTTTGGCGTGAGTAGAACGCCTCATAGAATCGTAACGCGTTGATTTAACGTGAGTTACGTATTCTGGCACGATCCATGCCAAAGAGGAGGACCCAAATACCCCTTTTTCACTATGAGTAAGATTCTCGGCATCGACCTTGGCACTACAAACTCCTGCATGGCTGTCCTTGAGGCAGGCAAGCCTGTAGTGCTGGAGAACTCTGAGGGCGCGCGCACGACACCCTCGGTTGTGGCGTTCACCAAGTCGGGCGAGCGAGTTGTGGGTCAGGCCGCCAAGCGCCAAGCTGTGACCAATCCACGGAACACCGTGTTCTCCGTGAAGCGTCTCATGGGACGCAAATACGCTGAGTTGACCGAAGTGGACAAGAACGTGCCCTACAAGATCGTGGCCGCGGCAAACGGCGATGCACATGTGCAGGTGGAAGTCGGCGGCGAGACCAAGACCTATTCTCCCCAAGAGGTGAGTGCGATGATCCTGTCAAAGCTAAAGGCCGATGCCGAAGCACGCCTTGGCGAGACGATCTCTGAAGCGGTCATCACCGTTCCAGCTTACTTCAACGACTCCCAGCGCAACGCCACAAAAGCAGCTGGTGAGATCGCTGGCCTTAACGTGCGCCGTATCATCAACGAACCTACTGCGGCATCTTTGGCTTACGGCCTGGAAAGCAAGAGTGATGAGAAGATCGCCGTGTATGACCTCGGTGGTGGAACATTTGACATCTCGATCCTGGAGATTGGAGAAGGGGTCTTTGAAGTGCTCGCCACGGATGGTGACACCCACCTTGGCGGTGATGACTGGGACCGGAAAATCATTGACTGGATCATGTCAGAGTTCAAAGCAGAGACTGGCATCGACATCAGCAGTCAGCCAGATGCCCTTCAGCGTATTAAAGAGGAGGCCGAGAAGGCGAAGATTGCTCTCAGTTCCGCACAGAACTACGACATCAGCCTGCCATTCATCACGGCTGATCAAACAGGTCCCAAGCACATCATGAAGTCCCTTTCCCGGGCTAAGATGGAGCAGATTTGTGATGATCTATTCGAGAGAACTATCAAACCTGTGCGTGAATGCTTTGCAGAAGCAAAACTGAGCGCTAGCCAGGTGGACGAACTCGTCCTCGTGGGCGGCATGACACGGATGCCCAAGGTGGTGGAGACAGCCCGCAAGCTTGCTGGCAAAGATCCGCATCAAGGTGTTAACCCAGATGAAGTGGTCGCAGTAGGTGCTGCCATTCAGGGTGGCGTGCTCAAGGGCGATGTGAAAGACGTTTTGCTTCTTGATGTAACACCTCTCACTCTGGCCATCGAGACGGCGGGCGGCATCGCCACTCCAATGATTCCTCGCAACACGACCATCCCGAAGAAGCACAGCCAAGTCTTCTCTACGTATAGCGATAGCCAACCTGGAGTCGAAATCGTGGTGCTACAGGGTGAGCGCCCAATGAGCCGTGACAACAAAGTGCTCGGCACTTTCAAGCTGGACGGCATTCCGCCGATGCCTCGTGGTGTGCCACAAATCGAAGTCACTTTTGACATCGATGCCAACGGTATCCTCAATGTGTCTGCCAAGGAGAAAACCACTGGCAAGGAGCAGAAGATCAGCATCGCTGGCAGCTCAGGTTTGACCCCTGATGAGATTGAGAAAGCCAAGCGGGATGCTGAGTCCCACGCGGAGGAAGACAAGAAGCGCCGCGAGCAGGCCGAAATCAAGAACAAGGCAGAAACGCTTGCCCATGAGACCGAGAAAAGTCTCAAAGAGATGGAAGACAAAGTGCCAGCAGACCAAGTAGCACCCCTGAAGGACAAAATCGCCAGCTTGAAGCAGGCGGTTGAAGCCAATGACCACGATGCCATGAAGCGCGGGGTCGAGGAGCTAGAGAAGTTGTTTGCAGCTGCCTATCAGGCCGCTTCTGCGGCAGGCATGGCAGGCGGCCCCGTGCCAACCGGGGCGTCTGAAACGACGAATACTACGACTGAGTCCACCAGCAATAAAACTGAAGGCAACGTTGTAGACGCTGAAGTCGTAGACGAGAAGAAAGCTTGATCTCCGGAGGAAGGAACCGGCCTTACAACCACAACCACATGGGAGCTCCGCTCTCAGACATCCCCAAAACCTAACAGTATGGCAAAGCCAAACCCAGACAGACACATAACGCGCGCCAATTACGCCAACTCCACTGGAGGCTATATGGTCCGCTTCTTCCGCAAAGGTAAGTCCTATCAGGCTTACTTCTCAGATGGCAAACACGGAGGCCAAAAGAAGGCCCTTGCAGCTGCTCGTCAGCACCGTGATGAAATGGAACCCAAATACAAGACCCTCAACCCCGTCGAGCGCGCAAAAATCTTGCCCTCTCACAACACTTCCGGCACCGTCGGAGTGCGCTGGGTAGACAAGGTCATCGTCAAGGGCAAGAAGACCTACAAGTTCAAGTTTGCCATTGCATCCTGGTCCGTGGAAGGCGCACGTCATTCACGTGCCTTCTCCGTGGACAAATATGGCACTGAAGAAGCCTGGAAAATGGCCGTCAAAGCACGCGCCGCAGGCCTCAAGGACCTCGCCAAAGCAACCGCTAAGGCGAAGTAATCCACCCTTTTCTGTCTGGCTGTCTGCTGTCCCGCTTTTGCAGGACGGCAGCAAGCCGGACGGCTAAAAAAGAGACAACACAAACCACATACCAAGATAATACACACCAACATGGCTACCACGATCACCCCTCTGGGCCGTCGAGTGCTTGTCAAGCGCAGCAGCAGCGAAGAAAAAACCGCTGGCGGCATCTTCCTTCCCGACACCGCGAAGGAGAAGCCCCAGGAGGCTGAAGTCATCGCCCTCGGCACTGGCAAGGACGACGAAGGCAAAGACGTCAGCACTCTCTTCACTGTGAAGAAGGGCGACAAAGTCCTCATTTCCAAGTACGGCGGCACCGAAGTCAAAGTCGACGGCGAGGACCACCTCATTATCAACGAGACCGATATCCTCGGCATCATTGGGTAATCTTACTCACCACTCATCACTTATCACTCAACACTAAGATATGGCTAAACAACTGTCATTCGACGAAAGCGCACGCCAGGCACTCCTGGTCGGCGTCAAAAAGCTTGCAAAGGCTGTCAAGGCCACGCTTGGACCTGCAGGTCGCAACGTGATCCTTGAGAAGAAGTTCGGCTCCCCCACCATCACCAAGGACGGTGTTACGGTGGCCAAGGAAATCGAACTTCCTGATCCTTATGAGAACATGGGCGCTCAGCTCATCAAAGAAGTCTCCTCCAAGACCTCCGACATCGCTGGTGACGGAACCACCACAGCCACCGTGCTTGCAGAGGCCATCTATTCCGAAGGTCTTCGCAACGTCACCGCTGGTGCTAACCCCACTTCCCTCCAGCGCGGTATTCTGAAGGCCACTGAGGCCATCGTTGCCAAGCTCAAGGAGATCGCCATCCCTGTCACCGACAGCAAGGCAGTGGCACAAGTCGCCACCGTTTCCGCTAACTGGGACGAGTCCATCGGCAACATCATCGCCGAAGCCATGGACAAAGTCGGCAAGGAAGGCACCATCACCGTTGAAGAGGCTAAGTCCATCGAGACCACCCTCGACGTCGTTGAAGGCATGCAGTTCGACAAAGGTTACCTCTCCCCATACTTCGTGACCAACGCGGAGACCATGGAGTGCCACCTTGAGAACGCCTACATCCTCATCAACGAGAAGAAGGTCAGCAACCTCAAGGACATGCTGCCTCTGCTTGAGAAAGTCGCTCGCTCCGGCAAGCCTCTCCTCATCATCGCTGAAGACGTGGAAGGTGAAGCCCTCGCCACCCTCGTCGTCAACAAACTCCGCGGCACCCTCAACATCGTCGCCGTCAAGGCCCCTGGCTTTGGCGATCGCCGCAAGGCTATGCTGGAAGACATCGCCATCCTCACCGGTGGCCGTTGCATCACCGAAGACCTCGGCTTGAAGCTTGAGTCCATCGAGCTCACCGACCTCGGCCGCGCCAAGCGCATCACCATCGGCAAAGAGAACACCGTCATCGTTGAAGGTGAAGGCTCCTCTGACGCAATTGCTGGACGCGTTGCCCAGATCAAGCGCCAGATCGACGAAACCACCTCTGACTACGACCGTGAGAAGCTCCAAGAGCGCCTCGCCAAGCTCGCAGGCGGTGTGGCCGTCATCAACGTCGGTGCTGCCACCGAAACCGAGATGAAAGAGAAGAAAGCCCGCGTGGAAGACGCCCTGCACGCCACCCGTGCAGCCGTTGAAGAAGGCATCGTCCCTGGCGGCGGTGTTGCTCTCATCCGCGCTACCGCTTCCATCGGTGACCTCGGCCTCAAAGGCGACGAAGCTACCGGAGCAGACATCGTCAAGCGCGCTGTCGAAGCACCTCTTCGCCAACTCGTGGCAAACGCTGGCGGCGAGGGAGCCCTCGTCGTGGCAGAAGTCAAGAGCGGCAAAGGCAACCAAGGCTACAACGTGGCCACTGGCAAATACGAAGACCTCATCAAAGCAGGCGTCGTAGACCCAGCTAAGGTGACCCGCAGCGCTCTTCAGAACGCCGCTTCCATCTCCGGTCTGTTGCTGACCACCGAGTGCCTCATCGCCGACATCCCGAAAGAGGAGAAGGCAGACGCCGGCCACAGCCACAGCCACGGTGACATGATGTAATGTGGTGCAGGCCTCTGGCCTGCTCATTTGAGTCCACAGGACTCAACCACACTGCAAAAAGACCCTAACCACCAACCACTCACCCCGGATCAGCAATGGTCCGGGGTGTTTTATTTACTGTCAGACTGGCAAACGTCTGGTTGCGCGGCCGACCTAAAGTCTTATTCTTTGCCCATGAAATCCGTAACCATCTCACTAGACGACGAGGTCTATGAGAATGCAATTGCCCAGGCAGCCAAGAAAAGAAAGTCAGTCGGAGACTTCCTTCGCGACTTTTTTTCTTCACGTCTGAACCATGAAGTAGAGCCAGCAGATGAGGCCAAAACCTCGACACTTCAATCCATCTGGGACGTGGCCGATTCGAAGGCCGTTACACCCGGCACAGTTGGACGATTGAACCGAGAGGCGCTCTACGACCGTGGACTTCCTTGATACCAACGTCCTTGTTTACGCAGTTAGCCGTCGCGCTGACGATTTAGCCAAAGCCGAAGCGGCACGACGATTGATTCAATTGGGAGGTCAGTTCATCTCCCTTCAGGTGCTGCAAGAGTTCTACCGTGTAGCCGTGCATCCGAGGAAGTTGAATTACACGCATGACGAGGTGGTCATCCTTTGTGAAGGCTGGCGCAAATGCTTCACCGTACTGGAGCCAACCCTGACACTCTTTGATGAATCCCTGGCGATCTGTGCTCGCTATCAGATCAGTTACTTTGACGCTTGCATCCTCGCCGCTGCAAAGCAGCTCGGCTGTAGCACAGTTTATTCAGAAGACCTTAACGATGGCCAAACTTACGATGGCTTAAGGGTGGTGAATCCGTTTATTGGACTCTGAAGTGCTATCGTAGACCCAGCCAAGGTGACCCGCAGCGCTCTTCAGAACGCCGCTTCCATCTCCGGTCTGTTGCTGACCACCGAGTGCCTCATTGCCGACATCCCGAAAGAGGAGAAGGCAGACGCCGGCCACAGCCACAGCCACGGTGACATGATGTAATGTGGTGTAGGCCTCTGGCCTGCTCATTTGAGTCCACAGGACTCAACCACACTGCAAAAAAGACCCTAACCACCAACCACTCACCCCGGATCAGCAATGGTCCGGGGTGTTTTATTGTCCTGCGGCTTCTTTATTGCTTGGGCTCCCGCGTCAGCACCATTGCCACGGCGCTTGTGCGGTTTTCCACGCCGAGTTTGGCCAAAATGGTCTGCACTTGCTTGCTCACTGTTCTTGGAGCGGAACTAATGATCACTGCAATCTCTTCGTCCCGCTTGCCTTTGGTCATCCAGTAGAGGACTTCACGCTCCCGTGGGGTCAGTTGATCATTGCCAGGAAGCCGGATATACAAAGCACACCGATTGATCACCCGCCGGATGTGCGGCATGAGCAGGTCAAACAGGAAGAACTCCTCGTCAGTGAAGACACGGTCGCGGTTCAAGGTGATGTTCATGGTTCCCCCAGCCACGCGGGTACGCAGTGCCATTTGGTCGCACCAGCCTTCGTGGATCTTGCTGTTGAAGTCATAGATGCTCAGCTTTTGAAGCTCGCGCTGACTAACGAAGTCAGACATGCGTAGGGGCTCAGGCCCAAGATTTGCAGATGCGTGTTTAATGAGCGGGTGATCCTTCATCACCAGCCGTGGGATCACCGCTACCTCCGGATGCCCCTCAAACCCGCGCGAGGTCACATGCTGGTGTGCCATTCCCCCGTTAGGCCCCAGCTTAAACTCATCCACCGCCATGGAAGAGATACGAGTCAACCTCATGAGGACCGTGAGCACCGCATCCACCGGATCTTCACCCGTGGGCAGGCTGTAAAGCATGTCGAGGCATTCTGAGAACTGGCGTAACTGCGCATGGCTAAGACGGGAAGGATTCATGGCTTCAAAGAGGACGGGAGCACAATGAGGGCCGGAAAAAACATGAGTCTATACGCAGTTCTACGCATAGGCAAGACACGCACTCACTGGCAAGCATGACACCCGTGAAGGACATGCCTCAACCCCTTGTGCCAACAGCGGACACTACCTGGACCCCTCAGGAGCAGACTCTCGTGCCGGTCATGACCGCCATCATGTGCCGCATCCTTCCTAGCATCATGGTGCTGGGTGGAGCTGTAGAGGCCTCAGACACCGTAGCCGTCCACCGGCTCCTGGACACCGCAGACGCCATCTTACTCAGCACCATGGAGGAGTGCTCCATCTTCTCCGCCGGCCGCCGCCGCCTGTATTGGAAGGCCCTCCACACTGCGATGCGAGAGGACAAAGCCATCATCCACCGCAGCCCCGTGCCCCCACACCAATCATGAGCCTCAACGCACATTTCCTCCCGGGAAGAAGCCTTTTGTCCCAAGGACAAACCTTTTTCAGCTATCGCCAAGCCCGTTTCCGTCACGGACAAACCTTTCTCCGCCACGGACAAAACCTTTTCCGTCACGGACAAACCTTTCTCCTCCGCAGACAAAACCTTTTCCGTTACGGACAAACCTTTCTCCACCACGGACAAAACCTTCTCCGCCAGGGACAAGCCTTTCTCCACCACGGACAAACCTTTTTCCAACGCGGAGAAAGGCCCCTGAACCAGTCACCTCACCCTGCCATTAACCCAAACTAGACCACCATGGCTACTGCCCTCACCTGGGATGGAACCGATGCTCAAGGCCAGCCACTACGCTGGGATCAGCCCGGTCTCACCTGGAATGGCACTCTGCCGCAACCCAACACCAAACGTATGCCTCAGCTCCGCGTCCTCCTCGGTTTCTCCAACGCTCCCGACCACAGCCTGGAAGAACTCGCCACCAACGTCATTGCCAAACTCTACGGCAACGCCGCTTACCCTAACCCGCCTGTCACTCTGGTAGCCCTCACTGGCGCGCGGGATGCATTCTCCGCCGCCATAGCCGCTGCCGCCCAGGGTGGCCCAGCCCAGACCGCCGACAAGAATAACAAACGTGAGGCCCTCGTGTCCCTCCTTCGTCAGTTGGCTGGTTACGTGCAAGAGAACCACGACAACGATCTGGCCCGCCTGCTCTCCAGCGGATTTGAAGCCGCCAGCACCAACCGCGCCTCTAGCCCTCTGGAAGCCCCCGACATCACAGACATCATCAACGGTGGCACTGGCCAACTGATTCTCCGCATCCCTGCCATCCCCAACGCCAAATGCTATGAAGTGCGCATGGCCCTCATCCCTCCTGGAGGTGCCCCCGGTCCCTACCAAAGCGCAGGCCTCTTCACCAACTCCCGCGCCATCATCATCAACGGCCTCATGTCCGGCGGCAACTACCAGTTCCAAGTCCGCGCCGTCGGCGGCTCCACCAACTACTCCGATTGGAGCAACCCCGTCATTCACATGAGCCTTTGACAAAGACGAGGAGACTTGGAGCCTGGGAGGCGGGGACCCACGTGAACCCATCCCGCACTCCAAGTCTCCACCACTCCCGCAGATTCCCATGAACACCCAACGTTGCCCCACCCACCTGCTAACCGTTGTCTGCACCCTCTTGCTGACAGCCCTGGGCCTTCAGGCCCAAGTCCCCGGCCTCATCAACTACCAAGGCCGCATCACCGTAGGAACTACCAACTTCGACGGCACCGGCCAGTTCAAGTTCGCCCTCGTCAATGCCGCTGGCAGCACCACCTACTGGAGCAATGACGGCAGCAGCAGTGCGGGCAACCAACCCACGAGCGCTGTGAGCCTCACCGTTACTAAGGGCCTCTACTCCGTCATGCTCGGAGACACCACATTGGCAAACATGACCACCGTGCCCGTGAGTGTGTTTAGCAATAACAGTGATGTGCGACTGCGGGTTTGGTTCAACGATGGCGCGAACGGCTTCCAACTCCTGGCGCCAGATCAGCGGATCACAGCCGTGGGGTTTGCGATGGTCGCGGGAGGACTGGACTTGCCTACCTCTAGTGCAAACTCAGGCCAGATCTCCCAAGGCGGATACCGAATGTTTCACAGCTTCGGCTCGAACAACCTTTTTGTGGGTAAAGAAGCGGGAAACTTCACCCTGTCCGGCAGTTCCAACACTGCGGTTGGCAACTTGTCTCTCGTCAATTCCAGCTCTGGCACTAGCAATACAGCTGTTGGGAGTGGCGCATTAGAACTTACGACGGCAGGAGGACAAAATACCGCCATCGGAGTCAACGCTTTGGTCAACAACACCGTAGGCAGCAATAATATCGCCGTCGGTGCAGGAGCAGGCTCCCAGTTGACAACTGGCGGCAATAATATCGCCATTGGGAATCCTGGCGTTTCAGGAGAGTCCGGCATCATCCGCATCGGAACCACCGGCAACCACACTGACACCTACCTCACGGGCATCATCCATGGTAATGGTTCGGCGCTGACCAACATCTCTGCCACCAACTTCAGCGGCACCCTCGGAGGAGACGTCACTGGCACGCAAAACGCCACTGCCATTGCCGCCAGCACCGTCACCGGAAAGGCCCTCACAGGCTTCTCTTCTACCACTGGCACCATCACTGCCTCTGACACGATCCTAACGGCCATCAACAAGCTCAATGGTAACATCGGCCTTAAAGCCAACATCGCCTCGCCCACGTTCACCGGCACGGTGACGGCCCCGACATTCAGCGGCACGCTTATGGGCAATGCCGTCGGGTTCACCGGCAGCCTAGCTGGAGATGTTAGCGGCCTACAAAATGCCACTGTCATCGCCGCCAGCACGGTCACGGGAAAAGCGCTAACGGGTTTTAGTTCCACCACCGGCACCATCACTTCTGGTGACTCCATTCTTTCCGCCATTAACAAGCTGGATGGCAACCTCGGCCTCAAGGCTGCTGCTGCCAATCCTACTCTGAGTGGCACCGTGACACTCACCGGCGCCCTGGCCTTACCTTCCACATCCAGCAGCACCGTGGGAGTGATCAACATCGGGGGTGTTCAGGCACTGCACAGCTACGGAACGAACAACTTTTTTGCGGGCAAAACGGCAGGGAACTTTGCGATGACCGGCTTTCATAATACGGGCATAGGTGGGTTTGCATTGTTCAACAACACGACCGGAAAAGAAAACGTAGCCGTTGGTTTTCGAAGCCTCGCAAGCAACCTCGGTGGTGCCTCGAATACGGCGGTGGGGTATGACGCCATGCGCCTGAATACGGAAGGATACTCGAACACGGCACACGGCCAAGAAGCACTCTATCATAACTCCACCGCTAGTCGGAATGTAGCCCTTGGTGCGTATGCCTTGAACCTCCAGGGTAATAGCTTATTCGACAACGGTGGAGTCGCATGGGACAGCAACAACGTGGCCGTTGGTTATGGGGCGCTCTATTCCAACCAACCGACGTCAACATCGAACGGCAATCATAACACCGCCATCGGAACAGAGGCGCTTCATCTCAATACCACGGGCTACTACAATACCGCATCAGGGTTCGTGGCGTTGAACGCTAACACCATAGGCCGCTATAACACGGCTGCGGGTGCCGGTGCCCTGGAGGGTAACACTACCGGGGATGCAAACACGGCGTCTGGTTATCAAGCCGCCAACTCTTCAGGCGCGGCCACCGGCCTGACCGCTTTGGGCTTTCAAGCGCTGAAGGTAGCCACCGGCAACTACAGCACAGCGGTCGGCTATCAAGCACTGGTGGCCAATACGACCGGGAGTGGAAACTGTGCCTTTGGATTTGAAAGCCTCCTCTTAAATACCACCGGAGCCCCAAACACGGCTATGGGAGGCAGGTCACTGAGGGCCAACACAACAGGCACCAGAAACTCTGCGTTTGGCTACGAGGCACTGTTAGGCAACACAACGGGCAACAGCAACACCGCCATCGGCATGGAGGCGCTATATTCCAACGTGAGTTCAAGCAACAACACCGCTGTGGGTGATGGGGCGCTGAGACAGAACACCGGCGGGAATAACACGGCTGTGGGCTATCAATCGCTTCTCACCAACGTCACTGGCAGCCGAAACACGGCCACTGGCGTGCTTTCCATGGGATCAGCCTCGGGGGATGACAATACAGCCTTGGGCTACACGGCCCTCCGGAACGCGACAGGCGGGGGCAACACAGCCGTCGGCTCCCAAGCGCTCAATAGCAGCACGACCGCCACAGAATGCGTGGCTGCAGGATACTTGGCGCTCTATTTAAATACGACCGGCCAAGACAATGTCGCCGTCGGAGCGCAGTCGCTGAAAATCAATACCAGTGGGCGCAACAACACGGCGGTTGGGCGCGATACTTTGCTCTCAAACACCACTGGCAACTACAATACAGTCATCGGGTCTAATGCGGATGTCGCGGGGGGCGGTTTTACGAACGCTACGGCCATCGGCAATGGGGCGGTCGCAACCGCCAGCAACGCCATTCAACTCGGCAACGGTAGCGTCACGTTATTGCGATGCCAGGTCGGGCTAACAGTCGTCTCCGACCGCAATCAGAAGGAGAAGTTCATGCCCATCGATGGCGCGGAGGTGCTGCGGAAGATGAGAGACATTGACGTCACCAGTTGGAACTACATCGGGCAGGACGCCACGAAGTTCCGCCACTACGGCCCAATGGCTCAGGATTTCCACGCAGCGTTTGGGCACGATGGCGTCGGTAGCATCGGCGATGACGTCACCATCAACAGCAGCGACCTGTCAGGGGTGATGTTCAGCGCCATTAAGCAGCTTGCCGTGGAAAAAGTGCGCGAGGAATCGGAGATCAAGGCACTCCGCCAAGAGAATACCGAACTGAAAAAGCGCCTAGCCGAACTGGAAGCCAAGGACAAGGCAAGCGACGACCGTCTGGCCAAACTGGAGGCATTCGTTGCCGGTCTTCCGCCTGCACCAAAAGCCAACAAGGTGATGACCGCAGCAACCAAGAACACCATCCGCTGAACGGAGGTCGCGCCATGAGAACGAGCATCGCCTTCATCTTCTGCAGCGTGGTGGCCTTTGCCGGACCCCGCGCCAGCACCAGCTACAACGTGGCTACCGAGAATGCCGACAGCGGCGGGCGGCAAACGTCCAGCGTCAGCTACACGAACGCTGGCAGCCTGGGCGGCATCACCGGCATCTCCTCCGTGGCTTCTCCCGCAGAAACCAACAAGCAGGGCTACATCTCCCAGCTAACGGAGGTGACGGACCTCCAACTCGCCGCCTCACCTCCCACGGTGAACGAAGCGTCCACACGCCAAATCACTGTGACAGCTACCTTGGACGACGACACCACCTTGGACGCTATGTCCTCCTCAGTCACCTGGAGCGTGGTCAGTGGCCCCATCGTGAGCATCAGCAGCAGCGGCCTTGCCACAGTGGACCATGTTTATCAAAACACTGCCGCCGTGGTGAAAGCCAGCTACCTCGGAGCGGAAGGCTCCCAGGGCCTCATGGTGCTAAACATCAGCAACGATGACCTGGGCAGCTATGCCAACGACGGCATCCTGGACACTTGGCAAGTGCAGTACTTCGGCTTCAACAACCCCAACGCCACGCCTGAGCAGGACCCGGACAAGGATAACATCAGCAACTTGATGGAGTTTGCCACTGACCTAGACCCCACTCAGTCCAGTGTGCTGCCAGTGACCGCAGTGAAAAATGGCTCCAACCTAGAGTACTACTACACCCGCAGTCTTGCGGCCCTGGCCATGGGTCTGAACTTCGAAGTGCAGTGGAGCGATACCCTGCTGGGCACAAGCTGGAGCACCGCAGGGGTGGGTTATACCTTTCTGAGCAACAACAGCACTGCTCAGCAGTGGAAAGCCACCATTCCGCTAGGAACAGCTACGAGAAAGTTTGCCCGTCTAGGGATATCGGCTCCATAGTGTGCCGGTCATGTTCGCTACACTTCTCAAGAACAACGCATCCGGCACGCTACCGCCTGAGAAGGCATTCCCGAAGTGTCATACCGAGCCTCCGGCTCATGTTTGGCCCACTCCAGACGGCTTTACGCTCCCCTTCATCAAGTCATTGCCAGACGCGTTGCCGCCCAAAGGCGTGCTGTTGACCTTCCCAGGGCTGGATGGGGTGACAGGGGACTATGCCTCCATCACTAATGAACTGCCGAAGCACGGTTATGCCGTGTACGGCACAGAGAACCGCACCAGCGTTTATGGAGCGCTCGGCTCCCAGGGAGATGAGCGTAACTGGGTGAACTGGATCAATGATTTGCGCGGATTTCATCAATACGTAAGCAAAATACATCCCGGTGTCCCAGTGTTCTGGCATGGGCACAGCTTTGGAGCAGTAACGGCAATGGCAGCGCTCAAAGACGCTCCTGGCGATGCAATGCCCGCTGGCTTGATCGTCCACTCGCCAGGCTACAGCATGATGGACATCTCTTCCTGGGCAGGGATTGTGTTTGGGAAAGTGTTTGGCGCGGCAAGGTGGCCTCACCTTCGTTACATGGACTGGAAAGGCATGATGATGACAACGGATGAGGGATTTGATCGCCGCTGGAAGCACTCAGAAGACCGGGTAAAGGCTGGGATCAAGATTCGCTGCCTCGTGGAGGCCATCAAAATGGGAGAACAAGCCCGAAAGGTTGCCGGTGGGCTCACGATGCCAGTCCTAGCCATCTGGGGCGGCAAAGACTTGGTAGCGATCAACGGCTTTGAGAA
Organism: Verrucomicrobiaceae bacterium; assembly: GCA_016795485.1. GTDB lineage: Bacteria > Verrucomicrobiota > Verrucomicrobiia > Verrucomicrobiales > Verrucomicrobiaceae > JAEUHM01. The sequence continues at coordinate 14,895 of JAEUHM010000002.1, read as the reverse complement.
GCAGCGCGATGAATACAACGCATTCATTCGTTCCGAGTTGGCCAGTGGTAGAGCCACTCAGTTCTTCGCAGAGGCCAGTGCCCATGTCGTGACAGAAGATGTAGATCGCGACCAGGCGTTAGCTGCTACCGTGGGTTGGCTGGATGGCATCTAGCCTCTCCTCTGTAGTAAGCCAATCTGGGTCCGGGGTGACTTTCTCCGTAGAATCATGTTGCTGGATGTCGCGCCAGTCCCTCATGATGCTTGAATGAAGCGTACGACTCCCTTTGTGTGTGCCTTGGTGCCGGTTTTCTCTTGGGTGCTTGTTACTTGCACTCAAACGCCGAAGAAGATGCCTGCGGTTGATGGTGCGATTATCGAAGTCAGGCGATCTGATAGTGCCATTGATGTCGGGGAGCCGGGATTTGACTCTACTCTTCAGCTGTACTGGCTCGGGACGGCCTGTCATCTCATCCAACTCGGCCATGCCCAAGTTTTGACTGATCCATTTGTCACGAATCGTCTCCGCTTAAACAACCTTGTCTCTGATCCGGCACGTGTGGATGTCACGCTGGGTCGCATTCCGGTGCCAGATGCTGTCATCATCAATCACTCGCACCACGATCACATTCTGGATGCCTATGGTGCCATGACGCAGTCTGCCTGGGCCAACGTTCCGCTTTATGGAAGCGTCAGTGCTAAGAACCTTTTGGCGGGATGGCAACAGCCCTCCATCACGACTCGGTGCCATGAAATCACCGTTTCCGGGCAAGCGTTTTCGCCTTCAACGAATGCCCCTGGCTACAGGATCACGATCACGCCCTATCTTTCCAAACACGCACCTCATCTCAAATGTGGTCTTACTTTCCTAAATGGTAAAATCACATCACCGCGAACTTCTCCACCGTCGAGTGTCTTCGACTTCCAATGCGGAGAAGTCTACAACTACTTGATCGACATCCGCAGTCCGGCCAAATCCTTCAAGGTGTTCTACCTCGGTGCACCCTATGACCTCGAAGAACTGCCGAACAGCGTGCCGGATAATGTCGCGGTGGATGTCGTGCTTGCGCTTGCTCCTTCGGCAGGAAATGTGCCGGGTTATCCACAGCAGCATCTAGGACGGCTCAAGCCGAGGCACGTGGTGCTGAGTCACTTCAACTCATTTACCAAAGAGGACCCAGATGCCATGGGCATGCCGAAGTCCGATATCCCTGGCTTGTCACGTGCGATTCAATCGACCTTCAGCTCCAATCCGCGCTTCGAGAAGCTCCACATCCCGGCGATAACGATCTTGGAGCCCAACAAAAAAGCGCGCAATGTGATTCAGATTCACTGAATCCATTGCGCGCTCGGAAAGCGCTCGTAACGGACGAGTTAGGCAGCCTTCTTCACTGCGCCAACGATCTTGGCGGCAGCGTCATTGATGTCGTCAGCACTGGTGATGGCGAGACCGGAACTGGTCAATGTGGCTTTGCCCGCATCAACGTTATTGCCCTCAAGTCTGACGACCAATGGCAAGTTGAGACCGGTTTCTTGCGCGGCAGCGATGATTCCATCAGCGATGACTTTGCAGTCCATGATGCCGCCAAAGATGTTCACCAGAATGCCCTGCACATTGGGATCGCCCAGGATGATCTTGAATGCAGCAGCCACTTGCTCACGCGAGGCACCGCCACCGACGTCGAGGAAGTTAGCTGGCTCGCCGCCGTGATGCTTGATGATGTCCATCGTGGCCATGGCGAGACCTGCACCATTGACCAGACAAGCGATGTTTCCATCCAGTCCGATGTAGTTGAGATTGTATTCGCTGGCTGCGACTTCACGCGGATCTTCCTCCGTCTTGTCGCGCATGGCGACCACGTCTGCCTGACGATACAGCGCGTTGTCATCGAAGTTAAACTTAGCGTCGAGCGCCACGAGTTGGCCGTCCGTAGTGACTGCGAGCGGATTGATCTCCACCAAAGAGCAGTCGGTCTTCACATACATGTTATAGACTGCGGTGAAAAGCTTCACGGCCTGATTCATCAGTGGTCCAGTAAGTCCCAGAGCAGCAGCGATCTTGCGGCACTGGTAGCTCTGCAAACCAAGCGTGGGATGCACACGCGTCTTGATGATCTTCTCAGGCGTCTTCTCTGCGACTTCCTCAATGTTCATGCCACCTTCTGTCGAGGCGATGATGGAGTGGCAGGAGGCGCTGCGGTCAAAGAGCACTGCGAAATAGTATTCCTTCTTGATGTCCACTGACTTCGCGATCAACACCTTGCTCACCAGTTTGCCATCGGGACCTGTTTGATGAGTCACGAGCGTCTGCCCGAGCATTTTGCCAGCGATGTCTTGGGCTTCTTCTGGAGTATTGATGACGTGAACGCCACCTTTGAAGCCGTTCTTGAAAGTGCCTTTGCCGCGGCCACCAGCGTGGATCTGAGCCTTCACGACCAATCCTTCTCCACCGATGTCACGTGCTGCTTTACCTGCCTCCTCGGCGGTGGAAGCTACGATTCCTTTGGGCGTGGCCACCCCGTATTTGTCAAACAACTGCTTGGCCTGATATTCGTGAATGTTCATGTGCGCCGCGACCATAGGAATGACGCGGGCAGCGTCAAGGCGCGCGCCGTTTCTTTTTGCCGGAAGTTTTGTCTAGCGGAAGCGCTTGCAGGCAAACTCCGCCCGATCATTCCGCACAAACACCACATCCATCTGCCAAAGGGCACCGTCACTCTCACGGTGGACCACTTCTCCCATGTCCACCATGCGAAATCCGAGCCTAGCGAGATAGGCACACATTTCCGGGAGCATGAGGCTGCCTAGCCCAAGCGGGAAGTTGTAACACTCCATGACAATGGCGCTCGTATTCTTCAGCGTTTCACTAGCGCCTTCGAGGATTGGCACCTCATAACCATGCGTGTCGAACTTGATCAAGAATGGCCCTTTTAGTCCTCGGCTGCTGACTTCGTGGTCCAAGGTCGTCATTGGAACGACGATGTTCTTACTCGGGTGAGGATTGTCCAGCGCTCGGCCGCCGAACGGATCTGTGGCATCAAAGTGCACCTCTCCAAGCTTAGAACCCGCAGCCGCCATGGCCACGGAGACGTTGGGTTTGCTAGCACTGAACTCCGCCAATGCCTTCTCATGATAAGGCTGAGCCTCTACCAGAAGGTAATGACAAGCGGTGAACCACTCCATGGCCAGCCTCGACCATTGGCCATCTGAAGCGCCCACGTCGATAATCGTGCCAATGTCGTAGCCCTCCCGATGGAGACGTTTGATCATGCCGGGCATGGTGCCGGGGCGCGCGGCCAATTGCGGCTCAAGTCCACCTAGATGCTTGGAAAATGACGTCTTCAGCTTGTCGAACTCCCGCTTCAAATCACGAGAATCGTCAGCCACGGACTTGCGGACCTTTTTGAGTTCGTCTTCAAGCTTTTTCAGCTGCTTTGGCCCGACGAGCCCCAAAAGTTGACGAAGTGATGGCATTGTCGCGTGTCCTTAACCAAAATCATCGGTGAATACAGCGGATTATTGCCTCAGCCCGCTCCCAGGACTGCACGCCACTCATCCTCTTTGAAACCCGTGAGGTAGATGCCGCGCTTCTCGTCGATCAAAAATGGACGTTTCACGAGATTTCCATTCTTCTGCATCATCCCAAAGGCCTCGGTCGCAGTCATTGAGTCGATTTTGTCTTTGATGCCAGCTTCTCGGTAATCAGCACTAGAAGTGTTAAACAGAGGCCTCAGGCTGCCTTTAGCCTTCATCATGGCTGCCAGTTCTTTTGAAGTTGGCGGCGTTTCGCGAATCGGGAGTTCGGTGAAGGCGATTTTGTTGGCATTCAGCCACTTCGTCGCATTTCGGCACGTGGAGCAGGCTTTGTAGGTGTAGACACGCAAGTTGGACATTGGGTCGCTATGGTGTGCGTAACAGACAGATGTGCAACTATCGGCCACGGCTCTCTAGCAGTGGCTTCCAGCCTTCCAGATGCGCCTCCCATGTCAGCGGCAGCATGGTTTCCCGTGCTCTGAGGCCCATTTCCAATCTTCGATCCTCATCGACGTCGAATGCCTTCTTCAAAACCTCGTGCAGGGTGTTCGCATCGCGCGCATTCCTGAGCAGGAATCCATTTTCGCCATCCTTGATGTGATCAATTGCTCCGTCCTGAGTCGAAATGATCCCCGGTAGGCCAGCACACATGGACTGAAGTACCGTGTTGGCGCATGCATCGTAGAGCGTGGGATGCACAAACCAGTCCGCCGCCTGATACAGCGCGGGCAAATCATCGCGCACGGGCAGAGCGCGGACTCGGTTGGACAAGCCAAACTCATCAATCTTTGCTTGCCACTCTTGGCCTAGCGGCTTGCCCACGATCCAGAGCGTAGCATCGAGATTCCTCCATGCTTGAAGAAGCGTCTCCAGCCCTTTCCGGCGGTGACTGAGCGAGACAAACAGTCCAATGGGTCGCCACGGATCTGTGTTCAGTTGCTGACAAATCTGTTCTCGATGCTTCCTGCGATCTGTCGAGGGCTTAAACGTCTCGGAATCGACGGGCGTGTAAATGACATGCCCCTTTTCCAAGGAAGCGGGATAGAGGCCACTGATCTGCGCCATCACCCGCGCCGAGTTGAAGACAAACGCATTGGTACCACCCCTCTGGTAGAGATCCTTCTCCAGTTTGAGTTCCAGAAGGTTCTTGGGCGAATAGCGCTTGTACCAGGGCAAGAGCCGCGAATACATCGCATGAGACCCACCGCCTGCCCGATGCAAGTCGTGAGTCGTGGTGCGGCCAAAGCCGACGGTCACATCCACTAGCAGTCGCTCCGCCTCTCTGGCCGCCACCTTGTTGAAGTGCCACAAACGCAGCATGGGCAGTCCTTGAGGCTTTGGCACCTCATGCCAGGTGACATCCAGACTCTGCCGCACGTTCCCCGCCACCTCAGAAGTCAACACATGCAACTCATGCCCAGCCAGCCGCAACTTGCGGGTGAACTCAATCAAGTACTTCTCCAGCCCGCCAGCGGGCTTGTACTGATGATAGATCAGGCCAATCTTCATGATCCGGATTTGCCTGCTGAGTGCTCGTAGGTGCGGCTGTAGCGCTGAAACGTGAAGAAGCCCGTTGCCACAGCGATCCAAAGTCCAGGGAAGCCATCCAGAAAGCCGAGCCTCAACACATAGGAACGAAAAAACCGCCAGATGGGCCTAGCGATGACTTTCATCCAAGAAAAGCCAAGATTCTTTGCCAACTCGCGCTGCAAAAACACATCCGCATAGCCCGCCTGCTTGGTCAAAAAGTGATTGGTGTCGCGAAAGGAGTAATGCAGCAGATCACCTCGCAGATGAATCGTGCGGCGATCTTCCTCACCCTGAAGCACAATCTTGTCGTGCTCTGGACTTCCGCCCCAATGCGCCAGTTCACGTCGAAAAATCCTCAGCTTGGCATCTGGATACCAGTCGCCATGAGTGATCCATCGGCCCATGAACCAAGTACGTCGATTCATCCACGCTCCGGGAGGCCGATCCGCGTCCGGTTTATCAAAAAACGCCAGCACAGAGGCTCGCAGATCGTCAGAAAACGCCTCGTCACAGTCCAAAGCCAGCACCCAGGGCTGAGTGCAGAGCTTCAGCGCTACATTCTTCTGATCACGGTGCCCCAGCCAGTCCTGATGCACCACCTTTGCACCAAACTCCGCAGCCACCTCACAAGTCCGGTCCTTGGAACCGGAATCTACGACCACAATCTCCTGAGCAAGGCCCTTCACACTCTCCAGACAGCGCCGAAGATTGCCCTCTTCGTTGAGGGAGATGATGGAGATCGAGAGTGGAAGCGGTAGTCCCGGCATGATCGCAGTCAGTGCGGCGTCAATTGTGGCAACCGCAACCAGAACCGCAACCTCCCGAAGGCCGAGGAGCGCTAGACACGCCCGCGCCACCCATCAAGCCAGTGCCGCCTGAAATCAGACGCCGAACGGGCACTCCGGTCTCTGGATGTGCGGTGAGCGGCTTGTCACTCATGCTCTGACGCACCTCAAAGCGCTGAGCGCTCTCAGTCTCAGTTTGGGGAATGGTTTCGTAAACGTAAGTAGGCATTGGGGACGTAAGCACGGATTAAACTTCTGCTCAAATGGCGATGGAGAGGTTCAACTCAGTGAGAGTGCCGATGAGAGCAAGTCCGATTAAGCGAATCTCAAACGGCAGGCTCATATGTTTCACCTCTCCTAACTTTGTGTCACCGAGGTTGCAGATACGGCTGGAGAGGGCATAATCCCCCTCCCCATGGCGCAGCACGCTAAAGAAACCAATCCCCCAACTACACTGTTCATCGTCGACTCCGATGGTGATTTTTGCGCTTGGGCCGCTGGCCACCTGAAGGCTCCCGGCGTGAAAGTAGAAACTTTTGCCAAGGCGGATGAAGTCATGGCCGCCTACCAGAAAAGGCCGGCGGAGTTGGTCCTCGCGGACGTGAGAGTTCCCCCCATTGGTGGCATTGAGCTGCTCAAGAAGCTGCGGCAGGTAAACCCGAATGCCATGGTCATTCTCACCAGCGCTGTGGCGGGCACCAGCAACGTGATTGAGGCTATGCGCCTCGGCGCGTATGATTTCTTGCCAAAGGAGAAGCTCACCTACGAGGCCAGGATGGTAGTAGAGAGCGCTCTCCGTGCGGTTGAGGCGAGAAAGGCCACTTTGGCCGCTGCCGTCGATGTGGTTCCTTCAGAAGCGATCCAAGAAACGATCATCGGGCGTTCTGGAGCCATGCAGGAGGTTTTCAAGCTCATCGGTCGCGTCTCCCGCTCAGATGCACCCGTCATGATTACCGGCGAGAGCGGTTGCGGGAAGGAACTCGTTGCCCGTGCGGTGCACAAGTTTAGCCCTCGGACCCAGAAGGAGTTTGCTGCGATCAATATCACGGCGATTCCTGAGAACCTGATGGAAAGTGAGCTGTTTGGCCACGAGAAGGGCAGCTTCACGGGCGCGGTTGCCCAGCGTGTTGGCAGATTTGAACAATGCGATGGCGGAACGCTTTTCCTCGATGAGATCGGCGACATGCCTCTCGCGGTGCAGAGCAAGTTGCTCCGCGTTCTTCAAGAAGGCGAGTTCAGCCGCGTGGGCAGCAACCAGACCGTCAAAACGGATGTGCGTGTGCTAGCTGCCACCAACAAAAACCTAGAAGCCGAGGTAGAAGCAGGAAACTTCCGCGAGGACCTCTTTTATCGTCTGAACGTCGTGCGTATCCACATCCCGCCGCTCCGTGAACGACGTGAAGATGTGCGCCTGCTTGCCGAGTTTTTCCTTCATCGTCTGGGCACAAGAAAACGCGGCCCTACCATGCGGTTCTCTGAGGATGCGCTCTCCATGCTGGAGGCTTATGACTGGCCCGGCAACGTGCGTGAACTGGAAAACACCATCCAACGAGCTTGTGCACTCTCTAACACCAACGTGCTGCTTCCCTCAGACATTCCTTTGGGCAGCAGCGGCAGCCGCTTTGGCGGTGCGGTGAGCAGCATCAATCGCATGAGAGATGCCCTCACGACCCTCGTGAATGCCGCACAGATGACCAGCGACATTGACTTGCTCGCTTGGGTGGAAAAAGAACTGTGCCGTGTCGCTCAACGCCAGCTAGGCGGCGACATCCGCAAGACCGCAGAGTTTTTGGGCATCGAGCCAGCAGATCTCCAACGCCGTCTGTCCAAAGACGAACCGAAAACCCTGCTCAAGAAAGCGGGATGAACACTTCGGTTCTGTCCACAGATCTTCCGCAGGAGATGAAGCACGCCGTGGACGAGGCCGTTCGGCTTCTTGCGGCTGGCGATGTCGTCGCACTCCCCACAGAGACCGTCTATGGGCTTGCCGCAGACGCTCTTAACGCAGAAGCGGTCGCCAAGATTTTCGCTGCCAAGGAGCGTCCATCGTTTGATCCGCTGATTGTTCATCTGCCGCACAAGAAGGACCTCGATACCGTTGCAGACGTGCCTGAAGGCATCGTTCCCGTGATCAAAAAGCTCACTGAGCGCTTCTGGCCCGGTCCGCTCACCATCGTGTTGCCGAAGAAACCCTGTGTTCCAGACATCGTCACTTCAGGTCTGCCCACGGTGGCCGTCCGGGCGAGTCAGAATCTGGTTTTCAATCGTGTAGCGCGCACCCTGGACAAGCCACTGGCAGCGCCAAGCGCCAATCGCTTCGGCAGCATCAGCCCCACCTCGGCTGCGGCAGTAAAAATGGAGCTAGATGGCCGCATTCCGCTCATCCTTGACGGTGGCGCCTGTCATCACGGCCTGGAAAGCACCATCATCAAGGTCGAGCCTGCAGCGCCGAAGCCACTGATCACCATTTTGCGCCCAGGTCCCATCACGCCCGAAGACCTCAAGGTTTTTGGCCGTGTGCAACTCGCCTCCAAGTCCAAAGACAAGCCCGAGGTGCCCGGCCAGCTTCCCAGTCACTACGCACCTCGCACACCGCTGCGGATTATCGAGCGTCCATCGGACTTCATTCCAGAGCACGGCAAAACCTACGCCCTGCTCAGCTATCGCGGCGAGGAGTCGGATGGCTACTTGGGACTCCACGAGTGGAAGGCCATGCACATCCTCAGCCCCGGCAAAGGCAAGCTGCCGGAAGCCGCTGTTCGCTTTTTCTACGCACTCCGCCAGCTCGATCAGGCCGGAGCCGACGAAATCATCGCAGAGCCAGTAGCGGAACGCGGACTGGGCATCGCGATCATGGATCGACTCAAGCGCGCTGCTTCAAAGGCCTAACTGGCAACCTCTGCAGCTCAAAGAGTTGCAAGCACTTGTTCGAGGTGCTCCTCGGGCTTCACCTTTTCCAGGATCGCTGAGATTTTGCCTGTCTTGTCGATGACAAAAGTGCTCCGCTCGGTGCCCATGTAATTCCGGCCATACATGCTCTTCTCCACCCACACGCCGTAGGCATTCACAATCTCGTTTTTCTCATCAGCGATCAGCGGAAAAGGCAATTGATACTTCTTGATGAACTTCTCGTGACTCTTCACCGGATCAATGCTCACGCCAAAGACGTGCGCCCTCTTGGAAATCTGCGCCCAACCATCTCGCAGACCACACGCTTGCTTTGTGCACCCCGGAGTGTCGTCCTTCGGGTAGAAATAAAGCACCACCGGCTTCCCCTTGAGAGCGCTAAGAGTCACCGTATCGCCAGAGGCATAAGAACCTCCCACAACAGGAGCAGTAAAGTCAGGAGCAGCAGAATGAAGTTCAGGTTTCGGCATAAACATCTATCTCTACGCGCCGATCCCCCACACGGATACACCATCAGGGCACCCAAGATACGATGAGCGGAGAATCGTCCCCCTCCGTGTGAGGCCCGAGAAGAAGACGAGCTTGGATGGCAGCAGAATGGGTGGCAGTAGAATGTTTTTTTGTTCCCCCTTCTGAGTTATTCTTTGCCTTCATTCTTCTGCCATTCCTACCTCCGTGATCTCCGAGTCCTCCGTGCGAACCAACCACAGCAAGGTTTCGCACGGAGAGCACTGAGGTCAGATGCGCCGGATGGCTTCAGCCCACCCATCTTCCATCAGCATCGTGAAGCTCAATTGCTCGCTCTGAGTGCCCAGCACCAGTTCACCGGCTCGCATCGCCGTTGTGGCGTGTTCAGTAAGGATGTCGAAGAGCTTCTGCTTGTAGGCGGTGTCGTCGTTGCCTTTGAGGTGTTCGCCTTTCGTTTCGAGCACAGTGAAGCGGAACTTGCCGCCTTCCGTGCCGTGGATGCAGGCGAGGAAATCGGGATACACCCGGTTCTTCTGCCAGCCTTGCAGGCCATAGCTTGCCTGAGCGACCGCGATGCGGTGCCACCAGTGCACGCAGTCCTTGCCATCGAGATACCAGGCCGTGTCCTTCTCCAGTTCGTTGAAGTCGCGGCGGAAGACCTTTTCAAATAGGCTCTTCTCAATGGGATCGCCGTTCTTGCGGTTCAGCGGTGCCTCATCCTCGCTCAGCTCCACTTCCAGGGTTTCCGCCAGTTTCCAGTTCAGCTTGGGATCGTTGCTCGTCACGAGACGGAAGATCACTTCGCCCTTCGCTAGCTTGTTTCGAAAGAGCGCCTCGCTGGCCTCATGCACCTGCTGCTTGAGGTCCAGCTTCATCTCCCGCAGCAGTTCCAGCCGGTTCGTGTAGAGCCGTTCCTCAGTCACACCGCGTTTACGCAGGGCTTCGAGCGTCTCGCTGAGGATGCGCATCCCTTGCCACGGGTTTGGCACCACATCGAGCAATTGGCGGACGAGGAAAGGAATATCCAGGCCCTCCTCCGGCATGTCTTGCAGCGCCTCTTGGAAAAGATCGTGGGTCACGCTGCCGCCTTCCTTTTTCTGCGCCACATTGATCTTCGCCACCGTGCGTGTCGCCTTGTCATCTTCCGTCATCGTCATGCCGTGGGCACGCAGGAAACGGAAGGATTCCCAGTCCAGATGGCCGAGAATGTCCCTCTCATAGTCCAGCTCGCGGGCACCCTCATCGGCGGAGTCATCCTGATGCAGCACACGCGGCAAAAAGATTGGCGGGATGCCCGCAAACTTCGCCCGGCGGGCCAGCGTCTCTGTGCGTGTGGCCTTCTTGGCCGTGCCTTTGCCGGAAAGGCGCACCTGCGAGGCGAGATCGGCCATGCCTTCGTCTTCCAGACCTTTGCGCACACCTTCCACGGCCTTCGTCACGTCCTGGTCAAAGGTGAACACATAGCACTCGTCCAGCAGCGACCTTCCCGTGAGCCGGGCGTGAGGCTGGCGGAGGATTCGCCCGATCATCTGGGTGAGCGCCGTGTTGGCCGTGGTTTTCGAGAGAATCGCCAGCACATAGGCAAAGGGGCAGTCCCAGCCTTCCTGGAGAGCGGCTTTGGTAATGATGTAGCGCACCTCGCAGGTCGGCAGCTTCAGGTCTTCGTCGCCCAGCGTGTCTTCCTCGCTGGTTTTCACGCGGATTTCCTCCGGCTTGGCTCCCAGCTTCTCGATCAGATACTCCCGCGCATCGTCGGAATGCACATAGCCGCTGTCCCGCTGATCCTTGCCGGTCCGCTCCACGCGGATGAGCATGATCGGGCGGATGTAGCGCCCGTCAGCTGCTTGCAGTTTCGCGGCATCTTCGGACAGGTCTTTGAGCTTTTGATGCGACTCCGCCAGCGTGTGCTTCCAGCCGCCTTTGTCCTCATTGATGACATTGATCGGCAGTTTGATCATTTCCTCCGCCTTCAGCGCCGTGCCCGGCACGGCCACCAGCACGTTGCAGGCATGACGCCCACCCGCATTCGGCGTGGCAGACAGTTCCACGATGAAGCGCGGGTTGAAGCCATTCAACGTATCCCGCGCCGTGGCGGAGTAGGCCTTGTGCCCCTCATCCACCACCACCACCGGGCGCAGCAGACGGAGCACATTCCCGAGGCTGTGCTTCACACTGCGGGAGTTCGGCACGATGCCATCCGCCCAGCCCATGTCCGCCAGATCGTTCTCATCGAGATTTGGGACCTGTTCCAGCAGGGCCGCATTAGCCACGCTGTCATCCTCCACGGGGAAAAAGGTCGTGAAGCGCCCGCTGTCGCGGAACATGCGCAGCGTTTCCTTGCTCTGCCGGGCCGCGCTGGGGAGCATCAGCAGCATCACGCACAAGTAGCTCTCCGCATCCTGCTTGGTAAAGGCATCGCCCTTCTCCAGCATCTTCACGCGGCCACCGCTCGCCCGCTCCAGCATCTGGCGGTAAGGGTGCTCCCGGTTGGCAAGCTGCTTCCAGGTCTGTTTATAGATCGCATCGCTCGGCACCACCCACAGGATGAAACCCGTCTGACGCCGGAAGAAATCCATCTGGATGCGCTCCACCGCCGCTGTCGCCAGCAGGGTCTTCCCGCCGCCCGTGGGCACTTTCAGTGTCACGTTAGGAATGGAGCGTTTAAGGCCATCCAAACGGCGCAGGTAGTCCGCCACGCAATCGTTCCCGTCCTCGTCTTTGAGAAAGGGCAGCCGCCGCTCTTTGTTAAGCTGGTCCCAGGCCTTCACGCAGGGATCACCCAGGTCCAGGCTGTGACCCTGAGCTTTCAAAAGCTCCTGTGCAGCTGCAATCGTCTCCACCTGCCCACGCAGTGTGCTCAGGTAGTAGTCAAACTTGGTCAGGACGCCCTGCTGGTAGTCTTTGAGTTCCATGCGCGGCTAGTCTCCGAGGATTTTATGCACCGCATACGGCAGTTGGCAGAACTCGATGCGCCGGGCGGTCAGCTCCTTCTGGCTCATGAACTTCGCCACGGCGAACACGATGGCCCGTTTGCCGTCCTTGTTGCCTTTTTCGATGGCTTCCAGCTTCTTCGCATCCAGCGCGGCGTCGTTGCTGCGCAGCCATTCCTTGTCCGGCTTGTAGATCAGGTGCAGGCGGAAGACCTCCGTCTCCCCAATGAAGCCATCCGCCTTCGGCGCGGCCACCTTGTCCAGACTGCGGCCCGTGGCCGTGTAAAACACATAGCGGGCCAGCGATTCAAAGGAAGGCATGCCCTCGCCGCCCGTGAGCAGGCTTTCGATGTCGATGGGCTCGCCCAGCTCACAGTAAGTAAAACTGCCGCCGAGGCCGGGAGCCTTCTCTTTGATCTTCCGCTCTCCCGTCACCGTCAGCACTCCGTCTTTGATCTCTTTCTTTACGCTGTCGTAGTCGGCACCTTCAAGCTTTTCGATGCTCTCCACCTTCTCCAGCAATTCCTGCGCCTTTTTGAAGGCGGTCCACGTCAGTTTCTCCTGCATCAACTCCGTGCGCTGCGTGCCCGTGAAGGCGTAACCCTGAATCACCCGGCGCACACGTTCCGCCGTCAGCGTGTCCGCATAATCCTCCGTCTCCACGAGGATGAACCGGCGATTGCCGCCATCCTTGGCGTTCGCGGCGAGGACGGCGTGCGCCGTCGTGCCGCTGCCCGCGAAGGAGTCGAGGATGAGGGAGTCTTTCTTCGCGCCGATTTCCAGCACACGCTGCAATAGTCTTGTGGGCTTCGGAGTGATGAATACCTCCTCTGAGGTCTCAAAGTTTAGGACCTCCTTGAGTTCTTGTTTAGCTTCTTGGGTGTGGCCCACATCTTCGTAAAACCACAGTGTTTGAGGAACCACGCCGTCCTTCACTTCGGACAAGAATCGCTTCAAACGAGGCATGTTTTTGCCATCTGTGCCCCACCAGACTCGCTTATCCGAGTCGAGCTGCTGAAACTTGTCCTTTGATACACGCCAATAGCTACCAACTGGGGCACTGAATGTTTTTCCTGACGGACTTTCGACATCGTAAGTTCCAAGGCTGTAGTAATTGCGGGCCGTCATGTCACTTGAGGACCACGGACCTCTTTGATCACCATCGGGATTCTCGTAACGACTTACCGCATCATCGCTTCGAACAAGAAGGTTCAAATCCCAAGCTCCGAGCTGCTTAGCATATATCAGCATGTGATCGTGATCTTGGCTGAAATACTGAGCTGTGTTCTTGGGCGCGAAGTTTTTCTGCCAGATCACATTGGCGACAAAGTTTAACTCGCCGAAAATTTCGTCGAGCAAGCCCCGCAGCCGATGCACCTCGTTGTCATCAATCGTGATGAAAATGGCTCCATCCTCCGCCAGCAACTCCCGGAGCAACTGCAAGCGAGGCCACATCATGCATAGCCATTTGTCGTGGCGTTCGAGGTCTTCCTTATCGACGGGGTTGGCGGACTTTTTGAGCCACTCCTTCATGAGGGGGCTGCGGACGTTGTCGTTGTAGCACCAGCCCTCGTTGCCGGTGTTGTAGGGCGGGTCGATGAAGATGCAGTCCACCTTGCCCGCATGAGTGGGCAGCAGCGCCTTCAGCGCCTCCAGATTGTCCCCGTGGATGATGAGGTTGTCCTCCAGCGACGGCTTCCCGCCCTTCACCGGCAGGGACTTCCCCGCCTCCACCCGCAGCTCCCGGAACGGAACACTGAGATGGTGCGAATGGACAAACTGTTTCCCTTTGAAATCAAGCGTGGGCATCCCGCAAGTTGAAGCACATCTGCGGCGGTGTCGCTATTTTTTGATCAGGCTAAGCAAAGGATCGGACTCAAAAGGACACCCCCTCCGTGCGAGGTCCGAGGTGGAGAGGCGTTTGGATGACAGCAGAATGGGTGACAGCAGAATGTTTTTTTATTCGCCCCTCTGAGTTATTCTTTTGCCGTCATTCTTCTGCCATTCCTACCTCCGTGATCTCCGAGTCCTCCGTGCGAACCAAACACAACTGGGTTTCGCACGGAGAGCACTGAGGCCACGGAGGGTGGGTGGAATAACAAAAGGCCCCCTTCGTGCGAGTTAAGCCTTGTCTCGCACGGCTGGATTTGAGATAACCATCTGCGTCTCTGCCGTGGATGGGCCGATGGGGTCCGGTGGTGGAGTTTTACTTCGCTTTTTCGCTAACATGAAACCGGATTCCAGTCGCAAAGGCCGCCGTGGTGGCGCGGGTCGTCAGTGTGAGGTGTGGTGGTTAGATCAGCAGCGCCATCCGTTGCACAGGGACCTGGGCGCTCTTTTGCGATTGGCTAGGCTGGCGCGCGGGATGTCTCAGGCAGAACTGGGGCGGTTGGCTCGGTTGTCCAAATCCTACATTGGTGAGCTTGAGCGCGGGGCGCACAGCGTGACGCTGGAGGCACTTCTCCGGCTGGCGGCAGCCTTGAGGGTCTCTTGCGCAAGCCTTCTTGAGAAGGCCGAGCACCGCTGGCTACGGAAGCAAAAACCAGACCACATTTAGCCCGATATTCCGAACGCGACAGTGCAGAAAGCCGCGTTACTTCATGCGCCCATGCCGCTGCCTCTTGCATGGGATTCTGGTTTGGTGTGGGACACTCCCGCGCCTGGAGTCACTTGGGATGCGGTGGCTAACACAACGCATATGCCTAATGACAATCGCATCAGTGCTGAAGTGACCGCAGCCAACAAGACGGCCATCATGACAA
>JAEUHM010000055.1 GCA_016795485.1 Verrucomicrobiaceae bacterium | reverse complement strand
CCCACCATCACCAATCAGCAACTCGACGAAGTCACCCCAGACGCCTGGACCAAAGCAAAATCGCCACGCACAACTATGCCGCTGCCCCGCAAATCACAGCCAAGTCAAGCCTCCGCCTGAGGTCACTCCGGTGACGCTTACAATCCATCTCGCGACCGGTAAATTGTAAGATTACCATTTGTTAACTTGACCGCTCGCTACGAACTGAGTGACAATCGCAATTATTGCCTGCCACTCAATGACTCCTTTCGGTTCAAGATCTGACTCAAACTTGCCCGTGCAAGAGGTTGTCAAAAATCGAACGATACGCCTCTCCGGTGTTTCGGAGCTATCACTGTTGCCGAAATGAAACCCGATTACATGGTTGAGTTCGTTCGCCTTGCGTCCTGTAAGGTCACAGATGGGTTTTTGAAAAAACTGCACCGCACTCTCGGGGTTGTAGTGGAACAAGCCACCACAGCTCAATTGTCCATATTTAAGCACCAACCTTAGCCAATTGAAGCACACATACCCATCACGTTGCGCTTGATTCTCCAGGTCTGGGTGTTTCATTTTCATAATCTACAATGTTGCAAATCAGTCAGTTACGTCTTCCGCTGGACTACGACGAGGCCATCCTGAAAGGGACGGTCCTTAGAGAACTCCGTGCGCGTGCTCAAGACATCGTCACAATTAAGATGAAGCAGCGTGCGATCGACGCACGCCGTGGAAATGTTGAGTTTAGTTGCCAAGTCTTGGTGGAGGTCTTGAATGAAGGGGTGATGCTCCAACGATTGGCAGGCAATCACCGGATCAAGTTAGCTGAGCCCACCGAATACACCGAACTTGACAAAACGAAGGTCAACATGGCTCCGGTGCCACCCGAAAAGCGCCCTGTGATCATCGGGACCGGCCCTTGTGGTTTGCTCGCTGGCCTGATTTTGGCTCGTCACGGCCGCAACCCTTTGATTTTGGAACGTGGCAAACCTGCTGGCGACCGGGCTCGTGATGTCATGGCTTTCTGGAAGCGCGGAGGGGATTTCAACCCCGAGTCCAATGTCCAGTTTGGAGAAGGCGGAGCTGGCACATTTTCTGACGGCAAGCTTTACACACAGATTCGAGATCGTGAGAACCGCATTCCATGGCTGCTCAAAGAGTTGGTCAAAGCCGGAGCTCCAGAAGACATTCTTTACAAGAGCCGCCCTCACATTGGAACTGACAGGCTGATCAAAGTCGTGCGGAACATGCGCGAGGAGATCGTTCGCATGGGTGGTGAGGTTCGCTTTGGCGCACATGTCACTGATGCCGTGATCGAGAATGGCAAAATGACAAAAGTGATCTTGGCCAATGGAGAAGAGATTCTCGGCAGTCCGTTTATTTTTGCAGTCGGTCACAGTGCACGCGACACATTCGAGATGTTGCACCGGATCGGCGTTCCCATGGAGGCCAAAGGGTTTTCAGTGGGTGTGCGGATTGAGCACCCCCAATCACTGATTGACCGCTCCCAGTATGGAAAATGGGGTGGTCATCCACGCCTTGGAGCGGCTCCTTACAAGTTCGTTGCTCACTGCGACACAGGACGTGCGGCATACAGTTTCTGCATGTGCCCAGGTGGTCTAGTGGTGGCTGCATCTTCAGAGCCCGGAATGGTAGTGACCAACGGCATGAGCACCTATGCCCGAGCCGAGTCAAACGCCAATGCGGGCTTCATGGTTGATATCCCCGCGACTGATTTTGCAGACCAGGGAGTTCTTGGAGGCATGGCCTTTCAGCGCGCGTTGGAAAAGCAAGCCTATGAACTAGGTGGAGGAGGATTCAAGGCCCCAGCTCAGCGACTTGGTGACTTCATGAAGAAACAGCCCTCTTCTGGACCTGGCAGAGTTCAACCATCGTACCAACCAGGGGTGACGTGGACCGATCTGGCTACTCTTCTGCCGGATATCGTCACCACCACTTTGCGTGAGGCGGTACGTAGAGTCGATGACATGATTCCAGGCTTCGGTCTCGATGATGCCGTAATGACAGGCGTCGAAACGAGAAGCTCATGCCCATTGCGGATTCTTCGGGATCCAGACTCTTTATTGTGCGCGGGCATTGAGAACTTTTACCCGGCTGGTGAGGGTGCTGGCTATGCTGGAGGCATCGTTTCCGCCGCCTGTGATGGCATGCGCGTGGCGGAAAAGATTCTGAACGGGTAATCTCACAAAAGGCAGCAGTCCCCGGCAGGAATCAGTGACTGATGGTCGTTTCATGGCCATGGATCGATCTGTTTTTGTTTTGGTGTCAGTCTTTGTGGTGATGACTTGGGTCGTTTCACGTGCAGACGACGTTGAGGCTGGGCACTCAAAGCATGGTGAAGCCTTCAACGAGGGGCCTCGGCAAGCGGCGGTGCTCATGAAGGGTACCGGAAATGTCCATTTCGAGATCACGACCAAGAGCAAAGAAGCCCAGAGGTTCTTTGACCAAGGAATCGGCCAACAGCATGGCTTTTGGTATTTCGAAGCAGAACGATCATTTCGGCAGGCTTCCAAACTTGATCCTGAAGCTGCTATGCCCTTCTGGGGAATGGCAATGGCAAACGTCAACAACGAGAAACGTGCTCGCCAGTTCACCAAACGAGCAACCGAAAAGAAAGCCAACGCTAGCAAGCGCGAGCAACTGTGGATTGGCGTTCTTGAGAAGTTCTACACCGAAGACAAGCGTGACAAGAAGCAGCGTGAACAGGACTACATCAATGGGCTTGAAGAGATATGTCATGCTTATCCCAAGGATGTCGAAGCCCTTTCTTTTCTTTGCTGGAAACTCTGGCAAGCCAAAGACTCCATTCCCATAGCCAGCTACGAGGCCGTAGATGCCCTTCTAGATAAGGTCTTCGCTTTGGATCCGAATCACCCGTCCCACCACTACCGCATCCACTTGTGGGACAACAAGAAACCAATCCGTGCACTAGCGTCAGACGCCCTCTGTGGACAGGCGGCCCCTGGGATAGCGCATATGTGGCACATGCCAGGTCACACTTTCTCCAAGTTGGGACGGTATGATGATGCCGCTTGGCAACAGGAAGCATCCACTCGGGTGGACCACGCTTACATGCAACGTGCAATGATCCTGCCTGACCAGATTCACAACTACGCTCACAACGAAGAGTGGCTCATCCGCACCTACAATGAACTTGGCCGAGCAAAAGACGCCATTGCACTGGCCAAAGCTCTCATCGCTAACCCCCGCCACCCGAACTACAACACTCTCGACAAAGCAGCGTCCAGCGCCAGCTACGGGCGCACTCGGTTACTCGAGACGCTGGTTAAATGGGAGCTTTGGGATAAAGTCATGTTAGCAACAGGCGGTTCCCTTATTCCATCGGTGAAGCAGAGTGGCCATGAACTGACGCGCTTGCTGGCAATTGGGACCGCAGCTTACTTTAAAGGTGATAAGCCAAGGCTTGCAGAAACTCTCAAGCAAGTAAATGCCATCAAAGAGACTCCGAAAGAGGAGATTCGCAAAGCCGAAGCACCTGACAAGAAGAAACAAACAACGACTCCTGTGGCATCCAAGAAGCCAAAGGGACCAACAGAACAGGAAAAAGCCAGACTAGTGCTGACCGCACTGCAGTCGCTCAAGGCTGATGATATTGAGAAGGCCAAGGACCACATGTCAAAAGAACTGCTGGCAGCCGTGTGGATCAAGCTGGGCAACAAGACGAAGGCTGCAGAGGTTGCAGCTCGATTCCCTCAAGATCTTGCTGGGAGTGCACGACAGACTGAGACCTATGTGACTTGTGGTAAGGTCGATGAAGCCAAGAAGAGTTTTCAACGTGTTCGTGAGCGTGCTTACGCCATGGACAAAGACCTGCCTATCTTCCGCAGGTTGACTGCATTGGCGGAGAAACTACAAACTACGGGCGATTGGGTGAAGCCTGCCCCAAAACGCACAGACTCAGGCGTTCGGCCTGAGATTACATCGCTTGGTCCCGTTCACTGGCAGGCGCCACAGGCACCTGCGTGGGAGGGCATGGCCGTAGACCATCGAATCGTTTCTGACAAAGATTACTCGGGCAAGCCTGTCGTATTAGTCTTCTACATCGGCAGCACTTGCGGGCACTGCATGGAGCAACTGAATGCTATGGAGAATGCATACGAAGAGTTCAAGAAACGGAATCTGCCACTGGTAGCGCTGTCACCAGAGCCGGTGGGTCTGGTAGGAAATGCAGGTAAGTTTGCAAAGAACAAGACAGGTTTCCCCTTCCCCATTCTCGCGGCCCGTGACAAGGAAGTCTTTCGCGCCTTTCGCGCTTGGGATGACTTTGAAGATGTCCCGCTGCATGCCGTAGCTATCATTGATGCCCAGGGTAAGCTCCGATGGCTGGATGTTAGCTACGAGCCATTCATGAACGCCAAGTTCGTTGCAGAAGAAGCTGAAAGGCTTCTCCAGTGAAACCATGCGACCTATGCCATGCCTTTTTGGCGCTTGGCATGAACCGCAGCGGAATACTCGCTTGAGTTGAAGTCGACATATTCTTCTGACAAGTCACTGGTGTAAACCGTGTAGTCTGCCGTGCCCAGATTTAGGTCTATCGTGACCGTGAACTGAGCCTGCTTCACTACTTTTTCCATCTCGGCGACTGGAGTTTTGGTCACTAGCCCACCTTTGCATGCCTGGAGGCCGCCAAAGTAGATATCTACTAGCTCCTCTCTGATGCGAGCACCTGAATAACCCACCGCATGAATGACGCGGCCCCAGTTTGGATCACTCCCATGCCAGGAGCATTTAACCAGCGTAGACTTGGCAACGGCCTCAGCCACTCTTCGAGCATCAGCCAGAGTGCGTGCATGCCTTACTCGTATCTCCACGAACTTCGTCACCCGCTCTCCATCGCTGACGATCATCTTCGCCAGAGCCAACATGACTTTGTGAAGAGCGCACCGAAACAACTCCGCATCGGGCGTCCCACGCTTGATCACTGGGGCATCTGACTGCCCATTTGCCATCACGATCACCGTGTCATTCGTACTCGTGTCGCCGTCGATCGTAATGCAGTTAAAACTATGATCGACGCCGTGGCGCACAGCCTTCTTTAACTCGGATGCACCGATCTTTGCATCGGTCGTGATGAAGCAGAGCATCGTAGCCATGTTTGGGCAGATCATGCCAGCACCTTTCGCGATCCCGCCAATTTTCACCGTTCCAGAGCTCATCGGGACTTCAATAGCGAAACTTTTTGGCTTGGTATCGCTGGTCATAATCGCCCTTGCCGCATCATCGGAACCTTTGGCTGACAATGCTGCTGCCACGGCCCCGATCTTCGGAACAATACGCTCAATCGGCATCGTCATGCCGATGATGCCGGTGCTGCCCACGATAACCTGCTTCGTTTTGATGCCTAACGCTTCCGCAGTGGCCTTGGCCATCGCTTTGGCATCCTTGATCCCTTGCAAACCCGTGCATGCATTTGCATTGCCACTGTTGGCGATCACCGCACGAACGTCAGAGCCAGCCTTTAAGTGCTGAGCGGAAAGTCTCACGGGAGCAGCGCGAACGGCATTTGTCGTGAATACACCCTCAGTCACACACGCCGAGTCGGATGCGATTAGCGCAAGGTCGAGCCTTTCCGCCTTGGGATTTTTTACGCCAGCAGAGACAGCTGCCGCCCGAAACCCTCTAGGAGCTGTGACACCTCCCGAAACAATATTGAAAGGGATGCGGCAATCGCATGAGTTATCGTTCGATTTCATAGAAAGGTAGTTAGGCGATCAACAAGCCGGTGGTCTGATCCAACCCGCAGACAAGGTTAAAGTTCTCCACAGCCTGCCCAGCAGCACCCTTGCCAATGTTGTCCTCGGTACTCATGAGAATGAGCTGACCAGCCCTGGAATCCAGCGTCCAACCAACGTCGACAAAGTTGGTTCGAGCCACATTTTTTGTATCTGGGCACTGCCCTGCACCCAGAAGCCGGATGAATGGGCTGTTATTGTAGGCGCTTGTCAGACATTCACCAACCTGATCCAGCGTCACGTGGTCTTTGAGACGGGCAAAAATGGTAGTGCATATCCCCGCATGCACGGGCACAAGGTGTGGCACAAAGCTAATCCGCACTTTCTTACCCGCAGCGATGTCCAGTTCCTGGCCAATTTCGCTCAAATGCCGATGCAATGGAACACCATAAGCCCTGACGCTTTCATTGACTTCACAAAACAGAAGAGGCACCGCTTCCTTTCGTCCCGCTCCAGTAGCCCCGCTCATACTGGCGACTGCTATCGGCTCGTCAGCGAGCAATCCAGCCTTCAACAGGGGAATCAGCGGCACCAAGATGCTGGTGGGATAACAACCAGGACAAGCGATTAACCTTGCGCCCGCAATCTCCGAAGCGCGCACTTCTGGAAGGGCATACACAGCCTCTGCCAGCAGTTCTGGGGCCGGGTGATCGTGCTGGTAGAACTCCTTGTAAACCGCAGCATCCCGAAGGCGAAAATCAGCACTCAGATCAATGACCTTCATGCCTGCATCCAGCAGCCCTTTGGCAAACTCCACCGAAACGCCATGCGGGAGGGCTAAAAAGGCAATCTCTGCGCCCATTTCTTTAATCGACGCAATGTCTGGCTGACAAAAAGTGAGCGCATCAGCATTCCCCACACGGCGGAAGCGCGGAAACTCTGAAATCAGCGGCTTCCCTGCATGGGTGCGTGAAGTCACGGCAACGATCTCGGCGTGAGGATGGAGCAGCAAATACCGCAGCAACTCCATGCCGGAGTAGCCACTAGCACCGAAGACGGCAACTTTGACGCGAGTTGTATTCATGAAAAGGCGAGCCTGAACGATGGAACGGGCACAAGTTCCATTCAAGAGATTTGAGCCACTTGCTAACGCTCTCTCCTCTGGCATCCTTCCGCACCATCCGATGAGACGGTTTAGCTCACCACCCCACTCACGCTGACTCCGAAATGCTGCACGATCTCGCCCGCTTCGTGAAACAAGAGCGTCCTTACTGGGAGGAGCTGGAGGCATCACTGAACAAGGTAGCCCTAAACCCCCATAATCTCTCTGACCTCGAAAAATCCCGTCATTTACTTGCCCTGTTTCAAAGGGCATGCGCGGGGCTATCCAGGCTTGGCAACGCCAGTGCTGAGCCTGAACTCTATAACTACCTAGAGGCTCTCGTCGCCCGTGGTTATGCAGAGATTCATTCCACTCGGGTGACTCACTCGCGATTCCGTCCCATGAGGTGGTTGCTCAGCGTTTTTCCACAGACTTTTCGCAAACATCTTTGGGCGTTCCATCTTTCTCTGGCGATCACCCTCATCGGATCTGCACTGGGGGCGCTTTTGATTTCGCTCGATCCACACGCAATGGCGGCCATCTCTCCATTCCCACACACGGTTGAGCTGACACCTTCAGAGCGAGTAGCTGAAGAGGAGAAGAGCGCGTCAAAAGTCGGCGCGCTCGAAGGACATCAATCGACTTTCTCAGCGCAACTGATGGCTAACAACATAGGCGTGTCGTTCAAGGCGCTCGCTCTCGGTATCACATGGGGGATCGGCACAGTGATCTTGCTGTTCTACAATGGAGCAGTGCTCGGAGCGGTCGCTCTAGATTATATCGCAGATGGCCAAGTCGTATTCCTGGTTGCTTGGCTACTGCCCCACGGCTCTTGGGAAATACCGGCCATTTTGATAGCTGGCCAAGCAGGCCTACTTCTAGGTCGGGCACTCATCGGCTGGGGCACGAGGGAAGGCATGCGCACGCGACTTCGCTCCGTCGTGCCAGACTTGGCTACTCTAGTGGGCGGCGTCTCCATCATGCTAGTTTGGGCGGGAATCATTGAGTCATTTCTGTCGCAATATCATCACCCCATCGTCCCTTATTGGGCCAAAATCGCTTTTGGGGTGCTCCAACTCGTTGTTCTCATGATTTGGCTGTTCCTGGCCGGTCGCAAATCGCAAACTAAGGAATGAGTGCCGTCACCCCATCCGTCTTGAAAATCTCGACTCCGGAAGGTGTGAGTTTTTCTCTTGCACTGGCTGGACCGGTGACGCGTGCAGTGGCCATGTTGATCGATTTCGCAGTTGGGCTGGCGATCAACAAGATAGTGAATCAATTGGTCGCGGCAATTAGTACCGTTTCCATGGATGCAGGCATGGCAACGGGTGTGTTGATGCAGTTCGTGATCATGTTCGGGTATGCAACAATCTGCGAGTTGTTATTCAATGGCCAGACTATCGGGAAGCGCCTGCTTTCAATCCGAGTAATGGATGAACGAGGTCTCAGATTAAGGCCCGGACAAGTCTTGATCCGAAACCTCTTACGATTTGTTGATGTGCTTCCGTATGCGTATGCCGTTGGTGGCATTTTTTGTATGCTCAGCCCAAGAGGACAGCGACTCGGCGACCTCGCAGCCGGCACTATCGTGGTGCGGACTGAACGATACGAGCCTCCGGCCATCGACGATGTTCTGGGAGGCAAATACAACTCATTTCGCGAATGTCCGCATCTTCAAGCAAGGCTCAGGCAGAAAGTCACACCGGCTGTAGTGCAGTATGCGCTGTCGAGTTTGATCCGTAACGACGACCTAACAACAGAAGCCAGACTCAAACTCTACTCCCAGATGGCTGCACATTTTCGAAACCTCGTCACCTTCCCGGAGGAGACCACGTTTGGCCTTACCGATGAGCAATACGTCCGCAATGTAGTGGATACGATCTACCATCGAGACAAGCCCGCGTTTCAGCGCTAATACTGCCGTTTCTGTGCCTGCAGAAATGCCAACAGATCGCGTAACTCCGCATCCGTCAGTCGATTCACAAGACCCTCTGGCATGATCGAAACCGGAAGCGGTTCTCGTTTGACCAGATCACCGATCTTTATCTCAAACTGATTGCCCCCGATGTCGATGTAAGTGTGATTGTCCCCGCGCTCAATCAATGAGAAGCCCATCCTGACCTGACCATCCGTAGTGGTGACATTGAAGCATTCGTAGCGCGGTGACACGCTCCGGCTCGGTTGTAACAGCGACTCCAGTAAGCGCGATAAATCGCCTGTCAGTCCAATCGTGGACAAATCTGGTCCGGCTCCGCTGCCAAGGCCTTCCACACGATGGCAGACAACACAGCCGCCCAGTTTACTAGACATGAAGACCTGACGGCCATTCGCGACATCCCCCTGCCCCTCGACATTGGCAAGCAGAGTCGTCCAGCGATCCATAGCATCCAGCGGTGGCCGTTGCTTAACACTCGAAGGCTTACCAACTGCCCTCATAGCATAAGGCTTAAGCTTCAAATTGCCCAGGCTCTCGACCTTGGATTTCAAATCGTCAGGGAGGGACAAACCAACGAGCGCCTGCATCGATGAACGACGAGTGATGTCATCCATGCCGTTAGAGAGAGCAATGGCGACCAACTCCTTAGCATCCCCTTGCTCGAATACCGCATGAGCCATAGCCGCACTTCTTGCATCGAACGTTAGCTTCGTATTGAATGCCAAGCGCCTCATCTCAGCACCCACCGCAGAATCACGCAGCGTCCCAGCGTAATGAATGAGCCAAATCTGCGTGGAGCCGGCCGCGGTCTCAATCACTGGAACCACGTCCGCTACTTTCAAGTGCCGATCACGGTCAGGCAGGATTTCTAAGGCAAGACGCTTCCTCGCCAACGGTACCGCCATGTCCCGCACATCGCCCAAGAGTTGTTTGATGAGCGCATCTTCTCGCGCTTCTTCATTCGTCAACCGAGCTAACGTGGTAAGGGCCGCGTAATACACAGAAGCGGTCATCTCGCCACGATCTACAATGCCCTGCACCGCCGATTTGAATCCACTGAGACGCGAGTCCGATATCCACTTCAAGCCCATGAGGACCACATGCT
Source organism: Verrucomicrobiaceae bacterium (assembly GCA_016795485.1). Lineage (GTDB taxonomy): Bacteria > Verrucomicrobiota > Verrucomicrobiia > Verrucomicrobiales > Verrucomicrobiaceae > JAEUHM01. The sequence continues at coordinate 17,225 of JAEUHM010000055.1, read as the reverse complement.
CAGACGGATGGGCAAGCGACCGGAGGATCATTTGCACGCCCAACGGTGGAAGGGACTTCTCCTGGAACTTTAATGCATCACGAGCTGCTAGCAGGATTCCTGCATCCAACTGACTATCGCCCCAGCTCTGTGCTGCCATATCTGCAAGCAGGAACTCTTCTTTGGATACGCGATGAATAGCAGCCGAGCGGATGTAAGGTCGTGGGTCAGTCAGCCATGCACGAACTTCTTCTCGGGTTGGTGACTCGCCCTCCACAATGCGTGTGCGTAAAGCAGTCCCCTCATCTGCGGTCGCAACGTTCGCAGCACTCAACGGAGCAGACGTCTTTACCTTCCACACTCTGCCATGACCGTGCAGGACATAATCCCGCTTTACCCAGTCCGTCAGGTAGAACCCACCATCTTGAGTTGGAGCAAAAGACACGGGTCTGAAATCGACTCCACCTTCAATCAAGATCTGCCGATCTGCCTGAAAGCTTCCGTCTTTTGGTACCAATGCATAGGCCTCCACCCGATGATCCACCCACGAGGCAACGAGTAGCCGATTCTGCCACTGGATGATATCGCAAGGCGCCTCGCCCGTACCAGAAAGCATCGGCAGCGTGCCAGGAAGCTCGCCATTCCATGCGATGAAGGGATGCAACCCACTCCGCCCATAACGGAACGCATAGCCGAAGTCGCCACCATCTACGACGTGGACCAAGCGGCACGGCGGACGAGAATCAGGATCGTTGTCCGTGGCAAACACATTGCCAAAAGCATCGACACAAACACCAAAGGGATTCCAGAAGCCCTTCGACACCTGTCGTAACCTCGCGCCGTCTTTCGTGCACCAAAACACCGCACCACCACTTCCCCCTGTATCCGTGATCTCATCGTCCTTACCACGCAGCTTGTATGGCTCACCAAGATTCTCTCCCAGCCCGAAATACAGGTTCCCATCCGCGGCAAATGCCAGTCCCGAGAGCCCATTGTGCGGATAGCTGCCTTTGGTGTCCAGGAACAGCAGCTTGCGCTCCACTTTGTCTGGGACCGCATCGTGATTGTCATCCCGCCACCGCAGTATCTCGTTGCGAGTAGCGACATAAACCCAGCCATCAGGATGCCAAGCGATGTCCATCGTTGCATCTGTCTCGTTGAAGATCACCTGACGCGCATCTGCCTTTCCATCGCCGTCCGTGTCCTTGAGCCAAACAATCTCATCATGCTCAGAACCCTTCCAGTCCTTTGGCCGGAAGTGAGTGTGGCTCTCAATGACGAGTAGACGACCCAGACCGTCTACCACTGCGCCCGTTGGCGTTTGGATTAGCGACTCAGAAGCAAAAAGCTCCACGCTGACTGACGATTCCAGCGACTTGGGAATCTCCTGGGCGGAGATGTTACCGAGAATGATCTGAACCAAAATAGCGACTCGTCTTAGCATCCGGCAAAGTCAGCTCGCGACTCCCTCCGTCAAGCAATCGCAGCACTTTGGCGCGGGATTTTGGGGGGCTGACAAAGAAAGTACGCAAATCTATGCTTGTGCTTCCGACAAAAATGGGATAAAGAGCCGCGTTCGTCGACCTGAGTCAGGCTAGACAGTGAGCCTATCATCAGGTGTTTCCGTGGATTCATTGGTGTTAAGGAATCCCACGAGGAGTTCACTTTTGTGCCCAATCTGTTGGCGGCCAACACCCAATCGAAACATCAAATGAACACGAAAATGTATGTGGGCAATTTGCCCTTTAGCGTCACTGAAGCCGAACTGCGCGAGCTTTTCACCCAATATGGCACGGTGACTGATCTCTTCATCCCCATGGACCGTGACTCCGGCCGCCCTCGCGGTTTTGCCTTCGTCAGCATGGACAGCGTTGAAGCGATGAACGAGGCCATCAAAGGCCTGAACAAGCAGGAGTTCATGGGCCGCCCATTGGCGATCAATGAAGCCCGTCCAAAAGAAGAGCGTCCCGCCTTCGGTGGTGGTGGCGGCGGCGGTCGCGGTGGTTACGGCGGCGGCGGCGGTGGTGGCCGTGGTGGATACGGCGGCGGTGGTGGTGGTCGCGGCGGTTACGGCGGCAAAGGCGGCGGTGGTGGCGGCAAGCAAGACCGCTGGTAATCTACCCGCTCTTTCAGTTCTCAATCCTATCGCAAAGCACGGGTCTCCCCCGTGCTTTGTTTTTTGGTTCATTCGCGTCTTCAATGACCTCAAACCGAGCTACAGCCCCAAGGTGCCAAGTGAACCACCGTTACTGATTGCTCGGTCTAAAACTTCAACTCTTCGCCAAACACGTAGCGTGCGGCTTGGGCCACGTCCTTGTCTCCGCGCCCCGAGAGGTTGCAGATCAAGATCGCGTCTTTGCCCATACTTGGAGCCAGTTTCTTCACTTCAGCGAGCGCGTGGGACGACTCCAGTGCTGGGATGATGCCTTCTGTCTTGGAAAGTTCCTGGAAGGCAGCCAGCGCTTCATCATCGGTGGCGAATGTGTAACGCACGCGGCCCTTTTCATGAAGGTAAGCGTGCTCAGGACCGACTGCGGGGTAATCCAATCCAGCTGAAACCGAGTGCGTCAGGTTGATCTGCCCATCGTCGTTGGCCAGAAGCCAGGTCTTGGCACCTTGCAGCACACCTAAGCGCCCGCCTTGGAATCGAGCGGCATGTTGCTCTGGAGCAATGCCATAACCGCCAGCTTCAACACCGGTCATGGCGACTGCTTCATCTTCCAAGAATGGATGGAACAGGCCAATCGAGTTTGACCCGCCGCCCACACACGCAACGAGATGGTCTGGAAGCCTGCCGTCCTTCTCCAAAACTTGCCGCCGTGCCTCCACACCGATCACGCGATGAAAATCTCTCACCATCATCGGGAATGGATGCGCGCCCAAGGCTGAACCGAGGATGTAATGCGTGGTGTCCACGTTCGTCACCCAGTCTCGCAGCGCTTCGTTCACGGCTTCCTTCAGCGTCATCTGGCCAGCAGTCACCGATCTCACTTCAGCACCCAGGAAACGCATCCGCGCCACGTTCAGAGCCTGGCGCTCCATGTCCACCTTGCCCATGTAGATCACGCACTCCATGCCAAACCGCGCGCATACCGTAGCGGTAGCCACACCATGTTGACCCGCTCCCGTCTCAGCGATGATGCGCTTCTTGCCAATGCGCTTGGCGAGCAGGATCTGCCCAAGCGCATTGTTGATCTTGTGCGCACCGGTGTGCAGGAGGTCTTCTCGCTTGAGGTAAATGCGTGCTCCGCCCAGTTGCTGCGTCCAGCGCTCAGCAAAGTAGAGCGGAGTGGGCCTGCCTACGTAATCGTGGAGCAGTGCATCTAGCTCAGCTTTGAATGCTGGATCGTTTTTCGTCTGCTCATACTTCTCAATCAGCTCAAACTGGGCCGCCATGAGCGTTTCAGGCATGAACATTCCGCCGTAGCGGCCAAAGTGGCCGTGGCGATCTGGCTGGGATGTGGTTTCAAGAGAACGTGAGGAACTCATCTTCCCGCACCCTACCCCGGAAGTGCTGCCTGCCAACAAATGAGCGAAAAAAGCATTTGTTTCTGGCCACATTTTTCTATGAGTGGCGGGACCAACAACCCAACGACGATTCACATGACCACACGCCTCTTTTTTGCCCTTCTTACCTTCGGTGCCGTTACCGCCATTTCCAATGCTCAGCAGAAGGCCTGGCCGGGCGTGGAATATGATGAAGTGCGTGCATACTGCTACGACTACACCGCCGAGCGCGGTTCAGATTTCATTCAGGACAATCGACTCCATAAGGGCGTCATGGACGCCCGCGGCGTGAAGCTCTCCACGGATCAAACCAAGCAATTGGTCAGCATCATCACCACCCCCACACCCAAGGAAGCCCGCACTCGCTGCTACAAGCCGCACCATGCGTTCGTCTTCTTCAAGGACGGAAGGTCCGTGGCTGTGTTTGAGATGTGCTTCGGTTGCAACCGCTGGGTAGCCACTCCCGCCGCTGGCGTGCCGGAATACATTGACCGCACCGCTCTCTGGAATCTCACCGGTGAACTCGGCCTTCCTCTCGACTCCGAGGGCAAAGGGAACCCTTTCTTCACGAAAGTGGTGAAGGACTATCGAAAGGCTCGCGGTCAGTAGTTCGTTGGAGAAGCCCGCATGTCTGCTGCACGCTTCTTCATCGCCCCTCTCTTCTTTTCCTCGGTAGCACTGGCTGACTGGCCTCAATGGAGAGGTCCAGATCGCTCAGGTGCCTCATCGGACTCCACCCCACTGCTCAGTTCGCTTCCTGAAAGCGGTTTCAAGCAAGTCTGGGCCTCCGGCGAGATCCCAAGCGACCACTACGGCGGCCATGCCAGCCCGGTGGTCAGCGGCGGGAAGGTTTTTCTCAGCGTTGTCTGGCACAAGCGCGTCCCGTCGGAGACACGGGAGATCGACAGCGAGGTCATGCAGACCTTCAATCACCGGGGTGTGCCACCAGACCTCGCCAAGAAGATGGAGGAAGCCCGCCTCGGCCTCAGCCCACGTCTCCGTGGCGATAAACTAGAGGAGTTCATCAAAAAGTGGAACGAGGAGAACCTCAATCCCGAGCAGCAGATCGCGCTCGGCAGTTGGGTGGCCTCACGCTTCAAGGCAGGACGCACGGCCATCGGCCTGGAGTGGCTGGACAAGATCAGTAGCCGGCAGAGCAAACCTTTTCCCAATGCCGCAGCTCTCGCCGCTTGGTTAGATGAGGAGAAGTTCCCGCCCGATCTAAAACAAAAGGTCATCGATGCCGTGCCCAACACCATCAAAGTCGCCAGTGACACCGTGGTCTGCTTCGACAGCAAGACTGGCAAAGAACTCTGGCGCTTCGAGAACGATGGCGAGCCCGTAGGACGCCGCGCTTCGGCCACCGCAGCCGTCGTTGGCGACAAGCTCTACACCATGGGCAGCACCCACGTGTATTGTCTCAATACCAACGACGGTAGCCTCGCCTGGAAGTCATTGCTCCCAGGAAAAGGCCCTGGCTCTTCCCCGCTCGTGGTCGATGGCAAAGTATTCGTCTCCTCGGGCAAAGCCGCTGCCTATCGCGCAGACACCGGCGAGAAGCTCTGGGAGTCAAAAGAAGCACGTGTGGGTGACGGCAGTCCTTCTTGGTGGGCTCCATCCAGCGGCAAGCCCCACGTCGTCATCAATGGAAACAACGCCCTCTATGGACTCGACCCCGAGTCGGGTGCCAAGCTCTGGGAAGCCCCCGGCGGCAGCCAAAGCTCACCTGTGACCTCTGGCGACTACCTCGTCATCTACAGCGGCACGGAGGGAGTCGGTCTCCGCACCTATCAATACCAAGCCAGCGGCGCTCCCAAGGCACTGTGGTCACACTACTGGCTCACCCGCCGTTACACCGGCACCCCCATCGTGGCCAATGGGCTCGTCTTTGCCATGTGCGGCGAGAAGCACCTCTGCTTTGACCTCGTCAGTGGCAAGAAGCACTGGGAAGAAACCGTCAACTCCACCATCTCCTCGCCACTCCTCGTGGATGGCAAGATCTTCATCCAAGAGAACGGCGGCACGCACATCCGCATCGTGAAGGCAGACGCTTCCTCTTATCAAATGCTAGCCAGAGGCAAGGCCGCAGCCATGTCCTGTGCCACGCCAGCCATCTCAGACGGTCAGCTCTTCGTTAGACAAAAGGACAAGCTCGTGGCCTTTGACATCCGCGCACCCATCCCTTGAAGCTCTCGCACACAGACGGCAGTGGTCAGGCTAGCATGGTGGACGTCTCCGCCAAGCCCCCCATGCTCCGCACCGCCCGTGCAGCGGGCTTCATCTCCATGCTGCCAGAGACCATTCGGCTCATTCAGGAGAACGGCATGAAGAAAGGCGATGTCCTCGCCGTGGCTCGCCTAGCAGGCATCCAGGCCGCAAAGCAGACCGCGCTCCTCATCCCCCTCTGCCATAGCCTGCCGCTCAGCCACGTGAGTGTCGACTTTGAACTCCAGGCTAACGGCATCGCCATCACCACCAGCGCTAGCACCATAGCCGGCACCGGAGTGGAGATGGAAGCCCTCACCGCCGCCTCCGTAGCCGCCCTCACCCTCTACGACATGGCCAAGGCAGTGGATAAGCAGATGGAGATTACCAGCATCAAGCTCATCGAGAAGACCAAGGGCCCTCTTTGAGATAACCAGTAGCTCGCCTCTCGCTTTAGGCTTGCGCCCAGTCACGGCTCCCCGTTAGCATCCAAACGATGCGGATCGACCCGGTTGACGTTATCACAGACACATTGGTTGCCACACCACTGCGTTTCGCCGCTGCCGTAGTCGTCATTATCGGCACTGCAAGCTCACGAAAAATCATCGACTTGTGGGAGGTCAGCACATGCACAGTTGGGCCATATCTCTTTCCATTTCCTTTTACACTCATTGATGCAGGCCTCTGTGGCGACTATCTGATTCCCGTGACGTTGACCTCTGCGCTCATTGTACTGTGGCACCTGTGGAAATACGTTAGCGGGAACGGCAGCCATCTCGACTTGGTCACTATGGCATGGTTCACTTACATCGCCTACCTTTATCACAATCGCAGTCCCAATCGCACTGAAGTTGCCCTATGCGCTATTGGCTTCGGTCTTGGTATCTGGTGGCTCAAACGTAGCAAAAATCATTGAGCATGCTCCACGCACATGCCTCTGGGGAATGCAAACCTGGATTCTGCAACACTTTGGACGATTCGCTCAGCAGATATCCCACTTCTTGACCCATAACGCCCCGCAAAAGCGCCTGCTCCGCGCTCGTTGATTGGAGTCCATGACGCTTCTCTTTCGCACTGCCCTGCTCTTTTCCCTCATCGCCTCACTTTCGGCCCAGGCTGCTGAATGGAACGGCTTTGAGAACCTCGACTTCATGTTAGACGGGCGCAAGGCACGCCTCGTCAAGCCCAAGACCCCGTCTACTCACAGACCCTGGATCTGGCGCACGGAGTTCTTCGGCCATGAGCCACAGGCAGATCTCGCGCTCTTGGCTAAAGGCTTCCACGTCGCCTACATCGACGTGCAGAACATGTATGGCGCACCCAAGGCGCTGGACATCATGGACGCCTTCTACACTCATCTGGTGAAGGAACATCAGCTTCACACCAAAACGGTCCTAGAGGGCTTTAGTCGCGGAGGCCTGTTCGCTCTCAACTGGGCCATTCGGCACCCAGACCGCACCGCCGCTCTTTACCTTGACGCACCCGTCTGCACCTTCACCAGTTGGCCAGCCGGTTGGGGCATAGGAAAAGGCTCCCCTAACGACTGGGCACGCTGCAAGGCCGTGTATGAATTGGCCGATGACGATGCTGCCCGCGCCTACAAGCTCAATCCCGTGGACAACCTCGCCACTCTTGCCAAAGCCCGCGTACCCATCATCAGCGTCTGTGGCGATGCCGACAAAGTTGTGCCGCTGGAGGAGAACAGCGCTCTGCTCAAGACCCGCTACACCGCTCTCGGCGGCCCCATGGAGCTTATCGCCAAGCCGGGAGTTGATCACCATCCGCACTCCTTGAAGGACCCTACACCCATCGTCGACTTCATCCTGAAACACACCCAGCCATGACCCCCTGCCTCTTCTCCATCAGCTATGCCGGTTTCTGGGGCCAGTCAGTGCTCCCCCTGACCGAGTTCATCCACCATGCAGGCAATCTCGGCTACCCAGCCGTCATGATCGCCGGGAAGAGGCCGCATCTCTCGCCACTGGATGCACCTAGTGGCCTGTTAGACAAAGTCCGCATCGCCTTGCAGACCAGTGACGTCCAGTGCGCCGTGCTCGGTGCGTACACCAATCTCAGCCAGCCCAGCACCGTCGGTTGTGAGGTGCCCTACTTAGAAATGCAGATCGCCTATGTGGAATCCCTCGCCCGCATCGCCCAAGCGCTCGACTGCCGCATCATCCGCATCTTCACCGCCTATGAGGTCGAAGGCCAAGACCACCAGTTCCAGTGGAAACGCTGCGTCAGCACCATCCAGGAGATGTGCGACCGCGCGGCAGCCCACGGCGTCACTATCGCCATCCAGAACCATCACGACGTAGGCCTCCACACCACCGCGCTTTTGGAAATGCTCGCCGACATCGACCGCCCCAACTGCAAGCTCGGGTTTGATGCCTGGTCCCCTGCCCTCCGAGGCGAGGATCTCTACACCGCCGCCAAAGCAGCCGCCCCACATACCATCATCACCACCAATGCCGACTACGTCCGCGTCCCACGGCATCGCTACCGCCCAGAACTCGTCAACTACGAGCGCCAGGATGTCGACTGGGTCCGCGCCGTTCCCTTCGGCACCGGCTTCATCGACTATAAAGCCTTCTTCTCCGGCCTCCGAGACGGCGGGTTCGACGGCATTGCCACCTTTGAAATGTGCAGCCCCCTCCGCGGCGGCGGCAGCCTAGAAAACCTAGACCACTGCGCCCGCACCTACCTCGAGTGGCTCAACGGCTGATCCGGTGCCTAACGGCACAGCACGAAGCGGACCTATCAGGTCGAGACACGTTAGCTCCACAGAGGGACACGCCGCCCCCTATGAGCTGCCGTCACGGCACCTTGGACAGGTTGACCGCTCCCCCATCGAAAGGACCAGCGCCACGGAAGAAGCCGTGCGCTGAAAAGGTATCCTGACGAGCCGCACCCTGAATGGTTGTCTTTTTGTTGTTGGTAGGATTCACGAAGCTGCCAGTGAAGATGCCGGTGGTTTTGTTGAAGCTAAAGGCGACCTTGTTGGGGTTGGTTGCGTTAGGTACGACCTTATTCGCGTTGGTGAGGGTGAAAAACTGAAAGAACGGCGGGACGCTACCACCACTGAACACGGCAGAACCGTTGTCCACGACGGGGTTAAAGGCCAGCAAAGGAGTGAGCGCGGGTGGTGGCTGATAGACGACTAGGAGGCTGGAGTGTGTCTGAGTAAAGCCACCGGGGAAGTAGGCTTCCGCAGGGCGTGGAGGCTTGAACCAGACCATGTTTCCGAATGCCTGGAGCAATGACACAAACTGCATGGTCCCATAGAAGCTGCCTCGTGGAGCTGTGTTGGCGTAGAGCGGCAGATAAATGGGGAAGTTCAGACCCGGTGTGAGCACGGTTTTGGTAGAAAAAGCTACGCCATCAGCCAGCTTGCCCGTGAGGGTGACGTCTCCCGAGGCGGACACTTTGGCAGAGGCATAACCGGTGCCCGAGGGTGTGTTAGGAGCGCCTGTAGGGTTAATGAAGTAAGTGTAGGAGTTCACCAAACCAGGTGCGGCCGTCCGGCGGGAAAGGGTGTAGGAGATGCCGAAGGGCACTCCCGTGAAGTCGGTGCTCTGGAGGCTTCCAAAGACCTGACTGGAGAAGGCACTGGCGATGATGTTCAGAGTGATGGGCACTTCTGGTGTGCGTTTGATGGTCAGCACGTTGAATCCAGACACTCCCAGAGAGCCGCTGAGGCTAGCGCGCTTCTTGCCACCCAGGAAAAGCCCGCCCGTATAAGTCCCACTGGTCGTGAGGTTGAACTGGAAACGTCCCGCTCGCTCATGGGCAAGAAGTCCAGCGGGTGCAGAAGCATCTGTGAGCAGTCCATCATAACTTCCAGCCACATTGGCGTAGTTGCCGATGTTGACGGACACTACTTTGCCGTTGTAGCGGTAGAAGAATGTGTCGCCGGCTAGGGGAAGTGTCACCGTGGGCGTGTAGCGGACCTTGCCCTTCACCACGGTAGCCGTTCCTGAAGTAGGCGGGTTCTCAATGGTGATGAGTTCTCCCGGAGCCACACTATCATTGGCCAGCACGTCAATAGTGATCGCCCGCTTAGCCGTGGTGAAAGCCAAGTCTGGAAGAGAAAAAGGATACGTGACCGTCAAATCCGCAGCATTGGCACTGACCTTGCCACGTGCATGGTAAAGACCGGAGACACCCTCCAATTCCGTGTTGAGCCCTTCCACGATGATGGCCACCTCGTAGGTACCAAAAGTGTTAACCCCAAGAGTGAACTCCACGTTGGTGGTAGCACCATTGGCCAATGGAGCGGTCGTGGTGATGTTTCCTTGACCAAGTGAGCTGTTAAGCCCGCCTCCATTTGGCTGGGTAGGCGGCGATTGTTGGAGTGTGAGAGCTTGTAGCGTGACGTTGGACGTGTCCGTGAGGGTGATAACTTGAGCCACATTCGAGAGCATTCGCACATCGGCTGCTCCGGTGGGGAGACTTCCTCCTTGTAGGCTGCTGATACCAATCACGCGGTAGCGCATGGCGAGGAGACCAAAGCCGGAGTCGTTGGTGACTTTTGCCCTCAGCTTGAGGGTTCCCAAAGTACCATTGACAACGGGCGCGGGATCAAGCACCGCATTGGGCGCTGCATTCAATGCAGCCTGCCCATCCACCGGGGACACCGTCATGGTATTGGAGAACGGTGCGTGGGCGGGAGCACTCGTGGTCGTGAATGATGTCATGGTGGGACCACGCTGCGGACCCGGAGCGCCCAGAGTGGCCGCCACTCCGTCCAGCGTTGCGCCATTCACTTCTACTAGCTGGAAGTCTGAGCCGTTGTCGCCCGAGTCCTGCACCACCCCGTCCACCCGCTTGCGAATCCACGAGTGCTGAGACGGTGTAGTGATCCCTCCTGGAGGAGCGAGTCCCAGGCCTTCCTTAAAATCACCAAGGGTCACGGAGCTAAAGCCCACGGAGTCCATTCTCCTTGCGGAGTCAGATGTCGCAGTGGAGAACAAAGCCAGCCCCGAGTCGTCTGGCAGAAAGCCCGTGACAGGATTGGCTGGGTTGATGCTGATGTTGGCACTTCCGCTGGCAGTGATACCCGTGCCCGTGGGATAGCTGGCAAGGCTGTAGGTATTGCCGGAGGGTGAAGGCGCGGAGGGCTGCACGGATATGAGAAAGTAGCCGTGCGGGTGAAGAACCAGTGGACCAGCCGTGCTCACCGTCTGCGGAATCACTAACGGAGCTACCTCAGCCCCAGCTTGAGCTACTGCTATGCGCCAGCCAGCGCCAGTCCCACCCGTAGGGTCCGCACCAGGGATGGAGTCGATGATGGGAATGGGCTGGTCTGTGGTGTTATACAGCTCAATGAACTCATCTGAGGAACCATCTGACCCTGGCGGACTAGTCCCCACCCCGCGCGTGCGGAACTCAGAGATCACCACGGCACCCGCCGACGGCATAGGCGGGCGCACATCAAAGGTCAGACTCCACCCCCCGCTCACGCTCCCGCCGTCGAGATTGGCATCATCAATGATGTAGAGGTTCCAAGTGCCATTCGGACTGTCTCCATTGAAATGTGACAAACAGTAGGCGTAGGGGGCCGCAGGAGCAGGCGCGGGAAAAAGGTCCGTCGTCCCCGAGTTGGCAGGCCGATACGTGCCCGAAGCGAATGGCCAGGCCGTATTACCCGCTACCGTGGAGGGTATCGGCCGGTCGGCATAGTCATCAAGGATGACATTGATGTTCGAGATTCCTGGAGAACCCGCGCCGAAGTCGGACATGATCACCACCTTCCTGCCAGAGGGAGAGACAAGGAGAAAATCCGTATCCGCTGGGAACCCATGAGACAAGCCATTCAGCCTCACCGAGACCCGCTCCACCACACCCGTGACCCCAGAGACAACGATGGGCGAGGGAAACAAAGACGCCGCACTGCCAGAAGCTGGGCAGGGATTGGGACAATCGTTGATCGTGATGGCCGTGCTGTTGGTAAACGTCACCGCCGCCGGTGTAAACCCCGGAGGCGGAGATGGAGGTGCAGACAATCCTTCAGCAGCACCCGCAGCACCTGCTGGACCAACTGGAGAAGGCTTCCCCGCTGGTAGTGCCTGCATCTGAATGATGGGCGTAGGTTCCTCGCCAAAAGAATACTTCCCACAGCAATCGTCATCCGAAGGCGGCGGGCCACCAGGCGTTGCAGCAGACGCTGTCAGAGTGGCAACCAATGCCACAGGCGCTGAGAAAAACCGACGAAATCTGGATAAGCTCTTCATTGGGTCCATTGGGTTCATTGGCCACTCGCTACCGTAGCACGCCCAAGTCATACCCCCATTGCAGACCAATAGCAATCCATCACTCCACCACTCCCTGTCTCATTCTCTGACTGTCTCATTGTCTGATCGTCCCCCCTCTCCCCAGCCCTTCCAGAAAGGTCGGCTCCAGGTCCTCGCGCGCTTCCTCAGGATCAAGTTTCAGCCCAATCCCGAAGTTGTAGCTTCCACGTCTGTTAGTTGAGAGATCACGTTGAGGCATTTGCTTTGAACTTTGAGCATTCCGGTTACGCACTTTCACCACCACCGTTCTAAACGCTCCCCACTCCAGCCTTTCCCGTCTCAGCGCCCTGAAAGTGGAAGGTGCCGCCGTCACAGACAGCTGACGGTTCGTTTCATGCGCTGTAGATTTGCCTATGTTCCGGGGAAGCCGATTTGCGATCACGGCACAGGTGGAGTCCGCTGGAACAACACCTCGCCTGTCAGCTTCTCGGTGCCGGCTAACGGGGCCACCATGTAATGACCATCGCCGATCACCGAGTCAGCACTGCTTGCAGGCTGGCGCAGAATGCCGCTGAAGGTAGCGGTGCGCTTCAACAAGCCGTCCAGCAACTCGAAGCTGCCTTCGACCTTGCCAGTGGCAGTATCGAGCTTGGTCACCTTCCACTTGGTCAGCGTTGCATTAGCTGCTGGCGTGGTGACGCTGATGGAGTTGATGGCGCTGAGAGCCAAGACGCTGGGTAGGTTACCATCCGCAGCGCTACCGGTGTTGCTATGGGAGACATTGATGACGCCGCCCGTCAGGCCAAGGCGGGTGCTCAGTGGGATGTTAGGGAGGGTGGCGCTTGCCTTCTGAGGAGGCAACCAGGGGTCCAGCACCATGACGGAGGTCACTCGTGGAAACCCTGCCCGGAAGGTGGCGTCAGCGGGCAGGCCGTCCTTTTTCCAGGTAAGGCTGGCTGCTGCTACATAGCGGCGATTGGCCAAGCCGGGGTGAGCAGCCAGGGTGAATCTACCACCGAGGTAGGCCTGGGTGCGAGCGGCTAGGTAAGGCTGCACCCATAGACGATAGCCAGGCCTGGGGTCCACATCCGCAGGGAGGCTGGCGGTGAAGGGCGTCCCGTCTCCCAGCTTGCCTGCGACTGCCATGCTACCTGTTGTGGCGATCTTGGCGGTGGCCCAGCCTGCGCCAGTGGGCACACCGCTGCCGGCAGGCGTGGCTGGCTCCAGGACGATGCTATGGGCTCCAGAGTAGCTGACCTTCACGCCCCTTGGCAGCTTGAGCAACTTGCGCCCATCATTTGCGCTACCGAGCGCCGCACCGCTGCGAGTGACGGTGGCTTGCACATCGCCATACGGCGGCAGCGTAAAGCTCACCACGTAAGGGATGGCATTCTTGGTGACGGTGCAGCTCCCGCTCGCTAGGGGAGTGATGGGATCGGTGGTGAGCGTTCCCTTCAGACCTACCGCAGCAGTCTCCGTGGCGGTGAAGAGCTTGCCCGTAAAAGTTTTGCCTCCGGTGGGCACAGTGATCGCCAGCTTGCCCACTGGCAGGCTGCTTCCGTCTACGAGAAGTGCCTCGTAATTACCGGCAAAGCTGTCCACCACCAACGCTCCGATCTGGTAGTTGAATGTGTAGTTCAGCGCCGCAGCACCGCTCGCCTTGATGGGATAAATCCCCAGCGGGCTGCCGACCGTAGCCGTGGTGGACAACACAGGCACCTTGGTGATCACGGCGGTCGTGTCGCTGCCCAACAAGCCACTGACAGTGTAAGTGAGCGGTGGATTTGGCGAGCCAAGAAACCTTTGCTTGTTCTCTGGAGTGATGGTCAAGACCGCCTTGGCAATGATCAGGGTGCCGGTCTTGGTGACGCTGCCAGCCACGGCTTTGACGGGATAGCTACCGGCTGCCGTCGGAGCCGTAGAGCCTTCCACCCCCGCAATCTTGTAGGTGATGACAGGGCTGCTGGCTCCAAGGGTAGCGATCGGCTTGGGGTTTCCATCATAGGTCTGCAAGAGGTTGAGCAAGGTCAATGTAGTGGGGTCGGCTTTGACCGTTATCGACTTGGTGACAGCTTTTGCGGGGGCATATTCGCCATTCCCTAGCTGGGTGGCTGTGATCTTGACGGTGCCAGCGCCAGTGAGAGTGAGGCTGTTGCCGCTGAGAGTAGCCGGGCCGGACACGACCACCAGGCTAACAGGCAGGCCAGAACTGGCCGTCGCCGTCAAAGCCAGCGGGCTCTGCACTAAGGAAACGGTGGCCGGTGGAGCAAACTTGATGGCTTGAGGCTCCAACTTCACCGCAGTGCCGTAGCCAGCGATGACAAAGGTGTAGCTGGCCTTGTTGTTGTCTGAGTTGGTAATGGTCACCGTAGCCGTCCTGGGTCCCGGCAGGATCGGGGCAAAGGTGATCTCGAAGGTCGTTTCGTCACCGAAGGAAACCGTGTTCGTTGGCTCACTCGTTACGGCAAAATCATCGGCGGCTGGACCGCTGATCTCCACCAGCGGCGAGCCCGTGAGGTTGAGGGTAGCTAGGCCGCTGTTGGCGATGGTGAAACTGTGGGTGGCGATGCCATTGAGCACCGCCACATTCCCAAAGTCGGTGTCGTCCGCTCCTGCGGGGCTCGTATCGCCGGTAGCGATGACGGTGCCCTTGCCAAGGACCTCAATGTCAGGGGTAGGCCCCAAGCCGGTGAAGATATAGGCAGCTCCGGCACCGCTGGCATCTTCATTGGGCGTGCTGTTGATCCCTGTCGTGCTGCTGTCCTCGTTCATGGCCCCGACGACCACCGTGTCGCCAGACACCGCTACCGATATGCCAAAGTAGTCACTCCCAGTGACTTGGCTTGCCTTCAAATACGCCTGCTGGGTCCACGTCGTCCCGCCGCGCACAAACACGTAGGCCGCTCCGGCACCGCTAGCACCTTCGTCGGGCGTGCTGTTGATGCCCGTCGTGCTGCTACCCTCGATAACCGCCCCGACGACCACCGTATTGAGATCCACCGCCACCGACTGGCCGAAGTTGTCGCTCGCGGTGACCTGGCTGGCCTTCAAATACGCCTGCTGGCTCCACGTCGTCCCGCTGCGCACAAACACGTAGGCCGCTCCGGCAGCGCTGGCGCTCTCGTTCGGCGTGCTGTTGATGCCTGTCGTGCTGCTGTCCTCCCCTTTCGACCCGACGACCACCGTGTCGCCAGACACCGCCACCGAGTTGCCGAAGTTGTCATTCCCGTTGACCTGGCTCGCCTTCAAATACGCCTCCTGGCTCCACGTCGTCCCGCTGCGCACAAACACGTAGGCCGCTCCGGCAGAGGTGGCGCTCTCGTTCGGCGTGCTGTTGATGCCCGTCGTACTGCTGTCGTCCATGAATGCCCCTACAACCACCGTATCGCCTGACACCGCCACCGAATAGCCAAAGGAGTCATCCCCTTGGTTGGGGCTGACGGCGGGTTTCAAATACGCCTGCTGGCTCCACGTCGTCCCGCTGCGCACAAACACGTAGGCTGCTCCGGCAGCGTTAGCACTTTCGTTCGGCGTGCTGTTGATGCCTGTCGAGCTGCTATCCTCCGCGTTCGCCCCGACGACCACCGTGTCGCCTGACGCCGCCACCGACATGCCGAAGGCGTCGCCTGCGGTGACCTGGCTGGACTTCAGATACGCCTGCTGCGTCCATACCCCGGCGCTACGCACGAACACGTAGACCGCTCCGGATAGGGAGGCGACCTCGTTGGGCGTTCTGTTGATGCCCGGCAAGCTGCTGTCCTCCCCCTCAGCTCCCACCACCACCGTATCGCCAGATACCGCCACAGCCCTGCCGAAGTAGTCAAGCATGTTGACCTGGCTCGACTTCAGATACGCCTGCTGCGTCCATACCCCGCCGCTGCGCACGAACACATAGGCCGCTCCAGCGTCAGAGGCACCTTCGTTGGGCGTGCTATTGATGCCCATCGTGCTGCTGTCCTCTAGGGGAGCACCCACGACCACTGTGTCGCCAGACACCGCCACTGCGGTGCCGAAGTTATCAAACGTGTTGATCTGGTCGGGCTTCAGATACGCCTGTTGGGCTATGGGGTCGATGGTGATGGGGTAACGAGCCGCAGTTTCCTCCACAAGTAGGGCAATCCCTCCACCAGCGGAAGGCACGAAACGCGAGGGCAGCACCTTGCCATCAGCGTCCCAGGCCTTCAGGCCCGCGTAGTTCACCACTGGCGCGCCAGCGGCATCCCGGAAGTAAACCGTTTGCGCATCAGCCGCCACACTTGCACGCAGCGTACCCCGCGTGGCCAGCACCACCTCCAGCGCCAGCCCCGGTGCTGCGCCCTCCGGCCGCCGCGCCAGCGTAAAGCCATGCTCCAGCCCCCGCTCGTCGTTGATAAACCACTCCTCCAGCCCCGCACCCCACTGGCTGCTAAGCCGCTGCCCCTGAGCAGAGAGCACAGGTGACTTGCCCTGCACCGAGTGCTGTTGCTTTCCAAAACCATAGCTCCTCAGCTCCAGGCCCCACTTCCAGTCAGCAGCCTTTGGCTTGGCCGTGAAGCCCACACCATCAAAGGCAGCCGTCCACTGCTGCGCCTTGCTACGCGCCTGGAAACCACCACCCTCCACCGGCATGAAGTTGTGCTCCCATGAATTGTGCGCCGCGCGGATGCTCGCCCAGTCAGACTTAGCCAGCCCCTGCGGCGTCTGCCCGGGCGAGGTCAGGTGCTGAGGCTTACCCAGCGCCTCCGCATGCACCAGCGCTATGCTCTGGAAGATGCTTAGCTGGAGAAGGAGACACCAGAGGATCGTCGGTTTACGTGGAGAGACTAACAAGTTCAGGTTCATAGAGAGTTAAGTGACGTGGGTGAAACGGCACGTCCCTACCTCAGTCCGGTTTCTCCTCGGCCATTACACCAAAAAAGAAAAAAGATGCCTCCCCCATCCGCCCAAGACCCCGAACCAAGCCCCAAGCCCCCGGCTCACAGAGCCAGGCTAAAACATCGCGCTTCGCTCTTCTGGAGTCTGTGGTCGGGGAGTTTGCAATTGTTTGCGATGGTTGGCAGTGGTTTGCAGTTGTTGGGGTGACGCATCGTCTGGATGGCAAAAGAATGAAGGCAGGAGAATGGTCCAGGTTCAAGACATGGGTAGTACAATTGGTTCAGGACATAGGTAACGGACTGCCCAGTGGGCAGGTAGGCTACAAGCATGGCGTGGCAACAAACCGAACCCATCATGAATCAGAAAATGCAGTTCGCCTTTCGGGCGAAGAGCAGTGCAAACTTCAGCGAGCTGTGCCGTGAATACGGCATCAGCACGAAAACCGGC
>JAEUHM010000054.1 GCA_016795485.1 Verrucomicrobiaceae bacterium | reverse complement strand
CGCGCATCGTGCTCTTCAGCCCCATCGCGCATGAGGACACGAAGAATCCGAACGTGCCGAACGGCGCGGAGCACAATCCGCAACTCGAAGCCTACACGAAGGCCACCGAAGCCGCCGGGAAAGAGGCGGGCGTGGGCTTTGTCGATCTCTTCCATCCCTCGCTCGATCTTTTCAAAGCCGCGAAGGAGCCGCTGACGATCAATGGCGTGCATCTCAGCGCCGAGGGCAACCGCCAGCTCGCGGAAGTGATCGCGAAGGCGCTGCTCGGCAAGGAAGTGACCGCGTCGGCGTCGCTCGAAGAACTGCGTGAGGCCGTGATGGAGAAGGATGTGCATTGGAATGCCCGCTACCGCGCCCGCGATGGCAATGACGTGTGGGGTGGCCGTTCGACGCTGAGCTTTACCGATGGCCAGACGAACGCCGTGGTGCTCCAGCATGAGCTGACGATGCTGGATGTGATGACCGGCAATCGCGACCCGAAGATCTGGGCGCGTGCCAAAGGTGGCGATCTCAAAGTCGATGACAGCAACGTGCCGCCGCCTGTGCCGGTGATTTCCAATGTTGGCGGCAAGTCGAAGTCATCGAGCGCCATGAAGGAAGGCCGCACGGAATACATCAGCGGCCAGGAGGCGATCAAGCACATGGCCTTTGATCCGCGCTTTGAAGTGAGCCTGTTCGCCGATGAGGCGCAGTTCCCGCAGCTCGTGAATCCGGTGCAGATGCAGGTCGATACCAAAGGCCGCCTGTGGGCCGCCGTGTGGCACACCTACCCGATGTGGGAGCCGTTGAAGGAGATGAAGGACGCCCTCGTCATCTGCCACGACGACAACAAGGACGGCAAGTGCGACCGCATGACGGAGTTCGCCCGCGTGCAGAATCCGCTCGGCTTTGAGTTCTGGAATGGCGGCGTCATCGTCACCTGCGCCCCGGACATCATCTTCCTCAAAGACACCGATGGCGACGACGTGGCCGATGTGCGCACGATCATGCTGCAAGGCGTCGATTTCGCCGACACGCATCACGGCGCGAACAATCTCATCTACGGCCCCGATGGCGGCATCTACTGGCAGAGCGGTGTCTTCATGGTGCACAATCATGAGCATCCGTGGGGCCCATCGCTGCAGACCGGCACGAGCGCGATGTATCGCTTTGATCCGCGCCGCTTCACCATCGCGAAGCACGCCGACAACTCGCCGAACCCGCACGGCATCGCCTTTGACACCTGGGGCTATCAATACGCCACCGACGGCACCGGCGGTCGCGCCTACCAAGTGCGCCCCGAGGGCAACGGCTTCAAAATGTATGAGCTTTTGAAGAAGGAAGTGCGTCCCGTCACCGCGAGCGAGATCGTCAGCAGCACGCACTTCCCCGAGGACATGCAGGGCGACTTCCTCATCTGCAACGTCATCGGCTTCCTCGGCATCAAGCACTACGACCTGGCTCGCGATGCGGAAAAAGCCAGCGTGTGGGGCGAACCTGCCGGTGCTGAACTCACCGTGAAAGTCACGCAAGCCGACGGCAGCGTCACCGAGGACAAATCCCGCGGCCTGCTCATGAGCGGCGACAAGAATTTCCGCCCCAGCGATGCCGTCTTCGGCGAAGATGGTGCCCTTTACATCGCCGACTGGCACAACGTCATCATCGGCCACATGCAGCACAATGTGCGCGACCCGAACCGCGACCACAAACACGGCCGCATCTACCGCATGACCGCCAAAGGCCGCGAATTGCAAAAGCCCGTCGCCATCGACGGCCAGCCCATCCCTGCGCTGCTCGAAAACCTCAAGCACCCGACCGACAGCGTGCGTCATCGCACCCGCGTCGAACTCAGCGAGCGCCCCACCGCCGAAGTCATCGCCGCCACGAAGGAATGGATGAAGCAGTTCGACGCCACGAAGAAAGAAGACGCCCATCACCTTCTCGAAGCCCTCTGGCTCCACCAGCAGCACAACGTCCGAGACACCGCCCTGCTCGCCAAACTGCAAACCAGCCCCGAACTCCACGCCCGCAACGCCGCGAACGTCGTTCAGCAACTCTGGTTCAATGTCGAAGCCAGCACCAAAGGCGGCGTCATCGCCGGAGAAGCCGAGGAAAAAGCCCAGAAGTCCGGCATCCTCAGCGACACCGCCGAATTGACCACCATCCGCATCGCCACCATCCGCGAGCGCCTCATGTATGACGTGAAGGAACTCAACGTGAAGGCCGGCAAGAAGATCAAGCTCACCTTCGCCAACACCGACGTGATGCCCCACAACCTCCTCGTCACCAAGCCCGGCAAAGCCGACGCCGTCATGAACGCCGCCATCATCATGGGCGCCGCCGGCTTCGAAAAAGGCTTCATACCCGCCAGCGACGACGTCCTCCACCACACCAAACTCCTCGACGGCGGCAAAGAAGAGGTCCTCGAGTTCACCTTGCCCACCCCCGGCGACTACCCCTACGTCTGCTCGTTCCCCGGCCACGGCATCATCATGCGCGGGGTGCTAAAGGCGAAGTAACTTAAGCTTTCAAACAAGATCTCCTGAAGCATCTCTAAAACGGCCATGAACCGACAGCAGTCCAGAAATGGAGGCGAGGGCGGGAATTGAACCCGCGCATACCGGTTTTGCAGACCGTGAGAATGGCAATAAAATCAGGAATCTAGGTTTTTGTATCCGTTTTGTATCCGTTTTTCTGGACATGTTGCACCTCCGCTGAATAGTATCGGACCATGAAGGCCACCGTTTCTGTCCACTCTGTTTCACATCCGCGTTACAAGTTTGTGGTGACTCATCCTGAGATTCAGCCGGATGGAACGAAGGCACGGCGGAAGGCGTACTTCCTGACCAAAAAGGAGGCGGAGTCCTTTGCGGCACAGCGTAGAGCAGAAGTCTCTTCACATGGCGCTAGGCACTCCAGCGTGCAAGATGAGGAACGTGTTGCATTGATGCGCTTCCGGTCATGGAGTGAGGGGCGGACTGATGCGCCGTCTCTTCTTGATTTGGTCAATGAGGCCATAGCGGCCCGAGAGCGTGTTGAGGTCAAATGCAGCGTTCGTGAGTTGGTGGACCTTCGGTTGCGTGACGCCGAGCGGAGTGGTCTCTCCCAACGTCATCAGCATGACCTGCTCTGCCGCTTGCGTCGATTTGAGAAGGACTTTGGTGCTCGTCAGGCTTCTTCTTTGTCTGTGGAGGAGATCACCGCTTGGCTTCACGAGGTTGCTCCGGGCGCTCAAAACTTCACCAACTACAAAAGAGTCATCGGGAGTGCTTATGCTTTAGGAGTGCGGCTTCGGCGCGTGTCGGAGAACCCTGTGATGCAGGTTTCAGCCCCAAAGATTAAGCGTGAGGCACCAGCCATTCTCTCCCCTTCGGATCTTCATAGTCTACTCTCCGCAGCATCGGCGCGGCTAAGGCCCCTGCTTGTTCTCCAGGCTTTCGCTGGGTTGCGCCGAGCCGAAAGTGAGCGCATTTCGTGGGGCCATATCCACTTGGATGATGGAGCATGTTATGTGGAGATGCCTTCCAGCGTCACCAAGACAAACCGCCGACGAGTGATTGAACTGCCAGCCAACGCAGTTGCTTGGCTTAGACCCCTCTACGGCAACACCGACGGCATTTTTGAGCTTGGCCAAGTGGGATACAACGTGGAGTTAAAGCGAGCCGTGAAGTCCGCAGGTATCGAGTGGAGCACGAATGTCCTTCGGCATAGCTTTGGCAGCTACCGTCTGGCTCAGATCAAAAATGCAGCGCAAGTCGCTGAAGAGATGGGCAATAGTCCTCAAGTTGTGCGGACTCACTACCAGAATCTCGTGCGCCCGGAAGCAGTTATCGAATACTGGAAAGTTACCCCTGAGCGGGTCAGTGATAAAGTCCGCACTTTTCCAGCTCAGAAGCGCAAGGCATCCTAGTCGTTCACGAGTGAAGCGCCATCTTCATAATGTTACATCGTGATACAAACCGACACAAAACCCACCGTCCTCTCGCCACTTGCCACCAAAGGCAGATAGGCTATCTTCCACCATGCCGACAGCAACCAAAGCCTCGCCTAGCAAAGGCACTCCCAAAACTTCGGGAAAGCGCCGTGACGTGGGCACGGTGATTGACCGTTTTGCGAATGAGTTCATGCTGAAGCCCAGCCAGCGCGGTTTTGATGCCGTGGGTGAGTTTATCAAGGTGCGCCGTGGGGAATGATCATCGTTGCTGATGCCAGCTTCCTTGTGGCTCTGTTCACCCCGGCAGACGAGTTTAATGTGAAAGCTTGGCAGTGGTGGAAGCAGATTCGCTGTCCGTTCTACTCCCCAGCCCTCGCCATTTTTGAAGCCGAGAACACGATAAGAGGTTTCCCTGTGGGCAACAAATGCAGCGTTAGTGCCGCAGCGGCAGCTATTGAAGGCATGAAACGCGCCACACTCGAAGGCATCTTGGTGAAACGCGATGCACCTGTACAACGCTTGCTGCCACAAGCACGGCGTCTCAGCCAATTTCATACGACTAACTCTACTTTTGGTGCGCTAGACATCCTACACGTCGCCACGGCGCTTGAGTTAAAGGCAAAAACCTTTCTGACGTTCGATCATCGTCAAGGAGCACTAGCTAAGGTTGAGGCGCTAGAATCGCCATTCACGTAGTCCAGAGAAACGTTGGAGAAACAGAAAACGCATCCTCTTTATTGCCTCCTAAATCACACTGAGGACGTTCAACCTGAACGCTAAGCCGGTGATTGCCGACGATGCGCCGTTCGCGTTCTGGGCTGGCAACACAGGGTTTTCGCGTGGATTCTCGTTGTCGGTCAGATCGCGGCCATTCTCATATTGGCTATCGGCTTTGCCGCAGTGCAAGAAACTAAATCTATGGGAGTGTAAACACCCCATTTTGTGCCGCGATAGTAAAAATCGCCCCGACACGGGTAAACAACTCTTCTCCTGCCTCCTTGCCGAGTAGAGAAGACAACTTCGTTAGCAATGGCTCACAAGTCTTGTGGTGCTCACCTTGGTAAAAGAACTCCGCGACTTGGATGTTTAGCTCCTCGTAGGTTTTCAAGTCCAACCCTCGCTGAAGTGATGTACTAACCATCCCGGCTTTAAAGTGCTGGAGATAGGTAATCCAGTCTGGCTTGTCGCTAAACAGGAATTGCATGGCGAAAATCTGTGCGCTGACGCAGGCTAAGGCGTGGGCGCTCCTTAGCGTTTCACTGTTGTTAACAAGACCCTTTTGACAGAGCGAGGTCAAAGCTGGCGGGATAACTTGAGATGCCACAAACGCGCCAAATCTCTCTGTTCCAGTTTCTACGACCGTCCCACTACCCATCATCAGTCAAGCTCACCCAGCAAGACAGCCAATCAAGTCAATTTGATCAGCTTGGGCAACAATGCCTTTTATGAGATGCGTTCTTCGTGGGAGCTAAGTGTATTGGTAGTGCCAAGCTGTAGGCGATACACTACTTTTTATAGAAGTGTGAAAGTGATGGTTCCACTGCAACTCGTCAATGCCATCGCCTAGACAGGAAGTTGCAAATCAAGAAGCCAGTTCCTTCAAGACCGGCTCTGATCCTGAGGTCTTCAGGGGTAAGAAATCCGGTGGAACTGGCTTCTATTGGAGACTCTCCGATCTAGAGGGCTCCAATTGCCCAAAGAAGGAAAGCTTCAGCGCGTAAGCTTGCCAACGCCTGGGGGCGGCACCTCCCCAATCAGTACTGCTGCAAATGCAACATCCGGCGGAAGCCTTCCCGCTCGTGGCGTTAGCGTTAGTAGCTTTTCATCATTCGTCCGGCACGTCAACCCCGATTCCGTCTCCAAAGTCGTGGACGAGAACGGCGAGCCGATGGCGATGTATCACGGGACGGCCAACAACTACACCACGCCAAGAGCCGAGACTTGGCTAACCAACGAGCCTGCCATTGCGGAACAATACAGCCAAAACGCATCCATTGGCTCGCAGATCGGTGAGAACATCATGCCATTGTTCGCGATAGGCAAAAACATTCTGACCGTCAGACGTCAGGACGACATCACCAAAGCGCTAAGCGCTGCTGGCTGGAGCTACGAACAAATCATGAAGTATGACCCTGGCGCTTACGGGCATGTGTATGAATGGCTGGACTACTCGCCTGTTCGTAAAGCCTTACAACAAGCTGGCTATGATGGCGTGCATCTCCTGGAAGATCAGTCACCAAGCTGGAAGACGCACGAGTCATGGATGGTATTCTCTCCATCTCAAATCAAGTCCGCCACGGCCAACAATGGCACCTACGAGCGGGATGATGGAACGCAGGGCTATGCATTTGTTGAGAACGTGCAGTTATCCAGCGATCCCAAGACGCTCAACACTCCATCACAGCAGTTTGTTGTTGTGCGAGTCAATGATAGCCAGGACAGGCTTAAACTGCCAGTTACTCAGTTTAGCCAGTTCTTCACCCCAGTGAATCTATCGCCGCGCAACCGCGATCAGGTGGCTAGACAAGCATGGGAACGATCATGGTTGTTTGAGTCAAAGCAGGCCATCGTGACGGGCAACCTGATGGCGGCGCTCAAAGACTTGAACGCCAGAGGCTCCAAGGGCCGAATCATCTCCTACACCAAGCAGGACGGAAGTCAGCAGATGGGCATTCTGCTTAACCAGAAGCTCGCAGAGCAGATTGTTTCTCGCGGTCAGTCTCAATTGCCGGTACCGACCGCCGAGGATGCGCTAGAGTTGATCCAGTCCGGTCACACCATTAAGAACCAAGCGGAAACGGTCAGGATGGCAGGGCAGGATGGCCAATACTTCCTGTATGTTCCGGTATCACGCGCTAACGGTGGCAAATACTGGCGCGATCCAGCGTTATTGAGGCTTACCGGAGAGTTTACCGCGCAGGGCAATACCTTCTACGCGACCTTTGATGCAGACCGAGCTAAACAAGTGTTCGATTACATCGTAAACACCCACGGAGAAAGGTTTGTGCGTCAAGTTTCGCGGGGTGACAACCTGGGAGCCGCCGCCGCGATCAAGCCACTTTCTGAGAAAGCGAGGCACCTACTTGGCGCGCTCCGAGCTAACATGGAAGGCGAGCAAACTCCACGGGTAGCAAAGCGAATCTCCAATATCCGCGAGCGTCTACGTGAAGCGGGATATGATTCCGACACTCTACTTGAGGGTGACAACCTGGGATCTGCGGAAGTGCCTCAGCCCGATGACACCGAGCGGGCAGAGATCATCCGCAAGGCCAAGACGGATGGAACTTGGATGAAAGCCCCCAATGGGAAGCCCACAAACCTGAACGAGCGGCAGTGGGTAGAAGTGCGGACCAAGGCGTTCAAGAAGTGGTTTGGAGATTGGGAGGCGATGGCAAATGATGCTGCATGGAAGCGGCGGGTAGCCGACTACTTCGACAACCCAAACCAGCGGCAAATGCTTCCCGTTGGGCGCGTGCCCGCCGTGCTACGGGCCGCTGGCGTGTCGGACGCGCCGCTGATGATGCCGCCTTCCGTCATTGGCAAAGCCACCGGGGGTAAACACACGCTCACCCGCGAGATGGTGGAACAAATACCAGCCGCTTTACGCGATCCGATCTTTGTCTTTGACTCCGCTACCGAAACTGACGCAGTGACCGCGCTGACCGAGATAAAACACGAGGGTAGAAACGTGCTGGCCGCTATCCACCTTGACCGAGCCGTGGGCAGGGATGACACGGGCAACTTGATCTTGAGCCTTTACGACAAAGGAGCACCCGCCGTCCAGCAGTGGATTAAAGGCGGGCTTTTGCGATATGTCCACCAAAGGAAGGCCCGCGCTTACTTCCAGTCAGCTAGGCTCCAATTGCCGAGGGAGGGAAGTAAGGCGGGCAACAGGAACCTACTTACTGAACACGAAGTTGTCAACGATGCCGTCAACCCTGATTCTGTCTCTAAAGTCGTGGACGAGAATGGCGAGCCGATGGTGGTTACTCACGCTACTAACAGCCCGGATTTTGTTGTGTTCAGAAAAGGCGAGCGGCCAGGACTGAGTGGACGCGGCATCTATTTTTCACCTGAAAAGGTGGGGATTTGGGGACGGAACTCGATGGAAGTGTTTCTGAACATCAAACAACCTCTAACGCCCAAAAATGCGCCAACTGAAGCTAATAACGGCGGCAGGTCAGCGGTTATTCCCGATGTATTTGATAAATACCCTCAGTTTGACGGCGTGTTGCTCAGGCGGGACGAGATCACCGTTAAAGCCCCCAACCAAATCAAGTCCGCCACGGCCAACAACGGGAACTACGACAGCACAGACGACAATATCTTACACGCCGCCGAAGCCCCTCGCCTTGGCGTAGAGGACGATCCCGATTTCAACGCCGCGCTCGATCAGCTTAACTCCCGACTCCCGAGCGATACCGAACTCGCTGAACTTTGGAAGCGCGCCGGGTGGGATGGAACGCAAAACGAATCCGACATCGCGGCGAACCTTGAGGGCGTGCGCGGCGGTATCCGTTCCGCCTACGACGAGCAACGTATCCGCCAGACCCATGAGGAATGGACCGCCGCCGCCCGCA
Organism: Verrucomicrobiaceae bacterium; assembly: GCA_016795485.1. Taxonomy (GTDB): domain Bacteria; phylum Verrucomicrobiota; class Verrucomicrobiia; order Verrucomicrobiales; family Verrucomicrobiaceae; genus JAEUHM01. Next base: position 359,528 of record JAEUHM010000054.1, on the reverse strand, counting down.
GGCTCATTGCAAAGGACCGCGCCGGAGTGCTGAAGAAGCTAGCTGACATGGCCGCTAATGGCGAAATCATCGCCAATCCTATCCTTGTGAAGTGCTCGATGATCCTCAATCCGCAGATCATGGCCAATGCGCTCATTTCTGGCAACCGCCAAGCTATGACGGATGCGGCTTCAATGTCGTGGGCGTATGACATCGCAGGAACCGAAGTTGCCCGCTCTCTTGCCGCACGGTTCCAGCCGGGGAAAACGCCGGAGGAACGTCATCGCGAGATGCTCACCAAAGCCATTCTCACACCGGGAGAGGAAGCCCGTAACCGCATCAAGAAAGCCAAGTCTCCAGGCGAGAAGGCTCGCAGGTTGAAGCAACTAGAGGAAGAGTTGGCCAGGGTAAAACAGGAAGCCCAAGCGACTGAGGCTAGCATCTTGTCGCAGGTCAGCAAAATGACCGAGGAACTGCGCCGTGAGATCGCCAGCATTCGCCGCAAGGCAAAAGCTGAGATTGAGAAGCTCCGCGCTGAATTAGCTGCTGCTGAACGTGCGATTCAGACCTCCAACAAAAACACACCCAGACTCGTTTGGAAAACGGTCTGGGTGAGGTTGTCGTCTGCTGGCGTCAAGTCCAACACAGCGCAGGTTTATACTCCTGGACGACCGCTCTATGGTCCGCTTGCAGGCGGTGAAGTCAACCCCGATTCCGTCTCCAAGGTCGTGGACGAGAACGGCGAGCCGATAGTGATGTATCACGGGACTAATGCGCGATGCCAACACTCGCCGTCTTTACCTCCATGATGTCTGGACAAAAGAGGAAGTGCTGAACTTGCCAAATAACGGGGCTGAGAATCAGCTACCCGGAACAAGTCCAACACCCCTGGGAAGTATCAATCACAGCGGCCTTACAGTCAATCCCGATTCCGAATCCAAGGGCGTGGACGAAAACGGCGAGCCGTTGAGTATGCATTGCCAACTTACCTCGGCTTTTGACAGGGCTGGAGAAGCCCAAATATCTTCCCATTCGATGAAACCAAAAAGTAAGAAAACCAAAGCAACCATAGCTCAACAGATACCAGAACTCCATAAGGATGCTTGGCCACTGGCTAGACTCGTGGCAATGAGCACAGCACCATTCCCATTGTCACCTGTGGCAGGCGATGACGAGGAAGTGGAGGCCCTCAAACCGAGCGTAGATCGTGCTCTCAAGCTGTTGTATCTTTGCGACCAGCGCTTACGCGATGCAGACCACTTGGCAGTGATCCGCTTCGACGTGCATCGAGTGACAGACCCCGAAGCTTTCTATCTGGCCCAAGCAGAGGCCGAGGAGAAGATGAGGGAGAATAGACTCTTCAAACAAGCGATAACCATCGTAAAGGGCCGTCCAGTAGTGCCATTGTCCCGAGTGCCTCTTATTGCGCTGCCAGGGAAGAAGTGGGATGCTACTCGGAGCGAGCTTTGGCCAAAGTTCGTCAAGGAGCGTCTCCGAGACCGCGAAACTTGGTGCATAGATGAACGCGATAACATCCAAGCTCACGCAGCCGCCACTATCGTGCTGGAGTTTCAAGAATACACCTCGCTACAGCGCAAAGCCTCCGCGCTAAAGAATCGGCGGAGAGCGGCAAAGAATGCTCAAGCCAAGAATCCCAAAAACAGAAAAAAGAAGAAACCATTTGGTGACTAGTCATTCCACTAGTCAGCGCATCAATCTGACAGGTTACGATCTGGTCAGATGACTAGTCTGCGGCATTGGGGGACTAGTCCGGCGTGAACAGAAAAAGAGGTGGCAAGTGCAGACTGCCGCCATGCCTCGCACTTCACACCCTCAATCCGCTTTCCTCCTCACCAAAAGAGAAGCCGCTGCATATCTCGGCATCGCAACCCGCACCCTTGATGACTGGCGTACTGCGGGAGCCATCCCGTTCATTCAACGTCCTGGTTATGTCCGCTTCATGCAGTCAGACCTGGATGCCTTCCTGCAGCAACACCGTTGGGAAGCTCGTAAGGTCAGGCCTTTCCGGCCCAGGGCAGGTAAGAGGGACTCCATCTCTGAAGCCCAATGAAACCAAGTGTTTCAAAAAGCGGACGAACATACGTCCTGCGCTCCTTCAAGGCACCGTTAGCGAGGGCCAAGCAAAAGCGCAGAGTAGTGCCACCCAGGCCAAAGACGGGAGAGCGACGCCCACGCGCCTACTCCACGGATGAACTGGACTCCCTGCTTGCTACGGCCCATAGCGTAAATTGGAAGTGCATGGTCTCTCTCAAGACCCCTCCTCATGGCCGCATTGAAACACACGAGCACCTCGTTAGATCCCTCACCTCACTCAAGCGTAAACTTGAAAACCTGCGGAAGCGCAACCACTTCCCTGCCTCCATCGTGGTGACGGAGTTTGATCCTGACACCCATGGAATAGCGCCAAAGGATACAGCCCATTTTCACATAGGATTTGCTGCAAAGCTGACTAGCTCCCAAGAGGCTACGCTCCGTCACTGGTGGCTCAGCGAGATGAACCTCGAAAACAATCAGGGCAGAGCCTTCCAACTGGACGCCAAAGGCGGAGGGAAAAAGTTGCAGGGCTACCTCTCAAAAGACATCAGCCGACGACACGGCATGGAGCGCTTCGTGAAATATCCCGTAGCATGGCTACCCAAGCGGATTGATTGCCGCCTGTGGTTTGTGGTAGGCACCAAGCGACTCGGCTCAAAGCACGGACGAGCCATGAGAGCGACCAACGGCATGATTCGGAAACGCTATGAGGGGGAGCACCCATCCACCCACACTCAGCGAGTGAGGGTGAGCAAGGAAAGCCGTGAGGGAGAGCAAGGGTTGCTACCTTTAACCTCAGACCCAAAAGCAGTTCGCAACACAAGCTGCAATCCAGTCTCTGCATGGAGTATCGACTCCCGGTTTGTCGGGAGTCCCTGGAGCCAGGATTCCCCGTCCGTAACAAGCAACTCTACCTGACCTCCCAAGATCAATCTATGAGTCGAGCAATGGGGCGCAAAGGGTTCAAGTTCTCATGAGACACTGTTGATAGTACAGCCGAAGAGCCGCAGTATCCAGCAGATGACACTCAGCCGCCAAACGGTCCAGGAAATACGCCGGAAGTATCGCCAGTCGTCGGAGGGGCAAGGGGGGCCGCCGATAGACAGCGGGATGACGAACCAAATCAAGAGGGCGCTGATGGTGGGCGCTCCCAAAATGGCTAGCCTGCTAGAAAGCCACGGGGTTCTTCTAGAGTGGGCGAGCGTGACAGTGGACGCGGCGATAGAAATGACCAAGGCAATAATTCGACAGATGGAGATAAATCCGGGCGAAGCGGAACAACAAGCCCTGATGGCGCTGATACCAGCGACCCCAGAAGCGGAAGCGGACTGGTTGAGCCGGAACGCAGACCCGACCGAAGCAACTATTTCCTGAGCGATCCCGAGTCTATTGTTGGCGGTGGACCCAAGGCGCGCTTCCAGCGCAATAAGAGGGCGCTCGAAACGCTCTCAGCTAGCAACAAGCTGGACACCAAGAATATTCTCTCCAACCCAATTCGAGTCCTCAACAGCCAACAACGGCAACTACGACGACACCGACCTTAGCATACTCCACGCCGGATTCGCCCCACGTCTCGGCATTGATGCTCCTAACTTAGCCATCGCGCTGGACCATTTGAACAACAACCTGCCCAGCGACAGTGAGCTTGATGACCTCGACCAGCGGGCAGGCCTTAACTGGAATGTGGACTACACCGCCAATGAAGTGACGGCATTGGCTATGCGCGCACGCGCGAGACGGATGCACACTGGCCTAGATCCCACTGTGATCTGATTTTCTATCAACTTCATGCATCACTCCGATCTCACTGCTGACCAAAAAGAAGCCCGTTCAGCGGTAGATGAACTGATCAAGAGTGCCCTCGCCTATCACGCTCCAGAGCGGTTCCGTGAGTTGATGTGGATGACCTTTTGAGATTGTCTTTTTGCAGCGGCAGTGAGTAGCGATCTCCAAACACATTGCTGAAATTGAAATCGCCTCATATAATCCATTTCAGGCAGGAGCTTGGAAATGAACTCAACCGCACCGACAGAGATCGAATCGAACTCAATGCACTCACTGAGGCAGAAATGTGTGAGCGGGTTGATGGTATGGCTAATCAACTCGGATGACTTTCGGGCGGAATACGAGGAACTCAGGCAACTGACTCACCGAATGACCATCCAAAGTCTTCCAGAACTGGAGGAGGACAAACCGGATTGGGAACTGGAGCGGCAGATAGAACGAACGTTCGAGGTAATGGTGGACGAGGCTCCACTAGCTGCACTTAGGGAGGCGCTGGAGGCGGAGGACGGGCTTCTGAACCTCTACGGGGCGCTACGGCGGGAGTATCTACCCTCGACGGAAGGGAACCACTACGGACCAAACAGCGAGTAGAATCCACCGCGTTCCAGTCACTATTCCCCGCAGAGCTAAGGGTAAACACGGTAGAGCTACTAGCGCCAGTCGATCTGATTAGCCTCATGAGAAAGGCGCTTTCACACCTTCATACCCGAACGGAAAGGACATGCGGCAAAGGGTAGAGGATTAACAGGTCACCCCCCCAGCGACAACCTAGGAGCCTACCGCCCTCGGTAAGGCTTGGAATTGTATCCGTTTTGTATCCGTTTTTCTCCACAAAAGGCTGCAAAACTCCGCTATCGGTCGCTGAAGTGCTTTCCCTCGGTCTTCCCGGCGGAAGCCTTGATTTATAAGGCTTTTCGCTTGTTTCCAGTGGAGGCGAGGGCGGGAATTGAACCCGCGCATACCGGTTTTGCAGACCAGTGCATTACCACTTTGCTACCTCGCCGTTTTCACCTAAGTGAGCGCAGAAGGTAGGGAGTGCTTGGCAGTTGTCAATGAGGGGGTGGATTTTCTCATTTTGTGGGCCTCGGCGGGGCGGGTTGTCGGTAGGGTTGACTGGAAATGGTGGTTATGTTGACTCGCCGCAACTTCCATGCGCTGAGTGCGTTTCATTGCCTGCCAAATGCCCCCTACATCGACTAGCGCCCTTTCTACCGGTATTATCGACTTGCTGACCCAGACTGCCATGGATGCGGGTTGCCAGAATGCGTTGCGGTGCCGAGAGACGCTGGAGGAAGCTCAGGAGAAGCGTCAGCCGCTGGTCGCGGCAGTGCTGGATGCTAGTCTTGTGGAGGAGGAGGCTTTTTTTGAGGCTCTGGCGGCAAGCCTGAAGATGCCGTATTACGAGGGAGCGGAGTTGGAGGCTCCAGAGGGGGGATTGCACGCTAAGTTTCCGGCCAAGCTGGCGCTCCGGTATCGTTTGTATCCCGCTCATGTGAGTGGTTTGGAAGCAACGCTTCTAACTTATGATCCCTTTGACTTGGATGCGCGTCAGGCGGTGGGACAAGAGTTTCGCAAACGAGTGAAGTGGCAGATTGCAAGCCGCCACCGCATCCTTGATGCACTCCACCAAGGGTATGGTGTGGGTGCGGAGAACTTTGAAGAACTGCTGGAGGGCAGGGAGGATATGGATGCGGATGACCTCAAACAAGAGGTTAACGTGTTGGACGAGGCGGACGAGGAAGCCACGGTGATGAACTTTGTGAATCAGATCTTCCGTGAGGCATTGCGGGAGCGTGCTACGGATATCCATGTGGAGCCTCTGGAGCGTGATCTGCGCATTCGCTATCGTATTGACGGTAAGCTTACCGAAGTGCCGGTGCCACCGAACATGCGTCTGTTGCAGGCTTCTCTCGTTTCGCGTTTAAAGATCATGGCACACCTGGATATTGCTGAGCGGAGGTTGCCTCAGGATGGCCGGATCAATCTCGAGTTGGATGGTGACCCAATCGACGTGCGGGTGGCTACGATTCCGAGTGTCAATGGTGAGTCGGTGGCGCTGCGTTTGCTGACCAGGCAAAAGTTTGACTTTAGCAAGCTTGGCTTGGATGAGCATAATGAAGCGATTTTGCGAAAACTGATCGCGATGCCAAACGGGATCATCTTGGTAACAGGCCCAACGGGCTCAGGTAAGTCTACCACGCTTTATACGCTCCTGCGTGAGTTGAACACTAAGGACAGGCGCATTGTAACGATTGAGGATCCAGTCGAGAATAAGCTCGATGGTGTGGTACAGATTGCGGTGAAGCCAGAGATCGATCTGACGTTTGCGGCTGGATTGAGATCGATACTTCGGGGTGATCCTAACGTGATCATGGTGGGTGAGATGCGTGACCAGGAGACGGTGGAGATTGCTATTCGCGGTGCGCTGACTGGGCACTTGGTGCTAAGCACGCTGCATACTAATGATGCGGTTTCAGGGATATCGCGTCTGCTGGATATGGGGATTGAGCCGTTCCTCGTCTCGTCATCCGTTCGAGCTTTTCAGGCTCAACGGCTGGTGCGTACGCTGTGCCCAGCGTGCAACACCCCCGCTCGGGATCTGGATGATGCTATGCTGGAGAGCGTGGGATTCCCGCTTGATCAGAAGCATCAACTGCGCTCACCTTTGGGCTGTCGTCAGTGCCGTGGCACTGGCTTCCTGGGGCGGTTAGCGATCATGGAGATCTGCCAGATGACGCCTTCTTTGGCGCAAAAGATCAATGATCGCGCACCGGTGGCCGAGATGAAGGCCCAAGCGTTTGCAGACGGGATGATCCCGATGCGGCAGTACGGATTCATGAAGGCCATCCAGGGCATCACGACATTGCAGGAGGTGCTGACGGTGACGGCAGCGAGTGAGTAGGGGAGGATGAACTAGCGAACGACGTGCCTAGCTTTACTTACATCGCCATCTCATCCGCAGGTCAGCAGTCGTCTGGCAAGGTGCAGGCGTCATCGCGTGCGGATGCATTCAAAAAATTGGAGGCTCAGGCGCTGACGCCTGTCAAGGTGACGGAGGAGGCGAGCCAGACGAAGAGGAAGGCGGTGGAAGAGGCGACGAGCGCTGAGCCCGTGCGGCTGAAGCGTGCCCAGATGATCTTGTTCACGGAAGAACTGGCTGATCTGCTGGACGGTGGTTTGCAGATTGATCAGGCGTTGCGAATCTTGGAGGAACGGCAGGACTCTGTCGCCATTAAGCGCATCTCGGGGATATTGCGCAATGAGTTGCGTGAGGGTGCCACTGTGTCCAAGGCGCTAAAGAAGGCCTCGCCTTCGTTTGATGACCTCTATTTGAATCTCGTGTCTGCGGGCGAGGTGACCGGCTCTTTGTCCGAGGTTCTGCGGCGGCTTGCTGCAAACATGACGGTGATTCAGGAACTACAAAGCAAGGTGACGCAGGCAATGATTTACCCCGCATTGTTGATCCTAGCTTGTATCGCCCTGCTCATCGTATTCATGACCGTGTTGGTGCCGCAGTTGACGGATCTCCTGAAGGACTCTGGCACCAAGATGCCTCTGGCCACAGAGTTGCTCATGTCGTTTAGCGCTTTCCTAGGCAATTGGTGGTGGTTGTTAGTTTCTGTGGCTGTTGGGGGCTTCATTTTGTTCAAAGGCTATGTTTCCACTCCGAAAGGCAAGATGTGGTGGCATCAGAATCAGCTGCAATTGCCATTGTTTGGGCCTGTGATTAGCACCCGTCTTTACGCTCAGTTTGCTTCATCGCTGGGCAATCTGGTGACGAATGGTGTGCCCCTATTGAACGGGCTAAAACTAGCTGCGCGTGCGATGACCAACGTGCATCTGCAAGAAGTTTTAGCCCGAGCTGTTGGATTGGTGGGCGAAGGTGCACCACTGTCGAGTTCTCTCAAGAAAGTGGGTAGTTTCCCGAACCTGATGGTGGACATGATCGCCGTGGGAGAACAGACCGGGGCACTGGGCAAATCTTTGGAAAAGTCTGCGGTGCGTTACGACAAGGAACTGGACAAGAAGATCAAGCGGTTGACGACATTGATCTCGCCAGTGATCATGATTTTCATGGCGGTGATCGTGGGAGTAGTTGCCTACAGCATTGTGACTGCCATCTTCCAGACTTCCCAAGGTATTCGCGGGAAAGCGTAGGAGGACCAAAGATTTTCAGACAGCAGACACCAGACTTGAATCGCAACTTCAGCCCGAGAACATCGTTACATCACCATTCATGAAAAACACACGTCTCATCTTCCGCGCCCAGGGATTCACCTTGTTGGAAATCGTCATCGTCATGACCATCTTGGCCATTCTGGGAGCATCAGCGGTTTACTTGCTAAAGGGCAACGTGGATGTGGCCAAGGAAAGCCGCGTGGAGTCTGATATTCAGGCGATCAGCACTCAGTTGCAGCTCTATGAATCCCGAGCTGGCCGCATGCCAACGACAGAGCAAGGCATCAAGGCGCTGGTGGAGAAGCCAACTTCTGAGCCTGTGCCAGAGCGTTGGACACAGTTGCTGGAAGATGAGCCGAAGGACCCTTGGGGACAGGCTTACAAGTATGCTTACCCAGCGGTGAAGTCCAAAAAGGCATTCGACATGTGGTCCGTAGGTAAAGATGGCCAGGACGGCACCGCTGATGACATTGGCAACTTCAAGAACACGGCAACGAACTAAGCGGTGATGAGACGCAGTTCTGGCGGTTTCACGTTGATCGAGATCGTCATCGTGATGACGATCCTCGCCGTGCTGGCTGCTGCCACGGTGCCCACCTTTAGGGGCATCCAACGTGAGCGGGAAGCGCGTGCGCCTATCTCGGAACTATTGAGTATGGCCAAAGAAGCGCGGTTGCGTGCCATACAGGAGAAGCGGCCTTATCAAATTGCGTTCACGGCCGGTGGGTTTTACGCCACGCGTTACTTTGATCCTTACCTCACTGCAGCGTCATTGACTGAGTTCATCCAAGTGGCGGATACGGCAGCGGAAGCCGGACTTGAAATCGATGAGCCTGATCCTGATGCCGATGGAGGGGAAAATCAGGCCATGGTCGCTGCATTGACAGGAATGACACCTGGAGACACACCCGCTGGAAGTACAGCCGCGGCTGCTGAGTCCTCTCAGGAAGCCTACATCAAGCCGGAGTGGGTAGAGCGCTACCTGTTGCCGACGGGTACTGTGACCAGTGTGCAATACTGGCATGAACCAGCGCCTACTATGGTGGAGGGGGAAATCGTGAAGTTATGGGTGTTTCAGCCGAGTGGCATTTGTGATCCCATTAAGGTCTCGCTAAGCAACGAGAGCGCATCAATCTCAGTTGAGTTCTCTGCATTGACCGTGGACATCGTGAAGGAGACTTCAACGTTCTAGGACATGAGGCGCACGGGCTACATTTTGCTGGAGTTGATCATCGCGTTGTCGATCTTCGCCATCTCTGTGCTGGGACTCGCAAAGGCACTGAACAACTCGCTGGCCACAGCAAACATCCTTAATCGTGACTATGCCGTTCGGCTCGCCATGCGATCATTTCTTGAAGAAATGCGGCGGAAGCCAGTCGCAGACATGGCGACAAGCATACAAGATGCGAATCTTGAACTGACGCTTACTTCAACGGTGGAACCGCTCGAACTGAAATCCACAGAAGGTCGAACTGTGGAGGACATGTACACCCTGACGGTGAAAGCAGAGTATTTGGCTGGCGGACAGATGCGTGACGAGACGGTGTTTGTATGGGTCCATGTGTCAGACGAAGAAGACGCGAGGAGGAAGAAGCAATGAGGGACAAAAAGGGCTTCTCTTTGTTAGAAGTGGTCATCGCGCTTGTGATTCTTGGAATGATCACCACTACGTTGTTTGCGATCATTCGTGGCTCTGTGAAGGGCGCTGCGGACATTGAACGCATCCAAAGCGAGAATGACCAGGTGCATAGGTTTCTTGAACTGTGCCGTCTGACCTTCCAGTCGTTACCAAACTCCGCCACGCTGTCCCTTAAGCCAATAGACAGCAATATACCGGAGGGACCTCAAGAGCTGGGTATTGCTGGTATGCCCACAGCTTTTGCCTTCGGTGCAAATCCTGTCTCTTATCAGGAGACGATCATCGCGCTTGGCCTGAATGCATTGAATCCCTCCTTTGAAGATGGAACTCCGAGATACAACATTGGCATTTCTAGGGCTGACATCATCCCTGCAACGAACACAGAAGACCTTGGGGGCGAACTGACAGCAAACCCGGAGAATCCTCCAGATGAACAAGGACGCTATTGGATGCCGCTACTGCGAGAGGTGGCCAATTTGCATTGGCGATTTTGGAAAGAGTCTTCAGACGAGTGGTTAGATGAATGGTCAGAGACGGCATTGCCAGATCTCATTGAAGTGCAGTTGCAAATGGAGGGCAGGCTTACGCCGCTGAGGTTGGTGTTTGCGCTTCCTATCAAAACTCTACGTGAAGGGCGTGGCCAGCCCCAGGGCAGCACTTCTACAACCACCACGACATCAACGTCTTCCAACCCAACGGGCCAAGGACAGCAGCCAGCGACTACAGCTCAGCCGACGACACCACGATAGTCATGAAGAATCTGCGTTCAGGCCAGTGTAGATCGTCCAACGGCGTTGACTCGCTGGGCAGTCCCCGTCGTTCGCGCGCATCTGCGCTGATGCTGATGATCTGGGCCATTATGTTGATGTCGTTCACGGTGGGTTCTACCGTGAAATACATTGACTTCTCTGTTAGGGAGTCCTCGTTGGCAGCCAATCGGTTCCGCGCACTTCATTTGGCGGAGTCTGGTGCAGAAGTGGCTTTTCAGAATGGAGTTTTTGCCTCGGTGGATATGGAGATGCCCGTCACTGGCACAGACTCATCCATAACCTTCCGCACCGACGTCGAAGAAGCCAAGCTGCCAGTGAACTATGTGACCGACGAACGTGCCAAGGAGTCCATCTACTCGATTTTCATCATTTGGGGACTCAATGCTGAAGACGCCACGACTGCTGCGGACTCGTTGGCAGATTGGGTGGACAATGATTCCGATGTCCGACCACAAGGAGCGGAGTCGGAGTACTACCAGCAGTTTGGTATTTTCAATTTGCCTCGGCAACAGCCCTTTTCGTCCATTGAGGAGTTACTACTTGTTCGTGGCTTTGACAAAGTGGCCAAGGCAAAGCCCGAGTGGCGGGATTACTTCACGATTCACTCTGTCGGAACCGTTTATATCCGCTCCGCGTCAAAGGACGTGCTCATGGCGGTGACAGGCTGCTCTGACGCAGACGCTGCCAATTTCATTGCTGAGCGCAATGGTGAGGACGGACTTGCCCGCACAAGTGATGACTCCAGAATGTCCGTGAGCCAAGCGCTTCAACGACTCAATGTTGGAGCAGATCGCTATGCAGCTGTGTCTGCTATTCTAACGGAACAGTACGAAACGCGGGTGGCCGAGAGCATTGGCAGGGTTGGATTGCTTCAAGTGAAGCTAACGCTGATCGGGAGGCGGCAAGATGATGGCGCGATCACGTTTATTGGGCGCTACGAGGAGTAGCGGCATCTACACGTCCACGATCTTGCTGTCCTGACCAGATTTGGCCTTCCATGCTCGGTATTTCTCCAGTTCTTTTTCAATCAGGCGAAGGCAGAAGGCGATCACAGTGGCGTCGTCAAGGTATCCGATTCCGAACAGAACGTCAGGCACGACATCGAGAGGATTGATGACGTAGAGCAGAGCCAAGGAAATAGCACCTATAGCCCAGTAGGGCACCTCGCGGTAACGGCGCGCAGCATAGTCTTTGACCATCTCCAACATGATCTTTCCATGTTCGAGCAGGTTCTTCAGGGCCTTCTGTTTGACGAACTTGTTCTCGATGTCATCGGCGGCTTCGGTGACACGGCGAATGGTGTCGTCGTGGTGGTTTTCGTTATTGCTCATGGGCGAAGTATACAACATCTGCTCACCGTGCTTGTTCTAATAGGCAACTCTCTTGATAATCCATACGGCTCTGCAAGGCTGCGGCATGAAGTTTCAAATTGAGGCTGTCCACTTTCATGTTCTGCCCATGCGGACACGGTTCCCGTTCAAATACGGAATCGCAAGCATGTCTTCGTTGCCACACTTGTTTATCGGAGTGGATTTGATCGTTAATGATCGGACTCACGTGAGAGGCATTGCTTCTGAGGGATTGCCGCCAAAGTGGTTCACAAAGAATCCTGAGACTTTGTTTGAGACCGATTTGGCTGAGATGCTAGCGGTGATTCAGAACGCCTCACGTATCGGCCGAGTGGCGGCAGAAAGGGCGACCAGTTTTTTTGAATGGTGGCGGGCGGTGTATGAAGAGCAAAAGAGGTGGGCTGATCATGCGCTGATACCTGCACTACTGTCCAATTTTGGAACAAGTGTCATTGAGCGCGCTGTTTTGGATGGTTTATGCAAGGCTGCTGGCGTGAGTTTGCATCGCTTGTTGAAAGAGGATGGCCTGGATATCGACTTGGGAGCGATACGCGAAGAAACGTCCGGGATGCAGCCAAAGGATGCACTGGCCCCTGAGCCTTGTCCGTCGGTTTGGGTGCGACATACGGTAGGCTTGGCTGATCCATTGACTGAAGAGGATGCTGCCGATTCGCCCGTTGATGATGGTTTGCCATACACGCTGGTCGAATCCATCCGCGCGTATGGGTTGAAGTGGTTTAAGTTGAAGATCAGCGGTAAAGCCGATGCAGATGTGGCCCGCCTGAAGCAAATCGCCGCAGTTCTCGATGCGGAATGCCTGTCGGGATATCAGTGCACATTGGATGGGAATGAACAGTTTTTTGAGTTGGCCGAGTTTTGCGATTTCTATGATCGCATTCGAACTGAACCAGCCTTGAAGCGGATGATGGACAGCGTGGTGTTGATTGAGCAACCGCTTTATCGCGCAGTAGCCATAAGCGATCCCGTGAAGAAGGTGATTGATGCATGGAAGGATGCACCGCCGATGATTATTGATGAGTCTGATGGCTCATTGGAGGATCTTCCCCGTGCTTTATCGTTGGGATATCGGGGGACGAGCCACAAGAACTGCAAAGGGATCGTCAAAGGGCTGGCCAATGCAGCTCTGCTGAAGCGCCAGAGTGTAGCGACAGTCCTTTCAGGCGAAGATCTGGCGAGCATTGGACCTGTGGCGATGGTCAAGGATGTGGCGATGGCCGCAGCCCTTGGGATCGAGCACGTCGAACGAAATGGGCATCATTACTTCAAAGGTCTTTCGGTATATCCTGAAGATGTGCAGGAGATGATCGTTCAAGAACATCCTGACTTCTACATGAAGGCACAGGGAGACACGTTTGCCCGCCTTCGGATTGAGGCGGGACAACTCGCGCTTGGTAGTGTAAACGCCGCGCCGTTTGGCCACACGGCAAAGTTCGACATCTCGCGTTATGAGACGCTTAACTCTTGGATCAAGCGCGGTGGGATGAGTGAGCTGTGATTATAGCTCTTGGATGCGGATGTTTCTCCAGCGGATTTCCTTGCCTACAGCTTCCTTCTTGTTGCCAATGCCGTGCACTTGAAGAGCGATGATGCCTTTGGTGGTAAGGCTGTCTTTGACGTCGGTGGCCATAACGCCATTGATGAAGGTCTTGATGGAGTCCCCCTTGCACTCAATGCGTCCTGTGTTCCACTCGCCACTCTTGAATGCTTTCCGTGCAGCTTCATTCTCCTTTAGATCTTTAAGCCATCCACGACGAGCTTCGTCATAGATCCCGCCGGTGTAAGCACGTGGCGATGGGTCGATCTCAAACTGATAGCCGTGCACACGGTCTGCGGGAAACTTCTTATTCTTGCCTGCAATCTCCACTTCTGTGTCTTTGTCGTAAAAGAGGCTGCGAAACTGAACGCCGGAGTTCATGCCTTCAGGCACTTTGAACTCAAACTCAAGAATGAAGTCGCCATACTCCTTTGTGGTGCACATGAAGGAGTTGCCAGTGCCAGCAACTGTTTTGCCCACCACACAGCCATCTTCTACCCGATACTCTGCGGTGCCGCTGTGTTGAGCCCAGCCACTGAAATCTTTGCCATTAAAGAGAGGCATCCAGTTACCTTTCTCCTCAGCATTGATGGACAAAAAGGCGGCGGCAAGACTGAGAGTGGAGACGAAAGCGATGCGTTTCATGGTGGTAAGATTACTTTGACTGGAAGGCAGGACTCAGAATGACCTGAGTGACGAGAGATTTCAAGCCGCAGCCGCTATCCGAAGCAGCTTTTACAATAGCAGCCACTGTCGAACGGTCCGCAAAACTCGGAGCGGCACCCGTGGCGTAGGTTAGAAGTTTCTCGGCCAGGCAACGCTGAACATTCTCTGGATTCTTGAGCAGCAGTGTCTTGAAATCTCGGATTCCGCTGAACTTGGAGCCGTCTGGCAGTTCTCCAGACGCATCGACTGGCAGATTCACCTTATACTGCCACACCCCGCGATTATCCAACCGGTCGGCTGGCCGTTCGCCATGATCTTTTGACCTGTAACGCTCTCGCCAGCCTCCGATCACGTCAAAGCTCTCCAAGGCAAAGCCTGGAGGGTCCATTTTGCTGTGGCACGAGGCACAAGTTTCCGAGTTGCGGTGCTTGGCGAGGAGTTCGCGTATGGTATTTGCGCCGCGTGTATCTGGCTCAACTCCTGCGATTCCTGGAGGCGGGGGGAGGGTGGCTCTCCGAGGATGCGTTTCATGACCCATGCTCCACGCAGCACGGGTGAGGACACCGTACCGTTTGCGGTGACCTTGAGAACACTGGCTTGGGTTAACACCCCACCGCGTTCATGATTTTGAGGTAGGCTGACTCGCACAAAGCGCTCGTCGATGGCGGTCTCCTGCCCGATTCCGTAATGTCTGGCGAGTCGCGAGTTGATGGTGATGAAGTCTGAGTGGATGAAATGGGTCACCGGCAGATCATTGGTCAGAATGTGCTCAAAAAAGGACTCAGTCTCTCCAACCATAGCGAGTTTGAGCATCTCATCGAACTCAGGGTACAAGCTGGGATCGGGCGAGGTGGCGTCAATAGCTCTGAGGTCTAGCCACTGGCCGGCAAAGTTTTTAACAAACTCGAGATGGCGGGGATCGCGGAGCATCCGCGCGATCTCTCCCTTTAGAATCGCGGTATCTGATAGCTTGTCGGCAGCTGCCAATTTCAAGAGGGATTCATCAGGTAGAGTGCTCCAGAGAAAATAGGACAGCCTTGACGCTAATGCATAGCCGGAGAGCCGTGGTCCGGGAGCTTCATCAAAAAGCAGGAGCTGTGGCGAGGTAAGGATGGCGCGGAATCCCACTTTGGCTGCATCGACGAAGTTTGAGCCATTCTTCAGTGAAGTGATGGCTAAAGTCACTATCGAGTCCGTCTCACCAGCTTCCAAAGGTCGCCGGAATGCTTTAGCCGCAATCTTCTCCAAGGTGTCTTTTAGGTCTTGTTCCGGAGATTTCGGCGCGAGCTCGAAGCCGATGGCACGATCTATGTCCCACTGGTTCTTGTTACCGCGCTTGTCCACTTCCACGACTGGGATGTCACCAAACAAAGCAGTCACAGAAGGCTTGGCACCGATATTGACACCGAGGGGGCCTTCCACTTCGATCCATTGCACCGCGAGTCCGCGTCCATCAAACTGTGAGGTGGTATCGTAGTCACTGAGTCTCCGACCGTCTTTGCCGAACCCAACCCGATACGGCAGTACCATGATGTGTTCATTTCGGTTCACTTGTGCTGTGACTTCTACCTCACGTGGTTTGTCGGGCGGCATGTCCCAAGTTCCTAGTAACCGTTTGCCAATCTGGTAGTTGTTTGCGTAGAGCCTGAGCGAGATGGGTTCGCCATCGCTTTGGTAGCCGTAGGCTGAGATGCGGAATCGATAAATACCCGAACGTCTGGGTGCGAACTGTTTCACACCAAGCTGGTAATCTGCGTCCGTAAAGAGCACCGTGGCATCCGGCAAGTTTCGAAAGACCTGGCGCTTGCGTTGATATTTCTTCTTCGGGTCTGTGGGGGGATCATCGGGCGAAGATAGATTTTCGATCACCGACTTCTCGTTCTTGTAGAAATAGCGGGCGCTGGTCGCATCTACCGGAACGCGGAGATCAATCGCTGAATCCAAGGCGACATCTGCCGCCTCCAGATACTTCTCCAACTGAAGCTGAGAGAATCGAAGTCCGTCTGCCACTGTATCGAAACCGTGCATTGGAGTATCTTCTGGAAGATACCCGGCCAGTGGTGTGCTGATTTGGAGAAGGTCCTGAACTGTATTCTCGTATTCGATGCGATTAAGCCGACGTCCCTTGGTGCGGCCTTGTGCCTGCTGTTTTTGCAGGCTGGTCTCGTGAAGGGGCCTGAAGAATGCTTGTAGGAAGGACGATGCGGAGGATGGCTCCGGTCTGGGGCGCTTGATTGGAGGCATTTCACCCTTGGCTACTCGGTCGTGGACCTTTACCCATAAATCGAAGGAGTTAGTGTCACTCAGATTCCAGGTGGCAGCGGAGAGATCAAGCCCAGCCTTCTTGACGGAGGAATCGTGGCAGTCGAGGCAATGCTCCGAAAGGAATCCCGCAATCGTATGGGGTGGTTCTGCGGCGGCTAGGGCAACCGGGGCCAGAAATGGCACGATAAAACAGGCGCGGAAGGTCATGAGATGAGGAAACTGGCGTTTTCAGGGCTTGCTTGGCGACTTGGAGCAGGAATGTTTGATGCCCCCAAAGCAAAAAACCATGAGTGATACCAAAGACGATCCGCCAAAGCCGGGAACACCCGAGGAGATTACGCGGAAGCTGGAAGATTTCATCAAGAACAGCCTGGGAGGCCAAGTGCTTTTCACTCGCGTGGAGGGGCCCGGTGGTTCGCCTACTGAGACACCCGAGGACCGCGAGGAAGAGCCACCCTCTCCCGAGGTGGACCTCAGCCCGATCTTTGAGTTCAGGCTCAAACCTGCCGAGATTAAAGAGCACTTGGACAAATACGTGATTCGCCAGGACGAAGCGAAGAAAGTGCTCGCTACTGCCGTGTGTGATCACTACAACCACGCGCGGATCATCCGCGCGCACCGTGATCGCGGTGAGAACGTGGAGTTCAGCAAGCAGAACGTCATCATTCTCGGGCCCACCGGTGTTGGCAAAACTTACCTCGTCAAACACATCGCAGAGCTGATTGGCGTGCCGTTTGTGAAGGCAGATGCCACAAAGTTTAGCGAGACCGGCTATGTCGGAGGTGACGTGGACGATTTGGTGCGGGACTTGGTGGCAAAAGCCGGAGGCTCGATAGAACTTGCCGAGCACGGCATCATTTACCTCGATGAAGTGGACAAGCTCGCAACCCCGAGTGGGCGTCTTAGCCGGGATGTGAGCGGCAGGGGAGTTCAAACAGCGCTGCTTAAGCTCATGGAGGAGACGGAAGTGCCTCTCTATGCACCAAACGATATGCGAGCTCAGATGCAGATGATGTTTGACACTCGCAAGGGTGCTCTCGGCGGCAAGGCGGTTATCAATACGCGGAACATCTTGTTCATCGTGAGTGGCGCGTTTGCAGGACTCGAAAAAGTGGTGGAAAATCGTGTCAGTAAGGGATCTATCGGCTTCTCTGCCCAGTCAAAGGAACGTCCCTCGGGGGAGGGGTTGATGAGGCAGGCGGAGACACAAGATTTGATCGACTATGGATTTGAAGCCGAGTTTATTGGGAGACTTCCGGTGCGTGTTGTCTGTGATTCGCTGATTGCAGATGATCTTTACGAAATCATGAAGCGCTCGGCTGGGAGCATCATCCGTCAGTTTGAGAAGGAGTTTGGTGCCTACGGCATAGAGGCGCGTTTCTCAGATGAGGCGATGAAAGTTATCGCGGAACGTGCAGCGCAAGAGAAGACCGGTGCGCGGGGTTTGGTCACGGCTTGGGAGCGAGTATTGCGTGACTTTAAGTTCGAGCTACCAAGTCTTGGTCTGCCAGTACTGGAAGTTAGCGGTCAACTCGTCAACGAACCGTCAGTAGTGCTTGAACTATGCAGGGAAGCAGCTCGTTCGCTCTCGAACGATCCGCGAACTCATCAAGCACGTGATTTTTGTGAGCGATTTAAAGCGGAAAATGACTTGGACTTAAAGTTTGAGCCGGACGCCATCCATGCGCTTCTGGAGCGTTGTGAGCAAGAAGGAGCTACGGTTCACGATTTGTGCGCTAGGTTGTTCAAAGACTTCCCCTTCGGGCTACAGTTAGTCGTTCGGAATACGGGCAGCCGTGTTTTCTCACTGAACCGTGACGCGATTACCGCGCCTGATGCCTATTTGAGTGACTTGGTGGCAAAATCCTATCGTGATCCTTCAGAGGGGGGAGCACGTTCATGAGGTGGACTCGTCAACAAGGGCCGGGCGTGCTGTTGGTGGCCGTGGTGGCGTGCTCTGTCGTGCTGTTGTTGGAGCAGAAGGGCTTCTTTGCTCGAGCCTCGGAGGATTGGCTTCACGGTGAGCCCATGCGACCTTGGCAGTATGCTTACCAAACTGCTGTGGCGTTCATTTCTGCTGCGGTTTGTGCTGGGCTTCGTCAGCAGGGCAGGGGAGTTTTGTTCATTGGAGCAGTCATGTTTTTGACTGGCACTCTGTCTATTGTGCTGAAGATGCGTGGTTTTGCGTTTGAGCCACTTTCTGGCTGGCTTGCCGCTGCATTAGCTGGACTGGGTGGTCTGTGGATCGCAGGCAGTGAGCGTGGTGGCCGTGTGCGAGCATTTAGAGAGTTTTTTGTGAGTCGCTTGCGCGAGGATGTGTTCAGCCAGTTGGTTTTAGATCGCGAGCCAGTGAAGTTATCAGGCCAGAGAGATGCTACTACGGTTACATGCCGCATTTTGAATCTTGCCGAGCTATCGGAGAAGCAGCAGGCCTTTGATGTGGAACAAATCGTGTCCCTGATGCAGGAAGAAGTGGGGGACAAGCTCATCGCTATGGGCGGTTATCTTGAACTCAGTGGCCCAGGGCAAGTCGTTGCTCATTTTGGCTTCCCTGTGCTAAGCGCAGAGCACGTGAGCGAGGCTTGCAGTGCGGCAATGGCATTGCGTTCTGCCCTTGAAGACGTGGTGAAGGAACTGAGAAACAGATGGGAAACGCCAGTGGAGTTTGGCATCGGTGTCGCCTGCGGCAAAGTAACCTGCGGCCTAATGGGGTATGAAGAGTTTCAGCATTACGGACTAGTTGGAGCATCTGTGGAGCAGAGCGTGCAATTGAGTGAGATGAATCGAGCTTACGGTTCGAAACTATTGATTTCGCCTGCTGCTCAAAAGGCATTGGAAGAGAAGATCGAGGTCCGGCCCGTGGAAATAGCAGTCTTGACCGGCATGAAGGCACCAGGGGAGGTTTATGAAGTCCTGGGCCTCAAAGGCGAACTCTCTCCTGAACAAACGGCTGCAAAAGAGGCTTTCTGGAAGGGTGTTGTGGCTTTGCGTGGTGGCCAAAAGAAGGCCGCTAGGGAGCACTTTGAAGCCGCAAAAGTTGATGGGATCGAGGATCGGCCCCTTAACTATTTTTTGAAGCGTGCCAAGGCGGAGGACTGATACGAAATGGCTGCACTTGAGTATCCAGCGCCAATCCGGCAGTTGATTTGGCAGTTGAAGTCCCTTCCAGGAATTGGACCACGAAGTGCAGAGCGGCTGGTTTTATGGTTGCTTTCCACGGGGGCTACTCAGGCACCTCAACTGGCAGACGCGCTAAAGGCTCTAGGTTCTAGCGTGGAAATGTGTGAAGCTTGCGGCTTCTACTCCGAGTGCGGAACTCAGTGTGCCTTGTGTTCCGATGATCGCCGCCAGCGTGCAGTCGTTTGCGTGGTGGAGCAGGCTGCCGATGTGCTGCGACTTGAGCGATCTGGCGCGTTCCGTGGGCAATACCACGTGTTGGGAGGCAAGTTGTCGCCGCTAGACAATGTGACTCCGGAGGATCTGCGTATCGCTCCTCTTTTGCATCGTGTGAGAGATCTTCCGGCCGAGGAGGTGATCTTGGCTTTGAGTAGTGATGTCGAAGGTGAGGCTACTGCCAACTACATCGCTGATCTTCTACGGCGAGCTGAGATTAAGGTCACTCGGCTGGCACAAGGCATGCCAGCGGGTGGTGGACTTGATCACGTTGACGAAATGACCTTATTCCGTGCCCTTGAGGGTCGGAGGACGATCTAAAGCTTGCTAAGAGAGGCTCCTCGATAATCAGGGCAGTGGAAAGCGCTGATTGATGGCAGCGACTTGTCCCTTGATCTCAGCGAGCACTCCCGCGTTGTCTTTGTTCTCAAGTGCTCGGTGAATCCAGTCGCCAATCTGTGCCATCTCGGCCTCTTTCATGCCGCGTGTGGTGACAGCTGGTGTGCCAATGCGGATACCACCGCCGAGAGTAATCTTTTCTGTATCAAACGGGATACCGTTCTTGTTAACAGTAATCCCTGCGTGATCGAGTGTTTCGCTGGCTACTTTGCCGTTAAGACCTTTTGGACGGAGGTCGACGAGCATGAGGTGATTGTCCGTTCCTCCGCTCACGATGCGGTAGCCGTGGCTAGCCAAACTTGCAGCCAGTGCCTGTGCATTCTTGACGACTTGCTGCTGATACTCAGCAAACCCAGGTTGCAATGCTTCATGGAAACACACCGCTTTGGCGGCAATAACGTGCATGAGCGGACCACCCTGGACACCAGGGAAGACTTGCGAGTTGATTTTCTTGATCAGTTCCTCGTTGTTAGTGAGGATCATGCCTCCACGTGGGCCTCTGAGGCTTTTGTGCGTGGTGGTAGTGACGAAGTCAGCATGCTCCATCGGGCTTGGGTGGACGCCGCCTGCCACGAGTCCAGCGATGTGGGCCATATCCACAAACAGGTAAGCTCCCACGCTCTTAGCGATCTCACTCATCCGCTTGAAGTCGATGATCCGGGGGTAGGCTGAAGCGCCTGCGGTGATCATTTTGGGCTTCTCACGGGCAGCTACCTCTGCAAGCTCATCATAGTCGATGCGCTCATCTTTCTGGCTGACGCCGTATTGGCAAAATTGATAGAAGCGACCTGAGAAGTTAGCCGGATTTCCATGAGTAAGGTGGCCTCCGTGGGCGAGATTCATCCCCAGCACCTTGTCTCCTGGCTGAAGCACACTGAAGTAAACCGCAGCATTCGCTTGTGAACCAGAGTGGGGCTGAACGTTGGCAAACTTGGCTCCGAACAACTTGCAGGCACGGTGAATGGCTAGTTCCTCTGCTTTGTCCACTTCCTCGCAGCCGCCGTACCAACGCTTACCCGGATAACCTTCAGCATACTTGTTCGTGAGGCATGAACCTTGTGCCGCCATGACGGCGCGGCTCGTGAAGTTCTCGCTCGCGATGAGTTCAATGTGGTTCTGCTGACGCTCCCGCTCGCCGACGATGATTGCGGCGATTTCAGGGTCTGTGGTGGCTAGGATGTCGGTGGGGCTCTTGGCTTGGTTCATCTTGTTGACTCTACGTTCGTGTCTACCGCCGGCGAATGGGGTTTTCAGCCAGGTATCTGCGATTTCACGTCCTTGATCAGGAGAAGTTTTCTTGGCGGAAAGCACCAGAACATTGCTGTTGTTGTGCTCCCGGGTGATGGCGGCGGTCTCTGTGTCGCTCACCAAACTTGCCTGGATACCGGGATGACGGTTGGCCGCGATGCTCATCCCGATGCCAGTGGTGCAAACCAGCATGCCAGCGTCCACCGATCCATCCAAAACACGGGAAGTGACTTGGTCGGCAAAGTCTGGGTAGTCGACACTGCCATGACCGTGCGTGCCCAGGTCGTGCACCTCATGGCCGGAGACGCGCAAATGAGCAACGAGGGCGTCCTTAAGGTCGACACCCCCGTGGTCGGCTCCGATGGCGATCTTTTGAGATGTCATTCTGACTTGGATGAAGCTTCTGGTCCCTTCCAAGTTTGCTCGATAAAGGCGAACACACTCGGAAGCATGATTTCAAGGGACTTGCGGGTATGATCGTAAGCTCCCCGGCCCATGCCGATGGGGTCGTGGACATCCTCTCCCCGCAGACCATCGTCCGCGCAAAACTCGCTGACGAGGTAGGCTTTGTCTGCGGCTTCTGGGAAGTCCATCGCGAGCAGTTCCAGGTGATGGCCTGCCATGGCAAAAATGTGGGTGGCTTCTCTGATAAGTCGATCGGAAACGGGACGACTGCGGAAGTCCCTGATGCTTATGCCTTTGTCCGCAAGGATATCCACCGTGTGTTGACTGGCTGCCTGGCCGGGCATTGCTGCCACTCCGGCCGACCCGACAACGTAGTCCTGCCGGTCTTTGACGAGTTCACGAAAAAGCGCTTCCGCCATGGGGCTGCGGCAGACATTTCCGGTGCAAACGAATAGGACGTGCTTCACGAACTGGCAGGATGCCAACTCAGCCCTTCTTGTCAAAGGCCTTGTCACTCCAACATCAGAGTTATCGGACACCAAAACCTTAGAAGATTCGCAAAATCTTGGGTCCTGCGTTGAGTCGTGCTCGGGTGGCACCATGCATATTGTTCCAAGGGATGCTTTTGATCGATCGGTGACGGGAATCGGGACAACCTTGGCGTGCTAGGCTGATCCCCATGGCTACACATCCATTTTGACTCGCTAACCCGGGCGAGAACGGCTAAATCTTCCGCCAATGAACCTCCGTATTCTGCTTGTTTTGCTGTCTTGCGCCATCAGCGTAGTGACGGGGTTGGTGCTTGCTCGTGGTGGCTCTAGTGGGGACGATTCTGGAATGCGTAAGCGCCCATTGATCGGTTTGTCGATGGATACGCTTAAAGAAGAACGGTGGATGGTTGACCGTGATCTGTTCACTGCTCGTGCTGGGAACCTCGGTGCTGATGTCATGGTCCTGGCTGCCAACAGCATCGACTCACAGCAGGTGTCTGATGTGCAATCCATGATCACAGCAAAGGTCGATGCACTTGTCATCATCCCTCATGACGGAGCGGCCATGGCCAAAGGAGTGGAACTGGCTCGCGAGGCCGGCATTCCAGTCATTTCCTATGATCGGCTTATTACTGGGTGCGATTTGGATATCTACCTTACCTTTGACAACGTGAAAGTGGGAGAACTCCAGGCAAAGTTCATCGCGGACCGACTTCCCCCTTCTGGCAAAATCCGGCTCGTGAGGATCTATGGATCGACCACTGACAACAACGCTCGGCTGTTCAAGCAAGGGCAGGACAACGTGCTAAACCCGCTAATAGCCGCAGGCCGCATTGAGGTAGTTCATGAGGACTGGGCTGCGGACTGGAAGCCCGAGAATGCGAAGAAAATCGCCAGTGCAGCGATCACAAAAGTGCAGCACAACTTTGATGCGATCCTGGCCAGTAATGATGGGACTGCGGGCGGTGCGATTCAGGCTTTGACTGAAGAAGGGTTGGCCGGAAAGATCATTGTCACTGGCCAAGATGCAGATTTGGCTGCGTGTCAGCGAATCGTGAGCGGCACTCAGACGATGACAGTCTACAAACCAATCAAAAATCTAGCCAATGCGGCAGCTGAACTCGCAGTCAAATTGGCGACTGGAAAGCCCGTTATCGCTCAGGCATCCATCGACAATGGGTTCAAACAAGTTCCCAGTGTATTGTTAGAGATTCTAGCTGTGACCAGAGACAATATTCGGGACACTGTCGTGAGGGATGGTTTTCGTCCAGAGACCGAGGTCTTCAGGGTAGCTGAAAAAAATTAGGGGGGCGTACACAAGGAACCCAAGCGGTGGCGTTGTGCATGTTGAATCGCACTAGCAGCGCGAAGACCCAACCTACCAACCCATATGAAGAGCCTCATCAACTATCGTACACTCGCCGGTGGCCTTTGCGCCATCGCGTTTGCTTCCTTGTCGGCCCAGGATGCTCCAAAACCACCTCCTGCCGAGCGAAATGACAAAGTGCCACCTCCAGAAGTGAAGCGTGCTGCGCCTGGCCCCCGTGACCAACCTCGTGGAGATCAACCACGCGGTGAGCGGCCACCCGAGGTGCGCGGACGTCCAGACGCGGATGGTCCCGCCCGCCAAGAAGGCAGGGATGGTGCTCGTGGTGACAACCGCGGCCCCAAACCAGGTGATCGTGAAATGCATCGCGGACCGGAAGGCGGACATCCCAAAGGAGAGCGTGGACGTGGAGAGCCTCAGGGCAGGCCTGAAGGGGACCGTGGACATCGCGGCCCAGATGGAGGCCCACCCAACGCAGAGCGTGGACGTGGGGAGCCTCAGGGTAGACCTGAAGCGGACCGTGGACACCGTGGACCTGGCAGCGGTTCGCCAAATGCAGAGCGTGGACGGGGAGAGCCTCACGGCAAACCCGAAGCCGATCGTGGGAGTCGCGGATCTCATGACCGCCCGATGGTGAACCATCATCGCGGTGGAGATCGTCCTGGACCAGATTCTCGGATGCATGGCTCGAATCATCGTGGCGGCGACTTTGGGCACCGTCCACCCATGGCTATGGCGCGAGGCCGAATGGGGCATCGCCCATTTATGGCTCCTGGCATGGGCCGCATGGGCCCTCCACCGCAGAACTATGGGGCTGCACCTCGCAAAGATCATGGCCATCACCCCATGCCCCCTCAGATGAAGCATGGACAACGTGGCCCACGGGGTCCTCATATGATGGGGCCTCGTCCAGGAGGCAGGCCAGAAGGCCCACAAGGATTTGGTCGCCCAGATCCACATCACCAAGGACGTCCGCCCATGATGAATGGCCACCGCGGACCAAAAGGACCTCAGAATGAAGTTGGGCCGCGTGATCAACGTCCTGAAGGGCGCCCCGAAGAGCACCGTGATGGGCATCGTGGACCTCAGAATCACGACCAAAGTCGCGACCACGGGCCGCAAGGACACCCGGGCCGCCCAGAATAGCGTGGTCCTCGCCAAGAGGGTCCACGTCACGGGATTTGATCCTGGTCAGAAAGCCTGTAGTGATTGATAGGGGGCAGTTGATTGTTCAGCTGCCCCCGTTCTTTTTTGATTGAAAGTCTACTTGGCCACCTTTTTCTCAGCCTCTTTATGAAAGCGCTTCTCGCCACTGTCTTCCTTTGCCTCCCTCTGGTATCCTACTCGCAGACTGCTCCTCTGAAGGTCCTGATGGTGTGTGGTGGGTGCTGTCACGACTATGCCAACCAAAAGATGATCCTAGCGGAAGGCATCTCGGCACGTGCCAATGTTGAGTTCACCATTGTGCATGAGGACGCTAAGGACAAAGCGAACGAGCGCCTCCACAAGGTTAGTATCTACGAAAAAGACAATTGGGCAGAGGGATACGACCTCGTGGTGCACAATGAGTGTTTTGGTCAGGTGGCGGACGTGAAGTTTGTTGAGCGCATCGCCAAGGCTCACTTCGATGGCGTCCCAGCAGTGATGCTTCACTGCTCGGCGCATAGTTATCGAATGGCGCTAACGGACGAATGGAGAAAATGTGTGGGTCAGAAGAGCATGAGTCATGAAAAGAACCGCGACTTGAAAGTGATGAATGTTGCCCCTGAGCATCCCGTCATGAAGGCATTTCCGAAAGAGTGGCTTGATACCAAGGATGAACTCTATAAGAACGAGATACTTTATCCGAGTCTCGTCCCTTTGGCCAAAGCCTACGGGGAAGAGACCAAGAAGGATCATGTGCTGATCTGGACGAATACCTACGGCACCGGCAAAGTGTTTGGCACCACCATGGGCCATGGAAATCACACCATGAGAGACCCCGTTTTTCT
The DNA here is from genome assembly GCA_016795485.1 of Verrucomicrobiaceae bacterium. Lineage (GTDB taxonomy): Bacteria > Verrucomicrobiota > Verrucomicrobiia > Verrucomicrobiales > Verrucomicrobiaceae > JAEUHM01. Next base: position 334,032 of record JAEUHM010000054.1, on the reverse strand, counting down.
CGATCTCGTCAGCCGTGGTTTGCTTTGGGCCTGTGGGAAGCTTGATGACAGCGGCAAACCGCTACCTGGATACGAGCCGAAGCAAAAGTAGCACGCTTGTTAGCTATCTTCACTGGTCAGAGGCTGGTGCACTGCCAGAGGGCTAATCATCTTCTGCTTTAGGGGCCGGACGCCTACAAAAATGCCTGGAGCGAGTTCCTCGCTGGTCTCATATCCACGGCGAAACATCTCCATCTTGGCGTCTAGGTTGTCGATGTAGTGCAGTGCCATCGCTTCCGGAGTTTTTGGTAAAACGGGCGAGCCGAACTCCATCTCCCCATGGTGGGATGCAATCAGATGTAACAGATGCAGACGGACATTCTCGTTGGTTGGCTCAAGATGGAGCCATTCTGAAGCTCCTTCGCTCTCCAGGCAGTCGCGCCACAGTTTATTCACCAACTCCATACCTATGGAGATATGCCCCAACATCTCACCATGGAGTTGGAGCGGGATGTTGAATCCGTTCTCAGGGCAGACGGTCTCCCAAAGTTTGCCACAATCATGAAATAGAACACCTGCGACTAAAAGATCCTTGTTGAGTTGGGTGTAAACAGCGCACAGAGCGCGAGCAGACCGCATCATTTGCGCCACATGTTCCACCAGTCCACCACGGCGCGCATGATGAAAATCCCTCGCTGCAGCAGTCCGCTTAAATCGCTCGCCATGCTTTTCTAAAAACGCTTTCCCCAGAGCCCGAAATCGCGGATCTGCCATCTCGTGCACCAAAGAGCAGATGCATTCGTAGTCTTCTGCCAAACGCATCCGGGCATCATCAGAGCCGAGAAGCGATGACTGCACTTCATCCTCCGTAAGACGTCGTAAGTGTGGATTCTTTGGCTCCAGACCGTATTTGCCAGTATCTATCCACTCAGCTGTGAGCTCTACCCAAGCTTGGCGACTTAAATTGCCTATCTCAAGAAAGAGTGGGTTGTTGTCGAAGACTCTCCAAGTCAGGGTCTCGGTGCCATCGGTGAGTTTGACGTCAAAGTAGGGTTTTCCTTGTGCCGTTTGCCGCTGCACGAGGGCTTCCACTTGTGCACGCACACGATAGGGCTGTGCTTGTGTGCTAGAGGCCGTCTGCCGAAGCTGGGCGAGGCTCAAAAGGTCAGGCAACGAAGGGTCACTGGAGTCCATCCAGCGATACAAGCGCAGAGCTGCATGAGATCAAAAGGGAATCTCAGTTGTTGCTAGACCTTGGGCGAGGTCCTGGACGCGGGCGCATTCGAGGTGCAGCCGATGGCGTCAGTGTGGCGTCGGCTAGCTCTGTCGCTTGGCCGCGGAGATGAAGATCCAAGAACTTGTGGATCATTGCATCAAGCTCGGGGCTGGCAAAGCCATGACCACCTTCCTTCATGGTAACAAGCACAGACGACACACCCGCCGCCTTGAGTTTATCATGAAGCTCCACCGCTTGAGCAAACGGAATCAACGGATCCATGGTGCCATGCGCGGTGAGGAATGCTGCGTCTCCCTTACTGATGTGGGTGATGGGCGAGGCTTGCTTAGCTGTATCCGCCTTATCCTGCACTCTTCCGCCGAGAAGCAATGCTTCAGGATAGTCCGAAGTGGTGCGGTCAACGGTGCTTTCTTGACTCACCATGGTCAAAAAGTTCTCTGGTCCAAAAAAGTTCACCACGCAATTAACGGCGCTGCTCTGTGAGTCGTGGTCGCCTAGGTCCCCCTCCAGCTCCTTCACATCACCTGACGTACCTAGGAATGACACGAGGTGTCCACCTGCGGAAGTGCCCCATGCCGCAATCTTCTCTGCATCGAATCCATACTTCTCTGCATTTCCGCGCACCCAGCGGATGGCGGCTTTGCAATCGTGAATCTGGGCAGGCCATTGCGCCTCGTTGGTGAGGCGATAGGCTACTGACACTCCGGCAAACTTGCCCGTGTTGACCAAACTCAGTAGTTTCGGCGCGGCAGATGATTTGTCGCCCGCCTTCCACCCTCCACCATGAATGAAAACGATGACTGGTAACTTACCGCTTTTCTCTTTTGGCAGATAGAGGTCCAGTTTCTGTCTCGGATTGTCAGTTCCGGCATAAGCAACGTCTCGCTCGACATTGACTGCAAAGTCCGAGCGTTGAGCAAGACAGGCACTCGCCGAAAGGAGGAAGAGAAAAAAGAGTTTCATCACACGATTGTAACCGACCAACTCCGGGAAAGTTTTCGCTCAATCGCTGTTCCCTGCACGTCTCATGTTGAGCAGGCTCAGCACATGCTCCCACCGGCGCACGATGATATCAATCAGCCAAAGCAAAAGAAACGCGATGATCAATGACGGCCAGAGTTCAACATACTCGAGAGCTTGCCTCGAAGCAGCCTGTGGAAGTTCCTCAGTAGCGGTCAGCACACGGCCACCTGCCGCTTCTGCTGCCTGCTTCAAGACATTCTCATTAACGGTGCCGAGGCTAGCTTCGCCAGAAGGCTGATAGACAAGCCCCGCCGATACGGTTTCGCTCCCAGCCTGTGCCCGCACAAGGTAGACGCCACTTTGGTCAGGTTGAAACTTGCCAGTATACTCTCCCGGACCTTCCTGGTTGAGCAGGAGCTTGCTCACGGAGCGCAAGGGTGCATTGAGTGCGTCCGAAGCCACGTGAAAGACTTCCACTTGCACTTCTGCGCCGTTGGCTCGGGTAGTAGCATTTTCCATGAGGTCTACGACGACACTCGCTTCGTTCCCTTGAGCCTCACAGTGGATGTCCATGCGCTGCCCTTGCGGGGTCATTGCGGTCTCGCGCAGTATCTGGCCCCAGAATGCCCCAAATCCCTCCCAACGGCTTATCCAGAGCCCAGCCCAACGACTTTTTACATCGCTTGTGAATGCCGTTACCTTGCCCAGCCCGAATCGCCAGGTTGCGAGTAAAGGATCACCTGAGTCAGTAATCAATGGAAGCTGAGCGCTCGCCTTCTTGATCGTTTTCACATATCCAAGCAGCGCGGGCGCATCCCAGGGGTCAAGACCTGTTAGCATATCGCTCCGTTCGACAACTTTCGTCTCTGTTGGCTCTTCCCGTAGCATTTGCCCCGTGTGCATGAGCGTGTCTTGGGTGAAGATCCGTGTGATGGAACTCACATCTTGGGTCAAGTAGGCCTGCCCACCACCTGCAGAGGCGATCGCCTGAAGTAGGCCAACGTGACTGCCATCACCAATCGCCACTGTGGAGATCGTGATGCCCTGGGAACGTGCCTGAGATGCCATGTTCTCGTAACCGGTGCCTGCGGTCTGACCATCGGTCAGAACAATCATGTGTTTGATCTTTGCTCGCACCCGAGCCAGTGACTCACGGGCCAGCTTGAAAGCGGGTTCCAAATTGGTGCCACCTCCAGATGCAAGAGAGGCAATTTGACCGCGAATGGCTGTTAAAGAAACAACCCGAGTCATCGGTGTCACAGCCTTGGCCTCTGAGTCAAAGGCGTAGACTCCTACGTAGTCATTGCGCCCCAAAACTTCTGCGGCAGCCACGGCGGCGGACTTGGCAGTCTCGAGCTTTTCGCCGGCCATGGATCCGCTGCGGTCCATAACAATCGCCAGGGCGGATGACTGTTTTTCCTCTTCGTCCGGAGGCTTGAGTCTCACCGGAAGCGCCTCATCCAGGGGACTGCGGTAATACCCGCCCACACCGAACGCATTTGGGCCTCCAATCATCACAAGTCCGCCGCCAAGCTTGTCGATGTATTCCTTCATAGCGGCGAGTGCGGTGTCCCCGACTGCCCGAGCCTGGATATCAGAAAGAATGATGCCATCGTAGCCGCTGAGCTCGGCCACAGTGGCAGGAATCTGTCCCGGCCCACGGATTTCAAGCTGGATGCCTTCACGGTCCATTGCTTCTACGAATGACGCGGATTCGGAAGGTTGGCCCTCGCACATCAAGAGACGCAGGCGCCCACGAACATCGACGATGGCAAGAGCACCATTGTTTGCTGGCAGATGATCCTCGCCAAATCCCTCAAGCACCGTGCGGTAGCGATAAACATTCCGTTCTCGTGGCACACGATCGAACACTAGATCCAGGGCATCCCCTGCTTTCAGACTGACTGGACGTTTCTCCACCTCAAGACCATTTTCGAAGAGTCGAATCGTTCCAGTTCCGTCGACCGTGCTTTCTACCCGAGCTTGCAGTCGCAAAGCGGCACCTTCATGAAGCCGCTGGCGGTTGGGTTTCAACTCGCTGATCCTAACATCTGGCCGACGATCTCCGGCGATTGGGGCCGTGTGTAAAGTGATGCCCGCAGCGGCAGCGGCTCGTGCAGCCTCTATCACTGACCCCCTCGTCTCATGCCCGTCACCGATAAGCACCATGGTGCGTTGAGTGCCTGCTGGGAATAATCCGGCAGCAAACTTTACTGCCTTGCCATAATCGGTTTGTGTTCCATTGACCGGACTCCCATTTTCGTTGGTGATGAGAACAGGCTCAAGCCCGACTGCCACACTTTGCCACTGCACGTCCGGGCCAGTTGCTCGCAACGCATTTGCGCGTTCGTTCACCTTCTCGATTCCCGCATTCCCCATGCTTTGACTGTGATCAAGAAGGAGCACCACAGCCTTCTGGCTCGACTGCACGACATGAGCGGGCCCGGCCACAGCTAGCAAGATCAACAGCACGCATAGGGCCCTGATGACCAGGAGAACACGTTTTCGTGTTCCAGTCATTGGGTGGGCTGACTGGTTCTCAATCCACAAAAGAAGCGCCAGTGCTGGGAAGACCAGCAGCAACACTTTCGGGGATTCCCAGTCTATTTGCATCACTCGAACTTCTAGCTGTGCCCACAAACTGGACAACTGGGATCACGAGCAACTTTCAGAGTGCGAAATCTGCCTGTTCGGAAGTCAATAGCAGTGAGTTTCCCGCAAGGATCATCACCGAGACCTGTGAGAATCTGTATTGCATACATGGCAGCGATGCTGCCAGCAGTCCCCGCGACAGCTCCGAAAACCGGGAACTCCCGTTTCCACCAATCCGGTGGTTGAGGGCTCATGCATGACAGGCATGCCGTGAGCTTTGGTCTTGTGGCGAGCACACTCGCTTCCAAATCGTACATCGCACAGTGCAATACCGGAACACCACGACTCACCGCAGCCGCATTGATGGCTAGGCGCTCTTCAAACAGCGGTGCAGCGCTGACGAGCAAGTCACTTGCCGCCGAAAGCTTGTCGATATTGCCCGCATCGACGTTGGTTTCGTGCAGGATGACACGAGTGTTCGGATTGATTTGGTGGATGCGCTCGGCTGCCTGGAGCGTGCGAGCTTGTCCGATCCGTTCAGAGTGCATGAGCATCTGGCGGTTCAAGTCATTCCTTCTCAACGTGCCACCGTGCGCCAAAATCAACGTTCCCACTCCAGCCGCAGCAAGCTGCATTGCCACGGTGCCACCCACGCCACCAACACGAGAGATAAACACCGTTGCGGATTTCAATCGGAGCTGTTCGGATACTCCGAAGCCCGGTGTCCACAATTGCCACTCATAACGCTCTGCTTCTTCCGAGTTGAGATTCATCACGGCGGCGAGGAGTTGAAGGGTTGAATGCCCTCGGAGTTGAGAACGAGCACCCGGTCGGCCAAAGCGGCCGCTTCGGACTGATTGTGGGTCACGTGTAGAGTCGTCACTTTGGTCCTTTCTCGCACGGTGCGGATCACTGCGTGCAGTTCTTTTCGTGTCGTATCGTCCAACGCACTCATTGGCTCATCCAAGAGCAGCACGTCGGGTTCAAAACTCAACGCCCGCCCCATCGCCGTGCGTTGCGCCTCACCCCCACTAAGGGTTGTCACTCGTCGATCAAGCAAACGCTCGATCCCAAGCCAAGTAGCAACTTCTTCGCCCCGTGCCTGACGTCTTTGTTTGTCCCAGCCCCGCAATTTCAGGGCAAACTCAAGGTGGGCGCGCACGGTCTTAGTGGAAAACAGAGCGAGGTCCTGAGGAACGTAGCCGATGCCTCTTTCTGCGGGCGGCTGGTGCGTAATGTCCTTGTTGCCCATGATGATTCGACCACCCGCAATCGCCCGCAAGCCACAAATAGCTTCCAAAATCGTGGTCTTGCCTTGCCCGGTGCGGCCCATGAGAGCTACGTGCTCTCCTCGCTCCACGCGTAAATTGATATCGGAAAGCTTAAAGCCACCTGAGATCACACAAAGCCCTTCGATGTTGATCATGTAGCTCTCCCTTCCATTCCGATGCCTCGGAGAATCAACAGAACTATGATCGCAACGGCGACCATGAGGAGAGAGACTCCTACTGCGCTCTCCAGGCTGCCTACACTGAGTTCAAGAAAGACCGTCGTTGAAAGCACTTCGGTTTTCATCCGTGTTGCCCCTGCAAAGACCATAATGGGCCCAAACTCACCGAGCGATCTCGCCCAGGCCAGCGTGAATGCTGTGACGACGCCTCGCCATGCTTCAGGAAGCGTCACCTTGTAAAAGGCCTGAAGGCGGCTGCAGCCAAGCGTTAGAGCGACTTGTTCGGCACGCGGAGTGATTTGGTCAAAAGTCACACGCATGGTCCTAACTGCAAATGCCGCTGCAACAGAGAACTGGGCAAGAATCACACCAAGCTCTCCATAAGTCACCTTGGCGTGGAAGTTGTCCTGCAGCCATTGCTCAAGACGCGTCTCTCCGACGATTGGTTGATTGAAGAGAATCAGCAGGCTGAGCCCTACTACAAGTGGAGGCAACACCACCGGTATGTCCACCAATGCATCCACGAGCCAACGGAGGGGAAATCTCATCCTGCTCAAGATGTATCCGAGCGGAATCCCCACCAAAATCGACAGAATGGCCGCGAGTGTGCAGGTTTTGAGCGTGAGCCATGCAGCAAACTGAATCTCTCTTTTGAAAAAGAGTCCCTTCAAATGTTCCGCAGAACAATAGGCGATATCAGCTACAAGCAGTGCCAGCACGAGCAATACATAGCTCCCACCCAGGATGATCAGCGATCCGCGGAATGCTTTGTCTCCAGCTGAAAGCATGATCTCAGGTCGTCAGCGCCTCCAAGCGTTTCGCATATCGGCCTGCGTCAGTGATCATTGCATTGCGTGGTAGCGGTCGTGCTACGACGACTCCAGCGTGATACTTGAACTTGGCCAGATAGCGGTGGATTGCGTCATCGATGACGACTTTTTTGTGGTTCTTCGATGCGTGCATGAATCTCGTCACGCCGTCATCTGTCCGTAGAGCTAGTCCCACGTGCGAGCAGAAGCCCCCGTGTTGGTTGGTGACGATTCCAATAATGTCACCGCTTTGAATCTGAGACTCTGCAGCCGCTACTCGGTCCTTTGGAATATGGCGAAAGGGATATTGAGCTATCCGCGCTTCGTGGCGTCCCATTTCAGCGAGCAACCCGGGATTGTTCTTCAAGTAGCGATAACTCTTCCATAGCACAGTCATTTCTTCGATGCGCCTGCCTGTGACGCGCTCGGTTTTGCCTATGCGTTCAGTCAACGCCTCAACGTTCCCTCGCGCCGCATTATCGTAGTACCATTCAGATAGATAGTGAATCCGCTCTAGGTAGTCACCGTTGCAAACACCGGCTCGGTAGCGCGTCCATTCAATCTCTCTTAACAAGTCAGAGGGTGAATAATCCCTTTTTTGGACTTCGATCATCCGAGCTAGGCCGAGTGCAATCTCAAAGAAGGTCCAGCAGTCTTGACCCAGGAAGTTAGCTGAAGCGGACTCGACCTTGTCATCGATCTCCAAAGTGTAACCAACGTAAGGAGTGCCTGTCATCGCAAGGCCAAACCGCGCAACACGAGCTCCCATGGGTAAGTCGTGCCAACCTTCTTTGACCGCGCGTGCCGTGATGGCTCGGAACTTCTCCACGCCGCGAAAGGTTACCGACTGTGGCAGACACTCACGAGCCCGAGACGTCCCGCCGAAGGCAGCAAGGCCTGCCGCAAGAAGTCGTCGGCGTGAAATAGTGACTGGGTGTGTCATACTGGCAATGTGACAGAGTAAGTCCATGGCCGACAAGCCGAGATTTTGGCTTTACGCCAGGCCCAGAGCCTTCCGCAGTTCACTCATGGTCTCTTTTTGCCTTTGCTTGACGTAAGACCGGGCTTTCTCCGTTTTGGTTCGCGCCTCTTCAGGGTGAGTTGCAATGCGGAGTGCGGTCTCGGCAATCTGGGCCCGCTGAGTTTCGACATCCGTGTCAAAAAGCCATTCCTTCAACCCAATGTCTTCCCACATGAAGCCCTTGGTTGTTTGTTCTGCAAATCTACCGACCAATGCAGGGATGCCATTGCCCACACACATAATGGGAGAGTGCATCTCTAGGCCAAACAAGCCTCCGCTACGTCGATAAGTGCTGATGGCTTCGTCAGTAAGCCAGTAAGAATCTCTCCAGACCACCTTCTTTCTCACGGATGGTTCCAGCCGATCATAGATTTCGAGCTTGCCGAGTTCGACGTGACTTTTGTCCTCTGGGCACAGCAGTACCTTGTAGTCGGTTTCAGTCACGATTCGCGTAATTGCATCGCGAAGAGGACCGATGTCATGGTCTTTCATCTCCTCGTTTCGTGCATGTTTTTTGGCATCAAACGCAGCGCCTTCCTTCATTTTCCAATACGGCGAGAACCGTAGCCGCGGGATGCAGCAAATGAACTTTCCAGCTTCCAACTCGTGTTTCTTCAAGAAGGCTTCCGCAGGTGCATCGTTGGCGAGATCGACCGCAAACGCTCCATCTGGCCCAAACTCCATCACAGGGGCCTTACAGCCAATCTTTTTGGCGAGTTCCAGTGATCTTGAGTCGCGGAAATACGCAAAGTTTCCTCCTGACATGAGTTCTACAGTCTTTTGTAGCTTCTCAGGCTGAGTCGGACTTGTGGAAGTTGAGCTTTGAGAGGGCAGGGTAATGCCGTAAACACCGTAGGGTCGGGCGGATTCCTTTACCCAACGGCGTAGTTCATTCTCGCCTACCAGTGAGGGGCCTGATCCGTGTAGAAAAAAATCATTTTCTTTGATGGCTGCTTTCTTGTCAGCGTCTGTCAGCGCGAACTTGACCCTTGGAAAACGCTTCCTGAGGAGTTCCTCGACCCCGTTATCAAGTTTGCTCGGCCACAGCGTCACATTCGCTTCGGGGACGTGCTTCTCCAGTAATGCCAGCACCCCAGGTGTGTGCGCAATGTCACCAATATTCACTGTCTGCCATGAAGATCGCAGAAGTATCTTTGGAGCCGCAGCAGCCCTTGAAGGGCGTGGCAGACCAGTAGCAAAAGTGGCAGTGGAGAGCGAAAGAAAAGCGCGACGATTCATCGGGCCGAATATGAGCCTATTTTGCTGCCCACGCCAGACCGATGTGTTGTGGGGAAATAGGGTTACCGAGACCGAAAAATGTCGCTCATCAGGCACTCTGTCAGCAGAGTCCTGAGTCCGAGTCCCTGCGTTCTTACTTTTTCCTGAAGTTGATCAATGAGAATGTCGTCTGCTAGTTCCATCTGCCGTCCAGAGGTGTAGGCAAGCGTTTGCCTGATCAAATGACGACTTAACAAATCAGAGCGAGTATTTAGCAAGATCTTTTTGAAGCTGTTGAAGTCCGTATAAACCTCACCGGAGGGAAACTCTCCCGATGGGTCTACTTTTGGAGCGGGCTTTTTAGGGTCTTTGGGTTTCGGGTAGTTGACGCGCCAGCGACCTGTGGGATCGAAGTTCTCTAAGCTAAAGCCGAGAGGGTCGATTTTTCGGTGACACTCAGCGCAAGTCGGGTCTGCACGGTGCTTCTCAAGCCGGTCCCGAATGCTTGTAGCTCCAGTCACATCCGTGTCGATAGCTGGCACGACATCGGGTGGTGGCGGTGGTGGGATGCCAAGTATATTCTCGGTGACCCATACCCCTCGCATGACGGGAGAAGTCTCCACGCCGTTGGCACTCACCGTAAGTATGGCTGCCATCCCCAGCAGGCCACCACGATGATTGTTGCCTTTAAGACTGACTTTCTGAAATCCATCTTTGAGACGAAGTTTGTCCTTCTCGGGCAGGTCGTAGACTTTGGCCAGCTTCTTGTCGACAAAGCTATGGTCTGCATGGATGAACTGCATGATGGATGCGTTGTTCTTGAGGAGATCGGTGAAGAAAATCCGTGCCTCATTGCGCATTGAAGCAGGTAAGTCCTCAGCATAGTACGCCCGGTTGGTCTCGCGTGGGGGAGGTTGTGATCCCAGGTCTCGTAACCCTAACCAACTGTCAAGAAACCCATTCACGAATCCACTAATGCGCTCGTCTGCAATCATTCGCACTATCTGTTTCTTCAACTCGTCGTCTTGCGTGAGTTTGCCGGATTTGGCGGCTGCCAGCAACTGGTCGTCAGGTGGCAGAGCCCACAAACCGTAGGAGAGACGTGTGGCGAGGTCATAGGGATTCAGCCGCTTCTCCGACTCTTCTGTAATCTCGCTAAAATACAGAAATGAGGGTGAGCAGAGAATCAGTTTCACTGCATCCAGTGCGGCTTGTCGAGGAGTGTGCTTCTCGGCTTGGCGCTTTACGTAAAGGGCACGAATCGGCTCACGATCACTGTCGTTGATTGGGCGGCGATAGGCTTTTTCGGCAAAGGCGTATAGTTGCTCCAGCGCACGGTCTGCATTGAACCCCTCTTTGCCAAAAATGGCGATTTCTTCGACGCTGCCGCCTTTCTCACGAACTGGGCCATGAATCTTGATGTCGCTAATGCGAATGTGCGGGAGCTTGCCTTCTTGAAGCAAAACAGTACGGCTTACATCTGCGTTTTTGGTCTTGCCCTTGAACTCGTCTTTGTAACGCTGGTTGACTTGGATGACCGAAGCCCGCGATTCATAGGGTCCGTTGGGGAAGATAAAGCGAGGCGTCTGCCCTGCTTCAAGCCACACACGGAACTTTAACACACTGGGCTTGTCGTCTGGTACGACACTGCTGGCGAGTAGCGGCTCGATGGGTTGAGGGTAGTGAATGTGCCCTTTGGTAACGTCTCCCGGAACCACTCCCATGATGAATGGCTCGGAGAAGTCGATTCCAAAGATCTTTGGATCATAATGGGTGTCCCGATGCATGGCCTGTGCCTCAACCTCAAGGTCGTATAGTCCTGCGACTGGCACGCCCTGTTTGAAGTCTTCAATGTGCCCATAACCGCCCTGCCTCGTGTCGGTATTCGGCTGCTCGTAAAGGTTAAGATAACGGTAGTCAAACGCTGCCTTGTGAGAGCCGCTGAGTTCTTCATATTGCACAAAGTGACTGTTAAAGTGCCATGTCTTTGGCTCGATCGTGGGTTTGCCCAAACGTGCTTCAACGAGCTTATTGGCGGAATGGAAGTATTGATCCACCAGAAAGCCAGAGGTAACCAAAGATTTGCCAATCGTGTCAATGTGTTGGCTGGTTTTCTCCTTCGGGAAGTCTGCAGTTAGGCCAAGCGTATCGACTCTTCGTCCGAACAGCGCTGCAAGGGTGTTCTCATACTCACGGCTGGACAGACGGCGCATGACTGTGCGGGATCCGGTGCTCTCAAGCTTTCCATAGGCGGTTGTGGTGGCTTCACGCAGCGTACGAATCATTGCTAGCCTCTCACTGTCACTTGGCTGATCCGCTTTTTTGGGCGGCATCTCCTTCAGCGTTAATTGGTCAATGATGTCCCTCGCATCTATCAACTCAGGAACGGACTTCAACGGCAATGCAAACTTCTCGAAGTCCCGGTCTCCCTTTTGAACCGAACTGTCATGGCACTCATGGCAATATTTGCCGAGAAACGTCTCGACGAGCTTAGGTGGCTCTGGTTTTTCTTCAGCAGCATGGCCTCGCCACGCCGCAACGGCGAAAATCAGGAGACAACAGATGGGATCGATGCGCATTGGTTTTTTGGTCTATAGAAAGACGATTTGATGGCCTAGCTTCTGGCATCCAGAAAGGCGGAAGTGCTTCTTTTCGGAGGAACCTCAAGATCGACTTTTTTGGGCACTCAAGAACCTGGGATGCCAGCTTCCAGCAAGGCAACCTCTGTCGCGTCGAGATCCCAGCGGTGCACTTCTCCTTTGGCACCGTGAATGAAAAGATAGCGTGCATCCGTACTGAACGCGAGGCTGACGTGCCCGCCTTGAAGTCCTATGGGTAGTTCAGCTAACGGGGAAACGTCAGGGAGTCGGAGGAGGATTGCCTTATTTTTGGCAATCCGCGCGGCAAATTGACCATCGGCGCTGACAGCGAACGCGCCTGTCGACGGGCGAGTGTCCAAAGAGGTAGGCTTCCAGGTGTCTGTGTTGAGGCATTGCAGGGTCTTGTTGCCCCACATCCAGAGTTGCTTTCCATTCTGCACGAACATTAGCCCGCTGACGATTCCTGGATGGGGTAGTTTGAGGTGCAAGCGACCTGCGGGCAGACTCCAGAGCAAGGCTTCGTCGCGTGCGGTGAAGCTTCCAGTGACGCACCACTTTCCGTCTGGGCTCAGAGCAGCACAATAGGGATCGGGTTGATGCAGGATGACTTCTCGATTGTCTTGTGGCCAGCGGACGATGACTCTGTCATCGGACTCAACGTCTTCATTCTGTGTGGAGGCGACCGCGGCACCGCCTTGACGGACGGCTACAAGCAACGGACCTGACTCGATGGGCGCTGGTTCATGAGGTAGCACACGAAGCCACCCTCCTACGTCACGCTGGAGTTGCCGACGACGTAGCGGTGTGTTCCAACTGCTTGTCCACAGCGCTTGTTCTGACTGAAGACCTGCGGTGAGCCATTCAGCGCCATCTTTGGCGACAAAGCCAGCTTGCCGTCCATGGTGCCAATCCCAGACACGGCAGCCGGTCTCATCGACGGCTGCACAAATCATTCCATCGTCACTTGCGCTCAGACTTGGCAGGTTCTCCGAGCGTATCTCGCCCGTGCCTGGTGCAAGAGTTTGCAGGACGGCGGGCCAGTCAAAGCGAACAATGTCCACCTGCGGACCGTTTTTACGCTTGGTGAAGAGTTGTGTGCCATCCTTGTTCCACCACGCTGGCGCTCCGTGTTGGCCGACGTTCTCAAGGCGCATGATCTCCGATCCTAAACCCGCATGCCAGAGGTGTACCATCCCATCAGCAGCTAGCGAGACGAGTTCCTGGCCGTTTGGGCGAAAGCGAACGGCTTGAAGGTCATGGTTGTGACCACTCAGCCGATGTAGGCGATTGCCATCGGAAGTGTTCCAGACATACACCATTCGGTCCACCGCAGTGCCCGTTGCTAGCAAATGCCCCGACCAATCCATGCAGAGAACACCATGGGGATGCTTCAGCGAACGCAGGATTCGCCCAGAAGGCAGTTCATAAAGAGTCACCTCACACGGAGCCCAGTCATTCGCCAGTGATGCAATCGCGATTTGCTCGCCACGGTCATCTATCTGGTAGCATGGCTCGTGGTCGAAGGGGCCTAGCTGTACGATTTGTAAGGCTCCTGCTTTTGCAGACTTTCGCGACACAATGACATGCTGCTTTTCGTATCGGGCCGTGAATCGTCCGTCTGCGCTTCCGCCGAGAGGCGGCGCACGATGCCGCGGATCATCAGGCTGAACGGCTTTCGTAATCAGAGACATTTCAGGCATCGCCAGTGTGGCGATGATCTCGTTCTTCAAATCTGCCGATGGAAGGATTTGCCACGCCTCCTTGAGCGCTGCCATCGCTTGGCCCCTGGCTCCAGCGCTGATGCTGCCTCGCAACTGCCGAGCATCTGCGATCAACGTGGTACGGCGTTCCAGTTGTTGCTGGCGTCTAGCAAATGCGAGCGAACCGCCAATGAGGCCAGCGATCAGCAGTGCAATGACCGCCAGCATGGCCGCCATTGATGGATGAAGGCACGTCCAACGCCATACCCTGCCCAGCGGCCCGAGTGGGCGTGCAAGGATTGGCTTTCCATCGAGAAATCGGCCTAGATCATCCGCCAGAGCCGCTGCCGTGTCATAGCGGTTTTCCGGAACTTTGCGCAAACACTTCAGACAGATGGTTTCCAGGTCCTGGGGCACGCTTGGGTTGAGTCGGCGCGGTGGCAGAGGTTCATTTTCACGAAGTTGGATGAGAATCGCATCCAACGTTGGGCCTTGGAAGGGTGGCCGCGCTGTCAGCAGATGATAGAGCAAAGCACCGAGTCCATAGACGTCGGTTCGGGCATCGGCTCTTCCACTCAAGGCTTGCTCTGGGGCCGTATAGCCAGGTGAACCAAGGGACTGCCCGGTGCGAGTCAGTTCCGCCCGCCGGTTCGTCGTGGTTTCAGTCGAGGCGATGCGTGCGATGCCGAAGTCAGTGATGTGAGGTTCGCCTTCTGGGTCGAGGAGGATGTTGGAGGGCTTCAAGTCTCGATGCAGGACTCCGCAGTCATGAGCATGCTGGATGGCCTCGGCCACCATCTTCACGCACCGAGCGGCCGACCTTGCTTCCATGGGGTGCTCCCGCAACGCCTGCTCCAGGCTCCGGCCAGGAATGTAATCCATGCTGAACCACGGCATGCCTTCATCTTCCCCCACCTCATGCACAGCCTCGATGCTAGGATGTTGCAGCCTAGCTGCGGCCTGTGCTTCTCGTTGGAATCTCTGGCGCTCTTCTTTTGAGGCGAACTGTGCCCGCAGCAGCACTTTTACTGCCACTACCCGATCCAGCGCTCTTTGCCGCGCCCGGTAAACGACCCCCATGCCCCCGCGCCCTATTTCCTCATACAGATCGATGCCGCCAAAAGTCGTCCATGGCTTGCCCTCTCCAAGTTCCTGCTCGCTCTTTGAGTCTTGCAATGCAAGAGCCGCCAGCCTCCTCGGATCATGGCCTTGGAGGAGTGAGTGTGGCGAGGTAGAGGAATCTGGCATCGAAGTTGACACCCGAAAGGTGCCGCTGAGTTACAAACAGCTCGCAAGATGCCGCAGTTCATCATCGACCATGGAGGGGTCGGACAGTCCAACGGACACCTCATCGCGAACGGCTTCTCGGTAAAGCTGGCGGAGTCGACTAATGGTCACGGCGAGCGTGTTTTCGCGTATTTCGAGCTTCTGGGCCACCTTGGCGTATTCGCCAGTTTCAGGTTCTCGGGTCAGGAAAGGGCCCAACTCTTCAAACAGCAACTCTTTGCCGTTTTCACGGCAGTGGTCCCTCACTCTCGCTAGGGCTGCCTCCAGCACGGACAGCGCCCATCGGCGCTCAAATGCTTGTTCGGGAGTATCTGAACCGGCGGGTTCATTCCCGAACCAGTTCTCTGCTTCAGCGAGGTCAATAGAGACCCGCGTGACTTCTCCGCCGCGCTTTTGAGTGGTGGCATCCCGGTGCTCATTCTGAAGGTGCGTTTTCACCCGTATCAGTAGCCAAGTGGAGAACCGAACATTACGCTTCTCAAGCCCGTTCAACCACTCACGCCGTAGCATTTTGGCAAAGAAGGACTGCGTGAGGTCCTGAGCATCCTCGGGCTTGATTCCCTGACGGCGAATGAAGGCATAGACAGGATACCAGTAAGTTTGGCAAAGTTGCTCCACTGCGGCCTCACGCGAGCTGCCCTCCCCGCCCGCTTGGAGGACCATGGTCCAGCGGGTAGTCATGAATCGGGGAGACGTCTCTGCCATGGCACTAAAGATGAAGGCCAACAGAAATATTTCCTCAAAAAACTTTGTCATTAGCCCTTACGGACCGGGTGAAAGGGTGTGTGAGACCCGCATCATCTCCATTTTTAGCCCTCCTTTGTCTGCTGCTTTTGACGGTAGCAGCGCAAGGCGATTACACGACGACGTTGCAGACACTCGCTGTCACCAACCACACCGGCTGGGTGATCGATGCTGATGCTACGAAGATAGGTGCGCCAGCTCGCTCGGTGATCGCGGGCTCCGTGTCCCTGCTCTACAAGCGTGCGGGTGGAGTCATCAGCCTGCCAGAGTCCGTGACTTACACGCTCACTTGGAGCCTAGTGGATGCGGATGGTGTCGCTCAGGCACTCGATACCGGTGGAACTAGCTTGGACACGACCCAGGTGGTGAACTGGCCGGGCACGATTACCGAGATCGCCATGGCTTCTTCGGTGAACCTGAATCCTGCGGCACGCCTGGACTTCAGCAAGGTGTATCGCCTTCGGGTCATCGCGACACCCGCAAGCAATGGCAATGCTGCGAACTATACCGATGCCGTCGAGCGGAGTTACGGGCACTTTACGAACACCTCCAGCCCAGATGCACAGCTTAATGTTATCGGCGTGCCGGCATACGCTGAGATTGATCGCGATTGGGTCATTGTTTCACCCACGGTACCTGGACCGAAGCTGGCAGGCACGTTGTTCATGGCTCGCTACGATGACTTCAATGAGGCTGTGGCTTCAGCTAACATTCCTGTGCGACTTCGAGCAGAAATGCAGGATGTGACGGACCCGATGAATCCCATCAACGTGCCGCTGACGACACTGAGTGCGGATCACACGCAGGTCTTGTCTAATCACACGATCATTGGAGACAATCCAGCAACTGCGGTCCCCACTTTTGAACTGACGCTCATGCCGCAAAACTTGAATCGAACGTCGATGTATCAGACGACGGCCATTTTCGAGTATCAGGAAGCCAATGGGGATTATGTCTCGCTCGGTGAGATCGCTACAGCAGCCCAGCGCATCTTTCCCGTGAGCGGCGTGTTGTGGTTCGACACCGTGAAGACGTGGTTCACAGAACTGGCCAGCACTCCCACAGAAAACGGGGCGAACTGGAACCTCGTGGTGCCCACAGGTAAGGGACACGTCGATGGCATGTTGTCTCACACTTTTGGCGGCACTTTTGTAGTGTCGATCAATGACACACCTGGACCTAGCTACGGTGACGCAACCGTGGTGAGTGTAACGGGAGGTTCAGTAGCCGTGGATGCTCCCTATCCTGATTGGGATGAGTTAGCAAAGGTCCGCTTCAATCGAGAAGACACGCGATTGGATCAGGACGGAGCGGTGTGTGACATCTTCCAGGTCTATTTTCCAACTGGTTTCACGGTGAGTGTAGCCGCAACCGAAGGTGGCCTGCCAGACTCCAATGCCTGTGGCAAGGTGCGGCTGGATGATCTTCGCTTGGGTGCTGCTTTGAGACCCGAGGGCACCATGTTCTTCACGCCATTACAGGTGCGACAGACCTATCACGGTGTGGATAACGTTTCGGACAGCGTCATCTATTGTGCGCATGAGAAACTACCCGCTTGGTTCAAAGCATCGTCCTTGGGCTGGAACACGGCTACGGGAGCTTTTCCCATCACACCCGCAGGCTCAGGTGAGTTCCGCTGGGTGCGTGATTTGCAGATGACCTTCAACGAGTTGCTGCACACCTTACCAGCCAGCAACGGCAATCCGCCCCTTCAGGCAAGAGATACCCGCCCCTCGAATGACAGCTATCTGGCGAAAGCGCATGACGCAGGTGTTTTCGCTTATAGGGAGTTCACTATTCACACGGACGCCTTCGGAAAGGCCGTCCTAAACGCTTCCGTGCCGTTAGCACCGACCCAGGTGCGTCCTCACTACCCAGGTGGCGTTGGCACGGAGGCAGTGGAAGGCTTTGCAATGAGCGGTGGCACCTTGGAGATAGACAACAATGCCGTGAACACCACCACGAGCCTACTGGGCGTTATGGATGTGTCGCAGCGCTATGCACGTGATCCGCGGTTTGCTAGACAGTGCGACAATACGAATGATTTGGCTGGTGAGGGCAGCATGGTGTTTCATCCGACGGCAGCTACTTTGCACTTCACGCCTGACATGGGATTGATCGCCGAGGGCACGGTGGATGCGGTAGGATTGGCCTGGGGCACGGTGCGCATAGACCCAGGCAACGTGCCAGTGTTTGCTCACAGCACTTCTTCCTTCACGCTGGGTGCGTTTTACCAGCCTGGTATCGCAATAGACGGTAGCGATTGGGCCGTCAGTGACGACCAAAGAGCCGCGACCTTGCTGCTGAGTGGTCGTGGTTCTCCGGGAAACCTTGCCTATCATGAAAGAGCGTTCCACGCTGATGGGCTTTACCGCAATGTCGGAGCGGCAAACTATGCAGGACTCAATCTCCGTGCGGATGAGGAACCTGGTCCGATGACGGCCACCAGCGTGCTTTCAAATAAGCAGCTCGGCCCATACGATCTTCGGTCTGTCTCCAAATACTATGTGCAGAAGGGTGGCGTTAACGGCATTCACGAGCGGGTGACTTCGGCGCTCGAACTGGGCGTGGAGCTCTATGGCTTTCCTGTGAGCCTCACCGACTTCAAGTTCTCCTTCATCGACAACCTGACGAAGGACAGCTTTACGAACGGCAGCATCGAGATTCCTTTCCCGGCAGGCGTCGAGATAAACTTTGAATCACTTCAACTCACCGAGCGAGGTCAGCCACACTCAGCCAGACTGCCGCCGGGATCTCAGACGGCAACTTTGGATCATTGGGGCGATTTGCCATTCACGGCGCATAGCATCGGCTTCCGTGAGCAGCCTGGGGCAAGTCCCTGTGCTGTGCCCAATGCTGGCGATGGCTTTGTGGAGATCGGGGCGGGTTTCTCCGGCATCCTGGATGGACTTATTCCCGGCCCGGTGAATGCCACACTGGGGTTCAAAGCCGAAAAGATCGGCAACTCCACTTACGGACGCATGATGACGGCAGCAAATGGTGTGCCGGGCCTTGAGGCGAAGATCGACCTGCCGGGCGTGCTGTGGTTCAACGTGCCGGGTGACAAAGAACTGCGCCTAACGCCTATTACCAAGGCTGCCTTCAGCAACAGCGCCAACATCACGGACCAAAACAACGACAACGGCTTCCTCTCGCTGGCGGGATATTTGGAGGTGCCGTTCTTCACGGAGCTAGCGGTGCATGCGCATGTGCAGCCTGGCGGCAATGATCCCGGTGTGCACTTCATGGGTGGTTGGACCGATGGAAATGGGCAGAGCTACTTCACGCACCCAGGCAGTTTTGATGCCTCTCAGAACGGGACACCGCCTTTCGTGGATGTGGCGGCTTACCGGCGGCCAGTGAATGCGAGTTCCACGCTCTATCGCATCATCGCACGGAAGAACTGGATGAACGTTGTGAGTTTCCGATACCCGCTAGCCTGGGACAAGAGTGCCATGCGCTTTGAGTCTCCTCAGCGGGAGCCCGCCATACCGCTGGTGCTCTTTGATCTGGAGCACAATCTGCGGTCGCTCTCCGCTAATGGCGCGGAGTTGGAGTTCGGCGCGGAAATACCGGGTCTGCCGCAGATCAATCCGCAGCGCCTCGTGCTGGATGCCCTGGACGGTGTGACGAACAACTCCTTCAGCACCTTTCAATCGGCGCTCGTTAATGCCTCGGGCCTCCAGGCCAACACACTCACTCGTGCGGTGAGTGCGTTGGACACCCTGATTACCGACCGTGTGGACCGATTGATCAAAAATGCGCTTTCTGGTCCGGTGGAGTCATTGGTCGACGCGGTGCTATCAGATGCAGGTGCCGACTACACGGGCAATACCGGCAATCCTTTTGCCGACATTGATCCTGTGCTGTTTAGCGAGAAGTTCAGCGAGTATCTCACCGCCAACGGACTCGAAGATGCGATCCATGACAGCATCGGATTGGCTGGGAACGCTCAAAATCTGCTCAACCGCATCAACTCGGAGCTCAACACCGCAAGGTCAGGCATAGACACGCTGCAGGCCATCATTCAGCCACGCGAGGGCGGCAAACGCACTTTCTTTCGCAATCTAGTGATGGAACTGGCTGACGACAATCCTGGCTACTCCCTCATTGCTGGTGTTGGCGGTATCCTGGCTCAAAAGCTCGATGAACTGGAGGAAGTGCAGAGCGCCCAGGCCAATCCTTTCTTCGGTGAACTGTCAAACATTCTGCAGGAGGCTGAGGATGCGATCACGTCGTTTCAGAGCAACACACAGAGCTTGATTGAAACGCCGATGGATAAAATCGCGGAAGAAAAGAAGATCGAACTCGAAGGAACCATCAAGGCTCAAGTGGAGCGCACGGTGAAGAGCATCGTTCCAGCCCAAGTCGTGGACATGCGTGACTTCCTCGGCGCCGGAGCTGGCGTAAACCAAGCCCGCCTGAAGAACGCTCTCAAGCAGATGATCATGGATCGCATCATGGCTTCCCAGGTGGCGGATCGAGTGCAGACGCTGCTGCGGACCAACTTCACTCAAGTGCGTGGCATCCTGCGTGAGGGCACGGACCAACTCATGAGCCAGATCACCACCACAGTGAAGGACGCTTTCTTCGAGCAGTTCCTGAATGGTGGCGGCCAGAATAACCCCATGAGTAACCTTATCCCCAAAGATTATCCCTTGCGCTCTTTGGGTGCCCTCAGTGAGGCCTTTCAAGGAGCCAATCTGCGTGGTTATGCGCGCACGAACGGCCACAGCATCAACGAACTGCGTCTAGATGGAGGCATCAAGTTCAAGCCTCCTGGCATGGGCAACGGGATGGAGTTCAGCGGCTACTTTACTTATCGCGACAACGAAAAGAACGCGCCAGTCGTGGAGTGCCTCAATGCATTCCCTGGAGCCAAGGTCGAGATACTCGCGGGAGCACGTCTAGGTTCACGCTCGCGGCCCCAGGCGAATCCCACTCAAGGCCAGAGCTCCACCTCGTTCTTTGACAACATGGCGGTGGGTGGCAACCTACACTTCGCCATCGGTCAGGATGGTCTGCCAGCTGGCCTGAGTGGTGATCTGGAGTTCCGTGGGCCGCTGACCATCGGCATCGTGGCCATTGATGGCGTAAAGTTGGCCGCCAACTTTAGTGCGGCTAACCAATATGTGCGCGGCACGGCGGACGGACGCATTTTGGAACTTATCAAAGCCAACGTGGACATCTTTGCAGGGCGGGTGTGTGACCTTGGAAAGTTGGGCATCATGCAGGGGCCGTTACAAGATGCTCTGAATCAGGCTTCCTTCACCGCAGGGGGACAGATTAATGCCGGAAACCTCGCCGGCGTCATCTGCCGCATCGACGGCTCCATCTCGGTCAATGATGTGATGAAGCGGTTTGGCGGAGTGGACATCCCTAAAGACCTCGTGAACATCGGCTTTGAAAAGACCACGATCTACGCACTGCTGAAGAAGCCCGACTTGGACCTGAAGTTTTACCTCGGTTATCTAGAGGGCGGCAAGGTAAAGGCCACCACACCCATTTACACACTGGCGGATGCCTCACTGACTCTCGCCGGAGTAGCACAGGCCGAGATCACTTTGGGAAATCTGGCGCTCAGCGCGATCGCCGGTGGGCCTGCGGGTCTTGTCAATACGCTCTCCGTCAAAGGGGAGGCTTCACTCAAAGGTCCGGTGGCAGGCTTTCCGAGTCTCGATTTGAAAATCGGCGGCATCCTCCATCGCAGCGGCATCCGCTTTGATCGCGTGGACTGGAATCTCATGGGGGTCCCCATCAACGTCGATTTCGATGACATCCTGCCTCCTTGGTGAACATGAAGCAAACATTCATAGCGATGGTTCTAGCTCTAGCGGCCTTCATGCCGCTGTTTGGCCAGCATCAAGCCATCCCACAATCCCTGGTTTTCACGGTTGGCACGACGGTTCGTGACCCTGGAGGTCAGGATTGGGCCTTTTTGATCTGGGACTCTCCGGGGGCAGACTTGCTCGGGGGACGATCTTTTGCCGTTTATGCCAAAGAGGGGGCAGCGAATGCCACTACGAGTTTTGTTCGGCAAGGCATCGTCAGCGGGCGACTTGATCCTGCTTTGATTGGCCCGCTGCTACAAAGAGCAGTGCTCGCTGGACAGGATTTGGAGCAGTTTGATGCCGTTGTGAACTCCATTTACCAAGGCGCATTTCTGCCAGATGCCGCGCCTGCATTGCCCAACGATCGTGCACAACGCACGGCACTGGCCTTGAGTAAAGCGCACACCTCTGCTCGGCTCATTGGCACGTTGCGCAAGTTGGCGATGATGAATCCTACGCTCGCACTTTGTCTCGGCCATGCGTGGATGGGGCCCATGCCGGTGGGTGCAGTGAGGACTTACGAGTTGCGTGAGTGGAATGGCGCGGATGGGGCCGTTGTGGGCCGTGTGACTCTCACAGGCGGTAATCCTGTCATGTTGCCTGCCCCTGGTGTGCCGGTGCAGATGCCGGATGCCAGTGAGGCTTCCGATCTCACCGTGGCCATGCGGTGGGGCGTGACTGATGAACTGAAACGTCGCATCATGCTGCACCAGGGCTTCCGTGTGTGGCGCATGAGTTGGGCTCAGGCACAGAGTCTTGGCTACCACACGACCGCACCCACGCTGAGCCAACTCCAAGCCCACGTCACAGCAGGACAGGCAAGCTTGATCACTCCACAGGCAGTGTTTGTGAACTCACCGCTCTCTCCTCCTCAAGCGGAGGATCTGTTCTTTGAGCCAGCACGCAGCTACTTCACGGATGATGCAGGTCGGCTTGGCAACCCTGCTACCTACACGCCACCGGCGGATGGCACTGAGGTGGCTTACATCATTACTGCACGCGATGTTTTGGGACGTGATGGGTCGCCCTCGCGGGCCGGGCGCGGGCAGTTTTTGCTCAAAAAGCGGCCTCCGGTGCCTTCCGGTGCCAAGGTGGAAGTTGTCTATGGCGCTGCGGATGTGAACGGAACGCGTCCACAGTCATTCCGCTTCATCTTTGATGAAAATGCGGCTGATCCAGCGAGCCCGACGAGCGGATACGAGATCTATCGCGGCACTGGGGAGGTTGGGGCTGTCGCGGAGCATTTCCAAACGATGCTTCAACATACGGGCGCGGGAGAACGTGAGTGGATTGAGCTCACACCTCCCTTCACACCGAACCAACAAGTGTGGTTCTGCGTGCGAGCAGTGCGTTCTTCACCTGCGGGCGGGCTGATTTACTCTGAACTTAGCCCACCTGTGTATGTCTCCCTCCAAGAGCACAAGGCTCCTGCGGCTCCGAGTGCTGCTGTTTCGAGGAACTTCTGCCCGCAACCCGGAGTAATCCTTGCCCAACAGGGCATCGTTCCTGATGAAACCGTGCCCAATAACCGTCTGCACCACTTTCGCATGGTCTGTGAGCGCTTGGATGAGCAGATCGCCTGGGCAGAGTTTGGCTACCAGCCAGAGATGGGCGAAGAGGTGGTGCTACAGCGCATTGAGTTTGCTGGTGATGAGGAGGTGCGGCAAGATTTCGCCCTTGTAGATGATGTGGTGCTCGGAAATACCACCTTCTTCTGCCGCGTGAGTGATGAGAGTGGCAGCTTGGAGGAGAACGCTTGGTATGTGACTCGCACTCAGACCCCGCCATCACCGGTGCAAGTGTATGAGTTTCGGTTCATGGCAGCAGTGCTTTCGCCTGCCGCCCTCGATACTTCTCATCCGGTGAGTCTGTATTTTCTGGATACTGCGCCTGAATACACCGCAGTGCTCACCGATTTGACGGTGATCCCAGGCGACCCCGTTTTGCGTGGTTCATTCAGCAGCCTAGAGTTTAGTCTCGGTTATGTAGTTGAGCGCGACTTCGGCGGTAGCATCGGCTGGCGTAGTGTGGGGCTAGGTAGACAGTTCCTCGGACCGAACAACGAGGTGGAGATGGTTTTCAGCGACAGCACGCCGGATGGACCATCGACCACAGCGGCTCACTATCGTGTCACGGGTCTCAATCGTCTCCGTCACTGTAACGCAAACACGACACACACCATTCCTTCCGCTTCGAGCACTGGGGCGGCCCAAGCTGTGCGTGTTTGCCTACAGCATGACAACTCGCCTGAACTCGTCGAATACCGTGTCTTTCGCCGTGTGGCAGATGGTGAGTTGTCATTGGTGGATGAAGGCCGTATCTCGAGATCGATTGGGGCCAATCCGATCTGCATCACGGATCGTGGTTTGCCACAGGCAGGAGGTCTGGTCACCTATTATGGCCAAATCATCGGCAACAACGGTGCTGGCAGTGCGCTCGCGGTGCTGGATCAATACGATGTCGTTCCGCAGAAACTGCCTCGCCCTGTGCTTGCTCCACCGAAGCCAGCAGGAACGGCAGAGAGCCCCAAAGTCCGCCTGAACTGGTCTTGTCCCGTCGATGGTGTGGAGCGATTCGAGATCTCTCTCGTGCCCAAAGACAACGAGCCTCCACCGCCCATTAACAGTGGCATTCAAGTGAACCGTAACCGCATGAGCTCGGGTTCGCTGAGCAACCTCGTGGGACTCATCAATGTGGTTCCGATGGCAGTGCAAGTCACCAGTATCCTGACTGACCGTGTGGGCTCCACTGCACTCGGCAGTGGCCCTACCTTCAACGTGGAACTAGCAGTCGTTCCTGATGCGGCTTATGACATCCACATACAAGCTCGCAATGCCAAAGGCGGCCTCGGCGAATCCAGCACACGGCACGAGTTTACCTGGAAAAGTCCACCTCCAGAAAACAATGTGCCATGGCCTTTCCGTGCGTTGCCCACGGTGCGGCAGTATGAGGGCAAGGTGGTCAATTTGACGGCTCAAGTGCCAACAGAGAACACTATCGAAGGCCTCGTCTGGCCTTTCTTCCTCGGTAGCCAGGTCGGCTTCCGCATTGGTGGCATGACTTGGGATGATGGACCGCAGGTTAGCTTCTTCTCACTGCCTCCCTTGGGGCCACAAGGTGTCGTGCTGAAGTCAGAGGATAAGCACGACCGCGACTTCAATGCCTACCTGGACTACATTGCTCCACGTCTGCCTCTGAAAACACTGCCCGCAGTGCTTTATCGGCAACAACTCGCCAATGCCGAGTGGCCCACTGTCACAGGCGATGTGGTGCAGGTCTCGCCACTCGTCAGCCGCATCCTATGGTCGGATCTACCGCGCGCCCCTGATGCTGGTGCCGCTGATTTGAGCAAAAGCTTCATGCGTGATCCATTCATCGGTGTGGAGATTCATGACGGCGACCATGATGACCATGCTGAGCTTTACCTCTTGGACACCACACCTCGTGCCATCGGTGCAAAGTATCGCTACTGGCTGGTGCGGTTCGATGAACTCACTGGTGCGCCCACCCAAATTGTTCCTGCCACGCTTGAGGAGGTCACTCAATGAATAAGCTCGCTTTCAGCATCTGCGCATTCCTCTTGCTGCACTCATCACTCCTGAATGCAGGCTGGGTGGTGCAGACTACGCATGAACTCGCCACTCAGGGAGATTTTGACAATGCAGGCCAAGCCGATCTTCTTGTCCTGGACCGTGCCAGTGGCACGCTCAGGGTGGGATTGGTCACCAACACTGGCATCACGTGGAGTGAGCCCATGCCCACAGGCGCTGTCGACGCCACCAGCATTGCCTTTGGCACTTTCAACTTCAACTACACGACGCCCCAGCCTGCTCTTGCCGTTACTGCGCCAATGCTCAATCGCGTGCAGTTGATGTTCCACCAAACGGCCGAACCTCAGACTGCCAGCACCCATGGTGTGGGACCGCATTCAGTGCTCACACTACGCGGCGGGCCCGAGTTGCCGGATGGCAGTTTGCTCGTAGCATCGTCTCTGAACAGCCCGCCTGATCCCTGGCAGATTGGACAATCTGGTTTGGCTTTCGGCGGCTTCCTCAACTCGGATGCGCTGTTGGAGCGTGGCAATGAGATCGATAACGACTTCTTTGGATTCATCGCACGCAACCCGGCCGCTGCTGGCACCGATGACTTTCGTTTGCATCAAAGTGGAGTGCTGACTGAACCTTGGAAAACCATCGAAGGCATTCCTGCAGGTTCTGATTGGGCCACGGGGAAATTTACTGCCATCAGCAGCCAACGGCAGTATCTGTTTTGGCTGACTGGGCAATCTGGGCTGCATGTGCGCGGCTTTGATCAACTCGCCTCACCCCCCGCTTTTGATGCAGGAGTCACGCACACCATGCTGCAAGGGATCGAGCAACTCACCGTGCTCGATGGCACCACGCCACCACGGCTGCTCATCGTTTTCGCTGGTGGCACAAGCGCGGGCATCTACGACTTCGATGGTGTGACGGCTCCTGTAGTCGCCCACACGCTGACACCTGAACCTGGCCAGACATTTCGCCATGCCTTGGGCTGGGATGCCGGTGACTTTCACCTTTTCTCTGGTGCAGTTGGCAGCAGCAGTTCAAACACAGCCAGGCGCTATCGTCGGCAACCGGATGGCAGCTACCTTGCGGATGCTCCCAGTTCAATGTCCCCGTTGTATGCAGGTAATCGGCGAACCAACCTCCTCTTGTATCAGGGCGAGCCTTTTGTGAACGAAGAAGCTCGCATCGTGAGTGTGCTCAGTGCTCGCGACTGGACATCATCGCCCAATGGGGTTCCCGGGATGATCCAGACCACAGCGGAAACTTTTCAAGGAAGCCTTAGTGGCCTCGGCCAAGCTCAGAGTGTGTCGCTCGGCGCATCCGCGTCATTTGCCAGTCACGCATTGCCTAACCAAATCGCGCAAGATGTTTCTGTCATCGTTTACACACCCTCAATCGGCATTGCTAACCCCGCCATCGAGTTCTCACCTCCACCTGGACGCTATCGTGATGACATCGCTGTGCGCATCGTAAGCAACTCATCATCCGGCACCGACCAGATCCGCTACCGCACTAGCGCCACCGGGGCATGGCTGAGTTGGTATCCGAACTTCAGCCCGCCTATCGTCATCAGTGAAGACACCGTTCTCCAGGCCTACCTTGACCGCTACAGCCAGCGAACACCCATCCTCACCGCTAGCTATACCTTTGGCGGCAGTCCCGCAGCGCCCACTACCGGCACCGATGCTAACAACAACGGTCTAGGCGATGAATGGGAGGCCTACTTTGGGCTCCAAGACCCTAATGCTGACAGCGATGGTGATGGCTACTCGAACAAACAAGAGCATGATGCGATGACCGATCCAGGTGATCCCGCCAGCCACCCAGATCCGGTGCCTGGACAGCCCTACCTTCTCATCACCAGCGTCTCGTTTAGCAGTGGCATGGTCGGATTGCGTCTCTACGGCACAGCGGGGCAGACACACCGCATCGAATGGTCACCCAACCTGGACAGTAACTCATGGGAACCAGTTGGAAGTGACTTCACGATGCCGGCTGAAGGCTTCATCGACATTCAAGACACTGGCGGAGGTGAGTCACGCCGATTCTATCGCGCAACGAGGCTTTGATCTAAGCCATCAAGCAAACCGTCCTGTGCTGTTGCCGAACGAATCGATTTCCACGCCCATCTTTTGCGCGATGTCGACGAAGAGATTGCACAGTGGCACCTTGTTTATGCCCTCGCGCGGTACCTCGCGAAACTCGCCGTGCTTGTAGCCGCCACCTGCGATGAGGATTGGCAGGTCGGAGTTCTTGTGCGTGTTGCCATCGCCCATGCCGCTGCCGAAGAGGACCGTTGTCGAGTCGAGAAGCGTGCGCTCGCCGTCGTTAATCTTCGAAAGCTTGGCAACGAACTTGCCGAAGTGCTCGATCTGATACTTCTCTAGAGTGATGAGATTCGCGACTGCTTCAGGGTCGTTGCCGTGATGGGAAAGACCATGCCAGTCCTTTTTGATTCCGAGGTGCTGTGGCATGAAGTCTCCGCCGATTTCGAGAGTGGCGATGCGTGTGCTATCGGTTTGCAGAGCGAGCGCGATCAACTCATAAAGCATCGGCAGGTCTTCCACCGCATTGTGATTGGCTGGCTTGTCAAAAGGTGCCTTGGGTTTGGGCTGGCTGGTCCAGCGCTGACGCAGTTCCAGGCGCTTTTCCACATCGCGCACAGAAGTCAGATACTCGTCCAGTTTATCTTTATCTTCCTTGTTAACTTTCTTCGAAAGGCGGTTTGCTTCTTCTAATACAGAATCGAGAATGGATGCTTGAACTTGATTCTCCTGCACCCGACGGGCACGACGCTCAGGGGAATCGCTGACGAAGATCTTCTCAAACAACTCTGCGGGGTTAGTGATGGGAGGAACACGCACCCCTGACTTCGTCCAAGCGATTTGGCAGCCTCCGTGGATACCTCCTTCAGACCCAACCGTGAGAGAAGGGAAGCGGGTCTCGAAACCAATCTCGTCGGCGAGATATTGGTCAATCGTGACATTGCCTTCTGGCCTATTTTGGGCCTCGGAGTTCAGGACGCCCGACAAGAAAGAATGCACGGCAAAGTGCCCGCCGCGAACCCCATGATCGAGACCGCGATACACGGTCATCTTGTCGCGAATGGCTTCGAGAGGCTCCAGCAGGGTTGTTTTCTCGTAGCTGCGACCTTGGGTCTTTGGGAAAAGGCTTTTTGTCTGGTAGCCAAGCAAGTTTCCAATCGCCACAAAGCGTTTCGCTCCAATGCCTGCACCTTTCGAGGCCTGGATCGAACCACCCACCGACTTTGCCATGAGCGATGACATCCCCGGCAACGCTAGTGTGGTGCCGAGTGAACTGAGAAGGAAATGACGACGATTCATGAGGGGTGTTTGGGGGGGCCTAGGCAATACGATGGCGAACGGCAGTTTGTTGCAGCAGAAGACGCGCCAGGATGGCTGCCAGCGTAAACTTCCTGCTCAATACACGCAACATTGACCTCGTCTCGCCAGTTCTCAGGGATCCACTCAAATGAAACGCCTCTGGCTCTTTCTCTTCACCTTGTGCCCTTCGCTCTTTGCGGCACAGCCGAATATCCTTTTTATCCTAGCCGACGATCTCGGCTGGAGTGATTTGGGTTGCTATGGCAGCTCGTTTAATGAGACGCCGCATCTGGATAAGCTGGCAGCACAGGGATTGCGCTTCACGCAGGCCTACACGGCAGGTGCGGTGTGCTCGCCAACGCGGGGCAGCATTCAGACCGGCAAGGTGCCGCCCCGCACGGGTGTGACGGACTATATCCCAGGCTTGTCGTCGGCTGGACGGAAGCTCGCCACGCGGCCGACGAACAAGCAACTCGCGCTTGAAGAGGTCACCGTGGCTGAATCTTTACGCGAAGGTGGTTACCAGACCTTTTATGCGGGGAAGTGGCACCTTGGTGGCAAAGGATTTGAACCAGGGGACCAAGGCTATGAGGTCGTTGTGCCAGATGTGGGAAAAAACAAGGATTGGCGAGGCGGTCAGACGATTAGCGAGGATGCAATGAAGTTCCTTGATGAACGTGACGCCAATCGGCCATTTTTTATGTTCCTCGGCTACCATGAGCCGCATACGCCCATTCTTGAGTATCCCGATCACATCACCAAGTTTCGCAACAAGGCTGCCAAACTCTCCGCCAATGCGATGCCTCGCCAGGAACGCGATGGCATGACACGCACCGCGCAAAACGATCCCGCTTACGCATCCGAGGTGGCTGGTCTCGATAGCTTTGTCGGTAGTGTTTTGGACAAACTCGACCGCACCGGCCTCTCGAAGGATACCATCGTCATTTTCTTCTCCGACAACGGCGGTCTCTCGACCAAAAGCGATCCTGGTCCAACATCGAATGAGCCGCTTCGTGCCGGCAAGGGCTGGCTTTACGAGGGCGGCATTCGTGTCCCGCTCATTGTGCGGGCACCGGGGCTAACCAAAGCTGGTAGCCGAAGCGACACGCTTGTTCTCAGTACCGACTTTTATCCCACGCTGCTCTCGCTTGCTGGACTCGCCGCGCGGCCGGGTCAGCATCGCGATGGGCTCGACATTAGTAGCGTGCTCCGCGGTGAGAAGGCTCTTGCACGCGATGCGCTGTATTGGCACTACCCTCACTACCACGGATCTACCTGGGCACCTGGCGGCGCGATGCGCGAGGGAGACTGGAAACTCATCGAGCACTTCGATGAAGGCACAGTCGAACTCTACAACCTCAAATCCGACCTCTCGGAGAAAGCCAACCTTGCTCAGAGCGAGCCAGATCGACTCAAATCAATGCAAGCCAAGCTTGCTGCATGGCGCAAAGAAACGGGAGCTTACATGCCTGTCCCCGGCGAAACGGCGATGCCTGAGAAATCCAAGAAGAAGAGCAAAAAGCCAAAATCCAAGCGTTGAGATTTTCACTATGAGCCCGATAACCCGCAGGCAGGCCGTGAAGCTCGGCATTGGATCGCTCGCAGCGATGCAGACGTCTCTTCACGCCGAGGAAGCCGCGCAGATTAAGCAGCGCCCATTTCTCACCGCCGCCGATGATTTTGAAGACGTCTCTCGCGGCACGCCCAAGCCGCACTCGCTCACTGGCGAGGCTTTGGTGAAGGCCAAACTCACTCCAGATTCCTGGAAGCTTGAGATCCGTGCGGATGACTTTACCGATGCGGTTGTCACGCAGAAGGCGCAGATCGAACAAGCCGTTACGCTCGACTACAAACAACTGTTGGATCTTGGTAAGGAGCATCGCGTCCTGTTTTTGAAGGCCATGCAGTGTTTGAACATCGCCACACCGCTCGGTCAGGGGCTGTGGGAGGGTGTGCCTTTGCGCGACATTCTTCTACTGTGTGGCGAGTTGACAAACGTGCGCCGAATCTACTTTTGGGGCTTTCACAATGACGATCCTAAACAGCGTTTCCAGTCTTCACTTAGCTACACGCAGGTGATGGAGACACCTCCAGGAGAACTGCCGGTGTTTCTCGCCTACAAACTCAATGGTCAGCCCATCAATTTGGAGCGTGGCGGCCCTGTGCGCATGGTAGTGCCTTGGGCGCATGGATTCAAATCCATCAAATGGCTTCAGCACATTCGTCTAACAAACGACTATCAGGCGAACGACACTTATGCGGAGAAGAATAATGACCCTGAATCGCACCTCAAGACTGCTGCGTATCTCGATGACGTCGTAGTGAATGGCAGGTCAGCTCAGATAGCGGGGTGGGCCATCAGTGGCCTTTCCGGTCTGTCGCACGTTGAAACTTGGCTGCGTCTTGCTGGTCCTGATTTGCACGATGACTCACCGGAGTGGCGGAAAGCGGAATGGAAGTCCGCACCACTGGATACGCCACCCGATTGGAAGAGCGTGTTGCCCGTAGATGTTCGCTCCAATGACATTCTCGGTTTCGATAAGGCCAACGGAAAGCCCCTTTCATGGCCATTGCGCTATAGCATGGTCGGATTCAGCACCACTCTGCGTAATCTAAAGCCTGGTGCCTACGAAGTTCGTGCCCGCACCGTGGACCTGAATGGGTTTGTTCAGCCGGAGCCGCGCAGTATCCAAAAAAGTGGCAAAAATGGCATTCAGGTCCGCACATTCACCATTTCATGAATCGCTTTATTCTCGGCATCTCAGCGATGCTAACGTGCCTATGGAGCCAATCGGC
This sequence comes from Verrucomicrobiaceae bacterium, assembly GCA_016795485.1. Taxonomy (GTDB): domain Bacteria; phylum Verrucomicrobiota; class Verrucomicrobiia; order Verrucomicrobiales; family Verrucomicrobiaceae; genus JAEUHM01. The sequence goes on along the minus strand of JAEUHM010000054.1, from coordinate 302,913 downwards.
TCTTGCACAGCCAAACTTCCTCCTTGTGTTGGTGGATGACATGGGATTCTCCGACCTCGGTTGCTATGGAAGTGAAATTGAGACTCCAAACATAGACAAGCTTGCGGCTGGTGGCGTGCGATTTAGCCAGTTCTATAACACTGCCAAATGTCACTCATCCCGAGTGAGTTTGTTGAGTGGTCGTTGGTGCCGTCAGGCAGGAGATGAAAGTCTTAGGCGCGCGGTTATCATCCCTGAGGTGCTAGCACCCGCTGGCTATTTCACGTCTATGAGCGGCAAATGGCATTTGAGCAAGCAACCAACCGATTTTGGCTTTCATCGCTACTTCGGTCATTTGTCGGGTGCGACAAACTACTATCGAGGTGACAAGACGTTCCGTTTGAATGGTGAAAAGTGGTCGGTGCCGGAAAAAGGATTCTACACAACCATCGCCAACGTTGATCGTGCGATTGAGTTCATCGGCGAGGCCCGGGCAGCCAAGAAACCTTGGTTTCACTACATCGCATTCAACGCACCACACGCTCCTCTTCAGCCACTGGAACATGACTACAAGAAATATTTGGGTCGCTACGATGCAGGTTGGGATGCGATTCGCGCGACTCGCTTGGAAAAGCAGAGACAGATCGGTCTGCTGCCGCCAAGTCTCGTAGCGTCACCGCGTCCAGAACACGTCCGTGCCTGGGAGGCACTCACTCCTCAGCAAAAAGCGTGGGAAGCGAAACGAATGGCAGCCTATGCAGGCATGATTGATCGCATCGACCAGGAGATGGGGCGTCTCATCGCCAAACTCGAGAAACACGGTGATATGGATAACACGCTCATCCTGTTCGTTTCCGACAATGGTGCTTGCCCTTATGATCGTGGCCGTCCGGAACCGGATGCAGAGCCTTTTGACCCAAACACGACCTGGGGTGACAGCACGGGTTGGGCGTGGGCGCGCAACTCACCCTTCCGTTTTTATAAACAGAATCAGTTCGAGGGTGGTATCTCCACGCCTGCGGTCCTTCATTGGCCAGCCGGTTTGAAACAAAAACCCGGCACGGTGATCAATACACCAGCTCACCTTGTCGACGTTCTCCCGACCTTTGCTGAACTGGCAGGTGCCAAGCCACAATCGACTTATCCCGAACGTGAACCCACACCACTCGCGGGCGTCTCATTGGCCCCTATTGTCGCCGGAGGCGAGCTGAAGGAGCGTCCTCCCATCCACCTGCTGTTTTCGTCGGATCGGGGCCTGCGCGATGGCGACTGGAAGCTAGTTAGCTTCCAAGGTGCGCCCTGGGAACTCTACCACATGCCTACAGACCGAACTGAGGTGCACAATGTTGCTAGCCAGCATCCCGAGATCGTTGAACGAATGGTGAAGCAGTGGACGGAGATGTCTGAACACGTGCTCACGGCCCCTCGGAAAGAATACGCACCTGTCTCTTCAGAGTCAGGTACGCATCATCACAGGGAATGGACCGACTACAGCCGACCACTCACTGAAGGCAAAGTCCGCAAGGGAAGAAAACAGGCGACAAACCTGCCACGGGCTCGCAAGGGGACGAAGCTTACAGTAGAAGGAAATCAGCTCGTTCTTCAATGTAGCGGCGAGGATCCGGGACTCGCATTTGAGAAACTGAATGTCTCTGTCCCAGGTCCCTACATCCTCGAGTTCAGAGTCCAAAGTAAAGCGACTGGTGATGGGGAGTTGTTCTGGACCACTGATGCCGAGACCGTTCTTCCAAAAGGCAACCACTTCGACTTTGCTGTGAAGCACGATGGTGAATGGCACAAACACAGCATTCGCATCGAAGAAAAAGGTGTGGTGCATGCGTTGCGCCTCGATCCTTGCGCTGGAGCAGGGGATCTGCGCATTGAAGGCCTAGTGTTGAAGGGCGCTGACGGAAGCATTCTCTCACAATGGCCGTAGCGGCCTGTTCAAAGTATCAGACAAGCTTTTGAGGAAGGTCTAGGCATCGTATACGTTTCCAGTTTCTTCATGCGCTTTTTCGTCATTGCCATCCTGTTGTTTTGTCCGCAGTTAGTCGCAGTACAGCCTAACGTCATCATAGTTCTGGCTGACGACCTTGGCTGGAGTGATACTTCGCTCTATGGGACGACGTCCTACTACCAGACGCCGAATGTGGAGCGTCTGGCAGCGCGAGGAATGACCTTCTCTCGGGCCTACTCCGCCAGTCCGCTCTGTTCTCCCACTCGGTCCGCGCTTTTGACGGGGTTGAGTCCAGCGCGCACGGGCATCACCACGCCGAACTGCCATGTTCCTCAGGTGGTGCTTGAGACGACTCTGCCGAAATCGGCCGCTCCCAATCTGAAGTCCATTCAACCCACGCCTCCGACGAGGCTGAAGACTGAGTATCGCACCCTGGCTGAGACATTGAAGGAAGCCGGGTATGCGACTGCGCATTTTGGGAAGTGGCATCTCGGTCCTGAGCCTTACTCACCGCTACAGCATGGCTTCGATTTCGATTTGCCACATCATCCGGGGCCTGGGCCTGCGGGCAGTTTTGTCGCGCCTTGGAAGTTCGCTAGCTTCAAAGAGAACTCGCCAGGCGAACACATCGAGGACCGCATGGCCGCCGAAGCAGTCACGTGGATGGAGAAGCAGACGGACGGGCCATTCTTGCTCAACTATTGGATGTTCAGCGTTCACGCGCCTTTTGATGCGAAGAAGGCGAACATTGAAAAACATCGTTCACGTGTTGATCCGAAGGATGAACAACGCAGCCCGACTTATGCCGCGATGATCCAGAGCATGGACGACGGCATTGGCACTCTGTTGGACGGTGTGGATCGCCTCGGGATTGCTGAAAACACGATCATCATCTTGACCTCGGACAACGGCGGAAACATGTACAACGAAGTGGACGGCACCACGCCCACCAGCAATCGCCCCTTGCGTGGAGGCAAGGCAACAATGTTCGAAGGTGGCACACGCGTGCCGTGCGTGGTCGTGTGGCCGGGCATCACTAAACCCGGCAGCCGCAGCGATGCGATTGTGCAGAGTGAGGACTTCTATCCCACGCTGCTGGAGGGGTTACAGATGACTGAGAACTCAACTTTTGACGGCACAAGCATCCTGACGGCGTTGAAAGGCGATCCCCTTAACGGCAAGGCGGTGTTTCAATACTTTCCGCATCATCCTGGCGTTCCAGACTGGCTGCCACCGAGCGTCTCGGTGCATCGCGACGACTGGAAACTCATTCGCATCTTCCATGGCGGCGAAAATCGCGCGCATCGCCACCTGCTGTTCAATCTGCGTGATGATCTCGGCGAGAAAAACAACCTTGCACCTTCCCAACCAGAACTCGTTGCGGAACTCGATGCTTTGATCACGAAGTTCCTAGCCGACACCAAAGCTGTTGTGCCGCTGCCCAACCCGGCGTTTGATCCATCAAAGTATCATCCTGAGTTGGAGGGCAAAGCTCAGCCCAAGACCAAAGCGGCAACGAAAGATGACGCCGTGGCTGCTCTACAGGGTTGGAAGGCACGTGATTGCACGGCCAATGTGCAAAAGGGGATTCTGCGTCTCACCAAGCTTGGAGACGCTGCCTTCCTCGGTATCGCTGCGGGTAAACACAGCGGACTCAGCACAGTAACCTTCCGCATCAAGGCACAGCCAGGTCGCTCGCACGTCGACTGGCTGCCGGAAGGCAAGCCGCATCGCGTCGATTTCACGCTCAAAGGTGGCGAGTGGGAAGACATTACCGTTACCTTGCCTGCGGATGGCCCACTGGGCATCGTGCGCCTGTATTTGCCCATGCAGGAGACAGCCGTGGAGATAGACTGGATTGAGATCAGTTCATCAACCGGCACAAAACTCACGCGGACAGGTTTTTGAACGGTCGCCCAAGCGTGCTTTCTCGTGGATGCACGGGTTAGAAAACCGATTCCACAGCGTTCATGCCATATGAAGACAGTACTTCTCTTTACACTCATCGCGGGGGCCATCCACGCTGCTGATTGGCCGCAGTTTCGCGGTCCGACGGGCGATGGGGTCACCACGGACAATGATTTACCGCTGACCTGGAGTGAAAAGGAGAATCTCGTCTGGCGCGCCGAGCTACCGGGTCCGGGCTCGTCGAGTCCAGTGATTAGTGGTAACAAGGTCTTCCTGACCTGCTACAGCGGCTACGGCATGGATGTGAAGGAGCCGGGCGACATCAAGAATCTCAAACGCCACGCGCTTTGTCTCGATAAGGCCACCGGCAAGATTTTGTGGAACCACGAGGTCGTTACTGACCTGCCGAATACGCCCTACACTGGCACTTACATCACCACGCATGGTTATGCCTCTAGTTCTGCCGTCACGGATGGCAAAGGCGTGTTCTTCTTCATGGCAAACGCGGGCGTGTTCGCCTACTCCGTCGATGGCAAACCGGTCTGGAACGTCAGCGTTGGCGAGAAGGCGCATGATTGGGGCGTGGGATCATCGCCTATTCTTTATGGTGAGCTGCTGATCGTAAACGCCGCGCTGGAAAGCAATCAACTCATGGCACTGGACCGCAAAACCGGCAAAACCGTGTGGAGCGCGACTGGCTTCCCCGCATCCTGGAACACGCCCACGATTGTGAAAATCGATGGGCATGATGAACTCGTAGTAAACTCCAGTGGAAAGCTCCGCGCATTTGATCCGCTGAGTGGAAAGGAGCTGTGGAGTTGCGAAAGCATCAAGGCTGCCGAGCTTTGCCCCAGCATCGTGGCGCATGAAGGCGTCATCTTTGTCATCGGACATCCAGGCGGCCAAAGCCAAGCCGTAAAGCGTGGCCAGATACTCTGGCGCGCGCAAAAAGGCAGCAATGTCGGCTCGCCCGTCTACAAGGACGGTCATCTTTACTTCGTCAACGACAGCAGGGGCGCCGCCACCTGCCTGAATGCTGTGACTGGAGAGGTCGTCTACGAGCAGCCTCTCACCCAGCGCCCAAAGCGGGACCGCTTCTACGCCACACCGCTGCTTGCTGGAGACAAACTCTATTGCGTGGGACGCGAGACCGGCACCTACGTCATTGCCGCAAAGCCGCAGTTTGAGTTGCTCGCCACTAACGTGATTGCGGATGACACAAGCATCACCAACGCCAGCCCGGCTGTGAGTGATGGCCGCATTTTTTTGCGCTCCAATCGTTACGCGTATTGCTTTGGTAAACCATGACCCTCGCCCAAATCATGAAGCTGCTGGAGTCCAAGGGCACTGAGCAGACACGCAAGACCTTCCGCCGCCATGGCGCCACCGAGGCAATGTTTGGTGTCAAAGTCGGCGACCTCAAGCCCATAGCCAGAGCGATAAAGGGAAATCAAGCGCTCGCGCTGGAGTTATATGCCACGGGCAACTCAGACGCGATGTACCTTGCGGGTCTGGTGGCTAATGGAGCGAAGATGACGAAGGCAGAGCTTAACCAATGGGCCAAGCAAGCCACATGGCACATGATTTCCGGCTGTGCCGTACCCTGGGTTACGTCCGAACATCCAGAGGCGGTAAACCTCGCCTTGAAGTGGATCGATTCACCCAAGGAACTCATCGCTGATGCAGGCTGGGCCACCCTGTCAGCGGTGGTGAGTGTGTGGCGCGATGAAGCCCTGCCGCTTCCGCAGATTGAAGCGATGCTGGATCGAGTGACGGCATCGATTCACGATTCGCCGAACCGAGTGCGTTACGCCATGAACAACTTCGTCATTTGCTGTGGCACTTATGTCGCCCCGCTTGCAGAAAAGGCCCTGGCCGTTGCACGCCACTTGGGACCGGTGAGTGTAGATATGGGCCAGACCGAGTGCAAAGTGCCGGAAGCCGAAACTTACGTCATCAAGAGCCGTCGGGGCAACCCCGTGGCCGCCAAGCGTAAAACCGCTCGCTGCTGAACTTCCATGAAACCACTCATTCTCATCCTTCTTCTCGCCACACCGCTTTTCGCGCAAACGCCTGTCAAAACCAAGGCAACTGATGCCGTGGATGGAATCGGCAAGGATATGAAACCTTCTCGGGTGCTCGTCTACAAAACGATCGCAGGCCGGGCGCTGGAAATGCACATCTTTGACCCGACAGACGTGAAGCCTAGCGATCACCGTGCATGCTTCCTCACCATTCATGGAGGAGGCTGGACGGGCGGCGCGCCGCCGCGCATGTATCCTTTTGCCGCGCACTACGCAAAGCTAGGCCTCGTGGGTATCAGTCTGCAATACCGGCTGAACAACGCGAAGGCCGGGGTCACGGTGTTCGACTGCGTCAAGGATGTGCGTTCTGCCATGCGATACCTCCATAGCCATGCAAATGAACTGGGCATCGATCCGAAGAAAATCATCGTTAGCGGTGGCTCAGCGGGCGGCCACCTCGCGGCCTCCACAGCACTATTCGACAAGGTAAATGAAGAGGGTGATGACCTTACGCTCAACGTCACCCCTGCCGCATTGGTTCTGCTTTTTCCGGTGATCGACACCTCAAAAAGCGGCTATGGCCAAGCGAAAATCGGTGAGCGCTGGCAGGAGTTGTCACCCGCGCACAACGTGCGTCCAGGCTTGCCACCCACCATCACCTTCCACGGTACTGGTGACACGGTAACGCCATTTGCGGGGGCAAGGCTCTTTCACGAAGCGATGCTCAAAGCCGGCAATCGAAGTGAGTTGGACGTCAACGAAGGCGGAGTCCACGGCTACCTGATGCGCGACGCCACCCTGTTTGCAGAAACGCTCAACAAGACTGACGTTTTCCTGAAGTCGTTGGGGCTTTTGAAGTAATCAAGTCCAAGTGCATTGAACTTCCAGGGACGAGGCCATGTTTTGGGTTTCGTCGAATCAAGCAGACTCTGGGTTTGCCGGTCACAGACTGATGCCTTAACTCCAATTGGTGCCCACTGGACGCGAATATGCAGTGGCTTGTTTGGGCGTTACTTTTTGTTTAGGCGTTTCTTTTTGGCTTCTTGGAGGAGGAAGAGTGGCTCGATGTTTTCTTGAATCCAGGTCCAAGCGGCGGGGAGGCCTTGTTTGCTGTGGATGCGTCCGATTTGGGCTTCGACGCGTGTGGGGTTGCCGAGGTTGTTGAGAAATTGGTTGCAGGTGAAGCGGGTCTTCATGTCAGCGTCGATTTGGCCTTTGTGCCGGATGATCCACTCGCGGACGTAGAGCTCGAGCACGGCGTCTCCGAGCCAGGCTTCGGCTCGGAGGCTTTCGACTGGGCCTTCTGGAAGGGTCATTTGGCGGCCTGAGCGTGAAGGCGGGCGACTTCGTTCCAGTTTACGACGTTCCACCAAGCGGTGATGTAGTCGGGGCGTTTGTTTTGATACTTGAGGTAGTAGGCGTGCTCCCACACATCGAGGCCGAGGATGGGGGTGCCGAGGTCTTCGTCTGCCACGATGCCTTTCATGAGGGGGTTATCCTGGTTGGGAGTGGAAGTGATCTTGAGCTTGCCATCTGGGCGGACGATGAGCCACGCCCAGCCTGAGCCGAAGCGTTTGGTGGCGGCTTCTGCGAATCCCTTTTGGAACTCGGCAAGGCCCCCGAGGTCTGTCTGAATGGCAGCAGCGAGTTTGCCATCGGGCGTGCGGGGGCTGCTGCTGGCAGGAGCCATCCACTTCCAGAAGAGGGTGTGGTTCACATGGCCGCCGCCGTTGTTGCGGACTGCGGTCTGTGCGGCTTCTGGGAGGCTGGCGATGTCTTTGATGAGGGCAATGGTGTCGTCTCCAGCCAAGCTGCCTGCGGTCAGGGCTTCTTTGAGCTTTGTGACATAGGTGGCGTGGTGTTTTCCATGATGAATGGTCATGGTGAGTGCATCAATGTGCGGCTCTAATGCCTCAGGTGCATAGGGCAGAGGGGCGTGCTCCAAGGGGATACCTTCTACAGCATGGGTGAGTGTGGATGCAGCCAAGGTGGCTCCGGCAGTGGTGAGGAATGAACGGCGTGTCATGGCAGGTGGAGTAACGAGCCTGAAGCGCGGAAAGTAGCGGGCATTTCCTTTGACCGGCACTTTCCTCACGTTAGGGTCTGTGCGATGATTAAAAACTCGATCCTGTTGGGCGCTGTGCTTGTAGCGGCGCAATCGTTTGTGATGGCGCAAGATGCAGCCAAGCCTGCTGATGCGCCTGCTCCCGCCGCTGCGGCTGGCGATGAGGATCCAATGAAGTCGGTGCCGATGGATAAGGTGAGCTACTACATCGGCCACAACTTTGGTAAGCAGATGAACGGGCAGCCTTTCACGCTGAACATGGCTGAGCTGATGGAAGGCATCAAGCATGGTGCCACTGGGGAGAAGGCCAAGTACGCTGAGAATGAGGCCCAGGAAGTGATGATGAAGTTCCAGACGGCTCTGCAAGCTGCTGATGCCAAGCGTGCTGAGAAGGATGCGTCTGCAGGGAAGGACTTCATGGCAGCTAATGGTAAGAAGCAAGGCGTGACGACGACTGCGAGCGGTCTACAGTATGAAGTCATGAAGGCTGGTGACGGTCCTAAGCCTGCTGCAACGGACACGGTGAAGGTGCACTACCATGGTACACTTGTGAATGGCAAGGTGTTCGACAGCTCGGTGGAGCGTGGTGAGCCGATCGAGTTCGCTCTGAACCAAGTGATCAAGGGCTGGACTGAAGGCGTGCAACTGATGCCCAAGGGCTCGAAGTATAAGTTCACGATTCCTGCCGAGTTGGCTTACGGTCCGAGCGGTCAGGGCAGCATCCCACCTAACTCGGTGCTGATCTTTGAAGTCGAGCTTCTGGACTTCAAGGCGAACTAGTCTCAGCGAGTCACTATTCTGTTCTTTGCAACGCCGTCCCAAAAGGACGGCGTTGCTTTTTTGTGAGGTGGACATTCACTGCGGCCATGCACGTGCCGAGTTTGATTGAGAAGAAAAGAGACGGCGGAGTATTGTCTTCTGAGGAAATAGCGGAGATCATCCGCGCTTTCACGAGCGGTGAACTGCCAGAGTATCAGATGAGTGCTCTGGCGATGGCGATTTTTTTCCGCGGGATGTCAACTGAGGAGACGGCGAGTTTAACGGATGCGATGCTAAACAGTGGCGGGCGCTTAGAGTGGCGCACTGATGCTCGCATGCGTGTGGACAAGCACAGTACGGGAGGTATTGGCGACAAAACGTCTCTGATTTTGGCACCGCTTCTGGCGTGTGATGGGCTGTGGGTACCAATGATCTCGGGTCGCGGCCTGGGTATCACGGGTGGCACGCTGGACAAGTTGGAGTCGATACCAGGTTTTCGCACTGGACTGTCAGAACCGGAGATCTATCGCGTGGTGGCAGATGTGGGCTGCGTGATGGTGGGCCAGACGGTGAGTATTTGTCCCGCTGACAAGAAGCTGTATGCGTTGCGTGACGTCACGGGCACTGTGCCGAGCATACCGTTGATCGTGGCCTCGATCATGAGCAAGAAGTTGGCAGAGGGACTGAACCGCCTCGTGCTGGATGTGAAGCATGGGGCAGGGGCGTTCATGAAGACGGCTGAACAGGCTCAAATGCTGGCGGATGCGATGGTAGGCGCGGGAGAGTCTCTGGGGGTGAAAACGACCGCAATCCTCCACGCGATGGATGAGCCCCTGGGTGAATCTGCCGGAAATGCACTGGAGGTGGCGGAATGTGTATCGGCTTTGCAAGGCGGTGGGCCGCGTGATCTTGTGGAGTTGACTCTGGAATTGGCAAGGGCGGTCTCTAACAGCCCAAGGGAGCAGTTGAACGCGTGGCTGAAGGATGGAACGGCCTGGAAAAAGTTTCAGCAGATGGTTGCGGCTCAGGGTGGTGATGTGGAGGCGCTGGAGAGACTTTCGGAGGTGCAAAAGGCACCGTTCGTAGCTGAACTTAAGGCTTCCCAAGGCGGACGTGTCACCAAGCTGGATGCGCTGACAGTGGGGCAAGTGTGTGTAGAACTGGGAGCTGGCCGTTCACGCGCGACTGATCCAGTGGATCATGCTGTGGGCGTGGATCGCATCATCAAAACTGGCCGTGAAGTAAGAGCGGGCGACTGCCTGCTCCGGGTGCACGCAAGAACGCAAACTGCCCTCGATGCAGCGCTCGTAAAGCTAGGAAAAGGCGTGGAGATTAGCTGAACCTTGCACTAAGGGTCGAATCGATCACTGAGTGCCGAAAAAGCCGCCAAGTTTGCGGATGCGAGTCGGGTGACGAAGCTTCCGAAGGGCTTTTGCTTCAATTTGGCGGATACGCTCGCGGGTAACTTGGAACTGCTTGCCCACTTCTTCTAAGGTACGGCCTGCTCCGTCGGCGAGACCGAAGCGCTGCTCCAGCACTTCGCGCTCTCTGGCGGAGAGGGTGTCCAGAACGTCACGCAGCTTGTCGCGCAACAGGTTCATGGCGGTGAGTTCCATGGGGTTGGAAGCTTCTTTGTCCTCAATGAAGTCACCAAACTCAGTGTCGCCGTCAGTATCGCCTACCTTGACTTGGAGTGATACCGGCTGTTGGCTCATGCGCAGGACATCTCGCACTCGAGAGACAGGAAGATGCACTTCCTCTGCGACTTCTTCTGGCGTGGGATCGCGCCCATATTCCTGAAGGAGTTGTTTTTGCACCCGCATGAGCTTGTTAATGGTCTCGATCATGTGGACCGGGATGCGGATGGTGCGTGCCTGATCTGCGATGGAGCGAGTGATAGCCTGACGAATCCACCATGTGGCGTAAGTGGAGAACTTGTAACCACGACGGTACTCGAACTTCTCCACGGCACGCATGAGGCCCATGTTACCCTCCTGGATGATATCGAGGAAGGAGAGACCGCGGTTGGTGTACTTTTTGGCGATGGAGATGACGAGCCTGAGGTTGGCCTCGATCATCTCTGTCTTGGCTTTGGTGCTGTCAGCCACATGTCTCTGGGACTCGGCAACGAGTTCCTTGAAGGAGTCCGCCTTATGCCAAGCCGAGAACTCAAACTGACGGAGATTCTCGCGCGCAACTTCATTGGCCGCATCGTCTGCTGCGTCTCGCTCAATGCGCTCCAGCTCGCTGGCCTGGAGTTGCAGAAGGCTGACGAAGTCCTCGTTTACCTTCTGTTTGAAGTAGAACTTGTTGCAGAGTTTGAAGAGGCTGGCGCATTCCTCTGTGAACTTTTCCTGGAGGCCTTTGCGGGCTTTGGCACTGCTAACAGAATGGAGATGCTGGTAGAGACCATGGCAACGCTCTAGCGCTTCTTTTGCCTGGGCGAGTGTGAGTTGGAGCTTCCTGAAGTAGGCGTCACGGTCCTCCGCTTTTTGTTCTAGAACCAAGCGGTCAAATCTCTCCGTGCCGGCGATCAGTCCCTCAGCCATCTGAATGTAGCTGCTTGCGACAAAGCCGGTGGACTGGAGGCACTCTTTGAGGCGGGACTCAGCTTTTTCTATGCGCTTGGAGATGGCGATCTCCTGATCGCGATTGAGCAGGGGAACTTGGCCCATCTGCCGTAGATACATCCGGACGGGATCATCAAGGACATCAAGTTTGGGCAGAACCTCCTTGTCAGACGCTCTGGCTGGCCGGTCCGTGCCGTCTTCTGACGATTCGTCATGATGCGCCTCTTCGTGTTCCTCCTCATGGTCCTCGGAATCATGTTCTGGATCTGCCGCAGCGGGCGTGGCCTTGATCGCGTCGACCTCGCTCTCATCGACAATCTTGAACTCCATGTGACGGAGGCGTGAGATGACTTCATCAAGAAGCTCTGCGGTGACGTGCCCATCGGGAAGCGAACCATTGAGATCATCAAAGGTCAGATAGCCCTGCTCTCTGGCAAGGCGAATGAGGTCCCTAAGCTTGGACTGGATCTCTGGAGCGTCGATGTCGTCATGCACCACGGCTGGAGCAGCATTCTTTTGCTTGTTCTTACTGCCGGGTGGACGACCGCGCGGGCGTTTCGGCACGGTAGATGCTTCTGGAGGGGCAGGTAGTGGCACAGCATCTTTCCGAGGACGACCACGCGGGCGCTTCCCTGCGGCGGGTTGCGCTGTGGGTTTTTCGGACGATTCAGATTGCTGCTTGGCTGCGACAGCCGAGGTTTTTTTTCGAGCGACCATGATTTCCGCCGAGCGGAGACTAGCGTGGGGGTGGGGGGAGGAACGGGCTAAGCACAATCGGAGGAGCGGCGGGTGCGGTCAAGGTATTCTTTGCGCCATTCAAGCACCCTTTGCTGAAGATCTGCCGCCCGTTGTGGTGAGATTCCGACCTGCTTCATCTCCGATTGAGCTCTCTGAATCAAGTGAGCGATGCGTGCCGTTCCCAGAGCATAGAGATCTGCCGAGAGTGCCCGGGAATCGGTGACGTCAGGCATGGACTTATTTAGGAGCAGCGTGATTGCCGACTCGGCTACGGGATCAAGCCCGGCGATGAATGCAGCACGGCTGGAAGATGATGTCTCGTCAAAGTGACTGTGCCAGACCAGGGCGAGAATCTCCACGCCGGGCATGTCCTGCACGATTGCGTCCAGGTCTTGCTTCCTCAGCCAACGCATCACTTCGGAGTGCAGTAGACTGCTGCGGGCGAGAGTGAGAGCGATGGTGTGCTGACTCTGGAGAAAGCGCGCTGCCTCCTGAGCGGGAGTCAAAGTGCCATTGTTGGGGGCGAGCGCGCTTTGCTGCTTCTCGTTGGCTGCCTTTAGCTGGCGTTTCACGTAAGTGCTCACCATCTTACGCAGAGCGTCTTCAGTGATACCCAACTGAGCTGCATGGGAGCGGATCATCAGGTCGCGTGCAGCAACGCTCGGGTTCATGGCAATGGTGGCTGCGGTCTGCTCGGTGAGCATGACCTGATTGCGGAGGTCGTTGCCATGCTGACTCTTCTTGTGAGCGATTTGATAGTCCAGGAAGTCCACGGCCCGATCTAGCAGCTTCTTGAACTCCTCGACGCCCTGCTTTCGAATCATAGAGTCGGGGTCCTCGCCTTTCGGCAGACTGGCCACTTTCACTACAAGTCCTGCAGGAGAGAGATGATTGTAGGCACGTTCTACGGCCTTAAAGCCTGCGTTGTCTGCGTCAAAGCACAGGATGACTTCCTGAGCGTGGTGCCGCAACATGCGAGCGTGCTCGTCTCCAAATGCCGTGCCAAGCGGTGCGACGACGTTTTGCACACCAAACTCGAAGGCAGTGATCAAGTCGATCTGGCCTTCGAAGACGATGGCTTGGCCTAGCTTGTTGACGTAGCGCTTCGATTTATCGAATCCGAAGAACACGCGGCCTTTGCTGAAGATGGGCGTCTCCGGGGAGTTCAAGTACTTGGCGACACGTGGGTTGGCGTCGAGAAGTCGTCCGCTGAAGGCGATGATTTCACCATTGTCACTTTTAATGGGGAACATCAGGCGATTGCGGAAACCGGAGTAAATGCGCCCATCATCAGCGCGCTTAAAGATGCCCGCCTCGAGTAAAAGCATGTCTGAGTAGCCACGATCTGCCGCCCACTGCCTGAAGTATTGATCTTTCTCTGGCGCATAACCGAGCATCCAGTTCTTAGCCACCTCGGAGTTGATGCCCCGGGATTTCAAGTAGTCCCGCGCCGGAGCGCCGAGGGGCCTTTTGAGAAGAAGTTCCTGAAACCACGCTGCGATATCCGCATGGACTCGCCGGAGTGCGGCTCTATGCTTCATCTGCCGCTCTGTTTCAGGATCGAGAGCTTCTTCTTGGACATGGATCCCAGCGGCATCAGCTAGGCGCTTGACGGCTTCCGGGAACTTGAGGCCCTCGAACTCCATCAGGAATCGGGCAGCAGTGCCACCGGCTTTGCAGCCGTGACAGTGGTAGGAATGTTTAACCGGGGACACATAAAAGGACGGTGTCCGCTCGGTATGGAACGGGCAGAGGCCCACAAACTCGGAACCAGCGCGCTTGAGCTTCACATAACGGCCGATCAGCTCCACGATATCTGTGGCCGCCATCACCTGTTGAATAAGCTCTTCTGGAATCCGTCCCATGTCCCCGGACCATGGCAGAGCAAAAACTGGAATCAAACGAGGCTGACGACGGATATTGGTACCTTTGGACAGGATCGGCACAATGTGACAAGAGATTCGCGTTGCGATCAGATGAGGAAGGTGAAGATTTTGAAAAAGTATTTGTAACTGCTTAAAATTTAACAAATACTAACTAAACCGCTATGAAATCCCTCGCTTACCGCATTAGTTTGGTCGGAATCGTTGCCTTGTCCGGCAAACTTCAAGCACAGCAGCCAAATCAATACGCACCGCCATCTGCTGGGAACCGCTGGGATGGCTTCTATCAGAAGGGTGATGCCATGAGTGAGAAGGTGAGTGGCTTCATGCGCCGTATTTTCGGAGGTGGAACTGCACCCAGGACATCCTACTCGCAGCCCAGCTACACCACGGCACAGCCGCAGTATCAGCAACCCGCAGTCGGGTCGCGCTCTACCGTGCAGTCCACTCCGGCGCAATCTACTGGGGTGTATGGCTACTCCACTCCAGCAACGTCGAGCACTAGCAACAACCGCACTGCCTCCCAGCGAACGAGTCCGGTGGCACCTGCTAGGAAAAACACCAGCAGCAGCGCGAATAAGCCTCTGTTGCCGATTTACCGCGAGAAGACAAAGCCATCCACTTCAGCCCCACAGCCAAGCTCCTCTGGGTATTATGAGCCGCCAAAAATCAATAATCAGCCGCCAGCTCCTGTAGAAACGCCGAAGACAGTCAAGTCCGACCCGCCTATGCAGACTGCATCGGAGACAGTTAACAGCTTCAAGTCGCCGGATAGCCTTGAGCCGGGCACCTTGGTTGACAACAGCCCCGTCCAGGAAAAGAAGAGCAAGTCATTGAGTTCAATCTTCACGAACGAGCCAAGCTCGACAAAGACTGTGGTAGAATCGCCACCGCCTCCACCAGCGCCTGAGCCAACAAAGCCAGAAACAACCAAGCCAACGTCCAGCTTTACGGATGACACCCCTGTCGGCAAGAAGGGCAGCAAGCCTGGCCGTGTGATCAGCCCTTACCCTCCCCACAATGAGTTGGATGTGTCAGGGCTCGACAGTGGCTCTATGGCACTCGATCCCACGACCAATCGTGTCTTTCGGATTCCTTGAGTGGCGTTCGCCACAGGGTCCGATGCACGTTAAAAAGCTGGCACTCAGGAAAAATTGGAACATTTTGGGTATCTTAGGCGTCCAACGCTGATTAGCTCCTTGTGCCCAAGATTTTCAATTAACCGATGAAGTGCTCCATTCTCTCCGCGCTGGTCGTTATGACCGGACTGTCGCTTGCTCAAGACCCAGGATTTCAACCAGCAGCCGTGCCATCGCGCAATGCTCCTGCTCCAGCCCCAGTAGCCCTCAATCGTACCGATGAGGCAAAGGGCGCTGCCATTTTGGATAGCATGGACCGTTTGGACGGAACCACGATGCTTCAAGTGGACGACAAGATAAGCTTTAGGATCGTGGAAGAGGCGGCAGCTCCTATTTCGCTTCGTGTGAAGGATTCTGGCGATATTGAGGCTCCTTATGTTGGACTTGTTCGCGCGGCAGGGAAGACACCCAAAGCGTTGGCTCAGGAAGTAAAGAAGATGTTGGAGGGGAGCTACTTTAGGGTCGCCACGGTTATTATTGCCTTGGATGAGCGCCCCCAGGTGGCAGGTGGTCGCCCTCGGGGCACAGCGGTTGAGTTGGAATACTTCACCATTTTTGGACAAGTGATCCGGCAGGGAAAATATGAACTCCCTTACAATGAAGATGTCACAGTGAGTCAGGCTGTTCTTCGTGCAGGCGGATTCTCACAGTTCGCCAAGGATACCTCCGTTAAAGTAATCCGTCAGACGCCGCAGGGAGCCAAAGAGATCAAGGTCAATGTAAAACGGATCATGGAGAAAGGCGCGCTCGACAAAGATTTCTACATCCGCAACAATGACGTGATCATCGTTCCGGAAGCCATCGCCAAGTTTTAATGTGATTCTGTGCAGTCGATTCATTCGGCTGTGTGGAGACAAGCCAAACCAATTCCAACCCTGTTATGATCGAGTCTAACTTGTCTCTACCACCCATGAGTCAACCACCTGGGTCGGGTTCCAGTAGCACACTCAGTCGCATCCACGAGACGAGTGCCAAACTACAGCGCTACAAGATACTCCTTCGTAGACGTTGGTGGTTTCTGTTGCTCACTACGAGCATAGGTCTCTGCGTCATGGTGCTCCGGATTACCGGACAAGAGAAAACATACACTTCATTGGCCAAGCTCGTGGCTGGCGGACGTGTGGTAGGCAGCAACAGCGGAGCGCAGTATCTCGATTATCTCCAAGACTTCTATGGAACCATCATTGAGACGATTGAATCCAGCGAACTCCGAAGAAGAGCGCTTGAGCGTGTCAGCGCCCATAACCCTGATGTCGCTGAGGTGGAGGTAGACATCCGAGTCGTGCAGAATCGTGGGTCAGCCATCTTCAACGTTAGCGCCGAAGGTGCAGAGCCCAAATACACCAAGCTCTTTTTGGATGCCCTGCTCGACGAGTTCATGCTGTTTAGGGAGAATGAGCGGGATAGCAAAAAGAACAAGGCACTGATGACGCTCAATCAGGACCTCAAAGAGCGTAGCGCTGCAGTTGAGGAAATGGTGAACCGCCTCACGGAGTTCAAGGCCAACAACGCCATCGTACTACTTAGTAATGGCCAAAACGAAGCCGGAGCGTGGTTGACCCGCGCTAGACTTGAGAAATATGAGTATGAACGTCAACTCACTGAGGTGGAGTTGCTGCTCACCGACCTGAATGCAGCGCTCCATCAGCGCCAGCGGATTGGGTCTAATCCAACCTTGTTCCCGCAAGATGGCGCTGCTGGAGGTTCCGCGCTGCCAGAGGCTGCTACGCTCGCGGATGTCGGTGCGACACGGTCATCTCTCGGCCGCGAGACAGCTGCAGGCTTTACTCGGACTGAACAAGAATATCTGGAAGAGCAGAAAAAGCTCAGCGGCCTGAATCGGGAGCGTGCATCGTTGTTAGAGAGCTTCCTGGAACAGCATCCCAAGGTTTTGGAAGTCGATCGTCAAATTGCTCGGGTGAAGGGAACAATGGACGATGTTCAAAAAGAGATTTTGGATGAAGCAAAAGGTCAAAAAACGGCGCTGGAGCGTAAGATCAAGACGCTGGACACGCAGATCGAAGAGCGCTCCAAACAAGCACAAGATGTTGGTGAAAAACTGGCTGAACATCAAAGGCTCTCGAAGATGGTGGAAGAGGGAACGAAGAGCTTGGACCAAGTGCGAGATCTCGTGCATCGCTTCCAGGTGGATCAAGAACTTGGTGGAGATGCCGTGACCATCATGGAGCGCGCCAGCCCGGCTTTGGAGGCCCCGCCAGAGTTCATCATGCCGATTGCCCTTGGGTTGATCGTCGGTCTGTGCGTTGGCATCATCACGCTTCTGCTTTTTGATCGTCTGGATGACCGCATGAACTCATTCGCCGAGTTTCAATCTCTGTTCCCCAACGAGGCTGTCATTGGCCAGATTCCCGAGCAACGGCAACGTGGAGACGTTGCTCTGCTCAAGTCCAATGATGATCGCCATTTGTATGCCGAAGCTTTCCGCAATGTTCGTTCCTCGGTGCTGTTCAAGAACTGGCGTGGAAAGCCACCCAAGTCTATTCTGGTTACAAGTGCTGTGCCGAATGAAGGCAAGACGACGGTTACCTCCAACTTGGCGCTGACCATCTCCCATTCTGGTGCCAAAGTGCTTCTCGTGGATTGCGACTTGCGTCGTGGGGGCGTGAATGAGCTTTTCAAACTGCCCGGCTCACCAGGATTATCTGAGGTTCTGCGCGGTAAACTGCCGTGGCGCAAGGCCGTGCAGAAGTCGCAGTCACCCAATCTGGATATCGTCGCCCGTGGTGAAGTGTTTGATCAGACTTCCGAGATGCTCCTTTCCAAAACGGCTGAAGAGGTCCTCAAGGAAATGAGTGCTGAATATGATTACGTGATCTTCGACAGTGCTCCGGTCCTGGTTGCCGATGATACCGGCAGTTTTGCACCCAAAATTGACACCGTCCTTTTCGTCGTGCGTATGTCATCCACCATGGCTCGTCTTTCGGCCAAGGCGCTAGACATTCTTTATGATCGTCAGGTCAATGTTGGTGGTGTGATCCTTAATCGCTCTAACACAAGTCTGAAAGAGTACACATACTACAACTACGCCAGTTACTACTACACAAAGCCAGACGCGGCTTCGGATTCCACGGCTCCTGCGGAGTCCTAGATGAAGTCCATTTGATCTTCGGGGACTTGTATTTCCATCTGGTCGCCGTAGTTCAGTCCGCTGATATGAGGGAGCAGCAGTTCAATGACTGTTCCTGGTTGGAAGTGAGTGGGTTTCGTTTCTGGGTGGGGGTAGTAGATCCAGCCTGATGCATTTCCGTGCCGAGGCACGATGCATTCTACGAAAGAGAAATCCTCTGCAGGCTCACTTGGATGCCACTTTACGGCACTGAAAGTGCGCTTGGGGCTTGTTTTCACACATGAAAGTGGAGCGATGTCCAGATTGATGGTTCCCGGATAGCAGTTCGAGAGGTCCAAGCCCAGTGCGAGGAAGAAGGGAAGTTGCATGCGTATGGTGCCGCCTGGAAATCGAGGATTTCCGTTTCCCCCAGATGCCACTTGGTGACCAGGAACAATGACTCCAGTTACTGAACGCATACACGCCGGTTTACTTGTCCATCCGGGCTAGAACGGCGTTAGCTGCGTTCCATCCGCACATGCCATGGACCCCGCCAGCAGGAGGGGTCGATGCTGAACAAAGATAGATTTTTGGATTGGGTGTCGCGTAAGGGCAAAGACTTGTCACAGGCCGGGTGAGGATTTGAGACCAACTCGCCATACCGCCCACGATGTCGCCTCCAACGTAGTTCTCATTGTAGGCTTCCATTTGGCTACAGTTCATGGTGCTTTTGGCGAGAATCAAATCTCTGAAACCTGGAGCAAAGCGCTCAATTTGGGCAGTGATGAAAGGCTCCATGTCGCGAGTTGAGCCCTGTGGCACGTGGCAGTAAGCCCAGAGCACCGCTTTGCCAGCTGGAGCGCGAGTTGGATCGCAAACAGAAGGTTGGGCAGCCAAAACGAAGGGTCGATCTGAGTGGAGCCCATTGCAGGCGTCTGCCTCCGAAGCACAAATCTCGTCCAGGGTTCCGCCCACATGAACGGTACCAGCCTTTTGGCATTCCTTGTTTGTCCACGGAACAGGCCCTGATAGCGCATAGTCGATTTTGAAAACACCGGGACCGTGTTGAAAAGCTCGAAGCCGACGTTTGTAACCTGAAGGTAATTGGTGGTCGGCAACCTTCAGTACAGTTGCTGGTGAGGTGTCGAATAAGTAGCAGCGAGCAGGCGGCAGCTTCTCAAAGCACATAGCACGACTGTTTGTTGTAACTTCTCCACCTAAAGCACGGAGTTTACTCTCAAGGGCATGCGCGATGCTCTGCGAACCGCCCCTCGCTACGGGCCAGCCTACGGCATGGGCGCTCATTTGTAGCATGATGGCGATCGCAGCAGAGAACCAACTTTCTAGTGGCAACACACTGTGAGCTGCATTGCCGGCGAGCAACGCACGAGCTTCTTCTGACTTAAATAGCGCTCTCGCTAGCAGGGAAGCGGGCATCATGGCGGCAGTGCCAAATCGGGCCATCAGCAACGGACTCGCCGGAAACTTAATGGGTGTGAAGACATCTGGATACAACTCAGATGCCCGGTTTGCGATTTCTTCAAATAACAGGCGATAGGCTGCTTCGTCGCGTCCCAGCCCTTGGGCAGTCTTGTCTAGGCACTGCCAAAGTACAGCAGCACGTCCGCCCTCCAATGGGTGGGCGAGAGGTATCTCTGGATGAATCCATTCCAGTCCGTAATCTTCTAGATTCAGAGAATGAAAAAAGGGTGATGCGGCTCCTGTAGGATGAACAGCAGAGCAAACGTCATGCAAAAAACCTGGTAGTGTTAGCTCCTTGGTGCGCGTGCCTCCTCCAACCGTTGAGGATGCTTCCATCACCAAAACTTTCCACCCTGCTTGTGCCAATCTGATCCCTGCGGACAGTCCGTTTGGTCCAGCCCCGATAATCACTGCATCAAAGTCGCTCATTGGTTCACGGAAGTCTCCAGTTTGCTCGCAGTGCTTGGTATTCGCCCACCGGGAGCAGTACGTAGTGAGGTGATGCTTTTGGATCGAGCCATTTGATAAGTTTCACCAGATTTTCTTCCGCCATGCTGGTGCATCCTGCCGTAGGAGTGCGGGGTCCTCGCCTAACGTGAAAGAAGATGGCGCTGCCGTAACCTGCGGCTGGAGGAGAACTGTTGTGTCCAATCGCCAGCATCCATTTGTAGGCGCTATCACCCAGCCTCATGCGTTGTTTCTCAAACCACTGAGGAACTTGATTTGGCTTCACCCGAACATGCTTGTTGTAGTAGGGACTGTTCACGTCATCCACCCACGCATCGTAAGGTCCAACCTGGAGATAGGGCCATGTGGTTCCTGGCGGAGGCGATTCGGCGTATCCAAACAGTTGTCCGAGTTGGAAAACACCGGCCGGAGCCTTCCCATCCTTTTCGACTTTCATCGGAATGCCGTTGGCGGGCACCTGAAAAACACCACGGCCCCAAGCCAGCCCATTTCGCCCAAGGAGAACTGGCATAGCGGCGCTAAATGCCCGCTGCCACGGCGCATTTGGGCCGGTGCGCTCAAAGCACTGCATGGTGGCGGTCTGTGAGGACCAAGACTCAGACTGTGAGATGATAATCTGCCGAACCGCAGGACCGATCTGTGCGGGAAGTTCAGATGAGGTTAAAAGGTATAGAACCCCTGTCATGAAAACCCTGACAACAAGGAAAATCAAGGGATTGAGCCCTTTGGTGATTTGTTGTGATCGAAACATTTCTTTTCTCGGAGATACTTTTTTATTGCCTTATTTTTCCAATTTTCGCAGCATAGCACTCAACAACCCTGTCGGAAATTTCGGCTTCAGGTTTTGGGGGTTTTTTTCCTGAGTGTCGTTCCGGCAGGGTTGCTTTTTGTACATGCGGAGAGCTACAGACCGGCCATTCAGCCCGCAAAGGCAAGAAAATCAGGGGTCTGAGCGTTTTGCATGGCTCCAATACAGATGAAGTTTACCCCCAGTCTCATCGCCATCCTGGCCGGTCTGCAGCCCCTCCAGGCTGCTTTGGAGTTCAATCGCGATATTCGGCCGATTCTGAGCGACAATTGTTTCGCCTGTCACGGATTTGATGCCAAGAAGCGCAAAGGCGATCTTCGACTGGATGTCGCAGAAGGTGCATACGCTGAGAACGATGGTGTGCAGGCGATCAAGCCTGGCTCGCCAGATGAAAGCTCAGTGATACAACGACTTCTCACGACTGATCCAGACGAAGTGATGCCGCCCCCGGACAGCCACAAGAAGCTCACTCCAGGGCAAATTGCCACGATTCGCCAATGGATTAAAGAAGGAGCAACCTATCAGAAGCACTGGGCCTTTGAGCAGCCCAGGAAGGCCAAAGGCAATAGCATCGATGAGTTTTTGGACGCCAGTCTGAAGAAAATGGGACTTCAGTCAGGGCCAGATGCTACCCCTGAAGAGGTGTTGCGACGAGTGACGCTTGATTTGACCGGGCTGCCGCCTCGCGTCGAGGAAGTCGATGCATTTCTCCAGTCCGTTAGAGTTGAAGGATTAGGCACAGCATACTCTGAAGCAGTGGACCGACTGCTACAGAGGCCAAGCTACGGAGAGCACATGGCGCACTACTGGCTAGACCTCGCACGCTATGGCGATACCCATGGCTTGCATTTGGACAACGAACGCAGCATGTGGCCGTATCGGGATTGGGTGGTGAAGGCCTTCAATGAAAACCTTCCATTTGACCAGTTTACCGTTTGGCAGCTCGCAGGTGACTTGCTTCCCGGTGCAACTACTGAGCAGATGATCGCTTCGGGGTTCAATCGCTGCAACGTCACGACAAGTGAAGGCGGAAGCATCAATGAGGAGTGGATTCATCGTTACGCGATCGACCGCACGGATACGACTGTCTCTGTTTGGATGGGGCTAACCGCCGGTTGTGCAGTATGCCATGATCACAAATACGATCCGCTCACGTCAAAGGAGTTCTACAGTCTGTATGCCTTCTTTAATAGCGCCGCAGATCCTGCTATGGACGGGAACATCCTTCTGACGCCGCCGATCTTGAGATTGACCTCGCCTGTGCAGAAGCGTGAACTCGAGATCATTGAGAAGGGCATCAATGAGAAGCGCGAGGTCATAAGGAAGCTCGTTGCTGGCCTCAACTATGAAGATCCGGCTAGCATGAAGAATCTTCCACCACCGAAAACGAGTGAGACGGTTTGGTTTGAAGACGCTTTCCCTGCTGGGGCAAAAGTGGGTGCACTCGGAGCTCCTACCGCGTTTGTCACCAAGGCGGAGGGGCCAGTTTTGAGTGGTGAAAAGGCCCTAAAGAGGAAAGCGGAGGGTGTAGCACAGGATTATTTCAGCACTGGAGCCAATCTTGAAGTTCCACCCAACGCCAAGATCACGGTCAGTTGTTTTGTCGACGAAAAAGATCCCGCAAAGTCGATCATGGTTCAGTTCCACACAGGTGGATGGAACCATCGAGCTGTTTGGGGTGACGAGGGTGCCATTCCTTACGGAAAGGTGCGCACGACCGAGCGCGCCTACATGGGGGCGATTCCGGAAAAGGGCAAATGGATGAAGTTGGACATCAATGTTGATCGGGTCGGGCTTAAGCCGGGCATGAAGATCACGGGCTTTGCCTTCACTCAGTATGGGGGAACGGTATTTTGGGACCGCATGAGTGTGACCTCCCGCGTGGACCCCGCACGCGATCCGCAGTGGTCCTGGAGCAAGTGGGTGGAGAAGAATCAAGGCCGCCGAGTCGAGGCACTCCCAAACGATTTGCAAACTTTGGTCAGAGGCAAAAAGGCTGCTGAGTGGGCGCCTGAAGAACTCAAGCGCGTAAAAAACTGGTGGTTTGAAAACGAGTATCAGGGCGCCCGTGAGGTATTGCAGAAACCTCGGGCTGAGATGCTCGCGTTGGATCAGAAGAAGAAAAGCGTGGAAGAGGCCGTGCCCGCGACTTTCGTGATGGCCGACCTTCCGGAAAAACGTGATGCATTTGAGATGTTGCGAGGACAGTACGACAAGCCGGGTGACAAGGTTGTACGTAGCACACCTGCGGTCTTTCCACCGCTGAAGACGGATGGCGGAGCAAAGGAGCCCACGCGTCTGGATTTGGCAAAATGGCTTGTTTCTCCAGAGCATCCGCTTACCGCACGTGTGCAGGTCAATCGCCTTTGGCAGCAGTTTTTCGGAACAGGCTTGGTGAAGACAAGTGGTGACTTCGGTTCTCAAGGGGAGCCGCCAAGCCACCCTGAACTTCTTGATTGGCTGGCTGTCACCTTCAGGGAAACGGGTTGGGATACAAAGCGGTTGGTAAAAATGCTCGTCACTAGCAAGGCCTATCGACGCTCAGGGCGTGTAAGCAGTCCGAAGATGCTGGAGATTGATCCCGAGAACCGCTTTTTGGCACGCGGGCCGAGATTTCGTTTGGATGCTGAAGTGGTTCGTGATCAGGCGCTCTATGTCTCCGGTTTGCTAGTGCCTACGATCGGGGGAAAACCTGTTAAACCCTATCAGCCAGAAAATATCTGGGAACCAGTGGCCTATAGTGGCAGCAACACCCGCTACTACATTCAGGATCACGGAGAGGCGCTGCATCGCCGTAGCCTCTACACGTTCGTCAAACGGACCGCGCCAGCACCCGCTATGACTAACTTTGATGGGCCGAGTCGTGAAGCCTCATGCACTCGACGTGAGCGAAGCAACACGCCCATGCAGGCGCTGCAACTCATGAACGATATTCAACATGTCGAGGCCGCTCGGGAGTTTGGCGCAAGAATCATCAAGCACTCCAAAAGCCTTGATGGACGCATCACCTTTGGATGGCGGAGTGTTGCCGGGAGATTTCCCAGTGCTGAAGAAGCGGTAGTCGTCGAGCAGTCACTCCAAAGTCATCTGCAGCGATACTCCAAAGACCCAGAAGCAGCCGCAAAACTGATCACTGTTGGTGAAAGCAAGCCCGATCCACAGTTGTCGCCCCCAGAGCTCGCTGCGTGGACCCTCACGGCTAGCTTGTTGCTCAATCTAGACGAAGTGCTGACGAAGTAGCGAGCTGTATTTTCACTCTTTCGGCTTCAGCGCATCAGCCTCTGCTTTGCGTGCTGATTTGTTCGCGTCGATGCGATCTTGCTCAGTTCGTACGCGATGTTCTTCCATCATGATGCGCTTCTCATGGCGGGTGGTGGCGATCATATCGGGGTCACCGCTGGAGACTGGGGCTAGCTTGTCGATGGGCGGATACTTTTTCCGGAGTTCATCGACTACGGAGTCAGGCACTCCCTTCCAGATGGTAATGATTCCATCGCGGACTGGCGTATCGACTTGCAGAACTTCAACAGGAACACCATTCACGATGGCAAGAAGGATGTCCCCCTGCCGAGTGCGTGTCAGTAGCTCAAGGGCATTGGCTCCACGGAAGTCGAGTTTGAGCGTGATGCCGTTGGTGATACCGTCTTCTGCTTTGAATGAGTGGAATGCGGCTATTTGCTCGTGCGAGAACTCAGGAACCTTACGGAAGATGGTTGGGCTTGTTTCGCCCGGAAGTGGAATCTTAAAGATGCTTCGGGGCGACTCCATATCTGAGCCTGTAGCATGAAATGAAATGCTCATTTTTCCGCGCCGACTCATCGCGGATGCTTCAGGGCAGAGGAATGAGAGCGCTAGGCAGACGGCAAAGGGGATTTTCATGGCCTCATCAAACCTGATCGTATGAAGAAACGCAAGCATCGTGGTGACTTGAATCTGCTTCTGTGATAGGAGGATCCTCTGCATTACCCATGAACACCCTGCTGGACCGCCGCACCTTTTTGAGAGGCACTGGAGTCTCCTTGGCACTCCCGTTTTTCGATTCGATGATGCGAGGACGCATTGCGGCGGGGGAAGCGGTTGCTCCGAAGCGCCTAGTTACCGTTTGCACCGCTTTGGGGCTTTATGGACCTGACTTCTTCCCGACTCAGTCAGGACCAGGGCAGAATACGAGTCCCTATCTCGATTTGCTCAAAGACCACCGGGACTCCTTCAGTGTCTTCTCGGGCATTTGTCACCCGGACCAAAGTGGACGTGATGGTCACGCTTCTGAAATGACGTGGCTGACTAGTGCGCGGCATCCTGGCTTGGGTGGATTCCGGAACACGATCTCGCTGGATCAGTTCATCGCCGAGAAAATAGGCGCGGACACGCGCTATCCATCTCTTCAACTAGCAACTGGAGGAAACTCCAGCCAAAGCTATACCCGCAGCGGCGTCATGATTCCATCCGAGTCCCGACCATCCAAAGTATTTGCTAAACTCTTTCTGGATGGCTCTGCCCAAGAGATCGCGGACCAGATGCAGAAGCTCAAGGAAGGCCGCAGCATCATGGATGTTCTCGGTTCCGAGGTAAAGCGAGTCGAGCGCCGCATGGGAGCAGGTGACAAGGACAAGCTTGATGAATACCTGACATCGGTTCGCGAAATGGAGCAGCGACTCCAGAAGTCTGAGGAGTGGGTAAAGAAACCAAAGCCGAAGCTCACTGGCGCAGATGCAAAGCCACCGCAGGACATCACGGACGAGAAGGATCTCATCGGCCGCATGAATCTGATGTTCGATCTTGTTCCGCTTGCACTCCAAACGGACAGCACGCGCGCAATCACGATCCTCATTCAGGGCAGGGGAGATGTGCCGAAGATTCCGGGTGTTGAAGTAGACCATCACAACCTTTCCCATCACGGCCAAGACCCTCAAAAGATTGGCCAATTGCGTCTTGTGGAGCGTGCACAAATGCAGGCGCTCAGGGGGCTGATTTCACGCCTCAAAGCAAAAACTGAGGGCGGTAGCACACTGCTTGAAAGCACCGCGGTCCTATTCGGAAGCAATCTCGGCAACGCTAACTCGCATGACTGGCACAATCTCCCAATCCTGGTAGCAGGTGGTGGATTCCAGCATGGCAAACACATCACGGGTGATCCAAAAGACAACACTCCGCTGTCCAATCTCTTCCTGACACTGCTTCAGAACATGGGGATTGAAGTCGATGCCTTCGGAAGCAGCACAGGAACCCTCACCATTTGAGAAAAGCTACCGCTTGCGTGAAGTTGGGCGGGCTAGAAGTCTCAGTTTAAGGGCTTCGGGATGACCTTTTTTTGCCGGATGTCGCACGGCATGACGGATGAGCCATTTTCTTTCCTCTGATGCTCCCTCAATCCACTGGTGAGCTATCTCGAAAGCCATCTCTGGATGATCTTTGGCGATGTCGCCGAGATGATTGGCAACACTTCGACGAACATACAGATCGGAATCGTCCTTCAGATGCTCAAGGATGGGAATACAAGGCGAGGGATCCTTGATGAAGGCAGGGATGCGGATGGCCCACGGCAGTCTTGGCCTCGTTCCCTCGGAACAAAGTCGGCGCACATGGGGGCAAGGATCGTGCGCCCACTCGTTAAGCCGTTCCAACGTACGTTTTTGATGCTGGATGAGGAATGGTCTGATGGAGAACTCAGCAGAGAATCGCCGAGTGATCTCATACTGAGCCTGCATGGAGGTGTCGAAGTCATCAAGGCCCAGACCATATTTGGCAATGAACGACACATGCGGGAGGTAGAAGAAGACAGCCAATCCCAAGTCTTCAGTAGCCGTTTGAGGCGGGGTGAGGGACGCCAGCAGGATGTTGATAGCATCCTGATACGCCGTCGGGAGATATTCTCGAAGCACCGCGGCCAAGTGGTGACCGCGATCTAGGATTCCTAGTGGCTCAAGCCCGTCATGTGCTGTTTTTTTGAATCGCTTTTGGTCAAACGTGCGATGGACCATCCCTATGTTGTGAGCCAGACACTCAATCGCCTCGGTATCGAGTAACTTGGCAAGCGAACTGCCTTTTTCGATGGAACGAGGTGCGGTTGGGATGCGGAACTCGGTTTGTGATCGTGCCATCAGTGATTGAACACGAAATCACGCGAACTCAATAGACTCCATACGATGTCTTGTAGTGTCTCACGTCGTTCTTCGGGAGACTTTGCGGCGTCAAGGACCCCAGACATCGTTTTGGATTCGACCATCGTTGGCATCCGCGAGACGCTAGCGAGGTAAATCTCCTCGACTATCTCGCGACTGCTCTTTCCAGAGGCGAGGAGTTTGTCGATGCGGTTGTCTTTCTGCTTTAGCTTCTCGTTAAGAGTATCGCCATTGGCCATATGAAGAGCCTGAGCCATGCTTGGCTCGTTGGTGCGCTCGCATTCACATGTTTGCACGCGGTCTGGTCGGCCAAATCCATTCAGAAAGGCACTTCGGGTATTGGTATCGGGGAGTTGGATCGCACGATAGCCCATAGGATAGGCGGTGCCGAGACCGCGGTTTGCATTGCGGCGCTCCACGTTGAATGAAGTAGGCACAGCAGTCACTTGGCTGACGGCATCCAACAACACTTCCGCCATGAGCCGTTTTGGGTAGTAGCGAGCGTAGAAACGGCGGTCTGCTTGATTTCCACTCGTGGCGGTGCTGCTGCGTTGATAAGTCTGACTTTGCAAAATGACGCGCATCAGACTCTTCAAGTCATACTGCCTGTCAGCTAGAAATCGCGATGCTGCGGAGAGGAGCTTCTCGTTGCTCGCCGGATTGGTCATTCGCAAATCATCGACTGCTTCCACAAGTCCGGTGCCAAGGAAGTTGGCCCAAACCCTGTTGGTGATGCTGCGGGTGAAGTAAGGATTGTCTGGCGATGTCAACCACGCTGCCAGCACCTGCCTTCTGTCCTCAGTTGACGTGAGTTGGATGGGTTTAGCATCAAGCGGGGCGGGTGCTTGTGGCTTACCGGTTAGTGGTTGGATCACATCACCGGTGGAATCAGCAAAGATGACTCTCTCATCGGCTTGGCTTCCATTTTTCGAACGTACGCGAGCGAATAAATTGGCGAACGCGTAGTATTGGTCGTTCGTCCACTTTTCCATGGGGTGATTGTGGCACTTGGCGCAGTTGATGGCCATTCCGAGGAACGCAACGGACACCGTTTCAGCAAGTTTAGTGGGCTCATCATGGAGGGTGAAGAAGTTGCCCGCGCCATTCTCCACCGTGCTTCCAGTAGCGGTGAGCAGATCGCGCACCATGACGTCCCAAGGAGTGTTTAGTTCCACATGACGGCGTATCCACTGGTAGTAGCTGAACATGGGCACCACAGGCAGTTTGTCGCTCTGAACGAGCAGAAGATCTGACCACTTGTAGGCCCAGTAATCGACAAACTCGGGCCGCTTGAGAAGGGAGTCGATCAACACGTCCCGCTTTCCGGTCCTTGTGTCGGAGAGGAACACGCGCACTTCGTCCGCTGTGGGCAGAATGCCAATCGTATCGAGGAAGGCACGCCGGATAAACTCATCATCCGTGCAAGCCCCCGATGGTGGTAAGTTCAACTGCTGGAGTTTCTCCAGCACCATCTCGTCGATGAAGTTTCTTGGCTTGAATGCAGCAAAGTCTGCCTTGTTTTCATAAGGCACGGTCACTGTGGCGATGTTGAGGCGGCTCAGATACCAAGCAGTGATGGTCCCTTCACCAAATCCGGTGACTTTTACGCGACCCGCATCACTCACGGTGGCGACACTCGTGTTTCCTGCCGTGTATTTGGCCCAAGCCGTGACATCTTCAGAGTGGCCGTCGCTAAAGTAGGCGGTGACCTTTAGCGGATGTTCCACACCTGGCTTCAGTGTGATTTGCCCAGGCGTGATCTCGATCCGTTGGATGGTCGCCTCGCCTTTCTTGGGACCTTCCGCACCATGGGCGATCCAGTCTGCCAGCACTTGATACTCCCTGGAGTCGGGCTTGATCTTCTGGCCACCCTTGTGAGCCACTGCCTTTGTGGCCTTCAAGAGAAAGAGGCTGCGGGCTGGGTCCTCGTAGACAATCCGGCGGCCATTTGCCGCTCGGGTGATCGCCAAATGGTCCCCATGGTCATCATAGCCGAGCAGCGAAAGCTTGAATCCGCCTTGGCCAGCAGCAGCACCATGGCAGGCCCCGGTGGAGCAGCCGAACTTGGCCAGAATGGGCTGGACTTGATTGCGAAAAGACGGCCCCTCCGCGAGCGCGGAGGACGTCAGGGAGAGAAGGGCGATGATGGTGGCGACTCGCATGGGAACTGAGGCTATCAAGATGTTAAAATACGACGAAAACCCCAGAAAGTTGAGCGCGGGCGTGATTCTACAAGCGGCCGGGGCGGGGATTCGAGGTCTGGCCAGGAAGTTTGGTCGTGATTGCCATATTTTATATGAAGACGAAAGATTTGGAAATACTAAACATTTTCTTGCACCTGGGTCTATAATAACTATACTAGCGACAAATATATGCATATTTCAGTCGCCATGCTTCGACCCCTTCTTCCTCTCATCTGGGTGGCGCTCGTCAGCTTGCCTGCTTCGGCTCAGGTGCCTGCTGGAAGCCCTTCTGCTGCCCCCGGCTCAGCGCCTGAAGGAAGCGCGCCGGTGTCTGATGACACCATGGTGAAGGTCAACTTCCCCAACACGCCTATTCAGGGGATCATCCCGTTCTACCAGCAGCTGACTGGCAAAATGATGATCCTGGACAGCTCTCTACAGGGAGAGTCGCTGAAAATCATGGGGACTCGGCCGCTGACCAAGACGGAGGCCCTGGCTTTCATTGAGGCTAGCCTCTTGCTGAATGGCTACGCAATCATTGAAGTCGATGAGCAGACGGTGAAACTCATCCACCATTCTGGAGGCAAGCACCCTAGCAGCGAAAACATTCCTGTGTTCTCGTCCATCACTGATTTGCCTGAAAAGGAAACCATCGTCCACTTTGTGCTCCCGCTGCAGCACATTTCTCCAGACGAAGCCGTGAAGGCATTCACCACGGTGATCAAACTTCACTCGTATGGTGCCATCACTCCGGTGACCAACACCTCCAACATCATCATCACGGAGAATACCGCTACGATCCGCAGCATTTTTGATCTTGCTCAAGTGGTGGACGTGCCTCCAGCGGAGATGAAGGATGAAATGATCGAGCTATTTCGTGCGGATGCCGAGAGTGTGGCGGAGATCATCAACGAGATTTACGACGAGAAGGAAAAATCTGAGAACGCAGCGGGCTCTAGCAGCAGTAGAGGTGTGCAAGGGGCCACTCAGGGGCAGCAGCCTATCGCAGTAAGTCCTGGAGTGCCAGGAGCACCCGGAGCGGCTGCTGGAGTGGCCAGCACTGCCGCTACCTCCAACACCAATCCCACCGCAGCGCGTGTGCGTGTGATTCCTTATCGCCGCACAAACTCTCTCCTCGTGATCGCACGGCCAGTGGACATCACTTACATCAAAGGCTTGATCGATAAGCTTGATCGTGAGGCGGGTGAGGCCAACTTCCTCCAGAGAAAGCTCAAATACATGCCCGTGGGTGACTTCCTCAGTGTGGCCAAGGACGCGCTTTCTCGCGACACAGACATTGAGTCGGAAGGTAGCGATTCTACGAGTGGATCAAGCCGGTCCCGCAGGCGCACCACTACTGAGCCACGTGAACCTGTCGACAACCGCAACAATCAGAACGTCAACGTTGGCTTCAATGGCAGTGGCTTCGGCTCCGGGTTTGGCTCGGGCTTTGGTTCCTCAAGCGCATCTCGCCCAAGCCTTGGTGACCCTCAGGAAACGGGGGCTCCAGAGTCAGTGGTTGTGGGTAAGACGCTCCTGATTGCCGAGCCAGGGAGCAACACGCTCATTGTGAACGGCTCCCCAGAGCACATCAACATCATCGACAAGCTCATTGAGACCATGGATGTGCGTCCTCAGCAGATCTACATCTCTACGCTCATCGGACAGCTCAACTTGGGCAACCAGTACGACTACGGTCTCGATATGTTGAGGATGCTGGACGATTTCACTCTCCGTCGCCAGCAGTCGCCAACGAACGGCGGCACAGGCACGGGAACAGGTACTGCCACTGGCACCGCTACGGGGACGGGCATAGCCACAGGCACTGCGACTGGCGGATTCAACTCCGCTGGCACCGGACTTGGTTTGGGTGCTGCCGCTGGCGGGGCCTTCACGGCACAAGCTCCCACGACTCCTGGTCTCATCGAGCTCCCATTCAACCTCGGTGATTACAACTGGAACTCCTTTAACCTCTACGGCTCGATAGGCGCACTTGGACGTTACATTCATTTGCTGGAGGGGAACAAGAACTTCCGCGTTCTCTCACGTCCATCCGTCTACACCAAGAACAACGGCAAGGCTCTCATCTCGTCTGGCCAGAAAGTGGCTGTTCCGGTTTCGTCGCTTTATGGCGGTGGCATTGGCGTGGGCGGCGTGCCTTCAGTGAGCAGCGCAATCGACTACCGTGACGTCGTGCTGGAGTTGGAAGTGATTCCGCTCATCAACTCTGATGATGAAGTCACCCTCCAGATCGCTCAGGTAAATGACAACATCGTGGGCAATCAGAACATTGGCGGCAACAATGTGCCCACCATCGCTACACAGACGCTCAGCACGGAAGTGACCGTGAAGAACGGCTCCACTGTAGTGCTCGGCGGTCTCATCACCGAGCGTGAAAACAGGACCGAGAATGGTGTCATTTTCCTCCGGCGTATTCCTGTGCTGAAGAATCTCTTCACTCGCACGGAGATCAACAAGCTCCGGGAGGAACTGCTCATCTTCATCCAGCCGACCATCGTTAAGAGCAACGATTCCCTCGACAAACCCAACCAACTTGAAGTTGACCGCACTCGTGCGTTTGATGAGACCATGGAGTTCGGTGAGCGCAAAGTGCCGGTCAAGAAGGCCAGCTTGTGGTCTGGAGATAAGAGATAGGATCATAGAGACGGAGAGCGCGATATGGTGACGATGCCCACAGCTGCTGATCTCCTGACAGCGCTGCCAGATCGTGCCCCGGCAGCACGTCCCGTCACTGAACCCATGGTGCTTCACCAGCCGGTGATCACGCTGGATGATCCCGTGCTCAAGCGGAAGTTCATCGCTGAAGATCGTGAGTTAACACTGAAGAACATCCGCATCCTTGGCGTCATCGCGATGGTGCTGGTACCGTTCGCTACGGTTCTCGATCTCGTTGCCTACCCGCACCACTACTGGCAGTTCCTGCTTCTGCGCATTCTGTGTGTTCTCTGCCTCGTGCCAGTGATCGCTGTCAGCTACACCCGCTGGGGACGACGGCGCTACCGCGCGCTCACCGTCATCGTGCCCATGGTGCCGGCGTTCTTCATTAGTCTGATGATTCGCGAGTCAGGGGATCCATCGTCTGGCTACTATGCGGGGCTCACGTTGTGCCTAGTGGCATTGGCGCTGATGTTTCACTGGACGTTCCATGAGAGCATCGTGGCGGTCGTGTTGGTCGTGTTGATGTATCTCAGTGCAGTTGCAGATCCGCTGATGCGTGGGTTGAAGCCCAGTATTGTCGGAGATTTTATCAATAACTGTGTCTTCATCCTGCTCAACTCAGTCGTCATCATTTCTGGTTCGTTTTATCATCGCAATATCCGAGTTCGTGAGTTCCTGACTCGCATGGAGGTGGAGCAGCAGCGCCAGGCTTTGGAAGCGCAGAACACGGAACTGAGCGATACCTTGCAACAGTTGCGGGTTACCGAGACGCAGCTCGTTCAGTCTGAAAAACTGGCTTCATTGGGCCGCCTCAGTGCGGGAATCATTCATGAGATCAACAATCCGCTCTCTTACACCAAACAGGCGCTGTTTGTGTTGAAGAAGAAGTTTGGTGATCTCCCAGCAGAACGTCGAGACGCGGTGGATCGCATCTTTGGTGACATCAATGATGGGATTGGCCGCGTGTCATCGATCATCAGTGATCTCCGCAGCTTCTCGCATCCCGATTCAGGGCATCACTCCGACGTTCGGCTCGCGGAGATGGTCACCAATGCCCTCCGCATGATGTCGAGCGTGCTGGATGATGAAGGCGTTGCTGTCGAACTTGAACTGGATGAGCAAATCGTTGTGCTTGGTGACCGGAATCACATCATTCAGATCCTCATCAACCTCATCCAGAACGCGGTGGATGCACTGAAGGGCAGGGAGGATGCCAGGATCTCCATCCGTACGCAACTAGCAGGTAGCTCCCTGCAACTTGTTGTTCGTGACAATGGTCCAGGCATTCCACATGAGAATCTTCAGCGTGTGTTTGATCCGTTCTTCACCACCAAGGATGTCGGGGAGGGCATGGGCATGGGGCTAAGCATCTGCTTCCGGCTGATGCAGCAGATGGGCGGTGCCATTGAAGCGAGTTCCCATCCGGAGCACTGGACAGAGTTTACCCTTAGTTTTCCCATTCCTTATCCCGAGCAGCCTAGCATTGTATGACGATTCCTCTGCCACAGACCGACTCCAGACCTGCCGTCCTCTATGTCGATGACGAACTCAAAGCACTCCAGTACTTCGTGGAGGCGTTCGAGGACGAGTTCCTTATCTATACGGCAAACTCTGCGTCAGAAGCCTACGCCATGCTTTTGGACCGGGACTTGCACATTGGTGTGCTTCTAACAGATCAGAGAATGCCAGGCGAGCGCGGTGTTGATCTTCTTGATAAGGCAAGGCGTCTAAACCCCAACCTGGTGCGCATTCTCGTCACCGCTTACACCGACTATCATGCAGCGATTGATGCAGTGAATGGTGGCCGCATTTTCCGTTACATTCACAAGCCCTGGGACCCTGACGAGATGAAGCAAGTGCTTCAGCGTGCCATGGAGCACTATCAGGTGTTGATCGAGCGTGAGCGGTTGCTCGCTGAAAAGGCTGAGACCATCCGACACATGCTCATGGCGGACAAGGTAGCTTCATTTGGCATCCTTGCTGAGGGGCTGAACCACCACCTTCGAAATGCCCTAACGGTTATCAGCGCCTTTGTTGACCTTGCCCCTCTGAAGTTGAGGGAAATTGTCACCCCAGGCTCCGAGGCACCAGATCCCGCCTTCTGGAGTGACCTGCATGGGCAGACTCAGGAGCAGATAGATCGCATCCAGACCGTGTTGCAGCGCCTTGGCGAGGCTTCCCAGTCACGCGACATCAAGTTTGATGACCTCGTGGACCTTACCGCCTTGCTAGACGAGACCCTGTTCCTTTACACAGAGTCCCTGGAGCAGAAGGGCATTCGCATCAGCCATTACATCCATCCGACGGTTCCCCGGATGCATGTGAACGCCGAGCGCTTCCGGCAGTTGTGGCGGCTCCTTTATGCAGACCTTCTTGCCCACTTAAGCTCAGGTGACTCCGTGCAGATCGCCGCAGGGCCTTCGTTGGAAGCAAGTGGTCGTCAGGTGGTTGAGATCGTTATTGATGACACCGGTGCTTGGGCCAGCAATGAAAGCGTGGCCAATCTATTTGATCCCTTCTTTGTCCGCAGCCATCAACCCCACGAGCTTGGCGTCAATCTCACCGCCTGTTATGTCATTGTGCACCTCCATGGTGGCAAGATTGAGGCGGTTCCCCGCAGTGCGGGTGGCTTGCGCATTCATATCACCCTTCCAGTGGACCCGCGGGATCGTCCTGTGGACAACGACTCCTTCTTTCAGCGCCTGATGGATCACGAGGTGAAATGGCACGCCCGCGAGGACTAATCTCCACTCGTCACCGGCTCCACCATCTTCACGAGTGCGGACTCTTTGCCATACGCCGTCACCACATCACCTGCCTTGATCATATCTCCGGGTCCGGGCAGTCCTGGCAGGTTCTCTCCATCTCTCTGCACGCTGAGGATCACCACACCCTGGTCCCAGGGGCGGGATTCCCTCAGGGTGCGCCCTGCGAGATGAGTTCCTGCCATCACTTCCACTTCAGACACCACATACCCGTGCTGAATCCGCAGCAGCAACTCATAGTCCAGCGCCCGCACCACGCCCATCTTCTCCAGCGCGCGCTGGATCGTGTGGTCGATGATCTTTTGCAGCCAACAGACTTTGGACAGCAGCATCAGCCCGGCTAGCCCTGCCACACACAGCCCAAACAGCAGCAGCGTGCGGCTCGTGTTAGAAGACTGCATCAGCGTCACGACCAACGTAGCCAACGCAGAGGTAAGCCCCACATTCCCGGCCAGGATCAGATCACGGATGATCCTCCGTCTCACTGGATGATTCACCACCATCTCTGCCTCGCGTGTGGTGAACCCTACACCAAAGAATGCTGAGTAAGATTGAAAGCTCGACGTGTCCCAACTTAGACCCGTGAGCATGAGTGCAGTGGCTCCCACCCTCACGACGAGCAGGGAGACCAGCGCAATGACAAGGAAAGCAATGATGGGAGCCACGCGCTAAACATACGCCACCCTCGCATCAACTTGCACCGCCATTCTTGTCGCTGACTCCTCGCGCTTAGACTTCCCCTCCAGTGCGCCCGCCACCTCAGCTTGCCACTAGACCCTCCACCACATCACCCTTGCTCAGCGCCATGGGGCGTCCGATGGGCGTTTGCAGCTCCTTAGAGTAGTCTATCTTCAGCAAGTGCATGATCGTCGCGTGCAGATCCTCCACATACACCGGGTCCGCCGGGTCCTTCTTCACGCCCTCAGGGTCGGTAGCACCTAGCACCCTGCCTTTGGCGAATCCGCCACCAGCCACCAGCATGGAGAAGCCCGTTGGCCAGTGGTCACGTCCGCCCACGTTGTTGATCTTCGGCGTCCTGCCGAACTCACCTCCGCACACCACCATGGTGTGCTCCAGCAAGTCCAGCCGCTTCAAATCCCGTATCAGGGAAGCATAAGCCGCGTCCAGTATCTTCACTTGGCTAGCTTGCCCCTCAAAGTTGTTCGCGTGTGTGTCCCAGCCGTTCAGCGTCACCTCCACGCATCTCACACCCGCTTGGATCAGGCGCACCGCAGCCAGGCAGCCCCGGCCAAACGGCGTATCGCCATACACCTCGCGCTCAGCCTTCGGCACCTCGCTCACGTCGAACGCCTTCAATTGCTCAGACGTCATCATCCGCCGCGCCCGCTCGATCGAGATCTGGTGCAAAGTGCGCTCCTGGTCCAGGTTCGGCATCCTTCCACGGGCGAAACTCTGCTCCACCACTTGCAGACTCTTCATCCGCCGCTCCATCCGTTCGTCATCCACCCGAGCCCGCACATCCGGTATGCTCGCCTTGGGGTCATACACCTGAAAGGCATCATACCTCGCGCCCAGGTAGCCCCCACGGGCTGGCCACTGATTCGGCAGGATAGAAACATGAGCCGGGATGTCTGTGCCTACCTGTTCGGGCAGCTCATGGCACATCACCGCGCCTATGCTCGGGTGCACCAGCGTCTGGTCTGGGCGGTAGCCCGTCTTGATGTTATAGAAGGCCCGCTCATGGTCACCCTCCTTGCTCACCATGGAGCGGATCAGCGACACATCGCCCATCACCCCTGCCGTCTGCTCCAGCCCACTGGCAAACTGCACCCCTTTGATCGCGGTATCTATCACCTTCACCTCGCCACCGATCTTCGTTGTCGGATGCGGGTCAAACGTGTCCAACTGACTCGCTGCACCCCCCAGCCACAGCAGGATCAGCGACTTCGGCCGGTCCGCCTTGGCCGCATCTGCGGCTAGCGACTGTGAAAGCGGAGTCAGCCACGACAGACTCGTAGCACCCAGCCCCTGTAGCAGAGACCGGCGGTGGATGTGGGAAGAAGAATGGCAGGCACTCATAGCATTCAATGGTTCCAGGAGAACTCCGTGGCGTTTAACAAAGTCCAGCAGATATCCGCCATCACATTCGCGCGCGACTTCTGGTTTTTCCCCTCCGCCAGCAGCCCCAGGAAGTGCTTCTCCTCCTCCGGGCTCGGCCTCCGCGTCAGGATGGACAAATACGCCGCCTCCACCGCCGCGCGGTCATCCGGGGCCAGCATCGCTATCCGGCTACTCGCATTCAGCACCGGGTTGTTCTTCGTGTGCTCCGTCGTCAGGTTCCCATTCATCAGCAGCAGCCGCTGCGGGATCGTCCCGCCCCCGTCCTCAAAGCTGTCCTCCCCCGCATCCCCGTACCGCTTCACAAAGTTAGCCACCTCTATATCCCTGCGGATGCGGAAGATCACGTGCGTCTCCGCGTCGATCGTTGTTAGCGATGCCGCCTGCACCACACTCCCCGCCATCTGCTCAGGGCGCAGACGCGTCACCGGGAACGCCGCCCAGTGCTTCTCCGCCTCCACCGTTACCGGATGCGCCCCATCTCCAGACGCACTCCCCAGGCGGAACACCTCCGCGCTTGTGATCACCCGTATCAGCCGGTGCAAATCATAGTCATGCGCCTTGAAGTCCTCACTCAGCACCTCCAGCGCCTCAGGAAACGGGCCATCCACCGGCATATCATCCACCGGGCTCACCAGCGGACGGTTAAACAGCAGCGCCCACACCCGATTCACCATCGCCCTGGCGAACGGCCCATTCTCCTTAGCCGTGATCCACGCCGCCAGCCTCTCCCTCGGGCCACCCTTTGCCGGCAGCAGCTCAGCCCGCCACGGCACCCCCGGCGGCACCACCACCACCTCCGCCTGGCCCAGGAACCGATGCTTGTAGCTCATCTTCCCATTGTCCCGCAGCCCCGTGAACGCAAAGTCCGCCTGCCCAAACCACGCCGCCAGCGAGTGGAAATCCTTCTGCGTCCAAGTGCTCCCCAGTTTGCCATCATGGCACTGCACGCAGTCAATCCTCACCCCCAGGAACGCCCGGCTCACCTTAGCTGCCAGCTTCTCCTCATCTGGCCCCTTCTTATTCTCATTCGTCACCGAGATAAAGTTCACCTCCGGAGCCGTCGTCCACACACCACTGGCCGTTATCAGCGAGCGCACCACCTCATCGTAGCGCCTATTCTTCAGCAACGCATCGCTCAGCCACTCCACCAGCCTTCGGCGGCGATAAATCAAAAACGGGCCGGTCTCCGTCCCCACATACACCCTCGCCAGCCGTTCCGCCAGGTAGTCACTCGTCCGCCTATCCTTCAGCAGCACACCCGCCCACCACCCCGCAGCATCCGCCGGGCGCGCTGCGTCAAACTCCCGCAACTCCTGGAGAGAAGGCAGACTTCCCGTCAGCGCCAGGGACAGCCGCCGCAGCACCGTCAGGTCATCCGCCCGCACTGTAGGCGTCAGCCCATGCGCCAGCCACTCCTTGCGGAAACAGTCATCCAGAGCCCTCACCGCCCCCGTTACCGACTCATCCCCAGCCCCAACCGCCAGCCCCGGCACCGCCACCGGCGGCTTCAGATACGCATTCACCGCCCAGCTAGCACCCGCCGCCAAAACACCCAGCAGCAGCACACTACTTAGCCAAGGAAGAGCCGACAGACGATTCATCATAAACAACAACTGAAACTCCGCTCCAACATCCCAGTTCCGCAGAGAAAATGCAAGCCAGCCCCAAAAGATCATCGGCCCGGCACTCCTGCCCGCCTCGTCTGGCATCTGATGTCTGGCATCTGCTATCTAAAAAAGACCGCATTCTGTTGTCATCATTCTGCTGCCAACACTCCCCATCTCCAAGTCTCCAACTCCTCCGCCCTACCGCTGCAACGCATTCAGCAGCTCATTCAGCTTCAAAATCATCTCCTGGATCTGGTTCGCGTTGTATTCCGGGTCAGCATTCATGCTCAGTGGCAGCACATGATTGCAATTACGCGCGCTACTCGCCTCGGCAGCCGAGATCGCATCATTCCGCGCCTCAATCATCTGCTCCGGCGTCACTCGATCATCCACCAGCGCTTTCAAAGAGTTAAATTGATCCCGCAAAGGCGCGGCCTCGATCAATGCATGGTCCTGAGGAATAGAAGGGTCGTAAGGCATAGTTTGCAGTGGTTGGCGGTTGTTTACAGTTGTTTGCGGTAGTTGGGGGGGCGGCTTGCGGTTGTTGAGCTATGGTTGAGCGCTTGTTGAGCAGTGGAGCGCGGACACTCATGTCCGCCCGGTCTGGCATCTGATGTCTGACTGTCTGCTGTCTAAGAAAGGAGCGCGGACACTCCTGTCCGCAAACCGCTACGATGGCCGGGAGGACTAGCAGATCACGGGGCGGTTTGCAGTTGGCGGCAGTTAGAAAAGACATCAGCGATCAGTCTCATCAGCTCCATCCGTCCAAACAGTCTGACATCTGCTGTCTGGTCGTCTGGCATCTACCCCACAACTGCAAACCCCAGTCAACAGGCGGGACCCTCGTTACGCGCAGATGCGGGTGACGAAGGGGCACCAGTCGCTCTGGCCGTCTTTACCGCCCAGGGCTGCCGCTTGGAAGGCGTAGGTCTTGCCAGCCGTCAGGCCAGGCAGCACGTAGGTGCGGGCGCTGGTGCGCTTGAGTGTGCTCCATAGGCCAGGCACGTTGTCGGTGACCTCGGCGCACTGAAGGAGGTAGCCCATGCTGCCAGCCACAGCTTCCCAAGTCAGGACCAACGTACCGGTCACATCACCAGGATTCGCTGCCAGTCCTGTAGGGAAAGGAAGCTTCGTGGCGCGGGTGGGTGGACGCTTCACGGCCATGCCTGCGCTCAGGATCACCGCCGCATCGCCTTGGCTCGCCGTTTGCACGGAGTTTTGCAGATCGCGCAGCAGGTTTTCCAGGTTCGCACGCATCTGGTCCTTCACTTGGGTGGCTTCTTTGGCCGCATCCATTAGGGATTTGGCGTTAGCACGGGCTTCCGAGAAGGAGGTGAGGGCGGTTTGCATGGCGGCGATGGTTGGGTTGGGGTTGGTGATGTAGACGCTCGTGCTCAGAGTGGCCAAGAGTGTCTCGGTGTAGGCAGTGAACGCAGGGTCATTGAGGTTGTAGAGGTCTTGCACGGCTTTGGCGTTGCCAGGCACGATCGGAGGAGCATCTCCCACCGCGTATTGGACGCCGGAGTCATAGCGGACGCCTGAGCCGTAGCGGGGTTGGGAGGTGATGCCCGCCAGCGGAGAAACGGGCGGCGTGTGGGGAGTTACGACCACCGGAAGGGCCGCAGGAGCTTCAGCCACAGCAGAGCGCTTGGGGCTGTTTTTCTTTTTACTGAGTATCTTCATAATGATGCTTATGGGAGTGAGTTCTTAATGTCTGATACGCCTCTACGTAATCGGGAACCGAGCAGCAGAGCATCCGGAGGATTATTCCAGCGAATCTAGTAATGATAATCATAATATAAATACGGTCAACAAATATTTATCAAATATATTATTTATTATTATAGGTATGGAAAAGACAGGTCGCTAAACCTCCCCTATTGGCCCCTACTGAAGCGCTTCCTCCTCCGCTCTTTGGACCCCCTTTAAGTCCCTCACCGCGAGCCGCAGAACCCATGAGCTAGAGGGAATCCAAGCGCCTCCCCAGCAAAAACTGGCGACATTTCAGCGGATGTGCTTAAACAAGGAGCCTCGGCTCATCCGCCTTCACCATCTCGCTATCTCCGGTTGAGCTGTAGGTCATAACCCTTTATCCCCGCCACGTGAACAAACAGCAACTCGCCGCAAAGATCTGGGCTTCCGCAAACCAGATGCGCTCCAAGATCGAGGCCAATGAGTACAAGGACTACATTCTAGGCTTCATCTTCTACAAATACCTTTCTGACAAGCTCGTGGCCTTTGCTAGGCGGGAAGGCTTGGCAGACGGAGACCTCCCTGACCTCACGGAGGACGACAAGGAAACCGTTGAGCACTTCAAAACGAACCTCGGCTACTTCATTGCCTACCCGCATCTCTTCTCCACTTGGATAGCCCCAGAGAGTGACTTCGATGTCGCCCATGTCCGCGATGCCCTTTCCGCCTTTAACCGCCTCATTTCCCCCAATCACAAGCGCCTGTTTGAGGGCATCTTCAAGACGTTGGAAACTGGCTTGAGCAAGCTAGGCGATACCGCCGCCCGGCAGACCAACGCTATACGGGACCTCCTGCATCTCATCAAGGACATCCCCATGGATGGCCGCCAGGGCTACGATGTGCTCGGCTTCATTTATGAGTATCTCATCGGCATGTTCGCGGCCAATGCCGGAAAGAAGGCGGGCGAGTTTTATACCCCGCATGAGGTCTCCGTGCTCATGTCAGAGATCATCGCCCATCATTTGCGGAACAGGGAGACCATACAGATTTATGACTCCACCAGCGGGTCGGGTTCCCTCCTTCTCAACATCGGGCGCTCTATTGCCAAGCACATGGCAAACCAGGACAACATCAAATACTTCGCCCAGGAGTTAAAGGAGCCCACCTACAACCTCACCCGCATGAACCTCGTCATGCGCGGCATCCTGCCCACCAACATCGTCACCCGGAATGCCGATACCCTGGAGGACGACTGGCCCTGGTTTGACGATCAGGACCCCGTCAACACCTACACACCCCTGTATCTTGACGCCGTTGTCTCCAATCCCCCTTACTCCCAGCAGTGGGAGCCAAGGCATAAGGAGAACGACGCGCGCTTCTCACGTTTCGGTCTCGCGCCCAAGTCCAAGGCGGATTTTGCCTTTCTCCTCCATGATCTTTACCACCTGAAGCCCCACGGCATCATGGCCATCGTCCTTCCTCACGGCGTTCTCTTCCGTGGCGGAGAGGAGGGAGAGATTCGGAAGAACCTCATCGAAAACGACCACTTGGAGACCATCATCGGCTTGCCGCCGAATATCTTCTTTGGCACCGGCATCCCCACCATCATCCTGGTGCTCCGCCAGCGGCGCACGGCTAGCGATGTCCTCATCGTGGATGCCTCCAAGGGCTTCGCCAAGGAGGGCAAGAACAACAAGCTCCGCGCTTCAGACATCAAGAAGATCACAGACACCGTCATTGCTCGTGACACCGTGCCCGGCTTCAGCCGCCTCGTGCCCAAGACGGAGCTGCAAGAGAATGACTACAACCTCAACATACCCCGCTATGTGGATTCATCGGAGCCAGCTGAGACGTGGGACCTCTACGCCTCCATGTTTGGCGGCATACCCGTTAGCGAGCTGGAGCCCCTGGCGGATTTTTGGAGTGCCTTCCCCAGCCTGCGCTCCGCCTTGTTTGCGGAAAATGGCAGCCCTTACCTGGGGCAGAAGGTGGACGATCTAGCGCTCACCATTGCTGAACATCCTGAGGTGGTGAAGTTTAGAAGGCAATTTGGCGATGTCGTTTCAGCTTTGGAGCCTTGGTTCATCAGGCAGCTGTTAGACAACATGCTCAACATCCATATTCCTCAGCACGAGGCATTTATCAGCCGGGAACTCTTTGCGAGACTTGCTCACGTCCCGCTCATTGACAAGTATCAGGCTTACCAAGTGCTTGATGACCACTGGCAGCCCACTGCCACTGATTTGGAAATCATTCAGACGGAAGGCTTTGCCGCGTGTCGAGTGGTTGAACCCAACCTGGTCGAAAAGTTGAGCAAGGGGGAAAAGGTAGAGATACAGGACGGCTGGAAGGGCCGCATCCTCCCGTTTGATCTCGTTCAGCAGTTCCATCATCAGGCAGAACTCGCCGAGCTAAGGAACAAGGAAACACGCTTGAGTGAGGTCACCGCTTCACTGGAGGAGGCCTTGGAGAACTTGAGTGAGGAGGAGAAGGAGAGCGCCACCTCAGACGCCTTGTTGAACGAGGACGGAGACAGGTTTGAGGCTCCCGCAGTAGCCAAGGCGGCCAAGTCCCTGCAAGCA
Organism: Verrucomicrobiaceae bacterium; assembly: GCA_016795485.1. Taxonomy (GTDB): domain Bacteria; phylum Verrucomicrobiota; class Verrucomicrobiia; order Verrucomicrobiales; family Verrucomicrobiaceae; genus JAEUHM01. The sequence goes on along the minus strand of JAEUHM010000054.1, from coordinate 260,354 downwards.
GCAGCAAAGAAGTCGAAGCAGGTCGAGCCCGAATCCTACGCGGCCAAGGTCATGCAGATCGCCGCGTGGTTAAGCGAGGAAAAGGACCTGAGAACAGCCATCCGAAAAGAAACCGTCGCCCTCCATCTGAAGACCAAGGCCACCATTGAAAGCCTCAAGGACGAGCAAGTGAACGAACTCCTCCGTGCCAAATGGATCAGCCCGCTCCTTCGCTCGCTGTTCGAGCTCGCCTCCCAACGGATCGACGACTTTACCCGGAAAGTAGAGAACCTTGCAGAGAAGTATCGCCTAACTTACGCCGCCAACGCCCGTGAGATCCAACAGACCGAGTCCACCCTGGCCACGATGATCGACGACCTCGACGCCAACGAGTTCGACCTCAAAGGCCTCGCCGAACTGAAAACCCTCCTCGCCGGGAACTGAGATGACCGAGCCAAATCAAAGCAAGGTGCCGAAGATCCGCTTCAAGGGGTTTGAAGGGGAGTGGGAAGTGAAGACGCTTGGAGAACTTGGGCGGGTTGCCACCACCAAGCGAATTTTCATGCACCAAACCTCTGAAACCGGTGACGTACCATTTTTCAAGATTGGTTCATTTGGGAGGGACCCCAAGTTATTCATCTCTAACAGCCTCTTCCAAACCTATAAAACACGCTTTCCCTTCCCTCAGAATGGGGACCTTCTGTTTTCCGTAATTGGAAGCATCGGCAGAGTCGTGGAATACACCGGTGAAGACGAGTATTTTCAAGATTCAAACATAGTGTGGCTGCAACACAACGGTGCCGTTGTTAACAGTTTCTTGAAGCAGTTCTACTCAATCGTGAAATGGTCAGGGCTTGAGGGGAGCACGATCACGCATCTCTATAACCGGAACATTCTTGAGACAAAAATCGATCTGCCGAGTCAACGTGAACAAACCCAAATCGGCGGGTATTTCCGGGAGGTGGATCGGCTGATTGAGCTGGAACAGCGGAAGCATGACAAGCTGGTGACGCTGAAAAAAGCGATGCTGCAAAAGATGTTCCCGAAACCCGGCACCACCACCCCCGAAATCCGCTTCAAAGGCTTCAAAGGAGACTGGCACGAAAAGAAACTGGGGGATGTTATGGAAGTCGGATCAGTGAAAAGGATTCACCAGTCTGACTGGACAACTTCAGGAGTTAGATTCCTGCGAGCACGCGACATCGTTTCAGCCTTCAAAAACGAGAAGCCATCCGATGTGCTGTATATTAGCCCTGAAAAGTATGTCGCATACTCTCTTCTCTCAGGGAAAGTCGAACTCGGAGACTTGTTGGTCACTGGCGTTGGCACTATCGGAGTCCCTTATCTCATTACCAACACCGAGCCAGTTTACTTCAAGGACGGCAATATTATCTGGTTCAAAAACAACGGTGCTTTCGATGGTGACTTCTTATTTTACTCCTTCGTTGGCGAAAGGATTCAAAACTACATCAAGGAGTCAGCGGGAACCGGCACGGTAGGAACTTACACGATTAGCAGCGGAAAGAGCACTCCATTGGCTTCTCCACAGAAGGAAGAGCAACAAAAAATCGGCCACTACTTCCGCACGCTGGACTCGTTGATCTCCCAGCACGCGCTCCAACTCCAAAAGCTCAAGCAGCTCAAAGCCGCCTGCCTGGAGCGGATGTTTGTGTAAAGGCTGTGGTGTGCCCATCCAGTCCGCGGTGGTTTGCCCTTGTCTGCCAAGCGCGCTCCGTTATTCTTCCCTTATGTTGATTACCCTTGATATCCCAGATGAACTCAGTGTGGCTGCCTGTGGTGACCCTGCTAAGATCGCCATGGAGGCTTTGGCGGCAAGGGCATACGAGGCGGGCAGCCTTTCCGAAGAGCAGGTCCGCCGGGTCCTGCGGCTGGACTCCTGCTGGGAGGCGCGGGAGGTCCTCTCTCGCTACCGGGTATGGCCTAGCAACTCCGTGGAGGATGTCATGGGGGATATGGACGCGCTTCAATCCTTGCGCAGTGCGCGGCTGTGATCGTTGTTTCTGACAACTCAGCCCTTTCCGCATTGGCGGAGATTGGCTTGTTGGACTTGCTGCCAAGGTTGTTTGGCCAGGTCGTCATCCCAGAGGCCGTCCGCAGTGAGAGCGGCCATGCAGGGGCACCGCAACGCTTGCGGGACTGGATAGCCGCACCACCGGAGTGGCTGCACATCGTGCCCGATCCAGATCACAACCTTTTGGAGACGCTGTGCCTGGGGCCTGGCGAGGCAGCAGCCATCACCCTCGCCTGGGAGAACCGGAGGGATTCCCTTTTGATTTTGGATGAGAAGCGCGGGCGCCAGGTAGCAGAGGCGTTGGGCCTACAGAAGACCGGTCTGCTCGGCATCATAGCAGAGGCCGCTGAACGCCGCTGGCTGGATTTCGACGAAACGCTGGGACGACTTGTCCAGACGGGTTTCCATATCCGGGAGCCCTTGATCGAGGCGGTGCGAAAACGGCTGCACCCCTAACTGCCCACTGCTGACCCATGCCATGACCTTTGCCAAAGAAGCTGACTTTGAAGCCGCCGTGATCCACGAGTTGCGCCAGCATGGCTGGGGTGACTTGCCTGTGATCGTCAACCCCACAGAGGCGGACCTGTTGGAAAATTGGAAGCACATCCTCTTTGAGAACAATCGCGGCAAGGACCGCCTCAATGAAGTGCCGCTGACCGACGGCGAGATGCAGCAAATCTTGGAGCAGATCACCGCACTGCGCACGCCTCTGCGGCTCAATGGTTTAATCAACGGCAAGACCATCTCCATCAGGCGGGATAACCCAGCGGACACGCTCCACTTCGGAAAGGACGTGAGCCTGAAAATCTACGACCGCCACGAGATCGCCGCCGGTCAGAGTCGATACCAGATCGTGCAGCAGCCGAAATATACCCGTGGCTCGCCCCTGTTGAATGATCGGCGTGGCGACATCCTGCTTCTCATCAATGGGATGCCGTTGATCCACATGGAGCTGAAGCGGAGCGGCGTGGGGGCAAAAGTGGCCTACAACCAAATCCAAAAGTATTCCAAGGAGGGCATTTTCACCGGCCTCTTCTCTCTCCTGCAAATCTTCGTGGCCATGGAACCGGAGGAGGCGCTCTACTTTGCCAATCCGGGACCAGACGGCAGGTTCAACTGGGACTACGCCTTCCACTGGGCGGACTTTAACAATGAGCCGATCAACGACTGGAAGACTTTTACTTCCAGTCTGCTCTCCATCCCGATGGCGCACCAGTTGATTGGCTTCTACACGGTGGCAGATGAGGCAGACGGCGTGCTGAAGGTGATGCGTAGCTACCAATACTATGCCGCGCACGCCATCTCGGACAAAGTAGCCAAGACAGACTGGAAGAACCCCAACCGCCTGGGTGGCTACATCTGGCACACCACGGGGTCAGGCAAGACAATGACGAGCTTCAAGTCTGCTCAACTCATCGCCAGCTCCAAGGATGCAGATAAAGTGGTGTTCCTGCTGGACCGCATCGAGCTAGGCACCCAGACGCTGAAGCAGTACCGGGACTTTGCCGGGGACATGAATGCCGTGCAAGCCACGGAACATACTGGCGTGCTGGTGAAGAAACTCAAGAGCAGCGACCCTGCCGATACCTTGATCGTGACCTCCATCCAGAAGATGAGCCGCCTCAAGGATGAAGAGGACGGGCTCAAGGCCCACGACCTAGAAACGATGCGGGCCAAGCGCATCGTCTTCATCATCGACGAATGCCACCGCTCCACCTTTGGGGAGATGCTCATCGACATTAAGAAGAGCTTTCCCGGTGCGGTATTCTTTGGTTTCAGCGGCACGCCGATCCACAAGGAGAACGTGCGCAAGGATAACACCACCACGGATGTCTTTGGCGACGAGTTGCACCGCTACAGCATAGCCGATGGCATTCGGGACAAGAACGTCCTCGGCTTTGATCCCTACCAGGTGATGACCTACAAGGACCGGGACTTGCGGCAGGCCGTGGCGCTTGAGAAATGCAAGGCAGCTACGGTGGCAGAAGCCCTGGCGGACCCGAAGAGAAAGAAAATCTTCAACCGCTACATGAACGACGTGCCGATGGCGGGGCACCGGGACAGTAGCGGCGTCTATCAGAGCGGGATCGAAGATCACATCCCCAACACCCAATACGAACTGCCACAACACCAAAACGCTGTCGTGCAGGACATTGCCGACAACTGGGACAGATTGAGCGATCTGGGCAAGTTCCACGCGATCTTTGCCACCAGCAGCATTCCAGAAGCGATCATTTACTACCGCCTGATGAAGGCGCAGTGCCCGCAGCTCAAGATCACGGCGCTTTTCGACCCCCACATCGACGACGAAGGCAACAGCGACCCCATTTTCAAGACGGAGGGGCTTGTCGAAATCCTCACCGACTACAACGCAATGTTTGGGCAGAAATATGACCTTGGCACACACGCCAGATTCAAAGAAGACCTGGCAGCTCGTCTCGCGCACAAGGACCCCTACATCCGCATAGAGGCAGAACCAGAGAAACGGCTCGATCTACTGATCGTGGTGAACCAGATGCTGACTGGCTTTGACTCGAAATGGGTGAACACGCTCTACCTCGACAAGCTGCTGGAGTATGAAAACATCATCCAAGCCTTCTCCCGCACGAATCGACTCTTCCACCCGTTGGAGAAGCCCTTTGGCACGGTCCGTTACTACCGGAAGCCGCACACCATGACGCGGAACATAGAGGCCGCAGTGAAGCTTTATTCGGGCGACAAACCCTTAGGCCTCTTTGCGGACCGCCTGCCGATGAATCTGGAGCGGCTGAACGCCATCTTTACCGAGATCACCGCCATCTTTAACTCAGCAGGCATAGCGGACTTCATGAAGCTGCCGGATGACCCAACGGAGCGCGCGGCTTTTGCCAAACAGTTCAACCAGTTCAATGCAGTGCTGGAAGCGGCAAAGATCCAGGGCTTCACCTGGGAGAAGACCGTGTATGACGGTCATGAACCGGGCACAACCGTCGAACTCGCCATCACTCATCATCAATACCTGACGCTCCTCCAGCGTTACAAAGAACTAGACAACAGCGGCAACGGTAACGGCGAGGCTATCCCCTTTGACATCGACAGCCACATCACCGAAATCGATACCGGGAAGATCGACGCGGATTACATGAACTCGCGCTTTGAGAAGTATCTCAAAGAACTGCAAAGTGGCAATGAAGAGGCCACGGAAACCACGCTAGCCGATCTCCACCGCTCCTTTTCCTCCCTCTCCCAAGACGAACAAAAGTTGGCGGAAATATTTCTCCACGACATCCAGCGAGGAGATGCGAAAATCGACCCTGAGCGCACCTTCCGCGACTACCTGAACGACTACAAGACCCAGGCGAAGAACAACGAAGTGGATGCCATCGTTAACTGCCTTGGAATCGATGCCGGGAAACTCACTGCGTTGATGAGCGCGAACGTGACCGAGGTGAATCTAGATGACTATGGCCGTTTCGCCGACCTTAAGGGAACCGTCGACAAGGCAAAAGCCAAAGCTTACTTTGAAGCGCTGGAAGGAAGTACGTTACCCATCTTCAAAGTGAACATGAAAGCGGATGCGCTGCTAAGGAAGTTCATTCTAGAGGGCGGCTTTGAGATAGCTCCCGCCGAGTAGCCAAAAAGTGTCAGCTCAGACGTGTGCCGTTCTTAAAGCGGTCAAAGTTCCGTTCAAGCTCCTGGTTGTACTTATCCATGGCGCGTTTCCCCGCTTCACTTCCCCAACCGTCTTTCGTGGACCCCGTGGAGGGTTTTCCTTTGGTACCGCTGGTTGAGGATGGTGAAATCGCTTTGGCCTGTTTCTCCAGCTTTTTAAGCGAAGACTTAAGCTGGTCTGCTCTTTGGTTCTGCTGGCAAGTGGCCACATCAACGACGGCAACGACCTTATCGACCACGGCGATGACGCAGCCAACTTGTGACCGCACGCAGGCGGCGAGCCCAACGGTAGCCTTGACATTCCCTGCCACCGCCTTCGAGCACTTCACCAATATGTCGTTATCGAGCTTCTTCAGCTCGCGCTTGATCTCCGTTTGCTTCTCCCGGATCTTTTCGAGCTTCTTCTCGTTCTCACGTGCCCGGCGGGCCTCGGATGGTGAAGTATAGTGACCAAAATCCCCATCTCCCACCTCCCTGGAGAACGCTGAATGACCTTGAAAGATGGAGAACACGCTCACCAATACCAATGCGCAAAGGTTAGTCTTCATAGCTGTCGTTCGAATGTGTGACACACCACGCATAGAATCCGTTCAGTTTCCGCTACAAACGGCGATCTCCATTATAACTGGAGGCGGAAAGGCTGCCATGTATCTGGGCCATCAATGCAATGGACCACTGAGCGAGGGAATCCTTCGATTTCAAACGTACCAGCTGCCACGATAATGGCTGGCGTTCCTGGCCGTTGTGTTATTGTGAGGGGCGAGAAAATTGAACGAAAGATTACACCTTCTCGCGATTACAGGATTCTAAACCTCAATCCATCATGCCTTCGAAAAAGACAACTCCCACTCCCTGGTGGGTCAAGCCGTTGGTAACAGTGCTGGGCGCAGGTAGTCTAGGCACTATCGTGGTCACCAGCATCGAAAATTTCAAAGAAAAGGGTGGAGGTGGGGGGCAAGTGGTGACGGTTGAAACCGTGGGCCGCGACGTCAACCAAGCCGGCCAAAATCTAACGATCATTAATGGTGCTGATCCTTTCAAAAACGAGCAGCCAAGGTTAAGCAGACCATACGACGGTCTGATTTCGGACGAGTTTCCCCGCAAACTAGCGCTAACGTGGGAGCCAGTAGCAGGAGCAACTAGCTACGAAGTGGAAATACAGTGGCAGAATCCGGATTCCAAAGAGTGGCATACATGGGTCGATTATCCGATGGAAGTAAAGGGTACGAGCCATGAAATGATTTTCCCTGGAACCCAGCCAGGTCGTTGGCGAGTGCTTGCGATGAAGGCCGACCGCACGCGGAGCCAGTGGTCTGATTGGCGGAAGTTTACATTTGTCCAAAAAGCGACTGACCGTTGATGATTCCCAACCTTCCAGCCAAGGACTGACGGATCTGGGTGGAATGGGACCGGTAGCTGGAAGTTCTTGGTGCGGGAGGCTCTCTGGATACTTGGGAATGGCGTTCCGAAGTTAAGTTTTTCGATTTCCAGGTCCAGGAATGGCGTTCCGAGGTTCAATTTTTCGATTTCTAGGTTCAGGAATGGCGTTCCGAGGTTCAGTTTTCCGGTATCCAGGTTCAGGAGTGGTGTTCCGAGGTTCAGTTTTCCGGTTTCCAGGTTCAGGAATGGCGTTTCCAGGTTCAGTTTTTTGATTTCCGGGTTCAGGAGTGGCGTTTCCAGTTTCAGGAGTGGTGTTCCGAGGTTCAGCTTTTCGGTTTCTAGGTTCAGGAATGGCGTTCCGAGGTTCAGTTTTTCGGTTTCCAGGTTCCATTTTTCCGTTTTCAGGTTGGGTTTTGGAGCAGGGAGGTGGCGGTGAGACGGGGAGGCAGTCGGGACGACTGCACCACACTGTGGGAGACGGGAGGCGGAGGATTGGCAGCAGAATTGGCTTCTTTGAGAGACAGCAGACGGGCAGACTGTGCGGAAGTCGGAAGGCGGAGTGTTGGAGTGTTGGAGATGGGGAGAGTTCTTGGTTTTGAGTTCTTGGTTCTTCGTGGAAGCATGTACCAGGCTTTGCGGACATGAGTGTCCGCGCTCCTTTTTTAGACAGCAGATGGCCAGACATCAGATGCCAGACTTTGCGGACAAGAGTGTCCGCGCTCCTGTTCTTAACAACTGCTCAACCATGGCTCAACCATAGCTCAACAACCGCAAGCTGCCCTGCAAGACATCAGACGGCCAGACAGCAGATGCCAGACTGGGCGGACAAGAGTGTCCGCGCTCCTTTTCTAAACAAGCGCTCAACCATAGCTCAACAACCGCAAACAGTTCCCGCGCTCCTTTTCTCAACCACTGCAAGCCGATTCCTGATCGCAGTGGGGACGATTGCACGTTTTCATTGAGTTCCTGGACGAGCACTTGCAAGACAAAGACAAGCTATGACCAAGTCACCTGTCACCGCAGCCATTGTCGCCACCCTAGCGAACTTTGGTTTTCTCTATGCCACTGATCCGAATGCGTGGCCGATAAAGCTCACGCTCTATCTCCTCGCGAGCGGTGGAGCATTTTTTGTCGCGTTCGGTCTTTTGAGGTCGCTACAGCAGCGTCTGACAGCCGACCAGCGCCCCAGTCTCCGTGGGGAACTCGCCGCACGCTTCTGCGAGGTCATGATCTTTGTGGGAGCGGGCTACTGCACCTCGATTGAGCCGGGCGTGGTTAAGTTCCTCGGAGTGGTGCCGCTGGGTTGGTCATGCGCCATCGCGGCTCTTTGGCTAGAGATGATAGGGCTGCTGGCCCTGGCTAGGAGAGTGGATGTCCGCCAGTCCTGGGACTTCAACGGCACCAAGCGCATGGGGCTAGTCGGTGCCGCCACGCTCATCCAAGCCACCCGCGATCTCCTCGGCAAATCTGAAGCTGCCACTCTGGAGGCCACGCTATCCCTCATCCTCCTACTAACCTTAGCAGACCTCATCCAATCCACTCGCAATCTCCTGACCGCAGTCAAAGACGGTGAGTGATCGTAGGCGCGATGTTGCCGTGCCTTGGAAGTGCCTACCCCCCACTAAAGTGCTATGAGTGGTTGAATGAAATGGGGTTCGGGCGGGGTTCTTTGCATGATGATTCGTTCCTTTCTTGTCCTCCTCTGCCCAGCGGTCTTGCTGGCGCAAAATGACATCTCCGACAAACCCAAGCCGGATGTGGTGATGCAGTGGCGTTTCGACGATGGCAAGGAAGCGGGTCCGCGTGCTCCGACTTACCCAGGGTTCCCGAAGTCGAACATGGCGCGGAAGTTTGACCCCAAGTCCTTCATCAAGGTGCCGGACAGTGAGGCGTTGCGGTTTGGTCTGAACGATACGATCACGCTCGAGGCTTGGGTGAAGCTGGAGGGGCCGAATGGAGTGCCTTACATCATTGGCAAAGGCCGCTTGGGCACGAAGGAGTTTGGCGCTAACAATCAAAACTACGCTTTCCGTCTGCAGAACGGGCAGGTGGGCTTTCTTTTCCATAGTGCAAGCGTGCCGGGCAAGAAGGGTGAGTGGCATCGGTGGTGGTCCAAAGACAAGGTCACGGGCGGTGGCTGGCATCACGTGCTCGTCACGTACACCTACGGCAAGCCAAAGAGCATCAAAGGACTCATCGATGGTCGCGAGACTGACGGCACTTGGGACATGGGTGGTGCCACGGATCGAGGCCCGGTGATGGATGGAGATGCGTTGGTGGTCGGAAATGGTTCCACACTTGCTTCGAGTCATGCATTTCATGGCTGGTTGGATGAGGTGACGATCTATCGCGGTGAGATCGACCTCGATACGTTCAAAGCGAAGTTTCAGTTTGTTCCTCCGCCGCCACCCGTAGCGGCCAAAGACATACCTGCTGGTCGTGTGCTGATGCAGATTGCTGAGGAAGGGATGCCAGATGCCAATGCTTGGCCCTCTGAGGCACCCAAGGTGGGTGAGACTTACACTGAGGACGTGTTTGGTTTCCTCGATGTGCCGCAGAAGTATGTGGATACGGGCGTGCGGGGAGATCGGCATGTGCCGTTCTTGCTCCGTGCGGCCGCCAACGTCACCTTTCCCAAAGGCAAGCACCGTCTGCTGCTCCGCGCGCGTGGTGCTACCAATCTCTACCTTAACGGCAAGGTCATGCTGACCACGCCTTTTCCGCCAAATGACAGTGACGGGCATCACCTAGTGGCAGATCAGAAGGAGTATCTCGATCTCGGTCCTGACTTCCGGTTTGCACCTCCTGGCAATAGAGAGTCGTGGTGTGAGTTCGAGGCGACAGGCAAGCCCATGCTCATCGTTTTGGAGACGTTGGTTGGCAGTTATGTTGGCAAATCGATCCGTCGGCCTGAGACAGGTGAGACCGTTGTGGCGTGGTCGCCAGAAGGCTCTCAGAGTTGGTCCTTGGTGACTCCAGGCAAGCGCACCGTGCCCTACACCGATGCAGGATGGGCCGAGTATGAAAAGGAGCGCAACGCCCACTATGACCAAATGAACTCCGAGCGCCGTGCAGCCATGCGCGCCCAGCACACAGCCTACTGGGATAAGCGTCGTGATGCTGCCAAAGCTTGGCTCGCAGCAAATCCTGCTGGCGAGGGGAGTATTGATCAGTTTGTGGACAAAAAGATCGCTGAGATCAGCGGTGAAGCCTCTAAACAAGGAACTGTGGACTACTTTAAGCAGATCCAGCCCATCCTTGAGGCCAAGTGTACCGAGTGCCATCGCGGTTCCAAGGCGAAAGGCGACTTGCGGCTTGATACGTTTGCTGATGCGACCAAGGACGGAGCCATCACTCCCGGTAAGCCTGACGCGAGCGAGATCATCGCACGCATCATCACCGATGACGAAGATGAAGTGATGCCGCCCAAAGGAAAGCGGGTGACTTCTGAGGAACTCGCCTTGCTGAAGACATGGATCAAAGAAGGCGCACATTGGCCGGCCATCCGGGCAGATCATCTCACCAAGACAGCGCTTGCCGATGACCTGACTTTCCTCCGTCGTGTGTATTTGGACACCGTGGGTGTGGTGCCCAGTCTGGAGGAGATAGATGCCTTTCAGAAGAACCCGGACCGCAGTGCTCTTATCGACACGATGTTGGCTGATCCTCGATGGGCTGACCACTGGATGGGCTACTGGCAGGACGTGCTGGCGGAGAACCCCAACATCTTGAACCCCACACTCAACAACACCGGCCCCTTCCGCTGGTGGTTGTATGAGTCTCTGAAGGACAACAAGCCCATGGATCTCTTCGTGACCGAGCTGCTCCGCATGAGAGGCAGCGAGCGCTTGGGTGGGCCGGCGGGTTTTGCCACCGCATCTCAGAATGACGTGCCCATGGCTGCCAAAGGCACCATCGTGAGCACCGCCTTCCTGGGCGTGGAAATGAAGTGCGCACGCTGCCATGACAGCCCCACCCACAAGTCATTGCAAGAGGACCTCTTCAAGCTCGCCGCCATGCTCGGCACCAAGGAAGTGGAGGTGCCAAAGACCAGCAGCGTGCCCATGGACAAGATCCATGCCGGTGGACGCAAGCCGCTCATTCAAGTCACACTCAAGCCTGGCACCAAAGTGCAGCCTAAGTGGCCGTTCGCTGAGTTTTGTGATGAAACCGCAGGTCAACTGGCTGAGGACCCCAAAGACACTCGGGATGTCCTCGCTGCGATGATCACCGCACCGCAGAACGAGCGCTTTGCCCAGGTGATTGCGAACCGAGTTTGGGCTCGTTTCATGGGCCGTGGCATTGTGGAGCCTGTGGAAGACTGGGAGAAGGGCAAACCAACGCATCCAGAGTTGCTGAAGTGGCTCGGTCGTCAGCTCGTTGCCGGCGGATACGATGTGAAGCACCTAGCACGCCTCATTCTCAACAGTCAGGCTTACCAGCGCGCCACCGATCCTGCCTTGAAGCAAACCAGCCCGCTCTACACCAGCCCAGCACCACGTCGTCTTTACGCGGAGCAGATCGTGGACAGTCTCTTTGCCGCCACCGAGAAGCCTTTCCGCACTGAAGAGGTCTGCTTGGACATCGACAACACGCGCGACCTACGCAACGCCATCCATCTAGGCAAACCGTACCGCTCCTGGATGTTAACCAGCACCAGCAACGAGCGTGATAGGCCAAGTCTAGCTCTGCCGCGCATCCAGGCCGTGACCGACGTGCTAGGTGCTTTTGGCTGGCGCGGATCGCGTCAGGACCCAATCAGCAAGCGCGATGCGGACCCAAATGTTCTGCAACCAGCCATCTTGAGTAATGGAACGGTAGCCACGTGGCTTACGCGCTTGAGCGATGACCATGGGGTCACCGCCTTGGCGCTTCAGGATCAGTCGCTGGATCAATTGGTGGACAGACTCTACCTCAAGCTCCTCACCCGTCTCCCCACCGCTCAGGAGAAGGAACTGTATCTCAAGCATCTGACTCCAGGCTACGAAACACGGGTCACTAGCAAGGAAGCCCGCCCAACACCCACCACGAGAGTGCGCGAGAAGTATGTCAGTTGGTCCAATCACCTGGATGGCGAGGCCACCATCGTGCGGCAGGCTCAAGAAGCCGCTGCCCGTTCTGGCGAGCCACCCACGGAGCGGCTCCAGGCTGAGTGGCGGCAGCGCCTAGAAGATGTCGTCTGGGCCGTGCTGAATGCCCCCGAGTGGGCCTTTAGCCCATAAAGCCCCAGAAAACGGCCTGCGAACCACGGCTTTTCGGGGTTCCTGGCATCCTGCCAGGGGCAAATAGTCCGTTTTTTGCCTCCTGCGGCACCTGCAGGCAGGCATCGTAACTTCGAAGATAGGCCGGACGTCCGATGTCGTCTCGCTAGAGAGCCAGCGCCTGTTCAAACCTTGCCAGCAAGTCTTCCGGCTCTTCCAGTCCGGTGGAAACGCGGATCAGATCGCGTGGCACGCCGCAGGACTCTGCCCAGGGAAGCTCATCATAGTGCGCCAGGAGGGTGTAGGGGCATGCTAGGGTGAAGTTGGTGCCAAGGCTTGGTCCTTTGCAGACTCGGAGCGCGTCGTAGAAGGCTGGAGTCTTCTCCATTTCCTTTAGGGTGAACGAGAAGAGGCTGGCTTGGGCGTCTGGATGGCGCTGCAACTGCTGGTGCCCAGCGCCACCTTCATTCTTTGTGTGCCACACTCGGCCAATCTTTGGATGGGTGATCAGTTTCTCGTACAGCCAAGCCGATGTTTTGCACGCCTGCTGCACCCGCTCTGGGAAGTCGCGCGAGTTCAACTCAAGCGCTACCGCATCTCCATGCCACAGCTGATGATCAGCATGTCCGCGCATGAACTTGCGGAACGCCGCTGCGTGCGTAGAAGCGCCGTTGATCACCACACTGCCTGCCATGAGATCTCCCTTGCCTGAAAACGCCTTCGTGAGACTCGTCGTGACCACATCCGCATATCTGAATGCATCCAACTGCACCACGGTGCCTACGGTGTCGTCGATGACGAGTGGCACATCACCAGCCATGGCCTTGACCCGCTCGTAGTTGACACAGCGGAGCAAAGGATTGGCCGGAGCCTCGGTGAAAATGCCAGCGATCGGCTCTGACTTGAGTCTCTCCTTCAATGCAGCATACGCGCCTTCATCCATGACGGGGAAGAACACGGCGCCTCGTCCATATTGTTGCTGAACCTTCAGCACATCGACGTATGGGAAGTCCAGTTGGATGGTGCGTCGATGCGAGAAGAGCTGCTGGAGCATCCGGAGGACCGCAAAAGTAGCGGCCATGCCAGACGGGAACAAAAACACGTCGTCGGTCGATTGCCCGGTGAGTTGGGACAGCCGTTGGCGCAAGGTTCGATGCGCGGCTTGGCCATCTGCCTTGGTGGATGAGTCACGACTCAGACCTAAAGCATCGGCTGCTTGTCGCGTTGAGACGACTTCACCGCAGAAGCGCCAGTATTGCCGTGCCAAGGGCATCATCGCCTCAGGGAAGAGAGCTACACCCAGCGGATGAGTTGAATCAAACTCCACCACGCGGCACTGGTCTGGCTCCAACGCACTGCGATCCATCACATAAGCCACACAACGCTCTGCATGAATGGCGCGGGGAAACACGAGAGCTGCTTCACCTTTGCGCGCGTGACGTTTCGTTGCCTCCGTAAATAGGGCACTCACCACCGGCGGGCAGCAAAAGCGCGGATAGCCAGACCTGAACTTGCTGACCACCTCGGGATCTTTCTCTTCATATCCAATCACGTGCCTCCACAGAGGCAAACTTACTGAGACACCATGTTCCGTGTCAGGAAGCGGCGAGCCGAGGGAATCACCCTGCCAGAGTGGATGGCGCAGAAGATCAGTCATTGAGAATCAAGCCCTAGACCCTGCCCAGGAAGGCTTAGCGATCAACCAAACCATCCTCATGCAGGCGAAAAAGAGCCTGGGTGAGCGATGACGGGCGATGTCTCCGCTTGCTGGGTTGGTCTTGATGGCGCGGAAGATAGATTGCTGTGCTTACTTTGATTTTTCTTGTCCTGGACCCTGAGTTTGTTGCAGACTCCTTGGCGAAACCCACACAAAAAGATGGACGAGCAGCCACCGACTTTGCCGCAGGAGCGGATTCCTTTTGAAATAGCCAATGGTGCCGTAGTGGGTGAGGCCACCCAGGAAGAGACGGAGGCGTTTGCGGCAGATTTACAGGGCTTGCGGCACTTTGGCCGCCGGATGGGTGCAGCGCTTGATCTTGGCGAGCCTTGGCATGGTGGGTTTCGCGAATCTGATTACACTTTGCTGTGGGCTTGCTTAACGGAAGGGACGGGGGACAAAGATCCAGCGCGTGGTGTGGTAGTGAACCAGAAGGCTTCATACTTTGACCTGATCAACGAGCTCTCGGAGGTGGAAGAGTAGTCATGGCCACGAAGATCGTTCCTACATTAAGAGCTGCTCTTGAGCGGCTGAAGCACGGCGGCACCATCAACGGACTCTTGCTCGGCTGGAGAGGGCAGGTGCTGGTGAACTTGCTTCCGTATGAGGATTTCCGCGCCGAACGTCTGGTGCAAGAAGTGAGGGACGCACGGGATCACTTCTCTGAGGGTGGCAGGGATGTGGAGTCGTTTTGGTTTGGGTTTGCGGGGGTGCATGCGCTTGTCGTGTTTCGTGGTGACTGCTCGCTGACTATCTTGCACGCCTTGGATGCGGACGTGGATTTCCTGACCTGCTGCGGGTCTGCTTTTCTGGAGGATGCGCAAACATTGATCGGTGCGCTTTTGACCCCTTCCGATGACGGGATGTCCGAAGCCGATACACAGGAGTTACTGGACCACGCGGGGATGCGGTTGCCTCCTCCAACGAATCTGCTAGGCCGGGAGTTGATCTAGCGCGCCGCGCCCCCAAGCGCCAAATAGGTGCTGACGCGGTTTCTCAAACGAGATGCCTGAGCGCTAATGAGTGCGCTGGATGCATCGTAGGCGCGGCGGCGAGAGTCGAGAAGGGTCAAGATGTCCGAGAGGCCACGCTCATAGCTGGTGCGTGCAAGGTTTTCTGCCTGGGCGGCCTCAGTAGAGGCTGCACGCAGGGAGTTCTCCTGCTCAGCCCAGAAGTGCTCTGCCGCAAGCGTGGTCTCGACCTCAGTGAACGCACGCAGTGCTGTCTGGGCGTATCGCTCCAGTGCCTGGTCGTAACGAGCAAGTGCAGCGTCGACATTGGCCTGGAGCCGCCCGCCTTGGAATAGTGCCTGGGCTACGCTCCCGGCGATACTCCACAGTAGAGATTCGCGCTGAAGGAGTGAAGAAAGCTCCGCACTGCTCAACCCGGCACCAGTGGTGAGGCGAATGCTCGGAAGGAAGGCGGTGCGTGCGACCTTTTCATCACTGACGGCAGCGGCAAGCCGGCGCTCAGCAGCACGTATATCTGGACGGCGCAAGAGGAGCTCGGAAGGAAGTCCCGCGCGAATGCTTGACGTCATCGAGGGAAGGAAAGTGAGTCCTTTCACTTTGCCAGCAGGGTAGTCACCGAGAAGGCTTTCGAGATTGCGCTTTGCGGCATCAATCTCACGGCGTCTGGTCTGAACTGTCGCTTCAGCGCGTGCCAGATCGGATCGGCTCAGAGTAATGTCGAGCGCTCCACGTTCGGCATTGAGTCCGCGCTCAAGTTGCTTGCTCAGGACGCCAAGTTGAGTCCGGAGGGCGTTGACATTGTCTTCGGCGAGAGCGGCTTGTAAGGTGGCTTCGGTGAGATTGGTGGCAGCCGTAACCACGGAAGCTGAAAGCGAGAGACGTGCTGCTTGCTCGTCCTCTTGGCGTGCCTCTACTTCGGCAACAGCGGACTGACGTTGAGCTTTGATACGGCCCCAGACATCGGCTTCCCAAGTGATGTCGAGCATGGATTCAAAGCGGTTGGCACGAGAGCCAAGACCCGCAAAGCGTGTGCCCGATGGCCGCTGAGAGCGCATCGAAGAGAAGTCGATGTCAGCTTGTGGGAGACGTTGTGCACCCGCGACTCTTGCCAACGCTTGTGCTTCACGGACCCGCGCTGCTGCCAATCGGAGATCGGGATTGCCCTGTAGAGCCTTATCGACCAGTGCGGTGAGTTCGGGATGAGCGAAGGCGCTCAACCAGGCCGTTGGGCTTTCTTTGCTAACGTTGGGAAGAACCGCCGTCCACTTTTCCGGAGCTTTTGCGCTTTGAGCCTTGAGGTCTTCTTTGTTGTTGTTGGCCAAGCTCCCACAACTCGTAAGCCCTGCGGATACGATGACCGAGATGAGACAATTGCCAGTGCGGGTCATACAAAAATCCAGCCGATGATTGCTAGAATGGGTAGCAAGATGGGTAAAGAGTACAGGGCGATGTAGCCGAGGAACCCTGGTGCGTGCACTTTAGCTTTGTCCGCTATTGCTTTGACCATGAAGTTGGGACCGTTGCCAATGTAGCTGCCCGCACCGAAGAAGACAGCCCCAAGCGATATGGCGATGAGAGCGTGATCGTGCTCTGCGGCAAAACGAGCCACATCGGTCACATTCGACACATCCATGTGGTGCGAACCCATTTCGGAGGCGAGGAAGGCAAGGTAAGTGGGAGCGTTATCAAGAAATGCGGACAGCGCTCCGGTGGCGAAGTAATACTGAAGCGGGGTTTTGAGTGAAATCGCATCACCACTCTGCAAATGGGCCAGGGCGGGCAGCATGGTGAGGAATATGCCAATGAAAAGCCATCCAACTTCCTTCACAGGGCCGAAGTTGAAGTCGTTCGCCTCATGAACGCTGCGGTCACTGGTGAAGTAAGAGATGGCTCCAGCAGCTATCATGATGACGGAGGTCAGGGTGAACGGACCCCAGGCATACTTGGGGTCGATAAAGACGGATCCCAACACGATGGCCAGCAGTCCGAGGTTGGCCACTCCTCGGAATGTCCAGTCCTCGTGAGCGGTCTCCATCTCCCGGACGTCTTTGGGAGCACGCCTGAAGTTGACGATGTCCAGCACGAGAAAAACGGCCAACAAAAGCCCCACACACGCAGCCCAGGCTGGCCAGCAGTGCTGCAAGGTCCACCAAAATGGCACACCGCGCAAAAAGCCCAAGAAGAGCGGCGGATCACCGATAGGAGTGAGGCAACCGCCGCAATTGCTAACAATAAAAATGAAGAAAACAATGTGCAAACCGGTGATGCGATACTTGTTCATCTTGATCCATGGGCGGATGAGCAACATCGACGCTCCAGTGGTCCCAACGAGGTTGGACAGGATGGCTCCAATGGCCAAGAACACGGTATTAACCACGGGTGTTGCCTCGCCCTTCACCCGGATAGCGATTCCGCCACTGATGACGAACAAAGAACCGACTAGTGCCATGAAGCTAACATACTCCTGCGTTACGTGGGCAAGTGAAGTCAGGTCCTTCAACCCGAATGCGTAGTAGGAGGCTGTGATGAGCCCCAGTCCCACAGCGACCTTGGGATAATGATGGTGCCAAAAGTCAGCTGCCAGAAGCGGAAGGAGGGCTATGCTGGCGAGGAGCACCACAAAAGGAATCACCATCCATGCTGAGGGCAGGGCGGTACTATGGGCGGCTGCTAGAAAGAGGCTGGACATGATGAAACGGGGTGGGTTACCAGGAACTCATGATTCCATGGAGGTCGTCCATGGAGGACATGATTTCTTGACGGTCGGGTAGGGCTTCAGCCCCAAAAGGCACTACTTTGACACGGCCATATTGAAGTGCAGTGATTCCGTTGCCTGCACTTTCGTCCATGACCTGGCGCATGGCTGCTTCTGCGAACTTGGCCGCCAAGATCGCATCTCCAGGGGTGGCGTCACCGCCGCGCTGAAGGTGGCCAAGTACTGAAGGACGGATCTCCAGATCATTGAGATCATCTGTTTTGGCAAAGTAATCCTGAAATGCATCCGCCAACACGTAGGCACGGTTACGCAAGACGGGCTGAGCAGGAGGTTGGTCTGGATCATCCGGCACCGCAAAGGGACGGGGGTCGTTGCGCATAATCTCGGGCTCAAAGGCGACTCCTTCAGCAACCATGACGATGGCATGGGACCTTCCTTGACGAAGACCTGCAGCCAACGACTCCGCAAGCTTGGTGACATCTGCGGCTTTTAGAGCATGTCGCGGTGTGACTACCATCTCAGCCCCAGAGGCGATCGCAGCTAGACGAGCGAGTTCACCACTTGCGCGGCCCATGACCTCTAGCACCATGACACGGCGATGGCTTTTGGCCGTGTCTTTGAATCGGTCCACATTTTCAGCTACGGTGTTGACGGCCGTATCCACACCGAGCGCCATTTCGGTGTAGTCGAGGTCATTGTCGATTGTGGCTGGGATGCCGACGACCTTCAGATTGCTTTCTTTGGCGAGTAACTCAGCTCCTGCGAGTGAACCATCTCCTCCACAAATCACAATGCCACGAACGTTAAGCTCCTTGAGCAACGCGATGACCTCAGCGCGGACAGCTGGCTGTAGAAACTCTTTGCACCGGGCGGAGCCAAGGATGATTCCGCCGATCCGAACGATGGCGCTTACCGAAGCATGGTCCATGAGGATCAACTGCTGCTTCCGGTCAATCAAGCCAAGCCGACCAGTGGAGGTTTCAATTTGATGCTTGAGAGAAGCAAGCCCATCTACAGTGCGTGCCTGCCGTGCCGCTTCTACCAGTCCGCGGTAACCCTGCCGAACAGCCAAGATTGGGACATTGTGGCGATTGATGCCGAGTCTGGCCAATGCGCGTAGGCACGCGTTCATGCCTGGAGCATCGCCTCCACTAAAGAGGACTAAAACAGGACGGTCTGCGAGCTTGAGCAAAGGGACGGACATGGGAAACTGGACGAAAGGGGGTGGATAAGCCCTCATGCATAGCGTGACCGGGAGCGCGGGCAAGTCAGAGACTTGACTCATCATAAAGAGCAGATTCCTACACTTGACGCCATTTAGGGTCGTGCATTAGCCTTACGACATGAATCGACTTGTGATTGCTCTTGTACTGATGGGCACGTCTGTGCAGGCCCGCCTAGGTGAAACCGTGGCAGAATGCGAGGCTAGGTATGGTCCCATCGTCGAGAAACGCCCCGCTGAACTGGTTGAAAGTGATAAAGATGCCTTGGTGTATTCCAAAGAGGGCGTGACCGTGACCGCAGAGTACCGAAATGGTCAGGCCTGGAAGGTCACCTATCGGATGCCAAGCAACGCCCTGGAAACCATTTTGGGTGCCATCGCTCCTGAAGGTGGGTGGTCGTCACCTGTGATGATTGCCGGACAAGAAGTTCGCGTTTCCTCAGTCACTCGCGACCAATTGTCAGTCGTGTCTTACCCGTCCCGACTGAGAAAAGAAGACCCCATCGTCTTGGAGGTCTCGAATCGATCGTTTGGTAAAGCGAAGCGCGCCGACTATGACAAGAAGCTTCTCAGTATTCAGGAGATTTTAAAGCAGCGCGACGAAAACCGGCCGCTTAAGAACTTTTAGTCGAACTCGTTGCGGCAGAGAGCGCCTCTCTCCGTCACAAAACCAATTTGCGGGTAAGGAAACAGGGCTGACCCGGGATTTACAGCAGTCTGGCTCCTGCTTCTGCGAGCGGAGATCTTTCGCCTTTACTGAGTGGGATGTGTGCCGCAAATGGCTGGGCGCGCATTCTTTGGCGTGTATACACGAGTCCGTTGCTGCGTGAATCAACATAGGGATTGTCGATTTGCATAGGATCACCCACCAGGACGAGCTTGGAGCCACGTGACATGCGCGTGACTACAGTTTTCGCTTCCAATGGAGTCAGTTGCTGTGCCTCGTCCAAAATGAAGAACCTGTCGGGAATAGATCGACCACGAATGTAGCAAAGCGCCTCGATCTCGAGCGTGCCGTTCTGGAGTAGCGGGTCATAAGGTGTCTGGGCGGCCGTCGGTGCCCCAGTATGAGCTGGCTCTGGTGCTTGGAAGCGGTTTTTCTTTCTTGCAGGTCCTTGTTGGGTCACCTGGGGCCGAAGCAGGAGATCGAGTGAATCGTAGATCGGCTGAAGCCATGGGCGCATTTTGTCCTGAAGGGAACCTGGCAGAAATCCAACCGTTTGCCCCATGGCAACGATGGGGCGGGAGATGGTGAGGCCTTGGTAAGTGTGATCAAATACCTGGCTGAGTCCCGCTGCGGTTGCCAGCAACGTCTTGCCAGTGCCTGCTTGGCCAAAACAGGTGACGAGAGAGATTTCGGGGTCCAAAAGTGCATCGAGAAGGCACTGCTGACCCAGATTCATGGGCTTGATTGTGCGCCCATTGAGCAATCGGATACTTTCTGGCAGATTGAGGCGTGCGAAATGACCAGCAGCATTGAACCGAGCAGGCATCGTCTGCTTCTCACTGACGCTCAGCAGCACATATTCATTGACCCCGAGTTCCTTGGTGCGCCCGGCGTCCAAGGTGATTGTCCCGGAAGTAGCGAACCGCTGCATTTCGTGAACGGTTACATCCACACGGGCCAGTTCGTACTGGGAAACCTCTCTGGCTTCGACTTTGTCGTGCTGGTAATCCTCACAAGCAATCCCAACGGCTCGCGCCTTTAGTTGCATGTTAAGATCTTTGCTAACGAGCACCACGGGCCCATCGGCATACTGTTGCAACCAGAGCGTGCACGCGAGGATACGGTGATCCATTTTCTCCAAGCCTGGAAAGACACGCTGGAAGCGCAGCAGGGCGGGACCATCTGCGGTCACAGGATCATAGATGACGAGTCGAACGGTTCCTCCACCAGCCGTTGGCACGCCTTCAGTGATCGCTGCAGCCGGTTGCTGAGCAAACGCCTTGGTGAGAGTGCGATGCACTTCTCGCGCATTGGCACCGCGCTCGGTCGGCTCCGTCTTAAACCGGTCCAGCTCGCTAAGGACGTCTGCCGGAATACATACATGATTGTCTGCAAATCGATTGAGACATGCCGGGTCATGCAACAGAACGTTAGTGTCCAACACGAACGTCTTGACGCTGACCATGCGCCTTCCCTTTTTTCTGCGCTTGGATTTGGGCATCGGCGGTCGTTGTGGGCCCAGAGTATTCCCACTGCTGTCGATGTTTGGCACCGTGGGCTCGGGATGTTGCGCGATGAAGTCTGAGAACTGTGGGAAAAGTGGAAGGGTGGAAAAAGTATCGCGGTCCATCATGAAATCTGGGTTAAAGGATGAGCGGGTCCGGTGGAGACGCCAGCACTGTCTGCCCGGATTTATGAGCAGGCTTTAAGCCGATTCTCGGCGGTAATGCTGGTCGAATAACTCGCAAAACTACGGTCATTCTGGTCACTGGACCCGAGTTTGGCAAGGAATGTTTAACGATTCCTAATGATTTATTTACGGCTTGGGCTCCGGGGAGGAGCTTTGGGTGATCTTGGCGATCTCGACGAAAAGCGCTTCTAGTTGCCGATAATAGTCGTCTTCGGCAAGGGTCGAACGCTTCTCCACCACCGCTCGGACTTGTGCCTCCAGAGCGTCACGTCGCTTTCGCAAGTCGGGAGTTAGAGAGCGCTCTTCTGGTGCGAGCTTCAGATGAAGTTGCCTAGCTCGTTCACCATCTGCAATGCTTCCTTCCTTTGCTGTCTTTGCGTGGAGTCCAGAGAAAGCTTCACTGCGTGTGCCCTCGGCGTCTCCATTGTCGTCGAGAAGTGCGTGCTCAGTGGCTATCCTGTTCTCTTTCTCGTAAAAGTTCCGGGTTTCACGACTAGCAAACAGGAACGATTCCAACACCGACACCTGCTTATCCTGGTCGAGATCTGCGTTGACCTGTCCAGCGATGGCTTCAGCAAAGAACTGGCCAAAGCGGGTGAAGTAGACCTCATCGGCACCCTTGGTAGCGGTAACAATCAAGCGGTTTGCACCACTCAGCGCTTTGATGAATGGGCCAGATGCAGCTGTGGTGTCGATGAGAACGATCTCGCGAGAGAAGGGCTTTAACAACTCGGCAAGAGCAGATGCCGAAAGGTCAGGGCCGACGAGATTGAAGTGCGAATCGCGAGCATCGCTGGTGCCATGGCCGACGAAAATGATCCACAACGGCTCAGGCGATTTTCCGAGCGGCGAGACTGCGGAACGGAAGGTTTCAAGCGACTCACAGATCGTTACTTTGTGCTGAGCAGAAGCTTGCTGCCAACTTTCGATGGTAGAGTTGAACCGTTTTGCATACTCGTCGGTACCTGCAGCGCCTTTTAGAATGATAACGTCGGCGCAATGGAGAAGAGCCGGGGACGCCAGCAGAAATAGTCCACTTAGAATCGCTGAAAGGCTCCCTACAGCTCGTTGGCTTAGCTCAATCCGTGACGGCACGTCAAAATGAGTGGGTTTCATAACCAACCGGCCCTCCGACGAATCAGCCACTCGCCGACCAACAAGCCGACCACCGCTGCCAGATAGGCTGGGTGGTGCCACACTGGTGTTGTTCTGCGCTCCATCGTTGGTGACTTGAGCGCACCGAGCATTCCGGGCAGTTTCGGAAGCTCATCTGGCATCAACAGCCTGCCTCCGGTGTCTCGCGCTACTGATTCCATCCATTTCCTGTCTGGTTCAAAGCTCCTGGTTTCATCGGCCAGTGCATTGTTAGTCCATCCCGTCTGTCGAACCGCGTGTGTCTTGCCATCCGGGTTAGTGACAGTTGCCTTGGCGAGGTAAGTGCCAGCTTTTGGCGAATGGAACTCTGCTTCATAAAGCCCGGGCTCGTTCAGAGAAGGTTCGGCAGTGATGGAACTGCCGTTGACATCGAATGACACGGTCGCCTCGTCTTCTGGGGTGAATGTTGCGGTGCGGACTCGGGCTTGCAGCGTCCAGGTGTCGTCCTCGCCGGGTTGCGCGGTAAACTGGACACGATCTGGAACATCCACGATGAGATGACGAACGAGTTGCCGCCAAAATCGCTGCATATCTGCTTGATGCTCGTTGCTTTGTAATCCCCACCGCCAGATGTCGCCAATCGTCAGTGCGGTAACCCTACCGTTGCCAAACTTCTGCGTGATCAGAGCCGGTGTGCTGCGGGAGTCCTCAGACTCGACTGTGGCAAGGATGCTTGCTCCTGGTTTGATGGTGAACGTCTGATTGATCGAAAAGAATGCCGGCATGGTGCTCAAGCGAGCTTCTTCCGCTTCCTGCTCAGGCCGTAAACGTGTCCAAGATTCCAGCCATCCCTCACGGGTGAGCTGTAGGCGTGCGTTAATGACAGCCGGAGCCGTTGAAAGTTTGTCCAAGTATACAGGGAGCATACGGCCTACAGGCGTATGATCGTATTTGCCTGGAATGAAACATTCTTGACCACCCAGCATCAGCAGACTTCCCCCGCGTTCGCTCACGAATCGTTCGATGAGATGCATCTGCTCCTGAGAGAAGAACTCAGCCTCGACATCGTCAATAATCACCGCCCGATACTCGCTCATGAGAAGCTCAGGAGACTTGGGAAATCCGTCTTTGAGTTCTTCAGCGTCTCTGGTGTTTAGGCGGATGAGAACCGGTTGATCGTAGCGCTGCACGTCTTCGCCACCTTTTGCGCCGAAACCTTTGAACAAGGGGTTGGACGTTTCACCGGGTCGCCCACGCCACTCAAACTTAGGTTCACGTTTGGCAATACGCAGCAACGCGGGCACCTGCACTTCGGGGTCCGCTGAAAGGGCACGCCGCAGGAACTTGTAATCCCAGTTTGGTCTGCCGCCCACATAGAGGACACGGTAAGGTCCAGTCCCCCGGTCAATGGCGATGAGTCGCTGATTGTTCTCTGACCTCTGGTCCTCTTTCATTACCGCTTTGACCGTCAAAAACGATACCCCCGGTGTAGAGAGTGGAACTCGCAGGCTCAGAGTCCGCTTCGATTCATTGGCACCAAAGGTATGTTTCTGTGTCACGAGTTTCTGTCCCTTATCGGTCATTACCTCCAAGGTTACCGTTTTGCCGCCGCAACCGACTTGGGAGAGTGATGCCTGGATCGTTACGGGGCTATCTTCAAATGCAGTTTGACTCGCAGTGACGGAAACAAGGCTAACATCGACATAAGGGACTGAGTTGGCGAGAAGCACCGGAAAGACTGGTGCCCCTTTGCCTGCTTTACCTACGGGCCACGTGTCGGTTGCAAGTCCATCGCTGATCAGCACCACTCCGGCAGTCTGCGGCCCGCTACGAGCTTGCTGAACGGCCGCAGCAAGTCTCGATCCAACTCCTTGGAATCGCAGTTCGGCACCGTTGACGAGGTTACGCTGCTTCTGATCCACAGCAATCATACGGACTCTAAAGTTCTTCCGCAGTTCGCTTAGCCAAGTGGGTTCTGGTAACAAGTGATTGGTGCGTGGAAGTTGGTGAAACGCTGAGAGGGAGTCGTCCAGTAGGATGGCGATATCATTTGCGCCACGTTTCGGTGTCTCACGGACGGTCACTGGGTCCAGCAGGCAGAATCCGATCATTGCCGCTGCCAAGCATTTGAATAGGGCGGCAACGAGTCTGCTTTGTGTCGACAGTGGTGCTCTGCGATACCCGCGTACCACCAAAACTGACACAATGAGCATCCACAGCAACGCAATGGGCCATCGTTCAAGGTGCTGCAAAATCATTGGAGGAGTCTATGCGATCAGTGACTGGACCCGCGGCAGAGATGGCAGCGGCGAGCGCTTACAATGTCGTGACCGATGCCGCGTTTCGTAAAACGGACATGGAGGCTTTGAATCTCCTTCGAGCCCTTAAACCACTCATTCGGCCATCGTTTTCCAGGTGAACGCATCATTGTCCTGCTCCAAGCTGTTCGGCATAGCGCCTTACAAGATCCCGGTAGCGCTCTGGCACCGGTGTTGCATCTAACTGAAACTGTGGACGCTTGGCATCTTTCTGCGCAATCTGCTCGGCCACTCGATCACGCAACTCCACCAGTGGCTTAACGATCCTCAACGCAACTTCGTCAGCCTGTGGGGGTGCGTCGTTTCTGCGGGAGTCGATACGAAGGTCTCGAGCATTATCGACGATTTGGGATGCCTTGTTTCGCAACTCAGGGCGAGTGAGAATCTCTTCGACGTTGCGCAAACGATCCGCCCAGGGGCCCCAGTTGTCTCCAGCAAACGGAGATTGCTTATTATTGCCGCCGCTGGCATCCGGGGCATTCGACTCGGCATTAAAGAACCAATCACCGCCTCCACTCGAACTACTTCCTGAACGCTGATCTCCTGGCTGTCGAGTCGCCTGGCCGGACTGCTGACCTTGCTGTTGGCCTTGCTGTTGGCCTTGCTGCTGACCTTGCTGTTGACCTTGCTGTTGACCTTGTTGTTGGCCTTGTTGTTGGCCTTGTTGTTGGCCTTGTTGTTGGCCTTGTTGTTGGTCACTGCCCTTCATTTCTGAAGGTTGGGTCTTCTCATCCGTTTTCGGTGGCTGGGCGGCAGTGCCTTTTCCAGGCTTAGGTTCGTTTTGCTCTTTGCCGCCCGGTTTCCCTTCAGCCGATGTTTGCTCGCCAAGATCTTCTAACAACCGATTGAGTTCGTTTCTGGCCATCCGCAGGGCTTCAGTTTCATTGCCCAAGATGGCTTCAGCAGCCTTCTCGACCCCGCGTTCTAGCCCCTCTACGGCTTTCGTCGTCTTTCGCTCCGCATTCTGGGCTTCGGCAAGGTCGCCATGGCGGGTCTGCAGTTGTGCCTCGGTGAAGTTGTCATCAATTGCCTGGGACTGGGCTTGTCTGAGTGCTTCGTAAAGGTGGCGATGGAGTAGCGGTTCGGTTCCTTCTGCGGCCTCGCTCACTTGCTTCATCTGTTCCATCAGCTGTTTTGTCCGTTCATGCTGCTGGGCTACCTGTTCAGCCAATTTTTCCCGCTCAGCAGCACCGTCTTGATTCCGGTTCTCCATGGACTCACTCAATTTCTTCTGGGCCTCGGCCACATCCTGAGATTGTTGCCGCATCTGCTTCATTTCTTCACTAAATCGGCGCGCTGTTTTCTCGCGGAGATCGTCTTGCGCCTGCTGTAGTTGATCCTTGGCTTTGGTTGCTGACGCAGAGGCTTGGCCTAACTCCTGATTCTTCAACTGTTCGATCGCATCAGTGACTTTCTCCCTCGTTTCGTTCAGTTGTTGCCTTGCTTCTGCCATATTGGCAGCGTTCTCAGGCTGTTCGGCGCGCTCGCGCACTTCATCCAAGTCGCGCAGGAGTTGTTCTTGCTCGTCTTGAAGGCGTTTTAACTCATCAGCTAGCTTGTCCTTCTCTTCTTCCGTTTTGGCATCAGCTAGTTGCTGCTGCAGCTGTCGCATCTTCTCGGCCAACGCCTCTTGGCGTCTGGCGAGTTCCTTCAGCCGATTTAGAACTGCCAGACTTTCTTTTTGCTCAGCAGTTTGTTGCTCCTGCGCTTCTTTTTCCTTCTCATAGCGTTGGTCTTGCTGTTTGAGTTCTAGACTCGAGAGCTCCTGGCGTTGTTGTTGCTGGCCAGAGCTCGATTTCGACTTCGGATTTGCACGAGTAACATTATGTTCCATCGCTTGGGCCTGATTTAGCAAGCGCAGAGCGGCCTGGGCGGGAGTGCGTGCGTCCTTGACATTCGACTGCGTAAACTTTTCAGCTGCTTTCTTCATTTCCACACCCGCTTTCTGAAGCAGTGGTTTGGTGCG
This sequence comes from Verrucomicrobiaceae bacterium, assembly GCA_016795485.1. Classification (GTDB taxonomy): domain Bacteria; phylum Verrucomicrobiota; class Verrucomicrobiia; order Verrucomicrobiales; family Verrucomicrobiaceae; genus JAEUHM01. The sequence continues at coordinate 233,749 of JAEUHM010000054.1, read as the reverse complement.
CGAGTCGTTGGCTTCCGCCAATGTCTTCTCGAGGTTCTCAACATTCACTTCCTGAGATTCCTTGAGTGTGGCGATGTCATCCGGTTTCGGCTGGGCCTGACTGAACAGTTTCCATGCGCCGATGACGATCTGCTTTTGTATTTGCGCCAGTTTGTCAGTCTCTTGTCCGGCACCGCTACTGGGTTCTCCTTCACCTGCTTCAGACTCTCTGAAAATCTCTTCAAAGGGCCGTACTTCGGCAAAGAACAGGTCTGACATTCCACGGCGCGTCTTGCCTTCCGCATCTTTGTCCTCTGCCCAGAAGAAATAGCTCACCAGATCAAGCGGCTGAAGGTTCTTTCCTTCCAATTGGAGCGAGGTATTGAGGTCGAGTTTTGTGGCGAGCTTTGCCTCGGTGTTCTTGAGCACGATTTCTTGCTCTTTGTCATCAATCACAAACGTGATCCCAGCTTTACTCATGCCCACATCGTCCGTTGCCTTGGCTTCAAGTGGGAGTTCCTGGAGCGGCGATACTTTGGTATCTCGCTTTGGAAAAACGATATCAAGCTTGGGAGGCAGATTCCTAACCACGTTGATCTTAAACCAAGGCGGTTGCTTGTTGGCGCGCTCTTTGGCATCAATCAGATGGAGCCTGTAGCGTCTGCTCTCGTCGGGCTTCCACGTCACTGACAGCCGAGTTGGGTCATCTTTTGAAGGCTTGAACTGTAGGATGTTCTTCTCATCAGCAAACAGCTCTGCGTGTGCCAGGGCCTTGTTCACTTTGATGTCATAGCGCAACTCAGAACCTTCCATGACTGTGACCAGCAGCGTATTCTCTATCGTTCGCTGCGGTTGACCCGTGTATGCCGGTGGAATGATCGTTGCGTCTGCTCGCTCCAACGCTGGATAATCAAAAGTTGTGACCTTGAAGTCCTCTGACTTCTCACCGGCAAACTCCACGCGATAAACTCCGTCTTTCTTGATGCTGGAAATCATGCCGCCAAACACGAGGGGATCGACCGACGGTTTCAGTGTCTGGCGTTCAATGACCTTTCCAGCCGTGTCACTGAGGACCAGATCGGCCGATTCCGGAACGTCCTTCTTGAACCGTGCTTCAACCACTAGACGTGTGTTGCGTTCAACTTCGGTATCCCCAGGAGCCACGGAGACCTCAAAATCGCTAGCGGGTGCCTTGGCTTTCGCTTTCCCCGATTTCGTGACGCTAGGCGTTTTGGACCGAGGCTTCTTGGTGAAAAGATGTTCGTTGGCCAGCCATGCGATGGAGGCCATGACGAGCACAAACGCAAAACCTTGGGCTAAACGCGCCTTGTGATACTGCGCATTGGTCAACTCCTCAGCCCAAAGATGACGAACAGATCGACGGAGTGCTTCGTCGATCACGCGCTCTTGCAAGTAGCTCAGTTGCTCCTGATGAGCGGGTATCTCAATCGCAGTGCGCAGTAGACTGTGGAGTTCTGGATTGGCAGCTTCTACTTCTCGCGCAAGGACTCGCGGCTCTAGCTTGATCCGCCTGCTCCATACAGTGATAGCGGCCCATCCGAGCAGCAGTGTCACAGGAACACTCATCCAGGCCTTCGGCAAAAGTAGCAAACCCGCAGCTAGGGCCAGAATGATCGCCCAACCCCAACGCACGCGGACGGCTCTTCTGGCGTGCAGGATCTCTGCGAGCTTTCGAGCGAAGATGGGGTGCATCTGAAAAGGTGGTTCGGGTTCCAGGACGTTGGATCAGTCTTCAAACGGCGCAAACCGTGCCGGGTTTTAGAGAATGTTATGTTTGGGACGAAAAGTTTAGCATTCTCACCCCCGGTGAGGTCAATCCAACAAATCTGGCCGATTTGTCTTCGTTCTCGCCAAGGCCTGCTCTTTGCGCCACTCGGCTATCTTTCCGTGGTGGCCGCTGAGTAAAATCTCAGGGACCTGATAGCCACGATACTCGGCAGGTTTGGTGTATTGCGGACCTTCTAGCAAGTTGGGGTCTGAGAAAGACTCCTCCACGGCACTTTGCTCATCACCGAGTGCGCCTGGCAACAGTCGCACGATGGCATCAATCACGACCACAGCGGCTATCGCTCCGTTCGTGAGCACGTAGTCGCCAATCGAAAGCTCTTCGTCTACCGCGTGCTCTACCACTCGGTGATCGACACCTTCATAGTGTCCGCATAGAAAAACGAGGTGCTTCTCTTCGCTCAAGCGCCGTGCATCTGCTTGGCTGAAACGCTTCCCCTGCGGCGTCATCAAGATCGTCCGCGCTTGGCTACGGTCTATCGTGTCGAGAGTCTCAAAGATCGGTTCTGGCCGCAGCACCATCCCTTGGCCGCCGCCGTAAGGGGTATCGTCGACTTGTTTGTGCCTGCCGAGACCGCGCTCTCGGAGGTTGTGGACGTGAAGATCGACCAACTGCTTCTCCCGAGCACGCCCCATGATGCTGGTGCCCAGCGGGGTGGTGATCAGTTCAGGAAAGAGCGTGATGACGTCGATTCTCACTAGCTCACCATGCAGAGTGCCAGATAAAAGGCCAGCCCATGATTTATCGTCATTGCTTGGAGGTGGCTAGAACATGCATGCGCTGCTTTTCAGGCAGTTTTTCGATGGCGTAACGCAGCATCGTGCGCGGCATGAGGTGTGCATGTCGATCCAAAAAGGCCAAGAGCACGTGGACATCACGATTCCCGATCTCCCGCAGCATCCAGCCGCAGGCTTTGTGCATCAGGTCGTGCTTGTGGCTCAAAAGTTCGTGACACAGCTCCAGCGTCAGGTCGAAGTCCCCTTTCCGAATGAACGCCTGAGTTGCCAAGACGGCGATTCGTTGTTCCCACAAGTCCTTCGACCGCGCCAGACGCCGTAGCACCGCACGATCCCGATCAAAGAGCCATTCGCCAAGGATGTGCGGCGCGCTTGTATCAACTAGATCCCAGTTGTTGATCCATCTTGTGTTCTTGAGATAGAACGCCACGATTGCTTCTCTGAGTCCAAGGTCTTTGCGGGCTTTCTTGTATCGCCTAACTAATGCCAGCAGGGCGAGCAACCTTTCTTCATGCCAATCGGAGTGTAGCAACTCCTCCAGTTCATTGAGGAGCAATGAATCTGTATCTGGAAGGAATGAGCGTGTCGTTGGGACCTTGAGCCCGAGAAACTTGTCGCCCTCGCCGTATTCTCCGGGGCCGGTTTTGAAGAATCGGCGCATCACTTCGGCTACCGCTGGTTCACCAGCTTTGCGGAACTGACGCCGAAGTTCGTCCAGGCTCATCGGGTCATCTTCAAGATGCGATTGTTGTAGCTATCGGTGATCCAGATTTCCTTGGTGAGAGGATGAATGGTCACGCCATGAGGCCGCGCTAGCTCGCATTTCGTGGGTTCGCCGCCCAAGCCTGCTTTGCCGTTCTTACCGGTGCCTGCGATCCGGGTGATCATGCCAGACTTGGGATCAAAACGTCTTACCACGTGGTTCTCCGCATCCGCGATGAGCACCGTATCGTCGATGTCGATGCACAGGTGCTTGGGGCCATTCATGGTGGCCTCCAGCCCTGGTCCACCGTCTCCGGAGTTTCCCTTCTTGCCGCTCGCGTTCACCACCGTGCGGATTTTGCCGCTCGTGTCGACCACCCGCAGCGCATTGCCTCCTCGCTCTAGGATATAAATGTTGCCTTTGCTGTCTTGTCCTACGGCTCTTGGATCAACGAGGGGAGCATCCAGAGCTGCGGCACCATCTTCGGGCTTACCTTTCTTGCCATTGCCGGCCACGACACGCCCTTTGCCTGTCTCAAGGTCGATCGCATGAATCTGGAGCAAGTTGGCGATGAGCAGTGTCTTCGAGTCCGGTGTCAGCGTGATGCAATACGGCCCCATGCCTTTCTCTTTGCCCTTGGGAGCTTCGTATCCGGGCTGCGTGGTTACTTTCTTTGTCTCAGCATCATAGCGCTTCACGTTTCCGGCCCAAGTATCGCCTATTAAGATGTCGCCATCTGGCAGCACTGCCAGATTGTGCGGGCCATTGAACCCATCCGCTAGTTTCTCCAACTTCCCTTCATTCTCCAAACGGAACAGCCGATTGCCGGAAATCATCTCCACCACGTAAGGCGTGCCTTTGGTGTCGAACTCCGTTCCGAACGGCTCTTTGAGTTGTCCTCCGGTGGGGACTTCACTGATGATGCCAGCCATTAATGGAATGAGTAAAGCGTGTGTCATGGATGATTATTGTTTGAGATACGCGATGACGTCAGCCACGTCTTGCGCGGTCATGCCGAGTTGGCTTGCGCTGAGCATCAGGGAGCGATTCATCTTGGCTTTTGAGCGGACTTGATCGCTTGCGATCAATTGCGTCTGACCGCCGATGCTTTTGATCATCACAAAGTCACCGTCAGCCAAGATCATCCCGTCCACTTGCTCGTTTTTCTTGGTCTTCACGCTGTGACCTTCAAATCCGTGGGCCAAGTCTTTGGAAGGATTCAAGATCGCTTCGGCAATCACATCCACAGGCTGAGAGCGGCCCCAACCGGTGAGTGCAGGCCCAAAGTCCACGCCTTGGCCATTGATGTTGTGGCACATGATGCAGCGTTGGGCCGCAGTTGCTCCTTTGGCAGCATCGCCTTTGAGCTTTAGCACGTCGGCGAGCTGTGGACCTTGATCTGGGGCAGGGGATGGCGGTGTGATCACTGGCACGATGGGCGTCTTCGATGTGTCGAGGATGCCCGCCTTCTTCATCGCTTCTCCCACGCCGTAGACGGCCCAGTCGTTGCTGCTGCGATTGATCAACCACCAGAGCACGTCTCCGGCTATCGGCGATGCTTTGTCCTTGGCCAGTGCGATCATGGCTTTAGCCGCCGCTTCGTCTTGAATGAATGCAAGTGTGTCTGCTGCGAGCTTTCTTTGTGCCTGATTCAGCGTTGACGCTTCTGCGCGCAAGGCCACTGCTTGGACGGCTGCTTTGGGATGGATTTTCCAAACGAGCAGTGCCTCGGCGTCTGACCAACTGAGCGGGTCTTCCAGTTCAAGGGCGTGAAACACCTTCTCCTCACGTCCAGCACACGCGATGCCCCACGCGCCGAGCAAGCTCAGGTCTTTGCCGTCGAACTTTTTACCAACATCAGCCAGTGCTTCATTCACCACGTCCTCATCTGGCGGTGCATCTCGCAACACGGTGCAGACTTCACGAAGGACAGCCGCATTCTCCTCTGTTGCGGCGAATGCGATTGCCATCACTGGCAGATCTGGATGACCTGCGGCCTTGATCGCTCTCAGTGCGAGCACTTTCTTCTGAGGATCTTCGGACTCGATCAACTCCGCGACTTTCTCTGTGCCCTTTTCGCCGAGCTGGGCCATGAGCCATGTCGCGCGTGCTGCTACCCATGGTGACTCGTCAGCCATCAGTTTCTCCACGACTCCGATGTCGCCTTTCTCCTTCAGTTTTCGGAAACCGCTGAACCGGGTGTTCACTGCGGGCGACTTCAGGGCGGCGATTTGCCCCTCGGTGGTGTTCAGGTCCACTGCTGGCACGGCGGGCTTGAATCCTTTGGGTGCTACACGGTAAATCGCGCCACTTGCGGTGTCGTCTAGCGTCTGGTGACCGCCGGTGCGCTTGTCATACCAGTCACAGATGTAAATGGCACCGTCAGGTCCTACGCACACATCACTGGGGCGGAAGAGAATGTGACGCTCGTCTGAGACATTGTTGCTGCCGCCCACGAAGTCAGACCCGGCAAACTTCCCGGTCGTGTTCGTGGTCAGGAAGTCGAATCGCTCAAGCGTGAAACCAGCTCCGTTGGCCTTTGGCAGATAGCCGAACACCACATTGCGGCCAGTCTCGCAGCTCAGGAGCAGTCCTTCCCACTTCTCGCCAAGCGCTGAGTTTTCTACGAATGTCATGCCCGTTGGAGCGCCTCCGCCATACACATCTCCCGCTGGGATCGTGGAAGGGTCATCCTGCCGCCACTCGGCCCGCGCGGTGGTCTGGCCTGGGCGTTGGTCGGCCTTCCACTGGCGCTTGCCATCCGGGCTGAAGAATCCAAAGAAACCACCCTCGATCACGTGACTCACGCGGCAAGCTGGCGGATCATCGTTGTCGTTTTGGAACATATCGCCAAACGACGTGATGGTTTGCTCGTAGCTGTTACGATAACCATGTCCATAGATGCGAGTGTTCTTGCCATCGGGGTCAATCGAAGCCGTGAATCCACCCACATAGACGCGCCCATCGTAGCTCTTTTCCCCAGCGTAAGAGTTGTTCAAGTAAGCACCGCCAATGCTAAAGGTGTGCCCAGACTTGTCAGTGAACTGAGCTCCGCAATTGCCATTGCTGAAATACCAGCGCCCATCTGGACCGCCTATCACGGCATGCAGCGAGTGGTCGTGCTGAGGTTGCTCAAAGCCACTCAGCAGCACCTCACGCGTGTCCACGCTCGGGTCAAACTTCAGGTCGCGATTGACATCCGTGTAGACGATGAGGTCCGGCGTGTTGCTCACCACGATCACATTATCGAACACCGCAATCCCCAGTGGGCAGCCCAGTGCGGGTTCTTGGACGAAAACATGACTCTTGTCGGCCTTGCCATCTTTGTCCGTGTCTTCCAGCACCATGATACGGTCGCCATTGCGGTGCCGACCCGCTGCTCGGCGGTAGTTAACCCCCTCGTTCACCCAAATCCGGCCCGCATGATCGATGTCCATGTTCGCGGGATTGAACAACATCGGTGAAGCCGCCCAAAGCGTCACCTCCAGGCCCTCAGGCACCCGGAACATCGCAGGGTCCAAATGCTCACCCTTGGCCGCCGCCGGGTCGAAAGCCGGCTGATCATGGTTAGGAGCGAACGCGGGCTTACCTGCCTCAAACTCCTTTGGGTTCTTCCCTTTACCCTTCGGCTGAGCCAGCAGCGAGGAAGTGCAGGAAACGATGACAAGCGCAAAAACAGTTCTGAAACGCATGGCCCGGACTGTGGCTAGGACCCGCTACCCGTCCAGCGGATATGCTACCAGATATCCAGCAGGCTAAGGGAGGCCCACAGCTCGTGTCTGAAAGAAATCTGCTGGCCTCCGTGAACTTGCTGGGCATCACAGATCATGAGGTCGTCAGGTAAACCATCCTCCTTAAACAAATGGGTCTGCCCCCCACAAGAGGTAAAGGAGCGAAAGAAAATAACCTCGGGCTCCAGCCCGTGCGGCAATCCCCGTCAAAACCACTCTTTTTCTATTTACTACTAGCACCCCGATGGTTCATCTAGACCTACCGCGCCATAGCCCAGGAGTATCTAGTTCGTAGCGATTTGACATCTGGAGCTTGTCAACCTCTTCAAAATCCAGCTTAAACTCCGTCTTGCTGAGGGAAGTCCAAAACAGCTTTGAACCGCTATACGCTCCACCTTGAAGCAGATTGAAGAGACCTTTTGCTTGTTCCACTGGGAAATATCGACCAACCCATATTTCAGCAACAGCACTATCATTCAATTGGACCACATCACGTAGGACATCAACTCCGTCCTTGCCCTTAGTAGCTACACGCTTGAGTCCTGGTTGAGTCTCTCGCCTCAGATCATAAATGAATCTGTGTTCTTGCTCATCCTTCCAGATGTCATGTTTCTTGAACAACATATTTATTGTGGCCTCATGGTATTGGCGCTCAAGTTCATCATTTAGCACCAAGAGCCCCCCATTCTCGACATAACCTGAGGGGAACGCTCGAAGAATCGCCTCTCCGTCACGAAGAGCTTTGAAGTAATAGGCGTGGAGGGGAAGACACATTTCTTCTCGAGTGGGCAAGTAATCGACCTCAAAGCCTCCAGGACGAACTCCTTGTGGAAAACTTGGGGCATTGGTGTCAAAACCGATCACCATTCCTTTGTGGTGATCCGCGTATAGAGACCACATGACGGTTTGCACTGGATTCTTTGAAAAGCAGATCGCCCTATAGTTTTTGGTGATGTTACTGAAGTAAAACTGATGGCACAGTTCTTCCAAGGTGATCGCATGGGGAAAATCTTTTTCGACCGAAAGATGATCAGAACCGATTCTGCCAGCACCAGTCAATTCGCCAAACTTGTCACGACTTTTAACTGCCATGTTGCACCTGTCTTTATCGAAGATGGGATACACCTCAAAAGGATCATTGAAATCGAGAGGGTCAGTAGTCCACAACACTTTATCGCGAAGTATTGAGATGCCCACCGCAGCCGAGACGTATTTGTATAGAATGCTACTCACTTCCTTTTGATCACCGACAGACCTAGCGCTGCATGCTGACAACGACTTTTCCTTCGACATGCTCAAAAAACGAATCCATGCGAAAAACTACTTTGCTTTAGTCGGCAAAACCCTCAGAACGTCAAGTTCCATGAGAGTGTTAACAAGGTCTTGGATTTTGAACTCAGCAATGGATGAAGCACTAGGCGCGTCCAGAGTCACCGCGCTGTAGAGTTCATTCGCTCCTTCCACACGGTGATAATCGACACGCAGACTACAGTGATGAAGACTAACACTCGTGTTGTTGAGCCACCGTAATCGTCCATCTGAGATTAGCGAAAGAGATGTGCCATGAATTTTAGCTGCAACGACCTCAGTTGAAGTCTCAACTCTGACTCGTTTGTTAAATAGAACGTTGATACAGATAGATTCATTGATGGCGGCTTTCCTCATCCAGAGGTCCACGATAGACATCTCCAAGTTTAGGTTAATGGAGGAAATAGAAATGATACAATCGCGTGGAGCTTGATCGCGCAAAACCTGTCCCGCCTTAATTTCCTTCAACTTTCTTCGACAGCGCTCATTGCGTTCCCGAATCTCAGCAAGAGTTCTAAACTCCGAGCCTTCTCCTCGAATCGGGCTAAACCATCTATCCTCACTTATTTCATCGATCCAAATCCCACCATCTTTTTGGATGTTATCTGTAATGTCGATCTCCTCAAGCCAGCTCATCTCAGCTTCCTCATACTCGGATTTTTGCCGATGAGGATCTTTTACATCGATCCGAACACCAGCCGAACAAAGGTGATCCCATTTTTCACTGTCCCCCAGGTATTCGTTGCGCCTTGGGCGACCAGTCCCACACCCACTCCCCATTTCAGCACATGTCTCCGAAAAATATTCTAATCCGTTTCGTGGACTCATTAACGTCACTTGTATGCGATCAACAAGCTCATCCACTTGTGTTGGCATGACCTCACCCAAGGCAATTGGCTTGAAGACGCGTTCATACTCGTTTTTTGTCACTTCCTCTTTGATCCTTAGATCAAGCTTTTTGTTGATCACATTGATCAGTTGAGAGAGGTCTTTAGCAGAATGAAGGTTTTTGTTCTGTATAAGATTGAAAGGACTCGGCAGCTTGTCTTTCTCACAATCTGGCAGGCAGAAGATGTTCGCCGAATCGAGTTTGTGAAGGCCATAGCCAGCCTCAAAGTAGGTCCATCCAGACTTGAGGGCATGGCTGGAAACGAACACGAGCATCAACGCCATCCTGTCCAATGCCGCTCTGACTTCCGCAGGCCAGATGGTTCCGTGTTCAATGCTTTCTTCATCCGAGGACAAAAAGAAGTCAATTGAGCCGCCTGCACGTTCATCTAACAGGCGCTTAAGTGCCACAAGCTCTCGCCGGTTATTGGACGAATGGCTGAGGAAAACGGTGGGCTTCTTATGTTTACTCGTGTTTTTAGCTGCTGGCATGACGAAAACGGAATCGGGTGCACCGAGTTGTTATTTACCAACTCTGGTGAGTTCGGACGTATACCATAGACTTATTGAAAGGCGATGTGGAAAGGCTTTTCATGATTTGAAAACGCATTTCCAACAGAGACTGCCGTTATGTATTAGTAGTCAAGGCCACCGGCCACAAGATTCCTTCCCATGTAAGCCCTAGCCTGGCATACTGACCTCATCTCCTTTTTTGCTCACGGTCATGCAGAAGGTATCTTCTATCTTATCTTGGACAACGGGTCTGGCGCGTAGGAATGGGGCGCATGGCTGGATTGAATGCCACCGCACCTCCGATCAAGACCAGCTTTGCGCATTGTCCTTTTACCAGAGGGCCAGAGCACGGGCGATCCCATGGACAACCACACCATCCCACCCACACTACCTTCTGCCGACACGTTGCTGCTTGGCGTCGAAAATGAACTCATCCGTGCCGAGCTAGTCCGGCGGCGGTTGATGTTAGGCAGGTCGGTCCGCTCCCTTGCCATTCCGGGGCGACTGTCGGCTCAGACCATTCACAACATCGAGAAAGGCAAGCACAGTCCCACCATCCGCACGCTCTCGCTGCTGTGTGGCCAGTTCGGCCTCACGCTCAAGGAGCTCGTGTGCGTGGCTATCGCCTAGTTTCTGGGGGCGGGAGACGCTCGTGCAGACTGGAAAGTCTGCATCAGACCTGGGGCGTCCAGTTTTCTTGACTACCGCCTTCTCGCGCAACTGTGGTGAAATCCGCACCCGATGACTTTTTTGGGGAAAATCGGTTCTGCGGTGCCAGCACGGCTGCTTTTGGGTGGCTGGGGGGTGGTTTTGGCCTCTGGAGGGGCAAAATCGGCCCAAAATGGCCCGAAAAGCGGGTTTTTGGCCTTGGCGGGGCGGTTTTGCCAATTGGAAACGCGGGCTTTCCAATTGGAAAGGTCAGCTTTCCAACTGGAAAGGCGGTGTTTCCAACTGACGGCGCGGCGTTTCCAATTGGCGGTGGCGTGTTTCCAATTGGTAACGGCACCTTTCCAAGTGGAAAGGGCGCGTTGTGAGTTGGTAAGGAGGTTTTTCCAATGGGTGATGGGAGCTTTCCAATTGGCAGCGAGAGGTTTCCAATCGGAGAAGACGGCTTTCCAACTGGAGAGCGGAGCTTTCCAATTGGCTGGGAGAGCTTTCCAATCGGAAAGGACGTGCTGCCAATTGACGGCGGCGTCTTTCCAATTGGCAACGGCGCGTTTCCAACCTGCTGGAGCGGGGGGTGCTCTGGCGCTGAACCTTTACCGGAGGGTGGGCTAATGGCGCTGTGGAGCAATGGCACGCTGTGGACCTCCGGGGCTCTTTGGGGGCCTGTCACTCCGACGACTCCCTCTAACCAAAACCAAAGACGAAAACGCAATACCATGAAAAGACAGCACTACTACCCACGCGCACACTCGGCCCGCCCTGAGTGGCATCTAAACTTTGCTACCAAGCTGCCCGGCTATGCCGCTGCCCTCCCCCTGGACACGGAAGACGTAAATCAGGGCGTGGCTGACAACCTCACTCTGGCATACGGGCAGGGCACGTGGCTAACGAACGTAAGGGACTTTGCACCCGCCTGCACGGCATCCCTGCGGGAGCTGGAGGACGGAGCGGGAAACTCGGCTTTTGTGTTCCCTGTGTTCACCGCGCCGACACCGCCCACGCTGCCGGTGGGGATCACGGTCAAACCAGGAGCGCTACAGCGCATCTACCGTCTGGTGCAGGACATCAAGTCCAAGCCCGGCTACACGGAGGCCATGGGCATCGACCTGGGCATCGTGGGACCAGAGGACACTGTAGAGATCACGGTGCCGGAGTTTAGCATGAAGCTGGAGCAAGGGACTGGCTGCCAGTGCGTGCGGCTGAGCTTCAAGAAACACGGCTGGTACGCCGTGGCCATCTACAGCCGCCGTGGCGATGGTGATTGGGTGCTGCTGGGGATCGACTCCGAAAGCCCCTACCTGGACGAGCGCCCCCTGCTGGTGCCCAGCCAACCCGAAGTGCGCGAGTACCGCATGCGCTACTGGGAAGGCGGCACAGAACAAGGCGACTGGACCGCTGTGCAAAGCATCACGGTGGGAGTGTGAGGGGGCTCGTTGGCGGTTGTTGAGCAATGGTTGAGCGATTGTTTAGCCATTGTTCATCAAACGGCCGCTAAACCACTGCTCAACGGCGCGCCAGCGCCCCTCAACGACCGCTAAACAACCGCAAACGTATTCCCAGCCCATGCCCTTCGACCCATCCCTACCGCAAGCGAACACCGAGATTGATGCCGAACAGATGCGTGATCAGCTCAACGCGCTGAATGACGACATCCAGACCCGAGCGACCAACGCGGCATTGGCGAGTGCGATTGAGAACACCAGCGCTAACACGAACGCGGTGACTACCTTGGACATGAATCCAGAGGCGAACTATGACCCGAATCAGTTGCAGATGGTGATTCAGAAGCTCAATGAGCTGATCCTCACGGCGAGGAGGTGAAACGGAGAGGGGGAGACTTGGAGATGGAAGGCGGAGGGTGGCTGTAGCCTGGCTCTGTGAGCCAGGAGACGTGAGGCTTGGTTCGGAGTCCAGGGTGGAAGGGGGAAAACAGAGGCGGGGAGGTGCTTTTGGATGAGGGAGGCATCTTTTTTTCGGTTTTGGTGTAATGGCCGCGGAGAAACCGGATAGAGGTAGGGACGTGCCGTTTCACCCGCGTCACTTACCTCTCTATGAAACTGAACTCGTTAGTCACTCGATGCATGGTCCCCGCGATGTGGGCCAGTGCTGCACTCGGCCTTTTTTGGACCCTTAGCCCCGCTCAGGCGCAGACGTTTGAGACGGTGTTCTCGGATAATCAGGGAAAGCAGCCTTATGCCGGGCTGGTTCAGGGCAGTGACGGAAACTTCTACGGCACCACACAAATTGGCGGAGCGAGTGGTCTGGGCACGGTGTTTAAGATCACGGCTGGCGGAGTGCAGACGGTTTTGCACAGTTTTAACGGGGCCAATGGCGAAAGCCCTGTTGCGGGGCTGGTGCAGGGCGCTGACGGGAGTTTCTATGGCACCACCTCCTCTGGTGGGGCGAACAGCGCTGGTACGGTGTTTAAGATCAGCTCCAGCGGCACACACACTTTGCTGCACCATTTTAGCAGTGCCACTGGCTTCGCACCTCAAGCCGGGCTGATGCAGGGCAGTGATGGCAACTTCTACGGCACCACGCAGTATGGTGGAGCCAACAGCAGTGGCACTGTATTCAAGATCACCGCCAGTGGCACTCACACCGTGCTGCACAGCTTTCATTCTGCGACTGGTAGCTACCCCAGGACTGGATTGGCGGAGGGCAATGATGGCAGCTTCTATGGCACAACTAGAGATGGAGGCGCGAACGGTCTCGGTACGGTATTCAAGATCACGCCCAGCGGTACGCATAGTGTTCTGCATAGTTTCGACTCCAGTTTTGGGCGCCACCCCAGTGGCGACCTCGTTAAGGCTAGCGATGGCACCTTTTACGGTACTACCGAAGGTTATATTGGGCCAGGGACGGTTTTCAGGATCATGCCAGGTGACTTTGTTAACCTTGTGCAGACTTTCCAGATGTCCAGCGGTAGTAGGCCCAGCGGCAGGTTGGCCTTGGGTAGTGATGGTAGCATCTACGGCACTTCCTACGAGGGCGGAGCCATGGGCCAAGGCACGGTGTTCAAGCTGTCAGGACCCACTTTTGGGGTTAGCGTTCTGCACAGTTTCAGTGTCACAGATGGGGCCACTCCCCGGGGTGGGTTAGTCTTCGGGAGCGATGGTAACTTGTATGGCACAACGCAGTTTGGGGGACATAGCTCATCAACCGGAACGGTGTTCAAGATTACCACGAGTGGGGCGCATACGGTTTTGCATCGTTTTGAGAATCCCAATGGAGTAGGGCCTAACGACGGGCTGGTGGAAGGCGCTGATGGCAACTTCTACGGCACCACGGTCAATGGAGGAGTGAGTGGTTGGGGTGTGGTGTTCAAAGTCACTTCTGGCGGCACGCACACGGTCCTCCGTAGTTTCACTGACGTCAGCGCTGGTGCATATCCCCAAGCCGGGCTGGTGCAGGGCAGTGATGGCAGTTTCTACGGCACGACTCAACAGGGCGGAACTAGCATTTATGGAACAGTGTTCAAGATCACGGCTGACGGCACCCACACGGTGCTGCACAGGTTCAATGGTACCGGTGGCAGCAAGCCCGAAGGTGGGTTGGTCTTGGGCAGTGATGGGGACTTCTACGGCACCACTGTCTCTGGCGGGGCTAACGGCAATGGCACGGTGTTCAAGATCACTGCCGGCGGCACTCACACGCTCCTGCATAGCTTCAACGGGACCGATGGCAGGGAGGTGAGAGCTGGATTGGTCTTGGGAAGCGATGGTAGTTTCTACGGCACGACTCACCAGGGTGGTGCCAATGGACAAGGCACGGTATATAAGATCACGTCCAGCGGTACCCACACTCTGCTGTTTAGTTTCAGTTCCATCCTGGGTCGCAACCCCCAAGCAGGACTGGTCTTGGGTAGCGATGGTAGCTTCTATGGCACTACGGAGCAAGGTGGAGCCAATGGCAAGGGCACGGTGTTCAAGATCACTGCCAATGGCATGCACACGCTGCTACATAGCTTCAACACTGCGGACGGTAGCAGCCCCGTAACCGGATTGGCACAGGGAGACGATGGAAGCTTCTACGGTACCACGAAACGCGGTGGGGCGAGCGACAGTGGCACACTTTTCAAGATCACCTCCAGTGGCACGCACACCGTGCTGCACTCGTTTGATGGGGTAGGGGCTGCGTATCCTGCCAGCACTCCGCTCTTTGGCACCGATGGCAATATCTATGGCACGGCAAGCCAAATGGCGATCTGGCGCTGGCGGAAGACACTTGGCTTGGCTCCGGTGGCTACCACACTCACGGCGAACCCTGTGGGCATGACGGGTGCCACGTTGAACGGCACGGTGAACCCAGGTGGACTGGCCACTACGGCGCAGTTCGAGTACGGCACATCCACCAGCTATGGTAGCACGGCCAGCGTCACGCTTTCTCCAGATGATGACTCAACGGCTCAGAATGTGAGCGCAGTTCTCTCCGGTCTCACGCCCGGCACGACTTATCACTATCGCCTGACAGCGAGCAATGCTCAGGCCAACAAAAGAGGAGCAGACATGACCTTCACCACAGTGAGTAACACGCCGCCGACACTGAGTCTGCCCACCTCGCCAGTGATCGCGGAGGCAACGAGTGGTGCGGGAGCAACGGTGACGTTCACCGTGACGGCTAATGATGCGGAAGATGGTCCGCTGACACCAACGATCTCCGCAGCCAGCGGCAGCCTCTTTGCCGTGGGTGACACGACGGTGAACGTGAGTGCGACGGACAGCATGGGAGGAAACACGACCGGGAGCTTCGTGGTGCGTGTGCAGGATACGACACCGCCAACCTTGCAAGCTCCCGTGGGTGGTTTTACTCCGCTGATGGTCACGCCCAGCAGCGCGCTGCCAGATTACGCCGCACAGGTAGTGAGCTATGATGCGGTAGGTATCATCACCGTGGTGCAGACGCCTGCTGCAGCAACTACTTACAATGGTGATCCTCTCGTGGTGACCCTGTCTGCATCTGACACAGCTGGGAACCCAAGCAATGTGCTCACCATCAACATCACATCTGCCAACGCTAAGCCTGTGGCCGAGGATGATTTCATCACCTTTCTTGGATCCACCACAACGTTTAATCCACTGAGCAATGATGCTGATCCCAATAACGATATATTGACCATCATCGACGTGGGCGATCCGAGCACAGGCACGGTGACGTTCACGGGCAACAGCATCACTTACACCAAGGACGGTGCGACCTTCGATGATCAGGATGGGTTCACCTACACAGTGAGCGATGGCAAAGGAGGCGAGGACACTGCGGTGGTGATCGTGGCGAGCTACAATGGTTTGGCAGGAACCTACACAGGCCTGCTGGATGACGGCACAGGCACCGCAGATGGCATCTTCCGCGCAACAGTGGCGAGCAACGGCAACCTGACGGGGCGTGCGGTGATGAATGGGCGTGTGTTTGGCTTGAGTGGTCGCCTGGATAGCACCGGAGCGGAATCGCTGGTGAGTGCGGGAGCTACCTTCGAGGTGCAGACCATACCAGCCGGCTCGGACATCGGGGAACCGAGGCAGCATCTGACTGTAGTGGCTGTAGAAGCGGGACAGACCTACACCGGCAATGCGATAGCGCACTTGTATGGCGCGCGCGCGCCAGTGGACCCAGCCGGAGTAGGCTACTACCACACCGCCCAGATCGCTCAAACGGGTCAAACCGGTCTGCCCGCCTCACCGGGTTGGATGCGGATGCTGGTGGCCAAGAGCGGAGCGGTGACGGTATCGGGACGCGGACCCGATACCCTACCAGTGAGCTGTGCCACAGCCATCGTAGAGGGCGGGCAAGTGATGGTGTATGCCAACGGCCTGCAAACCAACCCTGCTACGGAGTATGCCGGCATCCTGGGCATCACCCTGGGAGGAGGAGTCACGGGAGTGATGAAGTTTAACAAACTTCCACAAACTGCAACCAAGGGCGCGCTGCACGCTACCGGGTTCAGCGGCAACTATGACTTGGTGGGAGGCAAATACACCAAGGCCGCAGTGGGCACACGCGCTCTGACCACCAACGGAGCAGGTCAGGTTAATGCAACCCTCACCGGAGCAGGCTATGCATCCCCAACCACGGCGACACTCACGCTGAGCGTGGCCAATGCGTTCACGCCACTGCCATCTCCGCCCCTGACGCTGCTACGACTCAATGCCTCGGGTCAACTCACCGGCACGGTGAAGTCGTTAACGAACACGAACATGGCAATCACAGGCTTGATCGTGCCCGGACTGAGCGGCACTGCGGACCTGCAAGCCATCGGCTGCTATCTTTACGCCAAGGACGCTTACGAAGGCGGGGAGATCAGAGTCATCGCTGCTCCTTAGGGGGCCGAGCGGCTTGATCTACCTTGATTCATCGGCCTTGGAGGGCGTCCTCGAGGTTCTTGGGCGTTAGCAGGACGGGTTGGAGCTCGGCGCGACTGGACTTTGGCCGATGGTTCGGATCTTTGGCGAGGGCGGAAAGTTCCTCGTAGAGTTTCTCCATGGGCAGGGGGCGGTAAATGACCGCGTCTACGATGGAGTTGCGCAAGAGTTCCACGCCGCCGTCTGGGCCTTTCAAGCCTCCAATGGCGATGATGAGAACCTCCTCGCGTTTCCCAGCGAGGGAGAGTGCTTCGGACACGCCTAGAGCGATTTCATCAGTGTGGGCTACCACGACATCAAACTGCCCCTGAAGACGCAGCGCTTCCGTGACTCGGGCTTTGGCACCTTCTTTAGTCCAGAACGCCGGGGCTTCGTGAACCAAGATGATCCCTGGCTCGGACTTGAGCGCATCGGCGAATCCTGAACTGATCGACTTGGTCAGCATGCTGTCTTCGTCGGCAGTGATTTGAATCACCCGCCCACTGGTCGGGTTCGCGCCGTTGGATTCGGCTGCGGACTTGCGTTTGAGGGCCGAAATGGCGTGTTCAGCGGCCAGGGCTCCAGCTTTTTTGTCGTCGACAAACGAGGTAACCGCCCCGGAGTCTGCTTCTACGCTAGCGTCCATGCCCAAGACGACGGTCCCGTTGGCACTCATGTCGTGGAGGATGGCGCTGGTGAGTCGACCTTCAATCGGGTGTGCGAGCAAGATGGCTGGCTTGGCTTTCTGGACTTGCTGGAGTTGAGTTAGTTGGACGCCAGCATCTCCGCCAGCGTCCAAATGCTTTAGGACCAAGCCGTTCCCCAGAGCGGGCGCGGTGTCCTGGAGGATGGCTAGTTGAGTGCTCTGAGTGGGGTCACGCAAGTCAGCGGCACAGTAGAGAACGAGCCTTTGCCCCACCTCCAGCGGAGCTAGAGCACGCTCAAGAGCGGTTTTGGGCTCAGCTGCAGCAGCTTGGGCCTCTTTGAGCTGAAGTTCGCGCTCGCGAGCCAGTCGATGGCTAGTGCTTTCATCACAACTGACGATCAAACCAAGTGCCAGGGCTGACAGCCAGATGTGGATGGAAAGTCGGGGCATAGGCAGGTACGGAAAAACGGGCGAAACCGGTTGCGAGTTCAGGCGTAACGCATCGTATTGCTTGCCACATGATCAACACAAAAGTCTACGGGTTGTTGCTGGCTGCTTCGATGTTCTCGGGCACGTCTGCTAAAGCTGACTGGCTGCAGTTTCGCGGTGAGGGCGGTTCTGCTGTCTCTACGGAAGCCGAGGCACCAACTAAGGAACTGAAAGTGGCCTGGACAATGGCGCTGCCGGGGCGGGGACTCTCCTCGCCAATCATCGTGGGCGACAAAGTTTTTCTCACAGCGGCAAGTGGGCCAAAGCAGGAGAGCCTGCATGTGATCTGTTTCAATGCGGCAGACGGCAAGGTGGTCTGGGAAAGAAAAATGAAGGCCACGGGACGCACCATGGCGCACTCCAAGACCTGTGTGGCGGCTCCAACACCGTGTAGCGATGGAAAGAGGGTTTATGCCCTTTACTCGTGCAATGATTTGTTCGCCTTTGATCTCGAAGGCAACTTGAAGTGGCTGCGGGGACTGACCTACGACTATGCCAATGCCAGTAACTCACTGGGCATGGCTCAGTCGCCCAGTGTGATGGGCGATGCTCTCGTCGTGCAAAGCGAGAATGACAGTGAGTCATTCGCCGCGGGACTCAATCTCGACTCTGGGGGCAATCTTTGGAAGGTGGACAGGCCCAAAGCTGCAAACTGGACAAGCGCCATCCATGTCGGTGGTGCAGTAGCCCTACAATCGAGCAAGGGAATCCTGGCTTTGAACCCAAGGACTGGCAATCAAGCCTGGAACTACCTGGACGGCGCGGCCACTATCCCTTCCAGCGCGGTCTCGGACGGTGTGGTGTATGCCGTCTCTAATGGCATCACGGCTCTCGCTGTGGAGGACGGAGCAGTATCCCAGCGGTGGAGGAACGAAGGGCTCAAGCCCGGCACAGCAAGTCCGCTCGTCATTGGCGACCATCTCTACGTGGTGAACAACGCCGGCGTCATGATCCAGGCGAATACCAAAGATGGCAGCGAGAACTGGAAATTGCGTCTGAAAGGTCCGTTTAGCGGCTCGCCTGTCGCTGCTGGGAAGACCATCTACATCGTGAGTGAGCGCGGCGTGTTCCAATCCATCGATACCGCAGCAGAAGAGGGAGCGATTTCGCAGTCCATTGACCTGGGAGAGACGGTGCTTAGCACCCCAGCTGTAAGCGGCAGTGCCGTCTACGTTCGCAGTGATGGCAAACTCTGGAAATTGATGTAGTTTGGCCCGGTTAAGGTCTTTAACAAACTTGAAACAACGCGCTCAATCCCCGCGTAGGTCGTGACAAAGTTGGAAAACCCTCGTAAACCCATGAAAAAGCCCCCATTTGCCCCTTTTGCATTTGCCCTAGCCTTTGCAGGCCAGGCACTTGCAGTTGACTTCGTCAAGGAGGTGCAACCCATCCTCGAAACGCGCTGCCTTGAGTGCCACAATCCGGACAAGGTCAAAGGTGACCTGCTGATGGACACTCTGGCCAACATGCTGAAAGGCGGCGAGAACGGTCCGCTGATGGTCGCCGGTAATGCCGACAAGAGTTTGCTGATTGAGCGCATCGTTTTGCCCAAGGGGCATGACGACATCATGCCTCCGAAGGGTGATCCGCTCAGTGCTGGAGAGATCGATGTGCTGAAGCGCTGGGTCGCTGAAGGTGCCAAGATGCCAGACGGGTTGGTCTTGAAGCAGAAGTCGGCTGCTGAGTTGAAAGCCATGGCATCCCTCCAAGCAAAGCTCCCATCTCTTACCAGCATCGAGATACTTCCCCCCGATGTGACCCTGGAAACCAAGCGTGATTTTCACAAAGTGTCCGTGATGGCTCGCTTTGCCGATGGCACTACGCGTGACGTCACGAAGTCCGCTAACCTAACTGTGGTGGATACCAAGCTCGCTAAACTGGATGGCGATGTTCTCCGTCCGATTACGGATGGCAGCACGAAGTTGACGGCAAACCTGGGCGGTAAGGCAGCCGAGGTGCCGCTGGTGGTGAAGCAGGCGACTGCTGATCGTCCAGTCTCATTCAAACTGGACGTTATGCCAATTTGGATGCGCACGGGTTGTAACCAAGGTGGTTGCCATGGTGCTGCTCGCGGCAAAGACGGATTCCGTTTGTCGCTGTTCGGCATGGATCCGGATGGTGATTACACACGCCTGACCCGTGAAATGGTGGGCCGCCGGATCAATCTGGCCATCCCAGAGGAAAGCACGCTGATCGAGAAGTCGCTTGGAGCGGTACCTCACAGCGGAAACCAGTGCTTTGACGAGAAGAGCGATTACTACAAAACGGTGATCGAGTGGATATCAAACAACACTCCTGCTGATGCGCCGACCGTAGCCACTTGCACCGGAATCGAAATCTATCCGAAGCAAGCCGTGCTTGAGGGACGTGACGCGACTCAGCAGATCACGATCCGCGCTAAGTACAGCGATGGAACTGATCGCGATGTGACGAACCTCGCGTTGTTCTCATCGAACAATGACCCAGTGGCTTCAACCAACAAGGATGGACTCGTAACGAGCGGTGATCGTGGTGAGGCGTTCGTTTTGGGCCGCTTCGACGTGTTTGCGATCACGGCTCAGATTTTGGTGATCCCTGAGAACCTCAAGTATGAGCGTCCAAAGCTCGTCGAGGCCAATCACATCGACACCCTGGTGAACGAGAAGCTGCACAAGCTCCGCATTCTTCCATCTGGCAAGACCGCAGACATCGAGTTCTTCCGTCGCGTGAACTTGGACGTGGTGGGCACCATGCCAAAGCCTGAGGAGATCCGGGCGTTCGTAGCAGACAAAACTCCAAACAAGCGTGATCTGTTGGTCGAGCGTCTTTTGGACAAGAAGGAGTTCACTGAACTGTGGGTGATGAAGTGGGCAGAGTTGCTGCAAGTGCGCTCTGGGGTGAATAACAACACCGCACCGTTCTACAAGAACACCCTTCTTTACTACAACTGGCTCCAAGATCGGATCGCCAAGAACATCCCACTCAATGAGATCGTTGTGGAGTTGCTGTCTGCTTCAGGCGGAACGGTTTCCAATCCTCCAGTCAACTACTACCAGATGGAGCTAGACCCTATCAAGGTGACGGAAAACATCGCCCAAGTGTTCATGGGGATGAGAATCCAGTGCGCCCAGTGCCACAACCATCCGTTTGATCGCTGGACGATGAATGACTACTATGGCTTCAAGTCATTCTTCATGCAGATCGGCCGCAAGCAAACGGACGACCCTCAAGAAGTGGTCATCTTCAACAGCAAAGGCGGAGAGGCTCGCCACCCTGTGACCAACGCTGTTGTTCCGCCTAAGTATCTCGGCGGCAACGCACCCGAGATCAAAGCTGGCGAAGACCGCCGGAAAGCGGTGGCTAAGTGGATTGCGTCCAGCGAGAACACTTATTTCAGCCGCAACATCGCGAACATCATCTGGGCTCACTTCTTCGGTGTTGGCATCGTTGACCCAGTGGATGACGTCCGCGTGAGCAACCCACCGACCAACCCTGAACTTCTCGACACCTTGGCTAAAAAGTTGGTCGAATATAACTACGACATGCGCAAGTTCGTGAAGGACATCGTGATGTCGGAGACCTACCAGCGCACATCGATCGCGAATGAGTCCAATGAGAGCGATCGCCGTAACTTCTCCCACGCACTCGTTCGTCGTTTGCGCGCTGAAGTGCTTCTGGACGCCATCAGCCAAGTCACCAATCGCCCGAACAAGTTCCAAGGTCTGCCTGTTGGTGCCCGTGCGGTTCAGATCGCTGACGGTGCAGTGAGCACCTACTTCCTCACCACCTTCGGACGCGCGACTCGCACCACCGTTTGCTCCTGCGAGGTAAAGATGGAGCCGACTTTGTCCCAGGCACTGCATTTGATGAACGGAGACGCCGTTCACAGCAACATCCAGGCTGGTGGCGTGATCAACAAGCTGATTACCGAGCAAAAGCTCACCGATCAGCAGATCGTTGAAGAACTCTATCTTCGTTGCTTTGGCCGTTTCCCCAATGAGAAAGAGTTGGGAGCCGTGAAGACGGCGTTGGCCGAGTCTGCAGATAATCGCAAGGCTGTGTTTGAAGATTTATTCTGGGCGTTGCTGAACTCCAAGGAGTTCTTCTTCACCCACTAAGCCCTCGGCTAGTAAGTATTGCAGAAAGTGCAGGCCAGCTGGCCTGCACTTTTTGTTTTATCTGCCAAGGAGATGATGCATCACTTTGCCGTGCTTCTGCTTGGCAGTGAGCGGTGGGACATCCAGATGAAAAAGGTGTCTTAAAGCTGAGGTATGCGCCTTGAGCGACTTCGTGCACTCAGCCTGGAGATCGTGCCACCGGGACCAAGAGTGGGAAGGTGCATGGACGATATGTCTAATGAGGCTCACCCATTCCAGATAAGCGCGAGAGATGTCGCCTTCACCAAATCCGCGATCATATCCGAGATTTCTATGAGATTCCTTATGCAACAAAGACGCGATGACCTCTGCTGCACCTTCTCCGTAGTCCAAAGGCAGTCCGTTGTTTAGATAGCCGTGGTGATTTACGAATCCGAAGGCTCTTCGACACGCTGCGGCCAATCGCTCGCTATCCGTGTAGCCTGGTATATCGAAACGGAAACCAGCACGGAGGTTGGCCATGTGCAAGACGAGGTCCTCGACCAGATATGTCTCGTCTTCGAGGGCTGCGGCGATTGCCAGACCCTCGCCGTGCTGGAAGAAGCTCACGATTTCCCCGCGGGTGGTCGGGACCCCGTGGGAGTCAATCAACTCAAGTCCGCGCCAAGTGTGAATGGGTGATCCGGGCTTGGGTTCTCTTGTTTCGAGTCCTTCAGACGATTCGGTAGTAAGTTCAATCGCGGTTGCGGATCGCCTGGGCACATGTCGTTCTTCAGGTTCGTAAATGAAGCGGCCATGGACATCTTCATAAGCGGTCACGTCTAGTTGTCGGAGATCGAATCTGGCCATCAGCAGCCCATCTCGTTGCTGATAGCCGACAAGACTAACCGATTGGCCAGTGGCCCATGCCGGCGTGAGGCGACGTTCGATCTTCTGAAGGTGTTTTTGTTCCAACTCATCCAAACTGAGATCATCCACAGCATTCCCGAGGCGAAGAAGTTTTCGAAGTGCCTTAGTGGGCCGAAAAACCTCGTCGCTTCCTTCTAACAGGCTGCCAAGTGCCATTTCCAGGCCGTAGCAGGCACTGCCGTCAGGATAGGAATCGATTCGGAAGAGGCGCGCAAATCCAGCTCCAAGATCTGACACGAGTTTGCTTTGCGAAAGGAGTGGTGCACGACGCTCAGAAGTCGCCTTCCACACGTGAAGAAGCTTCGTCGTCGAAACCTTGTGGGTGCGCTTGGTCTCCCATTCCCCCGCCGAGTTGAGGACTTGAGTATCCATTGCCTCTAGTCCAAACGACACCGTTGGGGGAGTGACGGTGAAAATACCTTCGTCGTTCTCCAGACCGAGCGGCGGCGGTGCTTTGGCAAATAGGCGTCTGGCAAATGTTTCTGTAGCTGCAAACGGGTCTGCATGTGTATCTGCAGCGTGTTTCATCACTCGCAGAAACATTGGCCAAGCAAGGAGATTGGAGCGGTGAAGGCGCCCAGCTCGTGCGTCATGTAGAGACGGGCTGTTGCGGGTGGTGATGATGTAACCGACTTCATCCAGACCACGACGACCAGCACGCCCAAACATCTGTAGAAGTTCATCTGGCTCCAGAATACGCTCTGCGATTCCATCATGGAACTTCGTAGCCGCCACATGCACACTTCTAACAGAGAAGTTGATACCAGCAGCTAGACCCATCGTGGCTACGATGACACGCAACTGACCCGCTTTTGCCAGAGGCTCGATCACTCCGGCCCGCGCTGCATAGGACAGTCCACTGTGATGGTAGGCGATACGCTTCTCAATCATCGCCGACAGTTCTTTGCCGCACACTGCGCGTTGTTCGAGCGTCAACGATAGCGGCTGACCTTGCGGCAACTCATTGGCCAGAGTCCTGGCGATGTTTTCTGCATCCTTACGTCGTGGAGAAAAGATGAGCAGGGGAGCCAGGTCTGCCGTGAGCACAGAGATGGCCATCTTTGGCCACCACATTTCGATGTCGCGAGACTGACGATTCTGTGGGAGCGTTTCAATAGGCACTTCTTCCAGTGGAACAGGGCGGTCCTTTGTCACTACGACCTCGACACTGCGTCCAAGTCCTCTCATCCAGGTGGCGACATCTTCTGGATTGGCCACGGAGCCGCTTAGAAGCAGAAGCAGAGTTTCAGCGCCAGCCAGGGCGATGGCACCTTCGTAGTGGGCACCGCGACCTTCATCTGAGATCATCTGGTATTCGTCGATGACGAGCAAATCGGGTCCTTCTCCTCGGATCAGTCGCTCAAGTTGCGTTTCCAAGGTGGCCACCAGCACTGGAGCGTGGATGTTTTCTGCCAGATCGCCTGTAGCGATTCCAACGTTCCATCCACGCTCTTTCCACTCGGCGTATTTGTCGTTCGCGAGTGCACGGGTTGGGACTGTGTAGACGGCTTGGCCTTCCAGGTGCTTGGACTCGTGGAGCAACTCAAACACGTAGGTCTTTCCGGCTCCAGTCGGTGCGCTGACGATGACATCCCTCCCTGATCGGAGGTGGTCCACCGCTTGGTGCTGCCAGAGATCGGGAAGTCGAAGAGAGTTGAGCGCTGATCCGATCACTTGCGCCGGAGAAGTCGCACTCGATGTGTCTCACTGTCCCCCACGAAGACGGTGCCATCTGCATCGCAAAAGACACCATGGGGGCGAGCCATCTTGCATTTCAGTGGATCACCGTCGGGGCCATCGCCTTTTTCTCCCGTGCCAGCAATGAGCTCAATGTTGCCGGTCTTTGCATCGACCATTCGTATGCTGTGGCTCTCGCAATCTGCGAGCCAAGCATTGCCTTCAGCGTCAATCGATATGCCTTTGGGGCCAGAGAGTTTAGCTGTTTTGGCAGGGCCGCCATGACCAGTGAAACCTTTTTCTCCCGTTCCCGCGATGTGGTGAATCACGTTGCCTTTGAGATCGATTTTGAAGACTTGATTGCCCTCACGTGTGCAAAGCCACAGGTTTCCGACTTTGTCGAAGTCGATGGAACGTGGGCCTTTCAGAGGCGTGCCTTTTACTGGGGCACCATCAGGCGTGGGCCCCGCTTTGCCTGTGCCCGCTACGGTCGTGATGATGCCCGATGAGATATCGAGACGTCGGATCACATGATTGCCAATGTCACAGATGTAAAGGTGACCATCAGGACCAAATTGAATGCTGTGCGGTTGCTTAAGCATCGCTTTATCTCCGGGACCCTCGTCACCCGAGTACCCTGGTTTGCCGGTGCCCGCTACGGTCGTGATTACCTTGGACTTCATGTCGATCTTCCGTACCGCATGGTTTGTCATATCGACGACATACAGATCACCCGTTGAACTAAAACGCAGTTCGTGCGGGAGGTTGAACGTTGCGTTCAAGGCCGGGCCACCGTCTCCCGAGTAACCCTTTTCACCTGTGCCAGCCACAGTGGATATCGTTCCATCCGCAGCCACGCGTCTTATTTTGTGGCCTGTGTATTCACAGAAGTAGATCGCGCCATCAGGTCCGCGAATGACCCCAAAGGGATTGTCGATTAAGGCCTTGGTAGCAGGTCCGCCGTCACCAGCATAACCTTTCGTGCCCGTGCCGGCGAACGTGGAGATAGTCCACTCAGCGCCTTGAGAACTTTGCAATGCGATGGCTGCGAGGAAGAGAAATGAACGGAACATACTTGGACACTGGACACGATTCGTGGCGGCTGGGGAAGGAGATTTTTTGCTTAGAGATGTCATTTGAACCCAGCATCCAAGGTCAGCCTCGGGCTTTTTTCTCCAGGGAAGAGAGTCACGTTGGTTTTCGAAGCATCGTGCGTCACCACCACGGCGTATGGGCACTTTTTGCCAGCGTGAACTTGTAACGTGCTGAGTTTGGCGGTCCATCGGCACCGCACGACCACAGGGTCGTCAGGCTTCTTCAGTGGCGCATTATCGATCCCGCGAAACGTTGTCTCAAACTTGGGTTGGACCTTTGAACTACCGACCATGGCATCGAAAATGATCCATTGGGCGATGGATTGCACCGCCTGTTGCTTGGTCCCCACTAGGAATGCTCCAGGCTGCCGAAGGAGATCGACTTTCATCAGGTAGCGTTCGCGCATCGGATCTTCGGTGAAGCAGCGCGGATCGATCTCTACCGTGACGCAGGAGTTTCCAGATGCATCCGCTGTAATGGTAATGGGAATCTCAGGCTCAGGGTTAGCCCAAGCCTGAACCATCGACAGGAAAATCAAGCCGAGGACACAAATCTTCATGTCTAAGCCTCAGCCGTGAAAGTTAGTATGTCCACGGGTGTTTCCTCCGCATGAGAACATTGTGCGTCATTCCGTTTGTCCTTCTTGTTGCGGCAGCTCATGCCGGTAATTGGCCAGCTTGGCGAGGCCCCAATCGTGATGGCACCTGCGATGAAACTGGACTGCCAACTAAATGGAGCGCGACCGACAACGTGCTGTGGAAAGTCGCGCTCCCAGGGCCCGGCAACTCCACTCCAGTCATTTGGGAGGACAAGATATTCGTCACTCAGGCCACTAACCAAGGAAAGCGGAGGGAACTCATTTGTTTTGATAAGAAGTCAGGCAGTGAGCTGTGGAAACAGGGCACAGATTATCGAGATGATGAACCAACACACGGCACCAATCCACACTGCGCGGCGTCTCCCGCAGTAGATGGCAAGAGAGTGATCGTGAGCTTTGCAAGTGCAGGCGTGTTTGCCTACGATCTGGGCGGGAAGAAACTCTGGAGCAAAGACCTCGGCCCGCAGAAACACATTTGGGGCAATGGTGCATCTCCCGTGCTGGTAGGAAATACGGTCTACCTCAACCACGGACCTAGTAACGACAATACGAAGCTCGTGGCGCTGGACGTAGACACTGGCGAAGTGAAGTGGAGCAATAGCGAGCCGAAGCGGCCAACCAAAGGCAGTCCTGACTTTTATGGTTCATGGAGCGATCCCTTGCCACTTGTGATTGACGGAAAATCACAGTTGTTCATGTCTTGGCCATTTCGTGTTTGTGCGATCAATCCCGAAGATGGGAGAGAGTTGTGGACATGTGAAGGGCTCAACGCGCTTGTTTACACGTCGCCAATCTACTCGGAGGGCATCGTCGTGGGCATGGGCGGCTACAGTGGCATGGCACTTGGTGTGAGGACAGGAGGCAAGGGCGATGTCACCAATTCACATCGCCTGTGGCACACGCCAAAAAACCCACAGCGTATTGCGTCAGGTGTGATCCACGAAGGTCACGTCTACATCCATAACGATCCGGGCATCGTGCAATGCATCGAACTCAATACCGGGAAGCAAGTCTGGTCAGAACGGCTTAAAGGGCAGGGTGCCTCGGGCCAAAACTGGTCGTCCGTCGTCCTTAGTGAGGGCAAATGCTATACCGCCAACCAAGGCGGCGACTGCTTTGTATTCAAGGCGAGCCCGAAGTTTGAACTCCTCGCCACCAATCCGCTCGGAGAGAAGGTAATCGCGTCCATCGCTGTGAGTGACCAAAAGCTTTTCATACGCGGCCACCGCCACCTCTTTTGTATTGGACGGTGAGACTCAACTTGACCGACAAACCCGTCAATCCTCCGATACTTTGACAGGCGCAATGGCGTTAGGAGGGCATGATGCGTTTGATCAGTATTGCAGTGCTTTTGTGTGCAGGCATAGCCTATGGGGCCAGTGTGCTTGAGGGGGGACGGGTGACTTTCAATTTACCGGCTGCAAAGGCTGGGAAGGTGGAACTGCGTGGGCAGTGGGTGAAGGAGGCGCTTCCGCTGACGAAAGGGGCTGATGGGGTATGGAGTTACGGGCCAGTAGAGGTGCCCGCCGGTGTGTGGGAATACAGTTTTTCAGTGGATGGTCAGAACGTGATTGATCCTGAGAACTCAGCTATCAAGCCTCAGCGCCGTCCCGCCAAGAGTATTTTGCATGTGCCTGCAAACCCTCCAGCGCCTTGGGATTGGAAGGATATCCCGCACGGAACTTTGCACACTCATGTTTTTCACTCCAAGGAACTGGGGGTGCCTCGCGAAATGGTCGTGTACACGCCGCCGGGATACGAAAAGTCTGATGAGAGGTATCCGGTGTTTGTGCTTCAGCATGGCTCAGGCGACAATCAGCGCGGTTGGACGGAGCATGGGAAGGCGCACTGGATTATGGACGACCTCATTGCTAAGAAAAAGGCCCGCCCGATGATCGTGGTAATGCTCGATGGGCATCCACACGGTATGGTGCGTAGAGAGGATACGGAGGCGCGAGACAAGGCGCTGATGGCGTTCCGGCGTGAACTGCTCGATACGGCATTACCATTGGTGGAGTCGATGTATCGGGTCTTGCCTGGACGGGAGAATACGGCACTGGCAGGTTTAAGCATGGGCGGTTGGCAGTCACTTACTGTTGGACTGAATGCTTTGGACCGTTTTGCGTGGATCGGCTCGTTCAGTGGTGCCGCGCGACCAGAGGCACTTCAAGCGGTGATGTCGGAGGGAGCAAAGGCCAACGAAAAAATCAGGCTTCTGTGGATTGCTTGCGGGCGAGATGACTTCTTGCTGGCGCAAAACGAGGCACTTATAGCCCAGCTAAAGGCTGCCGGAGTGAAGCATGAGTGGCATTTGACTGCGGGCGATCACTCTTGGCCGGTCTGGAGAGGTTATCTCGTAGAGTTTGCTCCGCTTTTGTTCCAGCCATGAAGTCAATTTTGTTTTTTCTCTCCACCGTGATGGTGATCGCGGCGGAAGTTGAGTTCAAGGGCTCGAAGCCGCCTCCTACGTTACCGGACGGAGCATTTTCCGTGGTGGTGATTCCAGATACTCAGCATTACACAGGCAAAGGATGTAAAGGAAGCCTCGCTAGTGATGCTCCGGTGGAGAATAGGCATTTGGGGTCTCAGGTTGAGTGGATTTTGGCGAACAAGGAAGCGCAGAATATTGTGTTTGTCTCTCATGTTGGCGACATCGTGGAAAAGAATCGAGCCGAAGAGTGGGCAGTGGCGAAGAAGCACCTGGATCGCTTGCGTGGAGTGGTCCCGTTTAGCTTGACTGTGGGGAATCATGACATGAGCAGCAAGGGAGACGCTCACTTGTTTCAGGAGACATTTCCGGCTTCGAGTTTTGCTAAGGAGCCTTGGTATGCTGGTTGTTATTCGCATAGCCGTCCTGACCAGAACGTATCTGCCAACAACGTAAACAGTGCTCAGCTTTTCAAAGCAGGGGGAGTGGATTTTCTTCATCTGAGCCTGGAGTGCAATGCTCCCGACGATGTCCTGAAATGGGCGAGTGAGATGGCAAGCAAACACCATGATCGAAGGGTTCTGATCACGACGCACATGGATTTAGGTATCATCGAGAAACCGAAGACGAATGAGGGTTACATCCGCGACCCGAAAGGTAGAATGAAGTGGACAAAGATTCATGGTGAGCGTGGCAACAGCGGGGTGCAGATGTGGGAGAAACTGTATCGCAAGTGTCCTAATCTGGACTTTGTCTTTAGCGGCGATCAGAGCCGAGTTACCGCACTCAAATTGAGCGCCAAGGCTGACAATGGCCACGTCGTTACCTCCCTTCTGAGCGACTACATGAGCATGCCGGTGCTGAGATTGATGAGGTTCATGCCGGCCGAGAACAAGGTGCAGGTATTGACGTTGCATGTGCCGGGTGGTTTCTTGGTGGAGTCCACGCCGTATGTCGAACACGCTGACATGCATGTTTTTGAATTGGCTTGGGAACCAGGAAAATCAGTGCCTGAGACGAAAGACTCGGCAAAGTAGCTCCGATTAACCGAAGGTCGTTCACATGAGGCTTCACCTTGCATGGATTGGAATGCTGGCCGTTGCACCGCTGGCAACGGCTGAGGTGGATTTTACCTTTTTTGAATCCCAAGTGAGGCCCGTGCTAATCAAGCGGTGCTATGAGTGTCACTCAGCCGAGTCAGGGAAGAGCAAGGGAGGCCTTTTGCTGGACAGCAGAGTCGGCTGGGAGGTGGGCGGTGATGCTGGCCAGGCGATTGTTCCAGGTAAGCCTGAGCAAAGCCTCTTGATCCACAGCATTCGCTACGAGGATGAGGATCTGCAGATGCCGCCGAAGTCCAAGCTCCCAGTTGAGGAGATTCAGGTTCTGGAACGCTGGGTAGCCATGGGTGCTCCAGACCCACGAATCGCAGCGGGCAAGACCACTAAAGCAGCTGGATGGGACATTCAATCTGCACGGAAGCAGTGGGCCTATAGACCCCACCAGGCGGTGCCTGTGCCTTATGTAAAACGCAAGGATTGGCCCAAGGTAGAAGCCGATGCGTTCATCCTCGCAACCCTGGAGGCTAAAGGGCTGAAACCGGCTCTGGATGCCAGCGCAAAAACCCTTTTGAGGCGGGTGAGCTATGACCTCACTGGATTACCACCTTCTGATTACGCCGGAAGGACCTATGAGCAGGTGGTCGATGATTTACTCAGTTCCAAGGCGTTCGGTGAGAAATGGGGCCGTTACTGGTTGGATCTGGCACGGTATGCCGATTCTAATGGTGGAGACCGGAACTACACCTTCTATCAAGCTTGGCGTTACCGGAACTATGTCATCGACTCCCTAAATCGCGATAAGTCCTATTATGACTTTGTTCGGGAGCAGATTGCCGGTGATTTACTCCCTTCAACTTCTCCTCAAGAGAGAAATGAGCGCCTTACCGCGACCACATTCCTGGCTTTGGGACCCAAGATGCTCACGGAGCGAGACAAAGAGAAACTCCACCTCGATACCGTGGATGAGCAACTGGATACCATCGGTAAGGCATTACTTGGGACTTCGTTGGGTTGCGCACGGTGTCACGATCATAAGTTTGACCCAATCACGCAGAAGGATTACTACGCCATGGCTGGCTTTTTCCGGTCGACTGAAGTCGTGATGGGCACACGCAATGGATGTGTGAACGTGGCAAGTTGGGTAGAGCAGCCGATGGTGGGTGCTGCACCTGAGTTGAAGTCCAAGGTCGAACGCTTGGAGCTCGCAATGCGGCTCAAAGTGGAACGCGATTTCATGGAAACGATCACTGGGAAGAAGGGCTTGTCGAAGTTGCCGCTCGCTGGGGTGATTTATGACGATTCAAGCGCAGAACTGGTGGGAGATTGGGTAGCCTCTAGTCTGTCGTCGAATCGGTTCGGCGAGGGTTACATGCATGATGACCGTGCAGGAAAGGGAGCCAAGCGCGCTGTTTTTCGTGGAGCACTTCCGGAATCTGGGATCTACGAGGTCCGTGTTTCCTTGCCTGGCAAGGCCAATTGTGACCGGAAGGTGCCGGTCACCGTAGAGGCAAAAGACAAAGTGCACGAGGTAGTGGTCGACCAAACGCGAAAGCCGGTGGTAGGAGGGCTATTTGTTCCACTAGGGCGCTACTTTTTTGAGAAGGGTGGAAGGGCCAATGTGATCATCCGCACAGATGGGACGAAGGGATACGTGATAGTAGACGCGGTGCAGTTTGTCTCCGAACGTGATTTGGAACGTGAGGCTACCGCATTGGCAATGGCTGACGGTAAGGGCACGGGCGACCCGTTGCTAATGATGGATAGCGCTTCATTGACCAAAGAACTCAACAAACAGATCGACGATCTCAAGGACGAGTCGCTCGTGATGGCACCGAGAGACTTTAGAGATGCGGGTGACGTCAACTTGCGAGTTAGAGGTGAGGTAGGGCAGCTTGGGCCACTGGTGCCGCGCAATTTCCCTGCTGTTTTGCATGAAGGAAGTGCTCCGAAGATCAAGGCTGGCTCAAGTGGTCGCGACCAACTTGCTGAGTGGCTTGTTGGGCCCGGGAACGCACTGCTTGACCGAGTGGTGGTGAATCGCGTTTGGGCGCAGTTGTTTGGCAGGGGAATCGTTGCCACGGTGGACAACTTCGGAGCCCAGGGCCAGAAGCCTGATCACCCTGAGTTGCTGGATTATCTCGCTTTGAAGTTCCGAAAGAGCGGTGGGTCGCTCAAGACATTGATCAGAGAGCTTGTTCTGAGTCGAACGTATAGGCTGGCTTCTGAGGGAACTGGACCAAGGGTTTCAGCGGATCCGGAAAATCGGTTATTTGCCCGACACGTGCTTCGGCGTCTGACAGCGGAGGAGATACGCGATAGCATGCTCGCTCTGTCGGGTGAGCTGAATCTTGCTCAGCCGGGTGCCACGGCCTTGCGGTTTGGAGAAGACCTTGATGATGCAATGAAGCTCGATGATTTCATCCATAGAAGCGTCTATTTGCCTGTGGCAAGAAACAATCAACTGCCAGAGATGGAGATATTCGACGCCGCAAATCCCGAAATGACCGCAGGCGAGCGGCCGCTTACGACGGTGCCTACCCAAGCTTTGTATCTGTTAAATGGAGCCAATCTAAAGAGCCGGGCCAAGATCTTGGGGGAACGTGCCTATTTGCAAGAAGATGGTGTCAAATGGCTATATCAAACGATTCTCGGACGGGATGAGGATCGGAAGGGTAGGGTGTTCGTTGAGGAACCGGGAGTGGACCGAGAAAAATCCATGAAAGACCTCGCCCATGTATTGCTCGCCTCTACAGAGTTTCTTTTTCTCGAATGAATATGCAATTAACCCGTCGTGAGGCACTTGGATCTGCTGCTTGCGGCTTTGGTGCCCTTGCGTTCGGAGGCATCGCTACTGCCGCAACTCTCCCACGAGGGATGCATCACGCTCCTCGGGCTAAGAGAGTGATCTTTCTCTTCATGCACGGTGGGCCATCTCAGGTGGATACATTCGACTACAAGCCAAAGTTAAACGCGCAGAATGGTCAGAGGCTTCCGTTCGCACCAGCGAAGAACCTCGACCCATCATCCACAAGTCAAGCCAAGCTCCTTGGTTCACCTTGGAAGTTTGCCCAGCATGGCCAAGCTGGCTTGTGGGGTAGTGAGTTGTTTCCCGAAGTATCGCGTCACCTGGACGATATCTGTGTTATTCGCTCAATGCAGAGCAAAGGGCAGTCTCACGGCCAAGCGGTATGCATGATTCATACCGGTGCGGACAACTTTGTTCGTCCGTCCATGGGCGCGTGGGTCAGCTACGGTTTGGGTGCGGCCAATGCCAACCTCCCGGCATTTGTGAGCATAAGTCCGCCTGCTACTCACGGGGGACCGCGCAACTACGGCGCGGCGTTTCTTCCTGCGGCTCATCAAGGCACAACTGTGGGTAGAAGTGGTAAGCTGGGTAAAGAAGCTGGGTTTCGTTTCCTAGATTCTAGCATTGACGGTGATGACGAAAGGAGACTCGGGCTTTTGCAGGCTATGAATCGTGATCACTTCAAGCGTACGCGCCATGCCCCGGTTGAGGGAATGATCAAAAGCATGGAACTGGCCTTCAGAATGCAGCAGGAGGCCCCAAGTGTCATGGACATCAGCAATGAGCCTGACCACATCAAAAAGCTTTACGGCATCGGGCATCAGACGACGGACAACTATGGCCGCCAATGCCTTCTGGCCCGCCGATTCGCTGAGGCTGGAGTGCGTTATATTCAAGTTTCGACCCCGAACGTCTGGGACCAGCATTCTAACTTGATCAAGGGGCACACGGCGAATGCAGCGGCGGTGGATCGCCCCATTGCGGGCCTCTTGGCCGACCTCAAGCAGAGGGGGATGCTAGACGACACTCTGGTGGTTTGGGGAGGAGAGTTTGGCCGCACGCCAATCGTCCAAGGTAGCAATGGCCGCGACCACAATCCCCAAGGGTTTACGATGTGGCTTTCAGGCGGCGGCGTCAAAGGCGGACTAGCGCACGGAGAGACTGACGAATACGGCTACTATGCCGTGAAGGACAAGGTCCACATGCACGACCTACATGCGACGATTCTTCACCTTTTGGGGATTGACCATCTGCGACTGACTTACCGTTACGCTGGCCGTGATTTTCGACTGACAGACGTCTACGGCGAGGTAGTGACCGACATCCTGGCGTGAGATGAGCTCCGCGCGGGTCTTGCAGGGTAGATTTTTTGTGAATCGGGCGTCTGAAGTGACAGTATTTTTAGATTTTTGACACCCTTTCCGCCAGTTTTGGCGGTTTGAAGGTAGTTAGAGGTCAGATAGCAGTATTTTACGACATTCAGTGACCACCATTCATCTGGACTCCTTAATTAACGGGGGTTTCCGCTATAGTAGCTTCAACTTTTGCCAGCAAATTGGCTGATGCAGGTGCGGGCTGAGAAGGGGTCTGCCGCAACTTTGGATCGACTGGCGTTTCGAATGACATGTCGACACGCGACTGTGAATAAGTGATTTTCTGAGTCGCTCGCCGAAAGCCTCTTTTTGGTCAATCGAGACGCCAGCATGGCCATCTATCGTCGATAAATAGGGGGTTCCATGAGATTGTGACGGTTTTGCGTCATGGGTGGCAGGTGTTCCACAACGACTGTGAATAACAGGGCAAAATTGGCCGCTGGAAAGTCGAGTTTTTTCGTCGAAAACGTTTTTTGACGCTCCCGCCTTGTAACTGCGGGGGCTAGACATTTTAATCGTCTCAGCGTTCACTTTTTTCTGGTCATCCACAATATCTAGTGCACACTGACAGTCGGCCTCCGCAAGATGTGGTATCAAACCCACATCCAACAAAACTTCCGCAGATAGTTAAAATTTCAATATTTCAGTGACCCGAGCTGGCTGAGCCGCTCGGCTGTAATAACCCTAATAATACCAAACTCTCAAAGCCCGCCATGGACAAAACCTACAACATCGGTCCCCGCGCCTTCGTCCTAGACCAGGACAAGGCTGAGGATGCTTACTCTGCCAAGAAGATCATTAACGGTCGAAAGACGATGACCTTCAACTTGCTCCCCCTGAAGTATGAGTGGGCCTACAATCTGTATAAGAAGATGAAGGCTAACCATTGGGAGCCCGAAGACATTCAAATGCAGAAGGACGTCGAGCAGTGGCGTTCCAGCAGCATCAGTCAGAATGAACGCTGGATCATCATGATGGGTATTGGCTACTTCAGCGCGGCCGAGGGGATCGTTGGAGACAATATTCAGCATGTGGTAAGGGAGCTGGTGACCGCCCCGGAACTGAAACTGGTCTTGGGTCGCCATGCTCATGAGGAGAACATCCACGCAGACAGTCTCCTCTACATGATTTCTTCACTGGGCATCAATCCTCACGAGTGCGAGGCGATGTTTGAGCAGATTCCGACGATCGTGCGGAAAAATGAGTTCGTCACCCGTGTTTCTCACAAGCTAAGGAGGGATTTGGACCTGACTCAGCCCGAGAACAAGAAGCTCTTGGCGCAGAACATCTTCGTTTTTGGCCAGGTGATGGAGGGGACTCAGTTTTATGGCCTTTTTGGCATGATTCTGAGCCTAGCCCGCCAGAACAAGTTCCCAGGCATCGGTCAGATGTTCCAATACACGCTGCGGGACGAGTCAAACCACATCGAAGTCTTCCGCAATTTGTTCATGGACTTGATCGACGAAAACCCCGAAATCTGGACAACGGAGTTTCGTCAGGAACTGG
This sequence comes from Verrucomicrobiaceae bacterium, assembly GCA_016795485.1. Classification (GTDB taxonomy): domain Bacteria; phylum Verrucomicrobiota; class Verrucomicrobiia; order Verrucomicrobiales; family Verrucomicrobiaceae; genus JAEUHM01. Next base: position 198,418 of record JAEUHM010000054.1, on the reverse strand, counting down.
TCGAAATCATGAAAGAGGGGATTGCCCTTGAGAAAGAGTTCATCCGGGACTGCCTGCCAGTCTCCACGGTGGGCCTCAGTGCACAGGATTTTGAGCAGTACATCGACTACATCGCAGATCGGCGCTTGGATGACTGTGGTCTCCCTGTGCTCAATCCAGGGGTGCAGAACCCTTTTCCATGGCTCGCAGAGGTGATCGACGTAAAGAAGGAGTCTAACTTCTTCGAAACAAAGGTCACCGACTACCAGAAAGCTTCCGCGCTCGTCGTGGGTAACGATGACGAACTCTAAGCCACCATGTGAACAACAGCGAACAAACGTGAACTAGTTTTTCGCTCCACTTTTTGACTCGCCTTTCCCTCTACGCTCGAATAGTCCCCAGAATACTCCACAGCACTTAATTAACTACTCGATCCGGCATTTAACAACCAACACTCAACTCTCCGAAAGCCATGATCGCAAATCTCCTCAGCGAAGACGAAAAACTCAAGCGTCTCGCAACCAAACCCAAGCACGAAAAGACACTCTTTGAGTGGCACAATGCATTGGCCGAACTTGAAGGCCAACTCCCTGACGTTGGCTTTAAAGTCAAGGTCGGCACCCACGAACGCGATTTCAATCTCAGCGAGATCGCAAGCACATTAGGCAACGCCCTGACGGACCTGTTCGTTGCTCGTGAAAAAAGCGATATCTACACCGAAGAGAACCTTCGGCTGGTTAAGTCGCTCTCCCGGGCTGTCGCGGACGAGATCAACACGAAGGCCTCGGAAAACACAGGCCGTGTCATCCCCGCTCACGAGATCTACAGCGTGATCGAAAAGGCACTGATCAAAGCCAATCAGCACGATTTGGCCCGCTCCGTGATCGTCCGCCGCCAGAAGATGGAGAGCACGCTGGACTCCGATACGCCACCGCCCCAGCCGATCATCATCAACACCAAGGTGATCCGCAGGAACAACCAAATGGTGCCTTGGAACTACAACAAGATCGAGATTGCGGTGCGCAAAGCATTTTTGTCGCTAGAACTCGACTCAGATCCGGCTGTTGGCATTGCGGAAAGCGTGACGCGCCAGGTGGCAGAGCAAGAGCGTCAGTTTATCACCATCGAGGATGTGCAGAACCTCGTGGAAGAAGAGTTGATGAAGCAAGGTCACTACAGAGTGGCACGCTCATACATTCAGTACCGTGGTCTTCGCAATACACTTCGTGACCAGGAGGAAGCAGCGGCTCGGGATGCGGCAGCCAAGGACGACGGACAGACGACTCTGCCGTTGGTGAAGGTATCTGCTGACTCTAGCTATCTTTGGGACGCTCAAGACCTTAAACGCCGGATTGAATATGCCGCCGTCGGCCTGGATCTGTCCATGAGCCGTTCTGAGATTGAGGCAGAACTTCGTCGTTCTGTTTTCGATGAGATTAGCGCCGAAGACCTGAAGGCGACGATCATCCTCAATGCGCGCACCTTGATGGAACGTGACGCTGATTTTGCACGGTTCGCAGGTCGTGTGCTGCTCACTTACATCTATGAAGAGGTGTTGGGATGGGACATCGTGCGTGATGGCGTGGATGCGCTAGGTCTGTTCCATCGTCGCGCCTTCAAGCGCAACTTGGCTCGCGCCATGGAGATTGAGCGGATTCACCCAGACATGCTCCGTTTTGATTTGGATAAATTGGCCAATGCGCTTGATCCATCAGCTGATCTGGATTTTGAGTTTCTCGGGATTCAGACGCTTTTTGATCGCTATCTGATTGTTGACAAGAAGACCAGTCCTGAACGCAGGCTGGAGTCCCCGCAACTCTTCTGGATGCGAGTGGCCATGGGACTGTTCCTTCGTGAGTTGCGTGCTGGTGAAGAAGGTGTCGAAAACCACGTCATCGCTCTTTACAGACTCTACAAGTCCCGTCGTTTCTGCTCTAGCACACCGACTTTGTTTAACGCTGGGACGCTGCACTCTCAGCTCTCGTCCTGCTACCTCTACAAGGTGGATGATAGCATCGAGTCTATCATGCAACGCGGTATCGCCGAGAACGCGTATTTGTCCAAGTGGGCGGGCGGTCTCGGTGGGTCGTGGACTGCCGTGCGTGGCACTGGTGGTCACATCAAGGGCACGAATGGCGAGAGCCAAGGAGTCATTCCTTTCCTGAAACTGCACAATGACCAACTCATTGCTGTAAACCAAGGCGGCAAGCGCCGTGGTAGTGGTTGTGCTTACCTAGAGATCTGGCACAACGACTATGAAGACTTCCTTCAGTTGCGGATCAATACAGGCGACGACCGTCGTCGCACTCATGACCTGAACACCGCAAGTTGGATTCCTGATTTGTTCATGAAGCGTCTGGAGGCACGCCAGGAGTGGACGATGTTCCGTGCAAACGAAGTTCCCGATCTTCACGATCTGTATGGTGCCGCTTTCGAACATCGCTATGAAGAATATGAAGCCAAGGCAGAGCGCAATGAGATTTGGAGCAGGAAGATATCGGCGTTAGAACTTTGGAAAAAGATGCTCAAAGCAATCTTTGAGACAGGACATCCATGGATGACTTTCAAGGATCCGTGCAACGTCCGTAGTCCGCAGGATCACGTTGGGGTGATCCACAGCAGCAATCTCTGCACCGAGATCACACTCAATACTGGTGCCGATGAGACTGCGGTTTGCAATCTTGGCTCCGTGCTCATCGAGAACCATCTTGATGAAGCTGGTGGCATCGACCACGCTAAGCTTCGTGAGACCATTCGGACTGCCGTTCGCGTTCTGGACAATGTTATCGACATCAACTACTACCCGACTGGGCCTGCACAGAATGCCAACAGCCGTCACAGGCCGATTGGTATGGGTGTGATGGGGTTGGCTTACGCCCTCTTCCGCAAAGGACTTCCATTCGCTTCCAAGGAGGCTATCGAGTTTAACGATGAGTTCATGGAAGCAGTGGCCTACTACGCCTACGAGGCCTCTTCTGATCTCGCTGCTGAGCGAGGCGCCTATCCGAGCTATAAAGGCTCCAAGTGGGACCGTGGGCTGCTTCCTCAGGACACGATTGACCTTCTTGAAAGAGAGCGTGGGGCCGAAGTCGAGGTTCCTCGTGGTGGGAAGATGGACTGGTCTTCTCTGCGTGAAAAGATCAAGCGCCAAGGCATGAGAAACTCCAATGTTCTTGCCATCGCGCCTACTGCTACTATCTCCAATATCATGGGCAGCAGCCCGTGCATCGAGCCTCTGTTCTCGAACATGTTGGTGAAGGCCAACTTGTCTGGCAACTTCATGGTTCTGAATCCTTATCTGATCCGCGACCTCAAGAAGCGCGGATTGTGGACCGAGGAGATGCGCAAGAAGCTCAAATACACCGATGGTGAACTGGAGAGCATCGAGGAGATCACCAACGACCTGAAGCGGAAATATGCCACGGCATTTGCTATTGATTCAGCGTTCATCATCGAAGCTGCAGCCCGGCGTCAGAAGTGGATCGATCAGAGCCAGAGCGTGAACCTTTGGTTTGGCGACAGCGACATGCGACCTCTTTCACTGATGTATCGCACTGCATGGAGAAAAGGTCTCAAGACGACCTATTACCTCCGCACCCGCAGTGCCTCGAACATCGAGAAGTCCACTGCGGAGATCGAGAAAGAGAAGCGTGGTATCGTGGGCAAGGCTTTTACTGAGGAGCAAGCTATAGCCTGCCGCCGCAACGCCGAAACGAACGGGGTTGAGTGCGAGGCCTGCCAGTAGGTTCCTTCGGTCAAATGTCTCATAAGCCGCCGCTGACCAGCAAACGGGTCAGCGGCGGATTTGTACTTGGCCTGAGCTAACGTCAGTAAACGATCTTGCTGGCAATGAGGCACAGACCGGCTTAGTTGTAGCCCATTCTTCATGGCGATTGAAAGTGCAGGTTCGGCGTTAAAGCGTGCTTTTTTGTGGCACTGGCACCTTTTGGGACTTGGCGCGGTGGTTGCGTTTGCAGCTCTCAGTGGGCCGGCCGCCGTGGGCTGGGTCCCCCTGCTGGCAGCAGCTGAAATCAGTTATCTTGGTTTCTTGGGGCTCAATCCGCGATTTCAGAAGTTGCTAAGGGGAAAGGAGCTCGTGAAGGAGCATTCTCAGCACGATGCGGGTGGCCAATTGAAGGAGATGATGAGCTTCCTTCTTCCTGTGGATCGGGAGAGATTTGAGATTCTGCGAAACCGTTGCGGCAATCTCTTGGAACTTCGGCGTGCCTTGGATTCTAGAGGTGCAGATGACGGCACAGATAACTTCAGGGCAGAGTCGTTGGATCGCTTGTTGTGGCTTTTTCTCAAGCTTTTGCACCAACGCTCTGGGCTACAGAGGTTTTTGTCCTCAGCCAGTCGGGATGGCATGGCATCGGAGCTCTCGGCAGCCGAAAATCAGCTGCGGGCATCGCAAGAGAAAGACAAGGCTGCAGGTGGAGTCGAGGGACGCCTCACCACATCGATTCGGGAAAGGATGCAGACTATCCAAGGTCGCATTGATAACTTCGACAAGGCAGCATCCAATCTAGATGTGGTGGCGGCAGACATCGACAAAACCGAGCAGCAAATCACACATCTTTGTGAAGTGGGAATGACCACCCGGGACAGTGCGGGACTCAGTGCACAAATCGACGGCATTTCGTCATCGATGAAATCGAGCGAGGCGGCATTTAGATTGCCAGAACTGGAGTCGATTCTTTCCGACGAGGGAGAAGTGCCGTCACTCTTGTCCGCGCCGAGGGCTGTTGTCACCGATTCTCAATGATTGACTGAGTTAGCTTCGGCGCCTTCTGACAAAAGACGCACCCAAAGTGCAGAGTAGCAGGAGTGACCCCGGCTCGGGTACAGCGGCGAGCGTAATGTTATCCACTGCCACGCCTCGGCTAGGTTCCAGCTCAGAGTGAACTGGCGCGCTAAAGAAGAAAGTCATGTAGTCATAGCCAGTGACGTCACCGAGCGTGAACTGAATGTTTGCATCATACCAGTTTAATCCGCTGCCGGTGCCGCCGTTCGTCCACGGCGAGACCTCACCAGTGTCGAAGTAGAAGTCAATCCTGCTGCCAGGATCGAGTCCAAAACTATTGTCTCCAAGCAAGGCGTAGATCTCGAAGGAGGAGTTCATGGGATCACCCGCAGTTGGGTCACCTGGGTCAAAAAAGGCATAGCTCGCGTTAATGCTGTAAGTGCCACCACTGACTAAGCCAAGTGAACTGTCGCCACTGGAAGCCACCGCGAGTGTATTTGAGACGCAGATGGTTGGACCAAACGACGGATCAAGCCATAAAAACCTCCCCCCTTCAGCTGCACGTGAGGGATCATCAACCCACACCGTATTGGTGGCGGTTTTCCAGCCGGGAAGCAGTTGGGGGAGTGTCCAAAGCTGAGTCGCGTTGTCTGTGTCTACAAAGTCATAAGTTCCGCTCCAAGTGCCGTTTTCAAACCCAGTGTTGCTGAAGAGTTGATCACCCCTGACAGCGGCAGGACTCCAGATGACCGCCCAAAGCAGGATAGTCACTGCTGAGAGTAAATACTGGCGGGAAATGGACTGAAACATCTCTCACCCTAGCAGATATCTAACAAATCCGCAATATTTATTATATAAACTGTATTTTCAGTGTTTTTCGGGTGATTCGCCCACCGATCGACGCACTGTGTTGCCGGAGTTCAGAATATCTTCGCGATCAAGGCCTGTGATTTCCTCGATTCCTCTTAGTAATCGCAGCAAAATGAAGAACATGGCAGCCATCATTGGCACCCCTATGACCAGAAGGCCTCCCCAATTGAGCTTGGAAAGGGCGCTGTTGTGTTCCGGGGTTTGTGGCACGAGTCCCTTCAACAACCACATCGCCAGAGCGTAGTTGATGACTGCTGAGAGAAGCATCATGCCCCCCATGCCGAGGGACGCTCTCCAAATGAGTTGGCGGAACTGCGATGCTTTCGGTTCGGTTTCGACCGACTTCCGCAGCAACGTCACATTCATGATGTGAGGTTGGAAGAGCAGTGCTTCCACCAATGGGCGTTTCCAAAGAAAGCTGAGCGGAAAGCACAGCCCAAGGATGACCGGCACGGAAGCCTCTTTGAACGCAAACCAGTGGGTCTCTAGCTTCATTAAACCAAGCCCACCCGTGAGGATGACGGCGATCAGCCCAAAAACTGAGAAGAAGTTGAGGCCGGTCTTATTGAGCCAGCACCAGACACCGTAGCCAAGTGGAAGGGCTGAAGCGATGGCAAGTGCCCAGATCGGCGCATTTGGACCCAACCATGCCTTGGTGCTGAGGCTCTCCAGGGCAAAAGACGGGAGCAGGACGGTCAAAGCCAAGTCCACAAAGGGATTGGGCTGCTTCGCCTGCTCCATTCTTTTGTGCTAGGGTATAAGTTCAGTTCAGACCGAACCAAAGATCGTCTTGCCCGTGCTTAGGAGGTCGTCACAAGCGACCTTCAAACGATCACAGAGGCTGGTCTCTGCCTTCTTGAGGTAGCCACGTGGGTCATATGCCTTTTTGTCACCCACTTCACCGTCGATCTTCAGGACTCCATCGTAGTTCTTCAACATGTGGTCAGCGATGGGGCGGGTGAAGGCGTATTGCGTATCGGTGTCGATGTTCATTTTGATAACGCCATAGCCCAGAGTCTCGCGAATCTCCTCCAGTGGGGTGCCGCTGCCGCCATGAAATACCAAATCCATTTCAGCCGAAGCTCCGTGTTTGTCTGTTACTGCCTTTTGGCCATCGCGCAAAATGGTGGGCTTCAATTTGACGGCCCCTGGCTTGTAGCTGCCATGCACGTTACCAAATGTCGCGGCAAACATAAACCGCCCCAGTGGTGAGAGTGCCTCATAGACGGCGAGCATGTCCTCGGGCGTTGTGTACAGCTTGTCATTAGCAACGCCGGTGGTGTCGTGACCATCTTCCTCACCGCCTACAACCCCAGCCTCGACTTCTAGGATGATTTCATGCTTCACACATTCTTCCATCAGGGCAGTGGATTGCTTGATGTTGTCCGCGAGGCTAAGCTCTGATCCGTCAAACATATGGGAGTTGAAAAGGTTGCCCTGGCCAGAGGCACGGCGCTCTGCGGTGGCTGCGATCAGGGGCTTCAGGAACTTCTCGACATTCTTCGGGTGGCAGTGGTCGGTATGAAGTGCCACGAGGACGTTGTATCTTGCTGCAAGTCGGTGCACAGCCTCAGCGAGCACGATGGCACCGAGCGCCATGTCTTTGACAGAAGTGCCAGACGCAAACTCTCCACCGCCCGTGCTTACTTGGATGATCCCGTCAGATTTTGACTCAGCGAAAGCCCGCAGCGCACCGTTGATGGTGGGCAGGGATGTGACGTTGATAGCGGGGTAGGCATAGCCGCCTTTTTGGGCAGCATCCAGCATGGAACGGTATTGAGAAGGTGTGGCAACTGGCATGATTTTGTCGTTTGAATCTTGGGGTTGGGGTCCAAAGGAGCACGCAGCGGGCCAAGTGCAACCTATTGCCAGTTCCGGTGTTCACTGATTGCCATCGGTCCAGTTTTCTACCAAGTTACCAACCGTGAAATTGCTTTTTACATTCCTAGCTCTCTCATACGCCGTGCTCGCCGCAGGGCAGGGGAGTCCATCATCGCAGGGCGAATCCCCACCGGCTCCAAGCGGGAGTCTTGACCGTGATGCTAGGCCTCCATTCGGTGCCTTTGGACGTGGACCTTTCTCCAAGGGCGGTGGACCAGGGAGAGAAAGTGATTTTGCCAAGCTCACCGATGAGGAGCGGGCAAAAGTGCGCAGTGCCCTCGAAGCAGCATGGAAGACCCCTGAAGTCGAGGCGGCTAAAGATAAAGCGATGAAGGCTAACGAGGAGTTCCGCAAGGCGATGGAGGCTGCGGTATCTAAAGCTGACCCGGAAGCTGCAAAGATTCTAGCCAAGATTCGCCCACCGACTCCATGGGATATCATGCGGGACCGAATCAAGCTGCCGCGCCCGGAAGACCCGAAGTTTGTTGATGCTGCGGTGGGGAGGTTGTCGATGGAACTGTATGGACTGGCTAAGCCCGAGCATCGCGATGCTGCAAAAAAGCTTCATGAGCGTGTTATGTCGATGCCTACCGTGGCGGCAGCTGTGGAGAAACTGCGGTCTGCGCTACCTGTCGACAAAATGACTGCGCTCAAAACTCTTGGAGAGGAATACCGAAAGCAGGTTGAGATTGAAGTGGCAAGACTCCGAAAGGAGAAGCCAAAAAGTCAGGCGACTGAGCCTTAGGCTGATGCTTATTGGATGGAGTCACTTGATTCGCGGTTTGCGCTCGCGTTGTAGGTTGCCATTGCGTGCGCCAACTCATTAACGGTGAAAGTGGTAGTTCCGACGGTCAGCAGTCGGGAGGTGCTAAAGGCAGCTTGGCCGTTTGTCACCGTGGCCCTGCTGACCACGCCAGAGGTATTTCCTGACCAAGTCCCAGCTACCTGAACACCCGAGACAGGAACTCCGTTTTGATTGACGACACGGACGATAGCCGTCGTTATGGCTCCTTCCGACGAAAACTGCCTGCTCATTGCGATTCCGGCAACTGAAATGGAGGAGTTCTCTGTTGGCAGGATTTTGAGTTCGTAGTTACCTACACTTCCGTAATCACTGAAGCCATCGTTGATGGGGGAACCTTCTCCCACACCATCGACCCGCACATAGTAAGTTCCGCGAGGCACTGTTAGCGAGAGGTTCGCAGAAAGTTCACTGGTGGGAGACTGGGTCAAAAGCAAAGTTCCCAATGAATCGTAGATACGCAATTCAATGTTAAGATTTGGCTTTGCGGTCGTCAGGCTGCCTTGGATCGTAACGGGGCCTGCCTCGGTGGCGAACTTGAAAAAGTCTCGGTCTGAACGCGAGTGGATCAGCCCACGCTGAGTCACAGCAGATGCTCCAGTGGGAGTGGCAGTGGAAGTCGTGCCCCCATGGTCGTCCGTGCGTAAGCCTGTGTAGCCTGCTATGAGTGCTAAGTCATCGTGGACGTTGTTTGCACTGGCGTATTCGCCTTTACTCCAGTGAGTGATGGCTTTGTAGTAGCTCACTCCCATAATCGAAGCCCAATCAGCGTGGCCCTCGAAGTAGGGTGTGCCTCCTGTGACGCCATCGTGCAGTAGACCAAAGGTGTGTCCCGCCTCATGAGCAACTGCTTCTGCGGTGTAGTGAGGGTTGCCGTTGCCAAGTTGTGCCTCAAAAACAAATGCAGGTGTATCCGTGGGTTCGTCAAAACTGTTGAGGTAAGCCACACCACCCGCGCCACTGCCATACCAGTCGTAACTGCTGCCACCAACGCAGATCCGGATTCCGTATGAGGCGTCGGATGGGTTGGACTTGGTGAGCGCGTCAGGGCCTGGATCTTCAGTAGTGACGTCAACCTTGAATGGAGCGTAGTCTTCAGAGACCTGCTCCCAGATCTGCTTGATGGAGGCTAGCTCTGCATCCGAGAAGGCGCTCGTGTTGCCGTCACTGTCGTAGGGAGGCGTAATGATAGGTGAACCAGAAGAGACATTGGTATTCCAATCGGTCCCTACCGTTGTGTGACCGTCAAAATCGATGTGGATGGTCAAGTTTGCCCCAGGCAGGGAGTGAAGCTTGAAAACTTCACTGGCCGTGTTGCCTTGTAGAGTAGTTGACCGGGGTTCGACGGATGCTCTAGCATTGATGAGGGCAGATAACGCAGCACAGGTGTAGTGAAGTCTTCCCCTAGCATCCATGCAAATAGCGCTATCAGAGGCCACCACTTCTCGGAGGCGACTTTCAGGCATCCGGTGCCAGGCAGCTAGCTTCTTGAGGTGAGTTTGATCAGCGCGGAGGATAGCTTTTCCACGCAGAGGGGATCCCATCCGCAACACTGGGTGAGGGAGTTGTCGATCAGGGCCCGCGCCGACGAGTTGAACGGCGGCAAAAAGAGCTTGAAGGATCACGAGAAGTAAGCGCAAGCTATAAAATCCATCATTACCAATGCCAGTCAACAATATGAACGATGGGATCGATCACTTGGGACATGTAGCTGACGGAATCCGAGAGCTTTGGCGTTACCAAAAAAGTTCTGGACGAGTTTCGTCAGAAATCGATCAACATCTTGAAAATAATCTAAAAACTCCTTGCGCCCATTGCCGAGGGTGCTAGTCTCCGCGCTCCACAGCCCTGGCTGCCTCGTGCAGCCTTGTTTCAAAGGCCCGTTTCGGCGGGTCTTTTCTATCGGAAGCGAGCCCCGGACATAGGCAGCACATCAAGCGGTGGGATGGGCAAATTGTCTCCTGGGGTCGCAAGCGATAGCGAAGGTTTTCCTTCAAATTGTGCCCCAGTTTTATTTTCTCAAGAGACAGTTTTTCTAACGCCCTATGCCAACCATTAATCAACTTGTGAGACACGGTCGCCGCAGTAAAGCGGTGAAGTCGAAGTCACCTGCCTTGGCCAACTGCCCTCAGCGGCGTGGTGTGTGTTTGCAGGTGATGACTCGTACGCCAAAGAAGCCCAACTCGGCTTTGCGTAAGGTTGCTAAGGTTCGTCTCACAAATGGCTTCGAGGTTATCGCGTATATTGGCGGAGAAGGTCACAATTTGCAGGAGCACTCGATTGTTCTTGTGCGTGGTGGTCGTGTGAAGGACTTGCCTGGTGTGCGTTATCACATCGTTCGTGGAACTCTCGACTGCCTTGGCGTTGAGGCTCGTCGTCGCGGCCGCTCAAAATACGGTGCAAAGCGTCCGAAGCCTGGTGCTGCAGTAGCGGCTGGCAAGAAGAAGTAATAGCCCGTCTGTATCGACAAACCATCTAGAATCTGATTTACCATGGCCCGCAGGAAAAGAGTTTACGAAAAGCCTGAGTTGCGCGACTCCCGCTATGATAGCGAGTTGGTGGCTCATTTGATCAATAAGATTATGGTATCCGGCAAGAAGTCTCTTGCGGAGCGCATCGTCTATTCGGCTATTGATGCCCTCAATGAAAAGTCGGACGCGGTAGATCCGCTTGAGACCTTTACGCGCGCTATTGAGAACGCCAAGCCAAAGGTCGAGGTAAAGGCTCGTCGTGTTGGTGGTGCCACGTATCCTGTGCCTATTGAGGTTTCGGCTGCTCGCTCTGAATCGCTGGCTCTTCGCTGGATTATTGGTTTTGCGCGCAGTCGCAAGGGTACTCCAATGCATCGCGCGCTCGCAAATGAACTTCGTGATGCGGCGTCGAATCAAGGTAACTCTGTCCGCAAGCGCGACGAGGTGCATAAGCAGGCTCAAGCTAACCGTGCCTTCGCTCACTTCCGCTTCTAGTTTTTCTGTCACAGTCCTCTGTTAGAGCCTCATTACTCCGCAAAACCCCATGTCCAACGTAAATAGCCCAAATCGCGAATACCCTCTTGAGCGCACCCGGAATATCGGGATCTGCGCCCACATTGACGCAGGCAAGACGACCCTCACTGAGCGTATCCTGTTTTACACAGGAATGATTCACAAGATCGGTGAAGTCCATGATGGGGCGGCTACAACTGACTGGATGGAGCAGGAGAAGGAGCGTGGCATTACCATCACGTCGGCTGCGGTGACGGCCAAGTGGAAGCAGTTGAAGGAAGAAGGTATCTTCAAGCTTCGTGAGTTGGAAGACATTCGGGTTAACATCATTGATACTCCTGGGCACGTGGACTTCACGGCTGAAGTGGAGCGTTCTCTTCGAGTTCTCGATGGCGCTATTTTCGTTCTTTGCGGTGTTGCCGGCGTTCAGCCTCAGTCTGAGACGGTTTATCGCCAGGCGCAGAAGTATGGCGTTCCTCGGATTGCGTTCGTCAACAAGATGGACCGTGTTGGTGCCAACTTTGACAATGTCGTGAAGGATGTTCGTGAAAAGCTTGGGGCGAATGCCTTCCCAATCCTCATTCCAATCGGTGCCGAAGACAATCTCAGTGGCCAGATTGATGTGATTAACAAAAAATCGATCATCTATCTCGACAACGACAAGCTGGGTTCGACCTATGAGGTTCGTGAGCTCCAGGGTGCCGAAATTGAGAAGGCGGAGCAGGCTTACAGCGAGTTGGTTGAAGAGTTGTGCAACGTTGATGACGAACTCGGGACTATGTTCCTTGAGGAGAAGCCGATCACGGTGCCTGATGTCAAAATGGCACTTCGTCGTGCGGTGATCGCTAACCAGATCATTCCGATGGTTGGTGGATCGGCATTCAAGAATAAGGGAGTGCAGTATCTGATTGACGCTGTGATTGACTACCTTCCTGGTCCTCTCGACATCCCGGCCGCCAAGGGTATCAACCCTGAAGATCACAGCATTGAAGTGCTGGCTGAGGCTTCGGATAACGCCAAGTTCTGTTGTTTGGCTTTCAAGCTTTGGAGTGACAAGTTTGGGCGTCTCGTGTTCTTCCGCGTCTACTCTGGTGCGGTGAAGAAGGGTGACACAATCTACAACCCTCGCACGCGTAAGACTGAGCGCGTTGGCCGTTTGATTCAGATTCAGGCCAGTGTGCAGAAGGACATCGACGTATGTTACTCTGGCGATATTGCCGCAATGGTCGGTGTTCGTGATGTGCGAACTGGTGATACGCTTTGCGACGAAGATTTCGACATCCAGCTTGAGCCGCCTTCATTCCCTGAGCCGGTGATCAGCATGTCCATTGAGCCTAAGACCAAGGGTGACCAGGAGAAGATGGCGAATGCCCTTCAGCGTTTGTCTGAAGAGGATCCAACGTTCTTCGTCAAGACCGACGAGGAGACTGGCCAAACCATCATCGCTGGAATGGGTGAACTGCACCTCGAGATTTTGCGTGACCGCATGCTTCGTGAGCACAAGGTCGACACCGATGCTGGTAAGCCTCAAATTGCTTACCGCGAAACCATCACTCAGCCGGCTGATGGCGAGGGCAAGTTAGTGAAGCAGTCGGGTGGTCGTGGTCAATACGGTCACGTAGTGCTCTGTGTCCGTCCTGCCGAAAAAGGTAAAGGCCTTGTCATCGAGAATAAGGTTGTGGGCGGAACGATTCCCAAAGAGTACATCAATGCTTGTAAAGCAGGTGTCACTGAGTCTGTGCTTAATGGCGTGATTGCTGGTTACCCAGTAGTGGACATCGAGGTCGATCTTCTTGATGGTTCTAGCCACGAAGTCGACTCTAATGAAAACGCCTTCCGCATGGCGGCCATCTTCGCGATGAAGGATGCAATGAAGAAGGCTAAGAGCATCCTCCTTGAGCCGATCATGGCTGTTGAGGCATCGACTCCTGAGCAGTATCAAGGCGATATCCTCGGCGACATGAACCGCCGCCGTGGCAAAATCCAGGGAATGGATACCAAGGCTAATCTTTGTATCCTTAAGGCTGAAGTTCCGCTTTCTGAGATGTTTGGTTACTCGACAGCGATCCGGACTCTTTCCAGCGGTCGTGCGAGTTATACCATGACTCCATCCCACTTTGAGCAAGTGCCGCAGAATATTGTGGAGCAGATCGTCGAGCAACGCGGCGGCGGCAAATCCTGAGCCGTTTAACCCAGGAGTTTGATCTTTAACACAATCAATTACCCATGCAGAACCAAAGAATAAGAATCCGCCTCCGGGCCTATGACTACAGGACGCTGGACAAGTCCACGGCGGATATTGTGGAGACGGCCAAGCGCACTGGCGCTAAGGTGGCAGGTCCCATTCCGCTTCCTACACGAATCGAAAAGTTCACGGTGAACCGTTCGCCTCACGTCGACAAGAAGTCGATGGATCAATTTGAGATCCGCACGCATAAGCGCCTGCTGGACATTGTAGACCCAACCGCTCGCACAGTCGACGAGTTGAAGAAGCTTAATCTTCCTTCCGGCGTGGACATCACGATTCGGATCTAGTTTTGGGCTCTAATCGAACGCAACAATAGAGAAACTAAAAGTATGAGTCTCGGTCTTATTGGGAAAAAACTTGGAATGACGCAAATCTACAAAGCTGACGGTAGCGCAGTTGCGGTGACCGTCATCTCGGTGGCTGGCAATCAAGTGTTACAGGTAAAAAAATCCGCAGAGAAGGATGGCTACAGCGCAGTTCAGGTTGGTTTTGATGACCAAAAGGAGAAGCGCATGAACAAAGCTCAACTCGGCCACTTCAAGAAGTGGGGTGCTGAGGCTCCAAAGCGCAAGATCGTTGAGTTTCGCGTGGCCGGAGATGATCAGCTGCCTCAAGCAGGTGCAAAGCTTGGACCTGAGGCTTTTGTTGCTGGCGCTCCTGTTGATGTGATCGGAGTGACGAAAGGAAAGGGATTCCAGGGTGTGGTTAAGCGCCACAACTTTGCTGGTCAACCCGCCGCACACGGACACATGATGCATCGCCGAACGGGTTCCATCGGTTGTCGTTTGACTCCTGGTTTGGTTTGGAAGAACCAGAAGATGCCAGGTCACATGGGTGTGGTGCGTCGGACCGTGCAAAATCTTGAGATTGTCCAGAGCCGTCCTGAAGAGGGAGTTTTGCTCGTCTCGGGCAGCGTTCCTGGAAACAAGGGCACATATGTAATCATCCGGGCGGCAAAGAAGAAAGCCCAGCCGGAGAACAAGTAAGTTTAACCACGGAGGCAAAACAACATGGCAACCGTCTTTTCATCGCAGGCCGCACAGGCCGCAAATCTCAATCTAACTGACTCGGGGGAAGGTGCACAGGCTCTTCATGAGACCCTGGTCGCGTATCGTGCAAACCGTCGTCAGGGAACCGCTCACACGAAGCGTCGTGGAGAAGTGGCTGGATCCGGTAAGAAACTCTGGAAGCAAAAGGGAACTGGTAATGCCCGTATGGGTAGCCGCCGGAGCCCGATTTGGAGTGGCGGTGCCACCGTTTTTGGTCCTCGCACTCGTGACTATTCGAAGAAGACCAACCGGAAAGCGCGTCAACTTGCTTTTCGTGCTGCGCTCACGGCTCGGATCAACGACGGTGCTGTTTTGAGTGTTGATGGTATCAGCATCCCAGATGGAAAGACCAGGAGCTTTGTGTCAGCGGTCAAAGCTATCACTGACAGCCGTAAGGTGCTGATCGTGGGTGGACGTTTCGATGAGAACACCTTCCGGGCAGGCCGCAATGTCCAGTCTGTCCAGCTTATCAGTGCTGACGAAGTCAATGCTGAACAACTCCTCAATTTTGAAAAGGTCGTAATAACGGCCGATGCACTCGAAACCCTCGCTCGGAGGACCGCTTAACTTCTCGCCATGCAAGATCTCTATCAAGTCATCAAGAACATCCGTTTGACTGAGAAGGCCACCCTCCTCGGCGAGAAAAACAACGAGTTCGTCTTTAAGGTCGATCCAAAGGCCACTAAAGTGGAAATCCGTCAGGCTGTTGAAAAGCTTTTCGGGAAAACAGTTGTCGCTGTTCGCACAGCTCAGTTTGGTGGTAAAGCCAAGCGGGAGCGCCGCGCAGACTACGGACGCACTAATCACTGGAAGAAAGCTATCGTGCGTCTGAAGGACGGCGAGCGCATCGACCTCGTATAACCTCTTTTCCTCGCCAGCACTCGCTTAAGTCAGCGAACAACCTTTAACCGAATCGCAGCCATGGCGCTCAAAGCATTCAAGCCCAATACTCCCACCAACCGCTACAAGCAGTGGAACTCATTTGATGAGGTGACCAAAGACAAGCCAGAACGGTCATTGACCGTTGCCTTGCGCAAGTCTGGTGGTCGTAATAACACTGGTCGCATCACTTGTCGCCATATCGGCGGTGGGCACAGAAGACGTTATCGTCTGATCGACTTCAAGCGCTCTCGTCATGATGTGGCCGCCAAAGTGATTGGTATCGAATATGATCCGAACCGCTCTGCACGTATTGCTCTGATTCAATATGCTGATGGAGAAAAAGCATACATTCTTGCTCCAATTGGCCTTGAAGTCGGTGCGTCTGTGATTGCTGGCGAAAAGGCTGCTCCTGAAGTGGGTAACGCTCTTCCTCTTGGCAAGATTCCACTGGGAACAAGCATCCACAATATTGAGCTCCAGCCTGGTCGCGGTGGCGTAGTCGCACGGGCTGCTGGGCAAGAGGCGATCCTTTCCAACCGTGAAGGTGACTATGCTCTCGTTAAGATGCCATCGGGAGAAGTTCGCAAGATCAAGGCAACTTGCTACGCGACTGTCGGTAAAGTTGGCAACTCTGAGCACATGAACGTGGTTTCCGGTAAAGCTGGCCGTACTCGTTGGCAGGGCACTCGCCCGACTGTGCGTGGTATGTGCATGAACCCAATCGATCACCCGAACGGTGGTGGTGAAGGTCGTTCGAAGTCCGGTGGTGGACGCCAACACCTTCTGTCCCCATGGGGACACGCTAAGGGCGAGAAGACTCGTCAACCCAAGAAGGCGACGAGCCGCTTTATCGTTAGCCGCCGCAACTCCAAGTAATCTTCGTTCTGAACTAAATTTATGCCTCGCTCGCTCAAAAAGGGTCCCTACGTCCACCAGAAGCTTCTGGCTAAGGTCGATGCACTCAACGACGCTAAGCTAAAGCGTCCTGTCAAAACTTGGTCACGCGCCTCCATGATCACGCCTGACCTCGTTGGTCATACCTTCCTTGTGCACAACGGTAAGGACTTCGTCAGCGTGTATGCAACGGAGAACATGGTTGGGCACCGATTGGGCGAGTTTGCTACGACCCGTGTATTCAAGGCTCACGGTGCACATACCGCTAAGGCAACCAAGTAATCTATCGCTTCATTCTGATGTTTACCCATTCCCAGCATTACGAACAAACTCGCGCCGCAGCAACTGCGGTCGCTGGGGCAGTTCGTTGCTGGTTTGGGATATCAATTGTGTTGGTTCTTGCGTGGTCACCGTTGTCGCCTGCTCAACAGAGTGGTGAATCGGGTAACATTGAGTTACTTGAACTAAAGACCACGCTTGAGGCATCTGCGCGTCAGATTCGTGAGCTTGAAGCACAGCTAGCCGCTTCTAAAGTTCAGATCACCACTTTGACGCAGTCCGTTGCTGCAGCCAATAGCGATGCCGCCCAGGCTCGTGAGCAGTTCGAGAAATTGCGGACTGTCCTTGAGGGCCTCGGCATTGGCGCATTGGAAGGTAGTCGTGATCAAGTCCAAGAGAAATTGTTGGCTGCTCTTTCTGATCTTCGTATCGTCGACGATCAAAAGCGTAATGTCACCGATGCCCTAATGGCGCTCTCGGAGGCTGCATTGGTGTTTGCAAAAAACAATGATGCGTCTTCAAAGGGGGCGCTCGATGTGGCTCTTAGCCGCGCTGAGGAGGCTGTTCGAACCTCAAGTGGTGCAGGAACTACATCAGAAAGCGCAACTGACCTTCACAACGCCAAGGTGGTGTCATGGAAGCCGGAGGCAGCATTGACCGTGTTAAACGTAGGTTCGCGGCAAGGCGTTCGGGTTGGAATGCCCTTCACGTTATACCGTGGTGAACAGCCTATCGCACAAGTTTTAGTAGTAGACGTTCGCAAATCAGTTTGCGGTGCCGTCGTTCAAGAATCTTTGGCCCAAGGTGCTGTGCCCACCGTTGGTGATCGCGGCCAAATTGACCCCAATCGAGCATTTTAAGCCCCCACCGTTGTCGTTATGCAAGTAAAGTCAGTCTATAAGTATGCGCGGATCTCCTGCCTCAAGGCTCGCGAAGTGACCCGCGCCATTCAGGGAATGCCAGTTTCCAACGCGCTCGCCGTTCTGGCCTACACTCCGAAGAAAGCCGCCTTCTTGGTTGGCAAGACTCTTCAATCGGCCGTTGCCAATGCTGAGAACAATCACGAGATCGATCCAGATACATTGATCGTGAAAAGCGCTACTGCTACTGAAGGACCTTCGCTCAGTCGCATTATGCCACGTGCTCGTGGTTCTGCGGCAGCGATCAAGAAGCGGATGACTCACATCACCGTGATTTTGGACCAAAAGCCAGAGTCTGAGAAAAAAGATGGCGCCAAGGCAGCTAGTGCGGCCGAAGTCGTGTCCACCGAAAAGCCAAAAGCCAAGCGCGCACGCAAGGCTCAAGATTCCTAATAGTTAGAACCGTTCGCACCAAACATCATGGGACAAAAAGTCAATCCAATCGGTTTCCGCCTCGCAGTTCAGAAGGACTGGCGTTCTAAGTGGTATGCTCCTGAGAAGGAGTTTGCAGACTTCCTACACAGTGACATTGCCATCCGCAAATACCTCAAAGACAAGCTGATGCAGGCCGCTATTGCTCGCATCGTGATCGAACGCGCATGGAACCTTGTGCGGGTGACTCTTCATACAGCTCGCCCAGGCCTAGTTATTGGTCGCAAGGGCCAGGAGATCGACGTGATGAGCGCAAAGATTTCCGAGATGTGTGGCGGTAAGCAAGTTAAGATCGATATCTTTGAGATCAAGCAGCCAGAACTAGATGCACAACTCGTAGCAGAGACAGTCGCTGTCCAACTCGAGCGTCGTATTTCGTTCCGTCGTGCGATGAAGCGAGCCGTGCAGACTGCCATGGAGTTTGGCGCCGATGGCATCCGAATCCGTTGTTCTGGCCGTCTTGGCGGTGGTGACATTGCTCGTGCGGAATGGTATCGCCAGGGTAAAGTACCTCTCCAAACTCTGCGGATCCCAATTGATTATGGATTTGCCGAGGCAAAGACAGTTTACGGGATCATTGGAGTCAAAGTCTGGCTGAATAAGCGTCCAGACCTCGACACCAGCGCCCCTCGTCAAGGTGGTGAGCGCCGTGAGCGTCGTGAGCGTCAGCCTGGTGATCGTCGGGGACCTGGCGGTGGCCGTGGACCTGGCGGTGGTGGACGCGGCAGGGGTCCGGCTCGCGGCACGCCCGAAGCAGAGGTCGTAGCTGCAGCCGAAGTTCCATCTCCAGTAGCTCAGTAGACTCATTTTTCATCCCAGAACCTTAGATAAAGACACGTCATGGCCCTTTTGCCTTCTAGAGTAAAGTACCGCAAGACCCAGCGCGGAAGCCGCGCAGGAAATGCAAGCAGTTGCAACAAGATCGACTACGGTGAGTTTGGTCTTCAGTGCCTAGAGCGCGGCTGGATCAAAAACAATCAGATTGAGGCTTGTCGTGTGGCCATTACCCGTGACCTCAAGCGTAAGGGTCGTGTGTTCATCCGGGTATTTCCTCACAAACCGGTTACTGCACGTCCTCCAGAAACACGGATGGGTAAGGGCAAGGGTTCACCTGAGTTTTGGGTGGCCGTGGTTTACCCTGGCACCATGCTTTTTGAAATCTCTGGAGTTAACGAGGCAACAGCCCGTGATGCTTGCCGTCTCGCCGCAGCTAAACTCGGCATCCGCACTCGCTTCGTCGTCCGTCAGGGTGCCCATTAACGATTTACAATCCCTAAAACCATGAAGAAGATCAAGGAACTGCGCGAAATGTCCGTTGAGGAGCTCTCGAAGCACCGCAAGGACCTGCTCCAGGAAGCGTTGCATCTGCGCCTTCAGCAGCAGAGTGGCCAATTGGAGAATCCATCTCGCCTCCGTCTCATCCGCCGTGAAGTTGCTCGTGTGGTTACGCTCATCAACGAGCGCAGTCGCAAGGCAGCTACCGCAGCTGCCTAATCACTCTTCGACCCAACTAAACTATCATGAGTGATACTACCACCCAGGAAACCCCAGCAGCCAAGGCTCCGGTGCGCAAGCAGCGCGTTGGTGTCGTTGTCTCAGACAAAATGAGCAAGACCATCGTAGTTGAGGTCGAGCGCCGGGTTCCTCACCCAAAGTTCAAAAAGATCGTGCGTAAAACGTCCAAGTTTTATGCTCACGATGACAAAGAGGCAGCCAAAGAAGGCGATAAGGTCTTGATCGAAGAGACTCGGCCATTGAGCAAGCTCAAGCGCTGGAGCCTTGTGGAGGTGCTTAAACACTAACGGAAAGCAGGAGACAAGTTTTATGCTTCAAATGGAATCAGATATCCTGGTTGCCGACAATACCGGTGCCAGACATGCCAAGATGATTGGTGTGCTCGGAAAGAAAAACAGCCGTTTCGCCCACGTCGGTGATATCATCACGGCTCACGTTCGCGAGAGCACTCCAACAGGAGCAGTTAAGAAGGGTGAAGTCGTGCGCGCAGTGGTCGTTCGCACCGCAGCCCCTATCCGCCGCCCTGATGGTTCTATCCTTCGCTTTGATCGCAATGCTATCGTGATCATCGACAAAGACAACAACCCAAAGGGAACTCGCATTTTTGGTCCTGTCGCTCGTGAGCTGCGCGACAAGAACTTCATGAAAATTGTTTCGCTCGCCCCAGAAGTGCTATGAGCCGTATCAAAACCCATGTGAAGAAAGGCGATCTGGTCCAAGTCATCAGTGGCGCATTCAAAGGAGCTACTGGAACCATTCTTGGCGTTCAGCCAGGAAAAGGTCGTGTAACGATTGAAGGAGTCGCTACGATCAAAAAGACGGTTCGCCCAAGCCAGAAAAATCCCCAAGGTGGTTTTGTGGATATCCAGCGTCCTATCCACATTTCAAACGTGAAACTGGCCAGTGAGCCAGAAAAGAAACCCACAGCAAAAAAGGCGGCCAAAAAAGCCGCAACAAAAACTGCCAAGAAGTCTGTTGAGAAGAAGTCGTAACTGAGCAATATCCTCGCCCCCTTGGCCCGAAAACACTTTTGGCGTTGAGGAAAGGCGGCGGATCAAGCCGACAAAAAACATGGAACCAGCACTAAAAACCCACTACAAAGAAATCATTCCTGAGCTCAAGAAACAGCTTGGGCTGGAAAATATCCACGAAGTCCCACGTCTTGAGAAGATCGTGGTAAACTGCTCTATCGGCTCTGAGGCTGACCGGAAAGTTGCTATTGATGATGCATCGAACGAAGTTGCGTTGATCACCGGCCA
Source organism: Verrucomicrobiaceae bacterium (assembly GCA_016795485.1). Taxonomy (GTDB): domain Bacteria; phylum Verrucomicrobiota; class Verrucomicrobiia; order Verrucomicrobiales; family Verrucomicrobiaceae; genus JAEUHM01. The sequence goes on along the minus strand of JAEUHM010000054.1, from coordinate 177,680 downwards.
GAAACCTCAGGTGGCGTATGCTAAGAAAGCTATTGCCAACTTCAAGCTTCGTCAGGGAGAGCCTGTGGGTGTGAAAGTGACACTCCGTGGTCGGCGCATGTATGACTTCATGCTTCGTTTGGTGAGAACTGCAGTGCCTCGTATTCGCGACTTCCGCGGAGTTCCGCCTCGTTCATTTGATGGACGCGGCAACTACACGCTCGGAATCACCGATCAATCGATTTTCCCCGAGATTGAGCTCGACAAAGTTAAGCGATCACTCGGTTTCGATGTTACTTTTGTGACCAGCACCAACAATGATGATCACGCTCGCGTGATGTTGAAGGCGCTTGGAATGCCATTCCGTGAGCGCACGGTCCAGGCCAAAAAGGAGGACGGCGAACAGTCCGAAGCCGCCTGATTAATCGAGTCAGCCCCCATTTATAAGACTAATTAGATGAATACCGACCCAATCGCTGACTTTCTCAGCCGCGTGCGTAATGCAAGTGCCGCAGGCTTGGCCGAAGTGCTAGCGCCTTACTCAAAAATCAAAGCCGAAATGTCCCGAATCCTTGCGGAAGAGGGCTACATTTGGTCCTACGAAGTGGATACCAAAGCGGCCCACCCTCAACTTAAGCTCAAGCTGAAGTATGACAACAAGGCACCAGTCATTAGGGCACTTCGTCGTGTTTCGAAGCCTGGCGTTCGCACTTATGTGGCCGTGAACGAGATCCCTCGTGTTCTCGGTGGGCTTGGCATTTCGATTTTATCAACTTCTAAAGGCGTCATGACCGGCTCCAAGGCTCGCAAAGCTAAGCTTGGTGGTGAACTTCTCGCCCTTGTCTGGTAACTCTTATCCCACGATTACTTCATGTCTCGCGTAGGAAAACAAATCATTTCATTGCCAGCCAAAGTAGCCGTCAAAGTCGGCAATGATGGTGCGGTCAACGTCGAGGGCCCTAAGGGCAAGCTCGACTGGACTCTACCCGCTGGAATAACCGTCCAAGTGGAAGGTGCTAATGTCACTGTTAACCGTGTTGACGATGAACGTCGGACCCGTGCCCTTCATGGTACGGCCCAACGTCTCATTAGTAACATGGTCAAGGGAGTGAGCGATGGGTATCGCAAAGACCTTGAGATTCACGGCGTAGGATTCCGCGCTTCGGTGAAGGGAACAAATCTCGACCTTAGTCTTGGTCAGTCTCACCCGCGTCTTCATCCAATCCCGAAGGGTTTGAAAGTGACCGTCAACGAGAACACCAAAATCTCAGTTGAAGGCATCGACAAACAAGTAGTCGGTCAATTCGCCGCAGATGTCCGCGCGTATTATCCACCGGAGCCCTACAAGGCCAAAGGAGTGCGCTATGCAGGTGAGCACATTCGCCGCAAAGCTGGCAAGTCCGTCAAGTAACCCCCAACTTTCGAACCAGCCATCATGGCCACGATCAAACGCAAAGAAATTCGCAAGCGCATCCACACCCGTATTCGTCGCAAGGTGCGTGGTACTGCCGAGCGTCCACGCCTCGCAGTTTACTTCTCAAACAAAAATGTGTATGCCCAAGTCATCGACGACGACAAGGGGGTCACAATTGTTTCCGCCTCGACCAAGGAAAAAGGTTTCGGTGGATCAGCAAATATTGCTACAGCCAGTCGCGTGGGCGCTACTGTAGCAGAGCGCGCCGCAGGCAAGGGCATCACAAGTGTTGTGTTTGACCGCGGTGGATTCAATTATCACGGCAAAGTGAAGGCACTCGCCGATGCAGCCCGCGAAAAGGGCCTCCAATTCTAAGCTAGCCAGCACACCGTCTAACTATGTCAGAAATCGCAACAGCAGACAAAAGCGTCGAGGGGTTCCTCGGCGGCAGCGCTCAAACGGATGATCGCGGCGGCATCATCGAGAAAGTCGTTCATATTAACCGATGCGCCAAGGTCGTGAAAGGCGGTCGCCGCTTCAGCTTCAGTGCTCTTGTGGTGGCTGGAGACCAGCAAGGGAAGATCGGAATTGGTTTCGGCAAGGCAAACGAGGTTTCGGATGCTATCAAGAAAGCAACCGAGGCTTCAAAGAAGGACTTTGTTACCGTCAATCTTCGTGAGAACACCATCCCGCATGAGGTTGTTGGCCAGCACGGTGGTGGTTACATTATGCTCAAGCCAGCAGCGCCAGGAACCGGCATTATTGCCGGCGGTGGTGCTCGTGCTGTGCTCGAGGCTGTGGGCGTAAAAGATGTTCTCGCCAAATCTCTTGGCTCAAGCAATCACGCTAACGTCGTCAAGGCCACTATCGCCGCTCTCCTCTCTTTGCGCACGGCTGACTCCATTCTGAAGTCCCGTGGTAAGGCAAACGCCGAGAAGAAGGCGTTGTAATCCATCCCAGTAACATTTCGATTCAACCTCTTATGAGACTTCATGACTCCGCTCCGGCAACCGGGGCCCGCAAACGCAGAAAGCGCATTGGCTGTGGCGAAAGCTCCGGTCACGGCAAAACCTCCTGCCGCGGTCACAAAGGGCAGCTTGCCCGTACCGGCGGTGCCATCCGCCCAGGGTTCGAAGGCGGACAGATGCCGATGCATCGTCGCCTACCCAAGAAGGGCTTTAATAACACTATGTTCCGCGACAAAATTGAAGTCGTGAATGTGGGGAGCCTGAATGCTTTCGACGATGGTGCTGTGGTCACAGAAGCTGCTCTTCGCGAGAGGGGTATTATTAATCGCACTTGTGACGCCGTAAAGGTGCTCGGCAACGGAGACCTCACCAAGAAGCTGACCGTTCAGATTGGACTGGTGAGCGCCTCCGCAAAGGAAAAAATTGAAAAAGCCGGTGGCACTATCACTTCGGCTTCCTAAACTAATTCCTTTTAACCTTGCGGCACGCTTGCGGGTTATCCGTAAGCGTTCCTCTTTTTGTAGTTTCCGTCCTTTTTCATGATCTCTGCATTCCGCAATTGCTTCAACATCCCGGATGTCCGCGCTCGCATCCTTTTTACGCTAGCGATGGTTGTCATCGTACGCTTGGGAACCGCCATCACGCTTCCAGGTATTGATCCCACGGTGCTTCAGGGTTGGCTAAGTGACCGCCAGCAGGACACTGGAACTGCCGCCCAAGTTGCTGCACTTCTTAACGTCTTCAGCGGCGGTGGTTTGGACAACCTCGCGATTTTTGCACTTGGAATCATGCCTTACATCAGTGCTAGCATCATGTTGCAGCTACTTACTGCTGTGGTGCCATCGCTGAGCAAAATGGCTCGTGAGGAAGGTGGTCGCCAAAAGATCACCCACTACACTCGGGTGGCCACACTTGTGCTTTGCGTGTTCCAGGGACTTTTGCTTGTAAGGACTTTGCCAAATCCTGGGCAAAACTTCATGCTCCAAGGCCTTCAGGACGCAATAGGCAAGTATGGTCCGCTAGTGCCAAATCCTGGCCTATTCAGCTTCGTGATTCCAGCCGTCATTACTATCACAGCGGGCACCATGCTCATGATGTGGCTCGGTGAGATGATCACTGAACGTGGAATCGGGAATGGAGTGTCCATTTTGATAAGCGTTAACATCATATCTGCCCTCCCCGGTGCGTTGCTGCAAGTTTGGCAGACTTATGTGGGAGGTGCTTCAGCAGACCCAACAAAGGCGGCGATGCTTGTTCTGCTTCTCGCTCTACTGATTGCTGTGATTGCGGGTGTTATCGCACTCACTCAGGCGCAAAGACGTATTGTTATACAATATGCTAAAAGGGTGGTTGGAAGGAAGGTTTATGGAGGTCAAACTCAGTATCTTCCGCTGAAGGTGAACTACTCGGGTGTGATGCCGATCATTTTTGCTCAGGCTATCTTGTTGTTTCCGTCTCAGATCCTCGCAGGCATTTTTCCAGACGTGTCTTGGATTCAAAAACTGTCCCAGGCCATGGTTACAGGTTGGGTCTATTACACTGCCTCAGCGCTTCTTATCTTCTTCTTCAGCTATTTTTGGGTGGCCACGATGTTCCAGCCCACACAAATCGCTGAGGATCTGAAGAAGAACGGTGGCTACTTGCCTGGTATTCGCCCCGGTAAACCAACGGCTGACTTCTTGGACTTCACTATGAGTCGGCTGACTTTTGCCGGTGCTATCTTTTTGACGATCATCTACGTGCTTCCTGGATTGGTTGCTCAATTCATGGGCATTTCGCAAACAGCAGCTCAGTTCTTCGGCGGTACGAGCCTTTTGATCCTTGTTGGCGTGGTGCTTGACATCATGAAGCAACTTGAGACGCACCTCCTTCAAGCCAACTACGATGGATTCCTCCGCAAAGGTAAGATTCGTGGCCGAACGGACCGTCCAGTGGGCGGTCGTGGGCAGGCTGCTGACTCAACCACGGTAGTCTGGATGTGGGTTGGCATCGCTGTGATCGTCCTCATTGGCGTGGTTTACATGCTGATGAAAAAGGCAGCATGAGTTGGGCTGACCGCGCAATGGGCATCATACTCGGAAACAAGATTCCCATTCGTGGGCCTGCTCAGCGTGACGGACTCAGGAAGTCTGGCGCTTTGGCTCGCGACGTACTGCTGAAGACCGCTGAAAGGGTTAAAGTGGGAGTAACGACTGGTGAGATTGACCGTTACGCTGCGGCAGAGATCGCAGCGCGGGGTGCTACCAGTGCATTCCTTGGATACCGTGGATTCAAGGGCAATATCTGCATTTCAATCAACGAGGAAATTGTTCACGGGATTGGCGGATCGAGGGTGATCGAGGATGGTGACATTGTGTCGATCGATATTGGTGTCCATTACCAGGGGTGGGTGGGTGATAACGCCCTCACAGTACCCGTTGGAAAGGTAGACAAGGAGACATTGCGTTTGCTTGCAGCTACTGAGGAAGCCCTTCATGTAGCGATTGGGCATGCTCGAGATGGTGAGATGCTTGGTACGCTTTGTCATTCGGTTGAAGCGCATGTAATCCAATACGGTTTTAGCGTTGTCCGAGAGTTTGTTGGCCACGGCGTGGGGAGAAAGCTTCATGAGGAGCCTCAGGTACCCAACTTTGGCGAAATAGGTGCTAGGCCCCGTCTGAAAGCAGGGATGAGCCTTGCCATTGAACCGATGGTCAATCTGGGTTCACCCAATAGCCGCGTTTTGTCTGATGGATGGACTGCTGTGACCACAGACAAAAAACCTAGTGCTCACTACGAGCACATGGTGCTTGTGACCGAAGATGAACCCGAAGTCTTGACTTGGCGGGAGCGCATGTTCCCTGGTGGCGTGGCCTCGATAGGCTAGGTGGTACGGTGACCTTGCACTTCAATTGCGCAGTCACTTGACATGGTTGATTGCATTCCACGCGGCTCTGTCTAAGTAGCCTCCACATGGCAGAGACATCCAATCGTATTGAGATCGCATTTTCCCGTCTAAAGACAGAGGGCAGGAAAGCATTTGTAGCCTATATCGCCGCAGGTGATCCCAGTTTAGATCAGACGGTGGAGATCGTTGCGGCCCTTGAAAGGTCCGGCGTTGATATCGTTGAACTTGGGGTGCCATTTTCAGACCCCGTAGCGGATGGGATTGTGAATCAGCTTGCAGCGGATCGTGCTTTGAAAGCTGGGGCCACCACTCGCGGCGTGATTGAAACGATCAAGGCCATCCGAGAGCGTTCTCAGATTCCCATCGTTCTTTTTACCTATCTAAACCCCATCTACGCTTATGGATACGAGCAGTTTCATAGGGATGCACATCAAGCGGGCGCCGATGGGATTCTGGTACTCGACCTCCCACCTGATGAGGCAGCTGAGAATGCCGAACTTAAACCCGTTGCCGGTCTCAACCACATTCAGTTGATCGCTCCGACTACGCCAGAGGACCGCATACCCTCGATTGCAGCCAAAGCTGAAGGATTCATCTATTACGTCAGCCGACTTGGTGTGACTGGTGCCCGTGGCGATATCCCTCAGGGCATTTCGGAGCAGGTGGATCGCATCAAGCAGCACTCAGAGGTTCCGGTGTGCGTTGGATTTGGTATATCTAGTCCCGAACAAGCTGCACAGGTGGCGGCAAAGGCAGATGGCGTTGTTGTGGGCAGTGCTATCGTGAAACTTATTGAGCAACACGGATCGGATGCAGATCTGCCTTCTCGTGTTGAGGCTTTTGTCAAACCTCTTGTCCACGGAGCCAAGGGCGCTTAACGTCTATGCCCCAAAATCGATGACGCTGAACTTCACAAAAATGAACGGTGCTGGCAATGACTTCGTCATGCTGGACAATCGTGATCTGTCCCTCAGCCTAACACACAACCAAATAGCCAGTCTGTGTGATCGTCATCGTGGCATTGGGGCTGATGGGCTTCTGCTTGTTGAGCCAGCACAACAGGGAGCTGACTTTCGGATGCGTTATTACAATGCTGATGGTGGTGAGGCTGAGATGTGTGGCAACGGCGCACGGTGCTTCGGTAGGTTTGTGAATCACCTGCATGGTGACCGCCTCAACCGAGTTGTTTTTGAGACACTGGCGGGTTTGATCTCGGCTGAGTTTGTGGGAGATCGGGTTCGAATCAATATGAGCACGCCACATGGCATGCTGCTGAATCAGACGCTCGATGTTGGGGGAACTGCTCTCAGGGTGCACAGCATCAATACCGGGGTTCCACATGCCGTGGTCTTTGTGGACGATCTTGAGGGGACTGAAGTTCGGAAGTTGGGTGCAGGCTTACGCTATCATGATGCATTCAAGCCGAAGGGCACCAATGCCAACTTTGTTAAAGCGCTCTCACCCAGTTGCATAGCCATTCGAACCTACGAGCGGGGTGTAGAAGATGAAACACTCGCATGTGGGACGGGCATGGTTGCTTGTGCTCTCGTTCATCACCAACTCTCTGGCACGGCATCTCCAATCCAAGTACAAGTGAAGGGTGGCGACATCCTAGCTGTGGGATTTGACGTGGTGAGTTCCGGATATGAAAATGTGACTCTTTTTGGTCCGGCAGACTTTGTTTTCACCGGCCAAGTCACGATTTAACACACTTTCTTTGGCACTTTCCTAAAACATCATCGACCAAACTATGTTCGCAGGCACCCACACCGCCATCGTTACTCCTTTTCGCAACGGCAAGATTGATGAGGCCGCCCTAAAGAAGTTGGTCGATTTTCAATTTGATGAGGGGATTAGCGGTGTTGTTCCATGCGGAACGACAGGTGAATCACCCACACTGGATTATGACGAGCACGAGCAAGTGGTTCGCCTGACTGTGGAGTATGCGGCAGGTCGCGGCATCGTCATGGCGGGAACTGGATCGAACAGCACGAGAGAGGCTGTTGAGATGACTCAAGAAGCTGAAGCTGCTGGTGCTAACGCTATTCTTCAAGTCGCGCCGTATTACAACAAGCCAACACAGGAAGGGCTTTTTCAGCACTTTAAGGCCGTAGCACAGAGCACCAAGCTGCCCATCATGCTTTACAGCATCCCTGGACGCTGTGGTATAGAGATCGCTGTCGACACGGTGGTGCGGCTTGTCGAGGCCTGCCCGAACATTCGTGCTATGAAGGAGGCTGGCGGAAACCCTGAACGGGTCAGCCAGATGAAGCAAGTGTTGCCCAATACCTTCGAGGTGCTTTCCGGTGATGATTCGCTAACCCTACCTTTTATGTCGGTTGGTGCTGTTGGAGTTGTTAGCGTTGCCAGCAACATCATTCCTGGAGCTATCAGCCGGATGGTCTCGCATGCGTTGGAGTGCAATTGGCCAGAGGCTCAAGATATCCATCATCGCTACTACCCATTGCTGGCTGCATTCTTGAAGCTCTCCACTAACCCAATACCAATCAAGACAGCCATGGGTCTCGCAGGTATGATTGATCCTGAGCTCCGTCTGCCCATGACAGCCATGTCCGAAGCCGGTAAGGCAGAGCTTGCCGAAATACTGAGGCGTCTCAAGATCATTGCGTGATACCCACGCCAGCACAGGTCCAGGCAGTAGTCCCCAGAGTCAGGCTGCATGTCCCTGAAACGGTGGTGAGTCATCATCCGGCTTTGGATGCCCTGTTTGGAAGAGAGGTCTGGCTCAAGCATGAGCACCAAACGCCTGCTGGAGCTTTCAAGGTAAGGGGAGGAATCGTCTATCTCGAAGAGTTGCTCAATGCTCATCCGGACATCAATGGGGTCATCGCCGCTTCAACCGGGAATCATGGGCGCTCTATCGCTTGGTCCGCTCGGCGCCTTGATATCGCATGCACCATCGTTGTGCCTATTGGAAATCCTAAACATAAGAATGCAGCGATTCGATCACTGGGAGCAAGGCTCATTGAAAGCGGTCAAGACTTTCAGTCGGCACTCGAGCACTCGCGATCTGTCGCCGAGTCGGAGGGGCTACATGCTGTTCCTTCCTATCATCCGTGGCTTGTTCTTGGCGTAGCCACGTATGCGCTGGAGCTTTTTCAACAAGTCCCAAACTTGGCAGAGGTCTATGTCCCGATTGGCTTAGGCTCTGGAGCCAGTGGAGTGATTGCGATGAGGGATGCGATTTGCCCAAAAGTTCGAGTGATCGGCGTGGTATCCGCTCACGCGCCAGCCTACGCGTTGTCGTTGGCGAGTCGAAAACTTATCACGCACCCTACGTCAACGCGTCTAGCAGAAGGGGTGGCGTGCAGCACTCCTCATCCAGATGCCCTCAATTTGTTTTTGCAGCGGCTCGACGATATTGTCGAAGTGACTGATGAAGAAGTCGCAGCTGCACAAGCCCATATAAGCTCACTTACTGGCCTCGTCGTCGAGGGTTCCGGCGCATTGTCTGTAGCTGCATTGTCTAAGCGCCCAGGTGACCAGCGTGTGGCCGCGATTCTGTCGGGTGGAAACGTTCCGCCTACTAGCGCTACAGCCTACTAAAGATTAGCCCTCCAGAGGCTACCTCCCCAGGGCAGGACACAACAACTTTCTCGTATTGGTCTAGCAGTGAAGCGGCCAATACCGCTTGAATAGCACAAGACGCCCCCATGCTGTGTCCGAGAACAACCTTTGGTGAAAAGTGCTGCCACTTTGCTTCACTCCAGGCTTGAGACTCTGCTCTGTCCAGTCTCGCGATGCCCGACTCACTGGTCACTAAGGCGCAACTGCTGGTCGTGTCTTCAGTCAGGCAATCGGCTACTTTTTGGATCACCGTTCTGCGTCTCGAACCAGTGTGTCCGTGTAACCCGGTCGTGAATCGGATCCTCGGGCCACCAGATCTCCCCTTGGCTAAGAGTAGGGCACCTGCTCCTTCAGAGGCGACGAGATTCCGGTTGTAGTAGGTAGCTGCTTCCGTGCTCAGCCAGTCCAGTTCCTCACCTGCTAGCACTAGTACGCGCTCAACGCAGCCTTCTTCGAGCCACTGACTCGCCGTTTGCAAAGCCTCAATCAATAAATTGTCTTCACCGATCAACGTGGTCACAGCACCAGATACTGCGATGCAGGACGCAACATGGGACGTCGGTGCGTTGAAGACCGTCTCTGGAAAGATGAGTGGGCTTGGAGTGCTCGGGGTGGTTAGGAGTTCGTGAAAGAATCGCCCAGAATACTGCACTGCGCCATTCTGCATCACTTGGATGATCCCAAGTCCCTCTGTCGTATGTCCATTCAAGGCTTCAATCGTGGCTCCCAGCAGAAACTTGGTCAACGGACTAGCTCTTCGCAACCTTGGTGAGCGTGGTAGGTAGTCTGCCGGCGGTGAAGGAACCGAACGTACACTACAGCTCCAAGACCGCGCCTGACCTGACGTTCTCAGCAGTTCTTGGGTAGGCAATGGCATGCCAAGATTGCAAGCGGTCTTTAGATGAGGCAGTCCCCAGCCAGCAGGCGAGACCACACCGAGACCTTCGATGGTCAGGTCAAGCGCATGCAAGTTCATCTATTCACCTCCAAATCACTCAGTGCTAAGGTGGCGTTGGTTCCGCCGAACCCAAAAGAGTTGGTTAATACATGCCGCAAGCTTGCAGGGCGTGCTTTTTGCACGAGGTCGAATCTCACTGCAGCGTCTTTCTCCCGCACGTTGAGGCTCGCAGGAAGGAATTGGCCTTTCATAGCTAACACACAGATTGCTGCCTCCACAGCTCCAGCACCACCCAAGAGATGGCCCATCGAAGACTTGGTGGAACTGACGGCGATTCGGGATGCCGCATCACCTGCCCAGGCAGTTATCGCCATGGCTTCGGCTACGTCATTGTGCGGGGTGCCAGTTCCGTGAGAGTTGATGTAGTCAATCATGTCTGGCCTCAACCCAGCGTGGAGGCAGGCGCCGTTCATTGTCTTGATGGCTGCTTTCCCTTCTGGGTCAGGTTGTGTAAGGTGGTGTAAGTCGGTAGCTGTGGCATAGCCGCCCACTCGTGCCAATGCAGTTCGTTTCCTCTCTAACAAAGCCTCTTCGCTTTCTAGCAACATGATTGCAGCACCCTCACCAAGGGCCAGTCCATCCCGAGCCGCATCGAATGGTCTCGGTATCCCACTTGGGGCCAGAGCTCTCAGCGAATCAAAGCCTGCAAATACCAACTCTGCTAGTGCATCGTATCCCCCAGCTAGAACTCGCTTGGCTCGGCCAGTTTGGATCATTCCCAGAGCATGACCAATGGCATTGGCACCAGAGGCACATGCGTTTGAGATGAGGCAGCAACTTCCTGGCCAGTCCCACTCCGCAGCAATCATGGCCATTTGCTGTTGAGGCTGATAAGCCTGGATCCGCGCCAACTGGCCTCGCTGTTTGGCACTGCTACATACAGCGGCACGGAAATAGTCTTCGCCAATCGGCATCGCACCCGCGGATGTGCCAATTACCATCGCATCTACGGCTGAAAGGGTCTGGATCCCTGCTTGGTCCAGACACTCGAGAAGCGCCAACATCAGCATCTTTGTGCCTCGATCTATTAGATGCTGCCGATGCTTGGGCACTTTTCTAAAAAGCCGTTGCTCGGGTAGTTCAATACTTGCTGCCGTCTTCGCTATTCTGTGACTTACGTCAAACAGTGTCACGGGCAAGAAATGCTGCTTTTCGGCTCGAAGACTCGATTCGGTATCGACTTGATTCAAGCCCAGGGGCGTGACGAGTCCCATGCCTGACACGAAAACGGGACATTTCGGGGAACTGAACACAGGTTTGATACGTTCGTCGAGGCTGCTGGGAAACTGGAAACTTGATCGCCCGGCGGAAGTGGTCACTTTCGCGGAGTTGGTGTGGCCGTCTGTATCGCCGACCAGCAAAGGATTCAAATGTTTGGTTCAATTTGGCAAGACACAGTGGCGCGGCATGGTCAGAGCGTGGCCATCCAGCAGCCTGACCGGATCATTCGGTTCGCAGAGTTGGATGAAGCTAGCCGAGTCGGTGCGACTGGCTTCATTGAAGCCCGTGGTGATGCCATCGAAATGGCAATTGCTATCCTACGCGGCCTTCGGCATGACATACCAGTCCAGGTAGTCGAGCGCGACCGCCCACTTCGAACTCCGGCTATTCCTTTGCCGGAAAGCACTGCGATCATCAAGCAAACGGTTGGTGCTAGCGGCATTAGGCGGTGCCAGTTTTTTTCCGAAGCACAGATTCGCGATGATGTGGACCGCATTTATGCGGCACTTCAGATGGTTGAGAGCGATGCGATTGTTGCTCCGATTTCCCTAGCACACAGCTATGGCTTAACGGCTGGGCTTTTGCAGGTCATCTATAAAGGCCAGAAACTGCACTGGCTTCCGCAGCCTTTTCCAATTGCCGTTACTCAGGCTCTGGCAAACCATCGGCGAGCTATATTGTTGGGTGTGCCGTCACTTTGGAAAGCCTGGAGCCTAGCTCAAGTCCCCTTGGGCAACACAATGGGACGGATATCTGCTGGGGCACCGCTTGTCGATGATCGTGGCGCTGATCTTTGCAATCTTTATGGCACAAGCGAGACCGGAGCTGTCGCGATCGGTCGAGCATCAAATCGGCATCACTTTACCGGTCAATTGCTGCCCGGTGTTGAAGCCACATGTCATCCATCTGGAAGGGTGTTATATTCGAGCAAATCCGTTGGCCTTGGCTATGATTGTGTGGAGCCAGATGAGGTATTTGGCCAGGGTCATCATCTCAGTTGGGATGTTGGCACAGTATATGGGGGCCATCTGTCCCTTACTCATACAAACGGACAAGGTATCAATGTGGCCGGCCGCAAGCTCAGTCCTCACGAGGTATTAGAAAAACTCAGGGCGGCAGCTGGCTCATGCATCCAGGAAGTATTCAAAGTCCAAAGTCGTGACCCAGAGAGGTGCGAGGAGGTTGTGGTCCGTATCGACCTGGAACCTGAATCCCTAACATCAAGTTTCAAAACCAACGCCTGCCGCTACCTCGCTCCCTGGGAAGTTCCTAGAAAATGGGTGATCGCCTGATTGGTCACAGAGGTGTTGGAGTACTTAACAATTGGAAACAAGCGCGGCTCACAACGACCCAGCGTTCTGGGAGTAGTTAGAGATGCAAGTTGAATTCGTAGGCTTAGCCGATGACTGAGATTGTTGGAGTTATGTATGAAAGCATTCAACGTCTCCGATGCGTGTCCAGATGACTACGCATTTGCTTTGCTTGACACTGCTGGAGGAGGGTTCTCCCTTAGTGTCTTCCTATGGCTCCTCTTCCGCGGTCCCCCGGCGCTTGCTGGTTGAACTTCTTTCTTTGCACTTGGTTTTCGTTCTATGGATTGTGCTTGTCGCCCGCAGTGGTAGCGGCAGCGGAGAAACCTGTTGCTGACGAGACATCGGGTGCGTTGGTCTGGCGGCCTTATGATGGCAAGGTCCGGTGGACTGGTCTGCGTGATTCCGATGGATTCGCGTCTGGGGAGGGAACGCTGTCCATTTTTGACAAATCCGGGCAGCTTGTGGCGAGCTTTGCTGGCGTGATGAGGAGTGGGCGTCTCGTAGGGCAGGTCAGGGCGGTGTATCACACCTCATCGGATAGGGCGTCTTACGAAGGCAGTTTTTACAATTGGAATGAACATGGGACGGGAACAATGACTTACCGCAATGGTCGGCGCGTCTCCGGTGTTTGGAGGGAAGGTGAGCTCCTGCGGGAGACACCAGTGAATACGTCCCCGTCCGTATCCGATAGTCCCGATCTAAATGGAAGTAGGGATCGGCTGGACGATGCCTTTGGAGAGGAAGGTGATCTCGAGTTTTTGAACAGTCAGCTACAAACGAGCTATGACAGGCTAAAAGCTAGTACCGATGGAAAAGCGCGTGATGATCTGGTTGTATTCCAGCGTGCATGGGTGCGCTACGAAAAGCAGGTCGAGAAAGTGGCTACGGCGCTCTGGTCGGCTCGGCCTGACTTTGAGTTGCGATACGAGCAGATTCGAGGGGTGGTGACTCGTCAGCGCACTCAGGAGATTGAGTTCGTACTGACCGCTATTCGAGGCGATGAACTGCCCACTGCTCCGGTCGACTCAACTTCTGTCCTCAACGACCGGATCAAGAATCAGGCCAATGCACTTGCCGCCAAAACTTCGACTCAGGACATACAGCTTTTAGTGGACGCGTGGGTCGAATCAAACAAGCTCGCCCAGATCATTGGCGTGGCTCGTTGGAGCAGGGAGAGCATCATTGCTGCTATCCGAGCCCAACAGCACGCGACCATTGACCATCTTTCGACGACACTGAGCCTTCTCATTGAGACCCCGGTCGTGCATGGCGAGGCTCCGATGAAGTTACCCAGTGCAGGAACAACTGCGGGGCTGGAGCAAGTGGTGAAAGAAGCCACTGCACTCTTCTCTCTGGCATCAAAGCATTGGGAGATCGGTGGGAACACTCTCACGGCATTGCCATCGCCTCTTCCAACGAGCACAGCAAATCAGCTTTCACGATTGATGGAAGAATCGCAGATGCTGGTATCGTCTACTCTGAGTGAAACTGATGCCTATGCGCTTAAACGAATCGCAGCACTGGCTCGGATGAACGATGCACTCACTCATTGGGGCAAAGACGCATCTATTGCATTGTCGCGTTTCGATGAGGCCGGGCGGTCTCTAGATGAAAAAGACAGCGTCACTCGCGCATGGTGGTCACAGGTGCAACTGAAGGCAAAGTCAGACCACGAAGGTGCACGAAGCCTCCTTGCTGAGATTCCGGAAAAGCTTCGAATCGCCGATGTGCCGGCAGCACTCCAGCGAGTGAATGAACTCTTGAAGGTTCAGCCTAGTGCCGATGGGGGCAAGTTTGTGGCTGTTCTGAAGTCATTTGAGAGGTTGTTGGCCGACAAAGCAATGCGAGCGGTTGATGCGGACTGGAAGACACCTACTCTTCCTAGCAGAGAACTGCTAAACGATGCAAACAAAGCAGTTGAAGAGTTTGATAGCCTTCCGGAATCGGCATTGTCGCGTACGCTGAAGCCTTGCCGGGATGCCATCTTTGCTTCCGGGCTATTGCTGGCTTTTCTCAACCAGTTTGAACCATCTGGAGAACTAGATTCACCGCATCCAATTACGGCTCTCCAAAAAGTGCGTGCACTTGAAAGCTGGGCCAAAGTCATGAACTCCCATCCGCCAGAAGCAAAGATTGTCATTGATCGGCTGCGAGCTATCGAGAAGTTGATTTCTCCAAAGGTAAAAGAGTATGAAACTCTAATCAAAGACGCTCAAGTCGCTGAAATGGAGCGGAAGTTCCTCAGGGCAGGGGAACTCTATCGCAAAGCATGGCTTTTAGACAAGCAAGAGAGCCTTTTGGAGAACGCCAGAAAATGCGAGGGTAAAGCATCGGGACTCTGATCATGAAAAGCACACGAAAATACGTATTTGGTTACTTGTTTGTTAAGTTTGCCAAGCTGCTGGCCATCCTGACGACCATTGCGACCACTGTCTATATCGCCATCGTTACTGGTGGCTATCGTGTAGCGAACCGAGCTGCTGCGTATGAGCAGGATGCTGGCTTGAAGCTCACTCTAGATCGGCTCGGGGAAGAAGTGGACTTCGCGATCAAAGAAGTGGGTCGCATTGCACCAGTGAGCGACCTTAAAGCCCTCCCTAAGTCAACCATTCCAAGTCGACTATCGGAGTTTGAGGCCGTGGCCAAGGCCCTTGATGGAGCTGAGGCCCAGCGGATTGAACTCAAGAAAAGATTGATGTTTTCGGTCGATGCGGGCATCAAGGCTCTCCAAACGAAGATCGGTGAGACGGTTCGTGAGATCGAGAAAGTGCGGCAGACAATGGATGTGCCCCCGGCTTCAAATCAAGACCCACAGCCTGACAATAAGCCGACAACTGGGCAAGTAGCTGCTCGCTCGGCGTTGGATATGCCTGCACGCTCAATCTTTGGCACAGGGGTAAGTAATACGCTCCGTACCGCACATAACTCCCTTTCTGATGCCGAAGGTTTTTTCACGAAACTGGCAGAGTCTGCCGAGAAAGAAGAAAACAAGAAACTCATCAAAAGCGTTCTGGACGACCTCACCAAGCTCAAAGGTTGGCTCCCTGCACTCCCAGAGCCAAAGCCAGCTGAACAGTTGAACGTACAGCCTTTGCAGCAACCTCTCAGAGAGGCGCAGGTGCAAAGCCCTGAACTGGATCCATTGGAGACAGCTGTGAGGACTCACCGTGCGCTAGCTCAAGCTTTGCAAGAGATTCACGATACAGTGACCCAGAATTGGACTCTTGATCGGTCCATCGTTGAAGCAGTGGGTGTAATGCAGCGAGAGCGCGATCAATGCCGTGCGGCCGAAGCTACCCAGGATGTTCTTCGAACGGCTTGGATTACCAAGACCTTCTTGACGATATTGGCAGGGGTTGCCATCGCCTTTATGATTCTTGTTTTCGCCGACTTCATTCAGTCATTTTTTGATACGGCGAGTAGCGCACGTGAGATTCTCGGTCATCTGAAGGACCGAGAGGATTGATCAAGTTCTCAAGTGTTGGTCGTTTCTGCGCTCTAACGCTAAGCTTTCTCTTCCCACTCTATTTGCATGGAGAGCATGGTATCATTATCAAAGTCGAA
This sequence comes from Verrucomicrobiaceae bacterium, assembly GCA_016795485.1. Classification (GTDB taxonomy): domain Bacteria; phylum Verrucomicrobiota; class Verrucomicrobiia; order Verrucomicrobiales; family Verrucomicrobiaceae; genus JAEUHM01. Next base: position 161,788 of record JAEUHM010000054.1, on the reverse strand, counting down.
CTTGCCGGTGAAGTGATGTCGCTGTTTGAGCGTGCGCTCAAGCCAGACGGAGTCGTCAGCCCACATTTCGCGAAGAGGTATGGCATCGAGTGAAGTCCAGAGCGGGATAGCTTCTGGGGTTTCGGTTGGAGTGCCTTCCCATTGAGTGGCAAGGAAGACGTCGACAATCATGCCAAGACCGTCAGTGAACTGGAACCAAAGTTCACCATGCTTGACTGGATTCTGTGCCGTGACGTGGAGTTCCTCTTGGGTCTCGCGCACCGCGCACTCTTCTGAAGACTCACCTGGATCCAACTTGCCACCTGGCCCATTGATTTTTCCTGCTCCCAACCCACGCTTTTTGCGGATGAGGAGCACTTTCTGGTGGGCTTCGTCGATGATGAAAAGCAGTGTGGCTCGAAGTGAGGGCTGCCAGTGGTTCCAGTCGGTGGGCATTGAGTGTGGTGCGTTGATTCGGGCTGAGAGAATGCAGTGGACTTGGTGGGTCTATTTGCGGCGTTCTTTGAAATAAGAGATTATGCCGCGGGCAACTCCACGGGCGTAGTCGTCGATGATCGAACTTTGCAGACGCCCATCAATCAGCGTGCGCCCCATAAAGTGGCCGCGAAGAAGTCGGTCATAGCTCTCCTTGTGATTCATTACATAGGGTTCAAGATAAATCACCGGACAGCGGAATATTCGGTTGGCTAGGAGATTGCGCGCGTAAACGTAAGAGCTTGTGCCCATGAGACGAGCATTTGGAGTGGTGTAGACGTAGGGGGGGAGGCCCGTGGTGCTGGCTACGGCACTGGCTACTGCTTCGGCTAACGGTAGTTCCACGCCATGAGTGCCGGTAAAGATGCGGGTTAACAACTCGTGGCGCACATCGGCATACTGTAGTTCCTGCGGTGAGTAGCAGCCATTGATGAGAATGTGGAAGTGATTGACCGCAGAGTATTGTGGTTGTGTGGAGTCACCCCACGACTCGGCGTTCAGGTGGAGGCAGACGACAAGGTCCGGCTTGAGCACATGATTGACTCGATCGGCCCGCGCTCTGATCTCTGCCACCCGGTAAAATAGTTTTTCAGCCTGCCACTGAACCGTGATGAGTTTCTGGTCACCCGTCAGACCATTGTAGCTTTCTGCGGGTGACTTGATGCCGGCCTCCGCCAAAACAGTGCGGGCAGCGGCCATCATGTCAGATGGGCGGGCCGGAGTCGAAGGGCCCAGTTTGTCCCGCACCAGGCTGACGCGAGCGCCTTCGGCCTCGAGCCTTGATTTTAGAGCAAGTGCGACTTCCAGGGTGGAGTTGCCCTCACGCACCGCGATGTCGGGCTTGGATGGGTCAAAGCAGAGGTAGCGTTCCTCCATTTTTGCGAAATCACCACCAATGTGACCTGGGTCCAGGGCGATGTGCACATCCGACAGGACGGCGTTCTCGCCTCGAGCTGGGAGTTCTTCGGGCGTTCTCCAGTAACGAACTGGCGGTGGAGTTGTCACGTCCGATGGGCGGAACTTGATCCGCTGATAAGGAGCTGTGGGATTGCCAGTCTCCACCTCAAGCGTCTCGGTCAGCACGGTCCATGGGGCTGGGAGGTTCTTGTCGCCTGCGTAAACGCCTTGCCAGACGATATCGAACGCTTCCTTTGTGAGTTGGCCATCGAGTTCGGAAAGTTGCGGCCATTCTGGCGGTGCGGTAAGCGGGCTTGTCTTGGCCAGTGTGGGCGGAGTGCCGTTCGACGCTATCTGAGCTGCCGCAGTCTGCATGAGCGATGCTCCGAGGAGCATGGGCAAAAGCTGTTGGCGAAAGAAAAGCATGGGATTGGATCATAGACGCGCTTGAAAGCCCTGACAATGCTCCGCTATAGGAAGAGCATGACTGAATCGCATATTCCCACCGAATCAGACGGCACAGGCGCTGACGACGGTTTGTTTCGCATTCTCTTCCTGGGGGATGTGGTGGGTGAGCCTGGGCGTAAGGCGGTGGGCGAGTTATTGCCACGGCTTAAGCAGGAACTGCGTGCTGACTTTGCGATTGTGAATGGGGAAAACTCCGCTGCAGGAAGAGGCATCACCCCCAAGCTGGCGATCGGCTTGATGCGCGCGGGTGCTGCGGTGATCACGACTGGGGATCACGTTTGGGATCAGAAAGAGATTTTGCCGTTCCTACCCACAGAGCCGCGCCTCTTGAGGCCAGCCAATTATCCGCCTGACACGCCAGGTGCCGGATGGGTGGTGTTGCCGACCAAAAAGTGCAAAGTGGGAGTCATCAATCTCCAGGGCCGTGTCTTTATGAACCCTCCTCTGGACAATCCATTCAAAATGGTGACGGAGATTGTGGAAGAAATCCGCAAAGAGACGCCAGTGATCTTCTTGGACTTCCACGCCGAGGCAACAAGCGAAAAGGTTGCCATGGGGTGGCACCTGGACGGCAAAGTCTCAGCAGTAGTGGGAACTCACACCCATGTCCCTACCGCTGATGAGTGGATTTTGCCGGGTGGCACGGCTTTTCAGTCGGATGCGGGGATGTGCGGGCCAGTTGTGTCTGTGATTGGCAGTCAGGTGGAGCCTGTACTGGGGCGCTTTCACACAGGGATGCCAGCACGCTTCGGTGTGGGCCGTGGCACGGTACGCCTCAATGGGTTGTTAGTGACGGTGCAGCCGGATACGGGCAAGGCAGTTGCCGTTGAGAGGGTGAAACGCTTTTGGACGGAGCCTGGGAGCGACCCCGTTGTTTCGGTCACTACTGGGCAAGACGCTTGAGCACCTCTACGGCGCGGGCCTCAAATAGTTGCTGCCACTCGGGTGCCACGAGGGTATCGCAATCCTCTTGGGCGTATCCGGTATTTGCGCGCTGTGCGACCGTTGGCGTGTAGTAGATGTAGCCATTGGTGTAACCGGAAACAAAGCTGTGCTTTTGTGCTGCCGCTTTCTTGATGTTGAGTCCCACTTGAACTGTAATCTCGCCTGGGAAGGTGACCAGCTTGAAGTCGCCGACCCGGAGACCGCATACTTCTACGCTTAATGAGTTGCTATTGGCTGCGAGAGTCTCTTCGCGATGGCGCTTTAGCAGGGCCTGGTTCGTGTTGAGTCGAGTCAGCTCCTCCATGACCTGAATGTTGCCAAGGTATGCTTCAACGAGTGCTTTGTTGTCCGCGTCCAATTGTTCGATGCTCTTGCGGTCCGATGCCTTGTCGTGCAAGTAGCCTTGCGCGTAGTGAGAGGGCATTTCTGGGTAAAGCTTGTGTTGGATGAGCAAAGGCAGGAAGCTTTTGAAATTGATATTTGTAGGCTTGAGCGAGGCGAGGAGTTTCTTCTGGCTCACCTCAATCGCCGCGATTCGTGTATCGTAATCGGCGGCCCTGGGGAGACTTAGTTGGGTCCGCTCCACTTGCAAAAGTTGGCTTGGCTGGGTCTTCACGTTTTGCAGTGCGGAAAGAACTTTGGTGGCTAGCATGGCACCCAGTGGTTCGGCATCAGCGGGCCGCGTGGGTTCCTTGTAGCGGATAGGGTTGATGTCACCTCCGCAACCCTGGAGAAATAGGGCCATGGTTTCGTGTCCGAGAGCTTCTTCAATCGCCTTCGATGCAAACCCGGGATAGTCAGCAGAGTTGCCTTTGCTTGGTGGGTTCATGATGGGATGACAAGCGAACTGATAGACGACGGCGAATGGTGTGCCGTCGGTGCGTTCAAGCTTTAGTAACCCGATCTCAGGATCAATCGGGCCAACTGAGGCCACTTGATCGTCAGGAGGCATCGAGTAAGCACGCCGCATGTCTACTTGCGAGCCATCCTTGAGCGTCATCCGGCGATTTTCGCTGATGCGATCTTCATTGCCCGTTCCTGTCCCGGCTTTCAAAGGAGTCAATTGTGATGCGGCGGTTGTGATAGCCTTAACAACCAGTTGCGCTGTGTCCGCGCGCACAACTGCGTGGCAATGACTCGCGTTGATGATGATAGCTTCTGCAGGGATACCGCAATCTTTCTCGACCTGACCACGGACGGTAGCCAAGAATCCATTGCCGATGCGGCCAATACCCCCAATGGCTACCGCATCCACCGCTACGAGAGCTGTGGTGCGATCTCCAGACTTGAGCACGAGTGCCCGAGCAAAACTTGGATCATTGACTGGTCCCGCTTGATAGTCGGTGATGTCCACCTTGGCTGCACCACCAAGCAACTCTGCACCGGAGACGTGGCTCAGGAGCAAACTAAGTGCGATGAAGATGGCGGTGTGCTTGGTCAAATTGGAAGGGCATTTTCAGCATCACCGAAGTGGGAAGTCTTCACGCCCATGCGATCCATGAGAGAGATGTGAAGCCTACAGAGCTTGCGGTTAGGGTCGTTGCTGTAGTCATGAAGCTTTCCGCCCTGAATGGTGCCTCCGCCAAGTCCCGCCATCACCACGGGCAGCTGTGTGGAGTCATGAGCGTTTCCATCGAACAGACTGCTGGTTAGCAGGATCATGCTGTTGTCCAATAGAGAGCGTTCACCCTCGTTGGTGTTCTCCATTTTGGATAGAAACTCCGCCCAGAGCTTAACTTGGTGCTGATTGACCTTCTGGTACATGGATAGTCGATGTTCATCGCCAGCATGGTGAGACAGTTCGTGGATCCCACCCGTTACTCCCTCCAGGCTTGGGAATCGCATGTTGGAGAGGTCGTTGTTCATCATGAAGGTTGCCACTCGTGTGCGATCCATTTGGAAGGCCAACAGCATGATATCAAACATCAACCGAAGGTGATCCTCACTGCTTGGCGGAATACCGGCAGCTGGACGCCCGATCGTTGGAGCCTTCACACTTGCTTGCCAACCTGCACCTTTGGTTTCCGCCTTGCTTATTTTCTCGGCAAGTTCAATGCGCTGCTCAATCTCACGCACGGAAGTGAGATACTCATCGAGTTTTTGACGATCTCGGCTGCTCAGTTTGCCTTTGAGACTGTTGGCATCCTGCATTGCTAGATCCAAAACACTGCGGTCGCGTTTGCGGCGGCTGCCATCGTCGAACAATTGATCAAACGCCTGTTGGGGAAAAATCTCCTTAGGCGCCGGAGTGGTGGGCGAGCTCCAAGAGATGTAGGCGGAGTAAATCGAGGTGAAGCCCGAGTCAGTGCTGTAGCTTGGCCGTTCTGTGCCGAGCACGATACTGTGCACTGGAGTTTCTCTGCCTGTCTGTGAGGCGATGAGTTGATCCATCGTCGTGCCAACTTCCACGTCAGTCGTGGTTTTCTTCACCTTCAGACCGCAAAGCACGTTCATCTTTGGATAGTGGCCGCCTTCACCCTCCACAGTCGTTGGGTTCCAGAGACCCTTGAAGACATTTACTTTGCTCTTGAGGCTCTCCAGGGGAGATAGTGTCTTCATCAACTCCATTCCATTGGCACCAGCCGTGGCACCCCAGTTATGGGGATTCACTCCGTTGCCGGTAAAGCAGACAGCAAGACGACGAGGAGCGGAATTGGACTTAAGGGACTCGGCTCCGAACGAGCAAATCGACTCCAACCACGGCAGGCCAATGGCCACGCCGGAGCCACGGAGGAAATGGCGGCGAGAAAGATTCATGGGTGTTTTGGGGGTAGGAAAATCACGCTCTCAGAGGTGGGAATGTTTCACTTTAGCAAAGGATGCACATCAAGTTGCAAAAGGCGGCACGAAGCAGTTCCTCGTAGAAGATGGATGAAGATGCAAACCTCGTGCCAGTTCTCTATTTCCTGCTTCGTTATGCCACTTCCATGAAGCTTCCTGTTGCATTCGTCCTCCTTTCCTTTGGCGCTCTAGCGCAAGCGCCAAAAACATCTGATACCGCCCGGCTAGACCCTGCCATGGGCACCAATAAGAAGGCTGCGATTCAACTCGATTGGCATGATGTTAGCCAGTGGGGAGTAGAGGGGCGGGCTTGGGGAGATCAGGAGCGAAAGCGCTGGTACGATCGGCTACCCGCCAAGGCGGAAGGAAGAGTGACAAGTGCCGTCTGGAGTCTCAGTAGGGACAGTGCCGGGATGATGGTGCGATTTAAAACCGATGCCTCGTCCATCCACGCCCGCTACCAAGTGATGAAGCCTGGACTTGCCCTTCCTCATATGCCCGCAACCGGCGTGAGTGGCTTGGACCTGTATGGAAGAGACGGCTCTGGGAAATGGCGGTGGGTCCAGGTGATCAAGCCATCCAATCCGAACGTGCAAGCCGAGATTGTGTCTGGACTCGCTCCTGGCATGAGAGAATACGCTGCCTACTTACCTCTGTATAACGGAGTGGAGAAACTTGAGATCGGCGTGCCAAAAGGTAGCACGTTCGAGGGGTTGGCACCTCGCCAGGAAAAGCCGATTGTGTTTTATGGCACTTCGATCACGCACGGCGCTTGTGCTTCTCGTCCTGGCATGGTGCACACCGCGATTCTTGGGCGTCGTTTCGACCGCCCGGTAATCAATCTCGGTTTCTCCGGGAACGGGCGCATGGACACTGCCGTGGGTGATTTGCTCTGTGAGGTCGATGCCGCCGTTTTCGTAATCGATTGCCTCCCCAACATGCAACCCGCCGACGTGACAAAGAAGTGTGGGCCTCTGGTGAAGCAACTTCGTGCTAAGTGGCCTTCAACTCCTATCGTGTTGGTCGAAGATCGCCGGTTTACCAACTCTTGGATCACCCCTGGCAAGTCGAAGTTTCATGACGACAATCACGCCGCGCTGAAAGCGGCTCATGACAGCCTCGTAAAGGACGGCGTGAAGCACCTGCACTATATTGGCGGAGACGCACTCCTGGGTGATGATGCGGAGGGTGCCACGGACGCCAGTCATCCAAACGATCTCGGCTTTATGCGTCAGGCGGACGTGATGGAACCCGTGTTGCGCGATGCATTAAAGCCGTAGCCGCTACCGACATGAAGAGCGCCATTGAACTTAAGGACTTCAGGGTAACCTCATCGAAGTTCAGCATTTCCAAAGCCAAGACAAACGTGAAGGCTTTCTATCGCGATGACCCCGATTATGAGGGTCAACTCGCGGAGCATCGCGCTGAGATCGACGATCTTCAGCAAAAGATGTATGCGCATGACCGCTATGGGTTGTTGGTTATTTTTCAGGCAATGGATGCTGCTGGCAAAGATGGCGCGATCAAACACGTCATGAGTGGCATTAATCCTCATGGTGTTGAGGTCCATGCATTTAAGCGTCCCAGCGAAGATGAACTTGATCATGACTACATGTGGAGAACGCAGTTAAAACTGCCGCCTCGTGGGAGAATAGGTGTATTCAATCGCTCCTATTACGAAGAGGTGCTCATTTGCAAAGTCCATCCAGAGATCGTTCAGAACAGCCAACGACTCCCGAACGAAGAGTCACGGGACCTGAAAAAGCTTTTCAGAAAGCGATTGGATGACATGGCTTCTTTTGAGGCCTATGCGCATCGCAACGGCATCCGTGTGATGAAGGTGATGCTTCACGTCTCGAAAGACGAGCAGAGAAAGCGCTTCCTTGAGCGCATTGATGACCCCGCAAAGAACTGGAAGTTCAACTCTGGAGATGTGGCCGAGCGAGCACACTGGAAGAGCTACATGAAGGCCTATGAGGAAGCGATACAAGCCACGGCTACCAAGGACTGCCCTTGGTATGTGATACCCGCCGACGACAAGAAGAATGCGCGCTTGCTCGCGGCTGCAGCCATCCTGCATGAACTCAAACAGATGGGGTTAGAATGGCCCGTGTTGAGTCCTGAAGAGAAGGCTAAGCTAGCTCAGATGCGGCAGAGTCTTTTGGCCGACTGATCGGCGCGTTGGTGATCAGTCCACCCAACTGAACTCGCTGGCGTTGAGTAGGGCTAGGCAGTAGTCGCTCACTGCCTCTTGGAATGTCTTCGTCAGCATCTGCTGCTTTTGGAGAAACTCGGTGCCAATCGAGAGCTCAAGGTCTGTTGGCGGCCTAGAGTAGCAACTCCATGTGGCATCAGCGATGATTCGTTGTGGTTCGGAGTCTGTGCTTGCGATCACAGCGGCCAAGCTGTTTGCCATCGTTTGTGTAAAGCTGGAGTTCAGCAGCATTAGGGCCTGAGGAGCGGTCGTTGACTCGCTACGGCGGCCACAACTGACTAAGGCATCTGGGCGATCAAAGACGTCAAAGAGCGGATAACGCAGATTTCGGCGTGCAAAAACGTAGATGCTACGTCGATTATGTTCTGCCTCATCCTGAGTGATGGCGATCTGCTTCTTGAGCAGCGTGGTGCTGACTTCTGCTGGCAATGGAAGACTCACCCCCGGCCCCCCCATTTTATAGTTGAGGCGATTACTAACTAGCAGCATGGCATCCCGCAGTTGTTCGCCAGTCAATCGCTTCCGAGGAAAGCCAACGTAAAGTTCTGCTGCCTTTCCTCCAGAGTCGTGTTGCATCACTGGAGCTTGCCTATACGTGGCACTCATCACGATCATCTTGTGCATTCGCTTTAAGCTCCATTTCTCACGTGGCAGTTCGGCAGCAAGCCAATCGAGCAGTTGTGGATGTGTAGGTTTTTCACCCTGCTTGCCCAGATCATTTGGTGAGCCAACGAGGGGTCTGCCAAAATGATGCAACCAGAGGCGATTTACGGAAGTGCGCAGAAAAAGGACATTAGTAGGTTGGGTGATCCACCGTGCGAGGGCGGCACGTCTTCCAGATGAGTTTCCTGCAGGTGTAGGATAGACATCAATCTCGGCAGGATTGGCGATGCGTGGGAAGCCTGCAGGAATCACCGGGCCGGGGCGTTGGTGATCACCGCGAATCGCCACTCGGCTCTCCCTGGGTTTCACACTTGCTTCGATGTATGATGGGGGAAGCTGCTTGTCCCGTTTGAGCTTGGGGATGTTGTCAAAGCAGGCACGTAGACGGTAAAAGTCAGCCTGACTCAGCGGATCATACGGGTGGTCGTGGCATTGAGCGCATCCGATGGTCATCCCCAGGAAGGTGCTGCCTACGGTGCTGGTGATGCCATTGAGCAAAAGATGCATTCGCTCATCTTGGAAGTTTGTGTCCGGCATATCAGGCCCGGAGAGCAGGAAACCGGTGGCGATTGCCTCGGAACCGGGAAGTTCGTCACCTGCAATCTGCATAGCGGCAAACTCATCGAATGGAATGTCTGCGTTTAACGCCCGAATGACCCAGTCTCGATACTTCCATGCCTCTTTACGCTCAAGATCATGCTCAAACCCGTCGGTGTCGGCATATCGAGCGAGGTCTAGCCAGTGCTGTGCCCAAGCCTCACCATAGCGGTCGGAGCGCAGAAGCTCATCAACGATGGACTCATAGGCCGCATCTCCGTTAGTGGCATGACTCGCCAAGTAGGCTCGTGCTTGTTCAGCGGTCGGTGGTAGACCTGTGAGGTCAAATGTAAGTCGCCGCAGTAGTGTTAATGGCGGTGCTTCTGGGAAAAGCTTCTCACCAACCGCTTCCTGGCTAGCTAGAATGAAGCGGTCAATCGGGTTGCGCGCCAATTGTTCATTATGAACTGGAGGTGGCTGCGGGAGCAGCAGGGGTTGAAATGCCCAGTGCTGTTTGTCTTCCGCTGCCAGAGCGGGCTCATTCTTTACCGGGTCTTCTGTTGCGCGGATCGGTTTAGACGAGGCAGAAGTAGCATACAGACCAACTGCTGTGAGAAGCCAAACGCCAAGTGCTTTCTTTGTGCGTCCCATGCGGTGTTAAGTCAGGATGGATTTAACGACGTTCCCTGCCGTCCCCGTTAGACGCTGATCCAAGCCCTCGAAGCGATAGGTGAGTTCTTCATGATGGACACCCAGCAAATGCAAGATGGTGGCGTGAAGATCGCTAACATGAACTGGCTCCACCGCAGCGCGTAGTCCAAACTCATCGGTCGCGCCATGGACATGCCCATGTTTTACCCCGGCACCCATCAGCACGGTTGTGTAGCCCCAGGGATTGTGGTCACGCCCAGTTCCTTTTTCGCTCATCGGCATACGACCAAACTCGCCGCCCCAGATTACGAGGGTGTCCTCAAGAAGCCCGCGCGCTTTCAGATCGCGAATCAGACCCGCAACGGGTTTGTCTGTTCGCTCGCAATAGATCTCATGATTGCGTTTGACCGCCTCGTGCGCGTCCCATCCGTTGGTATCGCCAGAGTAGATTTGAACAAAACGCACCCCGCGTTCAATCATGCGCCTAGCAAGCAGACAGCGCGTGCCAAACTCACGCGTCTTTGGTTGATCGATGCCGTAAAGTTCAAGCGTGGCGGCGGACTCACCTCCAATGTCGACAACTTCGGGTGCCGCGCTTTGCATATGGAAGGCAAGCTCGTAGGCCTTTAGACGTGCCTCCAAATTGGTATCACCACCACGAGCCGCAAGGTGATCGGCGTTGAGCTTGTGAATGAGATCTAAGGTAGACCGCTGGCGTTGGGTAGACATTCCCAGCGCTGGTTTGAGATCCAGGATAGGGGCAGCGCCAGCACGCATGGTCGTTCCTTGGTGTGAAGCAGGCAAAAAACCGCTTCCCCAAGCTGGCGGGCCACCTTTAAGGCCTCCACCAGGGTCTGGCATCACGACGAACGCAGGCATCTGCTCGTTCTCGGTGCCAAGCCCATAGGAGACCCATGCTCCCATGCTCGGCTTCCCCATCAAGGTCGAACCCGTGTTAAGCTGATAAACAGACTGCGGATGATTGACGCTGTCGCCATGACAACTGCGAATGACGCACATGTCATCGGCAAGTTCAGCCATGTTAGGCAGAAAATCGCTGATCTCGATGCCGCTTTGGCCACGCGCTTTGAATGGCTTGACGCTTGGGAGCAGCGGATTGCGCGAGACATCGCGCCTTGTATCAAACTTACCCACGCTGTCTGGGATTCTTTGGCCAGCATATTTGGTCAAGGCCGGTTTGGGATCGAACATGTCGACGTGGCTTGGCCCGCCATGCATGAACAACCAAATCACTCTCGTGGCTTTCGGGGAAAAGTGAGGGCCGCGAGCAGAAGTTGACGCGAGTAAACTCTTGAACGCCACACCTGAAAGCCCAAGTGCCGTAGTGCCTAGGAATCCCCGCCGTGAGGCGATGCCGAGAAGTGTGGCGCAACAGTTGGAACTCATTTTAAGGGCCAAAGGCCTCATAAACGGGTCAACGCCCCAAATGTCAAGACTCTTGCGGCCAATCGGACCCCCATCACCAGCTACCTAGCAGCTAGTCCGAGCTTCTCTTCAGCCTTGGCACGGATGGTCTGGTGATGCTTCGACAAAGCTCCGGAACGGCTCGCCCGCTCAATGCAGTCGAGTGAATCTCTGGGGCGTCCTAGCTGCATGTAGATTTCCCCGAGGCATAGATTTGCATGCCGATGGGAGGGATAGTTCGAAAGGATCATTTGCCACAATTGGATGGCCTCATCATTACGACCGACCCGAAGGAACGCCACCGCCCTGAGATGAGCAATTGGAGCCGTTAGGCCGATGGCCGCTTCCGCTTTTTCAAGAGTAGAGATTGCATCTTGTGCCCGCTTCAGATGAAGTTGAAGGCCTGCGACATTTGCCCAAGCTTCAAAATCCCGCGGACTCTTTTCTGTCGCTCGCGTGAAGCGTTCGAGTGCCAGTTTGAAATCGCCTGCTTCATGGGCAGCAATGCCCAGACCTTTCCAGACGCGTGAGCTGTCCGATCCTTTGGCAAACGCATCTGCCCAGAGACTGGCCTTAGTTCGCATGACATCGTTGCGTGCTATCGTTGCGACCGCAAGGCCGAGCGCCGTAAGCGTAGCCATGAAGCTCGGGGCAAGCTCTTGGCGGCCTTCACTCGCCTTGCCGGGCACAATCGTCAAGAGTGCACCAACGGAGAAGAAGAACCCAATCGATGAAAAGTAGCATCGATGTTCTGCAAATAGGTCAGGCAGTGGAATGAAACTGGAAGAGGGGAGCAGAAATACGAAGAACCAAATGACACCGAGCTTGAGTGTGGCTCCTCTTTTGCCAGTCGCTTGATTGGCGGCGTGCCAAACCGCGCCGCACAACAGCAGCAAGAAGAGTATGGCACCCACGAGACGTTCATCTGTCGCTGTGGTGATGAGAGGGAAATCGTGATCGAAACTCTGGCCCACCGGTAGGATCAGGAAGCGAAGATAATGCAACCATCCGTAGATTTGACTCATCAAGTAGTGGGCCCAAGGCATGGGGTCTGTGCCGATATTGGTGATATTGAGCGTCTTGGTAAGATTTAGTTCGCTGGACTGGGCCCAACTTGTTGCCAGTAGCAACAAGGGAAGCACTGGAGTCAGCAACAGGTGCCAACGGACTCGTTTGATAGCGAGTTTCCAATCGCAGTTTGCCCAGAGGCGGTTGATCAGCAGCAGAACTAGCGGAAGCACGACTGCGGACTCTTTTGAAAGCATCGCGAGCAGGGTAAACACCAAGCTTGGCATGGTGCCCGTTGTGTTTGGGTGGGTGGTGGATTGCAAGTGATACCACATGGCCAGCAGCCCAAAAAGTGTTACGAGTGTCTCTGATCGTTGAGCGATGTACGTTACAGATTCCACGTTCATGGGATGAACCGCAAATAGGACCGCAATGAACCAAGTCAAAATGAGTGTGCGGCGTGATTCATCGTCTAACAGTGAGCGCAGAATCTTCCAGAGCATGATCGCGTTCATCATGTGCAGGAAGATATTCACCAACCGATAACCCGCCGTGTCTTGCCCATGGATCAGGCGATTGATGAACCACGTCATGTAGGTGACTGGCCTCAAAATGAAGTTTAGGGGGAAGTCGCTGCTGATATCCAGAGTCATGAAGCTCCTGGAAAACTCGCTGAAATTGAATGGAAAAAGGAAACTCCAGCCGCTTGCGAGCAATGGATTCATCAGCACGTATTGGCGATCATCCAGGACGGGTTCGAAGTGCAGGGTGTTCAAGTAGAGGAGCCACGGAATGAGGGCCAACGCCATTAGCAGATAAACAGGAAGTCTCGTGGTGTTGGAAGTTGTCTTCATGGGTCCGGTTGCGTTATTCGTGGACTTCAGAACCGAACATCCGTATGGGGGCCGTCACAAATGACATGCCTTGTGGGGCCAAGTCGCTCCCATGAGTAACACCTGCCACCACTCCCCGTGCAGCTCTATCAACGTAGTTGTGGCTTTCTTCACCACGATGTCTCTTCATGACGTAGCGGCATCCACCTCAAGGTTGATTGGGCCACACAGTGTCTCGATGGCCACAGTTCTCGATCGTTTAGAGACGCCAATAGGGACTAACGACAACTAGGTGCACACCAAACACTCATCAGAACGTCAGTCCGTCCAGGAACAGACGGAAGTCGGTTGGTATCTGCACGCAGAACTGCCCGAGGCCTTACTTTTGGACTTCAACAGCTAAGCGGGCTGCTTCAATCACAGATCGCCCTCTTCTTTTTCATTCGCTTGGTAGCTCATCCATTTAGGAGCTTCAGAAGGGGCGATGAGGAGGCAAATCTCTCCTTTTGGGCTCGTTTTGGCAAAATGGCTGCTGAGTTCTTTGGCCGTTCCCCGGTGGTATGTCTCGTGGACTTTAGTTAGTTCACGAGCGACGACCAATTGGTGGTCTGGGGCGAGTTCAGCGATGATTTGAAGGGTGTCCAAAAGACGATAGGGGCTCTCGAAGAAAATCGTCGTGCAATCGCGAGCTATTGCAGTGCTCAGTGCTGTGGTGCGTTGGCCCTTTTTGTGCGGAAGGAATCCGCCAAAGTAGAACGGAGTGGTGGGCAATCCACAAGCTGACAACGCAGTGGTGACAGCACTTGGGCCTGGTATCCCTTCAATACGCAACCCAACTGCCGCTACGGCGTGAACCAGTCGCTGGCCTGGATCTGAGACGGTGGGAGTTCCGGCGTCTGACACCAGCGCTACGGATGCGCCTTCTTGGATGCGGGCGATGATTTCAGGGATGCGTCGAGCCTCGTTGTGCTCGTTCAGTGAAAGCAGTGGCTTGTGCGGCACTTCGTAGTGCTTGAGCAGCCTGACGGAGTGTCTGGTGTCCTCGCAAGCGATGACATCTGCAGCTTTGAGCACGGCCAGCGCTCTAAAGGTTAGGTCTTGGAGATTCCCAATCGGTGTCGCAACCGGATAAAGCCCCGGGAGCAGTTTGGAAATGCCTTGATGGGCAGGGAAGGTAGATTCACCTGCGGGTTCACTTTCCACGGGGCGTGCTGGGTTGGCCGGTTAAGCCCCGTTTCGAGTCGATGAGTCAATTACCAACCGTCGGAGATCTCGTTGACAAGAGTCACCGCCATCCGCTCGGCCGCCTCGGAAAGGGCCTGCCTTTCTGAAACCTGGAAATTGCTGGCCAAAACCACATAAGACTCCGAGTTCACCCTTCCATTGTGAACCGTGCTGCCAGAACCGTCGATGATCTTGTAGCCGGTGCGGAGACGAACGAGCAACTCCCGAGTGCGGAGGGTGTTCGTGCGCACGGAGCGCCACTGGCTACGGTCGATCATGTCGATCCGGCCTTTGAGGACGGCATCGGCTTCGTCAGCGTTCACGATCTCGTAAGCTCCACCTGCCTGGATTTGCTTGATAACGGCATTGGTCACCATCACTGCGAGCCTTGGCTCCAACGTGTCGTTCTCGAAGGTGGGTATGTGCAACTTCGTGATGTGCGACAGGCGCTGGGGCTTGGTGCCCCCAAGCTGGTATCCAGAACAACCAGGGAGGAGGAGGGAAGCGAGAGCGAGAAGTGAAAACAGCCTGCGATTCATGTTAGGCGGGAGTTTGGCGTGCGATTGTGATGGTGAAAAGTGTTTTCGTCAGGTCAGGCCGTTTAGTTTCTCTTCTTTTCGGCCTCAGCTGGCGGTGGAGGCGGTGGGGGAGGTGCCGGAGTAGCGGGTGTAGACGGAACTGGGAGCAACAGCGAGCTTTCGCCAGTCTTCCCTGGTGCAGGAGGCGCTCCTGGAGGTGGTGGCAGGAGGCTATTGGCGGGCCCAGCTTCGGTGCCGCCCGCACGGACTGGCAACGCTGGCTCTTGCATTGGAATCGGTGCAAAACCTTCCTGACGCATCTTGGGCTTCTCGCTCAGCTTGGCTAGATCGGGTGACGGAGGACCTGCATAGTCGTCCCGACCACGAAGATCCATGGCTCCAGGGCGAGTGAAATTGGTGGATGGATCAACTTTTGTCTCCGCAATTGCCTCCGGAAACTCTGCAGAGATAACTTCTAGTCGCTCCCGGGCTTCCTGAGAGGATTCAGCAGATCCGAATCTCAGCGCTTCGTTGTAGTAAATAGCTGCGGCTTTGGGCTTCCCAATCCGCTCGTAAAACTTGCCGATCTCCAAGGAGCGCCCAGCTTCGTTTTCGTCAACTTGGCTCAACAACGCAAGTGCCTCGCTGGCCCGCTCTCCCTGTGGGTTGGTGGCCATGTAGGAGTTCAGTGCATCGCGAGTTTCATTCAGGTTTTCGCCATCCTGGGTGCGCTTGGCTGCCACGTTAGAAATCGCCCCGATACGGAACTGAGCCTCGGATGCCTCCTTGGACGCAGGGTAGTTGTCGACCACGAGCTGATAGGCCGCTACCGCTGCGGATTTGTCGCCCTTGTCTTGATATACCTCACCCATGCTGAACTGTGCCATTGAGGCAAAGCGGCCATAGGGTGCGTTTGCGATGATTTGGCGGTACATTTTCACCGTTGCCTCCGTCCCGAGTTTCATCGGAACAATCACAAATGAACGTTGCTTCTTCCCGCCACGGGCTTCTTCAGCGATCTCATACTGCTGTTGAACGGCTTCATCGAACCTCGGGCTGGTGCGATAGTCGGTGATGAACTTCTGGAACGCATCAAACGCATCCTCGAGTTTGCCAGATTGCCGCAAGAGAGAAGCATACTCATAGGCAGCCTCAGCCGCAGCCTTCGTAAAAGGATAGCGCTCTGCGATACTACGGAGGGCACCTTTGTCACCGCGAGCACGTGCTTCTTGCAACTGCGCACTGGCTTCGGCCTCCTGGGAATTGAGTTCTGCCGGAGCTGGGACTTTTTTCTGAGGTTTCTTAAACAAGCCTCCAAGGAAAGCACTTGCGGGCGTCGTGATGACGACACTCAACAGGATTGCCGGTGCCGCGAGGCGAGGGAACGCGGTGATTTTCATAAACGTGACAGTAAAGGAGGGTTAATGAGCCGTCAAGGAATGCCTGGACGAAGGCACAACTCGACACGGGCTGTTCTTAGATACTACAACCTCGCCAAGATGGCATCACCCATCTCGGAGGTACCCACTCGGCGTGTGCCAGACACGTCTGTAAAAATGTCTCCGGTGCGGTAGCCGTCATTAATGGCTTGGCGGACGGCCTTTTCGATGGCTTGGGCCTCCGTCTCCATTCCGAGGGCGAAACGCAACAATAGTGCCGCAGAGAGGATTTGTGCGATCGGGTTGGCGATGCCTTTACCTGCAATGTCCGGGGCTGTGCCGCCTGAGGGCTCAAACAAGCCAAAATACAGCCCATCCCCCTTAGGTTTGCCCAAAGAGGCGCTTGCTAGCATGCCAAGTGAGCCAGTAATCATGGCAAGCTCGTCGCTCAGGATGTCACCAAACAAGTTCTCAGTCACCATCACATCGAAACTCCTCGGTGCTTTGATGAGCTGCATAGCCGCATTGTCTACATAGAGGTGGTCGAGTTTCACGTCGGGATACTCTTTGGAGACCTCGATCACCGTCTCACGCCACAGGACGGAGTTGGTGAGCACGTTTGCCTTGTCGACGGACGTGAGGTGCTTGCCACGCACTTGAGCTGCCTTGAAGGCCACATGCGCAATCCTTTGGATCTCACTTTTCTTGTAAACCATCGTGTCGATGACTTCGATATCACCGCCTGGAAGCTCCGTACGTGATTTGGGTTGCCCAAAGTAGAGGCCGCCAGTGAGCTCCCTGACGCAAAGGATATCAAAACCACCCTCAACCAAGTCCGGACGCACAGGAGAAGAGGCCGTCAGGGCAGGGTAGCAGATTCCAGGTCGGAGGTTGGCAAACAGGCCGAAGTGCTTCCGCAGGGGAAGCAATGCGCCGCGCTCAGGCTGCTCGTTGGGAGGAAGTTTTTCCCATTTCGGACCGCCCACGGAGCCAAACAAGATGGCATCGGAAGCCTCACACTCCTTCACGGTGTCTTCTGGTAGAGCCTTACCCACTGCATCGATGGCCGCCCCTCCAACCAACTTCGTCGTAAACTCAAACTTGGCTTCACCAGCGGACTCGATTTTGCGGAGCACCTTAATGGCCTCCTGCATGACTTCAGGACCAATGCCATCTCCTGGCAAGACTGCGATACGATACGTGCGACTCATAAAAGGGGCCGTTTCTATGGCACGATTTGCAATCGGGGCAACCTGAGCGGAGGTCGAAGACGATTTTTTGTCAATCAAGCTGGGTAAGTCAGCCCTCGAACCCTTTTCGTAAGCCACCTGATGCGGAGTTTGATTGTGGAACGCCATTTTTGGGCGGTTCGACGTTTTCTGGCGCATAGATGACCGGTCAGGAGACGTTTTCCCGCCATGTCCCGAATCTTGCTCTTCCTCTTGGCCGCCTTCACGGTTCACGCGGACGTCTTGCATGAGCAATCCTTTTCCACTACGCGCTACGGCCGTACTCCCGATGGCTGGCGGGATGAGATAGCTCTTCGGCCGAGCCGTGGCTGGACGGTGGATGGCAGGGGGCTGCTGCGGCCTGTTTTGAAGTTGCGCACGGGCTTGCTCGTGTATGACGGCTACACCGCTAATGTGAAGCCCGCACGTGCGCTCGCCGATGCGCGTCTCGTGGCTGCGTTTCAGAAAACCGAAGACGCAAATGTGACTTTTGGGATCGCAGGGCGTGTGGTGGACGCGCGCAATCATTACCTCGCTCGCTTCACAGGCACAGACCGCCTTGAACTTCTCAAAGTGAAGGACGGTGTCGCGACAGCGCTCGATTTCCAAAAGCCGGCCATCGAAGTCCCTGCTCGCGCCATCGGTGGGGTGACACTGCGGCGTTATCGCGGGGGCGAGCGCTGGACGTTGAGCTTCACGCTCGAGGGCGCGCACCTGACAGCCCGCGTGATGGACGCGGATGGTAATGAGCAAGCCTGTGTGTCCGCCATGGACTCGGATTTCAAAACCGGACGTCCCGGTCTTTGCGCTACCTCTTTCGCGGCTGCAGCTTCGTTCCGTATCGAGTCGCTAAAGCCCTTTGAGGCGAAAGCCGATGCGGCACGTCTCGCAAAACGAAACGCTGTCATCGCTGCTCAGGAGCCAGATTATCCCATCGTGAGGCCGGTGTGGGATGAACTCCATACGCCGGCCGAGAAGATCGCGGCGGAATACGACATTGTTATTGCTGGAGCAGGCACCGGAGGCTGGGCGGCGGCCGTGCAAGCATCTCGGCTTGGAGCGCGCGTACTCCTGCTGGAGGAGACGGATTGGATCGGCGGCCAGATGGCTTGTGCGGCCGTCACCACTATGGATGAGGACAGCGTGTGGATGAAGTTCCCTGTGCGCGAACGCGGCATCTACCGCGAGTTTCATGAGAGCATGGTCACGCACTATCACACGCTCGATAAAGACCCGCTCGTGGCCTACTATGGCTATCCAGATCAGCTTGAAGGCGGCTATGAGCCGAAAGTCGCACGCGCGGTGCTCCAGGGTTTCATTCAGGAAGCACGGATGCGCAAGTCCGTGCTCGACCTCAGCCTGCGATCACGCGTTCTGGCTGTGAAAAAGCAGGGTGATGCCGTGAAGGCCGTTACTGTGGGTGTTGGTGATCAGCGGAAAGACATCTCTTGCAAGGTGCTCGTGGATGCAACCGAGTATGGCGATGTCATTCCGCTTGCCGGTGCTCGTTATCGAGTGGGCAACAGCACGAGTGACAAGATTGATCCAGCCGCGCTCGTGCAGGATCACACTTGGACCTGTGTTGTGCGCGAGTATCCCGACGGCGTGCCACAGCATTTGCAGGTCAAATCACCACCGCCGGGGTATGAAACCGGTAGTGGCAAGCGCTATCGCAAGTTCACCAACGACGGCATGATGCTTTGGGGTGCCGCGGGCAAGGGCATCAAAGGCAGTCGCCACTGGCGTGTCTACTTTGCTTGGCGAGGTATGGCGGACTCAGAGAGCACTCTCACGGGCCTTCATAGTGCAGAGCGGCACACCCAGTGCGGCTTCAATGGCGGTAACGACTATCCTGTCACTGCCGCGACGATTGAAGATCCAGCACAACGCCTCCTTGATGAGCGCGAGGGCATCTACAAGACACTCGGCGCACTGTATTACTTTCAGCACGAGCTCGGTGTGAATTGGTCACTCGCCGAGGACGAGGGCTACAACACACCGGCTAACCAAGCGAAGATGAAAGCGCTCAATTTGCGGTCTGATCTCGAAAAGCTCGCCGTGCACCTGCCGCAGCAGCCCTATGTGCGGGAGTGCCGCCGTATCATTGGCCTGCAGACACTTACCGCGCATGATCTCGGCCGCTTTGAGAACGCGAAACACGTGCGCACCTCCGTAGCGATGGGCGACTACTTCATGGACCTAGACCACGGCAAAACCGCTCACGCCATCGAGCCCGAACTCGATGCTGGAGAACTCCCAGTCGGCGGTGGCCCCTTTCAGGTTCCGTTTGAGGTATTCATTCCTGAAAAGATTGATGGATTCCTGCCCGCAGAGAAGAACTTCTCGCAGTCGCGCCTTGCCAACGGTGCCACACGCCTTCAACCCATCACCATGCTCACCGGGCAGGCTGTAGGGACCATCGCCGCGCTCGCCGTGAAGCAAGGTGTGCATCCCCGTGCGCTGAAGCCATTGGCCGTTCAGCAAGCACTGCTCGACTCCGGCTGCACGCTTATTCAACGCTGGTATGCGGATGTGCCTTGGGGCACCGACATCTGGCGTGCCACTCAGTTGCTTTCTCTCTACCAGATACTCGACCGACCAGGTGACATTGATCGTGACAACGCCCTGCCGCTCGGAGCAAAAGCAAAATGGGGCGTGAGCGATCCCCTGAGCAACGAAGAGCAAAATCGTGCGCTGGAAAAACTCCGTGGCCTCGTTGGAGAAAAGTTCGTTCTCCCTTCGAACTCGGTCACCGCTGGTGAGTTCGCCGTGGCCGCCGCCCGCGCCTTACTCCATTCACTCCATCCATGAAACACCTCTCCACTCTCCTTTTCGTCTTCCTGTTCGTACATACTTGGGCTGTCGAGCCGCTCAGTGATGCTGATAAGAAGAAACTGGCTGGTATCGAGCTTACTGCAAAACGCACGCCAGCCATGCGTGAGGCGGCTAAGACCTACAGTGCCGCGCGCAAGGCGTACTCAGATGACAGGAAAAAGTTCCCCGCAGATCGCGACAAAGACGCAGCCAAAACGTGGCGCGCCGCGAGCGCTGCTTACGACGCTGCGTTGCAAAAAGCCGTTTTGGCCGTCGATCCCACCATCGGACCGCTTTGGGCCCGCAAACTCGAATTGAAGAAGCTCGGTCTCGACAAAGCGAATGAAGGCGAAACACTCGCAGACTCAGATTCCGCCAAGAACAACGCCATGAAGGCACCCAAGGACGACCCCGGCCTTCCCCGCGTGCTCTTGATCGGCGACTCCATCTCCATCGGCTACACCTTGCCTGTTCGTGACCTCCTCAAGGGCAAAGCAAACGTCCACCGCATTCCGCAGAATGGCGGCGCTACCGAGGTGGGCCTCGACAAGATGAAAAGCTGGCTCGGTGACGGCAAGTGGGACGTCATCCACTTCAACTTCGGCCTGCACGATGCCAAATACGCTTCGGAAACCACGCAGCGCGCCACACGCGAGCAATACATCGCCAATCTCAAGGCACTCATCTCGCAAATGAAGGCCACCGGCGCAAAGCTCGTCTTCGCCACCACCACACCCGTGCCCAATGGCGGCGTCTTGTCCCCCACTCGCCGGTTCGACAGCGTGGAGGAGCGCAACAAGCTCGCCACCGCGCTCATGCAGGAGCAAGGCATCGCCATTGACGATCTCTATGCCGTTGTTCTCCCGGAAATGTCCTGTGTGGGCCGCGAAAACGATGTCCACTTCTCCTCTGAAGGCTACGCTCTCCTGGCAAAAGCCGTCGCTCAAAGCATCGAGACCGCACTGACGAAATGATGAAGCTGCTCGTTACTGTTACCTGCCTAATCACAACGTTGGTGTATTCTGCCGCCCAACAGCCGGATGTGCTCGTCGTTCTCGCCGACCAGTGGAGCCCGCGATACACAGGCTGGGACAACAAAGAGGTGCGCACGCCGCACATGGATCGCATCGCGGCGGAGGGGATGGTGTTTGATGCGTGCTACGTTACCTCGCCGGTGTGCATGCCGGCGCGGGTTTCGCTGCTGACGGGATTGTATCCGCACAATGCAGGTCACGGCCTGTGGGGGAATGGTGCGCGGTATTACCCGCAGCCGGAGGACGCTCCGATGTTCCTCGACATCCAGCGGGCGGGCTGGACCACGGCGCAGATCGGGAAAACGCATTGGACGGCCGGTCCGGCGTGGCAGGAGCGCTTCAAAAACAGCGGTGTCTTCTTCAAGGCGCTCGGCCTCGATCATGTGGCGGACATTTCCGGGCCGCCGGACTCGATCAATGGTCGCGATCATTATAAAGAGCATCTTCGCGAGCGCGGTCTGCTCCGAACGGTGGCCGATGACCTTCACGCCCGCTATGTGAAGGGCGAGTTGGAGCCTCGGGCGAGCGTGGTGAAGGTGGAAGACTACCACGATGTCTTCACCACCGGCCTCGCGGTCGATCTCATCCGTGAGCAGCCGAAGGACAAACCGCTCTGCATCGTCGTCAGCCTGCACTCGCCGCATCCGCCGCTCGATGCGCCGGGGCATTACGCCACGATGTTTGATCCCGAAAAGCTCACGCTGCCTGCCAGCGTGCCGACGAAGTATCTGCGTGAAGGCCGTGCGCTCGATCATGCGGAGACGAAGCGCATGCTCGCGAACTACCTCGGCAAGTTGGCGCTCGTCGATGACTGCGTCGCGCGGCTCGTCGAGGCGCTGAAAGCCCGCGGCACGTGGGAGAGCGCCTTCGTCGCCATCACCGCCGATCATGGCGAGATGATGGGCGCTCACGGTTATCTCACCAAAGGCCGCTTTTATGAAGAGTCCGCCCGCGTGCCGCTCGTGCTACGCTGGCCCGGTCATGTCAAAACCGGCCGCAGCAAAGCTCCGGTGCAGATGATGGACGTGTATCCCACCGTTGTTGAAGCCATCGGTGGCGATCTCACGCCTGGACGTTTCGCCAAATCGTTGCTTCCCATCGCCACGGGCGAACAAAACCGTGTCCGCACCATCGCCATCAGCGAGATCGGCGACAAGGCACCGCTGCGCATGATGGCCCGCGATGAGCGCTTCAAATACTGGGCCGATGAGGATCGCGAATACCTCTTCGATCTCGAAACCGACCCGCTGGAGCAAAACGACCTCGCTGAAAAGCCGGAGCATCGCGAAACCCTCAACGCCATGCGCGAAAAGCTCCTCATCCATCTTCGCAGCACGCAAACCAACCTCTCCGCCGGCTACAAACCGAAGGTCCAGCGCCTCCGCGAGGCCGAGCAACAGCGTGCTCTTCAAAAGAAGTAGCGACTACCACACTGCGACACGAGGCCGTGAGTCGAAGATTTTTGTCCAATTCCCTCCCCGGCTGCGGACTGGTGATGCCTACCCATGCCTGAACCTCACGCCTACGAACGCTTCACCCGCCTGTTTCTCCAGCACGAGCCGGAGATCTTGCGGGCCGTGATGGTGATCGTGCCGGAGAGGGCGGATGCGCGGGACATTGTGCAGGAGACGGCGGTGACGCTTTGGAAGCACTTCGAGCAGTATGATCCGACGCGGCCGTTTGTGAACTGGGCGCTGGGCTATGCGCGGATTCAGATGCGGCGCTTCCTGCGCAGCGGGGCGCGGCGGGCGACGCTCACAGAGCGGGCGGCAGTGCTGCTGGAGCAGGCTCAGGATGAGCGGGTGGCGGACAAGGAGAAGCGCGATGCGGCTCTGCGGGAGTGTCTGGATCAGCTCCCGGCGCATTCGCGGGATGTGCTGACGGGTTACTACTTTGATGAATACACGGTGGAACAGCTCGCGCAGAGCCAGGGCCGCAGCGTGGAGGCCATTTACAAGATTTTGCAGCGGCTGCGGGCCGCGCTGCTGGACTGCATCACCCTCAAACTCTCCCGAGCATGAACCACGACGACCTCATTCATCGCTTTCTCGACGGAACGGCCTCACACGCCGAAGCCGCGGAGCTTTCACAACTCATCGAGACGGACGCCAACATGCGAAATCGCTACCTGGACCTCGCGGAGTTGCACGCAGTGCTTTCGGCGGAGGAGTCGCTGCGTGTGCCAAAAGTGGAAAAGCGCCTCGCACGGTCCAAATGGGCACTGTTGGCTCCGATGCTGAAAATTGCGGCGGTGCTGGTTTTGGCGGGTTTGTCGTTTTGGTGGCTGAAACCGGCTGCGGAGCCTGATCTGCCCTTTGCGACGCTCATCAGCACGGTGAATGCTCGTTGGGAGAATGAAGCGACCGAGCTCAATCTGAACGCGGGCGAGGCACCGAGCGGCATGCTGCGTCTGCTGGAGGGCGAGGCGGAATTTGCGACCTCGCAGGGTGCCACGGTGGCCTTGGAAGCGCCCGCAGTGATCCGATTCGAGAGTGCGACGGCGATCTTTGTCGAGTCGGGCAAGGTGCTGTGCCGTTGCCCGACGCCGCAATCGCGACTGACGGTGCGCACGCCGGAGACGCAGGTGATCGATCTCGGCACGGAATTTTCCGTGGAGGCTCGTGGAGACCGCAGCACGCGCGTGGCCGTTTTCAGCGGCGAGGTCAAAGTGGACTCCACCGTGCTGCGCGAGGGCCAGGCAGCAGAGGTGCGCTCGCCCGGATTGACGATGCTGGAGGCCTCGGTGGTGCGGGAGATGATGGCTCAGATGCGGGACGATGCACCGATGCCCGACGTGCAGAATGAGCTTCGCGAACCTGATTTCGCCAATGCAAAAGCGTCGAACTGGGAACTCACTCCTGGCCATGCGATGCTCGAAAGCGAGTCGCTGCGTGTGAGCAGTCGCGAAAGCCGCTTCTGGCCGAATGCGCGTCAAACTGTGTGGCGGCCTGATCTCAGCGGACGCGCCATCGTGGCCTCGGTGAGTGCGATGCAACCTGTGGATGATCCTCTGCAGCCGATGCAGTTTGCCGTGCTGAAGCTCGTCTTCCGTGGTGAGCGGGGTTCGCACATTGCGTATGCGTCGAGGCATTTTCAGTTCGGCGGAGGCACTGCGGGTGTTTTTGAAACGGCTCACGTCGCGGCCATCGCTCCGCCCGGCACAAAGGGCGTGAGCGTGGAGCTGCTGCTGAATGCCCGCGGCGAAAAAAACGGCTCGGTGGTGTTTGACGATGCCGTGCTGCACATCAGCCCGCTGAAAACTCCTGCCACCACACAACCATGAGGCCTCTATCCATTGTGGGGGCATTGGTCCTCGCCTTCATCGCGCCATCACTCATGGCACAGGTGCCGCGTTTGCCCGCTGACGCGGCTGCAGGCTACACGCTCACGTGGCAGGATGAGTTTGATGCCGCCGAGCTGAACAAAGCGGAGTGGAACCTGCGCACTGGCGAGCGCTTTGCCTCGATGAACAAGGCGCAGAACGTGAGTGTGGCCGATGGCCTGCTGCGCATCGCTTTGAAGAAGGAAAAAGCAGGCAAGCTGGACTACACGAGTGGCGGCGTGATCTCGAAGCGTGAGTTCCGCTACGGCTACTACGAGACGAGCTTCCGCTCGCCTGTGGGCGAGGGCTGGCATGTGTCGTTCTGGCTGATGAAGAATGCGGGCAAGAGCGAGGGCGATCGCCAGGAGATCGACATCTGCGAGCACGACACGAAGGACCAGACCAGTTATGGCACGAACCTTCACATCCATTCGCCGGATCATAAAGGACTCGCGGGTCGGCGGGTGAAGACACCGGATTTGTCGAAAGGCTTCCACACGCTGGGCTGTGAGTTCACACCGACGGAGATCCGGCAATACTTCGATGGCAAGCTGGTCGGAGTTTGGGATGCCACGGGCTTTAAGCATGACTCGATGAGCATCTGGCTCACCACAGTCGGTTGGGCGAAACTGCCTTGGAGCAACAAAGAGAAGATCGACGACTCAAAACTGCCTGCGTTCGCTGATTTCGAGTATGTGCGGTTCTTTGAAAAGCAGGCCCAGGAGCCGCAAAAGCCGCAAACTGTGATCGCGTATGGCGATTCGCTCACCGAGGGCAAATCCGGCGGCGAAAGCGCCTGGGTGAAGCTCGTGGAGCAGCAGTCGGAGGGTAAACTCAAGGTCATCAACGAAGGCAAAGGCGGTCGCGCCACCGGCGATGGCAAATGGGACTTCGACAAGATGAACGCGCGCCAGCCTCGTGCAGATGCCATCGTCATCGCCCTCGGCACCAATGACTCCCGCGACTTGAAGCCCGGGAGTGTCGAAAAAGCCGCCAGCAACGTCCGCTACATGATCGATCGCGCTCGCCAGTGCTACGGTCCGTGGGTGAAGGTGATGCTCATCGGCCCGCCGAACATCAACAAAGCCGCTTTGGTCGCCACCAAACCCATCGCGAATGAACGCGAGGCCCAATTGAAAGCTCTCGGTGCCGCGTTTGAAGCTCTGGCAAAGGAAAAGCAGTGCGACTTCGTGAGCTTGTTCGGCGTCGTGCCAGAAGAGACGATGACAAAAGACGGCGTTCATCCTGATGCCGCTGGTCATGCTGCGATGGCGAAGGTGATCGCAGGGAGGTTGCGGTTATGAAGGCGCTACACCGACCAGTCTTCGATCCTCAGTCCGGGCACGCGGCTGAACTCATCGACGTTGTTGGTCACCACGGTCAAGTCGTTCGCCAGAGCAATGGCCGCGATCATGAGGTCGTTGTTGCCAATGATGCAGCCACCACGTTCCAAGTCGTCGCGAATGTGGGCGTAGTGGCGAGCAGATGCCAAATCGAAGTCACAGCTGGCAAAAGGAGACAGAGTCGTCTGAATCTTGGCTTCGCGAGCCGCGGGATCGTCATATTTTCTGGCCCCATGCAGCAGTTCCGCCCAGATCACCGAACAGACGGCGATGTCATGAACAGGATGCCGCGCCAAGTGGGCACGCACAGGGCTCTCGGATCGCTTCAAGTAATAGATCCAGATGTTGGAGTCGATGAGGTATCGCATCACCATTCAGTAGCAGCCATGTTTGGCTCGGGAGGGGTATCCACTGGCATGTCAAACGGCTCATTGGCAAAAGCCCCCGCCGTCGCTTCGAAGTATCCCACCGGCCAGCCATTCGCATCGACAGCGGTATCAGGCGTTTTGCCAGGCCGTCGTTGGACCAGAGCCAAGGCATCATCGACCAGTCGTTCCAGCAACGAGGCTTCCGCTGGATCAAGGGTGGCAAGAGTTTGTTGGAGTTTCAGGGCGACTGCACTCATGGCGTCAGCGTGGCACAGGCTTGATAGATTATCAACCATGGCAACGGAGGTTGCTGCCTTGAATGGCTTAGTCCGGGTGGGCTTTGCTGCACTGCTTCTCGTTTTTATTGTTTCATCGCTCCACGCTCAGGTGGCCACCGTTTCGGTGGATGCTTCGGGGGCGAACAACCAGGTCACGCTCTCTTGGTCGGCGGTGGTGGGGGCGACGGGTTATACGGTGAAGCGGGCTGAATCGCTCTCCAGTGCTCCAACGACTCTCGTTAGCAATAGCCCCTCTCTCACGCAAACGGACTCCACAGCCACGGTGGGCACGCGCTATCTCTACAGTGTCACCGCTCTCACGGGAGCAACGGAATCAACGCCGCGCAGTGCTTGGGCGGCTCCGAGTTTGATCCTTGATAATGCGACGGCGGGCAATACGAGCGCGGGAGTGAGCTTCACGGGTTCCTGGGCGGCATCTGGTATTGCGGGATCGCATGGGAATGCGTCGCTGTTTGCCTCGCAGGTCAGTGGAGCCTCACCGACGGCGACTTACACGTTCACGCCGACGATTCCGGCTCGTGGCATGTATGATGTGTATGTGCGTTGGACGGCGGATCCGAATCGCGCGACGAACACGCCCATCGACCTCGTTTTGGCAGATGAAACGCGGACGTTGACGGTGAATCAGGAGATCAATGGCGGGCAGTGGAATCGCATCGGCACGGTGCCGTGTGAGGCGGGCACGACGATGTCGGTGGTGATTCGCAACAACGGCGCGAATGGCAATGTGATCGCCGATGGAGTGCAGTTGGTGCCGCGCATCGGGCCGTGGGCTCCGGATGCGGATCTGGCGCGTGATTATACCATCGCGGCGGTGGAGGAGGATTTTGATGGAACGACGCTCGATGGGGCCAAGTGGGCACAATTTCTTGATCGGAAGTGGTATTCGGTCAGTGGCGGGCATTTGCATCTGAACCCGACATGGATCGGCACCACGCCACTGGCCTCGGCGACGAATGCGGAGATCCAAAACGAGGCCAACTGGGAGGAAGGCGGCATCGTGTCACGCAGCAGTCAGAAGTTTGGCTACTACGAGGTGCGTCTGCGCATCCCGCAGGTGCCTGCCATGGGCGTGGACACGGCGTTTTGGCCCTCGGCCATCGACAACTACCTGCACAGTTATGAGATCGACACGCCGGAGTTCTTCAATCGCGATGCGGACGGCTCATCGAACAATTTCGGCTTCGGCGTGTGGGATCACTTTTTGCCGACTCGCGACTCGGGGCACCTCCCGGGCCGCACCTGGGACTACACGGCAAACAACAGCACCATCGGCAACATGGCGAACTTTGTCGTGATCGGCCTGGAGTGGCGCACGGACAACTCGCAGGTCGTTTTCATCAACGGCGTGAAGAAATACACCGCGCCACCGAGCGGCATGAATGATGTCGAGAGCATCCTGCCATCCGCGATGATCCTGAGCACGAAGGTGGTCGATTGGTTGACGAAAAACGTGGAGCTGGATGCCAGCGAGGCGACGTGGGACTACGCACGCTACTATCAAAAGCCAGGCTGGCATGGCGCGGTGGATGGTGATTGGTCCAAAGCAGCGAACTGGGGCACGGAAGGTGTGCCGAGTGGCGGCATGGCAGCGGTTTTTAACATGCCGAGCACCACGACGAGTGTTTCGCTCAACAGCGATCAAAGCCTGCAAACGCTGAGCTTTGATGGCGCCACGACTCCGGCGCACACCTTCAGCGGCAGCGGCGCCCTGCGACTCGGCGAGCCGAAGGCCAGTGACACGACCGTGACGCATGGCGGCATCCTGCTTAACACCGAGGTGCAGACGAATCAGACCTTCAATGTGCCCATCGTGGCCTTGCAGGATGTGCAGTTTGCCAATGCAAGCCGCAAGGCCGGTGGCGTCCTCACGCTGAATGGAGCGATCACCGGCAGCGGCACGCAGGATGTGGAGTTCATCTCGGCTATGCCCGGCATCGGCGCGACCACTTTGGGCCAGACCGTGCTCGGGCAGCCCATCGGCACCGGCATTCGCGATGTGACGAAGGCTGGCGATGCGACTCTGGCTTTGCCTGCAAACAGCCAGCACAGTGGGAAAACAGCGATCGCACGCGGCGGTGTGAGCATCACGGCCTTCAGCGCCCTGGGCACATCACCGACGGAGCCGCTGGTGTTTCGTCCGAACACTCGCCACAGCGAGACGTATCGCCCGCGCCTCATCTACACGGGACCCGCGGCGAGCATCAGCAAGCCGGTGGCCTTCACCGGTTACACGGCTGATGGCGTCATCGAAGCCTCTGGAAGCGGCGCGATGACATGGAATGGCGATGTGGTCATTACACCGAAGACCAGCGATCCCTCACGCGCTCCATCGGCGAATGCGTTTTTCACGCTCGGCGGCACCAACACGAGCGACAACACCTTTGCGGGCAACATCAGCGATGCTGGCGTGAGTGTGACCTACAACAGTGTCACCACGCCGGTGACGCTCACGCTGAACAAGGCCAATGGCGGCGTGTGGGTGCTCACTGGCACGAACAGCACGAAAGCAGCGCTCGCTGTGAACGGCGGCAGGCTTTTCATCGGCGGCGGCACCAGCGGCAGTTTTGACACGCCGGGCGTCACGGTCAGCACGGGTGCGGAGCTCGGCTTCGGTCGCGATGATGCCGTTTCCTTCTCCACGCCGATCAGCGGCGGCGGTGCTCTGCGCAAACGCGGCGCTGGCATGCTCACGCTGGCCGGTGCGCACAGCTTTACCGGCAATGCCACGGTGGAGGCGGGCAGCATGAATCTCACGGGCATTCTCGCCAGCGGCGGCACGCTGAGCGCCGGATTGAGCGGCCGTCTCACCGGCAATGGCGTGTGCAACAAAGCGGGAAGCATCAGCGGTGTGCTCGAAGCGAAAGGCATGACCTTCAGCGGCACGTTGCAGCATTTCGGCAACAGCGAGCTGGAAGCGCAATTCACTGCGAACAACAGCGCCTCCATTGCTCCCGTGAGCTGCGGTGTCTTGACGATCACCTCGGGTGCGAAGGTGGACGTGGTGCTGAATGGCCCCGGCAGCACGGCGAACTTCGCTGCGAGCTACTGGCGCACCGCACGCACGATTCCGCTGATGACGATGACCTCGCGCACGGGCAGTTTTGCGCTCGGAATCGTAACGAATGACAGCGCGGGCAATGCTGCGGCCACTTACGGCAGCTTCACGCTTCAACAAACGAGCACAGCGGTGAATCTCGTGTGGACACCGATCCCCGGCTTCCCCGTGATCGATGATCCGACGCTCAGCATCACCTCGCCCACCGCCTCGACGGTCGCTTTGCCCGATGCAGCGGCCTCGCTGCGACTCACGGCCACCGTGGGCGGCAATGCAGTGATCACTTGGTCGCTCGTCAGCGGTCCCGGCACGGCCACGTTTGCGAATGCGAGCCTCAGCGACACCAGTGTGAGCTTCAGCACGCCCGGTCGCTATGTCCTGCGTGCCACTGCCTCGAATGCACTCGGAAGCGTGACGCAAAACATCACCGTCGATGTCGCTCCGCCCACGAGCCTGACTTTACGCCAAGGCGTGAGCGGCTACACGCACGATGCCACTTTCATCCGCGCCGACACGACGACCTGGAACAGCGGCGCACGCGATCAAATGCTCGTGGGCAAGAACAACTCCGCGTTTCGCTCTTTGATCCGTTTCGGACTCGCTGGCGTGCCAACGTATCCCGTGAGTGCCGCGCAGCTCGATGTGTGGACGGACTTTGCCGGCACTGGCAGCGTGCAGACGCTGGAACTGCGCACGCTCAACCGCAGCTTCATCGAAGGCGCCGGCAATGGCACGGTGGCCACGAATGGCGTCGGCACCGGCGCTGACTGGCTCACGCACGATGGCGCAGGCACGTGGAGCACCGCTGGAGGCGATCTCGGTAGCGAAGTTCTCGCCAGCGTGCCCGGCTTCAATGCCGTCACGACCGTCAACACGCAGCAAACCTTCGCCAGCAGTCCCGCGATGGTCAGTGCCGTGACTTCCGCCATCGCCGGAGGCACATCTTTGAACTTCACGATCCTCTCTCCGCTTACCGAAGCCGGTGCCGCGAACAACTTCACCCGCATCGCCAGCGATGACCATGCCACGCTGGCTCGTCGGCCACAGCTCACGATCACCTTTTCGCATCCGCTGCTGCCCTCGGTCGATCCCGGCACTGCTCCGAGTGCCACCGTGGGAGAAAACGTCGCTTTGGCAGGCACGGTCAGCAACGCCACCACCTCCGCGTGGAGCCTCGTCAGCGGCCCCGGCCAAGTTTGGTTCACCACGCCCACCAGCATCAAATTCAGCGCCCCCGGCACCCACACGCTGAAACTCGCCGCCACCAACGCCCTCGGTGAGAGCAGCCGCACGCTCAGCATCATCGTCACCGGCTCCGCCATGACGCCCATCGAAATCTGGCGGCAAACCTACTTCAACAACCACACCAACGCCGGCCCCGCTCTCGACACTGCCGACACCGACAACGACGGCACTCAAAACCTCCTCGAATACGCCACGGCCATGAACCCTGCCTCAAACGACCAAGTGCCGCTGAGTGCCCAAAAGGTCGGAAATACGCTGGAGTTCATCTATACGAAAAACAAGTCCGCCACCGATGTGACCTACACGGTCGAGTGGAGCGATGATCTGGTGACTTGGAGCACCGCAGGCATCACCAGCAGCATTTTGACCGACAACCCCACCACTCAGCAAATCAAGGCCACGGTGCCTGCGGGTGTCGCCAAGCGTTTTGTGCATCTCAAAGTGACCCGACCATGGTTAGGAGATTCATTCTTATTCTTACCCTTTTAATGAGTGCCTCAGCCTTCGCCCAGACGGGCACGGGGCTGACGGGGAAGTATTACGATGCCACCGAGTTCGTCACGCCGGTGACGACACGGACGGATGCTTCGATCAATCTCAACTTCGGCTCCGCCATCCCATCCGGCACGGCGATCACGGCGGCGGATACTTATGCGGTGGCGTGGTCGGGGCAGATTGAGGCGGCTTATTCGGAGCTTTATACGTTTTTTGTGACGGCGGATGATGGGGCGCGGCTTTGGGTGAATGATGAGCTGATTGTGCATCGGGCGTTCATGCAGGGGTCCGGCGAGATGCGGGGGCAGATGCGGCTGAAGGCGGGGCATCGGGCGAATGTGCGGCTGGAGTATGTGCAGCAAACGGGCAGTGCCTCGGTGAAGCTGGAATGGGCCTCAGCATCGCAATCGAGGCAGGTGGTGCCGACGAATCGGCTGTATCCGACGACGGAAATCCCGAACGGCGGGGCGGTGATGCGTGAGGTTTGGCATGGACTGACGGGCGCGAGCATCAGCACCATGACGTCGAATGCGAACTACCCGAACAAACCGGCTTCACGCGAGTTTTTGACCTTGTTTGAGTGCCTGGCGCAGAGCTGGGAGGACTCGTTTGGCACACGGGTGACGGGGTTCATTCGGGCACCGGTTTCGGGGAGTTACACCTTTGCGTTGAGCGGGGATGAGGTGGTGCAGCTTTATTTGAGCACGGATGCGACAGCGGCAAACAAGGCGCTCATCGCGAGCACGACGACGGCGACGGCGTTTCGTGACTTCGTGGCGAATGCGAGCCAGCAATCGGCTCCGCGCACGCTGGTGGCGGGACAGCGGTATTATGTGGAGTTGCTGCACAAGGAGGACACAGGCGCGGATCATTGGTCGGTGGGCTGGATGAAGCCGGGAGATGCGACTTTCAGCATCATTCCAGGCACGGTGCTGATGATGACGGGCTCGGATTTGACCACACCGAGCACGTCGAACTACTTTAATACGCTGGCGACGGAGCAGCCGAGGCTGGGGGCTACGAGAGAGCGATTTGCGTGGCTGAAAGCGGCGTATTTGAGCCCCACGGCGAGTGCGGCGAAGACGCGGGCGCAGTGGGTGGTGAGCCAGGCGAACACGGACCTCACCGTGGTGCCGAACTATGGCAATGACATGCCGCGTCTGGCGCTGGCGTGGTGGCTCACGGGCGATGCGGCGTATGCGGAGCGGGTGTGGACGCGGGCGGAGAGTATCATGGCGACGGGCGACTACTCGAACAAGTGGAAGGGCTTCACCCTGCGCTCGCTGGCCTTCGCTTATGACTGGCTGTATCCGTATTGGGACAGCACACGGCGCACGACGCTGCTGAACTTCCTGATCAATAGTAGCCTCAATTATCAATCAAACGCGTATGGCAACAACATCGGCATTTTGAACGACAGCGGCTTCATCCAGGCCTCCATCGCAGTGGGGATGGGCAATGAGTCGAAGGGCGAGAGCAATCTTTCCAAAGCGGTGTCGCAGCTCGTGCAGAAGATTGATCAATGGGAGCCAAACAACGGCGCATGGCATGAAGGCACGGATTACGGCATCCTGGCCAAGCTGGGGCTCTCCGATGGCATGCTGAGCATGGAGACGGCTCTGGGCTCCACCTTTGGCGTGAGCCGCATCCCGGGCTTCTTCACCGCGAGACGCGAACCATTGAGCATCGCCAGCAACACGCGGCAGCGCTTCACTTTCTCCGACATCGGCACGGGCAGCAACAACGCGATGGGTTTGGCATCACTGGCGGCGCACTCGTGATTTGACGTTTGAAACCCGTCTGGATCGGCACTAATTGCCCATTGTAATCGAATTGAAGCATTCCTTGCGCTCGAGTCCCACCATGAAACGATTCTTCCTCACCGCTTTGGTCTCCCTGCTCGCTCAAGGTAGTCCGATTCAAGCCCAGCAGACTGCCTTCGCTGACCACCGCACCTTCACCGCCACTGATGGCCGCACTCTGAAGGCCACCATCGTCTCTAAAACGGAAAACCACGTCACCATCCGCCGTGCGGAGGACGGGCAGGAGTTCCTGCTGCCGTTGGAGAGGCTCAGCGCGGCGGATCAGGCCTTCGTGAAGGCTTGGAGCCCTGCTCCTGCGGCGTGGTCCTGGGTGATTCAGCCACGGTTTCCGGTCGCTGATCTTTTTCGCCAAAGGCTGGCGCTACCATATATTCAGGATGCCCAGGGCAAGTGGCAGCAGACGGTCATCACCGCCGACGGGCGCGTGCTGCTGGACCTCGACAAAGGCGAAACCACCCGCCAGGGCATCGACAAGTCGGTATTCCTGAAGGAAGGAGCGTTTCCTTTCCTGCGTGGTGGCAAATGGGGGATTATGAGCACGAGTGGATCGGTCTTCGCGGAACCGAGATGGAAAGATGTGGGCATGGAGTTTGGAGATACCCTCGCTTTTGCCGATGAAGCTACGGGCAAGTGGGGCCTCGTCGATGCGAAAGGGAAAATCATCGTCCCCGCGCAGTTTGAGAAGGTCTATCCCTTCGCAGGGGACTACGCACCAGCACTGCAAGCAGCAGATGGGAAGTGGGGATTGGTCGACCGCACGGGCAAGCTCGTTCATGAGCACCAGTGGGAGCGATTGCACCCATTTGATGGCAGGCGCTACGGCAGTACCCGAATAAGCAGTAGTTCGAGAGAGCTCTTTTGGGTCTCACGCGCTCAGAAGTGGTGTGTATTTGATGCCGTTGCGGGCAAATACGTCTTTGAGTCAGACGCACTGGCTGAGGGCCCCTCCCCAATGGTCACAGGCAACTTCTTCCAGACATCCAAGGGAGGCAGGACAGGCTGGTGGCATGTGGACGGGGCAGCACTGGCTGAGGGTGATGAGCTAGTCACGAACTATACCTGGGGTTCCACTTCGGTTTTCATCCGTGATCAGTCCCTCGTCCGTGATTCTACGTCCTTCATTCGCGCCGACCTGGACCGCATCGTGATACGGCGAGGCAGCAAGCTCGGCCTCGCGGATGCAGATGGAAAAGTGCTTGGTGGGGTCGTGTGGGACAAGATTAGCAACCGGGGATCCATGGATCACTTCATCGTCGAGCAAGGTGGGAAGGTGGGCATCATCAGCCGGGATGGAGCCATTCTCGAACCTGCCCAGTGGCCGAACGAGATGCCATTGCTTGACGCTCTGTTCATCACGAACATGTCTCTCGTGCCAACAGGCAAGGTTGTGGCCTTGCTTCAAGGACCATCCAACAACGAGCCGGGTGACGCCTTGTTCATCCAGGCCGGTGACAAGATCGTCCGAGTCATAGGCGACAATGCGGCAAATAGAACCTTCATACCGGAGGAGAATGGGGAACGCCATGCGGTAAGCAACGGTCTCACTTTCGTTCTCAAACCGGAGGTGGCCCGAGTTTTCGGTCCCGCCTACAACGGTCTCCTGCCTGTCGAGATGTGGGGCGTTGCATGTGCTATCCGCCCATCGGGTGAGGTCGCGTTCCCTCCTCAGGTCGTCGAGCCAGAGAAGCGGGCTGTTCTCGGGGCGGATTATGGCCCGTTTTATATGGGCGAGCTAGTGGGCTTTCCCGGAGGCTGGGTATTATCGGGTTACGAGACGCGGAAAAAGCAGATCCGCCTCCTCAACTCCTCAGGCGCGGTTGTTTCCGAAGCTGAATTTGAAGACGTCATGCTGCCGGAGGACGGCTTTCCTGATCCATCAAAACCGGCGGTCTTCTTCGCTCAAAAGGACGGCCTCTGGGGCTGCCTCCGTATCAGCTCAGTTTCGAAGTGATTCACCAACCGTGACCGCCTGCTATCAGAATTCGATACAGCATCAACGCTATCCCTGTGATCGTTCGTCTAAAAAGTCGGTTTCGATAAACTGGCAACTTGAGGCACTGTGACATCTTCAGTCCTTTATTTGTGAGTGCTCGTACAACCCGCAGTGTTCTTTGTGGCGATTGTCTCCTAAGTCTATGAAGAGACCACAACTGAACTTGGACGAGCTGCTTATAAAGTGCTTTTGCCAGCTCCATTATCCACGAAAATGACACGGGAAGTTGGCGTCGTAAAAGCCAGCCATTCTGAACACGTTCTCGTTGCCTGGCTAACGCTCGACATATGAAGTCAGCACTGCAAATATTCTTAATATGGTGTGCGATAACGCAGTCGGTCGCAACCCCGCTCAATGTGCTTTTCATCGCGGTGGACGATCTGCGGCCGGAGATCGGTTGTTATGGCGCGGCGCACATGAAGACGCCGCACATCGACAAGCTCGCGGGGCAAAGTTTGCTCTTCGAGCGTGCCTATTGCCAAGTCGCGGTGTGCAATCCCTCGCGGAACAGCATCCTTAGTGGCTGCCGGCCGGACACGACGGGCATTTTCGACAATCAGCACTTCCTTCGCGGGCATATGCCCGATGTCGTCACATTGCCACAACACTTCAAAAATCATGGCTACACCACGCTGTCGCTCGGCAAGGTCTTCCACCACAGCGAACGCGAGCCGGGCGATGATCCGCAATCTTGGAGCGAGCCCGCGTGGTATCATGGCGAGCCTTACAAGCATTGGTTCACGAAGGAATCGCTCGATTATGTGAAGCAGCTCAAGGCATTGCCAAAGGACAAGCAACCGAAGCAACTCCGCGCCGCACCGTTTGAAGCCGCCAACGAGTCGGATGAAGTCTATCCCGATGGTCAAACCGCTACGAAAGCTGTCGAAACGCTCCAGCGACTTAAAGCCGATGCAAAGCCGTTCTTCCTCGCCGTGGGCTTTGTGAAGCCGCATCTGCCTTTCACCTGCCCGCAGAAGTATTGGGACCTGTATCCAGCGGAATCGATTCAGATGCCCGCGAATGCCAAACGGCCCCCAAACGCCCCTGAACCTGCTTTTCACAACAACTACGAACTCCGCAGCTACGGCACCGTGCCCGATAACGGCAAGATCAACGCCGTGATGGCTCACAATCTCATTCGCGGCTACCGCGCCTGCGTGAGCTTCATGGATGCACAGCTCGGTAAAGTGATCGCGGAGCTGGATCGGCTCGGTTTGCGTGAAAACACCGCCATCGTGCTTTGGGGCGATCGCGGCTACCACCTCGGCGAGCAAAGCGTGTGGACGAAGATGACGAACTTTGAGCACGGCACCCGCGTGCCGTTGCTGGTGAGCCTTCCCGGCATGAAAACCGCCGGACAGCGAACAAAGGCCCTCGTGGAACTCGTCGATCTCTATCCCACGCTCGCCAGTGTGTGCTCGCTGCCTTTGCCGCCGCATCTCGAAGGCAGCAGCTTCGCCCCGTTGCTCGAAGAACCGGACCAGCCGTGGAAGAAAGCCGTCTTCAGCCAATACCTGCGCACCGGAAAACCACCCTTCATGGGCCGCAGCATTCGAACGCCCGAATGGCGCTACACCGAGTGGCATGATCTCAAAGGCAAGCCCGCCGGCATCGAGCTTTACCACGAAACCGAGTCCAAAAACCTCGCCGATGATCCCGATCATGCCGACCGCGTGAAGCAGCTCGCCGAACAACTGAAAGCAGGCTGGCGCTCGGCCCGGCCATGACTTCTATTCGTTGACCGATCCGTTACGTTTCCCCTCCAAAACGTCATGGACCTATGGCAGCATTGCCACACTCCATGACTCCAGCATCGCCTCACGTCGCCTCGTTCCTCACTACTCGCTGGACTCGCGTCTGCTTGGCCAAGGCGGATTCTGAGGAAGGTCGCCGGGCACTGACGGACCTTTGTGATGCTTATTACGAGCCAGTGGTCGCCTATTTGAAGAGTGCGCTGAGGGATGTGGATACCGCGCGGGATCTGAGCCATGCGTTCTTTGCCGAGATTCTGGGTGGAGGGCGCATTGATTCTGTAGAGAGGGATCGCGGGCGCTTTCGGTCCTATCTGCTTGGTGCGGTGAAACACTTCGTTTCGCGTCAGCGTGAGTCTGGGCGGCGCATCAAACGCGGCGGCAGCGCGGAGGCTCTGCCGCTGGATGCGCCCGAGGTGTCGGAACTCCCCGACGGACGGCAATTGTCACCAGACGAGGAGTTTGATCGGCAATGGGCCGTCACTGTGCTTGCCCGTAGCCTGGACGCACTCCGAACTGAATGTGTGGCAGAGGGGCGGGGCGAGTTGTTTGAGTCGGTCAAATCCATGCTCAGTGGCGGTGCCGAGCGTGGCGATCAAGTGGCGCTCGCCTCCGCCTTCGGGATGAGTCCCGATGCATTACGCATGGTCATTCACCGCTTACGGAAGCGCCTCCGGCAATGGGTGAAATCCGAAGTGGCCGGCACTTTGGATGACCCAGCCAGTGTGCAAAGTGAGATGCAGACTTTGTTCGCCGCCCTTGGGAAATGAAAAAGATCTGTTCGGTTTCCATTTCAACGCATCAGGAAAGAGCATGACTGATTCATCACATGCCCCCAAATGCCTCGACTGCGGTGCCCTTATTCCGCAGGATGCACCAGCCAGCCAGTGCCCGCGCTGCCTGATGGCGCAGATCATGGAGCCGACGCAGGCGGGTGATCCTGCAGCGCCTACTCCCACGCTCACTCCTGAAGTTCTCGCGCCGCACTTCCCGCAGCTTGAGATTCTTGAATGTCTCGGTCGTGGCGGGATGGGAGTCGTCTATAAAGCGAGGCAAAAGTCCCTGAATCGCCTCGTCGCGCTCAAACTACTCGCTCCGGAACGAGCGGATGATCCGCAGTTCGCCGCGCGGTTTGAAAAAGAAGCTCAAGCCCTAGCCGCTCTAAATCATCCAAACATCGTCGCCGTGCATGATTTTGGGAGTGTGGTGCAGTCCTCTGGACTGTCCTCGGATGAGTCCAGAGGACTCAACCGCCAGCTTTACTACCTCCTCATGGAGTTCGTCGATGGCGTGAATCTCCGCCAACTGCTGCAAACCAAGCGCCTCACTCCGAAGGAAGCCCTCAGCATTGTCCCACCTGTCTGTGACGCGCTGCAATGCGCCCATGACCACGGCATCGTCCACCGCGACATCAAGCCGGAGAACCTGCTCATCGACAAAAACGGCACGGTGAAGATTGCCGACTTCGGCACCGCGAGGATCATTCACCGTGACACAGGCACTCCTGTCTGTTCTGGCTCTTTGCAGAAAGGAGTGTCTGCATCACTGCCCCAAGGCACCCCAGACTACGCGGCTCCCGAGCAACAAAGTGGCACCGCCGACCACCGAGCAGACATCTACAGCCTAGGAGTCGTCCTTTACGAGATGCTCACGGGCGAGCGCCCTAAAGAAACCATCACCCCGCCATACAAGCGAGTGCAGGTGGACATCCGCATTGATGAAATCGTGTTGCGGGCACTCGAGAAGACACCGGAGTTGCGATTTGCGACAGCGGCGGAGTTCCGCACGCAGGTGGAGGCGGCATCCACACCAGCAACATTGCCAGTGCCATGGTGGAAACCTTTGCTTTTGCCAGCTTGTGTCCAGGCCGGCCTTTATATCGCTCTCATCTGGTTCGTCATCGACTCATCCCGCAGATTGCCCAGCAAGCTTGCCAGTCTCTTCAATCTGGAAGGGGCTGCCAATGGCTGGATGTCTTCCGCCAAGCACTCCCTGTTCATTACACTCTTGCCACTGGGGATGCTGGCCTTCTTTGCGCTCGTGATCTGGCTCATGGCCCGATTTCCTAACACCTTTCAGCCGAACATCCCCCACAAAAGCTACTGGATGGCACCAGAGAACCGTCCCCGAGCACTCGGCTTGCTGGCCCGCAGTTTGACGTGGATGGGGTGCTTAATCACCCTGTTTGTAGGGGCGTTGCATTGGCAGGTAGTAACGGCAAATCAGGTCACCCCGCCCAGGTTCCCCAATGGAACCATGAACTTGGTGCTTGGGGTCTTCTTCAGCTTGCTACTGCTGTGGATCGTCCGCCTGATCTATAGTTTCATAGACGTCGATTCACCGCGTCCCGTGCGAGGCACTGCGTCAGCAAGTGGCCATCTTTTAACGGGGTTAGCGAAATGGGGTGCCCTACCTTGGTCGCGAAGATTGGTATGGAAATTAGTTGTGGCCATTCCCATCGTCTTGGTGCTCAAGGTCTTTGTGCTCGCGGTCTATGTCGTGCCTACGGCATCCATGGCACCAGAGATACCTCAAGGCAGTCGTGTGCTGGTCTGGAAACTGTCGTCGAGCTATCAACCTGGAGACATCATCGCGCACCCGCGTGGCGAGGGCACTTGGTTGGGCCGTGTGATAGAGCGACAGGGAGAGAATCTGCTGCTGGGCCGCAACAACTCGCAACGTGAGCTGGTGCCTGAGCGTGAGGTGATCGGTAAAGTGATCAGCGTTCTCTGGCGTGCATCACCTCAAGTTAATCGAGTGCCAGACACAACTGACGCTGAGCTTACCCGCTTGCGCCAAAATCGGGATGAGCTTCTGAAGACACTAAAACCCACCCATCCGCGTGTTTTGGAAGCCGAGAAGTTGATCAAGCTCCAGGCTTTGACCAACGAGGCCCTTGCCCGAGGTGAGAACCTTCCTCTGGCCAAACTCAAGGCCGAGCTTTCCATGGCACTGGAAGTGTATAAAAACGACCATCCGAACGTGGTTGAACTCCGTGAGCAGATCAAAAAGCTGGAGTCGGATGAGCAGACAAAGAAGCTAACGGCACTGGCGGTGACACCCGACCAGTCGCAACCAAACAGCGATCTTGTGGCGATGGAACTGAGCTTTGCTCGGATGCCGGATGGAAGGCCAGTGGACTTACTTAGACTCCAGACGGCTGGGCTCGATAAGCGGGAGGATGTTCAGTGGCTCAAACTGCCACGCATGGTCGTCCAGAGTGGAGCGGAGGGCTCATTCCGCTCGCTAGTCAAGGAAGCAAAGGTTGATGCCTTTGCGCCTCCACCCTGCGGTACGATCGTGGCGATGACACCTACCCTTGATGGCGAGAAGGTTCACTACTCGGCTCATCTGTCACTCTGTAGTCAGTTCAATCCTGCCAACGACAAGCAAACCCGTTACAGGGCGCTTAACACCACGGGCGATGCGCGTTTGGAACTGCCCGTTTGGTTTGATCTCGGCGCGGATGAGCAAGGCCGGGTTCTGGTGCAAGCCATCTTCCGTCGCGTTGAGCCAGGGAAGAGCGAATAGATAGGCGCGGCAGCAAAGTAGTGCAGAGCTTCAGCTCGCACAGACTTGGCATGGGAGAGAAGGTAGCGAGTCGGCGGGAGGTGTGGTTACGCGCTGAAGCGCATAACTACTTTCGCTGGCGGACTTTGGAGTGGCGGTAGCAAAGTAGTGCGGAGCTTCAGCTCGCACAGACTTGGCGTGGGAGAGAAGGCAGCGAGTCGCCGGGCGGAGTGGTTACGCGCTGAAGCGCATAACTACTTTTAGGGCGGCGGGGGGTGGTTTTGGCCTGTGGGAGGGCAAAACTGGGCCAAAATGGCCTGAAAAGGGCGTTTTTGACGTTGGCAGCGCCATTTTGCCAATTGGCGGCACGGTTTTGCCAAGGGTAAGCGCCGTCATACCAATTGGCGGAGCGGTTTTGCCAAGGGTAAGTGCCATTCTGTCAATTGGCGGCGCGGTTTTGCCAAGGGGAAGCGCCGTTCTGTCAATTGGCGGCACGGTTTTGCCAATTGGAAGCGCCATTCTGCCAATTGGCGGCGCGGTTTTGCCAAGGGTAAGTGCCATTCTGCCAATTGGCGGCACGGTTTTGCCAATTGGAAGCGTCGTCCTACCAATTGGCAGTGGCGCATTCCAGGAGTGCTCAAAGTGCGTTGGCGACCGGATGCCTAGGCGGATTCAGGAACTAAGGGAGAAGAGTCTTCCTCACTGACGGATACATGAGCGCTCTCCGGACGTATGTGAGTGGGCACGCATGAATCCAAAACGTCTTTTTCTCGCCTGCGTTCTTCTGATTCCAATGCTGGTGTTGGCAGAGACCCGTGTGCCCATCATCTACTCGACGGACCTGTATCATCCGCCGAGTGATCCGGATGACCACTTCGACACGGCGGTGCTGTTTGCGATGAAGGAGTTCGATATCCGCTGCGTCATTCTCGACAACGGGCTCGGCCGGCAGGTGGGGCCGGAGGTGAAGGCAGAATTCCGGCATCGCATCGGCAGGCCGCCGCTGGAGCAACTCATGCGCATCACGGGACGGCAGGTGAAATACGGCCCGGGACTGCCTCAGAAGCTCAGCAGCGCCACGGACCAGGGTTTGCAGCAGCCTCCGGAGAACCAGGCGAGCATCGAGATGATGCTCAGCGAGCTGCGTGCATCGGAGCAGAAGGTCACGCTGTTCCTCAATGGCAGCTGCCGTGATTTCGCCGCGGCGTTTAACCGCGACCCGGAGCTGTTTCGCCAGAAGGTGAAGGCGATTTACTGCAACGCGGGCATTGTCGTCGAGAAGGGCGTGGCGGCACAGATCGACTACAATGTGGAGCTCGATCCCATCGCGTTCTTCCGGCTGTTTGAGACGGGCGTGCCGATCTACTGGTGCAGCACGCGACCGAAGATGTCCGAGCGAGCGCCGGGAGGCCCGTATTCGACGAACTTCTGGATTCACGAGCAGCGCATCATTCGCGCGGGCAGTCTGCCGGTGCAGAACTATTTTATTTATTGCCTCACGGCCTCCAAGGAGCCGCACCTTCCGTTTCTCGACAAGGAGCAGCAGAAGATCCCCACGCCGCGCGGGATCGCAGGCGATGGCGGGCGCTTCATCTGGTGCACCGCGCCGTTTGTGCATGCGGCCGGGAGAAGCATCTACCGGAAGGGCATCGCGGATTTTCACGCGCTACAGCCCGCCGAGGCGGAGCGTCAGGGCATCGCCGATGCGAAGGTCGATCTCTTCACCTTCGTGCCAGCCAACGTGAAGCCGAAAGAGCCGCTGAAGTCACTGGAGATCGATGTGAAGGGCGCGGCGGCGGATTCGCAGGTGAAAGTCTTCCACCGTCCGGTCACAGATACCGATTACCGTTCCGTGATGGAGTCCGTCCTCACCAATCTCAGCGCTGAACTCGGAAAATGAAACTCCACCTCCTCTTGTGCCTCATCCTCCTCAGCACCGCCGCCCGCGGCGAGCCGGTGCGGATCTTTTTCGACACGGACATGGCCACGGATTGCGATGACGCGGGCGCGCTCGCCGTGCTGCATGTGCTGGCGGACCAGGGCGAGTGCGAGATCCTCGCCACCGTGTCCAGCTCGCTCAATCCGACGGCTTGCGCGGCCATTGATGCCATCAATCGCTACTACCATCGGCCTGATCTTCCCGTGGGCACGGTCAAGGGGCCGGGTGTGAATGAAAAATCTCGCTTCACGCAAAGTCTCGCAGCGGAGTTCACGCATCGTTTCAAAAACGGCCAGCAGCCGCCGGATGCGCTGACGATCTACCGCGATGTCTTGGAGAAGCAGCCGGATGGCTCCGTGACACTCGTCACCGTCGGCTACCTCACGAACTTGCGGAATCTCATGCAACTCCCCGCCACCGACGGCCACGTCAGCGGCATGGACCTCATCCGAGCGAAGGTGCGGAGCTACGTGTGCATGGGCGGGAACTTCATGGGCAGCCCGCCGGTGGATGATCTGAAGCTCGACAACGTGAACTTCCGCCGCGATTCCGCCTCCGCCGTGGAAGTGATCCGCCACTGGCCCACGCGCCTTGATTTCGCCGGACGCGAGGTGTGCTCCATCCCCAGCGGATTGCAGGCCGGAGCCGTGCTCATCAACACGCCAAAGGAAAATCCCGTGCGCCGCGCCTACGAGGTCTATCTCGGCGGCCCCGGCCGCACGCGGCATGTGGCCGATCTCGTCACCGTGCTCTACGCCGTGCGCGGTTTGCGAGACTGCTGGAACATTTCCGCACCCGGCACGATGGACATCGCCCAAGATTGCTCCTTCAAATGGAAAAGCCTCGCCGATGGCACGCACCATCACCTTCTCAAAAAGCCCGGCAACGACCGGCACGTGGAGTCTGTGATTGATAGCTTGCTCAAGGTGCCGCCAGAGCCGCGGCCGTGAGGACTGGGTGGCGGAGGCCGCTCGGTCACTGCGTTCGCGTGGTTCTTGCGCGATAGGTCGGCAGGCGGAGGTTCCAGCGCATGGCGGCGAGTCTCATGAGGAGGATCACGGTCATGCCGATGTAGCGGTGCGTTTCAGAGGCGGGTAGGTATTCGCGAAGCAGCACAAACACTACGGCACCGGCAAAGACGGCGGTCGCGTAGAAGTTCACCTCCGCTTGGAACACCCACGGGATCTCGCGCCGAAGAACATCGCGTAAAATGCCGCCAGCTACACCGGTGACGATCCCGAGGAGCACGGCTACGATGCCGGGCGAGCCAAACGCGAGTGCCTTCTCCGTGCCGGCGATGCCAAACAGCGCTAGGCCAAATGCATCTGCCACATCTAGCAGGCGCGAGGGTAGATGTGTGAAGCGCACGATCACAAAGGTCACGGCTGCGGCGATGAGTGCCGTCCAAACGACTTGCGGCTGCTCGATCCAGAAAACGGGACGCACGCCGAGGCATAAGTCGCGAATCGTGCCGCCGCCGACGGCGGTGACGAGCGCTAGGACGAGCACGCCGAATAAATCCACGTGCTTTCCCTCGGCTGCGAGCACAGCAGTGATGGCGCAGACAGCGACCGCAAAGTATTCGATCCAAACAGGCATGAGTATTGTCTTTCTAATCCAAAACTCGCGAATCACAAACCGCCCGCGCGTTCATGCCCAGCGGACTCCACGGCGGAAATGCTTCAAGATGTTGATCGAGAAGACTAGCGGGTTCTTCATGGTTTCTTGGCGGGTTCAGGGCTGGGAGGGGGCTTTGGAGGCTCTGGCGTCCACTCGGGTTTGGGCGTGATGCCGAGATGCGCGTAGATCATCGGCACCAGTGCGGTTTGCGGTACCGGGTGGTGAAGAAGGCGATCACGCGAGAGATTTACACCATGGGCGACGAGCCAGATGTTCCGCTCAACGTCACTGTCACCGCCATGGCTGTTGCCACGACCACCGTGGTCGGTGGTGATGAGCACGAGCCAGTCTTCTTCCGCAAACTTGGGCCTGGAGCGCATGGCGCGGATGAGTTCACCCACATGAGAGTCCACATGGCTGATGGCATTCAAATAGAGCGTGCTGTCGGGAGAGAAGTTCGCCCGTGAATCCACTGCGCCATGCCCAAACTCATCGACCTGACCGAAATAGACGAACATCGCGTCTGGGTTGTGATTGCGGAGTGTTTTGAGTGCTTCGTCGCGCACCTCGATGTCTTTCTCCGGGTTGTCGATGAAGTGGCGCTTTGAGTCAGGCACGCAGGTGAACTTTACATCAAGGAACTCTTTGCCGTTGTCCCGAGAGCCGTCGGCAATGAAGTCATGAATGGGCGGCCAGTCGGTAAACGATGCACAAAAAGCCTTTGGCCGCACCTCTTTGATACGCCGCATGAAGTGGCAGTAAGTCCGCATACGACCGCCGATGAATCGGTTGTCCTTCACGCCGTGCTGATTCATCCACACCCCGGTGAGTAGGCTGGTCCATCCCGGCCCGCTGACGGTCGGTTGGTGCGTAGGCTTGCCGAGGTCACCGCCTGCATAGCATTTCAGCGTGAGGAGGCCGTTTTTGTCCTGGCTGATGGCTTTCAACTGAGGTGCCATGCCTCGCTCGATGGCCGTCGTCACCGCATCTGCGCGACAACCATCGATCCCGATGAAAAGCACGCGTTTGCCACTGAAAGTGCCTGCATTGCCCGGCCCGTGGGCGAA
The DNA here is from genome assembly GCA_016795485.1 of Verrucomicrobiaceae bacterium. Classification (GTDB taxonomy): domain Bacteria; phylum Verrucomicrobiota; class Verrucomicrobiia; order Verrucomicrobiales; family Verrucomicrobiaceae; genus JAEUHM01. Next base: position 116,860 of record JAEUHM010000054.1, on the reverse strand, counting down.
AGCGGCCACCGGCAGCACCAGCCAAAGCAGAAGTCGTGAGATCGTCATCCGGCCATGGTGCCTTGTTTTCTAGCAAAATCGAGCCATGTCGCTCCTGTTTTGGGATTGGAGGCATGAATATCGAAGAAAAAATCAACTTTCATGTCCTCGCGGCTCTGGTTCGTTCGTCGATGGTTTGACGGGATGTCCTGTCTACCTCACCGCTCACCCAACGCTCTCATGAATAACACGATCCGTATCCTCTGTCTCGCTGCCCTTGCGGCGCTAACCTCATGCCAGACTGGCAAGTCCACCCAAACCGCGTGCATGGAGATGCCACCGTATAAAGGCTCTGCTGCCTTTGAGCGCATGAAGTCGCTAGTGGGCAAGTGGACCGGCGAATCCCCTGAGATGGGTTTGATGAAGACAGAGTTCCGCCTGATCGCTGGCGATTCCGTGGTGGAAGAGCGTTTCGCTGCTGGCACGCCGATGGAGATGCTGAGCGTCTATCATGACGTGGATGGGAAGCTCACGATGACGCACTACTGCATGCTGCGGAACCAGCCACGCATGAAGTTGGTAAAGCAGACGGCTGACTCGCTCACCTTTGATCTGACCACAACGCCCGGCCTGAATGTGCAGAAGGACATGCACATGCACGGCGCGACCTACACGTTCGTGGACGCGAACCACTTCAAGGTCGAAGGTGTGTCCTGGAAGGACGGCAAAGCTTCTCCCTGCGGTCCACCAGTCATTTTCACCAGGCAGTAGTTCACCATTCAGCAATCAAATGATCCACTTGGCTTGGCTCAATAGGCTGAGGCCACTGAATAAATGATTGCTGACTTCTGAATGCAGACTTTTGACACACCAGAACACCACCTGTCATGACTCAACCTGCCAAGAACACGATCTGCCTCTGGTTTGATCGTGATGCTGAGTCTGCGGCGCGATTTTACGCCGAGACGTTTCCAGATTCATTCGTGGGTGAAGTCCATCGTGCACCTGCGGACAACCCATCCTGCAAAGAGGGCGAGGTGCTGACGCTGGAGTTCACGGTGATGGGCATTCCATGCATCGGGCTCAATGGCGGCCGTGGTGTGGCGCACAACTGGGCGTTTTCATTTCAAGTTGCCACCCAGGATCAGGCCGAGACCGACCGCTACTGGAACGCGATCGTCAGCAATGGCGGCGAGGAAAGCCAGTGCGGCTGGTGCAAAGACAAATGGGGGCTGAACTGGCAGATCACGCCAGTGGCGCTGACTCAAGCCTTCAAGAACCCAGACCGTGCAGTCGCCAAACGAGCCTTTGAGGTCATGATGAACATGTCCAAGATCGACATCGCTGCCATTGAGGCCGCGGTGCATTCCAACGCCTAACCACAATCCAACCACCACCATGCTCAAGAAGATCCTTATCGTAATCGCCGTGCTAATCCTCGGCGTCATTGCCACAGCCTTGCTCAAGTCGCCTGACTATCGCGTTGAGCGCAGTCTAGTCATCGCCGCACCTGCGGAGAAGTTGTTCCCCTGGTTCGACAACCACAAGAAGTTCAATGAATGGAACCCGTGGATGAAAATGGACCCCGAGGCCAAGAATACCTACACGGGGCCGGAGGCAGGAGTGGGCGCGGTGGCGAGCTGGGAAGGCCCGAAGACCGGAAAAGGCTCAGCGACCATCACGGAGAGCAAGCCCAATGAGCGCATCGTCGAGCGGATGGATTGGCTGGAGCCGATGCAAGGCGTGAGCACTGTGGAGTTCACGTTCAAACCCGAAGGTGAAGGCAAGACCAAGGTCACCTGGGCTATGTATGGCACGAACGAAGGTCTACTGGCCAAGGTGATGAGCGTCGTGATGGACTGCGAAAGCATGTGCGGACCGGAGTTTGAAAAAGGTCTCGCTGACGTGGCGAAACTCGTGACGGCACCTAACTAGACTGATGAAGAAACCAGCCGCAGCGTCTTCCTCGCCGACAGGTGCGGGACACCGCATCTTCTCCACCAGCTTTGCCAAGGTTTACCCGCTTTACATTGCGAAAGGGGAGAGGAAAGGAAGGACGAAAGCCGAAGTGGATACCATCATCCGCTGGCTCACCGGCTACACGGAGAAGGAACTCGAGGACCTGTTAGTCGCCCAATGGGACTTTACGACATTCTTTGCCAAAGCCCCCAAGCTCAACCCCATGCGCACCAGCATTACTGGTGTCGTGTGTGGCGTGAGAGTCGAGGATATCGAAGATCCGCTGATGAGGGAACTGCGCTATCTCGACAAGTTGGTTGATGAACTAGCCAAAGGCAGACCGATGGAAAAAATACTGCGTCACCAGCCATGAACACTGAACAGCAACAGTTCCTCCTGCTCTCACGCGGCCAGTGGGACAAGAACTCGGACAAAGCCGAGATTGAGGCAGCGATTGAGAAGTTTTACGCTTGGTATGAGGCGAACTTGGAGACGGGAGTGTTCAAGCCCGGCTCTCGATTGACTACCGATGTGGCGCTTGTCACCCGTGATGGTATCCGCACGGATGGACCGTTTGCAGAAGGCAAGGAGGTCATTGGCGGCTATTGGATCATCGTGGCGGAAAGCCTTGCCGCCGCCGCGGCCATTGCCTCCAAGAATCCGGTGCTGGCGCATGGCTTGAACTTTGAGATACGGCCTCTGGAGTCTGAGCGCGGCTCTGCTTATCGCCACACGAACGAAACGCCCGCTGCATGAAATACCTCATTTCATTTCCAGCATCGGCCATGACGGTCTCTGCCGAAGAACTGCCTGCGGTTAGCGATGCCTCACATGAGGTCATTCGCGAGGCAAAAGAAGCCGGCGTCTATGTGTTTGGTGGGGGCATCAATGCAGGAGTGGCTCCAGTGATGGTCACTGCTGACGGGGGAGTCAGAGAGGACACTTATCCGCAAAACATGGAGTTCACCGGCGGCTTCTGTGTCCTGGACCTGCCGTCACGAGAAGATGCTGTCCAATGGGCGGCAAAGCTCGCTCAAGCCTGCCGCTGCTCGCAGGAGCTCCGTGAGTTCCATTTTGATCCTGAAAGCTAACCAAGGAAAACAACCACCCAATGAATACCAACAACCAACAAACCACTGGCGAGCATTTGTTGCTCATCCGCGGCACGCATTGGAACAGCAGCCTCTCGCCCGCCGAGCTGCAGCGCATTATGACCGACTTCTACGGCTGGGTGGAGGGCCTACAGAGCAAGGGCATCCTTCGTGGAGCTCAGCCTCTGATGGAAGAAGGCAAGCTCGTCAGCGGCACGCAGAGTCTGGTTACCGATGGTGTCTTTGCGGAGTCGAAGGAGGCGATTGCAGGCTACTTTTTGCTTGGCGTGGCCTCAATTGACGAAGCTGTGCAACTCGCTCAAGCGTGCCCGATCCTCGCCCACGGTGCACAGATCGAAGTGCGACCCATCGCTGATCTTTGTCGTCCGATGGCGGACGTGAAGGCGATGGCGAGTGATTAATTGATTGCTGATTCTTGAGTGCAGATTGCTGATTTATGGATGAACGCGCAAATCAACTTGAGGATCGTTTGATCCATTTTGCTGTGCGGGTGATCGGTGTTGTCGAGGCATTGCCAGACAGCAAGGCGGGTAAACACATTGCGAGCCAGTTGATAAGGTCGGGCACCTCACCCGCTCCAAACTATGGTGAGGCAAGAGCAGCCGAATCTCGGGCCGACTTCATCCATAAGCTCAAGATCGCCCTCAAAGAACTACGGGAAACGCTCATTTGGCTCAGAATCACTGAACGCAAACCAGTGTTGCCTGCTAGCCGCCTCGGCGATATCGCCAAAGAATGTGACGAACTGATTTCTATCTTCGTCAAGAGCCTCAAAACTGCCTCCCAGACAGAGATCAAAAATCAAAAACCTTAACTCAGAAATCAGTTATTCTGCCTCGCTGCCCGCGCACCCTATGAAAACACCCGGACAATACGTTGATGGCTTCCTGCTGCCGATCTCACCTGCCAATCTTCCAGCTTACCGCGAGATCGCCGAAATGGCGGCCACCGTGTGGATGGAACACGGTGCGCTCCAATACACCGAATGCGCTGCCGATGATCTCAGCACTCAGTTTTGCCGTGGATTCGACGATACCATCGGTGCGAGTGCCGAGGAAACCGTCGTGTTTGCCTGGGCTGTGTTCGCGGATCGTGAGTCACGCGATGCGGCCAATGCCAAGATCATGGCTGATCCGCGCATCCAGGAGATGGGGGCTAAGAATGAGCCGTTGTTCGATTTTAAGCGCATGGCTTTCGGTGGCTTCAAAGTGATCGTTTCCCACTAGTATTAAACGCTAACAATCATCTATTTACCCGACATGAGTCGCCAAATCTTCATCAACCTGCCAGTCACTGATCTTGACAAGTCGAAAGCGTTCTATGAGGCGCTGGGGTTTAACATCAACAAGGACTTCACCGATGACAAAGCGGCATGTGTGGTGATGGGCGATGGATTGCATGCGATGCTTCACACTCATGAAAGTCTGCGGCGTTTCACCGACAAACAGATCTGTGATCCTCGAACCACAGTGCAGGCGCTGATCGCCATCCAGGTAGAGAGTCGAACCGAGGTCGACCGTCTTGCGGCTGCTGCGGTGGCCAACGGCGGTTCCACACCAAGGCCAAGCCAGGACCACGGCTTCTGCTATTATCACGCCTTCGAGGACCTCGACGGAAACACCTGGGAGCCGATGTGGCTTAATCCTGAAGTGTCCGCCTGACGCTATTGTCTTACCCCACCTAACACTCAACCTCATCTCACACCATGACAAACACACGCAATCCCATCGGCTGGTTCGAAATCTACGTCAACGACATGCCCAGAGCGAAGGCCTTCTACGAGGCGGTTTTCGACACGGAGCTCACGCCACTCGGAAATCCCACCGCCGATGATGCTGGTCTGGAAATGTGGCAGTTCCCCGGCGGCCCAGACGGCTATGGCTGCCCCGGCACACTCTGCAAGATGGACGGATGCAAGGCTGGAGGCGGAGGTACCTTGATCTATTTCTCTTGTGAAGATTGTGCCGCCGAAGTGGCACGCGTCACTGCCAATGGTGGTAGTGTTTTCAAAGACAAGTTCTCCATCGGAGAATACGGCTTCATTGCCATCGTCTGTGACACGGAGGGAAATACCATCGGCCTGCATTCGATGAAATAAGGTCCCGCTATGCCTACACACACCATTACACTTCATCGCGTACTCAAGGCCAAGCCCAAGATAGTCTATAAAGCCTTCCTTGATCCAGACGCGCTGAGCCGATGGCTGCCGCCGAATGGATTTCTTTGCAAAGTCTTCCATCTCGAGCCGAAAGTCGGTGGCACTTTCAAGATGGCCTTCACTCAGTTCAGCAACGGTGACACGCACTCCTTCGGCGGCGAATACCTTGAACTCGTGCCAAACGAACTGCTTCGCTACACCGACGTCTTCGACGATCCGAACCTGCCAGGCCAAATCGAAGTCACCGTGAAGCTCAAAGCCGTGTCTTGTGGCACTGAAATCAACATCACGCAGGCTGGCGTGCCGGAAGTGATCCCGGCGGAGATGTGTTACCTCGGCTGGCAGGACTCGCTGCTGCATCTCGCCATGCTGGTGGAAGGCGGACCGCCTGCGGAATCGTAAACCATCATGCCACACGCCCTTTTCGTCCGTCACAAAGCTCAGCCCGGCTGCCGTGCCCAGGTGCAGCATGTGTGGGAAAAGCACGTCAAGCCGCGCGCTGCCGCGAATCCGCAGCATCTCGCCTATTACTTCTGCCATGACGCCGCCGATGCGGATGTCGTCTGCGTTTTCCAGCTTTACACCGACGAGCAAGCAATGAAGGACTTCCTTTCTGGCGATTGGTATCCCGCTTACCTCGCCGAGGTCGCCGCTCTCAGCGCCGCACCCGCGCAGGTGCTTCCCGCGCATCCCATTTGGATCAAGGAAGCGTTGTAGAGATCATGAGGATGCCTGCCGAACGCAGCCCTAGTCTTGTTGCAGATGATCTCTTCAGGCGTGAGGGCGCACGGCTTGTCGCCACGCTCGCCGCGCATCTTGGCACGCATCGGCTACAACTTGCAGAGGATGCCGTGCAGGAGGCACTGGTGCGTGCGTTGCAAACGTGGCCCTATCGCGGCATTCCGGACAATCCCGCCGCTTGGCTCTCCCAAGTATCGAAAAATCTCGCGCTCGATTCCTTGCGCCGCGAGCAAACTTGGCAACGCAAAGAGGCGCAAATCACCGCTGAGCAGGAACGCTGGCTCACACGTGAAGAACCTGCTAACGAACCACACCTCTCTGATGACACACTGCGGATGCTGTTCGTTTGCTTTCATCCACAGCTCTCCATCGAGGCGCAACTCGCACTCGCCTTACGTACGGTTTGCGGCATGAGCCCAGCGGAAATCGGCGCGGCCTTTCTCACTAGCGAGGCCGCCATCGCAAAGCGACTCGTCCGCGCCCGGCAGCTCATCCGCGATCTGCGGCTGCCATTTGCCGTGCCAGATGCAAGCGAACTACCGGAGCGACTCGATGGCGTGCTCGCGGCGTTGTATTTGTTGTTTAACGAAGGCTACAAAGCATCCTCCGGCGACCGCTTGATCCGAGAGGAGCTTTGTCACGAGGCCATCCGCCTCACGCGACTGCTCGCCGCGCATCCCACTACCGACTTGCCGACCACGCGGGCATTGCTTGCCCTCATGTGCCTGAATGCAGCTCGATTGAAGGCAAGGATCAATCCCGATGGCGAAATCGTGCGACTGCATCAGCAGGACCGTAGCCAGTGGGACACAGCTTTGATTCAAGACGGCATCCTAGCGCTCGGTGCGGCCTCTAGTGGTGAATCGGTCAGCCCTTACCATCTCGAAGCCGGCATCGCGGCATGTCATTGTCTCTCAGCGGATGAAGCAAGCACCGACTGGCCGCGCATACTTAGCTTTTACGATCAGCTCCTGCTGCTGAAGCCTACACCGGTCGTCGCCATGAATCGCTGTGTCGCACTTGCTCGTGTGCATGGTCCCCACGAGGCGTTAATGGCCCTCGAAAGCATACCCAACCGCCACTCACTGGAGGCGCAGCATCTCTATCACGCCATCCGCGCCAGTTTCATCTCAAAACTCGGCCACCCTGCCGAAGCCCGCGCCGCCTGGCAACGCGCAGCTGACCTAGCCCAGTGCGATGTAGAGCGCGAGTTTCTGCAAATCCGTGCGCACGAAGACAGACAGTAGCGCCATCGAAAACCCGCGCCAAGGTGCGCGACGCATGAAGTTCAAACGCCTTTCCCTTATCGCTGGCCTCACACTCGGAGCAGCAGTCCTCGCTGCTGTTCCCGCCGTAGCCAACGTCACTCTGCCGCATGTCTTTGGCAGCCACATGGTATTGCAACGTGATCAACCGCTGCCGGTCTGGGGTTGGGCTGAGCCAGGAGAAAAGGTATCGGTGCAGCTCGGTGATCAAGCAGCAGTGACCACTGTCGCGAATCCATCTGGCGAGTGGCGCGTGACTCTGCCGAAGATGGCGGCGGGTGGGCCCTTGACCATGAAGATCAACGGGCAAAACAGCATCGAGTTGAATGATGTGTTGATCGGTGAAGTGTGGCTGTGCTCCGGACAGTCGAACATGGAGTGGCCGGTGGTTGCCTCATTAAACCCTGAGCAGGAGGCGGCGGCAGCGAACCACCCGAATATACGACACATTAAGGTGCCAAGGGGAACCGCCAGTGTCCCGGCGAAGGATTTTCAAGGTGAGTGGCAAGTGTGCAGCCCTCAAACAGTCGGTTCCTTCACAGCCTGCGGCTACTTCATGGCACGTGAGCTTAACAAGACACTGAATGTCCCGATCGGACTCATTAACTCATCCTGGGGCGGCACATTGATTGAGCCATGGACTCCACCGGCAGGCTTTGCACAAGTTCCTGAGCTGGCGTTCATCAGTGATAAGGTCGCAAAGGCAGGTCCATTGACCGCAGAATACAAAGAAGGGCTGAGCAAGTATCTAGACACCCTGGATGGCTGGACGCGCAGCGCACGTGAAGCCGTCGGTCAATCGAAGAGCATCGCGCAAATGCCGCCCTTCCCATCAGACCACATTCCACTGGGCGAACGGGCCAATCCGCACACTCAACCCACCACGCTTTACAACGCGATGATTCATCCGCTGGTGCCGTATGCCATCCGTGGAGCCATCTGGTATCAAGGTGAGTCCAATCACGCCGAGGGCAAGCTCTACACCGCCAAGATGAAGGCCCTCATCGCAGGCTGGCGCGGACTCTGGGGTAGTGATCTTCCGTTTCATTACGTGCAGATCGCGCCCTTCGCCTATGGCAATGAACCCGCTTCCATCTTGGCAGAGTTTTGGGAAGCGCAGGCAGCAGCGCTTTCGATTCCGAACACGGGCATGGTGGTGACCACCGACATCGGTGATTACAACGACATCCATCCAAAGAACAAACAAGAGGTCGGAAGGAGACTCGCATTGCTGGCGCTGAAGAACACGTATGGCCAAACGAACGTGGTTGCCTCCGGGCCAACGTTCAAAGGCATGAGCATCGAAGGCAACAAACTCCGCCTCCGCTTTGATCATGTAGGCGGCGGTTTGACTTCACGCGATGGCAAGCCACTCAACCACTTTGAGATCATCGGAAAGGATACCGATTGGACACCTGCTACTGCGGTGATTGAAGGCGATGCGGTGATCCTTTCTTCGGAACAAGTGAAAGAACCTGCGGCGATGCGATTCGCATGGCACAAAGCCGCCCTGCCCAACCTCATGAACAAAGAAGGTCTGCCAGCATCTGCTTTTCGAAGCGGCACCGTGCCAAAGATCGACATCCTCTCGCTCAAGGTTTCAGAGTCGAAGGAGTATGAACTGCTCTACGCTTACGACCTCGCACGGCCCGAGCAGCATCCTGCACCGAGCGAAGACCGCCGCGCGCAGATTGGTGGCGCAATCGATCGTGTGGCCTATTTCATGGAGTTGCGTCAGGACGGTCAGCCAGCGAAGTGGGTGTTCGTCTCGATGGATGCCTTCACCAACGACCTCTCCAAGCTTGGTGTTCCGACAGTGGCCTCGAAGGCCAAGTTTCAAATGCAGGTGCAGCGCATGAATGTGCTCTCCAGCGAGTCGAATGTGACGTCGGGCAACGGCTTGACTGGCAACATTGAGTTCTGGCCGCACAACTACGGCCCCGGCAACTCAGCCTCCGTGCCGAATGCATCAAATGAGGTCTGGGACTTTGGCGATGAGATCGTAGCTCAGGAAGATGGCTACGGCTCAATGCAGATCCACAACGCCGCAGCCAAGCAAACTCTCTTTTCCTTCAACAACTGGAAAGGTGGACCAGGCGCAGACATCGGCATCGGAAACAGCAATCCAGAAGCTAATCCCCAACGCACGCTCGACTGGACCTTCAACGGCAACGCACATCAATACTCCATTCGCCAGCTCAAGGTGCTAGTGAGATTGAAGAAGTAGTCATGAAGCGCCGCTACTTTATTCAAACACTCGCCGCCGCACCACTGCTGGCGGCTGAGACGCAGCGCAAGGCTCCGTTCCGCACGCTTTACAGCAATGACCTGACGAACATCACGTCGTGTGTGAGTCCTTTTCGTGCCGCGAAGGAGCCGTTTCGACCCGAGATGCTGGATGCGACGGTGGATGAAGTCGCGGGGCTGGTGGATGCCCATTTTCTTCAGCCGGGTTTGGGAATGGTGCCGTTGTGGCCTAGCAAGGTCATCGATTTGAAGGAACACTTTGCGTGGATCAAGCAGCGCTATGGCCAGAAACCGGACTCGATGAGCCAGTTCGTCCTGAATGGCGGCGACATCGTGCAGCGGTTCATTGATCGCTGCCGCGCGAAGGGACAGGCGGCGTTCATTTCGCTGCGAGTGAATGACGCGCATCACAAGGAGTTTGTCGATCCGAAGCCGGGTGATAAACCGGGCAGTAGTATAGGAATGAGTGTCACGCGCTGGTATGCAGAGCATCCTGAACACCGCATCGTGCCGGGTTCATTGCGTGGCGCGGACCTTGTTCTCAACTGGGCAGAGCCAAAGGTGCCAGAGCAGAAGCTCATGCTCATTCGTGAGCTGTGTGACAACTACGACATCGACGGCTTGGAACTCGATTTCCTTCGCTTCTACAGCTACTTCCGCGCTGAGACACCTCTCGAACAACGTCGAGCCATCATGACAAACTTCGTCAAAAAAGTGCGGCAGATGCTTGGACCCAAACGCTGGCTTTGTGCTCGTGTGCCTTGCTATCTCACGGCGCTTGATGTGCTCGGACTTGATTTGAAGGCACTTGTCGCGGCGGGTCTGGACATGGTGAATGCTTCTGCACACTACTTCACAACGCAGCAGCATGATCTCGCTGCGATACGAAAAATGTCGGACGGTGCGGCGCTCTATTTCGAGCTTTGCCACACCATCTGGAAGGGAGACAAAGTGCAGGAGGGTTATGATGTATTTCCGTATCGCCGCGCAACGAAGGAGCATCTGCACACGAGCGCGCATCTTGCGTATTCACGCGGAGCGGATGGTATCAGCCTTTTCAACTTTGCTTACTATCGGTCACATGGGCAGGGAGAAGGGCGCGGTGTGTTCGGCGAGCCACCGTTTGATGGACTCAAGGCTCTGAATGATCCCAAAGCACTAGCTCAACAGCCGCAGCACTGGTTCATCGCTTTCGGTTGGCGCGCACCAGGTGCCAAGCCTCCCGCTGTGCCGAGAAAGCTGGTGATTGGAAAGCCTGAGAAGTTCAACTTTGACCTTGCTTCGCCTCGTGGGGAAGCGCGCGTTCGGATTCAGACGGATCGGACGAGTCTGACCCATCTAGCCGCTCGATTCAATGGCGAAGCCATTACACCGACCGATGACGTTTCCGAGCCATTTGAAGTGCCTTATCCCTCGATGCTCGGAAAGCCTGAGGAACTGAGGGCCTGGCACATCCCGGGTCGGTTGCTCCGCGAGGGCAAAAACAGTCTTGAAGTCACGCAAACTGGCGGAGAGCCAGTGACGGTTGTGTTTGTTGATCTGGCATGCTGAGGAAGAACTGGGCTGCAACTATCAGTTGAGCCGAGAAGAGGGAGGGTTAGAGAAAAGGGCACACATGAGCATCAAAGCAGCACTTTTATTTTCGGGTCAGGGCGCACAGAAAGTTGGGATGGCCAAGGATTTGGCGGAAGCTTATCCGTCGGTCGCGCAAATGCTGAATCACGCGGATGAGGCGGTCGGATTTGAGTTGAGCAAGGTCATGTTTGACGGCCCTGCTGACGAACTGACCCGGACTTCGCGTTGCCAGCCCGCGTTGTTGGCTCATGGGTTGGCCGTTTGGAGCGTCTTGAAGGAAAAAGTGCCTCAATTGGAAGTGGTGGCTGCTGCTGGCCTGTCTCTAGGGGAGTTCACCGCGCACGCTGCTGCGGGGACGTTTGATTTTGCTACTGCGATTCGCCTGGTGTGCCAGCGGGGACAGTTTATGGAGGAGGCTTGTAATGAAACGAAAGGTTCTATGGCCGCAATGATCGGCGGCGAGGAATCCGCTGTGCGTGAACTGGCCGCAGAATGCGAGATCGATGTGGCGAACCTAAACGCACCAGGGCAGATCGTGGTCAGTGGGTCGGCTGAGGGCGTGGCAAAGGCTGTAGAGGGTGCCAAGGCCAAAGGTATTGTTAAGGCCATTCCTCTGCAGGTTGCGGGAGCCTATCATTCGCGGCTCATGAAGAGTGCACAAGACAAGTTGGCCGCCGTATTGGATGCGGCGGCGATTGGCACGCCTACAGTCCCGGTTTACTGCAACTATGCGGCTCGTGCAGTTGCTGATGCCTCTGACGTGAGGTCGATGCTGGTGCAGCAGGTGACAGGCTCTGTTCGGTGGGCGGAATCACTGAGCCGCATGATCGCAGACGGGTGCCAACTTTTTATCGAATGCGGGATGCAGGCGCAGTTGGCCGGCATGATGAAGCGCATCGACAAGACGGCCAAGGTCATCAGCATCGAGGACGTTGCAAGTCTCGATAAGGCTGTTGGCGAACTGAGCGCGATGTGATTTGAGGCGCGCTGAGTTTGAGCAAAAAATTGCAGATTCTTTGAACATCATTCGGCGATAAGAATCCAAACCATCATACAGTGATGGATGGGTAAAACCTCCATGAGCTGGTCTTGAGAGTGATTGGTTGTTGTCGCCAAAACCACCCGCGAAAGTGGGTCTGTGTCGAGGTCGATGCCAAACCGGGGTCGAGCGGAATCGGGAGCCGCTCGGCCCCAACTTTTTTTGGAGTTGTTGCTGACAGGTGGCTGACACAACGGCATGGCTTGCTGCGTTTGCTTTAGCCCCCACTTTACTACTTTTCCATGGTTCGATTTCTTGTGTTCTTGCTTTCCTGTGCGCTTGTCGCGGCAGGAGCATGGTGGTTTTTGAAACATGAAGGGCAGGGACAGGCGGCGGTGGCAAAGACCGCAGCCAAGAACCCGATTTCGGTGATCATTGCTGAAGTCAGCGAGGAGAACTTTACCACGGATGTGCAGGCGATTGGCACAGTGCAGGCGGAGGAGAGTACTGACATCATGCCCAACGTAACCGAGACCATCACGGAGCTGCATTTTGATGATGGGCAGAGTGTCAAGAAGGGAACTGTATTGGCCGTCTTGAGCGATGCTGAGGAGCAGGCCCAGTTGGCATCAGCTAGGTCGTCTTTGGCAGAGGAGGAGCGCGAGATTGCCCGCCTTGAATCGCTCGTGAAGGAAGGCGCTGCATCCGAGGCGAGATTGGAAGAGCGGCGGACTCTTGCTGAGGTAGCAAAGCAGCGGATCCGAGAAGCCGAGGCAAAGGTGGCAGATCGCCGTGTGCTGGCCCCTTTTGATGGAGTGCTTGGGTTAAGGCGGATCAGCGTGGGAGCCCTCGTGTCGCCAACGACGGTCATTGCAAGGCTGGACAAGATCGATGTGGTGAAAATTGACTTCAGCGTTCCAGAGACGGTTCTGCCTGTTTTGAAAGTCGGTACCGAGATCGCGGCACAGTCTGCTGCGGCAGGTGGAAACACTTTTATGGGTAAACTGGCGCATCTGGATTCCCGCATTGATCCCGTCACGAGATCTGTCCCCGCTCGGGCGGAGGTGGAAAACAAGTCGAGGGCACTCAAGCCCGGCATGCTTGTGATGGTTAAGATCGCGATGGAGCCGAAGCGTTCACTTGCCGTGCCTGAGCGGGCCTTGGTGCCTGTAGGGAGCAAAGCCTATGTCTTCACGATTGATAGCCAGACAGCCAGACGCATTGAGATTAAGCCCGGAAGGCGGCGTCCAGGCCTTTTGGAGGTGATTGAGGGCCTGGAAAAAGGTCAGACGGTCATAACTGACGGGCTCGTGGGGCTACAGGATGGGATGGAAGTGAAGGTGGCCGGCAAGTATGCAGGTGCGGTGAAGCCCTTCAACCCAGAGCAACCGCGGGTAACGAAGTAGGCGCGCATGTGGCTTTCCGATACTAGCGTCAAGCGTCCAGTACTCGCTGCGGTGGTAAACCTGCTGCTAGTGGCATTTGGCGTGGTCTCGTTCACGAGGCTCTCGGTGCGAGAGTATCCGGACATCGACCCGCCAATCGTAACGGTTGAGACGTTTTATCGCGGCGCTTCTGCTACCGTTGTGGAGTCCAGGATTACTCAGCGTCTAGAGGATCGGATTTCGCAGGTTGAGGCAATCAAGAACATCTCATCCATCAGCACCGATGGTAAATCTGAGATCACGGTGGAGTTCAATCTTGGACGTTCTCTCGACGGGGCTGCCAATGATATTCGTGAGGCGATCAGTCCCGTGTTGGCCACTTTCCCGGAAGAGGTGCAACCTCCGAATGTAGGCAAGACAGAGATCAGCGCGGAAGTGCTGATGTATTTGAATCTAACGAGTGATACGCGGGGCACGCTGGAGCTTTATGATTATGCCGAGCGCTATTTGGTCGATCGCTTTTCACGGCTGCCAGGCATTGCACGAGTGAGGATCAATGGCGGAACCCGTTATGCCTTGCGCGTTTGGCTTGATCGGGAAGCGTTGGCCGCACGTCAGTTGACGGCAAATGACGTGGAGGATGCTTTACGCAGGGAGAATGTGGACCCGCCCGCAGGTACGGTGCAGTCGTTGGATCGCCAGTTCACTGTCAGGTTCAATCGGTTGTATCGAACGCCCGATGACTTCAAGAAGCTTGTGATCGCACGTGGGGACAACGGCTATCAAGTAAGGTTAGGTGAAGTGGCGAGGATTGAACTCGGGGCAGAGGATGCACGGACAGTTTTCAAGGGTAATCGAGTGTTGATGGTGTCGTTGGGTATGATCCGTCAATCGCGGGCCAATCCACTGGATGTGGCCAAAGCTGTTCGAGAGGAGGCAGACAAGATTCGGGAAACGCTGCCTCCAGATCTTCGATTGGAGAACAGCTACGACATCACGCAATTCATTGATGAGTCGATCACTGAGGTTTATCGGACCTTGGGCATCGCGTTGGTACTTGTTGTGGTCATTATCTATCTGTTCCTGGGCAGTTTCAGAGCGGTTTTGGTGCCTACGGCGGCAGTTCCGGTAAGTGTCCTGGCGGCTTGCATCGTCCTATTGGGTCTGGACTACTCACTGAATACTCTGACGTTGCTTGCCTTCGTGTTGGCTATCGGACTCGTGGTGGATGATGCCATTGTGGTGTTAGAGAACATTCACCGCAGGATCGAGGAGGGCGAAAAGCCATTGGTGGCGGCCTATTTGGGTACGAGGCAGGTCGGCTTTGCTGTGGTGGCGACGACTTTGGTGCTGCTAGCGGTGTTTGTTCCGGTGGCATTCATGCCCGGAGATGCTGGACGGATGTTTGCCGAGTTTAGCGCGGCTCTTGCGATCTCCATCGGATTCTCCGGCTTTGTGGCATTGACGTTGTCTCCCATGATGGCCTCCAAGATACTGCGGGGCAGGGAGGGGGATGGATTTGTTGCCAAAACTTTAGATCGCCTCTTCCAGTTAGTTCAGACCGGTTACCGGAAAGTGCTGGAGTTCAGTCTGAAGGTGCCCGCGGTAGTAATGCCCGTCACGGCTGGCCTCATTGGCCTCTGTTGGTGGTATTTGAACCATATTCCTGAGGAGTTCACTCCACGGGAAGACAGAGGATCATTTTTCGTCACAGCGACCAGCCCGCCGGGCACGACTTACGGCTCATCAATTGAGACGCTAGACAAATTGAATGAGAAAGTGATGTATCTTGTAGAAGAGACCAACGAAGCCACAAGGGTCAATGCCCGGGCACCAAGAACTTTTGGTTCAACGGCTGATTTCAATGATTCGATCGCAGTCATTACGCTAACGCCGTTTGGTACACGGCGGAATGGCTTTGACATCATGAATGAAGTGAGGGCGCGCACATCAGACATGGCGGAAGCCAAAGTGGCGGTGATCATGCGGCAGGGGATGATGCGAGGATTGAACAAGCCACTGGAGATTGTGCTCAGTGGGCCGACCTTTGAGGAACTGACGGAATGGCGGGACATCATCCTTGCCAAAGCCCGTGAATATCCTCGACTGGTGGGATTTGACTGCGATTACAGGGATACCAAGCCGCAACTGCGAGTCAGCGTCGATCAGGCGAGAGCTGCGGACCTGGGCGTAAGCAGTGCAGCCATCGGGCGGACGCTCGAGACACTGCTAGGAGGGCGCCGCGCCACCTCGTTCCTCCACAATGGACTCGAGTATGATGTCATTCTTGAGGGAACTTACGACGACAAGCGCAGTCCGATGGATCTCAACAACATCTTCGTCCGCAGCGAGCGGAGTAAAGAACTCGTTCCGCTGTCCAATTTGGTCAAAACGGAGGAGTTTGCCGACAGCGGTGCTTTGAATCGATACAACCGGATGAGAAGTATCACCTTCGATGCAGAACTGGCCACTGGTTACAGCTTGGGCGAGGCGGTGGCATACATGGAGAACCTGATCCGTGAGACACTGCCGTCTTCCGCTGTCATCGGATACAAAGGAAACTCGCTGAAGTTGAAGGAAGCCAGTAGCAACAGTGCCCTCATTTTTGCACTTGCTCTGCTGGTAGCATTCCTGGTCATGGCAGCTCAGTTTGAGAGCTGGGTACATCCGCTAACGATTATGTTGACGGTGCCGGTGGCGGTGGCGGGTGCGTTGTTTGGTCTGAAGTGGATGGGCTTAAATCAGAGCATTTACAGTCAGATTGGGCTCATCATGCTCATCGGTCTGGCAACAAAAAATGGGATCTTGATCGTTGAGTTCATCAATCAGCTCAGGGACGAGGGAATGGAGTTTGTGGAAGCGATTCTCACGGCCAGCGAGAAACGGCTTCGTCCGATAATCATGACGGCCCTAGCGACTGTGATGGGGGCACTTCCGCTCATGCTCGGTAAAGGAGCAGGCTACGAAACGAGAATGGTCGTCGGCGTGGTGATCGTGTTTGGCGTGTCTGCGGCAACGCTCTTTACCTTGTTCTTGGTGCCCATGACCTATGGGCTGATTGCGCGCCGAACGGGGTCGATAGGGGATGTCTCTCGTCAACTGGAGTCCGAGATGGGAGAAACTGAGGGGAAATAGTTGCGCCTTGAACTTGGCTCGTGGTGCTGGGGTATTTACCAAACTTTTTCTCCCGCAACTTGCCAGACAGCCCGGACTTGTGTAAAAAGTTATCCCCTTCGGGCCGATGTTGCCCATAGGGTAACTGATATTCCCCTCACATGGCTGACTTGACTACTGCATTGCCTGCTCTTCTCCAGGGCTATGATGTGAAGTTGCGTGATGAAGCTGAGCGGTTAGCCGAAGATGGTGCCGTGGTGACGGTGGACATGGATGATGCCGCTCTAGAAGCAGAGGTGGTGCTCGATACGACCCCTGTCCACGTACGATGGAGCTTGGCAGATGGACACTGGTCAGCAGAAACGGATGTCGAAGACAAGGAACTCCACGACTTGGCCGCTTGCATGGCCCTTGTGGGCCTCAAACGCATCTCGGCCTCCGATCAAAAAGATGAAGCAGCGGTAAGTATGCCGGTGGAGTCGCTTCAGACGATGTTGGAGCGTCTCCACGCGCGCAAGCTCAGCCCTGAAGAAGAAGGTTACCTTCAGAAGATCGAGAAACGTTTCGAGCGATTAAAGAAGACAGGGGAAATATTCGACCATGACCTTGTGCGGTTGCACCCGAAGTGGTCAATCCAAAGTGCTGAGGCTCTTGAGCTGTGGGAGGTCATGCCTCAGACGACCTATGAGTTTTGGAACTATGTGGCGCTAGCTCTTCACGAGAAAAGCCTGCCTTTTCCAATGTTTTTGCGCGCAGTTACTGACTTGGAAAGCACCAGGGCAAAACTTCGGTCTTGGCGGCAGAGTCGAACCGTTCCACATTGGGTGCAGAGGATAAGGCAGTTCGCCATCGCTGAAGAAACAGAGCCATCTGATGATCACCTTGAAGACTGTCGTTTGATGATCACCGTCAATGAGGCCAAGCTACAGTTGCGGGAGCGTGACTTTCACCGGTATCATACGCTAATGTCCTCTGATGTGGAGCGCATCATGACACTTTATCAAAGTGGCTGCCATAGTTTGGAAACGTCTGCTGAGTTGCTCCTCGTGTCGTGCTTTCTTCAGATGAGGCGGCATCAATCTGATAGCTTTCGTTTGGACGATGAAGTTCACGCAGGTTGGTTAGGATCGCTCTTCCTGCAGCCAGCGTTAAGGAGTCGCTTGGTGAACCTTGATGCGGAACCCTTCATCCATGACGAGCAATCCCTAAAGTGGGAAGCTCGTGAGTCTGGAGATGAAAGCACCGTTCACATGAAGTTGGTGCGGCAAAACGGCGAGGCTGCTCCAACGCCGATGAGGGTTCTCCCAGGTGCTCAAACACGGTATCTGTCGGGCGATACCGTGTTTTCTGGTCCACTTTGGTTCGGTGAGGAAACGTTGGTTGATTCCGCCGTGGAGATTCCCATGGCTGCGTTAGGAACATCAGATGGGATAGCGTTCCTCAATCGCCTGGAGGTGCCGCTCCCAAAGTCTCTGGCGGATAGAATCCGCCATGAATCACTGACGGTTTCGATCAAGGCAGAGTGCGCGCATTCCGGTGCAAGTGCCTCCACTCAGTATGCACACTTTACGGTGACTGCATCATCTCCTGGAGGGAACTATGAGGAAAGGTTGCGCGATGATCGTTGGGTGATCGAGAGTGATCCGAAAAGGCATGATCGTGCGATCATTTGTCGTGATCGTGGTGCGCTAAAGGAGGTGCCTGCACTCCTCCGGAATCTCAGAGCCTCTTTTGAAGAAGAGAGTGGGAGTTTCCGCGTGCGGATGACACGCAACTTTCCCGAGAACTTTTACGATTGGGCGCAGCATCTGCCTGAAGAAGTCAAGTTTGAGCCGGATGCTTCGTTGAGCAGCATCCTCGCAGACCCTCTGATTGCGCGGGTCAGGCTGGAAGCATCTCAGAGTGACAATATCGACTGGTTTGATTTGAAGCTGGTCTTCGATATTGAGGGTGCTGACCTCAAAGCTGCCGACATACGTCGACTTCTCGCGGCAAACGGCGGTTTTGTGCGTCTTGCGGATGGAACATGGCGCCGCGTCAAAATTGAGCTGTCCGAAGACCAACAAGAAATGGTGGAGCAGTTGGGCATAGATCTCAATGACATCAATGACGAGACGCATCGGGTGCACTGGAGACACCTGCTCGGAGACAAAGGTGCTCAATTGCTGAATGCACAGGCTTGGGCCAAGCTGCAAATGAAGCTAGCCGATGTGCAACTCAATGAGAAGCCCGAGGTGCCGAGCGACTTGAAGCTTACCTTGCGGCCATACCAGGTCGATGGATATCATTTCCTGAGCTATCTCACAGTGAATGGATTTGGTGGCATCTTGGCCGATGACATGGGTCTAGGAAAAACGGTGCAGACAATCTCATGGATCTTGTGGCTGCGGGCGAATGACCCGGAGCGGCTGCCCGTTCTGGTGGTATGTCCTAAATCGGTACTGGATGTCTGGGCGGTGGAGATGACGAAGGCATCACCTGACGTGCGAGTGCAAGTCCTCCACGACAAGGATGAGTTGGACATCAGCCGAGTGGGCTTGGATGTCGATGTTCTGGTACTCAACTATGCCCAGTTGCGCAGTTGCATTCATGATCTCGCGCGGATCATCTGGCGTGCTGCTATTCTTGATGAGGGGCAGCAGATCAAAAATCCTGACAGCAAGGCCGCAAAAGCAGCGCGCGAGCTCCAGGCACACAACCGCCTCGTCCTCACCGGCACGCCACTCGAGAACCGTCTGCTGGACTTGTGGAGTCTGATGAGTTTTGCGACTCCTGGGGCGCTTGGTGACCGCAGTTACTTCCACAAACACTTTGACCGGCGTAAAGATGAGCGAGCCTCAGAGAGGCTGTCAGCGCGGTTGCGTCCGTTCATTCTGAGGCGCACTAAAGGGCAGGTGGCCAAGGAACTGCCTGCTCGCACGGAGGAAAATATGCTCTGTGAGATGAGCGGTGTGCAGGAGCAGATGTACAAGGATGAACTGTCACGTGCTCAGCACATGATGCTTAGCACAAGCGGCGTGGAGGTGTTGAAGAAGCGCCGCTTTGCGATGCTTCAAGCACTGACGAGGCTGCGGCAAGTCTGCTGCCACCCTGGTTTGATCAATCCCGAGGCGAGGAATGAAGAAAGTGCAAAGCTCACCGCCGCACTCGACCTGATCGAACAGCTTCATGAGGAAGGACACAAAGTTTTGTTCTTCAGTCAGTTCGTGAGCATGTTGAAGATCGTGCGGGAGAAACTGGAGGAGATGAATCTACCCTACCATTGGCTCACTGGAGCAAGTGACAACCGTGCCGAGATCGTCAGAGGCTTTCAGGAGGATGAGAATGCCTCCGTTTTCTTGATCTCACTCAAAGCTGGAGGCAGCGGTCTCAACCTCACTGCGGCTTCTTACGTGATCCTCTACGATCCATGGTGGAATCCTGCGGTGGAGAGCCAAGCGATCGACCGCGCTCACCGCATCGGGCAAACGCAGCCCGTGATCGCTTACAGACTACTCACGAAAGGCAGCATTGAGGAAAAAATCCTCACTTTGCAGCAACACAAGAAGATGTTGAGCAGCGACATCTTGGGTGAGGCAAGCTTTGCCCAGAACCTTGACCTGAACGACTTCGAGTTCCTGCTCGACATGGAGCGTAGTGCTGCTCCGTCGAGCGAGGAAGACGAAGAGTGATTCAATCCCCTAACTAGTGGCGAGAATGAAGTGGAGGGGGTGCTGGGGTAATGTCCGTAGCCGATGAAACAGGGCTGCGTGAGCGATCCAAAACCTGTCCCAGAGCTGCAACCATACCACCAACGTCTGCCATGTTTGAAGGGATAATCATGGTGTTAGTCTTCTGAGCCAGCTTGCCGAACTCGTTCACATACTGTTCAGCGATTCTCAGATTAACGGCATCCCGCCCACCCTCCGCCTTAATTGACTCGGCGATCTTGCGTAGACCTTCGGCTGTGGCGGTGGCAATGAGCTCGATCTCCCGTGCTTTACCTTCAGCTTCATTGATCTGCTTCTGCTTGAGCGCCTCTGATTGCTTGATCACTTCCTGCTTCTGGCCCTCGGCTACGTTGATGCGGGACTCGCGATCACCTTCCGACATGGCCACCTGAGCACGGCGCTCGCGTTCAGCACGCATTTGCTTCTCAAGAGCGTCCTTTACCGACTGTGGTGGATTGATGTTACTGATCTCATAGCGCATGATCTTCAGTCCCCAAGGCTCTGTGGCCTTGTCTAGCGCGTCCACAATGTTCGCATTGATGCTATCGCGTTCTTCAAAGGTGCGGTCGAGGTCCATTTTGCCGATCTCGGAACGCAGAGTGGTCTGGGCGAGCTGAGTTGCAGCCGCGAAGTAGTTTGTGACGCCATAGGTAGCCTTCATGGGATCCAGGACCTGAAGGAAAAGCACTCCGTCGATCTCAATGGCGATGTTGTCCCGTGTGATACACATCTGAGACGGTACATCCAACACCTGTTCCTTAAGTGAATGTTTAGCGGTGATGTTCTCGATGAATGGAGTGAGAATATGGAAGCCAGCGTCCAGTGTACGGGAGTATTTACCGAGTCGCTCGACGACGTAAGCGTTCTTCTGCGGCACAACACGTGCACCTTTGACAATGGCGACGATGACAATGGCGAATACGCCGAGACCGGCGACCGTTCCGAAGGGGATTTCAGCTAAGAGAGACATAGTTGAGCAGGGTGGGTTGAGTTGATTGGCTTTGACGATGAACAAATGGTTTTCAGCGGCGGCGAACGATGAGTTTTAGACCATCTCGGCCAGTAATCATTACCCCCTCGCCCGCTGCAATCTCGTTCTCGGCCATAGCATTCCAGTGGGCTCCTTTGAACTCCACCTTGCCTTCTTGACCAGAGGCAATTGCCCCAATTGCACGTGCGGGCTTACCAAGAAACTCTTCAGACGCATCATCTTGTCCGTCCGTAACCGACCTTCCCATGAGCCATGTTTTGAACATTGACCGCAGTCCAGCCACCAAGATCGCGGATGATATGCCAAATACTGCGAACTGGGCACCGATGGATTCGACCAAGCCGAGGCCGACTGTAAGGGATGTAACCCAAGCTCCGAGGCCTATAAAAACAAAGATGATGCCAGGAAGAACAAACTCGGCCAATATCATCACCAGCCCTGCAACAAACCAGATTAACTCGGGACTCATTAGATTGAACATGACGGCGGATTGTCAGAAAGAAAGCGGACAAAGGCAAATACAATTCCCGCAGCCCATTGGAAGAGGTATTTTTGCAATGGCGTGTTCGTTGGTCATCGCAAGCTGTGGCGATAAGCCACAACAAGTATCGCCTAGCTCGCCATCGCCCAAGCGGGTGGCACCAACTAGGCCTAAAGGCACAATGATCGACGTTCCAAGGTCGCCATTCGTCGAACATCCGATGGCGAGGGGCGATTCACCACCATTTGGTTCTGACTTTGATGCCACAGACCCTGACACCGACAAGCAGATAGACGTTTTGATTGCAGCAGTGAAACCTGGCATGGCTACTGAGGACGCAAATCGTCTCATCAATGATGCGCGGCATTTACGTTCAGCGAGGTTAGTAGATCTGGTGAGGGCACTTCTCAAACATCGTGACATGAACGTGCGTGGTTATGCTCTGACACTTCTGGAAGGAACTGATTCTCCCAAAGTCCTTCCTGCGGTAAAGGAGGCACTAGAGGACAAAGACCTTCCCGTGCGATTACAAGCACTAGAAGTACTTCGGTTTCTTCGTCATGATGAGTCTAAAGCCATCTATCGCGGTGCCATCACGGATGCGGATGCCGGAGTGCGGATGACGGCTTTCACAGGAGCGGTGGAACAGGACGAAGCGTTTCGACGTGAGATTGTGACCGCAGGCGTTGCATCGCCGTGGGAGGATGTGGCTCAAGCATCTCTCGCGTACCTCGAGCTCGATTTGACGCCTGAAACATTGCCGCATTACTTCAAAGCATTGGATCACAAACACCCGTTGGTTAAGACCGAAGCTTCGGAGCGATTGTCTATGTTGTTTGACAAGAAGTTTCAGAACTCCACCGAGGCTAACACTTGGTGGAAACTCAATCAGCATCTGTATACCCCAGAGTTGGTGCGAAAGGATTTTCTCAATACGCTCCCGTCAGATCGAAAGTGAGTTGGTAGACAATCGGGCTCTCATCTGGCTAAATAGACATGTTGGCTCAAGCCAAGTGCGTGAGTCATGATTATGAGAAAAGTTTGACGGAGCACTGATTCTTCCGAATGTGAACAAGTGTCGTTTGAAAATGGCACATCTTGATTTGGAGTGATTAAGCATCCCCAAGATATGGGCTAAAAACTGGTTTCACCTTGCCCCGTTCGGTTCAAGGGCGGTTACTCTACCTTCTTCTTATCATGTATCTCAAGAGCCTCACTCTCCTCGGTTTCAAGTCCTTTGCGGACAAGACCCACTTTGAGTTCCACACCGGTGTTACCGGCATTGTGGGACCGAATGGTTGCGGAAAGAGTAACGTAGTTGATGCGATTCGGTGGGTATTGGGAGAGACCTCGGCCAAGGCTCTGCGCGGAGAAGAGATGGCTGACGTTATCTTTAACGGAACCGATAAACGCAAGCCTGTGGGCCTTGCCGAAGTGACGCTTACGATGGCGGATTGCGAGCAATCGCTGGGTGTCGACTACAATGAGGTCGCCATCACGCGTCGTGTGTTCCGTGATGGACGCAGCGAGTATCGGATGAACAACACGCTCTGCCGACTCAAGGATATTCATGAGTTGTTTGCCGGAACAGGAGTGGGCCGTGCAGCTTACTCGATCATGGCTCAGGGCCAGATCGATATGCTTCTGAGTTCCAAGCCCGAAGACCGTCGTTCGGTGTTCGAGGAAGCGGCTGGGATCACCAAGTTCAAAGGACAAAAGCGCGAGGCGCTACGTAAACTGGAATACACTGAGGCCAACCTTTTGCGGGTGGCAGACATTGTTGCTGAAGTGAAACGTCAGATGGGTTCTTTGCAACGTCAGGCGGCAAAAGCGCGTCGCTATCAGACGCTGCTCAAGGATGCGCGGACTCTGGACACCCACCTAGGGCATAAACACTGGACGGAGCTTGTCGCAGAGAAAAGCGAGACGGAGAATCAGATTCGCTCTCTTATGATGAGGCTGAACGAGGCTCATAAAGAGCTTCATCATGCCGAACAGGATTCTGCACAAACCAAGGAGGCGTATCATGCACTTGAGAATACGATTGCGGTGCTACGGAATCAGTCTCAGGAGTTACGCGCTCAGATCCAAAGCGCTGAAGGTAGGATTGGATTCAATCGCGAGCGCTCTGACGAGCTCGAGGCACGCATCGAACGTAATGTTGAAGACTCTGAGACAACTCGGAATCTGCTTGAGCAGCAGCAGCAGGACATGGCGAGCACGGATGAGCAGGTTACGGCCATTCAGGCGAATATGCTGAGCAGACAAGAGGCGCTGAATGCACACAACTCGGCGCATTTGAACTTGATGCCGCAGAGGCAGAATCTGGAGCAGCAGCGCCGTGCAGCACGTGAGACGATGCGTCAAGCTGAGAGCCGGATCGCTTCTGCCGAGGCGCGAATCCAGAGCCTCCAGACTTCCATTTCCAGCAGTCGTCAACGTTTTGAACTCCTGCAGAAGGATCGGCAAACGACAGCACAAGTGCGGGAGACTGCCCAGGTTGAGTTTGATGAACTTCAGCGTCAGTCACATGAGATTGAAGCGACACGCAATGAGTTGGACGAGAAATTGAAGGAGTGCTCACGCACCATGGAGGAGAAGCGGCGTCTGAGAGATGTGTTGGAGAGCGAACTCAATGATCACCAGCGCAACGTGACGCTCAAAAGGTCACGCCTTGAAGTCTTGACACAATTGCTTCAGCAAGGTGATGGGCTCGCGCAAGGCACGCAACAGGTGCTGAAAGGCTTGGACAATCCTGGAGTCTATGGAACCGGCGTTCGGGGCATCCTGGCCTCGTCGATTGAGGTGGAGGCGGATTTCATTGCAGCGGTGGAAGCAGCACTTCGGGAGCATTTGCAGGCTGTGCTGATGACGGATAGCGACCTTGCAACTCAGGTGATTGAGCGCCTTGGGAACCAGCGCCTCGGTAAGGCTGCATTAGTGTCCCAAGACTTGATTGAACTAAGACCTACGGGAGATCGGCAGTTCTTGCCTCAAGGCGCGCTTGCCTGGGCTGCCGACAAGGTGCGGGCTAAAGAAGGGGCTGCATCAGTGATTGATCACTTGCTCGGGAATGTCGCGATTTCCCCTGATCTTCAGACGGCCTTGCGGATCAAGAAAGAGCGGCCTGATCTCGCTGTCGTCACGCTTCAGGGTGAGTTCATCAGCACAGCGGGTGTCATTTTTGGGGGAGCCTCTCAAGACGATGAAAGCAGCACACTGCGGCGTGAGGCCGAACTCCGGTCGTTGAAGTCCGAGGTTGAGGCTCTGGAAGTGACGCTGCGGGAGCGTGAAGAGCAAGTTCTGGATCTCCGCATTCAGCTCGAAGACCTTCAGCGGGAGGAATCTCAGGTGCGTGAGCAGAGTCTGCGGGCGCGAGAGGGTCTGTCGCAGTTGCAGGGCAAACTTTCGGTCGTCCAGCGTGACTTGCAGCAGGCTGTGGCCAAAGCCGAGGCCGTGGAATGGGAACTGGCGCAAATGACCGAGCGGATTGATGAGGCTGAGCAGCAGATCGTTGCTCTCCGTGATGAAGCAGCGAGTGCAAACGATGCTTTAGAGGCCGGGCGTGCTCGTGAATACGAACTGGAGGTTGAAGCAGAGGGTATGTCTCAACGCGAGGCCGAAAGTGCAGAGCGTCTCAGTGAGTTGCGCACCGCGCTCGCGCTGGAGCAGGGAGCGCTGCAAGCGGTGGAACGCCAGAAGGCACCAATGATTGCCCGCTTGAATGAACTGCAGGGCACCATTCATCGTTTTGAACACGAGATCATGACTTGGCGTGAGCGAATCGCCCAGAGTCAGGCGGAGAATCAGCGGCTCGCTGAAGAGGTGGAGAGTAACCGAATCCGCATGGCGGAGGCCGAGGATGAACTCAGACAGAAGGGCGAAGATCGCGCGGCACTTCAGGAGAAGGTGACGCAGATCGAGCAACAACTCACGGCTTTGCGCAACGAGAATGCCCACATGAACGAAACGCGTGGCAAAGCGGAAGTGACACTGACGCGCGTGGACCTTCGATTGGAGAACCTCGTTAGTCAGATGCAGGAACGGTATCAGCTCAACTTTGAAACCTTTGAGCCTGATCCGCATGCCCTCTTGCTCGCAATTGACGACCAGAAAAAGGCTCGTGGCCGGAGCGAGAAGCGCAAGGCTACCCTAGCTGCTAAGGACGATGGCGAGGGTGCCACCGAAGTGCCCGAAGGGGCTGAGGTTGCTTCCGAGGAAGCGGCGGATGAAGTGGTAGAGATCCCAGGCGAGGCTCTGGAAGGCGAGCCAGACTGGGATTTCGTTGCTGAAGTAGTGACGGAGCTTCGTCAGCGACTCGAGAGCATTGGGCCCGTGAATCTGGATGCTATTCAAGAGTTCGAGGAACTCGAAGAGCGGCACAACTTCCTTGACGGTCAGTACGCTGACCTAACCAAGAGCAAGGATGAGCTTCTTCAGGTCATTGCTAAGATCAATGACACGACGAAGGCGATGTTCTCCGACACCTTTGCTCAGGTGAAGCACCACTTTCAGCACAACTTCCGAGAGTTGTTTGGTGCTCAAGCGAAAGCGGACCTCATGCTCATTGATGAAGGAGATCCGCTTGAGAGCGGCATCGAGATCATTGCCAAACCACCTGGCAAGAAATTGCAAACTATTAGTCTCTTGTCTGGTGGTGAGCGGAGCATGACGGCGGTTGCCCTTCTGTTCTCGATCTACATGGTCAAACCCAGTCCATTCTGCGTGTTGGATGAGTTGGACGCTCCGTTGGACGAGTCGAACATCTCGCGCTTCCTCAAGATGCTGGATAAGTTCATCAATAACTCACAGTTCATCATCGTGACCCACAACAAGCGGACGATGAGCCGAGCTGATGTGATCTATGGCGTGACGATGCAGGAGTTTGGAGTCAGCAAGCCGGTTGGCGTGCGGATGACAGCCGAGGCAACGAGCATTGAGCGTCAGCGTGGTATTGGTAAGGTGGAAGTCGATCTCCCAGAAGAGGCGGCAGCCCAGCCAGAGCCTCCACCCGAGGAGGTCATTGATGAGTTTGCTTCGTTGAACGTCGACTCTGAGCAAGCTAAGGCGGCCGAGGAAGCTCCCGAGCCAGATGACTATCAGCATGAGGCTTTTGTACCAGAGGATATTGTCATTCCAGAGGTTGTTGAGGTGAAAAGCTTTGAGAAACGAGAGGTTCCGCCCCCTTCCGAGGAGGACCAAGACGAAGGCGAGCTTGTTTACATCGCTGCTGAAGACGAGACGGACGAAGAGGATCCATCGGGACGTAATTGACGCGTGCCGCTATGAAATGGCTTCTCTGCTTCCTTCCGTTAATCGCGTTCTCTGCGCCCAAGCCTCTCTTTCAGTCTAAGCTCATCACCAGCTCGACTCCAGGGTTGGGGATAGAGATTGACGTGGATTTGCAAGGCGCGGAGGAGTTGTATTTGGTCGTCACCGATGGTGGGAATGGTTTTGCCTGTGACTGGGCTGATTGGGCCGAGCCTCGGCTCGTCATGGCGGATGGCACAGAGAAGAAACTCACCGAGGTGGAGTGGAAATCTGCTCAAAGCAGGTGGGGAGGTGTCCGCGTCAACGCCAATGCTGGCGGCCAAGAACTGCGTTCGGGAGGAAAAAGCATTGCTTACGGGCTCGGGACTCATGCGAATAGCTTGATCAGCTATCATCTGCCCAAAGGAACAAGGCGGTTTCGTGCCCGTGGCGTATTGGATGAAGGAGGGACCAACCAACAGGGTGGAACGGCATCAAGTGTCGACTTCCGCGTGTATACAGCGAATCCTGGGCCTGTGGTCGCGAGCGATGTGAACACGGCGAACAATGAACCGGAGAATGCCCTGGAGCAGTTAGACGTACATCCAGAGTGTGTGGCTCAATTGTTTGCTAGTGAGCCGATGATGCTTAGCCCTGCCAGCATTGATGTGGATCACCGTGGCCGAGTTTGGGTGTGTGAAGTGGTCAATTATCGCAAACACAATGGCGAACGGCCTGAAGGTGACCGCATTTTGATCATCGAAGACACCAACGGCGATGCCAAGGCGGACAAGTCGACGGTTTTCTATCAAGGACGAGACGTGGACAGTGCCCACGGCATCTGCGTACTTGGAAATAAGGCGCTTATCTCATGTGGGGACGATGTGTTTTGGCTCATTGACGACAACAATGATGACAAAGCGGATCGCAAGGAGTTGATGTTCACGAAGATCGGTGGAGCGCAGCACGACCATGGCATTCACGCGTTCCACTTCGGTCCGGATGGCCGCCTGTATTTCAATTTTGGCAATTCGGGCAAGCAACTCTGCGACAAAAACGGCAATCTCATCACGGACATTCACGGGGTGAAGTGCACCAACCAGAACAACCGTCCTTATCAGCAAGGTATGGTGTTCCGTTGTGAGTTGGATGGGAGCAATGTCGAAGTGCTTGCTTGGAACTTCCGGAACAACTGGGAAGTAGCTGTGGATAGCTTTGGCACGATGTGGCAGTCCGACAACGATGACGACGGCAACAAAGCTGTTCGTATCAACTACGTGATGGAGTACGGCAACTTTGGCTACTCCGACGAAATGACGGGCGAGGGTTGGCAAGTTCCGCGGATCGGCATGGAGAAAGACATTCCAGAGCGCCACTGGCATCAAAATGATCCTGGTGTGGTTCCCAATGTGCTCATCACCGGTTCAGGTTCGCCCACAGGAATGCAAGTTTACGAAGGGAGTCTTCTTCCCAAGATTTTCCACGGCCAGCCCATCCATTGTGATGCAGGTCCGAATGTCGTCCGCGCCTACATCACCAAGCCAGACGGTGCGGGCTACAAGGCGGAGATCGTCAACATCCTGGACGGCAGCAAGAACCGTTGGTTCCGCCCCAGCGATGTCGCTGTAGCCCCCGATGGCTCTTTGATCGTGGCCGACTGGTATGACCCCGGAGTAGGCGGCCATGGCATGGGCGATGTAACGCGGGGCAGACTGTTCCGAGTGACGGTGCCTGGGCGGGAGAAGTATGCAGTGCCCAGTGCTGAGTTTGGAACTGTCGACGGTGCAGTAGAAGCGCTGAAATCACCGAACGAAGATATGCGATATTTGGGGTGGAGCGCAATCAGGGGTTTCAAAGACAAATCCGAGCCGGGTCTGAAAGCCTTGCTTGAGAATAAGGACGCGGCACCTAACCATCGGGCTCGTGCACTGTGGCTGGGATCCAAGCAGAATGCTGCTTGCATCAATGCAGCACTCAGAGAGGACCAGTTGGTTATGCCGCTTCGGACGACGGCCATTCGCGCTGCCCAGCAGCTTTGGCAAAAAGCAGACCCAGCGAGACTACGACAGGTTATTGCGCATGCCATGGACCAGTTTGAAGCGCCTTGGGAAAGCGTATTGGCTCTGCGTTTCGATGGCAGCGAAGAAGCTAGCAAGTTGTGGAGTAAGTTTTCGAACTTTTTGCCTAATCGTTTTGGCATCGAAGCACTGCTCATTGGGGCAGCTGTGCATCCTGAGTCCAGATTCGAGGCGCTAGTAAGGAAACCTGTCTTGGCCTCACCCGACCACATTGGAGTTCACCTGAATCTCACCAGCAACATGCGGGCCAGCCGAACTGCTCCCGCGATTGCTGATTGGTTGACTCATCCCACACCGGTAGCCAGAACTGACGAAGTGTCGGTCCAAAAGAGACTGCCGATGCTCCGCGCACTCCAGATTCTTCAGTACAACCATGGCAAGGCAGTTGCCGAAGTTGCCAAAACCATCTTCCTCAAAGCCGACAATGACACCGCGCTCGCCGCTGTCGCTTTGCTCTCACGGGATGTCATCAAGAACGATCCAGCTGCTCAGGAGCGTCTCGATACTCTACTGAAGCCAGTGATCGGCAAGCCCGAGTTCGTGGGGCTTGTTGAGCGACTTAGTCTGACGGGCTTTGAGAAGGAGTTGCTCGAATACATCCTCGCTAACCCGAATGCGCCTGAGTCCATCACTGCCGCGAAGATACTTGCCGCGAATCGAGATGATACGGCGACTCTGCTTGAGAAGTCCGATCCGGAGAACGCGATGGCATTGGTGAACGTGCTGGGTCGCGTGGGAGATCGTGCCAGTGTGGCTGTGCTAAATACGGCTTTTTGGAAGCTGAACGACAACAGTGTTCGCAATGCCACCATTGCGGCCCTGGCCATGACTAGCGAGGGTGCGCGGGTCATCATGCGCTGGCACGGCGAAAAGAAATTGCCCGAGGCGCAGATTACCACCGCCGCCCTTGCGCTAAGCCGAAGCACCGATGCGGGGGTGCGCGGTGAAGCGGCAAAGGCGATTCCTCTGCCTGCGGCCCAGGGCTTGCAAAAGTTTCCTGTTATTCCCGAACTGATGAAGCTCACTGGCGATGTTGGCAAAGGTCAGGCGATGTTTGCCCAGGCGGGCTGTGTTGCCTGTCATCGTGTGAAGGGCCAGTTTATCGATTTTGGCCCGGATTTGACCCAAATTGGTGGCAAGTTGAGCAAGGATGGGCTGTTTTCGGCCATTCTTTATCCGAGTGCGGCGATTGAGCACAGTTTCATCGGCCTAGCGGTCACGACCAAGGAAGGTCAGACCCTGGTTGGGTATGCCGTTAGCGAAACGGACGCTGAGATGACACTGCGGACTGCTGGTGGCGCTGCTACCACGATCAAAAAGGCCAGCATCACGAAAAGGGACATCATGAAAGACTCGCTGATGCCCCCTGGACTGGCAGCAGCGATTGGACCGCAGGGCTTGGCTGATCTCGTCGCCTGGATGGCAACGCTAAGGTAGTCCTTCAGGAGCAGTAGGGGTTCATTTCTCGTTCCTCTCCGATTGTTGTGGGGTCACCATGCCCTGGGTAAACCGTCGTAGAGTCGGGAAGGGGCCAAAGATCGCGTTGGATGCCTGTGACCAGCGTCTCCATGCTGCCTCCAGGGAAATCCGTGCGCCCGATACTGCCCTGAAACAGGACGTCTCCGGCGAAAAGGAGGTTTTGTAAGGCATGGTAGATGCACGCGCTGTCCGGTGAGTGGCCAGGGATGTGAAACACGCTCCAATTTAGCCCCCAGAGTTCGATACTTGTTTGCCCGCCGATCACTTGGTCGATCTCGTACGGAGGAACAGACATGGTGGAGCCAGTGGCCATGCCAAACAGGGTCTCCAGGGTTAAGTCACGGCTGTAGGGAGCCCAAGCGATGAGGGGGCAGCCAAAGGCGGCCTTCACTTTGGCGGCATCCATGACGTGATCGAAGTGCTGGTGGGTCAAGAAAACGGCGGAAGGAGTGAAGTCGCGCCGTTTCAGCCAGTCGGTGATTCCTTCCGGGGCATCAATGAGCAGTTTTCCGCCTGGAAGTTCCAAAAGGTAGCCATTGGTGGCGGCGATTCCGCCCGTAAACGTCGAGATCATAAGGTCCTTTACCAGGGCTGAAAGGTCTGGACATTTCAACCACCAGTGCACAAATTGTCCGTTACTTTATCCCCGAGCCCTACGTTTTAGATTAAAGCCCCAATTTCATGTCGGCAACCTCCAAACCCCTCCTTGCAGCCAGTATAGGGCTGGCTCTAACGCTCTCGCCTACGGTAGGTCGATCTGCCACTGACTTCGGTCAGGTAGCAGTCTATGTGGCTCACATGCTTGAGAATCACCACTACTCTCATCTGGAGTTCGACAATGACATGTCGGCCAAGATGCTGCAGAACTATTTGGATCTACTAGATCCCCGGCACATTTTCTTCACTCAGGCGGATGTGGATCGTTTCCGCAAGGAGTATAAGGACACCTTGGATGATCACATCACTTTGCGCGACATCTCGCCAGCTCATGAGATCTACGACCTCTACAAGCAGCGTGTTCGGGATCGTGTATCGTTCGTGAAGAAGACTCTCGAGACCAAGAAGTTCACTTTTGAATCTGACAGAACCCTTGATTTGAAGAGAGAGAAGCTGCCTTGGCCCGCAGATGCCGCAGCGTCTGATGCTTTGTGGACGGATCAGGTGGAGAATGACCTTCTTCAAGAACGCATGCTGGACAAAGCTCGCGAGAAGGCAGATGCCGAAAAAGCTGCGAAGGCCGCTGAGAAGAAAGCCAAGGCCAAGCCAGATGAAGCGAAAGCCGAGGACAAAAACGCGGGGGCTGCACCCAAGAATGAACCGGAGAAGAAGAAAGAGACTCCAGAGCAGCGAGTCGCCAAATACTACGAGCGGATCGTGGAGAGCCTTGATGAGAATGATCGCGAAGACGTGGTCGATTTTTTCCTTTCCAGTCTGTCGTCTGCTTATGATCCGCATACGGACTACATGAGCACTCGGGAAATGGAGAACTTTGATATCCAGATGAAACACCAATTAGTCGGAATCGGTGCCATGCTCGGCATCGACGAAACGACTGAAGTGGCCGTGATCCAAGGTATCGTGGTGGGTGGCCCTGCGGATAAGCAGGGTGAACTCAAGCTGAACGACAAAATCGTGGCAGTAGCCCAGGGAAATGCTGACTACGTTGAAACGCGTTCATTGAAACTACAGCGCATCGTTGAGATGATCCGCGGAGATAAAGGGACGACTGTGCGGTTAAAGATCATTCCTGCGGAGGACGAGTCCACCGTGAAGGAAATATCGATCGTGCGGGCAGAGGTAGAACTTAAAGACAAGCTGGCCAATGCAGAGTTGCTTGAAACTCCAGCTGACTTGGGTGCGCCATCAAAGATTGGCTGGATCTATCTAAACTCGTTCTATGCGGACATGGACGGGGGCCAAGTGAGCACTACCGCAGATGTGGAGAAGCTTCTCCGCCGTCTGATGCAGGAGAAAATTGATGGCTTGGTTCTTGATTTGCGCGGTAATCGCGGGGGCTCGTTGGAAGAAGCGATCAAGCTAACAGGCTTGTTCATCCCATCTGGCCCAGTTGTTCAAATCAAAGATCACCAAGGCGAAATCACGTTCCGTGAGTGTACGAACCCCAAGGCTGAGTATGAAGGTCCAATGATTGTGCTCACTGACAAAGAGAGTGCATCTGCATCGGAGATTTTGGCCGCAGCCCTCCAAGATTATCGCCGCGCGGTGATCGTGGGCGACAAAAGCACCTTTGGCAAAGGAACGGTGCAGACCATTCTTCCGGTGGAGCGCTATATGCCGTTCTTCAGCGACAAGAGCCGTGCAGGATCACTGAAAGTCACGATTCAAAAGTTTTATCGCATTGCTGGTGGTTCCACACAACTTCGTGGAGTGGTTCCTGACCTGCAGATTCCCTCTCTGCGAGACGTGATGGACTTCGGCGAGGGTTCGACGGAGAACGCGCTGCCCTACGACGAGATACCCGTGGTGCCGTACACTCCATGGAAGCCCTCACCGCTTCCCCTGAAGGAACTCGCGGCGCGTATGACGAGCCGGATCAAGGCAAACTCAGACTTTCTCTATGTTCAGGAAGAATCCAAGCGTCTCAAAGAGCGCATCGAACGCCAGACCGTCTCCCTCAGTGAAGCGAAACGGGAATCCGAGCGTGAAGCCAATGAAAAGCGCCGGAACGCCTACGAAGAGGAGCGTGACAAACGCACAGCAGCGGTGCGTGAACGGGTGAAACAAAACGGATTCAAGGTCTATCACATCACGGTGGATAATGCCAGCCAGCCTGAGCTTGTTTCGCATGAGAAGTTCACTTCTGAGATGAGGAATGGCATGCGCATGGCCAAAAGCGATGACGAAGGAGTTGGTGAAGAGAGTGAGTTCCCTTACGGAATGGAGCCGACAAAACTGGAGACTGTTCATATCCTGCGGGACCTGATCGGCATGGGCAAGGGGCAGCCTGCCACTGCGGAGGCTTCAAAATCCACTGAGTCCGAAAAGCCATCGAAGAACTAGATCTCGTGCTGCCTTCTGCAGTGTGTGGATCGATCGGACCAAGGGTTTTATTGTTGGGGCGGATCGTCGGCCTCGCTCAACATCAGATTGCTTCAAGATTTACACACGTAGTGGGCTTACAGACGCAAAAAGTGTCGACGTGCCGTGGTGGAGATGACTCCACCAGGCCGCTTTGGCCGTAGCTTGGCATGTTCACTTGATATCCCATGACCATCGAACTCATTAACACTGGAACCGAACTCCTTCTAGGAGACACGGTAAATACGAATGCGGCTTGGCTTGGTCAGCAACTGGCTGCTCATGGAATAGAAGTCTCCCGGCAGACGATTGTCCCAGACGGCCCTGCTATTCGCGATGCAATCGCAGAGGCTGTCACCCGTGCGGATGTTCTGATTCTCACCGGAGGACTTGGCCCCACAAATGACGATTTGACCCGCGAATGCGCGAGTGAAGTTCTGGGGCTGCAACTTGACGTCGACCCGGCGGCATTGGCAACTCTCGAGGCCTATTTTGCACACAGGGGAAAAGTGATGAGCCCAGTGAATCGCAAGCAAGCGATGGTGCCGCCTGGGGGAGAGGTTCTTACCAATCCACACGGCACAGCCCCTGGACTTTATTTGCCGGCTGCCCTTGGCAGATCAAAAGGGCTGGCATGTGCGATGTTTTTGACGCCCGGTCCGCCGCGCGAGTTCAAGCCGATGATCGAGAATCACGTGATCCCCAAGCTCGTGGGCTTGTATCCCGAGTACGCGGGCAGGACGGTTTCTTATTTGAAGATCACAGGGCTTGGAGAATCTGAGATCGTCGACCGAGTAGAGAGGGATCTCGAAGCAGTTCCAGGATTGACTCTTGGCTACTGCTTGGGGCGTGGTGATGTGGATGTGCGGCTGTCGGGAGAGCCTTCTGCAGTAGAGCAGGGCCGTGGGATTGTGATGTCCAAGCTCAGCTCTTACGTTGTCTCAGAGGATCGACGCATCTTGGAGCAGGTCGTGGTGGATCGTCTTCGGGAACTTGGGAGAAAGGTAGCGGTAGCCGAGTCTTGCACGGGGGGAACGATCGCTTCCCGCATCACAGACATATCCGGTGCTTCTGAGATCTTTGGTTATGGGTTCGTGACGTATGCGAATGATGCAAAATGCAAGGAACTTGGAGTTGAGCCTCAGTGGATTCAATCCGACGGCGCGGTCAGCCACAGAGTGGCTCAGGCCATGGCTGAAGGCTGTCTAAATGTGAGCGGAGCTGATTATGCTCTAGCCGTCACTGGCATTGCCGGGCCCAACGGAGGGACCCCGGAAAAGCCGGTCGGGACGGTTTTCGCCGCACTGGCAGACCGGTCCCAGCCGACTCAGGTGCGGAAGCTTTTCTTTCCAGGAGGCCGGGATCGGTTTAAACTGCTTACTTCCCAGTCCGCCCTTGAGATGCTTCGGCGTCGATTGTTCGGCCTGGAGATCCCCTAATCAATCCAAGCCCTAACCATGACGACATTCCAAGCTGCAAAGAAAAAGCGGCTTTCATTCATATCTCGCGCGTTGGCATTTTTGCTAATCGCTGCAGTCGTTCCAGGCGTGTATGCAGACATCAAGATGCGTCCAAAAGCCAAGATTCCCGAGACTGGGAAGGACTTTAAGCGCGAAGTAGACAAGTATGGTTTGGCGACTCCTGAACCGCGCAATGCGGAGGCTGCTTTCTATAGCGGCAAGAGCGTCGACATCGTGCTTGAGGCTGCCACTCGCTATCTAGGCACGGTAAAGTTTGAGATCCGGGAGCAGCCTGCTCATGGCAAGCTCTCGCAAATACGTCCGCATCCAGGGGAACAATTGAACAAGGCAATTGTGACGTATACCCACAACGGAGACAATGAATCGTTGCTAGATCGCTTCACCTACGTGGTTTCGATTGGCACTGGCAGCACTTCCGTAGCCGCCACTGTCACGCTCAAAGGCACTAAGCCTCTGCCTTTGTTGGAAGTCGTGGAGAATCCTCGTTTTGGCAAGATTCAGCCAGGCGGAAGTGGGACCGCAAAGGCATTGGTGCGTAACCTGGGCACAGCTGCGTTCGATTCGCTGATTACTTGGCCTGCTCCTTTTTCAGGCCCTCCAACGTTGAAGGTTGAGCCAGGGCAAGAGATTGAGATTCTGCTGCAAGGAAGACCCGTGGCTGTGGGCTCCTACACGCTCAATCACATGCTGCAGCCAGGTGTTGAAAAAAGTCGGATTAAAGGGCTTCTGGATTGCATCTTGCCTTTCGTCATCACGCCAAGTGGCCTAGAGCTGAAATACGATGCTGCTTCTGGCAGCCGCAAGGGTGTTACCAAAATCACGAATGCCAGTGACGTAGCAATGAAACTGACCCTAGATCCTGGAGCACGTGTTCAAGTGCCAGCTTCAATTGAGATCGCCCCGAAGGAGTCTGTTGAACTTCCCGTGAGTCTCCCGGCGGACGATGTAACTGCCTTCCGTGGAGAAGTCTGGGTCATGTTGGACACGCAAAAGGAGAAACTTTTTGTCACCGCTCTGCCTGAGCCTGCACAGGCGAGGCTGGTTGCTCCGTTAGATGGCAAAATAGACTTTGGCACTGTCGAGAAGGGCAAGGTGGGTGAGATGAAGATCACGATCGCGAATGATGGAGGCGAAGAACTCATGGTGAGCGCTCCCGATGTTCCGCCTTTCTCACTAGTGAAACATCAAACTCGTGTTGGGGCCAAAGCTCAGGCCGATTTCCTGTTGGCTTTTGATGCTGGAGAGGGTGGCCGATATACCAAAACGTTCACCTTGGGGGGCAACGGCGGGGTGATTACGCTTCAACTAGCTGGAACTATGAATGATCCTCGGCGGATGATTCAGCCAGGGCAGAGTGGGGATGTTCAAAACCCACACCTTGACCGATCCAACCCTGAAAGGAAGGGCGGTGCCGCAAAGCCGAGCGCGTCTTCTGGAGGCACAAGGTCGAAGGGATTCACTACAACCACGACGACCCCACCTCCACCGCAGGCTGCGGTGAAAACCTCAAATGTGTCGCTTACAACGACGCCAGTAGTCACACCGACAAGCAGAAGTGTGGTCTCGCCAAAAACCGAAGATGAGAGCGGCACCACAGAAGCCAAACTGGCGCCCCTTGTCAAATGGTCGGAGATGTCGCCTACGGTGCAAATGGCGGCTGGACTGGCTCAAGCGAGAGGATTTGGCATTGGCGATGATCCCAACCGCCGCAGCAAAGTTTTTACTGAAGATGTTAAAGGAATCGGCCTGTTAGCTACCGGTCGCGATCACCTCGTCATTGGCTGGCAGAGTCCAGAGCCTGAGCCTGCACGGTATCAGGTGGAATATCCAGTCATGATCGCAAGCAAGACGACAGGTCTGCTAACAAAGACATGGCTACCTATGAAAGAATGGGAGCCTGCCTCAGCTCCGGATGGCATGACTGCGGCTAAGGTCTACGGACTGTCACCTGGCTCCCAGTATGAGTTTCGTGTTTGTGCTATTGATGGCGATGACAAGTTTTCTCTGCCATCAGATGTGTTAATCACCAGCACGCTACCGCCATTGCGAATGCCTTGGTGGGTCTGGACCATTCTGTCTGCATTGGTCGTTCTCGCTGGGGTTCTTATCGTCAATCAGCGGCTCAGCAGTCGCTGATTTTCTGGGATTAGCCCGTGGTTCGGAGTCCAGATGCAATCGCATTGATGGATACCAGCAGGTCTGGCATCATTGCCTCGGCCATTTCTGTTTGACCTGCTTTCACTTCCTGGCGCCACTGCTCCAGAAGATGGAGTTGTTGCGCGTGAAGTAGTTTGAGCGGTTCCTCACGGATATTGAGCGTGTAAGCGAGGCGTGGTCGTCTCGATGCGAATGGACCATCAAACAAATCATCCAGGACGTCACGCGTCTTCGTGTATTCCTCGCTGATGATGCCCATGAACCGCTGCCGGAGTTCCTCGTCTTCCACCAAGCCTGCATAGGCAGACATCTGCTCCTCGTTGGCACTTACAAGGCTGCTTTCAATGTTAGTGAGGACGTAAGCGAGGAACGGGAAGTTACCGATCCCGGATTTCAAAAGCGAAAATGCGGATGCATCAGTCCTTCGTAGTCCATCTAGTGCCGTTCCAGCACCAAACCATCCCGGAAGATAAAACCTGGACTGCGTCCAAGAGAATACCCAAGGAATGGCTCTCAAATCATCCAAGGTTGCCTGCCCGGTCCGTCTGGCGGGGCGTGAGCCGATCCTCGCATTCTCCAGGGCATCGATCGGGGTTGCCTGTCTGTAGAAAGAGATGAATCCGGGCGCTTCCAACAAGGAGCGATACCTCGCACGGCTTTCTTTGGCAAGTTGGTCTAAGATATGCGTTAGCGAGTGGTCGGGCGGAGTGCCATAGCGGTGACGTGCCGCAGCGGAAGCTGTTGAAGCCATCATTAGTTCTGTATGGTAAACCGCAGACCCGAGGTGAGCGTATTTTTGAGCAACCGTTTCTCCTTGTTCAGTCATCCGCATCTGACCGCCCACAGAGCCATGAGGGAGTGCCTCCATAAACCAGTGTGTTGGACCGGCTCCACGTCCCACAGTGCCTCCTCTTCCATGAAAAAAGACGGCTTGAACGCCGTGCTTCTGCGTCACTGCGGAGAGTTCAGCTTGAGCACGGTGCAGCGCCCATTGACTGGCTAGAATGCCGCAGTCTTTGTTTGAGTCCGAGTAACCTACCATTATTTGGAATACGGGATGGCACTTCGGGAGGCTCGCTTTTGTGACGGGGTGGGCTAGAAACTTGTCCACGATGGCTGGAGCAGCTTCCAAGTCTGCCATGGTCTCAAACAACGGCGTCACGGGCAGCGGGCACACCAGATGGCCATCCTTCCACAAGGCTAATCCTGCCTCCCTGGCCAGCAGGTAAACAATCAGTAAGTCGTCCACACTGCGAGTCATGGATACGATCAAAGAACCCAAGCCAGCAGTGGAGTAGGATGAGATGTGCTTGGCCAATACCCGATAGCAACTCAGCACGGTATCCGCTTCTGGTCCTGCGGCCATGCCGGGCGCTAGGAATGGTCTTGGAGACTTCATCTCGGCTTCGAGGAACGCATATTTTTGTTCGGCGCTGAGTTGCGAGAAGTCCTCCTCAGACATGACGCCTGCTGTGCTCAGTAGTTGCTTGAGCGCCTTCTCGTGGAAGGCCGAGTTTTGACGTACGTCCAATGTTGCCAAATGGAAGCCGAAAGCCTTGAGCCGGCGTCTGAATGGTGTGATGAACTCTGTGATGAGCGCATGGGCACCAACTGCAGAAAGCGCATCTGCATATGACTCTAGATCGGTTTCCAGTTCAGCAGGCATCCTATAGCCTGTTTCACTGTCTGGGTTCTCAAACGCAGCGATGATGCGTGAGCGCATCAAATACGCTGCTGCACGCCAAGGCTCTTCTTGATTGCGTTCCAGAATGTATGAGACGCTTGGTGCCTTCTCACCTCCAAGCTTTGAGCACAAACGTGAAATGATTGCTTCGAGGGCCGCTGGTCGCGACTGAAAAAGCGAACTCAATGGCGAATGCTGGGCGAGCGCCTCGAGGGCACGACGGTGCACGCGCAACGCATTGGAACGCAGCTCTTTGAGTGCATGGGCCGTTACGTCAGCGGTGACAAATGGGTGTCCGTCACGATCTCCTCCTATCCAAGTTCCGAATCGGATCAGTGACGGGAGCGCATCGACGCTCGCAGGCGAGTATCCGGCGGTGATCCATGCTTCCCGCAGATGAATGTGAGCACGGTTAAGAGCTTCTGGGAATACCTCGCGCAAATAGTAGAGCGCATTCTGC
This sequence comes from Verrucomicrobiaceae bacterium, assembly GCA_016795485.1. GTDB lineage: Bacteria > Verrucomicrobiota > Verrucomicrobiia > Verrucomicrobiales > Verrucomicrobiaceae > JAEUHM01. The sequence goes on along the minus strand of JAEUHM010000054.1, from coordinate 77,536 downwards.
AACTCAGCTTCAATCGATGGGCGTGTCACATGGATCTCGCCAGTACGCCAAAGGTTTTCGAGCTGAACTTCAAGCTGGGTACGAATGCGGTTCTGCTCCCGAGGAGTGTAGTCCTTGTTTTCGTGCCGGTTCATTAGCGCGTAGATCTCCAGATGGAGATCACGGACGGTCTGGCGTTTCGCCTCAGTTGGATGAGCCGTGAGCACTGGCTCCACACACACAGACCGCAACACCTCAAGCAACTGGCTCTCAGACAGGCCTTGCTCCACCATCCGGCGGAGGTTTTCGGGCCACATCCCTGGCTCGCTCTCGGGACCGTTTTCCGTCTCCCTCAATCGGCGCGTTTGTGCCGCCGCACGCTCCTCTACGATATTCAGCATCTGGAACGCAATGGATAGAGCTTGCCCAAGCCCACGATTTGGCCCCGTCTCGCCGCCGCATTCACCTATCCACGGCAACCTTTGAGCCAATGCGCCCTCACCCACCCGATGAAGCACGGTTGCAAACGCCTCCATCAAAAACTTGAGATCTGCTTCCAGAAGGTGAAATCCGCGCTGTCGAAGGCTTTGAGGTGAGTCCATTTTGGCCACTTACTAGCAACTACGATGCCCATTTCCAACTGGACGATGGGAATAATAGGGCACTCGTTCGTCCGAACGAGACGATCAGCAGCAAATTGGCCCAGTTTAGGACTAAAGGGCAGAGTCTGCCCAATCCAGAAGCGCATCGGCTTGCTGGAATCCAGACGTCTGTGAAACTGCCTTCCCCCTGCTGAAAAGATGGAATGCCGGAATGCCCCGAATCTGCATCTGCATCGCAACGTCTTGGAGTTCTTCGGTGTTCACCTTGGCAAAAACGAAGCGTCCCGCTCGCATGGCTGCGGCCTTGGCAAACTCCGGAGCCATCATACGGCAGGGTCCGCACCAGGGAGCCCAAAAATCGACGATGACCGGGATCGTGGACTGCGTAACGAGGCCCTGAAACGCCTCACCAGAAGGAACTTCGATTGGCTCTGACGGGCCTGGCAAAGTCGCCTTACAGGAAGCGCAACGAGTAGCTCTTCCAAGACTGGAATAGGTGATGCGGTTGGCAGTTCCGCAGGCAGTACAGGGTGTGATAATACCCCGGGCATCGCAGGTCAAAGAAGAGTGCATGATGGCAAATAGATGATTAGAGGTTAGACTTGCATATACGCATACACGCATATATGAATGTAACAAGCCTCACATGAAGAAAAACCTGCTCATTCTTGGTGCTGGAACTGCCGGAACAATGATCGCCAACCTGATGAACAGACGTTTGCCGGCGAATGACTGGCAGATCACCGTGGTCGATAGATCAGACGCCCATCTTTACCAGCCTGGACTGCTCTTTCTCCCATTTGGTCATTACAGCGAGACAGACATCGTGCGCAAAACGGCTGACTTTTTGCCGAAGCGAGTGGTGTTCAAGCAGGCCGAGATCGATAAAGTTGAACCGGATGCTGATGGGGTGATTCTGACTGATGGAACCACCCTCTCATACGATCTCCTCGTGATTGCACTGGGGTGTCGGACGGCCCCTGAGGAAACTATGGGTATGCTCGGACCGAAATGGGGCGAAAATATCCACGACTTCTACACTTTGGATGGCGCTAGGCGTCTCCGGGAGAAGCTCGAAACCGTGAAATCCGGTCGTGTGGTTGTTCACTTGAACGAAATGCCGGTCAAGTGTCCTGTCGCGCCGTTGGAGTTTGTTTTTTTAGCGGATACTTACTTTCGGGAACGAGGAATCAGAGATGCGATCACCCTGACCTACGTTACACCGCTCTCCGGCGCTTTCACCAAGCCAAAGGCTGCCAAAAAACTGAGCCACCTCCTTACCGATAAGTCGATTGAACTCGTGACGGACTTTGTGGTGGAGCAGGTGGATCAGGAAGGTGACAAGCTCGTATGCTACGATGGGCGCGAAGTGCATTACGATCTGCTGGTAACTACTCCGACTAACATGGGTGATGCTGCCGTGAGAAGATCTGGCATGGGCGATGATCTAGACTTTATACCAACGGACAAACACACGCTGCAATCCAAGACTCATCGGAATGTGTTTGTCATTGGTGATGCGACAAACTTGCCAGCATCAAAAGCTGGTTCTGTGGCTCACTTCGAGAGTGAAACACTCGCGGAAAACCTGATGCGGCACATTGGCGGTATGCCGCTGCTTGAGGACTTTGATGGGCACTCCAACTGTTTCATTGAGTCAGGAGATGGCAAAGCACTTCTGATCGATTTCAACTACGAGCACGAGCCACATGAAGGAAACTTCCCGTTTTCATTCGGGCCAATGAAGCTGTTGGAGGAGAGTCGATTGAATCATCTAGGTAAACTTGCCTTCAGGCATGTTTACTGGAATGTGCTGCTTCGAGGTTTGCCCATGCCGGGCATCAGTAGGCACAAAAAGCCCCCAACTTGGTAATCACAGCTGACAACAAATGAAAAAGACAATTGCCGGAAAAGAAGTGGATGTGAATGAGGAAGGATACCTCACCAACATGTCTGAATGGAACGAACAAATCGCTGCGGAAATCGCTGCGGAGGAGGGAGTTGGGACGCTGACAGATGCTCACAACAAAGTGCTTCAATACTTAAGGCAACAGCAGGCGGCTGGAGTTGCATTGACTATCCGCGGTGTTGGAAAAAGTGGAGTTGTGACGATCAAGGAGTTGTATGACCTGTTTCCTGGTGGCCCACTGAAGAAATCATCCAAGATCGCAGGCATTCCGAAGCCAGTTGGGTGCATCTAGGTGCCAACGACATTGATTTCAATCTTATGAACACACCTCAACATCCTGTGAAAAAGATGTCCATTATTGTGAGCCGTGGCTCGCTAGATGGCATCTACCCAGCCCTGATTATGGCCAACGGCGCTCGCATGGAGGGCATCGAAGCATCGCTATTTTTCACTTTTTTTGGCCTCAATGGCCTCACCAAATCGACGATGGATAACCTTAAAGTCGCGACCGTGGGTAACTCAGCTCTGAACATGGCGATGCCTATGTTGGGGATGCCGATGACCGTGCCATTCCCGACGTGGATGGGTGCGATTCCCGGTGTTTCCGCTTTTGCAACCCATCTCATGAACAAGGAGATGGAGAAACTGGACGTGCCTCCCGTCCGGGAGTTTTTGGAGATGATTTCAGATTCTGGTGGCAAGATATTCGCCTGCAAACTGGCCATGGATATGTTCAAGCTGAAGAATGAGGATCTATGGGATCGTGTGGACGGCGTCTTGACGGTAGGGCAGTTCTACGAGGAGTCGGCGGGCGAGGGGACTCACATTCTGTTCACTTGAGATTCGACTCGGGCTCTTTTGTCATGACCAAGAAATCAAACCACTCTCCGTAACGTTTCCCATCAAGGGTGATGTCCAGGGGAACTACCTGAACGCCGGGTAGCTGTGGCTCGCTTGTGTCGACTCTAATCTCCACCGGATAAGTCTGGCTACTTTTGGCCGCAACGGTTCCCTTCAACGTTGCCGGCAAGGCGCGGAGACCCGATGGCAACTTAAGTGTTACTTCGTGGCGTTGAGGATGATCACGGAAGTTTCTCACCGTGATCTGAACGGCTTGGGATCGTGTCTTGGTCAGGTCCGCACGGTAGGGATAGGCTTGGACCCAGAACGGATCAAACAAGTAAGCGTAATCAGAGTCGGGAAGTAGCTCTTTGAATCGACCAATCATCCGAAGACTCCAAGCGTGATAACGGTCGATGAATGCCTGCGGCTGCGTCATCAACACGGAGTGTGCTCCCATGATGATGTCAGGTTTTAGTTGCCGGAGGTAGCGTGCCGCAATGAGGTATCCTTCGTCAATTAATGCATTGTTTCGTGCTACCACACATTCGTGGCCATCTTGTTTGATGTCGGTTGGGTCTCCGAAGAGGTTGTCGCCTGTAAATACGATTTTTTGGCCGTCGAGTTCTAGCCACAGCGCATTGCCGAACTTAGTTTGTCCCGGCATCCAGTCGATGTGCAGGTCATATCCTTCCCAGTTCACGACATCGCCGGACTTGAATACGCGGTCAATGGTGGTGCCGTCAAATCCATCGCCATATGCCACAATCATGGCGGGGTAGTCGTAGGCGCGTGGCTTCTCACACTTGTCCACGATCGTGTCCATGGTCCACAACTTGATGCCCATTTCCTTCATAGCTGGGGCCAAGGTAAAGTGGTCACCATGCATGTGTGAGATCCAACAGGCGTCGATTTGTTTCAGACCAAGGTGTTGTTTCATGTCGGAAACCAGCTTCTGAAACATGAGCCGTGGAAATAATCCACAGTCTAGCAGCAATGCATGGCCACTGTCTGCGATGAAGATAGCGAAGTTCTTCCCCGCCATCTCAGGTCCGAACATATATAGATGAGGTGTTACCTGCACCACGTTCGGCACGGCAGTGGCTTTAACTGCGGGATGCATTGAGCGTTTCGAGAGGCTATCTACAGGGTATCCACGAACATAGTCTGCCCGGAACTCTTTCAGTCGCGCAATGTATCGGGGTAGTTGCTCATTTGGCGATTCAATGGGCGGACCAAACGATGGTAGCATGACGCTGGGTCCGAGAGCAGATAGCTTCTCTACCGATGCGATGAGTGCATCAATGCCTTTAGCAAAGCCGTAGTCCCATTCAGTGTCGAACCAGTTGGGCATCCTTGCACCGTCGTGCATCAGTCCCCCTGAGAGTAGGGCGCTCTTATTGTTCCTACTCACTTGGTAACTCATGCCGCCCGGTGAATGTCCAGGCGTGCTGATGCATTCAATCCTCCATTCACGCCAAGAGACGATTTCGCCATCCTTTAGCCACCTTTTCACTGGCAAACTCGTGGCTGGTGGGCGGACGTAGCTTGCGCCATGAACCGTGTGGCGATCTCCAAGTTTTGGATGCCACTTGCGAAACTGCGTTGGTGACTCAAAAAGGTCCCGCTCGGCTTCTGGTGCCGCGATCTCGCAGTTTGGGAAAGTCATCTGGCCGATGCCTTGATGAAGTTCTCGATGGTGACCGGTCAACAAGAGGTGATCGACTTTTTGAATGCCGATCGTCGCTAGGCTTTGAAGATCGGACGCGTCTCCCAGATCGACCAGAACAGCGGAGTCACCTTGTTTGATCGCGTACGAGTTACAGGTCGTCGTCGATACATATATGTCGCTAATCCCTGTCAGTGGTTTCCATCCGCCACGCGCTACCGTGACCGAAGTTATTAGCACTCCGATGATAGTGGAAGTGAAGCGATTCATTTGACGATGAAAGTCCGTGGGGATGCGTCCATCTCCTGCTCCCAAGCCGCAAGTTTGGTCTTGAGGTCGTGCGCTATCTCGGGGTGTTCAGAATAGAGACTTCTTCGCTCCGTAACGTCTGCCTCCAGGTCGTAGAGCAACTCCATGGTGTTGCCGTCATTGAGATACTTCCATTTGCCGTGTCGGATCGCCCATTGCTTGCGGTTATTCCGATTGATCCGCCAAAAGAAGGTTCGTTCCACCTCTGGTTGGGAACCTGTGAGAATAGGAATCAGGTTGATGCCGTCAGCCTTGTAGTCTGCTGGAAGTGAAACCTTTGCGGCCGCCAAGAAAGTGGCAGTTAAGTCCATGGTGATTGCCACCTGTCGAGACACCTTGCCTTTGGGAAGTGTGGTTGGCCAGCTCATGAGGCACGGCACGCGTATTCCACCCTCCCACAGGGTCGCCTTGTGATGAAAGAGCGGCCGGTTGTCACTCCAGCGCTCACCGCCATTGTCGCTACTGAGCACAATCAAGGTGTCTTCGACCACACCAGCCTTTTCCAGTGCGTTGTAGATCATTCCTACACCAGCGTCCACACGCTCAAGCATTGCCTTGTAAGCTTTACGCGAGCCATCATGCATCGTTTCCTTGGTGACAAGTTTTTGCGGATCATGGTCAGGCTCTTGAAAAGGCGCATGCACCGCCTGGTGAGGCACATAGAGGAAAAACGGATCTTTTCGGTGTGCCGTGATGAAAGCTGCGGCTCGTTCGTTGATCAGGTCGGTCAGATAGCCTTCCTTTTCAGCCTTCTTGAGGCCATCTCGTAGTGGATTGGTGCCATCCATGTAGAGATGACGATAATAGTCTGTGTGGCCCAGCAAGGTGCCAAAGTATTCATCAAATCCAAAGTGGAGTGGGCTATACTCGTCCTTGTAGCCAAGGTGCCACTTTCCAAAGATTCCAGTCGCGTAACGGCCGGATTTGAGAAAGCGCGCAATGCTCGGCTGATCACTCGGAAGCCCCAAGCCATGAATATCAGGCTCTGGGACAGGCATGCCATCGACCAAGCGAACCTGCTCAGCTTGGTAGCCCATAGCGAACTCAAATCCAACCCGTTGTTGCCAGCGTCCGGTGATGAATCCGCAACGAGTCGGCGTGCAGACAGGTGCATTGGCGTAGAACTGCTCAAACTTGATCCCGTTGGCGGCTATGCGGTCTATGTTCGGAGTTTGAATGTCCTTTGAGCCCATGCAGCCGAGATCGGCATAGCCCATGTCATCGACGAGGATGAAGACGATGTTCGGTGGCGCGCTGAACGCCAACGACGTTAGGACAGAGAACAGGCTGACTGCCAGGAAGCGCATCATAGTCGGCTCACTAACAAATGTTGAATGATAAAGCCACGATTTGGCTGTTTCCCACTACGCTGTTGATCATAGCTAAGTCAATCTCTTCTGTTGGAGCTTGTGGCATTGAATCTTGTTGCGAGACTGCGCTTGAGAACTTTCTGGTCTGATTTCAGCCGTTCTAGTTCAGCGTCTATAGCGCGGATTTGAGCAGTTATCTCCATTACATCACTGACCAGTTGTTGCCATTCTGGAGAAGCGAGCAGAGAAACAACATTATCTACTTGTGCTGGAATATCGAACATCTCGTGGGCACCAGCAACGATGCCCAGCTTGTGTTTACACGCTTGACCAATACTCCCCGCTTTGCACGTGCACGTCACAGTTGGACGGTTATTCTCAATTCTAAATGTGACTTCGTAAGAGCCCCCAGAGCTACTTTTCGCGTGGATGGTCATAATCGTTGCGAACCAATTTGGTTAGAGTAGCTCCATTTGCTGAAGATTGAGATCGTCTACTCGAGCCGCCAACATTTGCGGCGATTCGGAGTAATCGTCGTCGTTGCGACCAACTAATGCTAACAAATCCTCTTCACTCATAATTGGGATGTTTCTATCAGTTGCAGCTTTGACTTTGTTGGCTCCTGGCTTGCTGCCTACAATTAGAAAATCGGTTTTGGATGAAACAGAACTCGCAATGTCAGCTCCAAGCGAACGTAGCAAATCGGCAGCTTCATCACGATCCATTGTTTCAAGTGTGCCTGTGAGAACAAATGACTTTCCTGAGAGTTTTCCACCTTCTGATGAGCTGGTATCGGACGCCGATGGACTAGGCAGGATCTCGTCGAGCCGGTTGATCAACGCAAGTCCATCATCACCTGAAAAAAAACATAAGATGCCACGAGCTACCACATCAGGAACGGGAACTTTGACCCGATTTACTTTGTGTGGATCGGGGTTGCTGCCTCCGACAAACCTAGCCCAACCGAATTTGACCATTTCTGATTGGTGGTTCCACAACTCTTTTCGCAATTCCAATTCCTGCTCTTCAAGTTGTAATTTATCTGCCACTGTTTTGTGCCGATTCGCCAGAGTTTGTGGACTTTTGGCTAAGCGTGCGGATGCTAGTTCGCTTTCTTTAACGATAGCCTGGAGGACTGGGGAATCGCGCATTTCTCGAAAGCCAGTGAAGTTTTTCGCCAAGCAACGAGCTCCAGTGACTCCAATGCCTTTAATTCCTAGCGCAACAATCCATCTATACAGTGGTTTTTTTCGTGCAGCTTCGATGCCTCTTATTATTTTTTCTGCCGTCTTAGTTCCCAGTTTGCGCCTTCCAGCGCCTTGACCAAGATCAAGATTGGCGATTCTATCGGCAGTTAGGGAAAAAATATCGAGGGGATGCTTGATGATCCCTGAGTTAACCAGAATCTCCGCAGTCGTGCCTCCGACGTCAGATATATCGAGAGCTGGTCGGCTGGCAAGAAACTGCAGCTGACGAACTATTCTTCCCGGACACTCTTGATTTGAGCATCTTAGTGCAACTTCACCGTCAGTTTGAACTGCGGGTGCGTGACAAACAGGGCATTTAGAAGGCCTTTCAAATCTTGGAATCTCGGAGGGATTGCCGATTCGTTCGGAATAAATCACGTCGACAATTGCAGGAATGATGTCGCCACATTTCTGAATTATGACTTTATCCCCGATTCTTATGTCCCGGCGTTCGATCTCGTTGAAGTTATGAAGAGTTGCGTAGGTCACAGTCGATCCGCTTAGTAGGACGGGGGACAAGTGAGCAACCGGAGTTAGAACCCCGGTTCTTCCTACCTGGACTTCAATCGAAATTAACTTTGTAGCAGCTCTCTTGGGCGGATACTTGTAGGCCAAGGCCCATCGGGGAGATTTTGTGTTGGTTCCAAGAATGGCTCTCTGGGAGAGATCGTCTACCTTAATAACCGCCCCATCGATCTCATATGGAAAAGAGTCACGGCGTTGATTGATCTTCTCCGTAGCCTCAATTAGCTCGTTGAGCATGTTGGCGTAAGTTACTTCTTCAGGGTACGGAAACTTTAAGTTTTTGAGCGTGTCGAATACATCTTTCTGAGTCGCTATCGGAAGGCCACCATCTTCAACAATCGAATAACAAACGATCTCAAGCGGCCGGGTCGCTACGACTTCCGAATTGAGCATCTTGAGAGTTCCTGCCGCTGCATTTCTCGGATTGGCAAAGCGGGGTTCTGACGCCAGTTCTCGTTCTTCGTTGACCAACTGGAAGGTCGATTTGCTCATAAACACCTCGCCCCGCACTTCGAAATCGTTGGCTACGCTGGTAGGAAGCGATTTGGGAAGCCCCTTGATCGTCAAGACGTTGTCAGTCACATCGTCACCAAATTCACCATCTCCTCGTGTTGCCGCATAGACTAGCTTACCTTTCGAGTAACGAAGGGCAATCGCAACGCCATCGACCTTTGGTTCAACGGTAAAGCGTAACTGACTCGAGGATAGGTCTTTGCGACACCGAATGTAGAACTTTTCGATGTCGGATTCGTTGTAACCGTTTTCGAGGGAGAGCATTGGGCTCCCATGCTTCACTTGCACAAAGCCTGCAATTTGGTCGTTGCCTACTGATTGGGACGGGGAATCAGATGATTTTAGGCTGGGATTCTCGAGTTCTAGCCTTGAGAGTTCCGCAACCAGCAAGTCGTATTCATAATCTGTAATTTCCGGGTCTGCTTTCTGGTAGTACAAATCATTGTGCCGTGAAATCTCTTGGCGTAACCAATCGATGCGGTGACCGACATCATTCTGTTCGCTTGAATCTAACGTCATGATTAGAAGCTCTGTTTGTTGTTTGCGTTTAGGTGATCTACGATCCGGTACTCCGAGCCATTGTACTCGGAGAGAACCAGGGTGATGTAGTAGCTGCCTGAAGGTGGCTTTTTGAAGGTGGCCGTATTCTTTACAGCACTGTATGAGTAGCCTGGTTTGAGGGCGGTCTTGGTCACTGCACCAAGCTGATAGCCTTCAATGCCACCGCCCTTGTAGGGAGTATCGGTGGCCCACACGGCTAGCTTCAGGGTGCCAGTGTTTCCTGTCCGAGTGTGACTGATTTTTGCCACACTGATGTCCAGCGTGCCCCCCTCGGTGCTGTATCGGAAGCTCCACGGCCCCGTAAGGCTAAAGAGGTCCACTGGGCCAATCAGTGCCTGTTTGTCGAAGGTTCGATAGTCGGTGATCGCATAGCCTCCATTCCGATACTCAGAGACGGTGAGTGTAACAAAGTAATGCTTCTTTTTTGATGGTAGGGCCGCCCGGATCGTCTTTGAAACGGGCGAGTAGTAGGAACCGGGCTTCAGTCCATTGAGTTTATACTCACCAAGAACCTTTCCGCTGATAGAGCCTCCTCGATAGGCAGTGTCCGTTGCCCACAGCCTGACCTGTATTGTCCCTGTGGAGTTTTCTTTGCTTGGATTGTTGATCCCACCACAACCAAAAGTCACCATGGTGCCTTGATTCGAGAACTGATAGCGGCTGTTGCCGTAAATCTTAGGGGCTGCATCTGCCAGAGACGCTGAAAGCAGAACCACAAGTATGGAGAGGAGTTTTGGGATGGTCATGGGGATGAATCAAGGCGAGAATCCATCCGTTACAAGTGAACCGTGGTTGCGTCTTGCTCGCCACTCTGTCAGCATCAATCCATGAAATACGCTTCCCTGGTCCTTGCCCTACTTTTGGTATCCTCCGCCGTTTTTGCTCAACAGGACACGGCCTATCACCGTAAGGTCTACGCTAGCATCAATGACAACCTTAAAGCCCTGAAGAAAGTCCGGTGCTCCCACACAGATAGCGACTTGGAGTTTGCTCTAGAGGCGTATGTGAAGGGTTCGGACATTGTGCGCATCGACTCCAGCGTTCCAGGCGAGGATGGAGATGGAAGTGAAGAATACTACTTCGAGAACGGTAAGGTGCTGTTCGCTTTCCGATATTACCACGCGATGAGCGCCGAGGCAGACGCGAAGAAGCAACTCGTTGAGGATCGGTTCTATTTTGCGGACGGCAAAATGTTCAAGTGGATTGGAACCGACAAGAAGTTGGTCGATTCTGCAGGTGAGGACTTCAAGCTTGAGGAGGAAAGGATCGTGGCCAACTCCAGCAGTTTCCTAGCTGCTGTCGAGACGAAGCTAGCTCCAGCCGATAAAGTTTTGACCCTGAAAGGCACGTTCAAGGGCATAGAGCAGGGTGACTATGGCCACTGGCTGATGGCAGATTCAGCGGGGAAGGAGTTTTCGTTCTTCATTCTTCAAGCTGATGAGTCTGTGGACAAGGTGTTGGAGAAACCCGAGTCCTTCACTGGCAAAACGTGCACCATTCGTTGGAAGAATAGCAAAGAGGATATCCCAGAAGCTGGCGGCAAGATCGATGTCGAGCAGATCTTGAGCGTGGAATGGTCGGAATGAGTTGATCAGGTGCCAAAGGTTTCCGCAAAACTCCGATAAAACTTCAGAGCAGTTTCCACTTGGTCCACAGGAACCCATTCGTCGACCGTGTGGGCTTGATCAATGCTACCTGGGCCAAAGACAATCGTCGGGATTCCTGCACGAGAAAGCTTTGAGGCATCAGAGCCAAAAGGCACACCCATTGGCTCCTTGTTCAGGCTCATGTCACCGAGGATCTGGCTGGCTACTTTCACCACCTCGGCATCTGCCGGGGTATCGAGTGCTTCGTCTTCCAATAACACAGGCGTTTCACAATCAGCATCTATTCCTGGAATGCTTTTCACTAGAGATCGATAGTACTCGAGTACATCCCCAGCTTTTTCGCCTGGCATGAGTCTGCGATCAATCTCTATGGAACAGTAATCAGGAACAAGATTGACCTGCACTCCGCCTTGGATGGTTCCTACAGACAACGTGGGTGGTGTGAGTAGTGAATGACTCACCGTTGCAAGTCGTTCATTCTCCTGTTCAAACGCAGCTAGAATCTTCGCCATGTGCTGGATGGCGTTTACGCCGAGATGAGGCTTAGAAGAATGCGCGGATTTGCCCTTGGTGGTTACTCGCCAACGGAGGACTCCTTTGGAAGCGATTACTTGCCGGAGTTCAGTGGGTTCAGCCACGATAGCGGCTTTCGCGCTAATGTTCTCGCAGAGCTTCACGACTCCTCGATAACTGTATTCTTCGTCCACGGCTGCGGCGAGCCACACTTCGCACGGTGGAGTCACTTGGTTGGTCTTTAACTCCACCAGAGCGTGCATCATCGCGGCGAGTCCGGCTTTGTCATCGACTGAACCCCTTCCGTAAACGCGCCCATCTGCAACTCTGGGTTCAAATGGCGGAATCGTCATTCCTTTGATGGAAACGGTGTCCGTATGAGCCTCAAACACGATGCGGTCCTTTGATTTTCCTGGCAGCACAGCGATCACGTTGCTTCTGCCGGGAAAGACCTCCTGTTTGAAGGTCTCGATGCCGTAGCGCTGGAAAAACTGCTCGAGATAACTCTCCGCATTTCCCTCAGTTCCACCATCTCCGTAAGCCGGGTTGACGGTATTGATGCGGACAAGATCGCAGAGTGTTTGGATGACGGGTGACATGCAAAGTTGTCAGAACAAACGCTTCAACTCACCACTTCAATCGAACTTGTGCCGCATGAACCTCTAACGATACGCACTTGAGTGGTGAGACGCTCTTTTAGCAGATCGACGTGGGAGATGAGGCCAATCGTCTTGCCACGTGACCGAAGGTTTTCGAGTGCGCTCAAGGCAATCTCCAAAGTATCAGAGTCAAGTGTGCCGAAGCCTTCATCGATAAAGAGCGAGTCGATTTGATGATGGCGACTTGCCAGTTCACTCAACCCAAGTGCTAGGGCAAGGCTCGCAAGAAAGCTCTCACCACCAGAGAGACTCTCCATGGGTCGGTCTGCGTTTGCCTGATAAAGATCGACGATCCGAAGGTCGAGTTCATCTCCAGATGCAGCGATGAGCCGATAGCGCTCAGCGAGCACTTTCAAATGCTCGTTGGCCAAGCCGATAAGTTGCCGAAGCGTAAGTGACTGTGCAAAACGCGAGAACTTGGCGCCATCCGCTGAGCCAATGAGCTCGCGCAATCTGCCCCATCGCAATGCATCGGCTTCCGCTGCGTGCAACTCGGCTCCACCTGCCTCACGACGTTTGCGTGCATCGTCGTCACTCTTGATCTGCTGCTCCAAGGAGCCAACTTCCTTGTGTTTGGCGGTAAAGGCTTCGTGAAGGATCTTTGCTTTTGCTTCCAACTCGTTGATGTCTTCTCCAGATAACACTGGAACCTCAGCGAAAGGCTTCCTTCGTGCCTCAAGCTGCTCCAACTTCGCTTGAGTAGCCGCAAGATCAGTTTGTAGCTTGGCGAGTTGCATCTCTGCCTCACGTTGGACGCGCTCAGATGTCAGAACGCGGGTTTCATGCTCCTGGCGATCCGCTGCCAATGTTTTACCCCCCAGTAGTTCACTCAATTGCTGATTGAGTGCATCGACCCTGCCACGAAGGGACACACCTTCCGCTTTCAGTTCATCCAAGCGCTGGGTCTTCGCCACTTCATCGGCTCTTGCGAGCTGAATGTCTCCCTCAAGCTTCTGACGATCAGTTCGCTGCTGCGCGGCTTCCTGCTGCTTTTTGATGAACGCGGTAGCACGATTTTCGAGTGCTGAGAGTTCACGTTCGGCATCGTCAGGTGTCGTGGACGAGAGAACTCGCTTCTTCACCTCATCTTCACTCCATTGCTGCAGCATCTCATCGGCAGGCGGTTGGACTTCTGCAAGACGCTTCCGCAGCTCGTCCGCCCTCGTCTTCTCCGCATTCAACTCCGCTTCGATCTTCACGAGATCCCGTTCGAGTGCCGTAAGGGTTCGTTGGGCCTGATCATGCTGTTTTTCGAGGGTGATGAGCAGCTTTCGTGCGTTCTGGAGTTGGCTTTCAGTGTTCACCTCTGACGAAACAAAGGGATGCTCCGTTGCGCCGCAGAGTGGGCAAGGTTCGCCAGGGCGTAAATCATGACGATGTTCGTCAAGTCCTGCCACAAGTTCGGCGTGGCGAGTGATCTCGCGTTGCGAATCGAGCTTCTTCGTGAGCTGTTCCAGTGCTTCACGATCCAGTTTGATCTTGCCGAGGTATTCGACCGCCTTTTTGGTGCCAGAGACCACTTGGGTCTCGGACGCTTGGAGTCGCGCTCTGAGTGTTTGCGCTTCTGCATGGCGTTTTCGGCCATCGGCGAGCTTTTCATGTGCCACTCGCCACTCGCGGATGGCGAAACGAAGTTTGGGCAATTGATTGCCGAGGTCAGCATCAGCCGCGTGTTCCTTCAGCCAAGCTTCGAGTATCTGGGCGGCATCGAGATGTGCTGTGAGCTCCCTCTCGGCTGTTTCGCGACGAAGGGAGGCCTCTTTTTGATCTTTAGCCCACGTTTGATAGGTCGCGCGACTGTCCCTGAGCTGCATTTCGAGCTGTTCGCTTTGCGCAGCCATACCAGCAGCCTTTTCCCAGATGGGTTCGCGTTGTGCGCGCTGCTGCTTGGCAAGTTCGCTGGCTTTTCGGGCTTCGGCAGCCTTAGCAGTTGCTTCGGTTTGGGCGCCTTGAAGCTGATTTGCGATGGCGGCTAGCTTCGTGAGATCGGCGACGATGCGCGATTGTTCTAGCTGTGCCTGGAAATGCTGGCTGGCGGCAGCTTGCTCAATTTGCAGGCGTGAGGCAGCGGTGCGGGCCTCGGTGAGGTCGTCATCGATCTTTACTCGCGCTTCATCGTCGAGCACAGTGACGGCGCCGAGCGCGGCTTTGAGCTGGCGAGCGTGCTCGTCTTTCTCGCGATGCGTTTCATGTGCGAGGATGGAGAGGTCGCGGTAGATCTCGGTGCCGGTGATCTTTTCGAGCAGCTCGGCACGCTCGTTCGGCTTCGCCTTCAAGAATGCTGCGAACTGCCCCTGCGCGAGCAGCACGGAGCGCAGGAAGCGCTGCGCATCCAGCCCGGTGAGCGATTCGATCATCGCATCCACCTCGCGGCCTTTGTCGGCGAGGATTTGCAGCGTGTCCGCATCGGCCAGCGTGCGCTGCACGGGCTTCAAATTGCCCGACTTCGTCTTTCCCAGCCTCCACGTCGCCCGCAGCCGACGCCCTCCGGTCTCGAAGTCCACCTCCGCCAAGCACTCCATCGTGTGTCGGCTCATCATTTCATCTGCCTTTTCGTTCCCGTAACGCGCCGCGCGACCGTAAAGCGCCAGCGTCATCGCATCGAGCAAAGTCGATTTCCCGGCCCCCGTCGGCCCCGTGATCAAAAACACCCCGGCGGCGCTCAAAGGAGCCTCATCAAACCGCACGACATGCTCCCCGCTGAGCGAGTTGAGATTCTGAAGTCGGACGGCGAGGAGACGCATAGTTTTAGTTCGGTGTCTCGTGTTGCCTCAACGCCAACAGCTCATCAAACACGGCGCTGAGTTCATCGCCCTCGATTTGCTTTTCGGTTAGGAGTTCGCGGAAGACGTCGCGGGGTTGGAGGTCTTGGAGTGTGGGGGCTTTGGTTTGCCAGGGGGCGGTGTCGGATACGGGGAGGTCGGCTAGGACTTTGAGGACTTCGAAGCGGTTGGCTGCTGCCTCGCGAACTTGACGGTCAAGGTCGGGCTCGGGGGCGTCTAACTTCACGGTGACTTCTGCCCAGCTTCCTGCGGGCACGTTTTCGAGATCGGCGGCCAGTGTCGCACGCGCGGCCTTCACGCGGATGAGCTGACGGGTGACGGGGATTGGCAAAATCTTCAGCGCCATTCTTCTGCCTTCATTCTTCTGCCAGTTTGAAGCTTCTGATGGCAGGAGAATGGTGGCAGAAGAATGATTTTCGGTGTCGATGAGGACAACGGACTTTGTGTCGGCGGCTTCAGAGAAGCTTAGGGCGATGGGAGAGCCGCTGTAGCGGATGGTTTCTTTGCTTGCGACACGTTGTGGGCGGTGGAGGTGGCCGAGGGCGGTGTAGTCGAAGCCTTCAAACACATCTGCTCCCACGGAACCTAGATTGCCGATGTGGATGTCGCGCTCGCTGTCGCTGGTTGTGGCTCCCATCACGGTGAGATGCCCCATGGCGATGCATGGACGACCCTTTGCCAAAGATTGCGCTGCAGCGAGTTGATGAGAGTAGTGGTCTTTGATGGCTGCACGGAGTTGTTCGTGAACGGTGGTCAATGTTTCTCCACCGACGGCTTGCCGCAGATCGCGTTCCCGCAGGAAAGGCACTGCGGCCACAACGCAATCGCCAAGATCGACGAGGTTGTCTCCTGAGTGGCCAAATACGTGCACGTCGAAACGCTTTAACAGGTCGCGCGGGGCATTCAGGTGGGATGCTGAGTCGTGATTACCGCCAGTGATGATGGCTTTGACTGTCTTGAGGTCGGCAAGGCGTTTGATGAAGTCAAAGTAGAGCGCCACGGCGTCCTGTGGCGGGTTTGCTGCATCAAAAACATCGCCACTGACAAGCATCGCGTCGATCTTCTCGGAGCGAATCGTTTCGATCAGCCAGTCCATGAATGCCGCGTGCTCAGCAAGACGGTCCCGCTCGATGAGTCGAGCACCGAGATGCCAGTCAGCGGTGTGGAGAATGCGCATGCGGGTTACCGAGGGATGGATTGGCTAGATGGTCAACTTTAGAACTGATCTGCCAACAAAAAACGCGGATGGCTTTTTGGGCCATCCGCGTTGGTGGGGGCTGAATGCAGGCTGGAAAGCCTGCAACACACTACACAATTAATAGCGGTAGTGATCGGCCTTATAGGGGCCGTCCACAGGCACGCCGATATAGTCGGCTTGTTCCTGAGTGAGCTTGGTGAGCTTGACGCCGATTTTGCCGAGGTGAAGGCGAGCAACTTCTTCGTCAAGTTGCTTGGGCAGAACGGTGACGCCGATTGGGCGGCTGTCCTTGGTAGCCCAGAGTTCCATCTGCGCGAGGCACTGATTGGTGAAGCTGTTGGACATCACGAAGCTGGGGTGGCCAGTGGCGCATCCGAGGTTCACGAGGCGGCCTTCAGCAAGCATGTAGATGCTGTTGCCTTTGGGGAAGGTGTAGCGATCCACCTGTGGCTTGATGTTGGTGCGCTTGACGTCTTTGCGAGCGTTCAGCTTATCCACTTGGATCTCGTTGTCGAAGTGACCGATGTTGCAGACGATGGCTTGGTCCTTCATCGCTTCCATGTGCTCCAGGGTGATAATGTCCTTGTTGCCCGTGGTGGTCACGTAGACATCAGCGATGCCAAGTGTGTCCTCAATCGGCATTACGCGATAGCCTTCCATAGCGGCCTGAAGCGCGCAAATAGGATCGATCTCGGTGACGATCACTTGAGCACCTTGGCCCTTGAGAGCTTGCGCGCAACCTTTGCCCACATCGCCATAACCGCAGACGACGGACACTTTACCGGAAAGCATGACGTCCATGGCACGGAAGATGCCATCGGTGAGGGAGTGGCGGCAGCCGTAGAGGTTGTCGAACTTGGACTTGGTGACGCTGTCGTTGACGTTGATCGCAGGGATCAGCAGCTTACCAGCCTTGGCCATTTCGTAGAGACGATGGACACCGGTGGTGGTCTCTTCAGAGACGCCTTTCAGTTCTTTGACGATCTCATGGAAAATGCCTGGCTGCTTCTTGGCGATGTCCTTGAGAAGGTCTTTGATGACTTTGACTTCATGGTTGTCGCTCGGGGTGTCCACCCACTTGTCGCCGTTCTCCATCTCATAGCCTTTGTGGATGAGCAGAGTCACATCGCCACCGTCATCGACGATGAGTTGTGGGCCCTTGTTCCCTGGGAACATGATGGCCTGCCAGGTGCACCACCAGTATTCTTCCAGTGTCTCGCCCTTCCAGGCGAAAACAGGAGTGCCGGAAGCAGCGATAGCCGCAGCAGCATGATCTTGAGTGGAGAAGATGTTGCAGGAAGCCCAGCGCACATCTGCACCGAGTTCCTTCAATGTTTCGATCAACACACCGGTCTGGATGGTCATGTGCAGCGAACCGGTGACACGAACGCCAGCGAGAGGCTTCTTGGGACCATACTTCTCACGGGTGGCCATGAGGCCGGGCATTTCGTGCTCGGCGATTTCAAGTTCTTTGCGCCCAAAGTCAGCGAGCGCGATATCTTTTACTTTGTAGTCGGACATATAGATTCAAGATTGAAGATTAGAAGAGACAAGAGGCTTAGGCTGGTGAGATAGACCGTATTAGGCCTTGTAGCATTGATCCGATTTGCTTGAGCTCAGTTGTCAGGATGTTGGATGTTTCGGTGGGGATAATGTTTGCTCTTGCAGCAAGGTAAAGTTGGGTGCGGAGTTCAGCAGCTGAACCTTTTGCTATGCGAAGAAAGCGGACGAACTCTTTATCACTGTCACGTTCAGCACCCTCAGCAATGTTTGAAGGTATTGAAATGGCAGAACGAGCCATCTGGTCCTTGAGGGCAAATAGTTTGAATGGTTCAACGAGATTGAAGATTTCAACTGCCACTCGGGCTGCTCGCTTCCAGACTTCAAGATCTTCAAACTGATGATTTGGCATCGGCTGTCTTGAATCTTGAAGTCTTGCATCTTGGTTCTACTTACTTCACCGCCTTTTTCAGCGCTTCCGCTTTGTCGGTGCGCTCCCAGGTGAGTTCTGGATCGTCTTTGCCGAAGTGCCCGTAGTTGGTCGACTTGGAGTAGATCGGGTGAAGAAGATCAAGCTGAGCGACGATGTCGGCTGGCTTGAAGGAGAAGGTCTTGAGAACAGCGCTGAGGATCTTGTTGTCGTCCACGGTGCCGGTGCCGAACGTGTCGATGTGCACGCTGACTGGACGTGGGTGACCGATAGCGTAAGCGAACTGAACTTCACAACGCTCGGCAAGACCGGCTGCTACGACGTTCTTGGCGACCCAGCGGCCCATGTAGGCAGCACTGCGGTCCACTTTGGACGGGTCTTTACCAGAGAAAGCACCACCACCGTGACGGCCCATGCCGCCGTAGGTGTCGACGATGATCTTACGGCCCGTGAGGCCGGAGTCGCCTTGAGGACCGCCGACCACGAAACGACCAGTTGGGTTGATGAGGAACTCGGTGTCTGGCGTGAGCATGTTTTTTGGCAGCACTTTCTTGATGATTTGCTCAACGCAGAACTGACGGATGTCAGGATGCTCTACATCAGCGGCGTGCTGGGTGGAGATCACCACGTTCACGATCTTGGTTGGCTTACCGTTCTCGTACTTCACGGAAACTTGGCTCTTAGCGTCTGGACGCAGCCACTTGACCTTGCCCGTCTTGCGGATGCGGGTCAGCTCGCGGCCCAGGCGGTGAGCATACATGATAGGAGCTGGCATGAGTTCTTCGGTCTCATTGCAAGCGTAACCAAACATGATGCCTTGGTCGCCAGCGCCTTGTTCGGCGTGGTCCTTGTGCTTGGCCTTCTTGGCGTCTACCCCTTGAGCGATGTCAATCGACTGAGCCGTGAGGTAGTTGTTAATGAAAAGACGATCAGCATGGAACACGTCATCGTCGTGGGTGTAGCCGATGCCGCGCACAGCGTCACGGATGATCTTTTCCACGTTGATGGCATCACTCAAAGGCTTGCCGACTCCCAGTTTTGGAATGGTGATCTCACCACCGACGACCACGATGTTGGACTTAGCAAAAGTCTCGCAAGCAACACGACTTTTTGGGTCATAGGCGAGGCATGCGTCGAGGATGGCGTCAGAGATGGTGTCACAGACCTTGTCTGGGTGACCCTCGCCGACGGATTCAGAAGAGAAGATGTAGGAGTTCGCCATGGTGGTTAGATTAATATTGATAGATGATGATACGTTGATATGTATGTCCTGGACAAGCCGTGGCGTCAATCTTGAAATCACTCAGTCTCATGGCCGACCCGACCCGGGTGCGGATGGTTCTGTTGCTTCGTGAGGAAGAGCTAAGCGTGGCAGAACTGCAGGAGATTCTCGCCATGCCGCAGTCCAATATCTCGGCTCAGTTGGCCAAATTGAAGTCTGGGGGCTTGGTGATGGATCGCCGGTCTGGGAAGAACAAGCTCTACAGCCTCATGCCGGTCGAAAAGCGAGCTGCTGATGCCCGAGAGGAGTTTCTCAACGTCGTAGAACTGGCCGGAGCCGAGATGCCTGAGCGGAAGCGTGATCAGACGGCGCTCAAAGTGGTGCGAAGGAAGCGCGCCAACGTTGCTCAGGCCTATTTTGACGCTCTGGCGGGCAAGTTTGGTCGTCATTACATCCCTGGACGCTCATGGAAGGGACTGGCTGAGACGCTCATTCACCTGCTGCCGCCGATGGTGATCGCCGACCTTGGGGCAGGGGAGGGAACCCTTTCTCAATTGCTGGCCCAGCACGCTGAGAAAGTCATCGCAGTCGATAATGCGCCCAACATGGTGGCCTACGGAGCGGATTTGGCTCGGCAGCATGGCTTTACGAACTTGGAGTTTCGGCTGGGTGATCTGGAAGAGCCGCCCATTGATGACAGCACGGTCGATTTAGCGCTGTTTAGCCAAGCATTGCACCATGCTGGGCAGCCTGAGCGTGCACTGAAGGCCGCTTATCGGATCGTTAAGCCTGGAGGCCGCTTGGTGGTGCTTGATTTGCTCAAGCACAACTTCGAGAAGGCTCGTGAGCTTTACGCTGATGTTTGGCTCGGCTTTTCCGAGGTGGATTTGCAGGAAATGATCGAGTCAGCTGGCTTCAAGAACGTGGAGACCAAGGTCGTCCACCGCGAACAGAATAGCCCGCATTTCCAGACGGTGCTGGCACTTGCCGAGAAGGCTTAGTCTACTTGAAGCCGATGACCATGGCGTCCGGTCCCACCAGATGCTCGGTGCGGCAGTTCTTGAATCCTGCTTCGGTCATCCAGTTGATGCAATCGGCTCCTGAGTAATCAAAGCCGCCGTGCGTTTCGATGAGCATGTTGAGGCTCATGAGGAGGCCGAAGGCGTTTGCTTTACGTTCGTCATCGATCAAAGCCTCGTAGACGATGACTGCACCGCCTTCTGGCAAGGCCTCGTAGGCTTTCTTGAGCAGCATTTTCTTGGTTGGGAGGTCCCAGTCGTGAAGGATGTGCCCGAAGAGAAGAACATCGGCCTTCGGAAGGTCGTCCGTGAAGAAACTTCCACCGGCAAAGGTCACGCGATCCGCTAGGCCGTTGTGCTGAACGTAGTCTGAGAAAATGGGGCCGACTTCAGGCAAATCGAAGCCAATCCCCCGAATGTGTGGCTGAGCCAAGGCAATCTGAGTCACCAAGTCACCTTGAGCGGTGCCGATGTCAGCGCATGACGTGTATTTGGCCCAATCAAACTTTTGCGCGATGGCCATGTTGGCACCTCGACTCACTCCGGTCATGGCGCTGAGGAAGCCACGGAGCCTATCGGGATCTGCGTAAAGGGTTGCGAACATGTCCTCGCCCTTGGTTGCCTCATTCTGTGGCTGCCCAGACTTCAGCGCTGTGGTGAGATTGTCCCAGAAGCCATACAGGCGCTTGTTGCACATCTCCAAGATGCCTCCGATGTAGGAAGGCTTGGCTTTGTCCAAAAACAGGTCGGTCTCGGGTGTGTTGGTGTAGACACCTTCCGTGCGATTCAGGAAACCCAGGGCCACGAGTGCATCGAGGAAGTCACGGGAGCCACGAGGATGCAATCCAAGCCGCTGCTCCAGAGCTGCGAGATCCCCAGATTGTGCAGCGAGCGCCGTGAAAACCTCAAGTTCGATGGCACTAAGCAGGGTCTTGGATGCCCAGAAGGCCATTCCAGTCTGAAGGATGTGATCGGGTGTGAGAGACATAAAATCGAGCGTGTGAGATGATGAAGCACGCCAACGGAGCAGCGACAAGGTGCATGTCACGTTCACATCTGCCGGTTTGATGAAAGATTCATGAACACACGTCGTTAATTAAGTCCCCCCAATTAACTAGAGTCCATGGTCGTCTTCCATGGGCGAAAAACCCTCGTCTACATGCGTCACTCTCATCGCGTCTTCGCCTTGTTCCTTTTGCAAGTCGGAGTGTGGTGTGGCTTAACGTCATGCACGGGTGCGTTGCACAAAAAGTGGGCGGACAAAGAGGTGTTCGGCATCCTCAGGAGGAAGGCCGCCAAGGTCCCAAACTCCGGCACTGACCTGCTGAGCATCACGCCGCCGGGCAAGTTGAACGTGGACAAGCTCAGCAAGAGCAACAAGGACGTCGATTTCCTCGGCAAGAGCGCTCATTTGGAAAAAGGCGCTCGGGTGGTGAAGCTGAGCGATGCCTTGGATTACGCAGTGACGCGTAACCGCTCCTACCTTACTGAGAAGGAGTCGCTCTATTTGACCGCGTTGGACCTGACCTCCGCCCGTTGGGTTCACGGACCGCTGCTTGTCGGGACGGGAAGCGGCACTCACCAGACGCAGAACGTTGAGCAGACGGTCAACAACTTCGTCAAGGATAGCACCCTGACGAATACCGGCGCTTTTAGCCTCTCTACCTTGGCAAGAACAGGCGCACGGCTGGCAGTTGATCTCACGACTGACTTTACACGCCTACTGACCGGCAATCTTCGTGATGTGAGCAACTCAAAGCTCGCTGTGTCACTTAGTCAGCCCCTTTTGAGGGGCGCGGGAGTCATGGCGGCATCGGAGCCCCTCACTCAGGGCGAGCGGACCACTCTGTATGCGATCCGGACGTTCACGCAGTTCCGCAAGTCATTCACGGTGGATGTCACTTCCGCCTTTTATGAGACGCTCCGGAGTCGGGATGCTGCTCGGAACGCCTTCATGGCATATGACTCCTTTGAGGAAGTGGTGGAGCGGGAGAAGGCCATGGGTGAGGAGAACAAGCGCACTCCATCCCAAGTCGGCCTCATGGAGCAGGCCGTGCTGACTTATCATCGCCGCTGGATCAATGCCGTGAAGTCTTATGAAGAGGCGTTGGATCGGCTGAAGATTCAGCTCGGGCTGCCGGTCAATGACAAGTTCATCCTGGATCAAGATGAGCTCTACTCCATGAAGCTCGTTGATCCGCCGGGATCGCTCGAAGGCGCGCTGGACACGGCCATGTCCACTCGGCTTGAGCTTTGGAACAAACGTGACGAACTGGAAGATGCCGAGCGTCGAGTGCGGATCGCCAAACAGAACCTCCTTCCTGGATTGAGCGTCACGGGTTTTGGCAATGTCGTGGGGGACAAGGACGCTGATGGCAGCAACCTGGACGGACATCGCCGCGATTACGGTGTGAAGCTGGATCTGGACCTCAATCTCGACCAGCTTCCTCGCCGAAATGACCTGCGTGCGGCTCAGATTGCTGAGCAAGCGGCCCGCCGGGCTCTGGACCTTGAGGAAGAGAATGTCAGGCAGCAAATCCGTCTGGCTTGGCGGAATCTTGATGTGGCTCGCAGGCTGTATGAGCTTGCAGAAGTCACCGTGGAGCTCTGCGTGCGGCGTCTTGAGCAAGAAGAGGCCTTCACGGAAGAGAACCGCGGGGATGCACGGAACTTGATTGATGCCCAGCAGGACTTGATTGACGCGCGAGATCAGCGCATGGCGGCCCTCGTTGCCCACACGGTGGCGAGGCTTCAGTTGTGGCGAGACATGGGGATTCTCACCATACAGAAAGATGGTCGCTGGGTAGACGTATTGAAAAATGAACCTCCCAAGGGTGCCCCAGCCCCTGGAAACCCTAAAAAACCATGAGCAAACCCAGAAACAGGCGATGGTGGTATGTGGCGGCGGCTGGAGCGGCTCTAGCGACTGGCGCTTATTACTATTTCGCGGCTCCGTCAGGCGTCTCCAGCGCTGACGTGCCCACTTACACAGTCCAGAAGGGCTCTTTGCAGATCAACGTGCTTCAAGGCGGTGAGATCCGCGCTTTGAAGAACTTCGAGGTGAAGTCCGAGATCGAATACATCACGAAAATCATTTCCCTCATCCCTGAAGGCTATCAGGTGAGCGAGGAAGACGTCCGCGAGGGCAAGGTCCTCGTTGAACTCGATGCATCCGAGCTCAAGGCCAAGATCGTCGATCACGACATCCAGTTCCAAACGACGGTCGCCAGCTACATTGAGGCGGACGAGAACCGCGAGATCGTGAAGAGCGAGAACCAGAGCGTGGTGCGTGAGACCAAGAACCTCGCGCTCTTTGCTCTGATGGATTTTGAGAAATACCTCGGGAAAGTATCTTCGGAGACGCTGCTGAAGTCGCGTGGACTGCCAGAGAGTGTGGAGTCTTTTGACAAGCATGTGGCCAATATGGAGGCCTCTGCGGCCATGGCTCCCAAGTCTGAGAGTCTTGGTGGTGCACCCAAGGAGCTCCCTTTGCCCAGGGCCAAGACGGTGAAGCCTGTCATCACGGCACGCACGGATTTCGCGGCTCTGCTTGATGCCAACGTCGGTGCAGATGGTGAGGCTCAGCAGAAGTTGCGGCAACTTCAGGATGAGCTTCTGCTGCACAAGTCAGAGGTCGCTCTGGCCAAGCAAACTGTGGAAGCCTCTGAGCGTCTGGCAGCCAAGGGCTTCATCAACAAGAGCGCGCTGGAGAACGATCAGGTTAGCTTTGAGAAAGTGGACCTCCTGGTGAAGACCGCCACTACTCAGCTTGATCTCTTCAAGAAGTACGAGTTCCCCAAGCAGTGCGAGACCTTCCTCGCGGCTTATCAGGAAGCTCTGCACAAACTTCAGCGCACCATTCGTGAGAACCGCTCCAAGTTTGCCCAAGCTGAGTCCCGTTTCCAGACCGCCAAGCGCCGCTATGACATGGAGTTGGCCAAGAAAGAAGACCTTGAGCGTCAGTTGAAGGCTTGTGTGATCAAGGCCACCCAACCCGGCCTCGTGGCTTACGGTCCGATCAATGCCTCCAGCTCGTATCGCTACAACGAGCCTATCGAGGAAGGCGCTACGGTGCGTTTCCGGCAGACCATACTCACCATTCCTGACATGACCCAGATGGGCGCTCACGTGGCCATCCATGAATCTCAGGTGAAGAAGGTCAAAATCGGCCAGCGTGCCATCGTCCGCGTGGATGCTGAGCCAGATCGTCAGCTCGAAGGCACCGTAGCCGAGGTCGCCGTGCTTCCTGACTCTTCTTCCTCACGCTACACGCCCACCTTGAAGGTCTACCCGTCCACCATTCACATTGCTGGACTCCAGGATTGGCTCAAGCCGGGCATGAACGCCAAGATCGAGATCGTCATCAATCAACTCGATGACATCGTCTACGTGCCGGTGCAGTCCATTGAGGTCGAGAACGATCAGCACTTCTGCTATGTGAACTCCGGGGCATCGCTTGAGCGCCGCCCGGTCAAAACGGGAGCTTTCAATGACGAGTTCATCGAGGTGAAGTCCGGTGTTTCCGTCGGAGATGCGGTAGCGCTCACCATTCCGAAGGCTTTGAGCCTTGAAGGAGCTCCTGAGGGGGCTGCTCCCGCGCCGAAGAAGCCCGGTGAGACCAAACCCCAGAAGGACAAGAGCAAGGCGGACCTCGCCAAGAGTTGATCCCTATGGCAGGCGCGCCTCAGAGTGGCACCTCAGCGGTGTCACGAGCCGTGGAGCCTATCATTTCGCTCCAGGACATCCGTAAATCGTACCAGCAGGGCGAGTTTACCACCCATGTGTTGCAGGGCGTCACCCTGGACATCATGCCGGGCGAGTATGTTTGCATCATGGGGCCTTCCGGGTGCGGCAAGTCCACGCTGCTCAATATCCTCGGCGGTCTGGACCAGCCCACTTCGGGCGTTTACATGCTCGGCGGGCAAGACATCGCCCAACTCAATGACGACGAGCTGTCTCAGGCGCGCTGCACCAAGCTCGGCTTCATCTTCCAGAGCTACAATCTCATTCAGCAGCTTTCGGTGCTCGAGAACATTGAGGTGCCTCTCTATTATAAAGGCATGAAGGACTCCGAGATGCGTCCCATAGCCGAGCGCTTGGCCGCAAAGGTGGGTCTTTCTCACCGGATGCACCACAAGCCCACCGAGTTGTCCGGTGGTCAGCAGCAGCGGGTGGCCATTGCGCGCGCCCTGGCTAATGAGCCACTCGTCATCCTTGCCGACGAGGCCACGGGCAACCTCGACTCCAAAAGCGGCAATGAAATCCTGGACGCATTTGACCATTTGAACCGCGAGGGCAAGACCCTGGTCTTCGTCACCCACGACGAACGCATGGTCGAGCGCTGTAGCCGTATTATCAGGCTAAAGGACGGGTTTGTGGACTCCGATACAAGAACCAAAAGGGCGCTCATGGCTGCCTGATATTGCCCCAAATCCATGCCCTTTCTCTCTCATCATCCCATCTTGCGTCTGATCCTGTCCCCCCAGCATCTGGGGCGCAGTATGGCCATGGGATTGAAGTCCATTTGGCTCCACCGACTGCGGTCCTTCCTTACCGCGCTCGGCGTGGTCTTCGGGGTAGCGTCCGTGGTAGCCATGTTGGCCATCGGTGAAGGAGCGTCCCACGAGGCTCAGGAGCAGATTCGCAAACTCGGCTCCCAGAACATCATTTTGCAGTCCGTGAAACCCTCAGACTCCTCCGGGGCCACCAACGAGACCCGCAGCATGATCTTGGAATACGGCATCACCACCAGGGACATCCAGCAGATCAAGCAAACCGTCCCCGGCATCAGCATCGTGGTCCCCAGCCGCCAGATTGCCGACGTGGCCTGGGCGGGGCAGAAGAAAGAGGACAGCCAGATCATCGGCGCGCTGCCCATTTATCCTCAAATGCGCAACCGCACGCTCCTACAGGGCCGGTTCTTCACCGACCTGGAGATTGAGGACCGGGCCGCCGTCTGCGTGCTCAATGAGGCACTCGCCAGCAAGCTCTTCCCGCTCAATACCCCCACCGGCAAGGCCGTCCGGGTTCAGCGCCACTATTACAAAGTCATCGGCGTCATTGAGGACGAGTCCTCCTTCTCACCAGGGGATACCGGCAAGTCTTCCGCCAGCAATGACTCCAGCGCCCAGCTCTACATCCCGTTCTCCACGCTCATGGACCAGTATGGCGAGACGTTCTTCCGCTACCGCTCCGGCTCCTTTGAGGCAGAAAAAGTGGAGTTTCACGAAGCCGTCATCCGGGTGGGCGACATCAAGGAAGTCGAGACCCGCGCCGAAGCCGTGCGGCACATCCTGGAGCGCAACCACAAGAAAAACGACTGGCGCATGGTGGTGCCCGTGGAGTTGTTGCGGCAGGCAGAGCGCACCAAGCAAATCTTCTCCATCGTCCTCGGCTCCATCGCCGCCATCTCCCTCATCGTGGGTGGCATCGGCATCATGAACATCATGCTGGCATCCGTCACCGAGCGGACCAGGGAAATTGGCATCCGCAGGGCACTAGGAGCGCGGCAGGTAGACATCGTGTTGCAGTTCTTGATCGAGACCGTGCTGCTCTCTGGAGTAGGCGGCATCCTGGGAGTCGTCCTCGGCCTGGGCATCCCCGTGGCCGTCAGCCATTTTGCCGGCGTCACCACCGTCATCAAGCCCTGGGCCCCCATCTTGGCCTTCTCCGTCTCCGTCATCACCGGCATCGCCTTCGGCATCTACCCAGCAAGACGCGCCGCCTCCATGAACCCCGTGGAAGCCCTCCGCCACGAGTAACAGCGCTTCATCCGAAGCCAAGCACCAGGAACAAGGCACAAAGAACCACGTCTCCGTGCCTCCTGACACCAAAGGTAAGAACATGGATGGCAAGAACATCGCCTCACCTCCCACGCCTCAGTCTGTAGGCCGTCTCTGTGAGGCAGCAGACGTGGCGCTCCGTTCAAGCCGTCGGCACAGTGGTTCGCAGTAGTTTGCAGTCGCTGAATGGCAATGAAGCCAAGAACCAAGAGCAGCACCCCAATTTGCCGGAGCCACAGCCGATCAAATCTCCCACAGATTCAGCTCACCAAGAACCAAACCTCCGTGTCTCCTAACAGCAACGGTAAGAATATTCATGGTAAGAACATCGTCTCACCTCCCACGCCTCAGTCTGTAGGCCGTCTCTGTGAGGCGGCAGACGTGGCGCTCCGTTCAAGCCACCAGCCCAGTGGTTTGCGACAGTTCGCCAAAAAGGAGCGCGGACATTCCTGTCCGCATCCCGCTCAAGCACGGACCAAGCAGGTGTCAGTTCGCAGTAGTTTGCAGTCACTGAGCCGCAATGAAGCCAAGAACAAAGAACTCTCCTCTTCGAGCTTGTCATTTCATCTGAAGTTCGGGTAGAACAACGGCATGACCGAAAAAGCCCGTCGTAACGCAAACAGTCTTGTCGGATACAAGGGTGCTGACAAAACGAGGTTTGCCTCGATGAGTTCACTTTGACGCCAAGAAATGCTTTTCCTGACACAGAACCACGTAGAAGAACGCCGGGCGCGCGGTTTCGACGAGTCGACTCTTTATTCCGAGCCAGCCGAAGACCGATTGTTGGAGGCTAAAGAAGTTTCCGCCGAAATTGAGCAGGCTTTTCTGGGCGTCAAACTTGGGGCGGGTGTTGGGCTATTCGAGGGGCAGGCGATCGACAACTACGAGTCTGAAGCAGAAAGAGAACGGAAACGCGCCCGTGATGAGAAGGAGGATTGGAGGCGAATCGATTCAAAGCACCTCAACGCCTGTCACAGCAGCCTCTCCTTTTTCGATCCTCTAGGGATGCGATTTCATCTCCCAGCATTCATTTGTTGCGAACTCCGAGGCGAATATAGGATGGGATTGGATATCAGACTCTCCGAGCTTGATGATTTGCGGCGCTCGCAGTTCTCTTTGCTATCGCCCACTCAGAAGTCGGCCGTTGCCAGGTTCCTTGAGTTTCTATCCGAGGACGTGGATTCCGAGTTTTCACGCCCAGCCATCGAACGAGATTTGATCGAGTATTGGCTCGATGGACCACAGCCAAAACGTCTCGGCTAACCACGATGAGCGCACTTCCAATAATCATGGCTCAAGATGGGGCACCTCCTGATTGGCTCGGAGAGGCACGGCGGCAGTTTGTGACGAGTTGGCAGCCCCATTCTTACTTTGAGTCACTCTGCTCAGTCGGGGCGTTGTATATAGGGGCCAACGCCCTGATGATGATCAGTTTCTTTGTTGCAATATTCCTGATCCTCCGAAGGACATCCCCGCACGTTACGGTGTTTGCAGTTCTGACCCCTGTGATTTTGGGGGCTGCTGCGATCCTTATTCACGTTTTGCACCTCACCGATGATCTTGGAGATGACTATTGGTCGCGGCTCAGCACTGGTCACTCGATGCATGTTAACGCACTCAAAGAGCTCCGCTCTGTTCCATTTCCGCTCTACCTTGGAGCTGGCCTCAGCGCGTTCAGCACAATACTCCTGTGGCTGCGAAAAAACAGACCCGGCCGCCAGCCATGAGGAAGCTGACCACAATGGACGCAGGGATCGGCTCACGAGCGTTGTGCCGTGTCAGCAATGTCCACCCCTCGCCGTCGCCTAGTCCGTTACGTTACCTCATCTACGGGGCCAGTTTCTAAATGATGAGCGAGCTAACGTTAACGATCGTGGTCGTTGGGTTGCCGTTTGCCACGTCTGCTGTAATTGCGGCGGCATGTCACCGAGCCTTCACTATCATCGTAATGACTTTGATCGTCGTGGTTGCAATCATTTGGGTGACATCAGTCCGTTATGCAGCCTTTTCTCTGTCCCTGATTGTCACATTTGTCACTCTGCTGGGGTATGTGCTTGGCCGTCTTTACAGAGGCGCGGTAAGGCGTCGGCGGTGATGAGGACATATAATTGGTTCCAAGTCCAATCCTTGATGAGCCACAGGGTCCTCTCGCGGAGCGAGAGGACTACTCTGCTTCGCGCAAATGGGGTGGTAGCGGGCCGCCAAAGATCGGGGGCTTGCTCCATCCGGCCAGCCGTTTGCTCCGTCCGGCCAGCCGTTTGCTCCATCCGGCTAGCCGTTTGCTCCATCCGGCTAGCCGTTTGCTCCATCCGGCTAGCCGTTTGCTCCATCCGGCCAGCCGTTTGCTCCATCCGGCCAGCCGTTTGCTCCATCCGGCCAGCCGTTTGGCCCATCCGACCAGCCGTTTGGTCCGTCCGGCCAGCCGTTTGGTCCGTCCGGCTAGCCGTTTACTCCGTCCGGCTAGCCGTTTGGTCCGTCCGGCTAGCCGTTTGCTCCATCCGGCCAGCCGTTTGGTCCGTCCGGCTAGCCGTTTGCTCCGTCCGGCTAGCCGTTTGCTCCGTCCGGCTAGCTGTTTGCTCCATCCGGCCAGCCGTTTGCCCCGTCCGGCTAGGCGCTTGCTACGGGGCTTCATCGAGCCGGCACTTCGTGCATCCAAAAACCATGGCCGACCAATAAACGCCGCAGTGCTGCTCGGGGTTTAGGTGGTTGCTCTGGGGCTTCAGCGAGCCCGTTGCTGGGTTCGGCAGACCTGGATTGAACGCCCTGTGGCCGAAAGTGACCGAGACACACAGCAAGATTTGCTCGACATTCCAAAGCCCTCCCCACATGATGAGAGGTATCAACCCTCACTCACACCATAAACGAGAGAAGTTCCAATGACCCCCTTACCTACGGAGGCGAGTGCAGTGGTTCCGTCCGCAGGAGTCTTTTCGGGGGACGTCGGACATTCTAAACTTTTCACTGAATCGCTCAAGAAACAGGGCCCACCTTCAAACAATCTACTCAATCTATGATCGCCAAGATGAAATGCTCAAACTGTGGAGCTGAGATGTCGAACTTGAACATGTCCTGGGGAAAGAAGCAGCTGTGGATCGTCCTGCCGATCATGCTTATTGGCTTCGTGCCGTTGATTAAGCTCTTTTGGTTTAAGGGTGAGGCCACTCGAGACCTGGTTATCTCGGAGGTTCAAAAACGGACAGCTGGGGATAAGCTTGAGATCGTCGGTCTAGTCACGAATAACGGTAAATACAAGTTCTCTAGCGTCATCGTTGAGGTTGAGTTCTTCGACGCTTCTGGCGTGTTCATTGATGAGCAGAACGAGTATATTCGGTCTGACATCGTTGGTGGTGCCAAGGAGCATTTCAAAATTGCTGTAAAAGCACCTCTAACCCAGGTGAACGGTCCTGATACGAAGATGGTCGTGAAGGTGGCTGGTGGTCATTCGATGCCATTCTGAACAATAAAGGCCATATCGCTGCTAGCCATTGAGGCGGTTCGTCTTCATTGGTGGGCGATGGGTAGGGGGCTTGATGGGCCACAGGGTCCTCTCGCGGAGCGAGAGGACTACTCTGCTTCGCGCAAATGGGGTGGTAGCGGGCCGAGAAAGATCGGGGGCTTGCTCCATCCGGCCAGCCGTTTGGTCCATCCGACCACTGGTTGGCCGCTCCTATTCAATAAGAGCCTCCGGACTACAACCCTTAACTCTGTTATGATGTGGCGCTCCCGGTAACCGGTGCTACACATCGACGCTAGGCTACTTCAGATGATCGCATATCAAGTTACAGTTAACGGGAAGCACGTCGCCACTGCTGGGCTTCACCAGGGGGTAGTCTCAGCAATAGCTAACTGGGTTTTCATACCTTCTGTCTTGGGAGCCAATCCAGATAAAGATTGGCAGGCTGGCTTTTCTCTCTCCGCCCTGGATCATCTGACGTCGGAGCATCTAAGTTGGTTCCGGCACGACTTTCAGGTCGGGGACGAGATCACCATCAAGCTTGTGGAGACAGATCGCGTTGACGAGCCAACCGCGCGAGGCCCACAAAAGATCAAGCCATCGGATGACGACGCCACTACATAGCGAAAACCACCGGGACATGGTCAAAGTCTATGAGTCGTGTCAGCACTTTCAGCCTCCGGCCATCGTCTCGACCAAGTGGGTCGGCGTTTGCTTGCCGTCCGCGGAGATGAAAGCAATCCAGCGATGATTACCGAGGCAGAGTTCGAGCGCCGTAAGCCTGTCTGGACTGCATTTTCCCAGTTCTGGCTCGACACAGAACTTGAGGACGAAGACTTGAAGCGAATCGCGCACATAGCCGCCGCTTCGGGTTACACCATTGCCGAGTTGCGCGACATCTATCTCTACGAGGTCGCTCCGGTAGTAAGTCCCAATCTTCTCACAGTCGCAGGCGAGTGGAAAGGCTTCGACGAGCAGTGGTTACACGCCGAGGCTCGCAAGCGCGCCGACCATCGTAGCCTCTGGCTCCGCTTTTGGGTCTTTGTTCGCATTGGGCGGGTACTTATGACATACGCCACTGAGCGCCACTGGCACCGCATCGTCGCCCTACTCCCAACCTTCGATGAACCAACACCCAGAATCGCTGACCAGTAGAGACCGCACTGCTGGTCGGGGTTGTGGTGGTATCGAGCCAGCACTTACGCTCAGGCTCAAACTGGCCCGGTATTGCATATTCTGTGCTTGTGGTGCTGATTGCTTGGAAAGTCAGATCGGGAGTCCCCATCATACTCTAGCAGCAGCGCGCGACACTGCGGCGACCAGCACAACATGCCTTTTCCAACCGGCTTGCACTGACCAGACCGTAGCCATAAACTCTCGGGCAACTAACAACAAGCCGTGAGTGAGATGAAATCGGGTGCCAAGAAAACTAGCTACTCTGTCGTGCTATTGGTTTTTCTTGCGGCAGCTTGTTCAGGTTGGATGTGGTATTCGGAGAAATACGCACGATTTCCTGTTCATCGGCTGCCCAACCTTGCCGTGTTTGAGTCTTGGAAGTTGCAAAGGACGCGGTCCGATCTCGCATCCATCAGAATAGCGCTCGATGCCTTCAAATCCCACTACGGACATTTGCCGTTTAACAGCCCACAGAGTGACTATCAGTTCAGCATCACACTTGGACATGACTTGAATGGTCAATTGACAGACGTTTATCGCCGGAACTCTGATCGAATAGTATTCTGGAACATTCCAGCGGGGGAGCAGCGTGATGGCTGGGGTGGAGTTTATCATTACCACTTTGACCACGATGGAGATGGGCGGGTAGACACGGGGCATCGGAAGGTTGTGGGTGACTATTTTGTGTGGTCAGATGGACCCGATCAGATCAACCAAGAGGGAACGGAGGATGACATTCGTTGAGCCTCACCAATCAAAAGACCTTCACCAAAGCAACCCCAATAGACCAACAACAAAGCCCATCTTGTTGCTCGGGGTTGCGGTGGTTGCTCTGGGGCCTCATTGAGCATGACAGAGCGGAGGGCCTAGGCGCATGGTTGGGTCCAAAACCGGGCGCTGAGTGGGGTCGGCAGGGTAGGGGGCTTGATGGACTACTCTGCTTCGCGCAGATGGGGTGGTGGCGGGCCGCGAAAGATTGGGGGCTTGCTCCGTCCGGCCAGCCGTTTGCTCCATCCGGCCAGCCGTTTGCTCCATCCGGCCAGCCGTTTGCTCCATCCGGCCAGCCGTTTGCTCCATCCGGCCAGCCGTTTGGTTCATCCGGCCAGCCGTTTGCTCCATCCGGCCAGCCGTTTGCTCCATCCGGCCAGCCGTTTGCTCCATCCGGCTAGCCGTTTGGTCCGTCCGGCCAGCCGTTTGCTCCGTCCGGCCAGCCGTTTGCTCCATCCGGCTAGCCGTTTGGTCCGTCCGGCTAGCCGTTTGGTCCGTCCGGCCAGCCGTTTGGTCCGTCCGGCCAGCCGTTTGGTCCGTCCGGCCAGCCGTTTGCTCCATCCGACTAGCCGTTTGCTCCATCCGACTAGCCGTTTGGTCCATCCGACTAGCCGTGCGGTCCATCCGACCAGTGGTTTGGTCCGTCCGACCAGTGGTCTGGCCCGTCCGACCAGTGGTTTGACTCATCCGACCAGTGGTTTGGCTCATCCGACCAGTGGTTTGGTCCGTCCGACCAGTGGTCTGGCCCGTCCGACCAGTGGTTTGACCCATCCGACTGGTGGTTTGGCTCATCCGACCAGTGGTTTTTGGCCGCGAGTGGTCTGGAATGGCACCCTGAGGCTTCATTTTAGCCCCGAAAGTCACGTGCGGAGCCTGTTGGATGCCGTGCGTCGTGAGCCGCTGGAGTGGAATGTTTTTTAACGAGCCACTAAGATTTTTCTTCTCACTTGGCTAGGGACTTGATAAAACGCGCTCTGATATTGGCAAAAGCCCGTATTTGTTACCTAACCGCCTTCCAGTCGTTTCCCGTATGAATACCTCTCAGCCTCTCAGCCTCTCAGCCTCTAGCGGGCTGCTAAGTCGGCGTCGTTTCCGCGCCGTTGCCTCTTGGGCACAGATTGTGGCCGTAACCATGATGTCCGTCATGCCGGTTCAAACTTCCAGAGCGATTTATGTGCCGGATGAGGCTGGCCAGCCTGTTTGGTTGGCTCTACCTGGAGAGTCTGACGTAGCGGGGGCCTTGGATGATACGCCGAATGAGAACAATGATCCGGCGTGGATGGTAGAGTTTACGAATGCAGTGGCCAGTGGAGCCGTTTCCTTCTGGTCTGGTGGTAGTTTTGCAGAGGACGGTGTCTGGAACTCATACGGTGGTCAGTGGTTGGCAGCGGTTGGTGGCACGATTCCAGATGGTGACTCGGATGGTTTGCCAGACGTTGTGGATACCCATCCCACAGACCCTACGAACAACAGCTTTGAGTTTCAGGGTGGCTCTTATTTGATCAATAACATCCGCCATGCCTTCCGTGCGGGCATCTATGCGGGTGAGGATACCGACTCCAACTCCAACGGACTTCCTGATGTGTTGGAAGACTGGTTCTACAACCCATCGAACCACGGCACGCTCCAACACTGGGCGGGCGGCACTTTGCTCATCAATGGGGAGTGGAGCACGTTTGACCCTGTTCATTACTTTGCCGACAGTGTGGAAGACACGGACGGGGATTCATTGCCAGATGAGATTGATCCGTATCCAAGTGATGCATGGAACAATACCTACTTCAGTTGGCCTGGAGGCAGCTTTCGGGTGGATGGCCAGATGAGCGTGTTCCCTCCGGCTGACTACTCCGGCCTGTTCAGTGATCAGGATGCGGATGACATTGCAGATGTGGCAGACCCTTACCCCACAGACCCTTCAAACAACAGCGCTTGGTGGCCGGGAGGGGCCTTCGAGTTTTCAGCGGAGGGCGTTCCGTCCGCCACGTTAAATGTGGCTGGGCAATGGCACGCCGCCACAGCGGTGGATGCGGACGGTAATGGCATCCCCGATGACATTGATTTGTCCAACGTCATCAGCGACTACCTTGCCTCGGTCGCTTCGGCTGGCAGCGAGGAGAATGTAGAGATCGATCCGCCTGACGAAGAAGCGCCTTCAGTGTTTACTTGGCCTGAGTCTACCCTGTCCTTCACGATTCAGAACGATGTGGTTGAGTTCCAGCCGACCGAGTACGCAGGAGTGTTCGTGGACGAGGACGGTGACGGCATCCATGACCCGGCTGATCCGTTTCCTGGTGATCCTTACAACAACAATGACACCGATGGGGATGGCTTGAGTGACAGTGTAGAGTTGCAGTATCCAGGACACCTGAATCCACAGGTGGCGGATGCGCAGAACCTCCGAGTGATCAACGGAGTAGAGGACACGGTGAGCTATTTGGATGTGTTCAACAACTTCCCTGGTCATCCCCTCAATCAACCGCTGCCAGTCGATGAGACCGTTCTCGATGACGATGGGGACGGCATGCCCAATGTGTGGGAGATCGCTAACGGATTAGACCCCAGTGACGCCACTGATGCCGCAGGCAGTATTGTTGGCGACTTCATGACCAACCTGGAAAAATATAACATGGGATTGAACCCTCAGGTGTTTGTCAATCAAGCCCAGGTCGAGGCGCTAGGGTTCGACTGGAATGAAGTCATGACCAACCACAATGTGGACATGAGCTACGAGGAGAACGACTGGGACAACGACGGGGTCAGCAACGTGGATGAGATCGTCGTGTTCAGCACGAACCATCGCAACGCCGCCAGTATGCCCACCACTCAAGCCATCGCTGCGGCAATCATCGCTAGCCAAGTGTCTGCCACCACGCTGATGAACTTTCAGAGTTTGGTGGAAAATCCATTGCCACCCCTTGCTGCCGAGGAAGGGCACGACACTGAGATTGAGACTGAGGAAGAGGAGGCCAATGAGAGTGGTGAAACAGTTGAGGAGGGCGGAACAGGTGGCGAAGATTTAAGCATTGGTAGCAATTGTCAGAAATGTTTGGCGCGCCTGCCTAGTGTTATCCCGAATGGGCCGTGCCAACCGTGCTTTGATGATAGGGCCTGGGCAAAATTCCTTTGGGCGTTAGAGGCTGATAAACAACGACAAGATCTAGAACTTTTGCGCGCGATGTACGACCGCCGTAATTCAATTGAGAGTGACCTAGCCGAACTAGATAAAGCCATTCGAGGCGAGGAAGAAAAAGAACCGCCTGATTACGCTGAACTAACCCGATTGAGAAACGAAAAAGCGTTTCTGCAACTGGAGTGGTTGAGGCTCGACAACTTTGCGATTCCTGCGCTTGAGCAGAAAATCGATGCTCATGAGTCCCTTGGTTTTGAACCGAGTCTTGATGGCCATTGTACGCACACTGCCCCTTGTCCTTACCATTGTGAGGTATGTGGAGGAGATGTCTTTGGCTGCACATGCGCCGGGTCACCATAGACACAGGCTGATTGATAATATTGAACTCTGCTATGAAAGCTGCGACACGCCTTTTTGGAATTTTAGCAAGCTTGTTTCTTGTGCTTTTTCTCGCCATCAATCAACAGTCTACCCAAATAATTGAGGTTACCGGTTCCAATGTCCTCCTATCGCCGTTCCACAAAAGTGGCCCTCCGAGCGAAGTTGAGAATCCTCAGCAGCCGAAATTACAGTTTGTTACAACAGATACTGCCATGGATGATGCCCATCGAACGCGTCATCTTTTAGAGAAGATCAAAATGCGTTCCCTTAATGAGACGGCAATTGCCTCTGCGCTCCAATCGGAAGTCGACAAGCATGTCGGTCCGGCTATATATAGGAGCGTAGCAAAATTAGGACTGAGGGCAGAGATGGCGAATGTGATCATTTCACAATATCAGTTAAATCAATTGAATTATTGGAAGAAGTATCATGCTCTTCAAACAATACCTAACCCTGAATTCATCCCATCTATTTCTGCGAAAAACTCTCAAATAGAAGTCGAACGATCTAATTTATTGAAGGCTAGCGAGGCGGAACTTAAGCTGCATCTGATTTCAGCGTGTAGAAATCCTGTTTTTGCGGAACAAATCTATGCCGAGATCAAGTCTGCTCGGATCGACCATCTCGCGGCCCTGCGCAAAGAGCGCACCACAAGTAAATCGATTGACGTTGGATACCTGCGAGATGTCGTCGCTCGCTGGCGCGAGTTGCATGGCACGGGAAATGAGAAACCATTTATCGAGAAGTTCGGCATGACTAGCGACGAGATGCTGTTTCTTGCTGACCTGCAAAAATGAAAGATACTGGTGATGCGGTGCTAAATGCTTTGCGAGGCACCCATATCGCTCTTTGGGGGGGTGAATACGGAACTGAGGCCCCGATATTTGGTTCGACCATGAAGTTGACACTTCGGGGTTGAATTACCCTGGACCTACTTGGACGCCTGCCGAGTAGGCCACGGATTCGGAACAATTTTATCACTGCGATGAGCACGACAGCACCACCTTACGGCATCTCATTCCCCGTCTTTGTTAGAGGGGTAGCGTTCGTTTGTTTGAGCAGTGCATTTTGGGACGTCATGGTTGGTCGGTCGGTGGGTATCATCCGTGTCCCTGTGGACATTGTCACACTTGGGTCAGTTGGTCTTCTGATCGCGTCGGCTACATTATCGCAGAGATGGCTGGCCGTTTTTTCGACCGGCATCTGTGGGCTCGTTGCTACTGCGTTGATTGCGAGGTGGTGGAGAGTTCTCCTTCCAGAACCCACGAGGCTACCAGCGAGTATTTACCCGCTCGTTGTCCTCTTGACCTGGGCGGCTTTTGTTTCGGCCTGCGCTTTCGTATCGTCCGTTAGGTATTCAGCTCAGATCGCTTCCCCGTCTGAGAAGTAGCCCGAAGCGACCAAATGCTTGATTGGCGTCCGCAGAAAGCTAGTTGATCGGCAGTTGGTCCACAAGACATTTAGAACATATCAAAAAACTGCAACAAAACTCCCTGACTGAAGCAACGGAGCTTTGAAATCGTCAGGATTGCGTAATCCAATTATCCAATGAAGACACTGAAGACTTTGATTGCTATCGGCGTGGGCACATGGTTGTTGCTTGTGGTTCCGGCGAGCTACTTCATTTCTAAACGTTTAGATCCATACGGAGATTCACCCCGTGGGAACGGCGACCTCTTCGTGCGAACAAAGGTAAAACAGGCAGACGGTAGCGTGCTCGAACTGCCAGCGATGGACGAAGCGTTGATCGAGTTTCAAGATGGTACTAAGCGGTATGTTAAACGACCGGATGCTGAACAATTAAGGGCTAGGTATGACGCGCAAAAAACACGGTCGGATACAGATGACAAAGCTTTGTTGGAAGATCTTAGACGTGGGAAAAAGTGAAGACGTTACAAGACTGATCGGACCTCGTTTCTCTTCCCGACGGCCAAAAGCTTAGAACAAAGGTATTGGTGCCAAGCACTTGAGGCTTGTTGTGTCGGTCATCACCGGCATCGCCTTCGGCATCTACCCAGCAAGGCACGCGGCCTTTGGGACCGCGTTAGAAGCTCTCTGGCGGGGCTAGAAAAGGGGGATTTTTAGCGCTTCTTCCCATTTTGAAACCGGCAATTGAAACGAGGTCGTTACCCACGAAGTTATGCCCATGAGAAGGCTAGGATTACCATTTCTTGCGGCAGTTTTTGGTGGCTGTGTCGGAGCGTTGGTGACGCATCTGCTCTGGGAGGATGACATGGTTCATGAACCTAAGGTTGCCCAGAAAGATTCTCCTTCAGTTCCGTCTGCGGGTCGACTCAGTCAGGGCTCAGGTAATGGTGCCAAGAAGAAAGGTTTCGCCTCAATGGACGATGCGATCAACGCCGCACAGCAAAGGCGAATACCCGATTTCGACGAGGTGATAAGTCTGTTTGGGGCGAGTGCGCTTCGGATCCCTTGCTCGCCGCATCTGGCTCTTTCGCCATTGGTCGAGATTGAAGATGGTGATTCTGCCACACCTGCCGTTCCGCCGATCGTGTTGCAGCGCATGGATGACATGTCGGACCCAGAGCTTTCTTTGGTGGTCGTGCCGATCGCCGGCAAAACACATCTGGGCATCGTATTGCGGGATGGAACGAAAATCATTTCGTCTGACCAACGGATTCTCGATCAACACCTGAGCATAGGCGACTTTCAGATACGAGCGGCCCCCCAGGAAAGCTCGGTTAAACTCACATTAGGCAACCAACGGGCAGGGGCGCCAAGGTACAAGGTTGCCATTCGATTTTCTCAAATTGCCGCCTTGAGGCACTAAAGTCTTTGGAGACCAAGGATGGGCTTTCGGCAATAAAGTGTTAGACACTTGAATCTGCCAGAAGAGTCTGGGACACCAGCAGCGCGCAATAATGAAAAAGGCAATCCTTTTCGCAGTTTGCACCATCGTAATTTATCTCGCCGTGCGAGCTACTTGGGTGTCAGTGAATCCAAGTCCGCCAGCCAGTCCTCATCTCACATCCAAAGAGAGGTTTTCGAGATTCAGTCATTGGGACTACCAAACTCATCCCATGGAAGAAGTGCAGGGAAGTAGCGGAGAAACTTTTTGGCTGCCACCACTCGGGCGAGTGTATCTATGTGACGACCAGGGTAAGGTGGTAAAGGTGAAGATTCTTCCACCAGATGAAGCCATCAAGGAGCGCAGTAAGCAACTGGGGCAAGCTGAGGCCAAGCTCCATGATCGCAAATCGCTCCACAAGTAGCGTCCACACTGAGGCGTAAGATTGGAGTTCGTTGGGCACCAGACCTCCCAGTCGCCATTAGTCATGTCGTCGGCATCACCGTGGTTATCATGCGCTGGGCTTTGATTCTGGCGTTCTACGTGTCGGTCATCACTGCCTTTGCCTGTGCTATCTATCTAGCAAGGCACGCGGCCTCCAAGACTGCCGGGGAAGCCTTCCGGCACGAGCAGGGTGGCGTGTGTTTTAGCGCTTCCCTTTTTGGAAGAGCCGCCTAGGGTCGCTGGCCCGTAAAATCACCCATGAGCCACGTTAAACTCTACATTCCAGGCCCCGTCGAAGTTTCGCCCGCCACGTATGCCGCTATGAGCGCCCCTATGATGGGACACCGCGGTAAGGGCTTTGTGGATCTCTATGCTGAGATCCAGCCAAAACTTCAGGCCCTGTTCGGCACGAAGCAGCAAGTTTTCCTCAGCACGTCCTCTGCCTGGGGCGTCATGGAGGGGTCCATCCGCAACTTGGTCAAAAAGAAGGTGCTCAACTGCTGCAATGGCGCGTTTTCCGACAAGTGGTTCGACGTCTCCAAGCGCTGCGGCAAGGAAGCTGAGGCCTATCAAGTGGAGTGGGGCCAGCCGGTGATGGCTGATGAGATCGACAAGCGTCTGGCCACGGGCGAGTTCGATGCGCTGACCTTCATTCACAACGAGACCTCCACGGGCGTGCTCAGCCCTATCGCGGAGATCGCTGCTCTGAAGAAGAAATACCCAGACGTGATGTTCATCACGGACTCGGTGTCTGGATTCACCACGGTGCCCGTGAACTTCGACGAGCTGGGCATTGATGTCCTGCTCACCGGTTCCCAGAAGGCGTTCGCTCTGCCTCCAGGTCTGGCTCTGTTCGCCGCCTCTGCGGCAGCCATGAAGCGTGCTGAGACCATCGATGACCGTGGCTACTACTTCGACTTCATCGAGTTCCGCGCCAATGGCGAGAAGAGCATGACGCCGTCCACGCCGTGCATCTCCCTGATCTACGGCTTGAAGCATCAGTTGAATCAAATGCTGACCGAGGGTCTGGACAATCGCTATGCGCGCCATGCACGTCTCAATGGCATGGTGCATGAGTGGGTGCGGAGGAACGGGTTCGAGTTCTTTGCACCAGAGGGCTACCGCTCCAAGTCGCTCACCTGTGTGGCGAACAACAAGGGCATCGACGTGGCGGCATTCATTGCCAATCTGAAGCGCGACCACTCGCTGATCATTGATGGTGGTTACGGCAAGCTCAAGGGCAAGACCTTCCGCATCTCCAACATGGGAGACGAGACGGATGAATCCATCACAGCACTCATTGGTGCTCTGGATGACGCTCTGAGCAAACTGTAACCCCGACTCTGGCACGCGATGCTCCGCTTTCTCATCAGCCGGGTGTTGCAGGGCATCGTCGTCATCTTCGCCGTCCTCTGCATCACCTTCCTGTTGCTGAGGATGGCTCCGGGCGGGCCGTTTGATCGGGACAAGGAGGTGCCAGAGCACGTCAAGGCCAGTCTGGAGCGTCAGTATGGGCTGGATCAGCCGTGGTATGTGCAGCTCTATCGCCACCTGAAGAGCTATGCCACGCTGGACCTGCCGGACTCGTATCGGTTCAAAGGCATGGGCGTGGGCGAGATCATCGCTCAGGGCTTTCCTATTTCAGCCAAGGTCGGCTTAGCCGCGTTAGGCATCGCGCTATTGATCGGGGTGCCCGCAGGCTCGCTAGCGGCATTGCGGGTGAATACTTTTGAAGACCGGGCCACGATGCTGCTGTCGTCCCTGGGCTTATGTTTGCCTAGCTTGGTGCTCGGCCCGGTCATGGCCACGTTGTTCGGCGTGAAGCTCCGTTGGTTCAATGCCGGCGGCTGGTATGACGCGGATGACTGGGTGTTGCCCTCGCTCACGCTCGGCATCATCTACAGCGCCTACATCGCACGGCTGATGCGCACGGGCCTGCGGGAGACGCTGAGCCAGGACTACATCCGCACTGCCAGGGCCAAAGGCGTGAGTGAAGGCGTCATCGTGGTGCGGCACGCGGCAAAGTTGGCCGTGATCCCGCTGATCAACTTCCTCGGACCTGCTGCGGCGGGACTGCTCTCGGGTTCCTTCGTCACCGAGACTGTGTTTCAGCTTCCAGGGCTGGGTCAGCACTTCGTGGCTGCCGCAGTGAACAAAGATTACACCCTCGCGATGGCTACCGCCGCGTTCTACGCGTTGTGGATCGTGATTTTCAACCTCCTGGTGGACGTGCTCCAGGCCATGCTCAACCCACGCATCACCCTCGGCCATGCGTGAGTTCTGGGTTCAGTTTCGTCAGCATCGAAGCGGGGTGATTGCTCTTGGGTTTCTTGTGCTGCTGTTGCTCGCCTGCTTGTTAGGGCCGTTCATCTCAAGCCACAGCCAGACCGCGCAAGATCTGACCCTGGGTGCCAGCCCTCCATCGGCTAGCAATTGGTTTGGGACAGATATCTTGGGGCGCGATGTCCTGGTGCGCGTGCTTTACGGAGGGCGGATCTCTTTGTTAGTGGGCGTGCTGGCCACACTCGTGGCGATGGTCATCGGCGTCACCTACGGCATGGTCTCTGGCCTAGCATCTGAGCGCGTGGATGGCGTCATGATGCGTGTGGTGGACATTCTTTACTCCTTCCCCTTCATGACGTTTGTCATCATCCTTATGGTGGTCTTTGGGAAAGAGTTCTGGTTGGTGTTTGCCGCCATCGGTGCGGTGGAGTGGCTCACCATGGCCCGTGTAGTGCGCGCCCAGGTGCTGGGGTTGAAGAAGCAGGAGTTTGTTTTGGCTGCTAGGACCTATGGAGCCAGTTTCACGCGCATCTTGTTCGCCCATCTCCTGCCTAATGTGCTCGGCACGGTCATCGTCTACGCCAGTCTCACCGTGCCCGGCGTCATGATGCTGGAGGCCATGCTCAGCTTCCTGGGGCTAGGCATTCAGCCACCACTCGCGTCCTGGGGCACGATGATCAGTGAAGGTGCAGCGGCCATGAGTGATCATCCCTGGCTGCTGCTAGCTCCTGCGGGCTTCTTTGCCTCCACCCTGCTGGCCCTCAATACCCTGGGCGATGCCTTGCGTGACGTGCTCGACCCCAAAGCTAGGATGCGCTGAGCGAATAAATCATCGCAGTGGCAAAACCGTGCGTCCCGGCTAAGACCTCAGCATGGTAAAAAAGCTCCTTCACACCCGCTATCGCGTCAACGACCTCGCCAAGACCGTGGATTTCTATACCAAGGTGCTGGGACTTGAAGAGATTCGCCATCACAAGTCACCACGCGGCTCGGAACTCGTCTTTCTCAAGACCCCTAACAGCGATGAGCTGATCGAGATCTGCTCCTACCCCGCCAGCGGTGAAGTCACCTTCTGTTCCGACCTCACGCACCTCGCCTTTGAAGTCGAAAGCATCGAGGAGTTTGCCAAACACTCCACCGCGCTAGGCTACCCGCTGTCAGACGGCCCCACGGAAAGCAGCAGCGGCCGCTTTGCGTTCATCGACGCGCCGGAAGGGTACGAGATCGAGCTGATTGAGTATCGGAAATAGGGGGCCGGGAGTAGATTCGAGTGTCACTCGAAGAGGAACGTCTCCTGACACTTCAAAGCGGACGGCTCAACAAAGCACAGCACTTCGATTGGCAATCGAAGCTACCCGGAGCCCCGCATGGTGGGCTGGGTGTTGTAGGCCGTCTCTATGAGGCGGCAGGCCTGGCGGAGGTTCGGAGCGGTGGGCTTTAGATGGTGTCCTACGTCTCCTGGCTCAAAGAGCCAAGCTACAGCTTGCCGTGGGCTTCGTTTGGTCGATAGGTTTGTTCAAGATGATCCCACAGCAACGTGGCAATATCCAAAGCGAGCTGCTTTGGTCGTGTCCCAACAGGCTGCATTGTCGATTTACCAATGCGCTTGCGATTTTCTGTGTCGTCCTAAGCGGATGTATCCTGAGGACGCGCTAAATGGCTGATCGGGGTTTGAACAGTTGCCATCGGAGGTAGCGACAGGTTATGAGGTAGTCTGCCGGAAGGTTTTAGAGTATTGAGTTAGAAGGCAAGAGAACCGAACTTGAAATGAAGCTTCCGATCACCCTCTTTTTCATCGTCTTGATCGCTGGCATAGCATTTTACTTCTTCAGCAAGAAAAGGCAGTCAGCTGATTGGGTGTGTAAAACGTGCGGGAAGGTGCATTCAGGCTTGCCTACGTCGTTTGGGAGTGAAGCGCCTTGGCGTGAGTATGTGATTGAATCTGAGTTTGCGTCAC
This sequence comes from Verrucomicrobiaceae bacterium, assembly GCA_016795485.1. Lineage (GTDB taxonomy): Bacteria > Verrucomicrobiota > Verrucomicrobiia > Verrucomicrobiales > Verrucomicrobiaceae > JAEUHM01. The sequence goes on along the minus strand of JAEUHM010000054.1, from coordinate 33,957 downwards.
GCGTGGAACTCACCCCAGATATGTGTGTTATCGACAGCAAGACCTTTATGGTTCGGGGGCTTATCGAGTTGCCGATCCACGGACATTCGCAATCCTTGAGCATCGCCGTTTGGACTTCATTGAGTGAGCAGAGCTATCGCCACATGATAGACCACTGGGGAGATCCGAACCGCGCTACAAGTGCTCCCTATTTTGGATGGCTTCTCACCCAACTGCCTGGTTACCCTCAAACGCTGCACTTGAAGAGTCGAGTCCATAGCCAACCACCAGGAGTGGCGCCGCAGATTGAGTTAGAACCCACCGATCATCCCTTGGCGGTAGAGCAGCGGGAAGGCATCAGTGTGGCCCGATGGGAAGAGCTTGTTGGTTTGTTTGGGGCTGCAAAAAGATAGATCAAGTCCGACAGAGAAGGCTATGGGTCCCGGGGGAAGCTCTCCGACTCATCTGGGGCAAGAACTACAGCTTCAGCGAGAGGATCATTCGGTGTAGTCCGTCTCTTTGAGGCGGCAGGCGTAGCGGAGGTTCGGAGCGGTGGGAGGTCGGAATGCTGGCGCATTCCGCTACGGGGGCTTGAGCGTAGCTTCGAGTGGCACTCGAAGTGGAACGGCTGCGGGGTTTGCGATGGCCGCGAACCCAACTGAGCACAGCACTTCGATTGCCAATCGAAGCTACTTGGAATGGCGCGGGTGCAACGGCTCGCAGTGCAAACCATGCGATCGTGTTGCGTCAAGTTGTGAGCAACGGAGTGAACAAGGTGATTGCCCACAAAGGGGATGAGGCACTAGGTGCGTGCCAAGTTTAACAGCTTTGTGGGAGAGGATGCCTGCATCAATGGGAGCGTGGACCTCCTCGCTAGACAGCCTTGAGGGAGGACGGGAGACGTTTGTCCCTACTTCGTTGTTGGGATGCGCCAGCGGTCTACTTTGCCGAAGGGGGCTGCGGTTTGCTTTTGTTGTTGGGTTAGCTTTTGCGCTTGCTCGCTAAGTTGTTGCCGCCAGGTGGCTAGTTCTGGGGGTGGGGGGAGGGCGGGGTGCTGCTTGAGGATGTCGTCCACGCGGTGGATGAGGCTTTCGACGAGCCAGTGGAGATAGAGGGCTTCTTCCTCGTGGAGGCGGGCTTGGAGGAGGGTCCAGAGTTCTTGGGTGGTCTCGATGGCGGCCTGGGGCTTGCCTTGTTTTTGTTGGACGCTGGCGAGCTCGATGAGGACTAGCTCGGCGTCTCGGGGATTGGAGTTGTTGCTGACGCCGAGTTCGAAGGCGGAGCGGTATTCCTGGGCGGTTTGGTCGTAGCGGCCTGCGAGGAGGTGGACTTCGGCGAGGTCGATGTGGGAGGCGACGATGAGCATGGGGTTGTCTAGCTTTCTGGCGAGTTGGAGGGCTTCTTTGGCGACTCGGATGCCCTCGTCTAGCTGCTTGGCGGAGGCGAGGTAGCTGACTTTGGTGGAGAGGGTGAGCCAGAGGTCCTGGGGCTGGCTGTGGAGGCGGGCGATGTCCACGGCCTGGGTGGCATGGGCTAGGGCTTGGGTGTGGTCGGCGTTTTTGCTTTGGAGCCTGGCGAGGGTGAGGAGGAGGGGTTGCAGGGCCGGGTCGTCTTTGCCGAGGTGCTCCTGCATGGGGTGGAGCTGGTTGGTCAGGAGTTGGATGGCGGGCTGGTAGTTGCCCTGGCGCTCGTAGGCGCGCAGGAGTTGCTCAAAGAGGACTTCTGCATGTCTGACGTCTCTACATTGGGGCAGGGCGGCCATGAGGGTTTGGAGGGCTTCGTCTGCCCTGTTGGCCTCATTGAGGGCGGTGGCGAGCATGACCTGGGGCAAGACGAGGCGGCTTTTGCTGTAGCGGGCTTCCTGGGCGGCGGCGATGAGTTCCTGGGCTGCCTGGATGGCGGAGTCCATGTGTTCCAGCTTGATGTAGCAGCGGCTGAGGCCGCGCTGTATTTCCATCCAGCGCGCACTGCCTTTGCCTGAGGTGCGTTCCACTCGTTCCCGCAGTGCCAGGAGGCGGGCGGGGACGGTCTGGCGCTCGCCAAAGCCCATGATTTGATAGAGTAACTGGATCTCGGTGGCGATGACTTGGTCTGCGTCTGGTCCGTGGAGCTTGGTTAGCTCGGCGAGGATGGATTCACCCATTTGGATGGATTGTTTCTTCTCGCCGATCTCGGAGTAAACGCGCTCTACGAGTTGGAGTAGCTCGATGCGCTTGGGTGCGTCGAGATTGAGTTCGAGGATCTCGTGGTTGGTGCCAGTGAGGGCGTCTTTGAGTGCCTCTGGGCTGCGGCCTTTGCTGACGGCTTCTCCGGTTTTGTCTAGCAGGAGGGAGAGGTAACCTGCCACGGCCTCGGCTTGTTGTTGGGAGGTGAGGGCGGCTTTCTCTGCGGCTCTGGCTAGGATGGCTTCATCTGCGGCACGGCGGGCCTGCCACACGGCCATGGCGGCACCGCCTATGAGGCTGGCCAGGGTGATGCAGGCGGCTAGGAAGGCTAATTTGTTCCGGCTGATCCATTTGCCAGCTAGATAGCCGAAGCTGGGCGGGCGGGCTTCCACGGCCTCGCCTCTGAGGAAGCGGTGGAGGTCTGCGGCGAGTTCTGCCGCGCCCTGGTAGCGGCGCTCTGGGGATTTCTCCAGGGCGCGCATCATGATCCAGTCCAGGTCAGCGGGGATGGCGGCGGGCTTCCGTGGGTGGGCCTGGCTTGCACGGCAGAGGCGCTTGATGGCGGTGCTGGGTTTCTCTGGGCGGGTGCCGGTGATGATTCTCCTCATGGTGCCGAGGTCGGTGGCACCGTGGGTGATCTGGGAGAAGGGCTGGGTCTCGGTGATCATCTCATAAAGGATGACGCCGAGGGCATAGACGTCCGTGCGGGTGTCTGCGGCTTGGTTCCGCTCCAACTGCTCTGGGGCCATGTAGAGGGGAGTGCCTATGACTTGATCTCCCTGGGTCAAGAGGGTGCCGCCGTCTGCTCCCACGCTCTGGATGGCCTTGGCAATGCCGAAGTCGATGACCTTGGGTGTGGGTTGGCCGTCCACGGTGGCTACGAGGACGTTGGATGGCTTTAGGTCCCGGTGAACGACGCCTTTTTGGTGGGCGTGCTCCACGGCGGCACAGACTTGGGTGAAGAGCTCTAGCTTCTCAGGGAGGGTGGCACTGGTGGTGAGGCACCATTTGGTGACGGGCTCGCCATTGACGAGTTCCATGACGAAGAACGGCCTGCCGCCGGGTCCGATGCCGGCGTCTAGCAGGCTGGCGATGCATGGGTGCTCCATGGTGGCCAGGGCTTGACGCTCCAGATCAAACCGGCCCAGCACCTGCACGGTGTCCATGCCGAGTTTGATGAGCTTGAGCGCAACGTCCCGGCGGACGGGGTCGATTTGCTCTGCCTTCCAGACGTTGCCAAATCCTCCGGCACCGAGCAGGGAGACGAGGCGGTAGGGGCCTATCATGTCGCCGCTGATCTCGGCCTCGGGGATGTGGCGGTCGTCTAGCAACTGGCTCATGACGAACCGTGCATTGTCCCGCAGGAGCTGGGTGGTGTCGTTCATGCCATGGCTTGGAATAGCTCTACCATTTCCTTGCGGATGAGGATGGGATCGTCGGTGTCCAGGGTGCGGCCCAGCTCGCGCTCGATGTGGTCGCGGTAGTGACCTCTCATGCGGTGGAGGATGACGCGGACGTTGTTGGTGGTGGTGCCCAGGCGCTGGGTAGCGGCATCCATGGCGGTGCCATCGTCCTGCTCTAAGAGGAGACGAACCAAAGCATCATAGCGCTCCGTCCAGCCACGGTGGGTGTAGTCTTGTTGGAGGGAGGTGAGGCTGCGTTTCAGCAGGGAGTTGGCCCACTCTCGATTGTAAAGTTGTTCAGCGGTGGAGTGGCTGGTGCCGGTCTGGAGGAAGTGGCGCTCTGCCTCGTCACTGTCCATCCACTCGGCAAAGGGGACGTGCTCTGCGGCACCACCGCGCTTTACGCGGGCGGCCTTGTGCCACTGCTGGCCGCAGTAGTTCTCAAAGGAGCGGAGCAGTAGCTGGCGGAGCTTGCCTGCGGCCTGGTCTGCCTTGGCCAGGGTCTCCCGGCGGAGAAGGCTTTCAAAGAAACCCTGCACGGCGTCCTGGGCGTCATGGGTGGTGTAGCCTCGGCTGCGGGCGACGAAGTAGAGGGGACTCCAGTAGGACTTGCAGATCTGCTCCAGGGCCGCCATGGCGTCACCGCCAGAGCCGTCCTGCAGGCGCTGCAAGAGAGTCCATCGGGTGGGCGGGAAAATGTCAGGAGCGTCATTTGCCATCGGGGAGAGGCAGCAAGGAACGCGCCGATCATGGCGCTCGTGCAAGGGGGGCGAAAGTTTTTTTATCTTTTGGTGTAATGGCCGAGGAGAAACCGGATAGAGGTAGGGACGTGTCTTTCCACCCACGTCGCTCAACTCCTTATGAAACTGAACTTGTTAGTCACTCTATGCATGGTCCCCGCGATGTGGGCCAGTGCTGCCCCTGTTGCTGAATCCTCGACTGCCTTTCCTTTGGCTGAACTGGGCCAGAGGGCCACGGAGCAAGATGGGGGGAAGGTGGTAGGTATCTCGTTGGTGCCTGGAGGGGCGGAGTTGCGCACGGGTTTCCAAAAGCTGAAGGGCCGGGTGACGGCGGATGGGCTGAGGGTGACCTCCACCGAGGCGGCGGGCGGCAGTGTGACGCTGAAGGCCACTGCGGTGGGCCGTGAGGGCAGTACTGCTCAAGCGCTGGAGCCTACGGGCAGTGTGGTGCCGTCTGGCGCTCTGGTCAGCTACATGCGGGATGGACTGGTAGAGGAGTATAGCGTGAGCGCGGATGGTGTGCGGCAGGACTTTGTTTTGTTGAGGCGGCCCGCAGGCAACGGCGCGCTGAAGGTGGACCTGGGCGTGCTGGGGGCGGGTGCCACTGAGGCCGCTCGCGGGGTAAAGCTGACGCTGGAAGGCAGCGGACGTGAGTTGCTCTATCACAAGCTGAAGGTGACGGACTCACGTGGCCAGATAGTACCCGCCCAGATGCTGGTGAGCGGTGCGCACCGCCTCACGGTGAAGGTGGAAGATGAGCACGCTGTGTATCCAGTGCGTATAGATCCCACCCTGGGGGACTGGGAGTGGCTGAGCATGAGCTCCATTGCTGGCGTCAACGACACGGTCAATGCCATGGCGGTGGATGCTGCGGGGAATCTCTACGTTGGAGGGCGTTTTACTCTCGCGGGCAGCGAATCTACATCGAAGGTGGCCAAGTGGGACGGCACCTCGTGGAAGGGGCTGGACGAGTCGAACTTCATAGGGGGAACGGTCTCTGCCCTTGCCGTGTCTCATGACACCCTATATATCGGCGGCAATCTGCCTGATGAAGGCCATCTATTAAGTCTTTCCCTGGCTGAGTTCGAGACTGGGGGAGTGGGAAGTATGTTTGTAGGTGGAGCCGTCTCTGCGCTGGTATGGAGCAACGACAAGCTCTACGTGGGCGGATCTTTCACCAGGGTCCTCGAGGACTCCATCGTGGCTAGGAGGGTAGCGGTGTATGAGCCTGCTACTGGCACCTGGGAAGCCTTGGGCACGGGGACAGGTGCCTTCAATGGAACCGATAATACGGTGCGGGCACTGGCTGTGAGTGGCGGCACGGTGTACGCAGGTGGGGACTTCATGATGGCGGGCAACGTGAGTTGTAACCGGGTGGCGAAGTGGGACGGCAGTGCGTGGAGCAGCTTGGGCTCTGGTACGTCCGGGCGTGTGAGAGCACTGGCGCTTCATGGAACTGACCTTTACGTGGGGGGAGAGTTTACCCTGGCGGGTGGGCTCAATACCGCCGGAGTAGCCAAATGGGATGGAACAGTGTGGTCTGGTATGGGGAGTGGCATTTCGTTTGGCGATGTGTTTTCTCTGGCCGTCACGCCTGGCGGCTTGCTTTATGCAGGTGGCCCCTTTTACTTGAACGATGGGGGTGTTGGAGTGGCGCAGTGGAACGGCAGCAGTTGGTCCAGCGTGGGCAACGCGGCAGAGTTTGGTAATGTTCTGACGATCATGGGTGGTGATCTGTATGTGGGCGGTGCATTTCCTGACATCGGTGGAGTGAGTGCTTCCAGAGTAGCGAAATGGAATGGCACAGCCTGGTCAGCCCTGGGTTCTGGCAAAGATGGTAATGTAAGAGCCCTGGCGGTGAGCGGCAGCACGGTGTATGTGGGCGGAGAGTTCAAGGGTGCGGACGGGGTCTTGTCCTCCGGCATCCTCAAATGGGAGAATGGCATCTGGTCTGGTCTTGGTGGCGGGGTTACTGGAAATCTAGCACGGGTCAATGCCCTGGCTTTGGATGGCAGTGGCAACCTCTATGTGGCTGGTGGGTTCACTCATACAGGAGGTGTGCCTGCCGACAACATCGCCAAATGGGATGGCACGGGCTGGTCAGCCCTCGGCACGGGTTTGGACAACACGGCCTATGCTTTAGCGCTGAGTGGGAGTGACCTCTACGTGGGTGGTGCGTTTGGCACGGCTGGCGGGGTGACTGCCTTCAGCATCGCCAAGTGGAATGGCACGACCTGGTCTGCCCTCGGAGGAGGCTTGCCATCCGTTAATGCGTTGGCGGTCTCTGGCAGCACTGTCTATGCCGGGGGAGATTTTGGTAGTGCTGGAGATGAAGGCGAAATCGACAACGTCGCCCAGTGGGATGGCAGCAAGTGGTCAGCTCTGGGAACCGGATTGAATGGTAAGGTGTACGCGCTGGCCTTGATGGGTGGCAACTTGTATGCCGGCGGTGAGTTCGATTTTGCCGGGGATGAGTACGTGACCAATGTGGCCAAGTGGAATGGCCGGGTGTGGACGGCAGCCAGTGATCCAAACGATCCGCTACATGGAACAGTCTATGCACTGGCAGCCAAGAATGGTAAGTTGTGGGCAGGAGGTGATTTTTCAGACGGCATCAGGCTGTTGCTGGGTGAAGATGTGGAGTGGGCGCGCGCAATCGGCTCAGTAAATGTTGATGACGGGGTCTTGGCACTCGCAGTGGATGCGGACCATGACCTCTTCGTTGGCGGCTATTTCCAGGTGGTGGGGAACATTCCGACAGTATCTCCATCCATCGCCAAGCTCAATGTGGCTGAGGAGACGAACTTTGCGCCCACGGACATCACGCTGAGCAATGCCTCCCTGGCGGAGAACAACACTGCTGCGGCCAACGTGGGCACCCTGAGTGCAGTGGATGCTGACGTAGCCGACTCCCACACCTTTACGCTAGAGGGTGGAGCGGATGACGCTGCATTCACCATCGTGGGGAACAACCTGCGTCTCAATGACCCTGCAGACTTCGAGGTGAAGAACAGCTACAGCCTCCGCATCCGGGCTACGGACAATGGCAACGGATCGCTGACGTATGAGAAGGACTTCAGCGTGACGATCACCGACGTGCAACTCACTCAGAGCATCACCTTTGATGCATTGACGAACAAGATGACCAATGCGGCCCCCTTTGCGCTGAGCGCCACGGCCACTAGTGGGCTGCCCGTGAGCTTCTCGGTGCAGTCTGGACCTGCATCCATCAGCGGGGACACGGTAACGCTGGCTGGCACGACAGGCACAGTAACCATCCGCGCCTCCCAAGCTGGTGGGGTCAACGACTACGAAGCAGCCACTCCCGTGGACCGCAGCTTCCTGGTCATCATGCCCAATGCAACCCCAGTGGCCGAGGATGACTTCGTGACCTTCGGTGGAGCTACCACGACGATTAGTCCACTGCTCAATGACACTGATCCTGACAACGACACGCTGACGATCATCGACGTGGGCGACCCGAGCACAGGCAGTGTGACGTTCACTGGGAGTAGCATCATTTACACCAAGAACAGCACGACCTTTGATGACCAGGACGGCTTCACCTACACGGTGAGCGATGGCAAAGGAGGCGAGGACACGGCGGTGGTGATCGTGGCTAGCTACAATGGCCTGGCGGGAACCTACACGGGCCTGCTGGATGACGGCACAGGCACCGCAGATGGCATCTTCCGCGCGACTGTCACGGTGAATGGCAACCTGACGGGACGTGCGGTGATGAACGGACGGGTGTTTGGCCTCAGTGGTCGCCTGGACAATAGTGGAAAGGACTCGCTGGTGAGCGCAGGAGCTACCTTCGATGTGCAGACCATACCAGCCCGCTCGGACATCGGTGAACCGAGGCAGCATCTGGCCGTGATAGCCGTGGAGACAGGCGTGACCTACACTGGCAACGCGATAGCGCACCTCTACAGCTCGCGATCACCGGTGAGTGCAGCCGGAGTAGGCTACTACCACACCGCCCAGATCGCGCAGACGGGTCAAACCGGTCTGCCCGCCTCACCGGGTTGGATGCGGATGCTGGTGGCCAAGAGCGGGGCGGTGACTGTCTCGGGACGCGGACCCGATACCCTGCCAGTGAGCTGTGCCACAGCGATTGTAGAGGGCGGAGAGGTGATGGTGTATGCCAACGGCCTGCAAACCAACCCTGCTACGGAGTATGCCGGGATACTGGACATCACCCTGGGAGGAGGAGTCACGGGAGTGATGAAGTTTAACAAGCTACCACAAATTGCAATCAAGGGCGCGCTGCACGCGACCGGGTTCAGCGGTAACTATGACCTGGTGGGAGGCAAATACACCAAGGCCGCAGTAGGCACACGCGCTCTGACCACCAACGGAGCAGGTGAGGTAGAAGCAACCATGACCGGAGCAGGCCATGCATCCCCCACAACGAAGACACTCACGCTGAGCGTGGCCAACGTGTTCACACCGCTGCCATCCTTGCCGCTAAGTCAGTTGAAGATCACTGCCGCAGGTCAACTGACTGGCACGGTGAAGTCGATAACGAACACGAACATGGCAATCACAGGCCTGATCGTGCCCGGACTGAGCGGCACAGCGGATGTGCAAGCCATCGGCTGCTATCTTTACGCCAAAGACGCTTACGAAGGCGGGGAGATCAGAGTCATCGCGGCTCCGTGATCCTCTGAGCAACCCAAACAACAAAGTCAGCTACTAACTCCCGCCCCCACCATGATCACACGCATTCGCCATTTCCTCACTTCTTCTGCCACCCTTCTACTCTTTACCACCCTGGGGGCGCATGGGGCGGTGTCCATCACCACGCCGCCACAGGCTTCCACGAAGCTGGCGGGGGATCTGGCGGTCTTTACCGTGCAGGCCACGGGCACGGGGACGCTCACTTACCAGTGGAAGAAGGATGGGACCGACATCGACGGGGCGACTTAGCAGGGGCTGGTGCTCAATCCGGTGGCGGCGGGGGATGCGGCCACTTACTCGGTGGTGGTGAGTGATGCGGACCCCAGCTCGGCCACCAGCACCGGCGCGGCGCTCACGGTCCGCGCGGCGGTGACGGGGGATGTGGATTTCGGCTTTGCCGGAGGGGCCTCCGTCAATGGCAACATCAATGCCGTGGCGGTGCAGGCGGATGGGAAGGTGATCATCGGGGGGGCCTTTACGACCGTGGGCGGGGCGGTGCGCGGGCGCATCGCACGGCTCAATGCGGACGGCACGACGGATCACTGGTTTGGCCAGGGTCTGGTAGGGGCAAACGACACTGTCTATGCCGTGGCGGTGCAGAGCGATGGGAAGGTGGTCATCGGGGGCAACTTCACCACGGTCAATGGCACGACTCAGAACTACATCGCGCGTCTGAACAGCGACGGGACGTTGGACACCAGCTTTGGCCATGGGCTGGCCGGGGTGGGCTCGACCGTCTTGGCGGTGGCGGTGCAGAGCGATGGGAAGGTGGTCATCGGGGGCTTCTTCACCACGGTCCATGGCACGACGATCAACCGGATCGCGCGGCTCAACAGCAATGGGACGCTGGACACCGACTTTGGCAATGGACTGGCCGGGGCGAACTCGAACGTCAATGCCGTGGCGGTGCAAAGCGATGGGAGGGTGGTCATCGGGGGCTTATTCACATCGGTCAATGGCACGGCGCGGGGTCGGATCGCACGGCTCAACAGCGATGGGACGCTGGACACCGGCTTTGGCAATGGGGTGGGCGGGGCGAATAACACCGTCAATGCCGTGGGGGTGCAGAGCGATGGGAAGGTGGTCATCGGGGGCGCCTTCAACGCGGTCAATGGCACGACGATCAACCGGATCGCGCGGCTCAATAGCGATGGGACGCTGGACACCGCCTTTGGCAATGGGCTGGCCGGGGCGGGCTCGACCGTCAATGCCGTGGGGGTGCAGAGCGATGGGAAGGTGGTCATCGGGGGCGCCTTCACCTCGGTCCACAGCACGGCGCGGAACCGGATCGCGCGGCTCAACAGCGACGGGACGCTGGATACCGACTTTGGTAATGGGCTGGCCGGGGCGAACGGCCAAGTCATTGCCGTGGCGGTGCAGAGCGATGGGAATGTGGTCATCGGGGGCTTATTCACCTCAGTCCATGGCACATCCCGGGGCCGGATCGCTCGGCTCAACAGCGATGGGACGCTGGATACCGGCTTTGGCAATGGGCCGGCCGGGGCGGACAACCAAGTCTCTGCCGTGGCGGTGCAGAGCGATGGGAAGGTGGTCATCGGCGGCACCTTCACCTCGGTCCATGGCACGACGCGGAACCGGATCGCGCGGCTCAACGGCGATGGGACGCTGGACACCAGCTTTGGCAATGGGCTGGTAGGGGCGGGCTCGGCCGTCAATGCCGTGGCGGTGCAGAGCGATGGGAAGGTGGTCATCGGGGGCTTCTTTACCTTGGTCAATAGCATCGCGCGGGGGAGGATTGCGCGGCTCAACAGCGACGGGACGCTGGACACCGGGTTTGGCAACGGGCTGGCCGGGGCGAACGGGACGGTCTATGCCGTGGGGGTGCAGAGCGATGGGAAGGTGGTCATCGGGGGCAACTTCCTCACGGTCAATGGCACGACGCGGGGTTCCATCGCGCGACTCAATAGTGACGGGACGCTGGACACCGACTTTGGCAATGGGCTGGCCGGGGCGAACGGGATTGTTTATGCCGTGGGGGTGCAGAGCGATGGGAAGGTGGTCATCGGGGGCGTATTCACCTCGGTCAATGGCACAACGCGGAACCGGATCGCGCGGCTCAACAGCGACGGGACGCTGGACACCGCCTTTGGCAATGGGCTGGGCGGGGCGAGCAACACTGTCTATGCCGCGGCGGTGCAGAGCGATGGGAAGGTGGTTCTCGGGGGTGACTTCAGCGCGGTCCATGGCACGGTGCGGGTCCGGATCGCGCGGCTCAACAGCGATGGGACGCTGGACACCGGGTTTGGCAATGGGCTGGGCGGGGCGAACCTGAACGTCAACGCTGTGGCGGTGCAGAGCGATGGGAAGATGGTCATCGGGGGGAGCTTCAGCACGGTCAATGGCACGGCGCGGGGGAGGATCGCGCGGCTCAATAGCGACGGGACGCTGGACACCGACTTTGGCAATGGGCTGGCCGGGCCGAACGGGACCGTATTGGCCGTGGCGGTGCAGAGCGATGGACAGTTGGTCCTCGGGGGCACCTTCAACTCGGTCAACGACGTGGTACGCGTCGGATACGCCCGGCTGCTCGGGGGCATCACGACGGTCGCGCCAACGGTGAGCGCACCTACCAGCACAAGCGTGACCATTACCACCGCCACTCTTGGCGGGAATGTGACCAGTGACGGCGGGGCGAGCATCACCGCGCGGGGCGTGGTTTATTCCAAGACCAGCGAGAACGCGAACCCGGAGATCGGCGGAACCAATGTGACCAACGTCACCACCAGCGGGACGACCGGGGTCTTCACCGTGCCCGTGAGTGGGCTGAGCCAGGGAACCAGCTATACCTTCAAGGCGTATGCGACCAATAGCGTGGGCACGAGCTACACGAGCGCGGGCACCTTCACCACGGTGAGTAACACGCTGCCGACACTGAGTCTGCCTACCTCGCCCGTGATCGCAGAGGCAACCAGCGGTGCTGGTGCAACGGTGACCTTCACCGTGACGGCTGATGATGCGGAAGATGGTCCGCTGACGCCAACGGTCTCCGCAGCCAGCGGCAGCCTCTTTGCCCTGGGTGACACGACGGTGAACGTGAGTGCTACGGACGGCATGGGAGGAAACACGACCGGGAGCTTCGTGGTGGGTGTGCGGGATACCACAGCGCCAACCTTGCAAGCTCCTGTGGGCGGCTTTGCTCCTCTGGAGGTGTTGCCGATGAGTCCGCTGCCAGATTACGCCGCGCAAGCGGTGAGCTATGATGCAGTAGGCAGTATCACCGTGGTGCAAACGCCTGCGGCAGGAACCACCTACAATGGTGGGCCGCTGGCAGTGACGCTGGTGGCTACCGACACGGCAGGGAACCCAAGCACCGTGCTAACGATCAACGTCAGCCAAGCGAATCGTGCCCCGGTGGCCACGGATGACGTCGTGACCTTCTCTGGAGCCACGACTACCTTTAATCCGCTGCTCAACGACACTGATCCTGACAACGATACGCTGACCATCATCGACGTGGGTGATCCGAGCACAGGGAGTGTGACGTTCACAGGCAACAGCATCACTTACACCAAGGACGGCGCGACCTTCGATGACCAGGACGGCTTCACCTACACGGTGAGCGATGGCAAAGGTGGCGAGGACACTGCGGCGGTGATCGTAGCCAGCTACAACAGCCTGGCGGGAACCTACACGGGCCTGCTGGATGACGGCACTGGCCATGCAGATGGCATCTTCCGCGCAACAGTGGCGAGCAACGGCAACCTGACGGGACGTGCGGTGCTGAATGGTCGTGTGTTTGGCCTTAGCGGACGCCTGGATAGCACTGGAGCGGACTCGCTGGTGAGTGCTGGGGTAACGTTTGAGGTGCAGATGCAGATGGCAGGCACGGTGGTAGGCGAGACGAGGCAGCATCTGAGCGTGGTGGCCGTGGACACGGGCGTTACCTTTACCGGGAACGCGATTCTTCACGCCTACAGTTCGCCCTCACCGGTGAGCGTGGCCGGGGTAGGCTACTACCACACCGCCCAGATCGCGCAGAGCGGCCAGACAGGTCTGCCAGCCTCACCGGGTTGGATGCGGATGCTGGTGGCGAAGAGCGGAGCCGTCACGGTATCGGGACGTGGACCCGATACCCTGCCAGTGAGCTGTGCCACAGCGATCGTGGTAGGCGGGCAAGTGATGGTCTATGCCAACGGCTTGCAGAGCAATCCAAAGACGGAGTATGCAGGCGTGTTGAACCTGACGCTGGGAGGAGCAGTGAGCGGAACGATGAAGTTTAACAAGCTGCCCCAAGCCACCGCCAAGGGCGCGCTGCATGGGACTGGGTTTAGCGGCAACTATGACACGGTGGGCGGCAAGTATGTCAAGCCATCGGCTGGCACCCGGGTGCTGACAACGAACGGGGCCGGGCAGGTGCAAGCGACGATGACGGGCGCTGGCCATGCATCACCGACAACGAAGACACTCACGCTGAGCGTGGCTCATGCATTCACGCCACTGCCATCCGCGCCTCTGACGCTGCTGCGGATCAATGCCTCTGGTCAACTGACTGGCACAGTGAAGTCCCCGACGAACACGAACATGGCGATTGCCGGATTGGCCGTGCCGGGTCTGAGCGGCACAGCGGATGTGCAAGCCATCGGCTGCTATCTTTACGCCAAGGATGCTTACGAAGGTGGGGAGATCAAAGTCATCGCGGCTCCGTAGGAGGCCGGGGAGGCTTGGAGACAATCGGACAATCAGATGAGGAGACCATCTGATTGTCGTTGTTTCAATAGGCGGGGCTCAAGCATGGGATGCTAAACTCATCCCGGCAGATTTTCGAAGGGAGGCGCATGTCCGACTAAAGTCCTAGGCTGGAAGTCTGATACTCCAGTCAGTGGCCTTGGCTTATCTCTTGTGATCATGAATCTGAGATACCGCTTTGATACCGCTGTGATGGCATTCGCGTGTGCCGCCACTTGGATGCTCCAGCCCGGACCAGCACACGCGGGCTCCGGCGTCGTTTCCGAACTGGGCCTGCCAACTGGCGCTACGGCAGGAAACACCGCTGTGACACAGTCTTGGACAGTGGTATCCAATATCAATGCCAATCATGTCACTGCAAAAGGGGAGCAAGTTCCAGCCGTAGGCGAGGCGCTTGTTTACAGCAACGCCAGCGGAAAGCTTGTCCGACGCCTGCGTTCACCACTCCCCTATCCGTATGCCAATTTCTCCAAAGTCTTGGCAGCTTCTGGTGACTTGGTGGTCGTAAGCGAAGGCGAATACAGCGTTCGAGCATTCAACTGCGCCACCGGCAACTCACTGTGGCGAGTGGATTTTCCTGCGAGCACTGTCACCGGACTGGCTACAGACGGTGTGCGTGTTCTGGTCGGCTTTCTCGACACCTTGGAGGTGGTCGGTGCGGTGTTGGATGCCAAAACAGGGACTGCAGTGGGCGCGAGTTCCTGGCTGGAGGCCATCGACTATGCTCCAGGCAACTCGCTCGCGATTGAAGGTGGATGGTATGCGATTGGCTCACCTCGCAACTCAGTGGGCGCATTCACCGGAGCGGGTGCAGTCTTTGTAGTCAATCCCGCCGGGGCTTCGACCAAGATCAACAACCCGGACCCAGCTAACGGCAATCAGTTTGGTGGGTCACTAGCCATTAGCGGCAATAGTCTTTATGTGGGCTGCCATGCAAGGAGCCGAGTTTATCACTATGACATGCGGACGCTCACGCTGCTGGAAACGATCACGCCCCCATCTCCGTCATATACGGCATTTGGTTCAAGCCTCTCTGCGAGCGGTCACTTGCTGCTCATCGAGGCTGCGGGCAGCCCCTGGCTTTTTGACCGCAACACGGGCAATCTGCACATCATCTTCACGGAAGCCCAGGCTGGTGGACCCGTGCTGTTTACGGGGTCGAGCTTGTGCGGGCAATTTGCCGCTGGCAAGGCGGGGAGCAAGGTGTTCCGCTCAGTGGGAGTCTCAGGTGGCCGGATGGACGGCAGCATAGCCGCTGTGACCAAGCAGGCAGCAGGTGGGCTTGGAGGACCGCTGTTCTCCAGTCTGACGGACGCCACGATCGACAGTGCTGGCACAGCTTTGTTTGCTGCCAGCGTCTCCGGCAATGGTGTCACTCCGGCCAACAACAGTGGGCTGTGGACCGGAGGGTCAGGCATGAGCAGTCTGCTTCTTCGCGAGGGTGCCGTAACTTCCGGGAGCAAAGCAGGTACACCATTTCGCCCCTTTTTTAGTCCAGACGGCAGCACCGCCTATTGCTTCACGCGCTCTTCAACCGGAGCAGTCTCGATTTGGAAACAAAGCGGCGGCTCGCTGGTGCCTTTCGTCACCGCTGGCGGCTCCATTTTCATGTCGGGAGATTCATCGGTTTCCACCGTCTCAAAAATCAATAGCGCCTCAGGCATGCAGAACACCGCAGCCGTCGTGAACCTCATTCTGAAACCGGGTGCAAATGCTGACCTGAACAGTGACAGCCTCATCGCGAGGCCTGGCCTTCTGGCGTTGAGCGAAGCACGAGAAGGGCGGCAGTCTGCCATACCGAGCGTACTCCACGCACAGCTCAGTCCGCGCCTGGCAGCCACTGCCTCGCGCTTGGCTTACAGTTCCTTTCTGGCCGGTCGGCCTACGGCAAGCAATGCCGCCGTTTTCACGAAGGTGATCAGCGGCAGCACGGAGGTCGCTGCGGAAAAAGGACAGGCTCCCGTCGGCACCGCCAGTCAGTTTCCCGATGCCAAGTTCAGCAGCTTCGTCGGAGAGGCCGTGAGCGCGGGAGTCACCGTCATGCGGGCCACTTATAAGACGGGTAGTTCCACAGCACACGGCATTTGGTCTTTCAATCACAGCAATAGCGCCAAGCACTCCGTGGCCTGGGCCCGCGGCCAGGTGCCCGGGTTGCCTTCTGGTGTGACCTGGAGCCGATTCCTGAAAACGTTCGCTACCACAGACGGCAGCATTCTCTTTCTCGCCCAGGTCAAAGGACCCGGCATCAATGCCGGCAATGACGTTGGATTCTGGCGGTGCGCCCTTGGTTCCAATGCGCCCGCCCTGATGGTTCGTGAAGGACAAGTCGTGCCAAACTGCAACGGAGCCGTCATCTCGGTCATCCAACAAGTCGATGTCGGAAGCGATGGCAGTTGGGCGCTGCTGGCCAGGCTCGGCCGTAGCCCTGCTGCACAGAACCAAGTGCTGTTGGGCGGAAGAGTCAGTGTGGACCTGCTCCATTCGGTCGTGATGCGCAAAGGCAATGCGATCGACGGTGCAGTGCCAGCTTCTACACTCCTCGGTCTGGCCCTGCCGACGAACAACACCGATGCAGCAGGCATGGGTACACTGGGTCAGGCTCGTCTGGCGGAGAACGGCAGCATCCTGCATCGTGCCACCTTCAAGCATGGCACAGAGCTCGCCGTCAGCGGCATCTGGGGCTACTAGGATGTTCGGAACAAAGAGTGAGGTTGGTTGCCGTCACAGCTTGAGGCAATACCAAGCTGTTCCAGTCTAACGCAGGCGTTCCCAGGGAAGGGTTTGCAGTTCTTCGTTGAAGCCAAGGCCGGTACCTTGGGCGTCTACGGTGAGGGTGCCGCCTTGATCAACGCCAAGTTTGTCGCTGAAGGCGTCCTTTTGGAAAAGGTGCTGGGTGATCAAGCCTCCGAGCTCAAGGTTGTCTCCAAGTTCCTGCCAGGCGAGAGCTGACTCGTAGGCGGCCCAGGCTTGACCGAGGGGATGATCCATGGCGGAGGTAAGCAGCAAGGGCACTCCGGGATGACGTGCTGCCACGGCGCGCCAGTCTCGGCGGGCGGGTTTGACCACGACGACGTCGAAACCACCGTTGCCGTTCTGCCAACCCTTATCGAGGGCTAGGCGCACGTTCCAGTGATTGCGAACGCTTTCCCAGAGTGCGGGATCGTATGGTGTGGGGTCTTCAATGAGGTCCATCTGCCGATACATGCGAAGAGGCATGAACTCGACGAACTTACGAAAGCCAGCCGGCTCTAAGCAGCCATTGAAATCGGCCCGCAGACGTAAGTTAGGGCATGCCTTGGCAGTGGCATCGAGGAAACGCGTGGTCTCGCCGTAGTTGTTGAAGCCTTTGATCTTCACAGCACGGAACTCTTTGCTCTGAATGAACTCAATCTGTGGGCGGGTGGGCAAGGCAAAGCTCCAGGAGTAGTGACTGGGCGGAACACTGAGCCCTGCAAAGAGACTGACGCCGGCCCGGCGTGCCTCGCCGTCTACTGCGGCTGCATGGAGTGTGCGATCCAACAGTGGGGTGGTGCCACCGTCTGCAAGGATGCGGAGTTGTTCGTTGAGTGGTGCATCGCCAAACTCTGGCCAAGGATGGAGTGCGGCAAATCCGTCTCCTACCCGGAGCAGGGCACCAGGGAACTCAATACGTGTGGAAGCAGAGTTAAGTGCTGCTCCAGCGCGCAGGACATAGCGGTGCACCCAAATCTCGTCAGTCATGAGAAAATGCAGCCGAGGGCGTAAAGGATGGAGAAAAGCACAAGTTGGCCGCCGGATGCGGCTAACAACTTGTTGAGGGCCTCTCCGTGGGCTCCCCGCATGACTTTGACGAACACGACGATGCCGAGCAGGAGGGCAGGGAGGGTCCAGATGCTGGGGGCAAGGGCATAAGCCAAGATGGTGAGAAGCACGATCTCGATCCGTGCGAACTGATCTCCGAAGCGAACCGCAAGGGTGCGCTTGCCCGTGGTGGCGTCTTCGGCGCGATCCCGGAGATTGTTGATGGCGATGAGGACAGTGGACAGGCAGCCGACCTGGAAGCCAGCGATGAGTGCTTCTGTGTGCCAAGCGCCGGTTTGCACAAAAGTGGAGCCCGTTACGGCAATCAGGCCAAAGAACAGTAATACGAATAGCTCCCCTAGACCGCGATAAGCGAGTGGCCATGGCCCTCCTGTGTAGCCGAAGCAAAAGTAGAGCGATGGAATACCAATGGCGATGATGGGCCAGCCGCGAGCATGAATGAGAGGCACGGAGAGCACAGTGGCAACGCCTAACATGGCCACCGCAGCGAGCATAACGCTGCGGACCGAGACGATGCCGCTAGCTGTAATGCGGCGAGGTCCAAGGCGCGCGGCGGTGTCTGCGCCTTTGACAGCGTCTAGGGCATCATTGAACCAATTGGTAGCCACTTGCAGAGCCGCGCATGACAACAAAGTGCATACCGCGAGCAGTGGATGCCATTGATGTTGTAACTTCCAACCCAGGGCGGTGCCTACGATGACGGGTGCAACGGCGGCTCCAAGGGTTTTTGGACGGGCGGCGTGGATCCAGTCTGCTGCGGTGGCCATGGCAAAGAGTCTACCAAGGGACTTCAATCTCAAGCCACTCGCCCTGAGGCTGCTGAGGTGGCAGACTAGCAGGCCAGATGGCGACACGACCACGATCAATGCTTGTGCCTCCCCATTGCGTAGTCTCTAGGGCCATGAGGATGCGCGGATGTCCTGTGCGGGAGCGCGTGACACGGAAAAAGTCGCACTCGGCTACGACTTGATCCACCTCCGCATGATTTAGCGCGGGCTCGACGTCGTTGAAATCAATACACGTTAGAGATTGCTCGACATGGGTTTCCCGAGGCTTGCCATCAAGGCCGAGGCGATCCCAGTCGTAGACGCGATAGGTGGTATCGCTGTTTTGCTGGACTTCAAAGACGAGAAGACCGGCCCCAAGGGCATGAAGTCGGCCAGACGGGACCATCATGCAGTC
Source organism: Verrucomicrobiaceae bacterium (assembly GCA_016795485.1). Taxonomy (GTDB): domain Bacteria; phylum Verrucomicrobiota; class Verrucomicrobiia; order Verrucomicrobiales; family Verrucomicrobiaceae; genus JAEUHM01. The sequence goes on along the minus strand of JAEUHM010000054.1, from coordinate 15,297 downwards.
GCCAGTGCGTGGATGGACCTCGTGGATGCACGCAGCCACGCTACCTTGGCTCAAAGCGGAGCGGAAATCCTCTGCGGTGACGTTTGGCTTTAGGCCAGCGATGATACGGGCACCTGGTTTGGCTCCAAGGACGTACCACATCTCGCTTTTGGGTTCGCCACCTAGTTGTTCGGCTTGTGCCTCGGGTGGATGCACCTGGATGGACAGATCATCACCGCAATCTAGCACCTTGATGAGCAGCGGAAAGCGTCCGCGCCCACAGTTGAGCGCGTTGGGGCCAAAGACTTGCACGCGATACCCTGCCCACAACTCCGTGAGCGTCTTTCCTCGTGCTGGACCGTTTGCCACAACACTGGAACACTCCGGGCGGTCGACGAGTTCCCAAGATTCACCAACGGGACGCTGAATCTCAGCAGGAAGTGTTCGACCGAGCTCTGACTCAAGCAAATCCCCACCCCAGACGCGGGTCTGGTAGATGGGATCGAAGAGAAGTGGGCCGGTGAACTCCATGGAGGGCCGCCAATGTGACGAGTAGCTCAAGGGATGTCGAGTAAGCAGGTGAACTTTTCAAGGCTCAGCCAAGCCACATTCAGAGACGTCGATTTTGCCCAAAGTGAAAAAACTTCTCTCACACCTGTAACGCTCCGGTGAAAACCGTGCATTCCCCACCCGAAGCAACTGCTGGCGGCTTATCGCCAGTCGATGCGGCAACTCCAACATCTATTCCTATGAAACTCACGTCTTCTCTTCTTCTCGTTCTTGCCCTGTCAGTCACGGCTCAGGCAGGACTCATTACCGACCCTCTCAGCAACGCACCGGTCGCACCGCTGCATCCCGTGCTCGCCCCTGGTGGTGCGATCGGAGGCGGTCTGGCTACCGATCCATTGGGCGCGACTGCTCCGACTCCGGCAAAGACCAAGCCCAGTGCGACGATCGATTTCACCCAGGCCAAAAAGCAGCTCAATGAGCTCATCGGCGCCTCATCGGACGACAAGCCGCTTCTGCTGCGTGAACTGATGCAAGTGCCCGCTCTTCGCGATGCGCTTCATGCCCAAGGTCCTGAAGCAGATGCACTTCGTGGCTACATGGACTGGCTTTTGCTGACGGGAGTCGTCGTTGGCCTGGATGGGGACGATGGCTTGGATGACCTGACGGGTGACCCTGATGACGGCGTTAACCTTGATCAAAACAGCGCAGGCACCAAAGGCGCTGCCAACAGCATCATTCTCGGTGGTCCGGGAAGTGACAACCTGCAGCCCCTAGTGCCGCACAATCCCTCCATCATGCTCGGCCAGAGCCTTCATCTCGCTGGCGACTCTCAGGATCACAATCCTGATATTGCCGACGACTGATCGCATTGCACTCGGATGAGCACGCCCGGCATCTACGAAAGTGGGTGCCGGGTTTGATGCGTTGCACCGCTGCTACGAAATGGGTATCATCTGCGTCATGAAACCTATCCTTTTCTCATTGGTGTTTCTTGGTGCGACACTCCAGGTCCATGCATTGGATCCGGTGGAATCCAAGCTCTTCTCTTCTCGGAAGGATGGGAACACGTTCGACGATTCCTTTGGTCTTGCGATGGCTGGATCGGATCGCTGGCTGGTGGTGGGAGAAACGGGTAATAGTGAGAAAGGAAGTAATGCGGGAGCGGCCTATCTCTTTGACGCCAACACGGGTGCCCTGAAACGGAAACTGCTGGCCAGTGATGGTGCTGCTGGTGACTCGTTCGGCTCAGCCGTGGCAGTGAGCGGGAATCGTATTGTTGTTGGTGCGCCGGGCAAGGACTCAGGCCGTGGAAAGGCCTATCTCTTTGACGCAGTGACGGGCCGTGAAGTTGAGCAAATGGTATCCAGCTCACCATCCGATGGTGACAGACTGGGCGCGGCCGTTGCGATAGCGGGTGACTCGGTGGTGGTAGGTGTGCCGGGAGATGACAGCGGGCTGGGGTCAGTCCATGTTTACTCGATTCAGGGCTTAGCTGCGAGTTCAGAGGAGCTTTTCAAGAGTGTGGCTGCTCCGAGGGTAGCAGGCAGCGGATTTGGTACTTCAGTGGATACGGACGGCACGTTTTTAGTGGTCGGTGCGCCGGACGAAGCCAGCTCGCGTGGCTCTGTGCATTTGTTTGACCGACAAGGCAATGCGCAACTCCTCAAGATTACGACGTCTGCCAGTGCGGGAGATCGTCTTGGTTTTCGAGTGGCGCTTGCGTGTGGGCGGGTCTTTGCCAGCCGACCGGATGCGGTGACTCAAGCTGGTGCGGTGAACATTTATGATATGGTGACCGGGAACTTAGTTAGGAGCATCCTTTCTCCGGTGATTGGCTTCGGTGCGCAGTTCGGCTTCGGCATGGCAGTGCGTGAGAACATGCTTTTGGTGGGCCAGCCTGAGGAGAATAGTGGTGGTTCTGGCAGGATGTTTGTCTTTGATCGTGATGGGCTGGAACCGTTGGCGATTGTGACTTCGGATGGGACACCCGATGATAAAATCGGCAGCACAGTAGCCATCGGCGGCAACTCGTCAGTCTTCGCTTCGGCAGATCCTGGCGGCAATGCGGTTGTCTATCGCTTCAGCAAAGTGTTGCCTCCGATCTATGGGACGCTGGGACTAGGTCTACGGGTCGGTGATGCCGCTCCAGGAGCGGGTGCGGCTAAGTTTGGTCAGGTGACCGCTGCCGTTCTTGGGGCCGATGATGAGGAGGACATCCTTTTTCGCGCCGTGGCAGGCAGAGTAAGCGGGGTGTGGGATCGGTTTACTACTAGTCTACAGCCTACCACTTTGACTACCTCCAACTTATCTCTCGTACCCACCGTACAGCTGTTTGTGAAGGGGTTTGGCGTACCACTGGCCAATAACTCGGGCATGGCTCTCATGCCAGCTTCGTTCAAAGTACCAAATGTTACATCCAGTTCCGCTGATGCCATCTTGCTGAAGGATGGTCCACTAACCTTCACGCTTGTTCGTCTGGGATTTACCTTCAACACGACTTCGTTCGGTGGGTCTGGTGTGGGCACACTGGCTGCTATTTCTCAGGTGGTGCAGTCGACGGACACCGTGGGTGATCGATTTGCGATGGCAGGCAAGTTCAGGGTGGGTTCAAATGGAGTGAGCGCAATCAACGACAGCGTTGTGTTGGTGCCAGATATCAATCAGGCCCTGGATGCTGCGGACCAAGAGAATATGCTATTGCCAGGAACGGGCGGACCGACTCGGCTGGGTCAGATCAGCCCACGTGTGGCATTTGCGAACAAGCTCTATGTCTATCACGCAGCCGTGCAGAGTACGACCATCCGAGAAGGATTGTTTATCGGCACTTTTGACCCAGGGCCTTCAGTTGTGGGCGCACAGATGGCGGGCCAGGGGGACACGGTGGATGGTGCGCAGATAGACCGGTTTTTGGGAGAGGCAGTCTCGGGCGATGATAAGGTGGTGTTTCGTGCAAAGGTCTCGGGTAGCACCATCACTGAAGCTAACAATGAGATGTTGATATCTAATCGGTTCGGGAGTCTAGAGAACGTTCTCCAGAAAGGTGAGGCGATTGGGACTTTGCCAGTCTTTCCAGGCACTGTTCTCGCCAAGGTTTTGCGTTTTTGGTCAGTGAACGAGAAGCAGGTAGTGGCTCTCGTTCAACTCAAGGGCCCTCGCACAACTCCTTCGAATGACGTAGCATTGATCCTTGCAAATGAAGCCGCCAACAACTTTACCATCCTCCTCCAAGAAGGCGGGACAGCTTCTGGATGTGATGGCAGCCGAATCGGTGTGATCCAATCGGTAGAGGTGGACTCCGAAGATCGGCATTACTATGTCATCGCCTCGCTGACGGGGGCAGTAGCTGGTCAGGATCAAGCTTTGTTTATCGGGAATCTCGTAGATGCGCCACTGGGACGTGCCGTTCAGAGAAGACCCGTCTTGGAAATGAGAAAAGGCAGCTTGTTCCGCACTGAGTTTGGCAATCAGGCGAAGATTACCAGCATGGCGTTCGGCGTGCGATCCAGCGATGTCACTGGCGCATCTGAAAAAGGACTGCCCACCGCTGTCGGAGATGACGGACGGGCCGCATTGATCCTCAAGTTCTCCACCGGGGGAACTCAGGCCGTGGAAATGCAGTTGGACTGAGCACCGCAGCAAGACCGATCGCAACTCTGCTCCGACACCCGAAAACAAGGGTGTCGGATTTTTTTTGCCCAGGGCTGTAACGCTTGCGGAAAAACCGTGCATTCCCGCACGCAACCCATTCCGCATTCATGAAAACACTCCTTCTTGCTCTTGCATCCGTGCTCGCTGTATCGACCACGGCCACTGCCATCAGTCCGACGATCTTGAAACTCCGTTCTCCCTCTGGTTCCCAGGGTGGCTCCATGGGTTGGGCATTAGCCGGGAACGAAAAATGGCTGCTTGTGGGTGAACCCGGAAACAGTAGCAAAGCAGCGGGTGCCGGTGCGGTAAACGTCTATGAACCCAAGTCTGGGAAACTCCTGCGCCAGATCTTCGCAACGGATGCAGAAAGCGGCGATCAGTTCGGTATCAGTGTGGCCTTGAGTGGCAATCTGGCGGTAGTGGGAGCTTACTTCGAGGACAGCCTCGGCGCACAAGCAGGTGCAGCTTATGTTTTTGATGTTTCGACGGGCAAACAGTTGTTCAAGTTGACCGGCTCCGACTCGGTGGCAGGAGATCTGTTCGGACGTTCCACCGCCGTCCACGGTGACCGGGTTCTGGTGGGGACAACCAATCCCAACAACCAGCGTGGTGCCGTGTATGTGTTCGATGCTACCACGGGAATAGAGATCCGGAAGCTCACCGCAGACGATGCGGTGGATGGGGATCAGTTTGGACAGAGTCTAGCGTTGAACGGTTGCCTCGCCCTGATTGGTGCCCCAGGTGTGGATAGTCCGGCAACCAACTCGGGTGCTGTCTATGTTTATGACATCAGTTCCGGCACCAAGCTTCATCGCTTACTAGCCAGCAGCAGTTTCAGCCTGGCAAGTGCGGCGCTCGGAACCTCGGTAGCTATGAGCGGCCATCACGGACTTGCGGGTGCGCCCAGTCAGGTTTCAGGAACGGGTGCCGTGTTTGTGTTTGACCTTCGCACCGGTGTTCAGACGGCCGCTTTTCAGGCAGTGGATGCAACTGCGGCATCGGAGTTTGGTAACTCCCTTGCTGTGAGTGGTCGGCTGGCGTTGGTGGGCTGTCACGAAGATGATAATGGCTACAGCAACCAGGGTTCCGCTTACCTATTTGATTGGATGACGGGCGGGCAGGTGCACAAGATCACTGTCAGCGATCCACATGCCAACCAGCGGATTGGGAAGTCGGTTGCGTTTGCAGGCGGCAGCTTCTCCGTGGGTGGTCATGGTGTCCAAGATGACGGGTCTTTTGCTTCTGGCGCGTGCTATCTCTTCACCGGCTTCTCCGCACCTCTGCCGCTTCAGGTGCTCGCGAAGAAAAGCGATTATGTCACCGACGTTGGTGAGGCGGTGTTCAGCAGTTTCAATGCTCTCCAGATCAATGCTGATGGGGAGACGCTCGCCCAATCGAAGCTTTCTGGCTCAGGCACGACTGGAGGGAAAAACATCGCCCTTCACAGCACACTGTCAGGCACTCACGATCAAGTCTTGCGCACCGGTCTCGCGCTGGATGGAGATGAATACGCCACCGCATTCTCCTATCCACAACTCCAGCACGCAGGCCGTGCAGCCTTTCAGATGAAGCTCAAAGGCAGCCTGATCACCAGCGCCAATGACATGATGCTGGTGGGTGAGAATGGCAGCAGCATCACGATCCTGCTTCAAGAGAGCAACACCCTGAACGCGGGTGGCTTCACCGGTCAGGTGATCCAGTCCCTCGGCGCACAAGCCAGCAGCACCACGGATGAACTCGTCTCGGTCTTCTCGTCACTGACTGCGGACAGCACAGCAGACAGTGCGGTGATTCTTCACAACATCGCTTCCAATGTGGTGGCCGACAGCGTCCGTGAAGGCGCGGCCAGCCCATTCGCTCTCATCAACTACGGACAAGTCACCAATCGCGTGAGCATGACTGGCAGTGATGCGCTGGTGTCCGCTTCGCTCACCGGGGACACATCACAGAACGCTGCGGTCGTGCGCCTGAGCACCGCAGGACCCGATTTCGTGGTAGCACGCAAAGGCGATGCCGCACCCGGCACCACCGGCTTCTTTAGTAGCTTCATTGGTGAAGGGAGCAATGCGCTGAACCAACCCATCATCCGCGCATCACTCAGCGGTGTCAGCAGCACGACCAACGAAGGCATTTGGGCCAATCGTGGTGCATCGCTCGGTCTTGTGGCGCAAAAAGGAACTCAGGTCACCGGTCTCGATACGGGCGTGATGTTCTCCAGCTTCATCCGCGCCTGGATGCTGCCCACAGATCGTGTGCTTTTCCTTGCCAAGCTCAAGGGCACCGGCGTGAAGAGCAGCAACGACTGCGCGCTCTTCCTTGCTCTCCCAGACGGCAGTTTGCATGTGATGATGCGCGAGGGCGACTACGCGCCTGATGGGCAGGGCACAAAGATCGGCAGCATCAGCCAGATTGATGTGGATGAAGTGAATGCCACCTACGCCATCATCGCCTCTCTCAGCGGTGCGGTTTCGTCCTCCAACCAAGCGCTGTTTGTCGGAGATGCAGACATCGCCCCTGCACCTGGACAAGAGGAACTGCTGCGTCCACGCATGGCCTTGCGCAAAGGCAGCTACCAGGGCTTGTTCGGCAGCACCTCAGCGCTCAGTTCGATCAAGATGCTGCTGCCAACCGAGAGCGCTGGCATCGGCAGTCGTGGTCTCGGCGGCGCTATTGGTGGCAATCGAGTGGCCGTGCAACTCGCGTTCAGCAACAAGAGCGTGATGATCGGTATCATCGAGTGATCTTCTCATTCGACATCCGGCATTCTTCATTCGTCATTGCTCCATGACCTCCTTCGGCCCCAAACGCGCCACCTCACGCACCGGTCTGCTGCCCAACACACCGTGGACGCAGCTTATCCGCTCGCGCGGTGGCGACACTGTGGCGAATGAAGCGCTCGGCCACGTCGTGGGGCTGTATTGGCGACCCATTCATGTTTGCATGATGAAGCGCGGCTTCTCAGCACATGATGCAGAAGACCTCACACAGGAGTTTCTCAGCCTCATCGTGCTGAAGGGTCAGTTCGAGCGCATTGATCCTGCCAAGGGCAAACTGCGCTCTTACTTGCTCACGGCACTCAATCACTTCCTGGCCAACGTTTGGCGCGATCGCAAAACGCAGCGTCTTGGTAGCGGTGCTGCACACATTTCGCTCGATCATGAAGATGAAAAGGATTCGCCGGTGCTGCCGGATCATCAGACGCCCGATGCAGAGTTTGATCGCGAGTGGGCGCTCACCGTGCTGGACAATGTCATGAAGGAACTGCGTGCCGACTACGCACAACAGGGCAAGCAGGACCTATTTGAAGCTCTCAGCCCCGCATTGTCCGTAGCGGATGGGCAAACGGACGCGAATGCGATGGGCGAGAAGCTCGGCATGAACGCCGGAGCCGTGCGAGTCGCGCTCCATCGGCTGCGTTTGCGTTATCGGAACATGCTCTACCGCCATATCGCCGCCACTGTGGAGCGGGAAGATCAAGTAGAAGGCGAGATACGAGAGATGATCGCCATGTTGCGCCGCAGATGAACGAAGAAGAGTCAAAAAAAGTGGCCCGCACAGTCCCCTGTGCGGATGCTCCTTCATCCAGCGAACCCCGCACAGAGGACTGTGCGGACCACGTTGCCGCCGCCAACCTCCTGGAGGCTGCCTTCTTCGGCATGTCGTCAGAGGAGGACATGGATCAGGCTGCGGTCGATCTCAGCGCCGATCTGCCACTCATCGAGGGCTACAAGCTCATCCGCCTATTGGGCGAGGGCGGTTTCGGTATGGTGTATGAGGCAGAGCAGCGGGTGCCGATCCGCCGACGAGTCGCGCTCAAAGTCTTGCGTCCCGGCTGCACCACACGCGAGCTGCTGGTGCGCTTTGAACAAGAGCGCCAGGCACTCGCTTTGATGAATCATCCGCACATCGCCCGCATCTATGACGCCGGCGAGACGGAGGACGGACGCCCGTTCATCGCCATGGAGATGGTGGACGGACAGACCATCGACAAGCGCGCCAAATCCCTGCCGCAGCGTGATCGCGTCTCGCTCATGCTCGATGTCAGTCGCGCCGTAGCTCATGCGCATCACAAAGGCATCATCCACCGCGACTTGAAGCCCTCCAACATCCTCATCACTGATAACCACGGCAAGCCAGAGCCGCGTGTGATTGACTTCGGTATCGCCAAGGCGCTCGATGGTCCGCTGGTGACGAAGGTGATGTTCACGCAGATACGTCAAGTCGTGGGCACACCCGGTTACATGAGTCCAGAGCGGCAGCACACTTCACAAATCAGCCAAAGTGCCGACACACGCACAGATGTCTTCGCGCTTGGAGCCATTCTTTGGGAACTGCTCAGTGGCAGCACTCCATTGCAGAGTCCCGATGGCAGCAGCACCCGCGTGACGCTGCCGAATGCACGCGGCATACCGAACGAACTCCGCTGGATCACCGAGAAGGCAACCGATCCCGACATGGATCTCCGTTATGCCAATGCGGATGGTCTTGCCGACGATCTGGCAGCCTGGCTTGAGGGCCAGCCGCTCAAAGCCGCACCTCGGAGCACGCTCTACGTCATCAGCAAGTGGGCGGCGAGACATCGCTCGGCTGCGGTTGTCAGCGTGCTGTTGCTAGTCACGCTCATCGCCTCCCTGTTGTTGCTGACAGGGAAGAACCTGGAGATACGCAGAGCCCTCCAGCAAGCTGAACAAAATCACACCGAGACCCTGCGGCGCTCCTCTAACGAAAGCTACCTCATGGGTGTCACCCGCGAGCGCCGCCGCCCCACGCTTGCACTAGCGCACTGGGCCCATGCCCTGCGCCAGGACCCGCAGAATCAAGCCGCGCTCGGCATTGCGCTCGCTACCCTGCGGCATCGGAGCCATCCCGCAGTCATAGCTCCGGTCACGCCGTTGCCCGCAGGAAAAGTCCGCCTGCTCCAAGTATCAACCAACGGCCAATGGGTTGCTGTGGTAATGGAAGTCGAGAAGGGCGAGATATTGGTGAGGGCGCGTCGAGGAGCGCCACAAGCGGAAGCCTTTCCCATTCCGGCTGACGGCAAGATCGCGCACTTAGCCGTTTCGTCAGCCGGTCATGTGGCTGTGGCGGGGAATCGAGGTCCGGTTGGCCTTTTGCAAAAGGATGGAACCTGGCAAGCGAGCGAGTTGGATGTGGAAGGTCTTCGTCTGCTCGCTTGGACTGCCGAAGAGAAACTATGGTGCGTTGCGGTGCAGAATGTCTCCCAGTTTAGTGCCGCTGGTGAAGCCACCATGGCCACAAGCGTGCTCCCAGGTCGAGAGTGGCGCAGTGCCGCTTCTATCGACGGTAATCAAGTGGCAGTGGGGACAGAAGGAGGGCGCATATTATTGTTCGGAACTGACGATGCGTCTTCTCCAAGCGTGCTACAGGCTCCTATTCCTGCTCCGTTCTCGGGTTTGGCCGTTGATGCGAATGGGCAACGGGTGGCCGCAGCTTGGAGGAGTGGTGATGTTTGGTTGAATCATGGAGATGGCAGAACCAGTGCCTATGTGACGAGTGACACAGTTCTCAATCTAAGCTTTCTGCGAGACGAGAGTGCCCTGTGGATCCGACAACCTTCTGCCATTTCTCTTTGGAACCCCTTGAGCGGTGGTCTGGCGAGAACGTTCTCAAATGAGGACCCACTCAAGACCCTTCTTCCGGTGGGTGGGGCAGCCGTCTTGATGCAGGCCAACTTTCGAAGACCATCCGTGTTGGACTTCTCTGACGATTCGATGATCGCAGAGGACATCTCGGGCATGGAGGGGCGTGTTACTTGCGCTGCTGATCCATCCAGCCGAGTGATGGTCTTTGCGCACGAAGACCACTTGGTCATCGAGTGGATGCAGTTGGTTGCAAAGGTTGAGCGGCCAGAACTCAAGAGTGCGGACTATGAGTGGCTGGCCCTTGTGGTGGCAGACAATGGAATGGATTGGCGTGCTGTGAGCAGTAAGGGGAAAGTTTGCCAAGTTTCCCCCAAAGGCGAGGTGAAGACATTGTGGCAGCGGGGAACTGAGGCGCTCAGACTGGCTTGTGTGAGTAGAGATGCTCAAGCTGTGCTGGCAGACACCGCAGATGGTGCAGGTGTGGCGTTGTGCAGACCAAAGGTAGATCCAAAGGTGTTCTCCTGGGGAAAACCTAGCGCTCTGGCGCTGTCTCCGTCAGGTAAACTCGCTGCACTAGGCTATCCAGCGGGTGAAGTCCGTCTGTTTGATCTGACGACGGAGCAGGAGTGCTTCGTCAGAGACTGGCAACGCGGGGCGATCCATCAGATCTGCTTCATTTCTGACGAGCGACTAGCCGTAGCGGTTTCTGGCTTGGTGCAGATCTGTGATTGGAAGAACAATCGACTCCTGCCGACTCCTATTGAGTTAGGAGGCACCATCGTGTCGTTGTCTGCCTGTGGAGCAGGTGAAAGGTTGGCTGCACTGGGTAGTAATGGCGCGCTACATGTCGTGGATGTGAACACCGGCCGGCGAGTTTTGGGACAAATGAGTGCGCCAAATACCTCATCCAGGTTGGCGTGGTCCCCTGACGATGCCATTCTCTGGTGTTTTACGGCAAAAGGTTTAGCGAAAGGCGTGCCCATGCCACCGCTTTTGAAACAAAGCCCCGAGTGGTTCCCGAGTTGGTTGGAACATCACGTTGGAATCAAAATTGACGATGACGGAAACGCCACCCGGCTCCGAAGCACTGATCGGTCTGCCTTGCCTAAAGGCCTGGATGCCAGACTTCAAGACTGGCTCACCGCTGCACCATAGCCCATGCCCACTGTTCCCAGGGTGCTGAGGTCCACGACTCCGTCACGACGACGATACAGGCCCGGATGCACGGCTTCCTCTTTCTTCGAGGCATCAGGATAGAACTGCATCGCATTGCACTCCACGCCCTGGATCGTTCCCGCGTGAGCAGCGAGCCGCACATGAGGAATCATGGCGAGCATCGGGTTGGTGAGATCCTGCACCATGAGCGGCATACCATGTTGCTTAGCCCAGCAGAGACTGAGAAGTGCACCAGTCTGTGTTTTACACGTTTTCAGCGCCACACCACTCCAGCCCAAACTGCGGCCTAGCTTTACAAACTCCCAGTCATGCGCTGACTCGTCCAGGAACAAGGGCTTGCGAGCGGAGACACTGCGGACGTCGATCTGATGCGCCTCCAAGTCATACGGGAATGGCTGCTCCACATACAGAGTACGTGCATAGATCTCTGGCTCATTTTGCAAAAGCTTGTCCAGAATGTCATTCACATAAGCAGGGTCTTGCACCGTGCAGTTGAAGTCTGCACTGAGCCAACGCACTCCCAGCGGCAGACCAATGCGAGCCACACGCACCATCCGCTCATAGTCCCATGCAGCGTCTGTGCCACGAAGCTTCACCTTGAGGCATTTCAGCCCGTCCTGCACAATCCAGTCCGCTAGCAGCAGTGGGTATTCATCCTGTGGCTCGGTGCCATTGAGATCCTGTGTCTCCAGAGCATCCACACCGCCCACGAGATGCCACACGGGCAATGTTTTGGGCACATCCTTCGTGAAGTAGTCGGCAGGATACTTCCCAGCAAACTGCTCGTCATGCAGATAAGCGCCGAGATCCCGATTCATCCAGTCCGCGTTGTAAGTCTGGTAGCAGTCGACGTTGTATAGTCGCCCAAACGCATCATGCACGGCGATGTCGAAAGCGCTGAATGCGACCAGACCTCCCAGATAGGGCATAGGCTCGCCTCCGGCAGCTGCATTCACTTTCTCTAAAGCCGGTAGGAGGTGCGTATGCTGAAAATCAGATGCGATCTCCATCGGGTGACCTTTGATATCAGAGGAGCAAAGCATGGGAGCGATCTGGTCCGAAAAGGCTTTCATTCGCTCAAGACGAGTTTCGACACTCAGCTTGCCTGGCCAGACCCAGGATACGCTCAGAGGGGTCTCGCCCCAGCCTTCAGCACGCTTTCCTTGGGCATTCTCCACGATCACCTTCACCCGCAGACAAGTGGCTGAAGTCACCGTCTCACGCCCGAACTTCAGCGGAACGCGCAATTTGACGTCAATAAAACTCGTGTGGGCCTCGCGCACCTGGATGTCTGTGGGTTTGCTCATCGCCAAGTGTTTAGCGTGCCCGCTGCCTGGATACAAGATGGACCGTGGATTGATTTTGGCCATTCTTGGAGGCCGGCGGATTAAGATTTTAATGTGATCGCAATCCTTCGAGCGGAGTCTTCAAAGTTGACTGAATCTGCCTGGTCTCCCCATCAGAACACGTTCGCCTTAACTCAAAAACTAGGCAGATGATGATGGCTTGCGACTTTGGGCGGTTCGTGGTTTTGATATCGGGATGTCAGACGCAGTCATCGAGTGTCAAAAGCCTTCGTTTTTTCAACGGATGGGGCGAGCTTGGGATTGGATATTCGGTCTGGTGGCGTTGATTGGACTTTTGGCGGTCTGTTCTGTCGTCCCGTTGCTCAATTTTTTGAGCCTTGGGTATTTGCTCCACGTGAGTGGTCGGGTCGCGGAGACAGGTCGCTTTCGGGATGGATTTTGTGGGGTACGAATGGCTTCGGTCTTGGGCAGTGTTGCCCTTGGCACTTGGCTGGCGCTTTGGCCGTTGAGGTTGGCCGTTGAACTATGGCATGATGCCGAGTTGATCGCCCCTGGTTCTCGTAATGCGGGTCTGTGGCACGCAGTCGTGTTAGCATTGGCTGCATTGACGTTTCTTCACGTGGTGTGGGCCATCATTCGCGGTGGAAAATTGCGTTGGTTTCTTTGGCCGCAGCCACTGAAGTTTTTCCGCTTGCTTTCACAGGAGGCCAAGTGGTCGGACATGGCAGGGAGGTTTTCACAGTATATCGGTAGGTTGAGACTCACCTATCTCATTGGGCTGGGATTGAAGGGGTTTGCGGGGGCACTGGTGTGGCTGGCTGTTCCAGTGGCACTTATGTTTGCCGCTAGTAGCACTGTAGCAGGTGTTGGGGCAGTGTTGACGTTTGTGGGAGGGGTGTTGCTAGCCCTGGTGGCCATTCATCTGCCTTTCTTGCAAGCGAGGCTGGCACTTACAGGCAAATTTTCTGCGATGTGGGAATGGCGGGAGGTTCGAATCTGGTTCAAACATGCACCGATGGCCTTTTGGTTGGCGCTGCTGGTGACTCTACTGCTGGCATTGCCGCTCTATCTTCTGAAAATCGAGCTAACGCCGCGTGACCTTGTCTGGCTTCCGAGCCTCGTGTTTGTGGTCTTCATCTTCCCAGCCCGCATTCTCACTGGCTGGGCCGTGAGCCGTGCAAGGCGGCGGGAATCTCCTCGTCATTGGGCTACTCGTTGGATTGCGAGATTTGCCACGGTGCCTGTGGCGATGGCGTACGGACTGGTGGTGTCTCTCACCCCTTATTTGTCGTGGAATGGTGCGCGCAGTCTGCTTGAACAGCATGCGTTCATGGTCCCGGCACCGCTGATGGCATTGTAGCTGTTAATCTTGCAAAAAGTCGCAGACCATAGCTGCCATGGCTTCCACGCCGGTCTTGAGCGCACGTTCGTCCACGTCAAACTCCGGCGTATGCTGTCCGCCAGTGATTCCCTCCTTAACGTTGGCGCATCCAAGGCGGAAGTAGAAGCCCGGCACCAAGCGGGAAAAATAGGAAAAGTCCTCCCCACCCATCCCAGGTCTTAACTCAATGACTTGATCATTGCCCGCGATTCTGCGCATGGTCGGCAAAAGCTTGTTAACCAATGGTGCTTCATTCACCACCATAGGGTACGATTTGCGATAGTGGAACTCGGCGGTTGCTCCGTGGGCCGCAGTTATCCCTTCAATGGTCCTCTTCATCAAGTCGATCACACGGCTTTGAAGGGCGTCATCATAGGTTCTCACCGTGCCCGCCATTTCCACGCGATCTGCTATGACGTTTTCGCGCTGTCCACCTTGAATAGTGCCAACGGTGATGACGAGGGGTTGCTGAGTGTTGGTCTCGCGGCTGCGAATGAGTTGAAGCGCGTTAATGACCTGAGCGGCAACGGCGATAGCGTCCACACCGCGGTGAGGTGCAGATCCGTGGGCCATCTGGCCATTGATGGTGATCTTGAAGCGATCGGAGTTCGCATTGGTGGGCCCGATGTTCCACCCCAACTCGCCAGCCTCCAAGTAGGCAGGAATATCAGCGCCATTTGAGTCCAACTTAGTGACGGCGGTTGAAGAATGAAGTGCGAGAATAGCCTCCGGCTTTGGATTCTCCATGACACCTTCTGCTACCATCTTCTTGGCTCCCCAATCGCCCTCGAAAGTCGCTGGCATGCCTTCTTCAGCGGGTTGAAAGATGAACTTAACGGTGCCCTGAACGTCATCTTTGAAGCGTGAAAGAAGTTCGGCGACCCCTAGAGCCACTGTAACGTGCACATCGTGCCCACAGGCATGCATCACACCTGGATTACGCGAGCGATAGGGCACTGAGCGCAGTTCTTTAATTGGCAACCCGTCCATGTCGGCACGAACGGCGAGGCATCTGCCCTCACTTTTGCCTTTGAGCAAGGCAACGATCCCGTAACCGGCAATGCCCTCGGTGACTTCTAGCCCCAGAGATTTGAGTTTGTCGGCTACTACGCGAGAAGTCTGTTTCTCTTCGTTAGAAAGCTCGGGATTGGCGTGCAGGTTGCGTCGTGTCTGGACGAGTTCAGCGAACATGCCATCCACAGCTGTGCGGAACTTCTCATCCCGGGTTTGCGAGTGGAGAGCCGCGATACTTTGCAAAGAGAGAAATGCGCTGAGTAGCACTCGGGGTAGGGGATTCATGTCCCACAGTCGAGCATAAACTAGCGATTCCGTCGATGCTGGATCATCACGCCCAAAGGCGAACTGATGAGCACGATCCGCGACTTCGGTGGCGACCATACATGCGAAAACGCCAGCCAAAGGCGGCGAACTGCTGGCACGATTCTGCGCACGACGTACATGCGCGAATAGTGAGGAGAGTTGATTATTTAGTCAATGTGAAATAACGGCCGTACTCCTACCAAAGGCTAAGTCCAAATCCGTCTCCAGCATTTTCAAATCCCAACGGCACACGCTGCCGAGGGCGGTGTGGGCGAGCAGGTGGCTCGCGTCGCCATCGAAGGCGAGGTGGCATTCGCCGGGCCAGCGGATGTGGGCGGGGAAGGTCAGGCGCAGCACCTCGGTGAAGCCAGCG
>JAEUHM010000025.1 GCA_016795485.1 Verrucomicrobiaceae bacterium | reverse complement strand
GGGTATTACCACCCCCAAGGCAGGTGATAACCACCCCAAAGGGTGGTCAACGGGGGCCTGAGGGCTGGTGATGACCACCCCTGGGGGTGGTCAACGGCACCCCCGGAGGTGGTGCCCGGGACCCCTGAAGGTGGTGAGCCGCAGCCTCCGAGGTCCCGCAAGGGTGCTCCAGGGGTCCCGCGAGGGTGCCCGAGGGGTCCCGCACGGGTGCTCACGGGGTGCGATGAACCACCTCCAGGGCATCGACTCACCACCCCAAAGGCTCCGACGAACCACCCCTGAGGGCGCGGCTCACCACCCCGAGAGGTGGTCCCGGATGCCAGAAAACCATCCAAAACGAACCATGCACCCCGAGCTGCTCCACCCTGGAAGCACTCTCGATGAGGCGGACAGCAGTGTCCGCGCTCCTATTTAACAATCTCTAACCACCTCAAATCCATGCCCTTTGACCCTGCCCAACCCGCCAATGGCTCCTCGCTCTCCTCTCAGGTGATGCGGGACCAACTCAATGCCCTCAACGACGACATCCAGACCCGTGCCACGACGGATGAGCTAAATACCGCCATCCAGGGCACCAGCGCCAACACGAACCAAGTCTCCACGCTGAACATGAACGCTGACGCTGCCTATGATCAGAATCAGATGCAGGCAGTGCTGCAAAAGCTCGATGAGCTGATCCTAGCGATGAGACGCTAGCGGAACGGGAGTTTGGTTGGCAACAGAATGGGTGACAGCAGAATGTTTTCGTTGGTTGGGGCCTATTTGTTATTCTGTTGCCAATGTTGCCGGTTTATTACGGGGGAGTGGATGGCAGTAGAATGGTGGCAGTAGAATGTTTTTTTGGGCCTCTTGGCTATTCTGTTGCCAAGTCTGGGGGTTACTTGGGCAGTTTGGTGAAGTCGAACTGGCAGCAGCCTAGATCGAGGACGTTTTTGTTTTCTGCCAGATGCTCGGTGAAGGCTGCGGCGAGGGAGTAGAGTCTTTGTTGGCGGCTCTTCTCTTGCTCCACAAGGCCTGCCTCCCGGAGGATGCGGAGGTGTTTGGAGACGTTGTATTGGGTTAGGCCTGCGGACTCGCCGATCTCGTTCACGCTGTGCTGGCCTTGCATCAGCAAACGAATGATACGCAGGCGACTCTCGTCGCTCAGCGCCTTCATGGCAGGGATGCAGTTGAACTTTTTCACTCTGCATAGCTAGCGGAGGCAGGGGATGGCGGCAAGCGAAGCCATTATATGCCAAAATGCGCAAATAAGGTCTTGCGCTCGTTCGTTATATGCCGAACTAAGCATATTAACTCTCGCTCGCCTCGTGCTCACCGCCTCCATTCTCATTGCTGCCCTGGCTGTCGCTTATGCCAATGGAGCGAACGCTAATTTCAAAGGAGTGGCCTCTCTGTATGGCAGCGGGACGACGACTTACCGCACGGCGGTGCATTGGGCTGCGATCACGACGGCTGCAGGTTGCCTAGCTGCAGTGGGGTTGGCGGCGACGATGTTGAAGGCGTTCTCGGGGAAGGGGTTGGTCCCGGATAACCTGATTGCTCAACCGGCTTTTCTGTTGGCTGTGGCGGGTGGAGCTGGGTTGACTGGGGTGTTGGCCACGCGCTTTGGATTTCCTGTGTCTACGACGCACATGCTGACCGGTGGACTGCTGGGCGCGGGCTGGATGGCGGGTGAGGTGAACGTGGGGAAACTGTGGGAGGCGTTTTTGCAGCCGCTGTTGATGAGTCCGCTGATTGCTGTGGCTGCGGGCTCGGTGCTTTACCTTGGGTTGAAAGCTGTGCGCCTCGCACCAGATCACCGCACGCGCACGCTGGATGCCGTGCACTTCCTCAGTGCGGGTGCGGTGTGCTTTGCTCGCGGGCTGAATGACACGCCCAAAATGGCCGCGCTGCTGCTGGGCATTGGTTGGTTCCAAAACAGCGCGGGGATGATCCTCGTGGCTGGGGCGATGGCTCTCGGTGGACTCATCAGTGCTAGGCATGTGGCGGATACGCTCGCCCACAAGATCACCGACATGAACCCCGGCCAGGGATTTGCGGCAAATCTCGCCACCGCGTTGCTCGTGACGACTGCCAGCGTGCATGGACTGCCGGTTTCAACCACGCACGTGAGTGTTGGGGCGCTGCTAGGGATCGGAATCACCACCCATCAGGCGAAGTGGCGGACTGTCGTCCCGGTGCTGGCCGCGTGGGTCATCACGCTGCCGGTGTCCGCCTTAGTCGCCGCAGTCGTCTTCAAAATCATTTCCCCATGAGAACCAACACAAAGAAACTCGTCCTGGCCGCATTTGCGCTCGCCGGCTCCGTCTTTGGCACGCCAAGCGGCCTGAACAACATCCCCACTACCGATACGGTGCCGCATCGCACGGTGGCCGTGCAGGCTTTTAGCAGCTTTGGCGGGCTGAATCAGTTCGCTGCCAATGGCGATGGCAAGCATTCCTTCTGGATGGGGTTCAAGACGGGCTGGGACTTTGAGCCGTTTCACCTTGAGTGGGGTCTGGATAGCCCAATTGGGGTGGATCAAAGCGGGCCGCTGTTTTTCCAAACCAAAGCGCGCTTCTCGCCGTGGGAGCATGGCATGTTCACGCTCGGGATCGCCGGAGTAGCCGTCACGGACATGGATCGTGCTGGAGATCCGTTCACCTATGCGATGCTGAGTCATGACTTTGGCCTCTTTCGCCTTCATGCGGGCTACGGGCTGCAAACCAATGGCAACAGTTTCTTGTTCGGCATCGACCGCAACTTCAAGGTCTTCGATCGGAACCTCAACCTCAATGCCGACATCGTGCAGACTCGTGATGGAGACGGCACGATGACCGCCCTCGGAGCCAAGTATGACCTTACCAAGCACATCGTGCTCGAGAGCTGGGTTAACCTCCCAGATGAAGGCCAGGTCAGCGCCATCGCGAAGATCAACTTCGTTTTCACCTTCTAACGCATCCCTCCACCACTCCATAAACCCAAATCACCGTTCAACCATGAAAGCCATCCTTACACTCCTTCTCATCGCCACTGCTGCTCAGGCAGATATTGGCCTCATTTCACCGTTAGAAGCCAAGAAACTCATCGAGAACGCGGATGCAGATCAGCGCCCCATCGTGCTGGATACACGTGGCGGCTACAAAGACTACTTCCGCGGTCACTTGCCTACGGCACACCACATCAACTTCGATACCTTGCGCGGCACCAACGAAGCTGTGCCTGTGCAATACCTTCCAGACGACATTACGCGCGCTCTGCTGGTCCGTGCCGGGGTGGACAAAGATCGCCTGCATCTTGTTTACGCCACGGGCGATAAGTTGCCCAATGACGAGATCTTGAGCACCAGCATGGTGGTGTATGTGCTGGAGAAGTTTGGCGTGCAGAACATCCGGGTCGTCGATGGCGGCCTTGCGGGATGGGTGAAGGCGGGACTGCAGCCTGCAAAAGATTACTTTGGCAATCCAGCGGGCAAACTCCCCGAGAAAGGTGACCCCAGCATCGGGGTCGATGTCAAAACGGTGCAAGCGCACGTTAGCAAGCCGGGCAATGTGCTGATCGATGCGCGTCCGCTGAATGAGTATCAAGGCAATGATGACGTGTGGTTGCGCAAGGGTCACATCCCTGGAGCCATCAGCTTTCATTGGGCTCGCCTCATGGAGAGTGACAACACTCATCAGTTCAAGCCGCTGGATGCGATGAAAGCTGAGTTGGAGCGCGCGGGTATCACAGCGGATAAGAGCATCATTTGCTACTGCGGTACTTCACGTGAAGGCAGTCTCATTTACTTCACCCTGAAGCATGTGCTCAAATACCCGAACGTCCGCCTGTATGAGGGCTCCTGGAAGGAATACGTCTGGCTGGAGAATAAGTCCCTCCCCGCCGAAACGGGTGGCACGGCCGCAGGTGACGCGAGGTGAGCTTAGATGGCAGGAGAGTGGTGGCAGAAGAATGGGTTCTTTGGTTGGGGCCTGGTTGTGATTCTTTTGTCGTCATTCTTCTGCCAATGTCGCCGGTTTATTACGGGGGAGTGGATGGCAGGAGAATGGTGGCAGTAGAATGTTTTCCGTTGGGGCCTGTTTATTATGCTTTTGCCTTCATTCTTCTGCCATTGCCTGCTGGGTTGTCACGGATGGGCTTGGATGACTTCTTCTACCCAGGTGGGGACTAGGTGGCCGGCGGGGCCTATGCGGTGTTCTTTGAACTCGGGGGAGATGTCACTTCGCTCTAGGTTGAACTCGATGGTGTGGGCTCCGGCGGCTTTGGCGAGGCGGACGAAGCCGGCGGCGGGATAGACTTTGCCTGAGGTGCCGATGGCGACAAAGAGATCCGCGCCGTAGAGGGCGGTCTCGATTTCTTCCATGTAGAGGGGCATCTCTCCAAACCAGACGATGTGGGGGCGGAGGGTGCCGGTGCGCTGACAAAAAGGGCAGGGGGACGTGGGCTGGATGTCTTCGTCCCAGTGACAGACGTTTTCGCATACCACGCAGCGGGCCTTGAGCAGCTCGCCGTGCATGTGCATGAGGTTCTGGGAGCCAGCGCGATCATGCAAGTCGTCGACGTTCTGGGTGATGAGCGTGACGTGGCGTTCTCCGAGGGCTTTCTCTAACTCGGCGAGGGCGAGGTGGGCGGCGTTGGGCTGGACGTTCTTGAGGGCAGCGCGGCGTTGGTTGTAAAAGGTCTGTACCAGGGCGGGATTGCGCTCAAAGGCTCTGGGGGTGGCTACGTCTTCGATGCGGTGGCCTTCCCATAGCCCGTCACTGCCGCGGAAGGTGGGTACGCCTGACTCGGCGGAGACTCCGGCTCCGGTGAGGATGACGATTCGTGGTTTGGCGGCCATGGCGGTGAATCACTTTCCGTCTTTGTGCTGCTGGATGACGCGAATGAAGTCGGGGAGGTAGTTGGCGGCTTTTCGCACGCCAATGCCACGGATTCTGAGCGCTCTCTCGACGGTGGTGGGTTGGAGGCGAGTGAGGGATTCCAGGACTGCATTGCTGAGGATTCTGGAAGAGAGTTTCCCGTTGGACTCTGCTAGGGCGGTGCGGAGGCGCTTGAGTTTGTTGAAGAGGGCGTCATCCCAGCCGAGCTCGCGGGTCTTGATCTCGGGGCTGGTGGTGGGATTGAAGGGAAGGGAGGCGGACGATACTACGGGCCAGCGGAGTTTCTCCTGGGTACCGTGCTTCATGGCGAAGACGCCTTTGTCTGTTAGGGCGAGGGTGGGGTATTCGCCAGGGTTGGTCTCGATGAACTCGTGCCGCTCTAGCTCCTGAAAGAGCATTTGCAAGGCGGGGGCTCCGAGGGACTTGAGGCAGCCGTAGGTGGAGAGCTGGTCTAGCCGTGCATCCAGCACGTCTTTGGATCGTGAGCCGGTGAGCATGGCGATGATGCGGCCTTTGCCATAGCGGCCGCCGTAGTTGCCATCTTTGCGCTTCCAGGACATGCGGGCGATGCCGCTGAGCGCCTGACGGAGCATGAGGATCTCCTCAGCGGTGCCGGGGCGTGGTGGGGCGGTGCTGTCCTTTTGGCAGATGTCGCAGGAGCCGCAGGTCTCTGGATGTTCCTCACCGAAGTAGCGGAGGATCTGGGCCTGGCGGCACTCGTTGGCATAACAGAAGTCGATGGTGGCCTTGAGCTTGGAGAGGTCGCGTTTGTATTTTTCCTGGAGGGCTTGCTTGTCGAGCTGGAGGTCTCTGGCGCGTACGTTGGGCTGGAGCATGCGGGTGCCGCGGATGCGTTTGCCGGGGATGTCGTAGCGCTCGATGTAGCCTTCCCGGTTGAGCAGGGAGAGGGCGGAGGAGACGGCCATGCTATTCTTGAGCCCGGTCTTGTTGGTGATGTCGTCGATGGAGGCTTCTACCTCGTTTTTCTCATCAGAGAGGTTGAGCAGGGTCTGATAGATATCGCGGATGACTTCAAAGGAGGGATTGCTGCCTTCAATGAAGAACTCCTGGGTGCGTGTGTCGGCAAAGTTGAAGAAGAGCTCGCAGTGACCGGGCTCGCCATCACGTCCAGCGCGTCCTGCTTCCTGATAATAAGCCTCGATGGAGCCTGGAACATCAAAGTGGATGACGAAGCGCACATCACTGCGGTCGATGCCCATGCCGAAGGCGTTGGTAGCCACGGCGATGTCTTTTTTGCGCGAGATGAAGAGCTCCTGAGCACGGTCGCGCTCCTTTTCATCCATGCCGCCGTGGTAGGCGATGACGCTCATGTCGCGCTCGGCGAGTTGGTCACACACTTCTTCCACACGCTTGCGAGTGGAGCAGTAGACGATGCCGGTGCGGTGGAGGTTCACGATCTCCTCCAGGCGGCGATACTTGTCGTCGTGGGACTTGGTCTGTAGGATGTTGAAGCTGAGGTTTGGCCGAGCGAAACCGGAGACGGTGACGAACGGCTCCCGCATGTCGAGATGCTTCAGGATGTCGCTACGGACATCTGCGGTGGCGGTGGCAGTGAGGGCTACGACTTGGGGACGGTCTAGCTTCTCCAGAGCTTCACGCAGCCGAAGGTAGTCTGGGCGGAAATCATGTCCCCACTGCGAGAGACAGTGCGCTTCATCTACAGCAAAGAGGGCGATGTCTACCGAGCGCAAGCTGTCCACGAAGGAGCGCTGGCGGAAGCGCTCTGGAGCGACATAGACGAGCCTGAAATGACCCGCACGCAGCGCGGAGATGCGGTCCATCTGCTCCGAGGGGCTGAGGGTACTATTGATGACGGTAGCGGGGATACCTTTGGCCTGAAGGGCATCGACTTGGTCCTTCATGAGCGCGATGAGTGGCGAGACCACAACGGTGACGCCTTCCATGACCATGGCGGGCAATTGGTAGCAGAGGGACTTACCACCGCCGGTGGGCATGATGACCAGGGTATCGCGCCCGGAGAGGATGCCGGAGATGACGTTCTCTTGGTTATCGAGGAAGTCGCGGAAACCGAAGTACTGCTGCAAGGCAGCCCGTGCATCATGAATGAGCGGGCTAGTGTCTGGTGCGGAGTCTGGCAGTTCGGGTTCCAAAGGGGTAGTGGCGGTGGTTGAATCCATTGTGTCCAGCACGCGCAAGGACTCAAGGCAGAGTGCAGAAACGAAAAAGGGCTGACGCCGCGAGTGCGTCAGCCCTGAGTGATCGAGCAGGCGAGATTAGGCTTCCTTGGCGTCAGGGAGCTGCTTTTTGTTCTCAAGCACCTTGTCGACGAGGCCGTATTCGGCGGCTTGAGCAGCGGACATGTAATTGTCGCGGTCTGCGTCCTTGGCGATTTGCTCTTCAGTTTTGCCGGTGTGGTGGGCGAGGATGCGGTTGAGGCGCTTCTTCAGACCAAACATGTACTCCACGGTGCGCTCCACGTCGGAGGCAGTACCACGAGCACCGCCGGAGACTTGGTGGATCATGATGTCGGAGTTAGGCAGAGCGTAGCGCTTACCTTTGGTGCCAGCGGCGAGTAGGACAGCGCCCATGCTAGCCACAAGGCCGATGGAGTAGGTGCAGACATCGCAAGTGAGGAACTGCATGGTGTCGTAGATGGCCAGACCTGCGGTGACGGAGCCGCCAGGGGAGTTGATGTAGATATTGATGTCCTTCTTGGGATCCTGCATCTGAAGGAAGAGCAACTGGGCGATGATGATGTTGGCCACTTGATCGTCAATGGGCGTGCCAAGGAAGATGATGCGGTCCTTCAGCAGCCGGGAGTAGATGTCGTAGGCGCGCTCCACGCGACCGTCAGACTCGATGACGGTGGGGACGACGTAGTTGGTGGGCGTATGGATCAGGGGGCTATCGTTCATGGACATAAGGAAATGAAGGGGGGCAAAGGACAGTTGTCAATCAGGGGTGTCGGAGAAGGGGAATACGCCAGAAGGAGATTTGGCGCTGCTTTTATTCGAGATGCTCACCTTTTAGAGAAAGCGAAGCATCGTTTTCGTCCTGGAAGCGTCATCAAACCAGGATAAAACTCCGCTATTCCCTTCCGACGTGAGATTATTGATGCCCAAGACCCTTAGCGTCCTGGCGGCCGGTTGGTTGCTGGGAGCGTTGTCTATTGCATCAGCAGCGGACTACTATGTCAGTACGACTGGTAGTGATACCGCCGCTGGCTCACTGGCCGCGCCCTGGCGGAATGTGCAGCGTGCCGTCACGGCAGCGCGTGCGGGCGATACGATTCATGTGCGGGGAGGTGTCTACAGCGAGCGCGTGACCTTTAACAACCGTTCCGGCACGAGCAATGCCCGCATCACGCTCAAGAGTTACAACGGTGAACAAGCCGTGCTGGACCAGACCGGAGTCGTGCCACCAAACGGAGGGTCTGCATTGGTCAGGATCAACAACAGCAGCTACGTCACGATCCAGGGCCTGGAACTGAGAAACTACGAGACCTCGAATGCGGCTAAAGTGCCCATGGGCATCTACGTGAGCGGTGCGTCTGTCGGAGTGAAGTTGCTGGATAACAACGTCCACCACATTTGGCACAATTACGCCGTGCTGAACTCCTTTGACGCGAATGCGCATGGCATTCTCGTGGCGGGAAACAATGCCACGGCCATCAGTGGAATAGAAATCACTGGCAACAAAATCCACGACCTGCGGCTAGGCGCGAGCGAGGCGCTGGTGCTCAACGGCAACGTCACGGACTTCAAGGTCATCCGCAACGTGGTGCACGACTGCAACAACATCGGCATCGACTTCATCGGATTTGAAGGAACCAACAATAACGAGTCCCTGGACTACGCCCGCAATGGCCTCTGTGCGGAGAACATCGTCTACAACATCGACACCCAATATAACCCAGCTTACGGCGGCGACTTCATAGCCGGTGGAGACAACGACACGCGCTCTGCTGCTGGCATCTACGTCGATGGCGGTGCGTCGATCATCATTGAGCGCAACCACGTCTACAGCAGCAACTTCGGTATCGAAGTGGGGAGTGAGCACGGTGGACGTTTTGCCACGGGAGTGATCGTGAGAAACAACCTCGTGAGGCGAAATCACGTGGGCGGCATTTTCATTGGCGGTTACTCACGCAATGTCGGCGGCGCTACCGGGTGCAGCTTCACACACAACACGCTGTATCAAAATGACACGGCGGCCTATGGCGGAGCGCAGATCTCCCTTCAGCACAACATCTCCACCACGAAGATCCGCCACAACATCATCGTCAGTCAGAGCGCGGTGCCGTTATTCATTCTGCAAGAGAATACCACGAGCACCTTCATCACCAATGAGATCGACTGGAATCTCTACTCCGGCAGCACTGCCGGGAACGCGCTGTTCTCATGGCGAAATGTGAATCAGAACGGCTTTGCCAACTGGAAGACTGCATCGGGTCAGGATGGGCACTCGTTCTTCGTCACCAGCGTTGGATTTTCCAATGTGACGGCACTGGACTTTAGCCTCCTGGCGACCTCCGCGGCGGTGAATGCCGGCGATCCATCATTCGCGGCGGCTACGGGCGAGGTGGACTACTTCAACCGGGTGCGCGTGTTCGGCGCACAAGTGGACATAGGCATGGCGGAGTATGGAGCGCCTCCTGCGGGAGGCTCGGACATCACGACCTTGGCAGCCAGCGGCATCTCCCACTCCACGGCCACGCTATCTGGCAGTGTGATACCTCGTTTGGATACCGAAGTTTGGTTTGAATACGGCGCTTCTGCCGCGCTCGGCCAGAGGACACCCTCACAGAACTTCCCCGCAGGAACCACACCGGTGACATTCAATGCGACCATCACCAATTTGCTGGCCAAGAAGAAGTATTACTTCAAAGCGGTGGCTTCTGACAGTGGTGGGCGGGTGTCAGGCACCAACCGCACGTTCACCACGCTGCCGCTGCCACTACCCAGCATCACGGACCCGCCAGACAACCAACTAGCCGCAGTGGGTGAGAGCGTGACTTTCACGGTAGCAGCCACTGGCGGTGAGCCACATAGCTTTCAGTGGAGGTTGAATGGAAAGAACATCGCCGGTGCGACAACAGCCAGTTATGTTATCCCAACCTTAGCGCTAACACATGGCGGCAGCTACACGGTGAAGATCGCGAATGCAGAAGGTAGCGCTGTGACATCCGCAGCAGCGGTCTTGGCGGTATTCAATCCAGCCACGGTGAACAGCACGGCCAATGAAAGCTCATTGCTTGCGCTGAATGCGGACGTCACTGCCCCAAGCGGTGCGTTAGGCTTCCGGTGGCAGAAGGGGCCTCAAGCTCTGGACGATGGTGGACGCATATCCGGAGCTACGAGCAGCCAGTTGAAGATCCAAACCGTGGTCGCGGGTGATGCTGGTGATTACCAGTGCGTTTACACGCTTCCAGGAGTGACCGCGCGTACTGGCGGCATCATGCGCGTGGCTGTTAGGTTGAAGCCAGTGGTCCAGGCGCTCGTGCAGAACAGTCCGTGGATCGTGAGTGGTGTCATCAACGATCAAATCCAGGCGCTGAACAGCCCGACATCGTTCAGTGCCACCGGACTGCCATCAGGTGTGAAGTTAAACACCACCACGGGAGTCATCACTGGCATTGCATCGCTTCCGGGCATCTATTCACTCAGGATCACCGCCAAAAACGAAGCTGGGACGAGTGCTCCGTTCCTGGCACAGGTGCCCGTGCAGGCTCTGCCAGGTCCGAGTCTTGGGTCGTTTGAAGGATTGGTGGAAAGGACTTCATCCTTTGAGCAGAATCGTCAGGGCGGTTACCTCAAACTGAACATTTCTGCCACAGGAGCCGCCACTGGCACCGTGCGCTCAGGAGGGAAGACCGGTACGATCAACTCCCGGGTGAAGGGCACGGCGGGTGCGGACACCACGTTCGATCTGCTGCTTGGCGGAGCGGCTCCACTCAAAGGATTGGTGCTTGCGGGCTCTATTTCGAATCAAACTGGCCGATTGACGGCAAAACTACGCTCTGCGGACACCAACAACTCGGCGGAAGTGGATGTGGAAGCCGTGCGCTCGGATTGGAAGAGCTATCGTTTGGCCGCTAAACCGCTAGCAGCTGTGTATAACGTAATCTTGCGGCAACCTGCAGGCACCTTGGGCAATCCAGATTATCCGCAGGGCGATGGCACGGCGAGGTTGAACGTGCTGCCATCGGGCTCGGTGCAAGTCACTGGCGTGCTTCCTGATGGATCAGCATTTTCGGCGTCATCCATCACAAGCTTCTTTGGACAGATTCCGTTCTTCTATGAGGTCCCAGCGGTCTCCAGCAGCGCGCTAGGCTGGCTTTCACTCAATACACCCATGGGAACTTGGCCTCCGTTTGGGAATCAGCTCAACGGCACCGTGTCATGGTTGCGCCTCAACCCAACGACGGCTCGGTCATTGACCTTCCTGCCTCCCATCCCGGAGTATGACTTTGAAGTCGAAGGTGGTTTCTCCTCGCGCAACTAAGGCGCGGTCATCGGATCAAAAACCAGACTGTAGGCGGCAGAATAAGGCAGAGGTCAGCACAAAGGTGGTGTGTCTCCGCCGAGGCGCGCGATTTGCATAGCTGATAAACGAACAACAAGGCTGCCACGCAGGTGATGACGAGCGTATCAAGGGCAGGAAGTGGCCCATCTGACAAACCAGCGAGCAAATAGCCCAAGAGACCAAGGGCAAGAGGAAGGCGGAACTCCACCATGCGTGCCGAAGGCTCGCTTTGGCCATCGGTGCCTGCGGCATTCTTCTCAAAGGCGGAGATGGAGACGAGATTGAGGGCCAGGAGTCCAAACAGCAAAAGGGCCTCGCGGCAGATGAGGAGATGAGCTCCTAAATCCCAGAAGTGGGAGGCTAGGACACAGGCTTGGGAGAAGATGAGGGCACCGAGGAACTGCTTTGGCACCAATGTGTCGGCAGTATGGGACACTCTCCGCAGCACGGCACTACCAAGAAGCGCCGTGAGTAGAACCGAAGAGGTGAGTTTGACCTCAGCAACCACAGGAAGCTGGCTGATGAAGCCCATGGCGGCCACGGCAGCGATGCTGAGCATGAGCGCTTGTGCCATGGTGCGGCCCGGAGCAGCAAAGATGGCAAGATAAGTCAGTGCTAGCGTGCCAAGAGCCATGCCCTGCCAGAGCGCGCCCGCTGGCAGATGGAACAACACCGTCCACAGCAACAGCCATCCTAAGGCTGGAAGCAACAGCCCGAGAATGAGCTTACGATGCTGAATGCAGAAGGCATGACGTGCCGTTTGCTGCGTCTCGCCCCGAATGCCGTCCAGTGTCCGGTCCAGCAAGTAGATGATCCAGGTGGAGAGAAACAAGGCTAGCCGGAACTCCCAGCTGAGCCGCACGTTGTGCGCTCGCGCCATCACTTCCTGCCAAACCAGAGCTACAAGAGGCGCATCCAGCGCTAAGATTTGCGGCCACATCCACCACGAGACTCGCGCGGGAGTCTTGATTTCAGTTGGAGTGGGTTCTGCGGGCGTTTCCGGCACGGCGGATACTCCCAAGGATGCCGCCCGCGTCCAGCGCTACCTCTCAGAAGGAAAATGTCGCGCCCATCGTTACTTGTGCACCTCACCTCCAACATGAAGTCTTCCAGATTCAATCGCCGGACGATGCTCGCTGCCAGTCTAGCTATCGGTCCGCTGCAAACGCTTACCGGCGCTGAGCCAAAGCGCATTCGCCTTGGCCAGATAGGCACTCGCCACGCTCACGCAGCAGGCAAGATCACAAGCGTGAGAGCCCTGCCCGACCTCTATGATGTGGTGGGTATCTCGGACAGCGAGCCATCCGATGAAAAGTCGTATGAAGGCATCCCGCGGATGAGTACGGAGGCGCTGCTCGCTATTCCCGGACTGGAAGTGGTGAATGTCGAGACTGCCATGGAGGCCTCATGCAGCACGGCACTCAAAGTCATTGAGGCGGGGAAGCACATCCACTTGGACAAACCCGGAGCCTTGGACCATGCCGAGTTCCGCCAGATGCGACTCCAGGCAGAGAAGCGTGGAGTCATCGTCCAAATGGGCTACATGCTGAGGCACAATCCGGCTTTTGAGCTGCTGTTCCGAGCGGTGCGTGAGGGCTGGCTTGGAGAGATCACCGAGATTGATGCCATGATGGGCAAACTCGCAGACCAATCGACCCGCGAGAGCATAGGTAAGCTTCCAGGCGGCGGAATGTTTGAACTCGGCTGCCACATGATCGATGCCGTAGTGACGTTGGTTGGTAAACCTGCCGCTGTGCACTCTTTCTCGACTCCCTCAGCCGCTGATGGAGTAAAAGACAACCAATTGGCGGTGTTCGAGTATCCCAAGACGACCGTGACTTTGCGCGTCAATCACACCGATCCATTTGGTGGGCCAAGAAGGCGGTTTCAGGTATCAGGAACGAAGGGCAGCATGGAGATCATGCCCATGGAGTCCGGGAAAGGTGTATTGCGTCTGAATGCAGCGCACGAAGGCTATGCCAAGGGAGATCATGCGATTCAGATCAAGGTCCCGAAAGATCGCTACGTGGGTGAGTTCACGACCTTGGCCAAGTGCATCCGCGGCGAAATGAAGTTTCCGTGGAACGCAGAACACGATATCGCGGTGCATGAGACGGTGATGAAGGCATGTGGGGAGATGAAGTAATGAAAACAGCGGTGTTGTTCTTTGTCGCAACGGCAGTCAGTGCCGCAGAGCCCCATGAGAGGGTGGATCAACTGCTCCGCGAGCATTGGCAGCGGGCGGGTGTTCAGGCTCCTGCTCCGGCAACCGATGAAGCATTCGTCCGCCGGGCTTACTTGGACATCGTGGGTCGTGTGCCGACGATGCTGGAGACCACGAGCTTTTTGGCAAAGCCGGACCGAAACACGTTGATCGATCATCTGCTCGCCAGCGGTGGATTTGCCCAACACATGTTTCACTTCTGGGCGGACTTGCTTCGGGTTCAATCGCGGGCCAACGGCGGTCAGGGAGACATGACCTCCAAGCCGTATCTGGAGCACGTGAAACGGCGAATCCGCGAGAACATGCCGTATGACACGTTCGTTCGTGAACTGCTGACGGCTCAAGGCAAAGTCTGGGACAATCCGGCGATCGGTTACTACATGCGGGACATCGGGATGCCGCTAGATAACTTAGCCAACACCACACGTGTATTTCTTGGCACGCGGATTGAGTGCGCTCAGTGTCACAATCACCCGTTCGACAAGTGGACACAGATGCAGTTCTACCGCATGGCGGCATTCACTTATCCGCTAGAGACGAACTTCACGGGTCTGACCGGACTTTTGAAATCGAAGCAGACCGCTGACACGAAACACCTAGGGCGGATTTACGAGAACCTGGGTGATTTCGTCCGCTACAGCAAGGTAGCCGCATTGGACTCAAGAAAACTCCAGCTTCCGCACGACTACGCCTACACGGACGCCAAGCCTTTTGATCCCATTAAGCCTGCTACGATGCTCGGTGCACCAGCCAAAGGCGGAGACGTCAAGGCGTTCGCGGATTGGCTCACTTCTCCAGACAATCCTCGGTTCACGGGCGTGATTGCGAACCGCATGTGGAAGCGAGTGTTTGGCCAAGGATTGATCGAGCCGGTGGACGAGATCATGGACACAAGCGTGCCTAGCCAGCCAGCGGTGATGGAGTACTTGGTGCAGCAAATGAAGGCAGTGCGTTACGATTTGAAGACGTTTTTGCGGATGCTTTACCAGACCAAGGCCTATCAAAGCGAAGTGCAGCAAAAGGAACTGCTGCCCGGCGAGGTGAGTCACTTCAATGGTCCAATTTTGAGGCGATTGAGTGCGGAGCAGATTTACGATTCGTTCGTTACGCTCATTCAAGAGACACCCGATCTGCCGGTGCGGCATGGCATTGATACGGAGATGGCTGGAAAGCTGGTTTATCGCGGCAAGTTGAGCGATGCGCTGGATCTAATGACGCCGCAGGAGATTTACGACGGCTCAGTGAAAGCGAACGCAGCCTATGAGGCGATCAATGAGCGGTCCAAAGTCCTGCGTGATCAATACACCGCCGCGCAGAAGGCCAAAGATAAACCACTGATCGAGAAGCTGAACCTCGAGATACGCTCCTTGGAGTTTACCGCGCGCACTTCCATCCACGACAACGTCGTGGTGCCAGCAGTGGCCCGCCTTTACGAAAAGAAAACTCAAAAATCCGCTCCACCGCCCATTCCAGTGACCAAACCGAGCATGGAAGAACTCAAAAAGGCAGGGCAGCAACGTGCCTACATCGACGTGCCGGGTTACGACATTGATCAACGCATCATCCGTGAAGAAAAAGCCGCCGAGTTGGCCAGAGATGAGGTTTTTCGCGAAGAAGCACGCCGCCGTGGCGTCACGGCGCTCGACAGCTATCTGAAGGTTCGTCGGGAGCAGGCCAAAGCTTGGCCAAGAGCGGCTGATGTAGAATCTCCAGCACCGCGCGGGCACTACCTGCGTGAGTTCGGCCAGAGTGATCGCGACTACATCGAGAACTCCAATCTCGATGCATCCATGCCACAGGCTCTCGTTTTGATGAACAGCGAGCTTTTTGAATCGATCTTGAAGCCTTACACGCAACTCAGGAACAATCTGGCCGCTGCAGGCACACCTAAAGACCAACTGCGCGCTGCCTATCTCACCGTGCTGTCCCGCCAGCCAACCGACAGCGAGTTTGCCACTTGGGAGCGTGCAAGGGCGAATGGGCTTGCGATTGAGGACGTGATTTTCGCCCTGATCAATGGGCAGCAGTTTTTGTTTAATCGCTGATTAGCCACCGCTGGAAAAATCATCGGAACTTGTCATGCTGAGGGCACCAGAACTACCTGATCACCTGATTCGTGGCCATCCTTGACCCCCAGATGCTCCTCAGCGCTTATTGCCAGGGCTATTTCCCAATGGGAATGGACAATGGCGAACTGCGGTGGTTTTTGCCCGAGTGGCGCGGCATTTTGCCGGTTAAAGACTTCCATGTTCCTCGGCGCTTGGAGCGCTACTTGAAGACACACCCGTTCGAAGTGCGCTGGAACACGGCCTTTCTGGACGTGATGAAGGGCTGTGCGGATCGGGAACAAACATGGATCACGGATGACATCTTCGACAGCTACCAGCGATTGCACGAGTTGGGTTATGCGCATTCTGCGGAAGTGTGGCGGGCCGGGCGACTCGTTGGCGGCGTGTATGGTGTGGCCATCGGGGCTGCGTTTTTTGGCGAGTCGATGTTTAGCCGTGAGACGCAGGCATCCAAAGTGGCGCTGGTGATGCTACAGCGGCGGTTGCAGGACCGGGGATTCGTCATGCACGATACCCAATGGACTACGGAACACCTAGCGATGTTCGGAGGGCATGAGATTCCCTGCGATCAGTATTTAAAAATGCTCCAAAGGGCGATCCGGAAGCAGGCGCGATTCGTGGATTGAAGGTCTGCTAAGGCGATATTGATATTTTCATAATGACAATAGCAATCGCGTGATCGGAAGCTTTTTTCTTGTCTCAGCAAGCCCAAGTTGTTAATGACAAGTTTTCCAATCCTGTTAATCTCCGTCCGCTTTTCTTCAAATGACCCCAAGCCAGAAGAGTTCCTTCAGTCAATCAGCCGCCGATTTGTCTCGGCGGACAAAACCAATTTAATCCACGGAGGGGAGAACCAGGAGAGGTCACAATGAGAGTCCGTATGACGAGGTTGATTGTTCCAGTGGCAGTAGCGGTGCTTTGCACCCCCACATTCGTGCGTGGACAAGCCCCAGCAGCGCCCGCGCCCATCCCTGAAGGCGTAAGCCTGGAAGTGGACGTGCAGAAGGCCTATGAGGCGGGTTTCGCGTTACTACAGGAAGGCAAGTTCAAGGAGGCCTTGGAGAAGGTAAACTTCATCAAGAGCAAGGTGAACAAGCCTTTCCCGCATGTGACCTTCCTCGAAGGCGCCTGCCACTTTAACTTGAACGACCATCAAAACGCAGCGGCGGCGTTCGAGCTTTATCTGAAGGAGTTCAAGGACGGAGAGAATGCCAATGCCGTGAAGCTTGGCCTTGGCCGCGCCTATTTGAAGCTGAATCGCGCTGACGAAGGCGTGAAAATGATGAAGGAAGCGGCTGCCGATCCTGCATTGAAAGGTGAGGCTGGTCTCTTACTCGCAGAGCACTACAAAAAGGCCAATACCCCGGACGAAGCGATCAAGATCCTTGAAAGCATCATCGGAGACGGTGTGCGCTCGCCTGAGCAGATCCAGGCTGCCCTGATGGCGGCTGATCTTTACGTTGCCAAAGGTGACACCGAGAAAGCTGCAACGATGCTGGAGAGCGTGAAGGGAGGCGGTGGCACTTCGGGTGAGAATGCGATCCAAATGAACAACCTCAGCTTCAAGCTGGGTGACAAAATGATGGAAGAGAAGCGCTACCGTGAAGCTCTGGGCTCTTATCAAGCTGTCCGCCGTAAGGCTGAGGTGGTAAACATGATGAAGAATCGCATTGCCAAGACGCAGTCGATGATCGACTCCAAGCAAGGCGACAAGGAGCAACTTGAAGCCAAGATTGCTGGCGACAAGGCGATGCTGGACGAGATCGAGAAGCGCACCGACTACGACGCGACTCTCTATTATCGACTGGGCCGATGCTACTTTGAAATGCAGCGTCCTTGGGAGGCGATTCTTGCCTTCAGTGCTCTGGTGGATGAGTTCAAAGACTTCCCTCAGCGCGACAAGGCGATGTATGGCTTGATCTTTGCCAACGCCACCCTCAAACGCATCACAGTGGCTAAGGAAATGTGTGAGAAGTTCATTTCGAGTTTCCCCGAAAGCACCGAGCTAGGGCAGATCACAGAACTCTATGTGATGCTTTCTTATCAGGCTGGAGATTTGGATGGAGCCATTGCTTCTGCGGATCGAGCCATGGGTTTCCCGAAGGCGGACAAAGAGCGGATGCTTTATTTGAAGGGCAACGTGCTATTTGAAAAGCAGAGGTTCCAAGACGCGGTGACCACATTTGAAATCTTGAAGAAGGATTTCCCTCAGTCGATCACCATGGATGAGGTGACCTACCGCATTGCGTTGGCTTATTTCTACCAAAACGAATACAAGAGCGTCAAAAAAGCTCTGGAAGATTACATTGAGGATCATCCGAAGGGCCAGTTTATCATTGATGCCAAATACCGGCTTGCCTTCATTCGCTTCCAAGGCGGGGAGTGGCAGGAAGCCATGGAGGATCTTCAGAAGTTGATCGAAGAGTCACCCAATGACCCCAACATCGCTCAGGTTTATGTTCTTCTTGGTGATGGATTGAAGCGGAAGGCCGAGACTGAGCCAGACAAAGCGAGCGAGCACTACAAAAATGCGCTCACTGCTTACGAGAACGCTTACAAGAAGTCTCAAGGCGAAGACGTCCGCAAATACGTCATGGATAACCTCACGGATCTGTATTCCGCCGAGCAAAAGTGGGACGATCTGGAGAAGCTGTGGAGGGGATATTTGGACTTGGTCAAAGACAAGGATATCGACGCTTCTCTGAAAGCCATCTTCCACATCGTGAATGCCACGCGGAAGAAGGGTAACACTGAAGAGGCCGTCAAACTCATCGCCGAGAACGTGAAGCCAGCCCTCGGGAATGCCTCCATGGAGCAGGTGGAAGTTCTGATTCAGCAAATGTGTGCTCTCATGGCACCGAAGAAGCGCCGGACTTCCAGTTTCTCTGCAACTGCCAAGCCTGCCGATGGTTCCGCAAAACCAGCAGATGGAGCCACTCCAGCGGCCCCTGTGAAGAAGGAAGAGCCGATGCCGACCTTCGAAGAGCTTGAGAAGAAAATTGAAGAACTGCTCAAGCCTGAAGTCCTCACGCCTGTCGCAAATAACCGTATCATGTTCGCTCGCGCATGGCTTGCTCGTTCGATGAAGGAGACGGAGAAGTCAGACCGGATCTTCAACATCATCATCGAAGTTGCTCGCCCTGAAGACCTCAGTCCGATGATGCTCTACATCGTGGGTGACAATGCTCGGAAGAAGAAGGACAACGACAAGGCTGCCGCCTGTTACCAGAGACTGCTGACCATTTTCCCAAATAGCGAGTTCGCTGACAGCGCTCCCGTGGGCTTGGGTGAGATCGCGTTTGAGAAGGGCGAGTTCGACAAAGCGTTGGAGTTGTTCACTGAGGCGACAAGCGAGAAGTATCAAGGCTCAAGCCGCCTGTTGGACGCCACTCTGGGCAAGGCCAAGACCATGGTGAAGCTCAATAAACTTGAGGACGCGAAGAAGGAATATAACCAGATCGCCGTCACCAAGGAGTGGCGTGTTGCTTGGGCCGAAGCGCTTTACATGCTGGGCCAGATCGAGGAACTCAAGAAAGAGTACGCCAATGCGATCACCTTCTATGTTCGTGTGTATGTCGCTCACCAGAAATACAAAGACTGGATGTCCAAAGCCTATCTTCAGAATGCCCGCTGCCTTGTGCTTTTGGGTGGCGAGGAAAACAAGAAGAAGGCCGTTGCTACTCTGGAGGAGTTTCTCCGTCGTCAGGACGTGAGAGATCAGCCCGAATACAAATTGGGCCAGGAAGAAATCAGGAAACTTGGAGGAGTTGTGCCGCCGTGATGAGGATTGCAGTCATAGGATTGACGTTGTCGCTATTGTTTGGAGCGCTTGAAAACAGTGCTTCAGCTCAAGCGCTTGTGTTGAAAGACGGTTCCCGTTTGCAGCCGGAGCAGTTTGCTGTGGAGAACGGCAAAGCCATTAAAAAGGTGAAGGTCGGCAACAATGTTGCCACTTCGCCTCTCCAACTGAGCACTGTGGATCGGATGGAATGGCCGCGACCGGAAGAACTCATTAAGTCGAGCGACTTGATGGCTTCTGGCAAGACCAAGGAAGCCCTTGATCTCATTGCGCAAGGCAAAGCCTTCTTCGAGCCATTTAAGGAGATTCCCGGCAACTGGTTCGCGGAACTTTCGCTCGCACAATTGGAAGCGATGAGCGGCTCCGATGATTTCACCGCAGCCTTGAAGGCGTTAACAGAAGCCCAGCGGCTCAAGCTGACAGACGAGCAGAAACTCCGCCTCAAGATCATCAAGCTAAATATCGACCGGCAGGCTTCCTCCGATTATGCCGGCATTGTGGCCCAGGCTGAGAATATCTTGGCTGAATCAACTGACTCCTCGGTCGGCGCTTCGGTTTGGATGATCATTGGCGATGTTTACACGAAGAAGAAGGATTTTGAGAAGGCGCTCATGGCTTATCTTCATGTCCCGGTCTTCTACGGCACCCAGATTCAAAAAGTGCCGGAGGCTGAACTCGCAGCAGCGAGGACATTGGTCAAAATGCGCCGATTTGAAGATGCTACCGGCTATTACACTCGCCTTGCTGAGGCTTATACCGGTTCAGGCATCGCTGAGACTGCTAACAAAGAGAAAGCAGGCATCGGCGGCATGAAGAATGATGAAAGTCCAGCACCTGATGGAGCCACAGCTCCTGCTCAGGGCGCCGAAGCCGCACCGGCTGCACCCGCAGACGGCGCAAAACCCGCAGAAGAAGCCAAAAAGTAATCCACTCAGTCTCATTTTCCAATCACCACTACCCTAAGAGCCAACATGCAAAACACGTCCATCCAAAAAATGTCCCGCGCCGGAGCGATTGCCGCACTCGCTTTCGGCCTGTTCGCCTTCACCGCGCCGCTTATGGCTCAGGAGCCTGCAGCTCCCAAGCCAGGTGAGACGACCGTCACTCACAAAAAGAAAAGCATGCTCGACATCTGGCATGAAGGCGGATGGGTGATGTATCCTCTGGCCGCTTGTTCCATCGCGCTTGTTTGGCTCACGGTTGACTTGTGGATGCGTACTTCTCAGAAGAAAATGTCGCCTCCTGAGCACATGCAGCAACTTCAGGATCTCTTCCGCGCTGGAGACTACGTTGGTGCGTATCAGTTTGCCAAGAACAACCCATCCCCAGCTTGTGACGTGTCTCGTATCGCTCTGAGCTTCCTCGGGGACGGTCACGATGCTGTAGAATACAACATTCTGGATGGCCTGAACAAGATCAATGCTTCTATCCAAACCCGGATCAACTACCTCTCCGTTATCGGGGTTTGCACACCGATGATCGGTCTTACCGGAACGGTGACGGGGATGATGAACGCTTTCGAAAACCTTGGTTCATCGGGTATCGGTGACCCATCAGGTCTCGCAGCAGCTATCGGTGAGGTGCTTATCGCTACCGCATCCGGTCTGTTCATCGCTATTCCTGCGTTCATGTTCTTCTATGTGCTCCGCAACAAGCTCCAGGCAGCCATGCACGGTCTGCAAGAGCAAGTGCAGGCCCTGTTCCGCAAGATGCCATGGGCTCACCTCAAAGATTGCCACGTGGGCGAAGAAGAGTTCTACGCCGCTACTCCAAACTGGGTAGCAGGTGGCGGTGCTCCTGCTGGCGGAGAAGCCTCTCATTGATGGGCACGTTTGTGCGGTAGACACAGCAGCAAGATCAACCTTGAACCTAATCTAAGACTATGGGCGGCGGAGGAGGCGGTGGCGAAAGCGGTGAACCGGAGTTTCAAATTGCTCCGATGATTGACGTGCTTCTGACGTTGCTCATTTTCTTTATGAGCATCACTTCGGCAGAGGTGCTCAAGGTAGACAAGGACATCAAGTTGCCCGTGGCGCCTGATGCCAAGAAGAAGGACAAAAACACCGCCTTGTTTGAGGCGGCCCTTAACGTGGGCTGGCTTCCTGCTGAGCAGAAAGCCAAGCTCACCTTCGAGGACAAGAAGTACGACGAGTTGAACTATCCTGATCTGGTCACGATCCTCCAAGATCGCGCTCAGAAAGCGATGGCCAACAGCAAGACGAAGTACCGAGTGATCATTCGCGGAGATCAGCGCCTTCCAGCGATCGAGATCCAGAAAGTGATGACTCTTATCGCTCAGGCAGGCTTGGACGAAATCTCGTTCTCAGCCCTTAACCACGAATAAGACCCAACAACATGGCAGGACATAAAAGACAGCCGATGGAAGTGGAGTCCGTGAACCTGGGATTCCAGATCGCGCCCATGATTGACGTGGTGTTCGTGATCATGCTTTTCTTCATGGTCATGGCAGGCGCAGTGAAAGTGGAGCACGAGCTGAAGCAGACCCTCCCGGGGTTGGCTGCGGTAAGCCTCGACAATCCGCCTGAACCGCCCGATGAGATCACGGTGAACATCATGGAAGACGGAGCAGTTTTGCTCAATGAGGAGGAGCTTGATCCGCCGAATGACAAGAAGATGCCAAACTTTACAGCAGCAATGAATCGTCTCAACCTGGAGGCCAAAAACCGTGGTGCCAAGGTGCTTGTGACCCTTCAGGCAGAGGAACAAGCGCTTTACGACCGTGTGATCGATGTGCTCAATGCCATGGCGAGAGTCCAGGTGACCAACGTGACTTTCACGGTGGGCAACGAAGAGTAAAACCGACTTTTCACTATCTTTGGAAGCCGGCGGGTGAATGCCTGCTGGCTTTTTTTGAATCGTCTCCGGTCTTGCTCATTGGGTGCTGCCGCGTAAACTCGGCGGTCCCATGGCACTCGCAAAAATCACCCAGATCTCCGGCACAGCAGTTCACGTTCCTGGCAATGACATCGACACGGACAGGATCATTCCTGCCCGATTCATGAAGTGTGTTACCTTTGACGGCTTGGGCGAGTTTGCTTTCTACGATGTTCGGAAAAATGAGGATGGCACAGATCGGGCTCATCCACTGAACGACCCACGATTCAAGGGCGCCAGCGTTTTGATTTCCGACAACAACTTCGGCTGTGGCAGCTCGCGTGAGCACGCACCTCAGGCTTTGTATCGCTTCGGTTTCCGCGCGGTAATCGCTGAGAGCTTTGCCGAGATCTTTTTTGGCAACTGCACTACGCTCGGCATTCCTTGCGTGACTGCCAGTGCGACTGATATCAAGGCTTTGTCTGCTGCCATCGAAGCTGATCCCAAGCTCGAAGTGAATATTGATGTATCAGCACTCACGGTCACGTTTGGTGCCAACTCCTTCAAAGTGGGCTTGCCCAAGTCTGCTCACGAGGCCCTTACCACTGGACATTGGGATGCCATCGGCGAGCTCCTGGAAGGCAAAGATGCTGTGGCGGAAAAGATGAAAGCCCTGGGCTGGGCGGCCTAGCCGTGAGCGGTCCGGTATACGTCATTGGTCACAGGAATCCGGACACGGATGCCATTTGTTCGGCCATTGGTTACGCTTCATTTCTCCGGGAGTCGAAGCAGATTGATGCTCGTCCCGCCTGTTGTGGCGAGATCAGTGTGCGCACAGCATGGGTTCTGAAACAAGCCGGTCTAGAGCCTCCGAAGTTGCTCTTGGATGTCCGGCCGACTGCGGCGAGCATTGCTCGTCGACAAGTTGTGACCGCCACGCCTGAAGCGACTCTGCTGGAAGTAAATCGGCGGATGCTAGAGAAGGATTTCCGCAGCATCCCTGTCGTGGATGACGAAGGGCGACTCGTCGGAATGCCCTCTTTGGCCGAGATGGCTGAACTTCTGATGCCGCCCAAGCCAGGTGAGGACAATTTGCATCGTCAAGTGCGGACAAGTCTCGCCAATGTCGTTCATGCGTTGGATGGCGAGAAAGCCGGTGAAGCGGAATCTTCGCGTCAAGTTGAAGAGCTTATTTTGGTCGTAGCTGCTTCAAGCGAGGCAACAACGCGTGCCCGCGCCACTCAATTTGACCCGCGCAAAGTGATTTTGCTGGTCGGTGATCGACCCGAGATTCATCGACTTGCGCTCGATATGGGAGTGCGCTGCTTGGTGATCACAGGTGGGTTCGAAATGACTCAAGAGATGGAGGCGGAAGCAAAGCGGAAGCGTGTGGCTATCGTTCTGACCAACCACGACAGTGCGAGTTCGGCCCAGTTGATTCGCTTTTCACGACCCATTGCTGATGCCCTCCGGCCCGGATTAATCTCCTTCCGTGAAAGCACGCCGCTCGTTGAGGTATTGCCGATGGCTCAGCAGTCTCATCAGCCTCTTTTCCCTGTCATCGATGACGATTCGGGCCTGTTGATGGGCGTGTTTTCCAAGTCGGACCTCATTGATGTACCGCGGGTAAAACTCGTGCTGGTAGACCACAACGAGTTTGCTCAAGCGGTGGGTGGTGCCGATGAGGCAGAGATCCTTGAGGTGATTGATCACCATCGTCTGAGTGGCAACTTGCGGACCAAGGAGCCGATTCGCTTTATCAATGAACCTGTTGGCAGCACCAGCACGATCGTGGCGCTGATGTATCGGATGCGCGCTATGACTCCAGATAGAGCGGTGGCGCTGTGTCTGAGTGCGGGGCTCATCAGTGACACCCTCAACTTGACGTCACCCACGACGACTAACACCGACAGAGACATCCTTGGTTGGTTGTGCGGCATCGCTGGTATCGACAGCGAGCAGTTCGTGAAGGATTTCTTTGCCGCAGGCTCCATGTTGAAGGAGTTGGCACCTGCCGCCGCCATTGAAAGTGATCGCAAGGAGTTCACCGAGAACGGATGGCGAATCAGTATCAGTCAGATTGAGGAGTTGGGCCTGGGTGAGTTCTGGAAGCGCGAAGAAGCTCTGGAAGCGGCGCTCAAAGCAGTTTGCGAGGCACGCAAGCTTCACTTTGCGTGCTTGATGGTTACTGACATCACCGAGCACAACAGCGTGCTACTCACAGTTGGCGATGAGCGACTCACTGGAGCCATCGACTACCCCAAGAAGGCGCGACATCTCTTCCACATGCCTGGAGTGGTGAGCAGGAAGAAACAATTGTTCCCGTATCTCGGTCGTTTGATGTCAAAACTGGCGGCACCAGTGGCTTGAGGGACTGGAGGCTCAAGCCTCGGCAAAGCGTGCAAAGGCACGTTCCGCGCGAACCAGTGCTTCGTCGATGTCGGCCTCGCTATGGGCCAAGCTGACGAACCAAAGACCACGCTCGATAGCACGAACACCTTCCTCAAGCAGACAGCGCCTTAGTTTTGCCCATCGTGGAGCGTCATGGCGCTGAACGTAGTCCCGGTAGTCCTTTATTGGCCCGGTTGCCGCTCCCTCTTTTAACATGGCGGTGTGGAATACCAAACCTGGGCCTTGTGGTTGAAGAGGGATTGAGCACGAGTCGGCCAGTGCCTTCAGCCCGGCCATCATCTTGTTTCCGAGACGAATGCATTCCGCTGGATGCGATTGTCCCCGGACAATCACTTCATCAAGACACCATTTGGCGGCGGCGAGGCAGAGAGGATTGGCGTTCAAAGTTCCAGCGTGGACAACTTCACCACTGATGATCTTGGCGAATGATTTTTCCTTGCCCACTAGAGCAGCAAAAGGCACGCCGCCGCCAATAGCCTTACCCAAAATGGTTAGATCCGGGCTGAATCCGAGAAACTCTTGCGCGCCTCCTGGCCCAAAGCGGAAGCCACAGATCGTTTCGTCAGAAATCATCAGCATGTTGTCGCGATTACAAAGTTCGCGGATGGTTTCGATCATTCCAGGCACTGGCGGTATGCATCCTGTGTTGCACAGCACCGGCTCAAAGATAATCGCCGCTATTTGGCCGCGAAACTGATCGACCCTGCGGCGGAGATGGTCTGGGTCATTCCAGCGAGCCACTACAAACTGGT
Source organism: Verrucomicrobiaceae bacterium (assembly GCA_016795485.1). Classification (GTDB taxonomy): domain Bacteria; phylum Verrucomicrobiota; class Verrucomicrobiia; order Verrucomicrobiales; family Verrucomicrobiaceae; genus JAEUHM01. The sequence continues at coordinate 249,346 of JAEUHM010000025.1, read as the reverse complement.
CCAGCACTTCAGGGATCACTCCCTGGCTGGGATGCAGTCGAGTTGGTTCGTCTTCGCTGCCCCACTTATCGGGAGGTGGTGCAAAGCCGACCAGACCTTCGTCCGCCCAGCCATGGTAGTGGCCTTCAAACTTGAGGACCAGCTTTCGCCCGGTGTGAGAGCGAGCCAGACGCAGTGCGGTGAGCACGACTTCGGTGGCTGAGTTGTTAAAGCGAACGCGCTCGGCACTGGGGATCATCTTCTGAAGCCTTTCGGCGACTTCGATCTCCAACTCGGATTGCGCTGCCCAATGGGTGCCCTTTTTAGCTTGAGCCGCAATCGCATCCGCCATGCCTGCTGGTGCGTGACCGTAGAGGATCGCACCCTGACCAATCTGAAAGTCGATATATTCGTTGCCGTCCACGTCAAACAGCCGGCAGCCTTTCCCGTGGTCAAAGTAGAGGGGCACAGGCACCTCCATTTTGCGGATGCCGCTGTTGACGCCAGCGGCAATGCTGGACTGTGCTCGTTGGAAAAGCTCGTGGGATTTTTGGAACTGGTAAGGCATGGCGATAAATCAATACTGGCCGGTAGTCAGCAATACGAGCGTGCAGGCCTCTTCTGACGGAATGCCCGCATTCGCTAGTTTTTCCTCCAGGGCAGGGTTTTCGGTACCGGGGTTAAAGATGACACGAGCTGGTTTGAGCGTGACGATGTCGTCGTAGGCCGCAGAGGAGACAGATGCGTTGGTGTAGATGGTGATGGTGTCCACCGGACCTTCTACTTGCTTGAGTGAGGGCACGACGGACGTGCCTTCGATTTCTTTGAGCGCCGGATGAACGAGCAGGGTCTGGTGCCCGTGTTTCTGGAGCAGTTTCATGGCTTTATAAGAGTAGCGATCTGTTTTGTTGCTGGCTCCGAGAATGACGACGCGCTCTTGCTTCATGACGATGACTGGTCCAGCATAGCCAAGCTATGTCAGGAGGGAAGCGCATCTTGGCTGGGGCAGTGAATTGGCTGCCTGCGGCACGACGTGCATTGATCAATGTCTGCTTTCCGCGCGTGTGCCGAGTTTGTGATGTCTTCTTGCCCGAATGGGAGCCTCACAGCCAGTATGGGGAGTGGTTTTGTGCCTCGTGTGAGAAACAACTGCATCGAGTTGAACCACCGTTTTGTGCGCGCTGTGGAGAAGCCTATGACGGAGCCATTCAAGGCGAGTTCAAGTGCGACAACTGTGCTGGACGCGACTACGACTTCGATTTCGCCATTGCGGGTTATCACGCAGAAGGGGCCGTTCGTGAGTTGATCCACAAGTTCAAGTACGGCGGTGATCTGGGGCTGCGTGAGTGCTTGGGGGCGATGCTGCTGACGGCTTTGGATGATCCGCGCTTTGCCAGCGAACGTCTACAGGACTGGGTTCTGGTGCCCGTCCCCCTTCATGGTGCTCGGCGGAGGGAGCGAGAGTTCAACCAAAGTGAAGAACTTTGTCTTCAGGTGTCGCGTGCCCGCAACATTCCGTTTTTGGAAGCCCTTCGACGTATTCGAAGCACCGGGCATCAGGCATCGCTCACCCGGAAACAGCGTCTCGAGAATCTGAAGTCAGCATTTGAGGTCAAAAAGGCCTTTCGTGGCGAAAGTGGCCTCCTCGCTGGCCGAAAGGTCTTGCTTGTGGACGATGTATTCACCACGGGAGCCACGACACACGCGTGTGCCCGGGTTTTGACCCGTCACGCAGGGGTGGAGAAGGTGGTTGTGATCACCGTAGCAAGGGGCTAGTGTGCGCCCGCCAAACTATGCCTATTTTCAAGAAACGCACCGTCGATGACCTCGGCGAGAAGAAAAGAGACATGCCGGAAGGACTGTGGACAAAGTGTCCGTCCTGCGGCGAGAGCCTTTATGAACAGGCGCTGGTGAAGAACCTCCGCGTCTGCACCCACTGTGGATACCATTTCACGATGAGCGCCCCGGAGCGTGTGGCCAGCCTGTGTGATGACGGCACCTTCGTGGAGATGGATGCTACATTGAACTCGGTCAATCCCCTGGGCTTCAAAGGCTATGTGGAAAAGGTGGCTGCCAACCAAGAGAAGACAGGTCTTGGAGAAGCTGTGCTGACCGGTAGGGGAGCCATTGAGTCCATTCCCGTCCTTTTGGCCATCATGGACTTCCGTTTCCTCGGCGGGAGCATGGGCAGCGTGGTGGGAGAGAAGATCACCCGAGCCATCGAGGCAGCTACGGCTGAAGGGAAGGCGGTCATCGTCTTTTCATCCTCAGGTGGAGCTCGCATGCATGAAGGCATTTTGAGTTTGATGCAGATGGGCAAGACCAGTGGTGCACTGGCACGGCATAGTGAAGCCCGTCTTCCGTTCATCTCTGTTCTCACTCACCCCACTACGGGCGGTGTCACGGCTAGCTTTGCAACACTCGGAGATGTCATCCTCGCTGAGCCAGGATGCATGATCGGCTTTGCCGGTGCACGTGTGGTGAAGGAAACCACTCACGCTGATCTGCCCAAAGGCTTCCAGACAGCAGAGTTCATGCTTCAACACGGGCTGCTGGACCGCATTGTGGTGCGCAAGGACATGCGCACGACCTTGGCAGCACTTCTCCGTTACATGACCCGCGGCTAATCCCCCTTCCATGACACAGACCTTCGAGATCACCGGCAAGTTCGACAAAGAAAGCGACTGCAACAAGCTGCTCTACGCCCCTTCCTCACAGCCCCTCACCTATCGCGAGACCCAATGCTATGTCATTGAGTTTGACGGCGATGCCGCCGCACTGAAATCCTTTGTCTCCAAAGTCTTGCAGGACGCCATTAGCCAAGACATTCACGAGGGAGGCCAGCCTCTTTTCCCGAAGGCTTCGTTCGTGCTTGAATATGGCATGAAAGGCGGTGCCCTTGATTTGGAAAAGGAGATGATCCTCCAGTATTATCGAACTCTAGATAAACCAGCCTTCACGTTAAACAAACTAACGCTCCGGAAGCGCATTTACGTGTTTGGTAAGGCAGCCGATCCCGCACCGTTCGTGCGTGACGTGGTCAATCCCGCGATCCACACGAGCCGCATCATCGATCTGGCAGCTTGAGTCATTCTTTGCATTGCTCGACCGCGTAACCTCCGTTTGAGTGACGCATGTCGCTTAAGGCCAAGGCACAGTTCTATCGTCAACTGGCGCGGTTGATCGGTTCCGGATTCCATTTGGATCGGAGCGTTGAGCTATTGCTTTCGCAGAACCCCACTCCTGCTGTTCGTCAGTTCTTGGAGCGTGTGAAGACCGGCCTGATTCGAGGTGGAGGGCTCGCCACAGCCCTAGAAGAGGCGAGTGCGACTGCTCTGGAAGTTCAAATGCTCAGGGCGGGGGAGCGCACGGGACGCTTGGATGATTCATGCACCCACTTGGCAGAGGCATTTGAAGCCGAGGCTTCAAGCCAAGCAGCGGCGCGCTCTGCTCTCATCTATCCGCTCATTTTGGCTAATGCCGGTGCTCTTGTTCCGGTGCTCAGCAACTATCTAACAGCCAGCCTTACCGGGACGACCTTTTCACTGGGGAGGGCTATGGCGACTCGCCTCGTGATCCTGTGGTTGCTCACCGCAGTCACTTGGTGGGTTTGGCGCACCATCAGGGCCAAGGTGAGTTCATCGGTGCTTGCGGATCGACTTGCCCGCAGCATCCCCTGGGCCGGCAAAGTGCGCGATCACTGGACCCTGGGCAGGTTTTGTCAGGTTTTTCATGCAGCCCTCAGTGCTGGTATTCGCGTGGCAGATGTCACGCGCATGGCCGGCTCGGCGGCGCAAAGCAAGTTGATGGAAGTCGCCTCTGAAAGAGCAGCAAGTGTGGTGGACGCAGGTGAACCGCTTTCAGAAGCACTGGAGGCCGGGGGGAGCAGTGCTTTCCCAAAAGTCTTCGTCGATTCCATTCATGCAGCAGAAGCCGCAGGGACCGTGGATCTCGAAATGAAGCGCTGGAGCCAGACCGAGACCGAGTTTGCGATCGGTGCCCAAAAACGAGCGGCCGAAATGCTGCCCAAGGTACTCTATTTCAGCGTCGTGGCCTATGTCGGCTGGAGCATCATTTCGTTTTTTGCCTCCTACTACGGGCAAATCCTCAAAATGAGCACCGGAGGCCTGTGACTGGGTGCTTCGTTACGAAAGGTCCGAAGAAAGCACTGAACTAGGATTCCGAAGGGCCAGGGCTTGGGCTTGGGACACGATCCGGGCTGCGGACGTGTCAAAACGGTAACCATGGCAACTCGGGCAGGTCACTGCACGGGCTACAACGATCGAGCCACACCCTTCACAGACTTTGTATTGATCAGGGTGATGGACGATTTTCTCGGCTTGCCGGGCTCTGCTGTCTTTCGATTCGTCGGGGGCACTCATTCCAGTTTTTCAGACCCTAGACTGCCAGGATTGTTCATGCAAGTGGCCGGTTGAAGATGGCAAATAATCTTGGATCTGCTAATATTCAGCAAATCCGACATGGACGCCGCCATCGAATCCTTCATCATGTATCTTGCCACGGAGCGCGGCCACTCGGAGCGCTATCAGACGATGTGTGGCGACATTTTGGAGCACTTTGGCTCGTTTTGTCGGGACGAGTTGGCAATCACCACGCCCAGAGAACTCAAGACCGAGCACATCACTCGCTACCTCGCCAAACGGCGCACGGATGGAGTGGCTCACAACACCGCAAGGCTCGAACTCATCATCGTCAAGCACTGGCTCAAGTGGCAACGGATGCGTGGCAAACTAGTCACCGACCCGTCCGAGCCGATTCTGCTCCCCAAACTCGAACAGCACCTACCAGACACGCTGAACGAGGTCGAGATCAAGCGATTGGTTGAAAGTGTGGATGGAAATGGCCCGCTAGATCGCCGTGATCGGGCCATTCTGGAGTTATTCTATGCATCGGGTCTCCGATTGTCGGAGTTGTTAGGTGCGCGACTGGAGAACCTTGATTTGGACTCTGGCTGGTTGCGGGTGACGGGCAAAGGAAACAAAACCCGGCTGACCCCAATAGGAACCGAGGCGCGACACCGAGTTGAGGAGTACCTTCAGCATGGACGGCCAAGCCTTGTGCGCCCGAAAACGGAGAGCTGGATCTTTCTCAGCGAGCGCGGCACAGCACTCAGCCCTTCGAGGGTGCAGCAGATTGTTAAGGAACGTGCCGAGCGGGCGGGTCTCCCCCCAGACAAGCTTCACCCTCATCTCCTTCGACATAGCTTTGCCACGCATCTACTATCACACGGCGCTGACTTGCGCGTGATCCAGGAAATGCTTGGTCATGCAAGTATCACCACCACGCAGATTTACACCCACGTGGATGAAGCTCGTCTCAAGGCCGTGCATCGTCAGTTCCATCCGAGAGGATAGCCTTCTCGCTTTTTGTCAACAGGCGTTACTTCGTCGGAATCCGATTCAGCGTGTAATAAGCTGCAGGTGACTTCAGCGGCTGGCCGCTTGCGGATCGGATACCGGTTGCTTGGAGCTCATGGACGTAGATTGGGCGCAAGCCAGAGACTTTAAGGCGGACTTGGGTGTTAGCTTCATTGATGGTGGCGCTCGTGACGGCCAACGTCTTTGTGTCAATCTCATCACTGCCGTACGCACCGCTGTACAGGTAAGTGTAGCTAGTCATGGAGTAGGATTTTGTGTTCGTTGCGGATTTGGCATCTACCGGCTCAGTGAAGGTGAGTTCAAAGCCGTCTGGAAGAGCCCGCATTTCCTTGATGGCGAAGTCGCTGACACCGTTCCATTTGACCCGTTGGAGTCCGTAAGCACGGGTGCCGAGAGAGGACCACCCGCGACTTGTCATGCCGACGAAAAGTTGACCTTCGGCGCTCATGGACAGTCTCACGATTCCGGAAGCGAACCCACCGACGAACGGAAAAACTGCGCCCTGGTATTCCCCGTCTACTTTCTCAAGGAAGACTCGATTGATCTTGGCATCCGTGAACTCAGCAACAAATAGCTGTCCATCGTAGGGCCCGAACCTTCCTTTAGCGTTGCACAAGACAATGTCTGTCCCGCTACGACCTGCCTTGTTATAAGGCAGCCACACGGCTGGAGGAACCATTTGCGGCACGGACCTGAGCGCTTCGGGGTAAGGTACACCGTTTGGCAATTTCTCAGGCAGCTTCAGAGGCGATCCTGGCAGATTCTGAGAGGGAAGGCCTTCTTGGTTGAGCATAAAGATACCCTTCCGCAGATGAAACACGGGTGTGGCAGGAACCCAGGTGCCTTGTTGGTCGACACAGAACATGTCGCCCTCTCGATTCGCACCAAGGCCACACGGACTCCGCAAGCCAGCTGCCATGGGCAGGATATTGCCGTCTTTGCCCTTTACGACAGCCCATCCTCTCCATCCGCGCTTGTTGTCGGAGTGATCTCCCATATCGACATTCAGAGCCATCCAGTCCTGCCCTTGACCGTCTTGCTTTGGGCCATAGGCATAGCCGTGATAGGCCCCTGAAACGCCCCAACCGGATGCATCGGTGAGATACTCATCGGCTTGGTCATCGCCATTTACATCTCGTAGGCGCGTGAGTTCCGATCTCTGAGTGATCAGGAGGTCTTTGCCCTCACATCTCAAGCCAAGAGGCTCGTGCAACCCCGAAGCAAACAGTTTGTAAGTGACGTCCGATGCCTTTTCTGTGTGGACATTGCCCAGTAGCCAAACTTCTCCCTTGCGGAGAGCTACGGCTAACCTGCCGTCTGGAAGCCAGTCCATACCGCTGACTTCGAGAGTGATCCCTTGGCCGGGTTTCCAATCCGTACTCCGCGAGTTGGCCAACGTGTTCGCGGTTAAGATGTCGCTAATCACATAGGGATCAGCCGCAGAGGCTATGACAGCCAAGAATGGGAAAATCAGTGATTTCATTTCCACGAGTAGATGTAGTGCAACTGGCCCGGTCTGCTATCAGCGGCCTCCTGGAACTGGGCTTCAGGCGGGTGGCTGATCGTAACGTTTGCCATCTTCGATGAATCCCACGACAGATGGCGATACAGCTGGCCATCTTTCGGCTCTAGGCGCTCTTGAATCTGAATGGAGCCGACCTGGAAGAGGAATGTCGGCACACCTGAAGAGTCCAACTTGTAGCCTCCAAACCTCTTGGCGTCAGCGCCTGAGCTTTCATCAGGCCATCGGCCGATCACGTCACCCAAGGGCTTCTCAAAGGGAGCTGCTCGCGTGAACCACGTGTTGTAAGCATCGAAGAACCGCCCTTTCCACACGAGCGCTGGATGACAGTGATCGGCATCGTAGGCCAAATGGATTCCCGCAGGGAAACCCACGACGATTGCCTTTGCACCCACACTCTCCATGAACGTCCGTTGGATGATAGGCCGATCTTTTGGCAGGAGCTCAAACTCCCCGGCTTGCATAGCGGGATAGCCTTCAGGTAAGCCATTACCAGTTGCGGAAAAAGCGAGGATGGAGGCAATCTGTGCGTCCGTGTCACCTCCCAAGATGGTCTGATTGGCTGCTTTGCCACCTGGCCAAAAGGATGGCATCAAGGTGCCCGGTCGATGGGAGGCTGGGTTGATGAGATAATCTCTGAGCCATGGGCCCTGGATGCGGGTGGCTAGCGAACGGATGTCCAAAGCCTGGATGCCGAGTGACGGGCGATCTCCCCAGCGATGGCACGTGATGCAACCCAGGCCCCCCATCGTGCCGAGCAGCTTTTGTCCCGCTTCGGGTTGACCTTTAGGCAGTGGCTTCTCGGTGATTTCATCGGCTTTCTTCAGCAATGCCGGCAGAGTGGTGGCTAGTTGGGCATACACTGGCATCTGTGTCTGCAAATAGGGCCTGATCCGCTTCTTGCCGGCTAATACATCAGTCATCCATGCGATGTGCATCTTCCTTCCGGCCTCCCCGAGCGGTGGCGGCAGCATTCCTGTGTCACCGAGGTTGTGGTCGCCAGTAAAGTAGGCCTTTCGCGCTGTATCCGGGCCACCAACTCCATCTCGCACGTGGCATTGAGTACAGTTGAGCGCTTGTAAGGTGAGTGAAGCTTGAACTTTCGTTGAGGTTGGAGCGGATCTTTGGCCGAGATAGGCTTTCAGTGCCGCCCTCTGTGCTTGGGAAAGGTCGTAGCGTACTCTCGGTGAAGAAGACATGCAGCCTCCATCAATGTTGGCGATGTCCCGGACCTCCGAACGCACTTCTGCGGGCAATTGATGGCATGATGCGCAACCTGAGCGCTTGACGATGTCGATGCCTTGTTTTGCAGGCGATGGGTCGAGTTTGAACGTCTTGATGCCAGGCACGATGGAGCCATCGCTTTGCTGCATATCGAGCAGAAACGCCGCAAGATCCGTGACGTCTGATGCTTCAAGCTTTGTATGAGGCATCCGATTGTCTGTTCGGATCTTTAAGGGATCGGTCAGGAAGTCCATCAGTGTCCCCAGGCTGTACTTTGCCTTCAGGTCTGGCAGCGCGATGGAGGAATGCGAAAACGATGCCGGTGCTGGCACGCCGGTTGGTGGTTGGAAATCCTTCCCTGGCTGATGGCACGCCACACACCCCGCGGTGTGATAGACATCGCTACCGCGTTCGGCATTTAGATACTTGGCAGACTTTGGCTTGCTGGTCTTGGTCTTGATGGACGCCAAATAGTGCATCACCGCATCCACTTCGCTCTCAGCGAGCAAGTGGGGCATGTTGGTTCCTTCTTTGCATGAATGAGGATTGGTCAGGAACTGCTTGACCCACTCTGATTGGTATCGGGACATGATCCCTGGAAGAACCGGTCCATTCCTCAGAGGAAGTTGCTTGTCTCCCCCGTGGCAATTGATACAACCCAGTTCGTTGTAAAGGAGTTGTCCCCCGATGGCATCGGGTTTTGCGGCATGGAAACGCTCGAACCCAACGACCAGTGGCGCACAATTGGCCACTGGGATGTTGGCTAACAACGCAAAGGCGATCAGTAGAATGGGGCGCATACTCAGAGGAATCAAGATGCAGCTTGGAGCGCTTTGGATAGCGCGGCGAAACTTGAGCGGGCTGCCGCAATGGGGTCATAGCCTGGCTTGTTGAAGACTTGTCCACTGACTTCCACACACACCGGGCCAGTGTAGTTGTGGGCTTTGAGTAGCTTGAAATACTTGATGTAATCTGTGCGTCCTTGACCGGGAAGCAAGAACTGGAAGTTGGGCTTCTTTCCCGCAGGAGCCTCACCTTGAGTGTCTTTTACATGGATGAACTTAGTGCGCGGCAAAAGCGCCTTCATGGTCGCCTCCATGTCCATGCCTTGGACCTCAAAGTGGCTGAAGTCGTAGGCTGCTTGGATGGCAGGAGACTTCACTTGATCGAGAAGCCACAGAAGACGCTCCGGGGAGTTCACCGCACTCCCCACATGGGCCTTGATGGTGATCGTAGCACTTACCTTTTCTGCTGTGGCAGCCCAGTCCCTGAGTTTTTCCAGCATCCCGGCTTTCTGTTCCTCCCACGTAGCAGGTTTTCCACCGAGGACCGTTTCCATCACGGGTGGAGCATCGGGTGAGACGTCTCTGCCGAGTTCCGCAGCATCAGCGATGAGTTTGAGTGCACTTTTGTGTGCGTCATCGCTGTTTGTCAGGCTGGCACTGATCATTAGGCAAGGCACGCTGAGTTTGAGAGACTTCAATTGCTCCGCAAGAGCATTGCGGGCTTGTTTATTGAACTTGGAGGGCTCTGTGACGTAGCCTGAGTTCAGCGTCAGTTCCACGTGGGTGTAGCCGATTTCTGCACAGGTCTTTAGTGCGGTATCGAGTGGAATGTCCTTCATCCCATACAAACTGAAGCCAATGCTTGGGATGGCGTTAGCAGCACGAACGATGCTAGGCGTCAGTGCCGCTGCGGTTGCAGATTGCAGAAAGAGGCGGCGATTCATACCGACGTGCGTCCGAGAGATACATCCATTGCCTTGATCCATGGTCCCACAAAGTGACCACTGTCGTGATAAGTGCGTCCGCTGAACATGTGCTGATCAATGACGCATGGTTCATTGACGTAGATGCCGCCGCAGACCTCGAGATCAAACTTGCACTTCGCCACAGTGGCCATGCGCAATCCTTTCACGATGCCTGCTCTTGCTGGGATCTCCACGCCGTGGCACACGCTGGCGCATGGCTTCTTGTTCTCCCAAAACCAGCGGGCGATGCGGAGAAGGTCTTCGTCTTCGCGGATGTATTCGGGAGCACGACCACCGCTGTAAAAGATGCCTGCATATTCCTCAGGCTTCACGTCTTTGAATGGAACATCGCACTCAATGCTGTAGCCCTCCCATTCTTTGGTGATCGTCCAGCCGGGTTTTACTTCGTGCAGCACCATTTGATAGCGCCGCTTCTCTGGAGCCGTGACGACAGGCTGGTAGCCGCCCTCGATCAGGCGGTAGTAGGGGTAAAGCGTGTCCACAGTTTCGGTGGCATCTCCAACAACGATCAGAACTTTTGGCTTCGACATGAGGCGGACAATAAAGGCGCGTGACAGGTGCTTGTTTCTGCATTTCTAAAGCAGCCGACTCAGGTTTTGCGTCAAATGGCCAGAACAAGCTCCAGCATTCCCAGGGTAGCGCTCCTTATCGAGACTACTCGCAGTTACACGCGAGACATGCTCGCGGGGGTTCGCCGGTATGTGGCAGAGCATGGCCCGTGGTCCATTTTTATTGAGCTACGGGCGCTGGATTCATCCCCACCTCCGTGGCTTGCTGATTGGGATGGCGATGGAATCATTTGCCGGACATTCACTTCGGAGATGGCGGCGGCAGTCAAGAAATGTGGCATTCCCGCAGTCGAAGTGCGCTCCAGTTATCTTTGCCCGGAGCTTCCATTCGTTGGAATGGACAACAGCCTGGTGGGCAAGAGCGTGGCAGACCACTTTCTGAAGCGAGGTTATCGCAACTTTGCCGCCTACAGCCTCGACACAGAACGGTTTTTCGAGCAGAGGGTGCAAAACTTCGTCAGCGTCATCCGCGAGGCTGGTTGCGAGTGCACCGTGCTTCCAGAATCCGAAGCCGAAACGGTGAGCGACTGGGAGCGCAGTCAGGATCGACTCATCAAGTGGCTGGAGTCTCTTCCCAAACCCGTTGGTGTGTTTGCTGCAAATGATCAACTCGGCGTGCGAGTGCTGGACGCGTGTCAGCGTGCGGGACTGGCCGTTCCAGAGGAAGTGGCGGTGGTTGGGACCGAGAATGAAGAGACGCTTTGCGCGCTCGCGAACCCGCCACTCACCAGTCTGAAACTGGATGGCCTACAAGTGGGATATTTGGCGGCAGAGGTGCTGGATGGTCTCATGCATCAGCGCGCAACGAAGCGCCGTGAGTGGTTGATTCCGCCAAAGGGTATCATGGTGCGGGCGTCTTCGGACGACCTGGTTATTCATGACAAGCTCGTGCAGAAGGCCGCGAGATTGATTCGTGAGCGTGTGGCTCAGGGAATCAACGTTGCTAGCATTTGTGATGAACTGCATATCTCCCGAAGTTCCTTGGAGCGCAGGATGAAGGCATCTCTAGGCAGGACGCCCAAAGAAGAGATTCAGCGGATGCAGTTCCGCTTGGTGGAGCGGTTGCTGCTGGAAACAGACCTTACAGTTGAAGCGATTGCTGCCCAGTGCGGCTTCACGCACAGCCACTACCTGCATGCTGCGTTTAAGTCGAGGCATGGAATGACGCCTGGGGATTTCCGCAAGTCGATGGAAGGCTCTTGAAACTGTTAGCCTGGAGATTGGCCGCAGTTTGCGTCTCCGTATCCGACTTTGGCCCTACTCCAATGGTCCTATTTCGCTCCTGGCTGGAGTGCAGCATCATCCCTTCGTCAAAAGACAGTTTCACTCCACTCATCAAATGAAAACCAAACTCGCCATTATCATAGGCACCCTTCAAGCTCTCACCCTTTTCTCACGTGCGGACATCGTTCTGACACAAGACACCTTTGTTGGAGCCGCAACGACCCCAATGAAGACCGTGATGTATATTAAAGGAGACAAAGTTCGCACTGACAACGACACGAGTGCCTCCATGATTATGGACACGACCACGGGCATGATGACCACACTCATGCATGAGCAAAAGATGGTCATGACGGTCGATTCGAAAGCTCTCAAGGCCTCAATGCCGAAGGACATTCCAGGAACTGGTGAGTCCATGATGCCAAAGATCACCAAACTTGATCAAAAGGAAACCATCGACGGACACAACTGTGATATCTACACCAGTGAACTGAAGGGAATGGTCGTTAAGATGTGGGTCGATCCGAAATACCCTGGCTACGACAAGTTGAAGAACGAACTCAAGACGATGGAAAAGATGTCCGACAAAGCGGGTCCCGAGAGCTCCAAGATCGATGGGATGATGATCAAGAGCGAGTTTGAGCAGTCTGGTCTCAAGTTTGTGACCAAGTTGGTCAGCCTTGAAGAAAAGAAACTTGGAGACGATATCTTTGCAGTGCCCGCTGGATACAAGCCCGCCGGTCAGTGATTTAGCCCTTTAGTCGATCATGAACAACACCCAGCAACTCCCACCCACCAAGGACACACTCGCCTCCGTTTCCGAGCAGTGTGATCCTGTGGCACTCCGGGAGTCGCTGGCAGTGCTGGTCATGAGTTCTGAGATTCTCAGGGCTCACGGCTCAAAGCTAACTCTGGACGAGGCACGTGAGCTTCATACTTCAATGCGGGAGGCCGCACTGAATCTCCCTCAGACCCAATCGCTCGATGCGCCTGCACCTCCAGCGAACCGATGACGGGTCCTTGCGGCTAAGCCAGCATGGTCTCTCTGTCATTCGTCTGGTAATTGGGCTGCCAATATTGGCCTTGGGTCTAGTGATGCTTTACGGATCTGTTAACTCCGTGATCCCAAGATGGCAGCAAGATGGTTTCTATGGCTTGCCAGAGGCGTTGGTGGGTTCAGTTTTCTTGTTGCTCTTTGCGACCATGCTCGTTCCTCTTGGTTGGTGGATTGTGTTTGCCAGGAGGTGGATCATTTTACCGAAAGGAGGGCATGTGATCATTGAGGGCGCGTCTTGGCTAATCGGTCAAAAGGAGCACACGACTTCTCTGGAGCCCTATCGGTCCCTTCGGGTGGCACTGGAACGAGTCGACTCCTCGCCGAGTCCCAAGCGATCTGGGACCAAGGCAGCGTTGTGTCATCAGATCAGGCTGCTGGCTCACGATGCGGACCGTGATCCTTCCATCGAGCTTGGTGCGTGGGATGAATCATTGCGTCAGGAGGCCGACAGCAGCGCACAGGAAATTGCTGCACATCTCGGTCTTCCGATTGAGGTAGGGGATGAACATCGGCTCTATGAGAGTCCTGCTGCTGAGAATGAAGGAAGATAACATCTTTCTGGTCACAAGGACATGGTTAGGGCATAGTTGAAGACCATGGTGAAGAAACTCTCGACAGTCGTCTTCTTGGTGTCCGCCACTGCAGCATCTGCGTTGGATGCTAACAGCAATCAGCAGAGCGACATCTGGGAAATCTTCTATTCGGCCCAAGGACTTCCTTCCTCAGCTGACAATGATTCAGACGGCTGGTCCAACTTTACAGAGGCCGTAGCTGGAACAAACCCACTTAATCCGGACTCCAGGCCCGCGGTGTCGATGACTGGGGGCGGCACCGGGACGGTCAGTTTAAGCTGGCTCAGCCAACTGGGCAAAAGCTACGCTATTCTGGGTAGCGAAACGCTCTCTGGCTTTGTGCCTCTGCGCTCAGTGCCCGGTGTAGGAGGGCTGCAAGATGAAGTAGTCAGCACCACGGGCTTAACTCGCTACTTTTTCAAAATCCAGGCATCTGACGTCGATTCTGATCTGGACGGTTTGAATGATTGGGAAGAATACGCCTTGGGCTTTGATCCGTCCTTGATTCGCACAGATCGCAATGACAGCGCCAATGATCTGACCCGTGTGCAAAGCAATCTCTACGCGGCGAGTACCGTCACGATTGGGTTGGTAGATGGCGATATGAGAGAAGATTGGCCAGATAAAGGCATTGTTGCGATCCGAAGAACAGGCGGAATGCTGCCGCTCACGATCAATCTATCGTTTAGCGGCTCTGCTTCACGAGGTGTCGATTACACGGACAACGCCATCAGTTCACAAATCGTCCTTCCGCTGGGTGCGCGCGAAACGTGGGTGCAGATCTCGCCTGTAGCCGATGTGTCTGCCGAGGGCGATGAGTTGGTCAATGTGAGCATAAGCGCTGGCACTGGCTACACCGTGGGCGCGTTAGCTGGCACAACGCTTAGATTAAGCGACTCCTCGCCCTTGCCGTCTGCCAAAGAAGCAGCGCGATTCCTGATTCAGGCCGCCTTCGGACCGGATCAAGATGGGGTGGACGCAGATGCCATTCCCGAAAACGTCGAGGAGATAATGTCAATGGGGCTGGAGGAGTGGATTGACGAACAGTTCACTAGGCCTGTTGGCTACATTCAGCCTTATGTCGACTGGGCAACTCAATACGCCAATGCCCTGCAATTGTTTGGCAACTACAAGCAGCACTCTTGGTGGGCGCGGGCGATGGGAGTAGCAAAACTCAGACCAGATGCAGTGGATACGCAGTTGCCAGACCCGCTACGGCAACGTGTGGCATTCGCGCTGAGTGAGATTCTCGTCACAAGCGATCGGCCTGAGACGCTCGCAGTGGATCAGGCCGGAATGGCCAACTACTACGACATCTTTGAGAGGCATGCGTTTGGCAACTACCTCGACATCCTCAAGGAAGTGGCCATGCATCCGGTTATGGGCGTTTACTTGAGCCATTTGGGAAATCAAAAGGCCAATCCTGCGCTCAACATTCATCCTGATGAAAACTTTGCCCGCGAGATCATGCAGCTTTTCAGCATCGGCCTGTGGGAGCTTGAGAATGATGGGCGAAGAAAGACCTATAGTGTTGGGCATCCTGCCGCAGGTCAGTTCATTCCGACTTACAGTAATGCCGACATCACGGAACTGGCGCGTGTATTCACTGGACTTACTTGGGCAGATAGCCCTGGCTTTAATCCCAACAATTTGATCAATGGCGACCGCCAGCAACCGATGAAGATTTGGGATGCGTATCACGACTGTGATCCCAAGACGCTTCTAGGAGGTCTGCAACTCCCCGCCAGGACACCTAGTTCTGGAAACACTGGCACTGCTGGCACTCTCGACATCAATGAGGCAGTGACCAATCTTTTCAATCACGCGAACGTAGGCCCTTTCATCGGGCGACTGCTCATTCAGCGATTCGTGACGTCGAATCCAAGTCACGACTACATTGGGCGGGTGGCGTCCAAGTTTAATGACAATGGCATCGGGGTGCGTGGTGACATGAAAGCCGTGATCAAACAGATCCTGCTAGATCCTGAGGCACGTGATCCCGCATTCATGGAATCACCAACCTTCGGGAAGTTGCGAGAGCCATTTCTTCGAGTGGTTAACCTTGCCCGTGCTTTCAATGCAGCATCGACTTCTGGGCATTATCCTTTGGACCAATTTGTTCTGGATCACCTTCAAGACCCGCAGAACTCACCCAGCGTATTCAACTTTTTCCTGCCTAGTCACAGCCCACCTGGGGTTGTGACGCAGTTGGGACTCGTAGCGCCAGAGTTTCAGATCGTAAATGCAAGTTCAGCCATCACTGGTGCCAACTACTTCTATTCAGCCATAGGCGACAACAGCCTGCATCGGTGGGGAAACGGCACACCGGCTTATGTGGTGCGGCTGAACCTCGATCCGGAACTCAGCATGGTCGTCCCCGCAGCAAATATGAGTGAAGATTCGCCATCTAGTTCACTTCTTATGGATAGCGATGCACTCATTAGGCGATTGGACCTCTGTTTGCTCGGCGGAACGATGTCGCCGCGGCTTTTTCAGACCATTCGCGAGTCGATTGATCGCGTAAGACCGCCTAACACCTCTTGGCGGTGGCATCGTGAGCGTTTGCGGTTGCTCATTACTCTGATTGTCACCTCCGCCGAGTTCAACGTGTTGCGCTAGTAACTTCATCGCCATGATTGCCTTTCATCCTACTTCACGCAGAGCTTTACTTGGCCAGACAAGTTGTGCGGCGGTCAGTTCTATACCCGTTCTGAATACTCTGCTGAATCTTTCGTTTGCAGAAAAAGTGTCAGCTGTGACCGCACCTGCCTCGGGCGAGTATCGAGCGCTTGTCTGCGTCTTTCTATCTGGCGGCAACGACAGTTTCAACATGCTTGTACCTAGGGAGGCATCTGCCTATTCCGAGTATCAGACGACTCGTTCCAATCTAGCCCTCAGTCCGGGAAGTTTGATTGATATCCATCCGGTGGGTCTCTCAGACTTTGCCGTTCACTCTGGGATGCCCCAGATTGCTTCGCTCTTTGAGGCTGGTAATGTCGCATTCGTTTCTAATGTCGGGACGCTCATCGAGCCGGTGCAAAATCGAACCCAAGTCAATACCCTCACCAAAAGATTACCACTGGGGCTCTATTCACACTCGGATCAGATTGAGCAGTGGCAGACGAGCCTTCCGCATCAAAGGTCGGGCATTGGTTGGGCAGGTCGCACTGCGGATTTGCTTCAAGGACTAAATGCCAATCAGAAAGTGCCGATGAATATCTCGCTGGATGGCAGTAACATCTGGCAGACGGGAGACGATGTGGCCGAGTATGCGATCACAACATCCGGGGCTGTTGCGCTGAGTAACTACCGTTTCGCTTGGCAAGCAAATGATACCATCGCCCAGGCACTGAGTCAGGGGGTGGATAGCCAACTGGCACAGCAGTATTCGAACGTTCTCATGCAGACGTTCAACACTCGCAAAAAGGGTGCTCTCGATGCCTACAACGCGTTTACGACGGCCTCTGCTGGCGCGTTGCCGGGAGGGGTGACCTTTCCGTCCACTTATGTTGGCAGTAGATTGCAAATGATCGCCAAAGCCATCCAGGGTCATGCACACGCATCTCTTGGTGCAGTTAGGCAGACGTTTTTTGTGAACTGGGGAGGTTGGGACCACCACAGCGGAGTCTTGACCTACCAATCCACGATGCTTCCGCAGGTAAGTGCGGCAATCGGGTCGTTTTATCAGGCGCTACAAGCAATGGGCATGGAGAATCAGGTGACTCTGTTTACCGCCTCGGACTTTGGCCGCACCCTCACTAGCAATGGGCAAGGAAGCGATCATGCGTGGGGCGGAAACCAGATCGTGGTCGGCGGGAGTGTGCAGGGGAAACGCATCTACGGTCAGTATCCGAGCCTCGCGCTTAATCCCCAGTCAGGGGCTGAAGTCAATCCGCTCGATACGGGTAGCGGGCGTCTGATACCCACCACCAGCTGTGATTCATTTTTCGCGGAACTAGCCCTTTGGCTTGGTGTCCCGCGCTCTGACTTGCCTTTGATCCTGCCAAATATTGGCAACTTTATCAGCCTCTCTGGGACACAAGCCCCATTGGGTTTTATGGCTTGAGTTTAGGTGCTTCAGGGGGTGCGTCCACGCTGCGGATTAGCTTTACAGAGCCATCCTTTTCAAAACGGACCGTGACGTGTTTGACCATGCCATCTCCTTCACTGTCCTTTGACCAAGTGTTGACATACAGAAGGACAAGAGTGTGGTCATCTTGCCAGTATAGTGGGTCTACGTGATGAGTATCCTCGCGAAATCCGTTTCCAGTAGAGGTCCTGCGTTCTTCTTGAAACCAATCAGGAATGGCGATCTCCGTCCATTCCTCATTCTTTAATCTCAGAACCTTTGTTTCGGATGTGCGTGGACCTTCACCCAGCCGAATCGCTAGCATGGAGGAATCTGGATTCCAAATAGCGTATGTTTTGAATGACAGACAGTCATCACCCTGCCTGTTGACGATCACGTGAGGAGCGCTGCTCTTGTCTGCCGCTTGAACCGTCATTTTAGCCACGGCATCGCCTTCCATGGTGAACTTTACCGCCCACCACTCGTCTGGTGAGAGGTGATCCACGTCTTGCTTTTCGCCACCGGGAAGATTCTCCCGCAAAGTGTGCCCTTGAGCCCAATCTCCTCCCATCAGCATGTCATCAAGCAACCATTTGTCACCGGACCGAACAAACACGAACAAGTCTGCCCAGCGAAGTTCTGGTTGATTCTTCTCGATGTATTTTTGTGCGACCGTAACAAACCCGTTTTCTGCGTCTGGTGTGTAAACTTCCTCTATGGACCAGGAAGTGACGCCTTCGGTGAGACTGCTGAATAAGTCTCCCTCGATCCAGGGTGGCTTCTCGTCTGGCGCACGTCTTTGCTCACGCTTCTGGATCACCTCTGCGTGATGCAGGGCATTGATGAGACCAGGGGAGAAGAACGCGGACAGATCTTGCAACTGTTTGTCAGACGGCAGGCCTTGGATGGGTTGGTGACGCAACGCGGAGAGGCATGCCTGGGCTGTAGAGCGGCAGGATGCCTGATGCGCGAGACTCTGCTGTTGGTCTGATTGGTTGGCGGCGGGTTCACGGGCGGAGAGCAGAAGCGAGGTGAATAGCGAAAGCAGGAGCGTGGGTTTCATGGGCGGGCTGTTGCTGTTCTAGTAGTGTCCTGGCTTACTTTGCAGGGACTGGGATGGGGATCACGATTTTGCCTTTATGCTCAGCAACTGGAAGCTTGGAGGTGCTAGTTGACTTGCCCGAACCGTCATTTTGCTCAATCACGATGACCAGTTGGTGGGTGGGCAAGAAGGGCATGACATACATTTTGCCATCGGGCATCTCCATCGGCTTGCTCTTCTTGGCAGCTTCCTCGGCAGAGACTGCCTCTAACTTGATTTCGGAGGCTTTTTTGCCCGCCTCGGCAGATTGCATCATCTTGAAGAACTCGATGGTATCCTGACTGGCCCCATCTGTGTAAAGGAACGAGCTGAGAGTCTTCTCGTCATTTGTTTCGAAGGCCTTCTTGTAGGTCTCCACAAAGTTTTTCTCGGCTTCTGGAGTGATGGCTGCTGCTTGTAGGGTAAGCGCGATGGCGCTGGCGATAAGATAACGTGTTTTCATGGCGTGACTGATAAGCTTTGGTAAGCGGGTGTGTTGTTAAGTTCCTCGTCGAACTTGTTGGCTGATCTTCACCTGGATTTCGCAGGGTGCCTATAGGACCATGGTTGTACGACCAAAGTCGGATAGCATGATCTGCTCGCGGGACGCAAACTGTGCTATTCTTTGAACCCATGAGCACACATCCTCTTGATCAGCCTGCCAGCGTCTCGCGGCTTCATGAATGGCGACAGAAGGGAAGCCTATCGCTCGACGGCTTCACTGTTTGTGTGTCACAGCTTCGCTCGGTCACTGCGTGGAGGCAGTGGGGAGCGATGTGTTTTCTTATACTTGGGGCTAGCCTGCTTCTGAGTGGCATCATCTTCTTTTTTGCCTGGAACTGGGAAGGCATGGCCCGGTGGCAGCGTCTCGCTCTGGCAGCCGTGGGTATCCTTCTGCCAGCATTGAGCTCGCGACTCGTAGTTGCCGGCGAGCTTGTTAGCAAACTGCTGCTGCTCTCGGCTTGCATCATGACGGGTGTGTTTCTCGCGGTGTTTGGCCAAGAATATCAAACCGGTGCAGATACTCACGGCTTGTTCTTTGGCTGGGCGCTTCTGATTTTGCCGTGGGTTTTGTATGCGTGCTTTGAACCCCTTTGGATCATCTGGCTGCTGCTATTCTGCACGGGCCTTTCGCTTTATTGGAGTGCGGTTTTGATGTATCCCCCGGCGACATGGAAGTGGACCACGCTCATGCAATCCCTGTCGCTGATTCATGCTGGGGCGCTAGCTATCAAAGAAGTGCTCGCGGCAAGAGGAGCGCAATGGCTAAAGGCACGTTGGTCCAGGTGTTACTTGTTGATCTTAGCCCTGGCGCTTCCCACAATGCAGGCAGTCGCGTTTGTTGCACGATTTGAGCTTGCGGATGATGACCGCTTGGCCACGGGCTTTTTGTTTTGGCTGGGGCTAGCCCTGTTAAGCTTTTGGATTTATCGTTACAAGCTGCGTGATGCTGCGGCCATGAGCCTTCCAGTCATCTCTTCAGGAATCCTCGTGACTTGGGCAGCGATTCGTTGGATTTGGGAACTGCTAGAGGCAGTAGACGAGAGTGTAGCCATACTTGGTGCCTTCTTTTTGTACACGGGCGTCATTGGCGTCATAATCGCGGGCTGGGTGGCCTTGCTACGGAGACTGGCTCAGCAAATGGCAGAGGAGGAAGGAAGGGCATCTTTGGCCGTGCCGCCGCCACTGCCGAGTTTGAAAAGCGAGTCCGAAGAAGCCACTTGGCGTTCCGTGTTGCGGAGCTTACCTGAAGGAACTCGCCAAGACCTAGAAGGCAAAATCGAGACGCTGGCCAAAACTCCGCGGGAGCCCGTTTGGCTTAAAGCTGTAAGTGCGGTATCTGGCTGGGTGGCGGCTTGGTCAGTGCTCCCCATGCTATTTGTCGTACTTGGGGTGCTCTGGGACGAGAACAGCTCAATCGCAATGATGACTTGTGGGCTAATCTTTCTCGGAGCCAGTGTGGTGCTCAGTCGTGTGTTGCCCAGTATGACTTTTGTCCAGCAGATGAACTTGGCTTTGGCTCTTGGCTCATGGAGTCTTTTCAATGGTGGCTTCCTAACGCAACGTGGACCGGAGTCGCTCGGAATATTCGCCCTCTTTCAGTGCACACTGGCCGCAGTGACTTACCCACTTTACAAGAACAGTGCGTATCGCTTCTTGGTAGCTGTTTGGGCCACTGGTAGCGTGGTCGTCTGGCAAGTAGCGGAACGAGACAAAACGGGTGGCAATGTGGCGCTCGTCATTGGGGTATTGGCGATTGCTTCAGCCGCGCTTTGGGCATGGCGCACTCGTCCGGAGGGTTTGAATCCGCTGGCGTATGCAGCGGCGTTTTCGCTCGCCAGCACGGTTATGTTTTACAGTCTGGTGAGTGATTTTGCCTGGCTTGCGTTGCCAGGCTCTCCAAGAACAGCATCGCTAGCCATAGCGACCTGTCTGGTCGCATTGGTCGCTGCACTCAACCGCGGCATTCAATCCCTCAAATCTCCGTGGGTCATAGGACTTGTGCTACTTACTCTTCCGTTGGCCCTTACAGGCGAGACGGGCGTGCTCACGGCCATGCTTCTGACGGCCGCAGCTTATGCTTGGGGGGACAAGCTCATGGGGGCGTTTGCCTGGGTCTTTCTGGCCGGCTTTCTGTTTCTCTTCTACTACCACATGGCCGTGCCGCTCTCAGTGAAATCAGCGATCATCGGTGGTTCAGGTTTGGCGTTCCTATGCATGCGGTACGCGCTTCTTCGTTACGCTTCCACTTCTCACGAATCATGAAAACATCCCTTTTCTGGTTGGGTCTGATGTTCATCGCTGTGTCTGGGGCATGGATGATCCGAAACAAGGAGTCTATTCTGACGGATGGTCGCACTGTCTTTTTGGAATTGGCACCACGCGATCCGCGTTCACTCATGCAGGGTGACTACATGGTTTTGCGCTACAAGATCGCTACCGATGCACCCAAAGACAAATTGCAGAGACGTGGCCAAGTCGTCGTAAGGCTCGACGACCGCAACGTGGGCACCTTTGCACGACTGGGAACCGACCAACCAGCTTCAAGCAACGAAGTTGCGATCGATTACCGCAACTACGGTGGTCTTGAGATTGGTGCAGAGTCCTACTTTTTTCAGGAGCGGACAGGTAAAACCTTCGAACAAGCTAAATACGCCCAACTTAAAGTCAGTCCGGCCGGCGAATGCCTGCTGGTAGCATTACATGATGGCAATCTCCAGTTGCTGAAGCACGAAGATGTGGCGCAGAAGTAATTGAAGTTCGAGTGCCGTTGGTGGAGATGTGGATTCAAGATCCCTGTCTATTCCAAACTCAAGACACTGCATCCGATTTGAATCGCCTCCCAACCCTTATTGCCCTGGCCCTGCTGAATGCAGGAGCTTTTTGGTTGTGGTATGAGTTTTCTCGTGAGCAGGGAGTTGCTGATGTCGCGGGGAAGGTGATCTCTGTGCCCCAGTTCCGCGAGGCGTTGCGGCAGCATTTGTTTCGGCGAGGTATCGACTGGCAAACTTGCTCTGACGATCAGAAGGCGACTCATCGGAAAGCGGTGTTGGATGCTATGGCTGATGGTTTGCGGCTGAGTCGGGTGTCAGGCAGCGTTTTGGCGGATGTGCGGAGTGGTAAGGTCGACAGCGAGTTCCAAGACTTTATCGCTGAGTTCGACCCCGAGACAGAGTATGGCAGGCGTTTGGCGCTTCAGCAGGAGACTGAGCCTCAACTCCTGGAGCGGATCGCGATGAGGCAACATGAGGAGACTTGGCTCGAAGGGAAGTTGGCCCAGATCTCACTCCGGGGTGTGCCGGATAAGTTGGAGACCCAAGCGGCGGAGGTGTGGCGGGTACGGCAATTGTTTCTAAGTGCCTTTGAAGTGGGCAAGCCAGATCGGTTGGCTGAGATCGAGGCTTACTACCAGAAGATCACCTCAGGTGTGGCTGGTTTGGAGGAGTTGATAAGCTTGTATTCTGAGGACGCCCGAACCAAGGGTCTTGGCGGCGATTTGGGGTGGTTTTCAGATCGGAGGATGCCAGCCGAGTTTATGGCTGAGGTAAAAAAGGCGGCTCCAGGCAAGGTTTCTGTGCCCTTCAAAACCAAAATCGGATGGCACATCATCGAACTGATAGATCACAAGCCAGCGCATCGGTTGTCGACGTCCGAAATGGCATTGGAGCAACGAGCTATCGTGGAGCTTGAGGCGCGATCGCAAGCGTTGAAGGCGATTCTGGAGGATTTGCGCACTGTGGAAGGAGCGGAAATCACTTTGAACCCACGGATTCCTCTGGATAGCCTGGAGCCACTATGAATCCAACTTCCATAGGCGTCATCGGTCTGGGCATTATCGGCTCACGGATTGCCTCCAACCTCGCTGCTAAGGGTCACCAAGTGTACGTTTGGAGTCGCACGCCACGTGCGGTGCCCAACTTCTTGTCCAGTGCCCGTGAAGTGGCGTCCCATGTGCGTGTAGTCCAGGTTTTCGTGCGAGATGACGAGGCTCTGGATCAGGTGGTCACAGATATTTTACCTGTCTTGACCAGCCAACATGTGGTGCTCAATCACTCAACGGTGAGTGCCGAGGCGACAAAGAAGGCGGCTGCACGGATAGCAGCGGCCGGTGCGGGCTTTTTGGATTGCCCATTCACAGGCAGCAAGATGGCTGCTCAGAATGCTAAGCTTGTCTATTACGTTGGCGGCAATGAGGCACTGCTTGACCGAGTAAGGCCCATTTTGGAAGCGAGCAGTGTCAAGATTTTACACGTTGGTGAGGTTGGTCATGCCACCATCTTGAAGATCGCTACTAACCTCATCACCGCCGTGACGGTGAAGGGTGTTCAGGAGGCGCTCGCTTTGACACGAGCTCACGGGATTGACCCAACTCGATTGATGGAAGCGGAGGAGCCCAACGCCAACTTCTCGCCGTTGATAGGAATGAAACTACCCACAATGATGAAGAAGGAGTATGACGCTCACTTTTCGCTGAAGAACATGCTCAAAGATGCCGATTACGCTTTGGAGTTGGCTTGTGAAAAGAAGGTATCGGTGCCTGCTCTCGGTGTCATGGCGGATGCGATGCGTGTGGCTCTTGCAGCGGGGCGAGGTGAAGAAGATTTCTCAGTGATCGCTGAAAACCCATGAGCCTGCCAGACGCCGTATTTGATCTAAAGGACAGAGCACGGTTTCACCTCACGGGTGCTGATCGTGTCCGTTATCTTAACGGGCAGTGCACTAATGACATCAGACACGCAGAGTCTGGCCGGACAAAGTATGCGCTGATCACCGACCATAAGGCGCATATCACAGCAGATTTTTTCGTCCACGTCATGGGCGAGACTCTAGTTTTGGATGTGGAACCAGCTTTACGTGAAGTCGTGGCGGCCAGACTCGAGCGCTACATCATCGCCGATGACGTGACATTGACTGACGCCACGGATGAGTGGTCTTTATTTCATGTTACAGGCGGCAGGATGGGCGAGTTCAGTGGTGTCGTGTCGAATCGACTTGGAGAAGACGGCTTGGATGTTTGGCTACCCGCCGGGCAGAGTCTTTTTGCGACTGGGCACGACTTTGAAGGTTTCCGAGTAGCTGCGGGAGTGCCTCGCTACCCCAATGAGCTCAACAATGAGATGTTTCCAGCTGATGTGGGTTTGGAGCAACGTGCGGTGTCATTTAACAAGGGCTGCTATATCGGCCAGGAGGTCATCTCCCGCACACAAAGCACAGGGAAGCATCCCAGAGAGATGGTGCGTTTGGTCGGGCTGGGGCTGGTTGAGGGCATGGAATTGATCTTGGAAGCTAGCCCGGAAGCCGCTGTAGGGAGGGTGACGTCCGCAAGTGGCGATCATGCATTGGGTTGGGTTAAGCAGGGGGCGTTACGGGAGGATTCTAGGTTGCTAGCTCGCGGTGAAGCGCCTACACTCGCCGTCCCGGTATCCCTCGTCCCGTCTGAATCATGAACCGTTTGCTTCTATCTCTCTTCGCGGCTGCATTTTGCTTTTGCCTCGTCAGTTGTGATTCGTTTGACGTGAAGCACCCCACTGTCTCTCAAATGGATGAGCTCGACGTGCAGTGGGGACTGTCACGTCGTGTCCCAAAAGGTGGGGCTAAGCGCCTGCTCAATGCTGAGACTGCCGCAGCTTTAGGCGTGACTGGTGCGCCGGCGGACGGTGGCTCATCTCCCCCCGCATCAGCCGCTCCTTCGGCACCAGCCCCAGCGGCTGCCACCATGCCTACGAACCCAGCTGCTTCTGCTCCAGCCACTAACACTGTGGATCCCTCTGTTATCAACACCCTGCGTTAATACCTACTGTTTCCCTCACTTCCCAACTCCATATGAAGTCTGCCCTCATTCTCTCGCTTGTTCTCGCCATCAGTGGATACGTGGCTAATGCCCAAGACGCAAAGCCATCACCAGCCCCCGCTCCAGTGGAGGATGCAGCCGCCAAAGCATTGAAAGCAGCTCAGGAGTCTGAAGAACTCCAAAAAATCGCCAACAAGGCACTCGAAGCCGCAGGTGAGAAAGCCAAGCCAGTTGCCGAGAAAGCAAAGCAAGTGCTTCCGTTGCCCAAGAAGGCCCAAGCAGCAGTTCCCGAAGCTCCGAAGCTTGATCCACGGAACGATCCTTCCAAGTGGGACCGTGATTCCGTGCATAAGCTCGCTGTTATGGAAGTCGACTTCGGCGGTGACAAGCAGATGGTGGTATTCCATCTCATGGACGATGTGGCTCCATCCCATGTCGCCAACTTTATCGAGAACTGCGCCAATAAAGCTTATAACGGCTTGGCCATTCACCGTGCTATTGACAGTTACTTGGTGCAGACGGGCGACCCTCTCACCGCTGACCAGTCCAAGCGCAACGACTGGGGCACAGGTGGGGAGGAGAAGACTGTGCCAGCCGAACTCAAGGGAAAGCATCGTGTCGGATCTGTAGCTATGGCCCGCCGAAGTGATAAAGTGAACCCCAGCCGCGCCTCCAATGGCTTCCAGTTCTACTTCGCGCTCGGAAATCTCAGTTCACTTGATGGCACTTACTCGGTATTTGGCCAAGTTGTCTCAGGTCTCGAAGTTCTAGAAGCCATTTCTCGCGCGCCAGCCGACTCCAACGACTGCCCAATAGCACGCATTGAAGTGAAGTCGATCAAAGTGGTGGATCAAAAAGGTCCGCTTGTCGTTATGCGTGAGACAGGCGGTGGCCAAGGTCGCCGCTTCACGAAGCCCGCATCAGCCAAGAGCAGTTGGGAGCGCTTCCTAGAACGCGTCTGGTAATCCTTGCTTTCGTCCGAGCGGTCATTCAGTCGGGTGCTGTTAATAGGAGTGGAAGTCCACGACGTCTTTGGGGGTGAACACGCCTGACACGGTCTAGGCTGTCCTTCATCGCTCATCGCCGTTTTTGGCAGATCTAAATCCACATAAAGCACCTTGCCGATTGTCATTGTGGCAGGTTTTCTGCTTGATGATGGGCTGTTTTCGCTTTAGGCGAAAAATCTCCGCTGATCTGCCTTGCGTTGTGCAGCGGAAGTTACTAATACTTAAGACCCCTTAAATTAAAATGGACGACCTTCGTATCGCATCAGTCATCGGACGTGAAATCATTGACTCTCGTGGCAACCCAACGGTGGAGGTGGATGTGCTTCTAGAAGGCGGAGCAGTGGGACGTGCTGCTGTACCCAGCGGTGCAAGCACTGGCGAGCATGAAGCTCTGGAACTCCGTGACGGTGATAAGAAGCGCTATTTGGGCAAGGGCGTGCTTAAGGCGGTCGAGTCAGTCAACGGTGACATCGCGGATGCCATCATCGGCGCGGATGCATCTGATCAAGCAGCTCTCGATCGACTCATGCTGGAAGTGGATGGAACGAAAACCAAATCCAAATTGGGTGCTAATGCGATTCTTGGAGCATCACTGGCCGCAGCCAAGGCAGCAGCCGCGGGCCTTGGCCTTCCACTTTACAAATACGTGGGAGGTCCTAACGCCAAGGTGTTGCCTGTGCCGATGATGAATATTATCAACGGTGGTGCGCACAGTGATGCGCCGATTGACTTCCAGGAGTTCATGATCATGCCAAAAGGAGCGCCCACTTTTCGCGAGGCGATCCGGTACGGTGCTGAGATTTTCCATGCGCTGAAAAAGATTCTCCATGACCGCAATTTGAGCACTGCGGTGGGTGATGAGGGTGGTTTTGCCCCAACTTTGAAGTCTGCGGACGATGCTCTGGAAGTCATTGCTCAGGCAGTAGACAAGGCCGGCTACAAGCTCGGTGAGAACATTTTCATCGCCTTGGATGTGGCTTCGTCCGAGTTTTTCGTCAAAGACAGTGCCAAGTATGTGTTCAAAAAGAGCGACAAGTCAGAGCGTTCTGCGGCCGAGTTGGTGAGTTACTATGCAGACCTGAAGAAGAAGTATCCGATCATCTCCATTGAAGACGGTTGTGCTGAAAATGACTGGGCTGGCTGGAGCATCATTACCAAGGAACTGGGCAACACCACTCAATTGGTGGGTGACGACCTCTTTGTTACAAACGTTGAGTTCCTACAAAAGGGGATCGACCAAGGGGTGGCCAACTCCATCCTGGTGAAGGTCAATCAGATTGGCTCACTCACCGAAACGCTCGATGCCGTCGAACTGGCACATCGTCATGCTTACACCGCGGTGATGAGCCATCGCTCTGGAGAGACTGAGGACTCGACCATTGCCGATTTGGCAGTGGCAACTAACTGTGGACAGATCAAAACTGGCTCCATGAGCCGTTCTGACCGGATCGCAAAATACAATCAACTGCTTCGCATTGAGCAGGAACTTGGAGACAACGCGATCTATGGCGGTCGCATGAAAGTGTAGCGCCTGATGAATACGCGCACTCACCATCGCCAACCGCTTGAACTGGCCGAGCCTACGCCTGTTCAGAAAGCACTGGCGCTGGTGATCAAAGCCCAGTGGTGGATGATTTTTGCCATCGCCCTGGGCTTTGCTTCGTACTATTACCTCAGGCCGCTACCGGGTACGGAGCAGATGCAAAGCCGAGTAGGCGCTCTTGATGCACAAAAGAAGGCTTTGGTTGAGGAGAAGGAGAAAATCTCACGTCGGATTGCTTGGGTGCAGGATGAGAAGACTGAGTATCTGGAATTGATGGCTCGTGATTGGCTAGACTGGCAAAAGGAGGGTGAAATGATCATTCGAGTGCCGAAAGTCCAGGTCCAACCCGATCATCAGCCCAAGCCGTGAAGCGGAGGCGTTCGAAGTGATGCACCGTTGGACCAGCCGCAGCCAGCCGCGTTTTATAGCGGACATTTACTTGGTCCCATTCATGGATCTGGTGTTCATGCTGCTGTTTCTGTTTTTGATCCTCGCTCCGCTAATGAAGTCAGAATGGGTGCCAGTAGCGCGCCCTGCGCTTGTCCCTGAACACAGCGTGGTGCTTGAGCCTCTTTCTAACGCTGAGGTGCTGCTGAACGGTCAGAAAGTGGCGGAAAGTGCGCTTGAACAAGCCCTCAAAGATCTCAGAGCATCGCGACCTGGGGTGGGAGTGATCGTTAAGCTCGGCGCTGGAGTTCCAGTGGCCGAGTTTGCGCGATTTGCCGGAGTGCTTAAATCCGCTGGGATCGACAAAACGGCTCTTCAGGCCGTGCAAGCCCCCTAGCGGTCACTCTTATGCCTACTGATATACGCGAAAGGGTGGCTCGACTTGAGCCGGTGAAGGGGGCATTCACTCTGACGGTGATGGGGCATCTGGCTTTCGTTTTGTTGGTCTGGTGGTGGGTGGAATACAAACGTTTTGGCACGGCCAAGCCTGTAGCGCCCCAAGATGTTCCGTGGGTCGCTACCACAGACGTGGCAGCGGTGACTGGAACCTTGAGTGTTGCTCCTGCAGCGTCGATAGCCAAGGCTGAGGAAGTTAAGGGCAAGCCGAAATCAATGCCCGAAGAGCGCTCCCTAGCCGAGTCGAGCCCGGCAAAGTCAGTGACCCAGCCTGTGGGCAGTACGGTGCGTCAGTCTCCAGCACTTCCAACCAATGAGAAGGTTTCGGCGGCTCAGCCTGCACCTACGACCACTCCTAATCCTGTTGAGCCCAAGCCCGTGGAAGAAAAGAAAGTTTATAGGGCAATCCCGGTGGACCCTGTGACGCTAAAGCCGATCCTGCCCAGTCAGACCTCCACCGCACCTCAACCGCCGAGCCCAGCCGCTCAGGTCCCCTCGACAGGAACGACAACGTCGACGTCCACAACGCCTCAGGTGTCGACTTCGGACGCGTCTGAGTTCATCAAAATCTCTCGCGTTGACCCAGGTCACACGGATATCCAGACGTTGGACTCGGTAGATGATGCGATTCGTAAATCTATGCACGAAGCTTGGCATCCGCCTCAACGTGGGGCAATGCGCGATGGTGGTCAGTCAATGCAGGTCATTGTCTCCATTAGTCGTGAAGGGAAAGTTCTGTCGTTCAGGCCCGTCACGACGGATGTCGATGAATCGTTGCGTTCTTCTGTGCTTGAAGCTGTCAATAGTCTCGCAACTATCGGCAAAGTTCTGCCACCCAGTTTTTCAGGTGATCGCTACTCAGTTCAAATCCAGTTCTACGTCGAATAGTAAGCTCCACGGGCTTATCCTCGTGGTGTTACTTCTGCCAGGGGCTCTCTTGGCCAAGGACGGTAGCTGGTTTCGCAAACTTTTTTCTGGGTCGTCACAACGACAAATGGCGCGCGCACTGGAAGAGGCGCAGTCCATCGCTATTGGCACCTTTGAGGGAAGCACCGCAGCCACAGCCAAAAAGTCGTTGGCAGTGCAGTTTGGTCAGCACTCAGAACTTGGTCTCGTGGATCAGAAATCCGCGCGTTTTGTCATCTCAGGCACTTCCGTGAGCGGCAGGATCACAGCTAGGTTGACTGAGCGAAGTGGAGCGGTGGTCTTTGAGAGGACTTACGGTGCCCCTGAACTGGATGATAACGTTGCAGCGCTTGCCGATGACGTGGTGATGGCTATTACGGGCCTCCCAGGGGCGGCCGGTAGTCGCATCGTATTTGTAAGTAATGTTGGGGGAACAAAACAGGTTCACGTCTGCAAATCTGATGGCTCTGGGCTGATGCGGGTTACTTCCTCGCCCAATGGTGCTGTTTCTCCTGCTATTTCACCCGACGGATCACTACTTGCCTATACCAGTTACCAGACAGGGTTTCCCGTCGTGATGATGGTTGACCTTGGTGGAGGGATGGAACGTCAGCTTGCGAGTACGCCAGGAGCCAATTCAGGAGTGGCGTTTGCGCCAGAAGACAGGCGTGCAGCCCTCACGATGAGTTTTCTCGGAAATCCCGAGATTTTCGTGGTGGACCTCGGAACGCACAATGCGATTTGCATCACGGAATCGACGGGGGCGCCAGCCTCGCCTACGTGGCACCCTGGCGGTGAGTTGCTCATGTTTGCTTCTGACGAAAATGGATCCGGTTCCCAATTGTATGTTGTAGATGTAGGTAGCGAGAGTGCAGCAGAACTTTGGCCTGCGGGATACCGGTTCGTTACGGACCCAGAGTGGTCGCCTGATGGGGAGCAGATCGCTTACACGGCAAAACTGGCGGGAGACTGGGCTGTTGTGGTCAAGCCTTATAGTGGAGGCCGTGCTCGTGTGTTGCGGCGAGGTGGTGCCCAGCATCCGACATGGAGTCCTGACGGCAAGAGCATAGCCTACGTGCAGAGCGGTCAGCTCTGGGTCCATGATCTCGAAACGGATGCCCGCCGGAGCATCGTCAGAGGTATGGGTGAGATTTCAGAACCCCGCTGGATGCGGTGATAGCCAACTATGTCGAGAGTATCTGTCGTCCTTCTTGTTTCTCTCTCCTGCTGGGGCTTGACCTCATGCTCAACTCTTGTCGATATCGCAATTGGTTCGCCCAAAGTCATTCATGCTTTGTCTGATCAGGGTAGTTTGCCTAACCCGCTCGCCTCGGCACCTTCTCAAATCTTGCTCGAGGTCCCGTTTCCTCGCGACCAGTTTTTTGTTTCAAGCGCACAGCGCACTAGGATTGAGAAGAGGGCTGAAGAATGGAAAGCCAGCGGAAGTCGGCTGATTTTGGCGGGGTTTGCCTCTGCGGACGGCCCGCCAGATCACGCGAGATCGGTTTCTCAGCGCCGTGCAGAAGCTGTCCGCACCATTCTTGTGGATGCGGGCCTCGACTCCGGGTTGCTGCATGCAGCGGGCTACGGGAGTGACATACCATCCATGTCCTCAAAGGATGTGGTGCGCGTCTTGGTTGGGCAGTAGGTCTGACCGACCGGATTGTCCAAGCTGAAAGGTCGCAAGTTTCAGCCTGATCTAGGCGTTTTGAAGCAGTTACAGTTAACCTCTCACCCCTCCAAAAGTTATGTTTCGCCTGCCTGGAGTTCCTGGAAAAGACCTTTGCGACAGCCATCTTGGTGTTAGTCGCCGTGACATCCTTCGAGTGGGAGGAGCATCCATGTTGGGCCTTACTCTCAACAACATCTTTCGTGCTCAGGCCGCAAGTTCAGGTGGGGCAGGGCGTGCCGGATGGGGCAAAGCCAAGCAGGTGCTGATGATTTATCTACAGGGCGGCCCAAGCCATCTGGATTTGTGGGACCCGAAGGAGAACGTGCCGGATAACGTTCGTTCCGCCTTCAAAACGATCCCCACGAAGATCCCTGGTCACCATTTTACCGAGATCCTACCGCAACTCGCCAAGGTGAATGACAAGTTCACCATGATCAACTCCATGAGCTACACGCCCAATGGGTTGTTCAATCACACTGCGGCGATCTATCAGATCATGACGGGCTACACGACAGACAAAGTCAGCCCTTCTGGCCAGTTGGAGCCGCCCAACGCCAAAGATTACCCAAACTTCGGCTCTAACATCATCCGCCTGAAGCCCATGGATGAGCCGATGCTGCCTTTCGTGATGCTCCCTCGTCCTCTTCAAGAGTCGAACGTCATCGGTAAGGGCGGGACGGCTGGCTTCCTTGGTAAGGCTTACGACCCCTACACCCTTTTCCCTGACGGCGATGACCTCGACATGGGCAAAATGGACCGCATTAAGATCGACGATCTGCAACTTCGGCCAGACTTGTTCTCCCTCCGTTTGAAGCGCCGCGCCAAGCTGCGTGATGCCATCAATGACCAGATGCCGGTCATCGAAAATGCCGTGAAGGACCTCAGCCTCGATCAATACTATGATCAAGCTCTCAACCTGATCGCCAGCGGTCGTGCGCGTGATGCATTCGCCCTGGATCGTGAGAATGAGAAGCTGCGTGATCGCTACGGGCGCAATACTTTCGGTCAGAGCGCACTCCTTGCCCGCCGTCTTTTGGAGGCTGGCACCCGCGTGGTGGAACTCATTTGGCCAAAAGTCGCAAACTCGGACAACCACTCCTGGGATCACCATGTGGGACTCACCACGCGGATGAAGAGTCAGTCAGGTCCAATGCTTGATCAGGGGCTCTCCGCATTGATCGAGGACCTGGATCAACGTGGGATGCTGGATGAGACCCTCGTGGTTGCTTTGGGTGAGTTTGGTCGCAGTCCAGAGAAAGGCGTCTCCACGTCTGGTAATGGAAACAGCGCGGATGGCCGTGACCACTGGCCTTATTGCTACACCGCCGTCGTTGCAGGTGCTGGCATCAAGCGTGGCTACATCCATGGCAAGTCAGACAAAACTGGCTCGGCTCCAGTCGAGAACCCCGTCCACCCGACGGAACTTCTCGCCACGATCTACCATGCCATGGGCATTGATCCGGAAACGATTGTCTACAATCACCTCAACCAGCCTCGTGAACTGGTGAAGGCCAAACCCGTGACGCAACTCTTTGCTTAACAGCAAGCGAGCGCTGTGATTTGACAGCCTGGGCCATCTTGAGTCAGTTCAATGGCTCAGAATGACCAGCCATGCTCAAGCACAACCGCTGTCCCGCCTTTGGCGTGGACTCGCGTGGGCTGGAATGATGCTGACGATGGTCGCTGCGTTCGTGCACGCTTGGCCGTTGCCCTTTGTTGAGATTGGACGACGTGCTTCTCAGGGGCATCTTTTGCTAGAGGTGGCCAACTTCGTTAAGTTGCTCGTCCTGGGCAGCCTACTGGGCAGTTTGTGGTGGCGTATTGCGGCTCATGGTCAGCGGACATGCATCAGTGTCTTATTTGTGCTCAGTTTGCTGGCCGTTTTGGGTTGGATGAACCAACTAGCGTTCTGGATAGGCTGGTGGACTTGTCTGTTGCCTGTGCTCGTTGCGGCTTGGCAGCAGAGAGCGTGGATCGGCGAACAATGGCGTGTGTTTTGGGGCACGGCGCGTGGTTGGAACGGCTACTTCTTCTTTCTTTGGATCATCATTTGGCTCACGTGTGACTTGCTTATGCTGCGAGAGGCACCTCCAGGTGCGATTCAGGTCGCTGACGCTGCGTTGGCACGTTTGCTGACTCACATCGTGATCGCCAGTGGCGTGTGGGCCATCGTGTTATGCCATGACCATGTGGCTCCGCGATTTGCCCGCATCGCCATGTGGGCTCTAATCATGTCGGTGCCGCTGATTGTGATCGTCAACTCATGGCTAAGGGTCTGGTGGGGCAAGGGAATCATGGAGATGATTGGCGAGCTCGAAATCGGTGGGAAGATTGAGTTCACTCATGTTTGGGCAGCCGGCGGATTGGAAATAACTCCCGCAGTGGTGATTCAGGTTCTGTTGGTTCTAGCAGTTACCGTTGCGGTATTTGCCGTTTGTCGGTCGTTGTCCGTGAAAGCCGGATTTCAGGTCACTGTTAGGCGATTGTGCACTGTGGCGGCTCTTGCTTGGATGGTCCTGCAAGTGGAGCAGGCCATTGCTATGCAACTCAAAGAAAGGGGTTGGTCCTGGTGGGAGCGAAAAACGTTTCGTCGGAGAATGACATGGCTGGAACCCGAACCCGGTTTAGCCAGCTACGAGGTGAAGTTCAAGAACCCACAGCTCCAGCTCGCGAATGCTACCCTCAAACACAAGCCCGATGTGTTTTTGTTCCTGGTGGAGTCACTTCGTGGTGACGTCATCACGCCCCAGACTGCACCCTTCTTGACTCGGTATCTCAACGAAGAGTGCCAACCTATTCAAACAGCCCGTGCGGCATCCAATGTCACCCACCAGAGTTGGTTTTCCGTGCTCAGTGGTCGATTGCCGGTCTTTATGTTGGAGGGACAGCAGAAGAAGGCGTTGGCACCGTTGCCGGCCTTGCTCAAGGCGGCGGGCTATCGTGTAGAGGCGCGCATGGTGAATGACTTCGACTACATGGAAATGGTAGCCACCAACTTCGGCAAGCCGCTTCAAGCGGACGTGGTGGAACAAGTTTCGCCCGGCAGCGCTGAGAACCTCTTCAAGGTGCCTCAGCGGGAGGTCCGCATGATTGAGCGCTTGAAGAAGAGCGTGATTTCTCGTTCCGCAGGAGGTTTTTTCGCCCTGACAGGAATGGATTCCACTCACTACAACTACAAGTGGGGCATCAACTTCAGTGTTCCCTATGCTGACTACGAGCCGAATCCGCTTTTTCCTGTTCGGCCAACAGAGACGGAGATTGATCGCATCAAGAAGCGCTATTGGAACTCAGTCGCTTGGGTCGATGCCCAGATTGGTGGCTTCATCCAGTGGCTTAAAGATCAGGGAAGGCACGATGATGCGCTCATTATCATTGCTGGCGATCACGGTGAGGAGTTTAGGGAGTTTGGAAGCTGGTTTCATGGGACAATGCTGAACGAGCCTCAGACAAATGTGGGATTGCTCATCAAATGGCCACGTTCGCTTGGTTTTGGTCGTGGTCCCGATGTCGCGGTGGCGTCACACCTTGATATCGTTCCCAGTATCGCGGATGCACTTGGTTGTGAGCCGAGGGTTTATCGGGACTTGCCTGGGATTTCGCTTCTGCGGCCTTCGTCTGGCAATCGGCCAACCATCATGAGCACTCACTTCTGCGGCCGCAACGGTGAGGCTCTTCTCATCAGGCAGAACGACACCGAAGTTGCTTTTGGTTGGAACAACTTTTGGACGCCGCACGTGCCGTCCATCCTGTGGGTCGAGCGCGTCCACGGTGTGTCCGTGGGGAGTTGGCAGTCAGACCTAGCTGATGTGGCGGAGCAGGTGTTTGAGCAAGTCGTGACCCGCTGAGTCAGGCTCGTTACCAGATCATCACCGTAGATGCCCACGTGAAGCCGCCACCAAAGGCGACGAGCAGAATCACATCGCCTTCTTTGAGGCGACCTGCACGGGCTGCTTCGTCCAACGCTACTGGAATAGTGGCCGCGCTTGTGTTGCCGTAGCGCTGAACATTCATAAACATCTTCTCCTCGGGCAGTCCGAGTCGATCCGCAATCGCCGTGATGATCCGCGCATTGGCTTGGTGGGGTATGACCAAAGCAACATCGTTCGCCGTGTAGCCGCTTTGGGCCAGGGCCTGTTCTGCTGCTTGGCACATCCGGGTGACCGCATGTTTGAAGGTCTCGCGCCCTTCCATGTGGATGGTATTGGGGCGGCTGGCAGCATTTTCTTGCGTGATTGGCAGTGCGGAACCTCCGCCTGGCACTTTGAGCAGGTCTGCGAGTGTTCCGTCTGAGCCCATGACGCTGCCCAGCATTCGGGAGGTCGAAGATTCATTGACTCCCTTCAAGATAGCGGCTCCGGCTCCATCACCGAAGAGCACGCAGGTGTTTCGGTCCTTCCAGTTGACGAGAGACGTCAGTTTTTCTGCTCCAATGACTAACGCGTTCTTGCGAGTTCCTGAGCCGATGAACTGCCGGGCAACTTGTAGCGCATAAAGGAAGCCAGAGCACGCCGCTGAGATATCAAAACAGACCGCATTGGTCGCTCCGATCTTCTTTTGCACCACGCAAGCCGTGGAGGGGAAGAACATGTCAGGCGTTACTGTGGCCACGATGATGAGATCAAGCTCATCCGCCTTCATACCAGCAGCTTCCAGAGCGCGCAGGGCTGCGTTTGAAGCTAGGTCAGACGTTGCTTGGCCTTCTGCCGCGATTCGCCGCTCCTGGATGCCAGTGCGTGTGGTGATCCACTCATCTGAAGTGTCGACGATCTTGGACAGGTCATCGTTGGTCAGGATCTTCTCCGGCATGTAGCTGCCGGTAGCAATGATACGGGTGTGAGTGACGGACATCTGAAGTGGAAAAAAGCTTTGCGGGGAAGAAATAGCGTCTGAGGGACTCAAGCACTCGTTGTGCAGGAAGCGAGCGCGGCCTCGATGTGGGGATTGACCTGATGCTCCACGGCCTCACTGGCCACACGGATGGCATTCATCACTGCCAGAGGTGGGCTGGAACCATGGCCAATGATTACCACGCCTCGGCAGCCGAGCAGCGGACTTCCGCCGTAGGTTTCGTATGAGGAGCGCTGCTTCACCCGCCGGAACGCAGGTTTGGCCAGCAGGCCACCGATTTTGGTGCTCAATCCAGCTTTTATCTCTTGCTCGATCCATTTGCGCATGGCTTTGGCGGTCGCTTCGGCAGTTTTGAGGATGATGTTGCCGGTGAAACCATCGCAAACTGCTACGTCGATCGCGGTATTAAAGAGGTGTGTGCCCTCGATGTTGCCTCTGAAGTTGATCGGAGCGGCTTTCAGCAAATCATAGGCCTCACGGGTGAGATCATTACCCTTACCTTCCTCCTCCCCCACTGACATCAGACCCACGACGGGCTCTTGTTTGCCAAAGATATACTTGCTGTAGACCGTGCCCATGATGGCATATTGAACCAAGTGGGACGCCTTGGGAGCCGTATTTGCTCCGGCATCGATCAGCAGACAGGTGCCGTGATCGTTGGGGAAGGGTGTGGCGATTCCAGGCCGCTCCACGCCTTCCAAGCGACCCAGAACGAACGTTCCGGCAGCTACCGAGGCCCCAGTGTGTCCGGGCGACACCACGGCCTGGGCCGCGTGTTGTTTGACCAAATCCATGGCCACAGTGATCGACGAGTCGCGCTTCTTGCGGATCGCATCCGTGGACGGGTCTTCCATATGGATCACCGACTGAGATGGAACAATCTCCAGTTTTGGCGAGGAGAGGCCGTGCTTCTCCATTTCCATCTGCACGATGTCAGGTGTGCCCACCATGTAGAGCTTTTCGAGCGCGGGCAGGCTTTCCAGGGCCATGCGGGCGCCTAGAATGTTGCACTCGGGGGCGTTGTCGCCTCCCATCACGTCCAAGGCGATCTTCATGGTCAGTATTTCGGGTAGTTGCGGAGCGGTGGCACGGATTGAGCGTTGGAGGGCGGATTAAAGGCTTTCGCGCGCTTTTTGCAATCAGGAGTAAGCATTTGAAGTCCCCGGCGTGCTGGCTAGCCTCCACGCGTGACTTTTGCTGAACTCCATAGGCTTTACCACCTACCCCTGTTTGAACTCCTGAAGAAGGCCCGTGCTGTGCATGAGGAAAACTGGCCAGAGGGCAAGGTGCAACTCTGCACGCTGCTCTCCATCAAGACCGGCGGATGCTCGGAAGACTGCGGTTACTGCGCTCAAAGCGCACGTTACACTACCGGCGTGCAGGCAGAGCGTCTCATGGAGAAGGAGGACGTCATGGAGCGTGCTCGCGCGGCTAAAAACAACGGGTCGACTCGCTTTTGCATGGGCGCGGCCTGGAAGGGCGTGCGTTCCGGCACAGCTAAGTTTGATCAGGTGCTCGATATCGTGCGGGACGTGTCCACCCTTGGCATGGAAGTCTGCGTCACCCTCGGTGAGCTCGGTTCTGAGGAAGCTCGCCAACTCAAAGAAGCTGGCGTCACGGCTTACAATCACAACATCGACACCTCACCGGACCATTACCCTAGTGTCGTGACGACCCACACGTTCGACGATCGTCTCAGCACCATCCGCCATGCTCAGGATGCTGGCATGAGCGTCTGCTGCGGCGGCATTCTTGGTCTTGGTGAGAACGTTGAGGACCGCCTCAAGATGCTGGAAGTGCTCAGCAACTTCAATCCGCCACCTGAATCCGTTCCCATCAACACCCTGGTGCCCATTTCCGGCACCCCACTCGCAGGCAGCAACCAAGTGGACACCTTTGAACTCGTCCGTGTCATCGCCATCACCCGCATCGCCATCCCTGGGGCCAAGGTTCGTCTCAGCGCGGGCCGCAATCAGATGAGCCGTGAGACGCAGGCGCTCTGCTACTTTGCTGGGGCCAACAGCATCTTCTATGGTGAGAAACTCCTCACCACCTCCAATCCCCAGAGCACCCAGGACCTTGCCTTGCTCCGAGAGTTGGGACTCACCGCCCAGGAGCCAGATCCTTCATTGGAAGCACCCAGTCGCATGCCAGAGCGCGCTTGCTATCCTGCTTGCACCCCTGCAACCCAGGCAGAAGCCGCTGCCTGCTCCTAGTAGGATCATCACCGCCGCACGCCTGGGTTCATGAAGGCTAAGTGGCTCATCTGGATCATCTCCATCACGCTGGGGATGTTCTATGCTATTGCGGAGCAAGCCGCAGACCCATCCGCCGAGCCTACTTTAGTGCCCAGACGCATCCTTGTGCTTTTCGGGCGCGATCCGAAGGTTAACGAAGGCCTGCGGCTCAATCCCGTGGATACCCTCACGGCCAGCACGCTTCAGGCGCACTTGGAATGGCTCGGCTATGAGGTGGACTACTTTGATGCGGGGCACGCAGATCCACCGAGCCCTAGCGCTGAGGTCGCCGGCATCATCATGGATGGCACCCTGCAAATTGATCCAGACCGGGAACTGGGTCTTGCCGATTGGATGAACACCCAGCGCCTCAGGAAGATCCCATTTCTGCTCATTGGCGATCTCCCGGTGTTTCATTCCGCCGCCATCAATCGCCTCCAGCAAGACTTTGGCCTCATTGGTGACTTCCGGCCTATTCGCAACCTCAAGTCCGTGGAGATCACCACTTTTGCTCCTGACTTCTTTACCAGAGAGATCAAGATCGAGCCTCGGGAGAAAGACTTCCAGAGCGTCATCGCGCCCCAAGGCAGTGAAGTTTTCCTCACGCTGACCGGAAAAGATGACACGGGTGGGCTACATCGCTTTGATCCCGTGTTCCGCGCGCCTTGGGGTGTTGTGTGGCTTGGGCCTTACGTCACGTTTGAGGCCGCAGCCTCTCAGCGCTTCTACTATGCCGATCCGTATGCGCTCATCCACGCATGGCTAGGAGACATCAGCTTTCCAGCACCCGATGTGACCACGCGCATGGGCCGCAGACTCTTCTTTAGCCACATTGATGGCGATGGTTTTGCCTCGCGCTCCTCCCGGCCTGGGCAGCCCACTTGTGCAGAGCTCATCAGAGATCGCATCCTCAGGCGCTATCCGTTTCCCGTCACCGTCTCTGTCATTGAAGCAGACATTCGTGGCCATGCCGCTGGGCTTCGGCCAGAAGACGCACCGCTGTATGAAGACATCGCTCGCAGCATCTTCTCACTGCCCAATGTAGAGCCAGCGTCTCACTCCTACTCCCATCCGTTTCTCTGGGACGAGACCGATGCCAATCCCGGCGTCTACCCCCACAGGTTCGTTCCCCTGCATCCCGCCGCCAACTACACCGAGCTCAGCCTTCAGCGGGAGATCGTCGCCTCGGTGAAGTTCATCAATGAACGCTTGGTGCCGCCCGGCAGGAAAGTTGGGCTCATGCTTTGGTCAGGCAACTGCCGCCCTGGCGCTCAAGCACTCGCCGTCACTCGCCAGCTCGGCATCGAAAACATGAACGGCGGGGACACCACCGTCTCGGAGATGTACCCCAGCCTCATCAACATCGCGCCCAAAGTCATGCCCTGGGGAGATGAGTTGCAAGTGTATGCGGCCAACCAAAACGAGTTCATGTATTCCGCCGGATTCAGCGGCCCGTTCTACGGCGGCTTTGGCAAGGTGGTGCAGACCTTTGAGCACACCGGCACACCCCGCCGCTTCAAGCCCGTCAATGTTTACTATCACTTCTACTCCGCAGCCACCATCTCCGCAGAGCGCGCGCTGAAGAAAGTCCTAGACTGGTGCTGGGCAGAGCCGCTCCACTACATCTCCGCCGGCGAGTATGTGAAGACCGTGCGTGATTCCAGAGCCGCCACCATCCAGCGCATCGCTTCTGGGCATTGGAAGCTCAAATCCGGGCCACACATGCAGACATGGCGGCTCCCTGCCACCTTTGGCGTGCCCAATCTGGAGACCAGCAAAGGCATCCTCGGTTATCGGCAGACCGGAGACCAAATCTACATCCACACCGATGCCAGACCCGAGGTGGAACTCATCCTCACCCCGCCGCAGCAGAGACAAACCCTCACCCGACTTCACATCGCCGAGAGCTCCGGCCCCATTGAAGTTACCAAAAGCGAGCGCCGAGAGATCAGCATCATCAACCGCAGCCCACTCGCCACCAAAGTCCTCCTCGGCGGGTTAGGACCTGACGAGACCATGGAAGTCATCTACACCAGAGGCACCACCAACGAGACCCGCACCCTCAAGCCAGACAAAACCGGCCTCCTCAGCCTCCTCCTCCTAGAAGGTCACACCGCCGATGTCCGCGCCACTGCTGGGCAAGGCAAATGAAGGTTGGAAAGAGTGTGACTTCTTGGGTCCTTTCAAGGCAAACGCTGAGTCGCGATTAGTCGAGCCAGTCGCTTCAAGTGTCCGGATTCAATGCCCCGGCGTTCCATTTGACGGCGGTTCCAATGGAGCACGAGCGTGCGGTCAAATGTACGCATTGGTGTGAATGGCAAGACTAGAACGAGCTTTGGATCGAGACTTGGAATACCAACAGTGGGCAGGATTGCGGCACAAGCTTCAAGCTGGACCAACTTGAGAACCTGAAGCAGGCTCCCGCACTCGAACTTTGGCCTGAAGTCGACCCCAACCCCCTTCATCGAGTTGCGGATAGCTGCATCGGCTTCTCCACCGTCACGCCCCGCTGCAAAAGGAAGCCTCTGCCACACAAGAGGGCTGCTTGCGTCCTGTTGGGAAGTGCCTCTCTTGAGTAGTCTGCGTGGGATGCAAAGGTGGAAGCCGACTTTCATCACAGCGGCCATGGGATCGCCTTTTGCAACTGCGCTCTTGCGAATAAGCGCCAGATCCACACGCCCATCACGAACTGCATCCGAAAGACTGCGACTGCGGTGAACTTCTGTGTACAGAGTGGCGTTCCCCAAGAGAGTGCTGATTGCGGGGAGAACAGGCACTAGCAGCCAATCAAGGACGCTTGCTGCGGCCCCGATTACCAATGATTTGGGTTGCTCAGCTTGTTCTTTGCGAAAGTCTTCCAAGTCGTGCAATTGCCCACGAATCAGCTGTGACAGTCGCTGGCCCGCTGGTGAAAGAGTGAGCATTCGCCCGTTACGCTTGGTTAGCTTGGTTCCAAAAAAATGCTCAAGTTCCCGAATCTGTCTGCTGATTTGGCTTTGGCGATTGGCATCTCCTGGAGCAGCCCGTGAAATGCTTCCAGCTTCTGCCATTTGCATGAATCCACGCATCCTTTCCAAAGAAAGGCCGCCTTTTGAAAAGAGGTGATTAAACATGACTTAGGAGTCAGCAATCTTGCATTTTCAGGTATTTTGCAACCTTAGATGGCTGTCATGATGCTGGCGTTATGAAACCACAGTCTTTTGACATAATCGGCGATATCCACGGGCACCATGGCAAGCTGATCGCGTTGTTTGCGGTGCTCGGTTACAAGCCTTACGGCAACACTTTTCGCCATCCCGACGGACGGAAAGCCATCTTTCTTGGCGACTATATCGATCGCGGGCCTGCGGTTCGCGAAACATTGCACACTGTGCGAGGGATGGTCGAGGCTGGCGATGCTTATGCGATCATGGGGAATCACGAGTACAATGCGATTTGTGCAGAGACGCCGGATGGCAATGGGGATTTTCTGCGTTCAGGAAAGAAAAATCGCGGTGGGCAAATGATCACCAAGCAACAGTTTGCGGGCCTAGAGG
The DNA here is from genome assembly GCA_016795485.1 of Verrucomicrobiaceae bacterium. Taxonomy (GTDB): domain Bacteria; phylum Verrucomicrobiota; class Verrucomicrobiia; order Verrucomicrobiales; family Verrucomicrobiaceae; genus JAEUHM01. The sequence continues at coordinate 207,995 of JAEUHM010000025.1, read as the reverse complement.
ATGAGTGGGAAGAGTGGAAGGAATGGATGAAGAAGCTACCAATGTACTTGGACCTTGGCGGTCTCCGCGCGGTTCATGCATGCTGGGATGAGAAGAGGATTGCTAGTATCCAGGGCCGCAGCATCCTTGATCCAGAGTTTTTACGATTGTCAGCTAATCGTGAGACTCCTGAGTTTCGGGCTGTGGATAATCTGCTAAAAGGCCCAGAGCTTTTGATGCCAGATGGGCACTTCTTTACCGACAAAGAAGGGATTGAGCGCAAGTCTATCCGGGTTCGCTGGTGGAATATTCCCAGTGCAGCTAAAGTCAGCCATCTCGCTATGCCTGAACCATTCGATGTTCCTGGGGATGCTATTCCTTATGATTTGCGCCGAATCCCCTGCTATCGGGAAAGTGAACCGCCGGTCTTTGTGGGGCACTACTGGCTGCCGGCAGATCGAGAACGCGCTCCACTTGCACCAAACATTGCTTGCCTCGATTTCAGCGGGGCTTTTGGGGACAATCCGCTCGTGGCTTATCGTTGGGATGGAGAGCAGGTCTTGAGTGCTGACAAGTTCGTTAGTGCCCTCGTGTAACGTGCTCTCGTTGTGATTTAGGTTCCGATTACGATAGTATGGAATGGATGACTTTTGCTCCTTCGACTCCGCTGAGTCTTGCATCTAGACCCTGGAACTTGAAGGTGAAGGCTTCGTGATTGATGCCTAGCTGATGCAGCATCGTGGCGTGGAGGTCGTGGACGCTGACGACGTTTTCGACTGCCGCATAGCCAAGTTCATCTGTGCTGCCGAAGGTCATGCCGCGTTGAATCCCGGCTCCTGCGAGCCACATGGACATCGCTTTGTTATGGTGATCTCTGCCCACGGGGCCTTTGTTGCCTTGAGCCATAGGGGTTCGGCCGAACTCGCCGCTGAAAACGACGAGCGTGTCATCAAAAAGGCCGCGTTGCTTGAGATCTATGATGAGGGCTGCACATGCGCGGTCGACTTCCTTGGCTCGCAGTGGCAGTTCTTCCCGCAGAAGGCTGTGATGATCCCAATCTCGATGGTAAAGCTGAATAAAACGTGTGCCGCGTTCGGCGAGACGGCGTGCTAACAGGCAGTTGGACGCAAAAGAGCCATCTCCCTGGGTGCAGCCATAAAGCTCTAGTGTTTTGCGGCCCTCAGGGCGGATGTCCATGAGTTCCGGGACACTTGCTTGCATCTGAAACGCCATTTCATACTGAGCAATGCGTGTGGCGATCTCAGGGTCATCACAAAGAGCAGCATGTTGCCTATTCAGCACGTTGATTGCTGCCACGTCTTGCCCCTGCCGGTCTTTGGTGACACCAGGGGGGCTGTTGAGATACAAGACGGGGTCTCCGGTGGAACGAAGTTGCACGCCTTGATACTTTGATGGCAGGAAACCGCTGCTCCATTGACGTGCCGCGATCGGTTGTGGGGTGCGTCCTTTGCCTGTGGACACCATGACGACGAAGCCAGGAAGTTCATCGGCTTCACTGCCTAGCCCGTAGGTGATCCATGAACCCATGCTTGGCCTACCGGCAATCTGTGAGCCCGTATTCATGAACATATGGGCGGGGTCATGATTGATCGCGTCCGTGGTCATTGATCGGACGAGGCAAATATCGTCTGCGACACTCCCAAGGTGGGGGAGCAACTCCGACAACTGCATTTGGCATTTGCCGTTTGGCGAGAACTGAAACATGGAGCCTTTGCACACCAGTCTCTGGCCTTGTAGTTGAGCTAGCTGCTGGCCTTTTGTGAACGATTCTGGCATGGGCTTACCGTCCATCTCTGCGAGCTTCGGTTTAGGATCGAAGAGCTCCAACTGAGATGGTCCGCCTGCCATAGTGAGCCAGATGACTCGTTTTGCCTTCTGTGGCAGCGGTAGCATCCCAAGTACGCCACTTGATGCTGCTCTGAGGAGGTCGGGGTTGAGCAACGAAGCCACGGCGATGCTTCCCAGTCCTTGTGATGAGCGGAGAAGAAGGGAACGGCGGGTCCGAGGAGCGTGCATGGTTGTGAGTGCTGCTCAGTCGGATACGCTACTTCTTCTTCAACTTATGCAGCCAGCCCGTGTGGGACAGGATGATAGGCTCGCCTGCTGTGTCGAGGAAGATACCTGTGGGATTGAAACGGTCGGTGCCTTCGTCATCGCGTTGCACAAGTAGGGTGATCTGATCCACGCTTGAGTGCGCCTCGTTGGGACGAAGCGCCCATATTTTGCCGTAGCCCCAGTCGCCGTAGATGTACGAACCATCAAGGTCTGGATAAGCTTCACCGTGATAAACTGCACCTCCGACGATGCAGATGCCTTCAGCTTGGGCGCGGGAGTACACGTGGATGGGAGCAAGGTAGTTGCCTGGTGTTTCTGCGCGGGCTTGCTTAGCAAGTAGCCGCTCATTGCCATCGCGCTCGCTCCAGCCGTAGTTGCCGCCGGAGCGAATGACATTGATCTCTTCATAAAGGTCTTGACCCACATCCACAGCCCAGAGGCTGTCGGTTTGGCTATCGAAGGACATACCCCAGATATTGCGAAAGCCGAGCGCATAGATTTCTCCCCTCCACTCTTGCTGTCCTACAAATGGATTGTCTTCCGGAATGCTGTAAGCACGTCTTCCACTGCGGTGGTCGACATCGAGGCGCAAGAGTTTGCCTTGGAGCAAAAAGGGATGTTGGGCAGAACCATGAGGGTCATCCCGCAGACCACCATCACCGATGCTCCAGTAGAGACAGCCATCTGGCCCGAACGCAAGACTGCCGCTAAAGTGGTCTGCGAGTTGGTGAGGGACCTCCAAAATGATGCGCTCAGTCCCTGGATCGACCTTGAAGGGGGCTTTTTGGACCGTGAACTCGCTCAGAACGTTGCGTCTTGGTTCTGACTGACTGTAACTCAGAAAGACGCGGCGGTTCTTTTGGAAGTCTGGGTGAAAAACGAGACCGTGAATGCCTGCTTCAAAGTGAATCTCGTCCCGGAGTTGCTCCCGGAGGTCAAGGAAAACAGGGGAGTCGTCACTGTTTCGATCTTCTGGCAGGACTTTGATGAGACCACGTTGGAGAGCGATGACTTGAACCGGTTTGTCACCACCAGTGTGGGCGTAGACGACGGGACAGTCCGGAAACTGGAGCTTGGTCCATGCCGGATCGAGACTGTAAGGGGCAGCCTGTGCATAAGACACGAGAACTGCGAGGCAGACGAAAAGAGATTGCCGCATGGTTGGAGATTTTTTGGGGAACTACACGCTAAGCACTGTGCGTGCCGACTTCAACGCCCGGCACAGAGCTTGCCAGCGAGCGCTTGAAGTTCTTCAACAAAGGTTTCGTGGACGGCGGAGAGACGGCCAGCCCAAAGTAGGGAGAAAGATAGGGGCTTGAAGCCGTGGAGGGGAAGTTCACGAACGCCCTTGCCAAGTGTAATCCCAGGGGCATTCACGGCCAGACCTATTCCGAAGCCTTGCGCCACGTAGCGACTGATGATGTCGATGCCGCTGAGCTCCAAAGTGGCTGGCCACGTGATGCCTCGTTTCTGTAGTTCAGCGTTGAACTGTCGGACGAGCACCTCTCCGGGTTCTTGGGTGATCAGCGGGAGGTCGATGCGATCCATTTTGAATAAGTCTTCGGCTTGAGCGATGCGGCTCTTCTCTGGCACGAGCAACACGGGGTAAAGACGGAGCAGTTCCCGTGAGTGAATGCCATGAGATGGCTTGTCTGTGGAGATGGCGAGGCCTAAGTCTGCTTCTCCTGCAGCCAACAAGCGCTCGATCTCTGGCTGACGACCATGGGTGAGAGTGAAGTGGAAGCCTTTGATGCGTTTCCGCATCTGAGCGAGTAACTGTGGCAAATACTCGCGCTGAACGATCTCAGGTGCTGCCAGCCGTAGCCTTGTCTCTGCTCCACCTCGTAAACGTAGCTCAAGCTCATTCAGCCCGCTGAAAAAATCACTGATGTGGTTGTAAAGTTGCTTTCCTTCGGCTGTTAGGGAAAACGGACGCCGCTGGAACAACGTGACACCGAGCGAGTCCTCAAGTTGCATCACTTGGGCGCTAATCGCTGGCTGCTGAATGCCGTAAGGAATGTGGCGTGCAGCCGCACTTATGCCGCCGTGGCGGGCCACGTAGTAGAAGAGCTCCAGGTGATGGACGTTCATCCACCAGCGTCAGCTGGCCAACGCATCGCGCAAGTACTTCATGGGCTGGAAATGCTCAATCAGCACCTCAATAACCCCATTTCTGCTCATGCGTGCCTGCTTGATGTCGAAGTTAGGTGTTTTGTGTGGGGCAAAAAGGATGTCGTCGTGCGTTGCGTTAGCCCTTTTCTTGAACAGAGCCGGCGTGATATGACCCCCGAGGTGATCATCGCGACCTGTGGCAAGGTGGCACGTGCCTAGAACTTTCTCGTCTTGAATGTCTGCCCCTGAAACGGGGAGAACTTGGGTGCCGAAACCTAGCTCACCAAGCACCCCTGTCATCGGATCGTCTGCCAGTTTTGCGTTGTGAGCGTCGATAGTGGCTTGATCGCCCGCGATGAGTTCTGCGCCCACGATGCGACCGCCAGTGACTGTTAGCTTGCCCAGCGTTCCATCTTCATACTTGAGCGGAAAATGCCCCTCTGCTCCTGTCGGGACAAAATAAACTTCACCCGCAGGGAGGTTGGCAATGTCAGGCTTTTCACCGTGGCACAGTCCGTGGCTCTTTTGTGCTTCTTGTCCGTCTAGCTGGAGACGGACGGTCATTTCCTCACCTCCGTGGACGACGAAGTCGATTTCCACCCACTCGGCGCGGGTCATGGAGAGGCGGAGTTTCTCGGCGTCACGGCTGACGTCATTGTAGTCCACCGCCAAGCCGCTATTCAGAATAATGTCATTGAGGCCGTGCATTGTTGCACCACGGAAGCCATACTGTTTGGCGAACTCAGTGAGAGGTGCGGTGGCGCTGAACGTGGAGATGCAGAGCACGATGTCGTATTTTGAGTAAACGTCCTTCTCTAAGCTTTGTTCATTGCCTTGGAGGTCAACACAGCGGTCTGGTAGATCGAGATTACTCCCTCCCGTAGGTGGGTAGGCAAACATTTCTCCGCCAGTGGCCCCAAGAGCTTCGAGCGCGCCATTTTTGAGACCAAGATAAAAGTGCTCGTGAGCTTTGGCCTGGATCTTAAGACTCGGGTCTTTGAGGAAGGCGCAGTCCTTAGCCAATGCCAGGTCTGGTAGGTCAATAAGTATGCAAATGCGTTTCCCTTTGATCGGGTCAAACACAGAAGAAAGCAGACGAACGAGATCGAACTTGGCAAACTGACGTTGGTTGGCGGTGCTTTGGACAGTGGACATGATGGCGAGGTGGGCAGGATTTGATGCGGCGTAGAGTTGTTTACGTGGACAATCATCTACAGGACGACACGGTTTTGATCATGGAGAAAAAGAAACTTGTAGTGATTACAGGCTGTACGCGTGGTTTAGGTAAGGCTATGGCGCGTGGATTTGTGCGCGAGGGCTGGACTGTAGCAGGTTGTGGACGTGATGCGGAGCGGTTGGACCAGTTGCGCGCAGAACTTGGTGTTCCCCACTACTTCCGAAAGTGCGATGTGGCGACTGAACGCGATGTAGCGTCTTTTGCGGCCGAAGTGAGTGAGCGTCTCGGAACGCCTGACCTGCTGCTCAACAATGCAGCGATCATCAACCCTAACAATCCTCTATGGGAGATGGGTGCCGATGAGATATCGTCCATTGTCGACATCAACGTCAAAGGGCCAATCGCCATGATGAGGCACTTCCTGCCCGAGATGCTCAAGCGAGGGTCTGGCGTGGTGGTAAACTTTTCTTCCGGGTGGGGGAGAAGTGTGTCAGCTGAAGTGGCTCCCTATTGCGCGACAAAATGGGCCATGGAGGGCCTCTCTCAGGCAGTGGCGCAAGAAACTTCTGGGAAGGTGGCTGTGGTGGCACTGAATCCGGGAATCATCGACACGGACATGCTCCGTAGCACATTCGGCGGATCAGCCGGTCATTACCCTGATGCCGAACGCTGGGCTGAGCGTGCTGTTCCGTTTCTCATTAAGCTCGGACCCAAGGACAACGGACGCGCATTGACCGCCCCGTCGTAAAGAACCCCCTGCTGACGCGAGGTGTGAAGCAATCTCCGGGTGAAACCGCCGCGTAGATGATCCCTTCCGGAAAAGGATGGGTCAAAAGTGGTGATGGACGGTGCTCCTGCTTGCTAAATGCTATCCCTTTTGGTGGGGGAAATCGTTTTTGGTGTTTACCAAACCTTGAGCGTTCCTGCCCCTTCCTCGATGAGCTTCCAGAAGTTCTTAGATTTCGCCAACTCTTCGTCTTCGCTCACCGGGAGATTGGAGCGGAACATAAAATCAGCCAGGGTGTTTTTGTGAAGCACTCGGTGGACCCTCACGTCGCCACCTTCGACCGCAAAGTAAATGCGGTAGTCTCCAGCGCGGCAGCGGTATAGTTTGGCGCTTTTGCGCTCAAGCACCCCGAACTTCGTTTCCAGCGTGTTGCCCTCCAAGTCCGAAGGCTGGATGTTCATAGCTTCGAGCAGTTGAAACTGAACCTGAGTGGGTAGCTTGGACAGCTCTGCGGCGCTGATTTCGTTGAACACTATCTGCATCACGAGTCACGATTTAAGCGAAACGGCGGCGGATGCAACCCTGAGGGCAGGTTTTGGGGCTACTTCGATTGGTATTGCTACCTTTTCGGCAAAGAAGTACACTCCGATTAACTGCAAACATTCGAGATTATGCTTACTCCGAAGGAAATCATCGAACTGGGCGAGGAGCATGTCTCCCGCTACCTGAAGGGCACTGGGTATTATTGCACACTGAGCAAGCCTCACCATGGAGCCGCAGACATTGATGCGAGAGGGGAGGATGATAACCTCGTGGTGCATGTGATGACGGCGCTTCATCCGGCGGAAGTGCCGAATTTGACGCCATCTGATCGTGCCCGGGTCGTTAGCCGAGCGATGAGTCTGGAGTACGACGCTTGGTTGGCCAAGGTGGTGATTAACACTGAAGGCGAAATGTTGGGGGACATCGTCTGGGAACAGCTCAACCACTGACTTGAGAGTGAAACGAAGGAATGATTGCCCGGAGCCGTTTCCGGGGAATACTTCCGATATATGATCAAGCCTCTCACTGTCCTCGCTGTGCTCGTTGGAGCCACTGGCCTATTGCGCGCCCAGCTGCCTGGAGCCCCGACGATTGATTTCAATAAGCACATTAAGCCCATTTTCAGCAAGCACTGCTACGAGTGCCACAGCGAGTCGCGGAAGAAAGAGAAGGCCGGTTATGTGTTCGACAATCTCAATCGTTTGGCAGGTAGCATCGGTGAGAATGAGATCATTGTGCCGAAAAATACTTCTGCCAGTGACCTGCTGGAGATTGTTACGATGCTGGATGGCAAACGCGCTATGCCTCCAGATGGCAAAGATAAGCTGTCCGAGAAAGAGGTGATGGCACTGCGGACATGGATCGAAGAAGGTGCGAACCTTCCCGGCATCGACATCGCGGCAAAGATGGCTTCTGAGAAAAGAGCGCGCCCTAAGCAGGTGATGAACTGGACGAATGCTCAGGGTAAAAAGCTCCGTGCTACATTTGAGGGGATGGAAGGCGAAAACGTGTTGCTCAAGTCAGAGGAAGGCACTGTCTACAAAGTGCCCATGACGTCATTGAGCCAAGGCAGCCAGATTCAGGCTCAAATGCAGGCCAAATAGGGTTTGTCTGCAGTAGTTGAGCGATAGCTGAGCCATGGCTTAGCCATAGTTGAAACCACTGCTCAACCATCGCTAAACAACTGCTCAGCCACCGCTAAACGTGCCAATGCTCCCCTGGTTCTCAAACGATGCATTCCCGCTCTACCTCGCCCCTATGGCGGGTGTGACGGACTACATCTTCCGCGGGCTGTGCAAGGAGCTTGGTGCGGATGTTTTGGTCACGGAGTTCGTCAGTGCGGAGGGCATTTTGCAGGCAGACCACCGTACACGGGCCTACACCGAGTTTGAGGACAGCCATCGTCCAGTCGGTGTTCAGTTGTTCGGTGCGGATGGTCAACGCATGGGCGAGGCAGCACGCAAGATCGTCGATTGGAAGCAGCCAGACTTCATCGACATCAACTTCGGCTGCCCCGTGAACAAAGTCGTTTCCAAGAACGGCGGCTCCAGCCTGCTGAAGGACTGCCCGCTGCTTTCCTCAGTCGCTTCCGGCATCGTGAAGGCCGTGTCCGTGCCAGTCACGGCCAAGATGCGTATTGGTTGGGACCAGAACAGCATCAATGCGCTCGAAGTCATCAAGCGCCTCGAAGACGCAGGCATCCAAGCCATCGCTATTCACGGCAGGACCAAAGCACAGGGTTACTCCGGTCAGGCAGACTGGGATGTCATCGCAGAGTGCGCCGCAGCCGCCAGCGTGCCCATCATTGGCAATGGCGACATCGCTACCGGGGCAGACGTAGAGCGTCATCGCCGCAACACCAGCGTGCGTGGTGTCATGATTGGCCGTGCTGCCATGATGAATCCCTGGATCTTCACAGAGGCCAAAGCCTATCTCGCCACCGGCACGCAGCCACCGCCCGCTACAGCAGAGCAGCGCTTCGGCTTCATCCGCAGACACGCCTCACTCGCGGTCAACTCCCGCCGCTATGGCGATGAGTTCCAAACCATGCGCGCCATGCGGAACCGCCTCATGAACTACACCAAGTTCCTCCCCGGCGGCAAACATCTGCGCAATCGTTTCTGCCACGTCGGCAGTCTCTCTGAGTTAGAAGACATCATCGCAGACTACCTCGCTGGAAAAATGCCCGGCCCCTTTGAGCATGATGTTGTAGCCACAGCAATTGCAGCCTGAACCCAATTTACTATATGAAAAAGACTTTATTCCTAACTCTTGCACTCCTCACGGCGACTGGCCGGGCTGAACACGACGTTGTCATTTACGGCGGCACATGCGCGGCAGTCATCGCTGGTGTTCAGGCTAAGAAAATGGGCAAGTCCGTCATCATCGTCTCGCCAGACAAGCACCTTGGCGGGCTCAGCAGTGGCGGACTTGGCTTTACTGATACCGGCAACAAGTCCGTCATCGGCGGTCTCTCCCGCGACTTCTATCACCGCATCTACCAGCACTACGAGAAACCCGAGTCCTGGGTGCAACAGAAGAAAAGCGAGTACGGTGGCAAGGGCCAGGGCACACCCGCTGTCGATGGTGAGAACCGCACCATGTGGATCTTCGAGCCTCACGCCGCCGAGGCCGTATTTGAAGACTACGTGAAGGAGTTTGGTCTAGAAGTAGTTCGCGACGAGTGGTTAGACCGCGAGAAGGGCGTCAAAAAAGACGGCGCACGCATCACCAGCATCACTACGCTCAGTGGTAAGACCTACAGCGGCAAGATGTTCATCGACACCACTTATGAAGGCGACCTTTTGGCCGCTGCAGGTGCCGATTACCATGTTGGACGCGAGGCAAACAGCGTCTATGGCGAAAAATGGAACGGAGTGCAGGTCGGCGTGCTTCATCATCGTCATCATTTTGGCAACATGCAGCTCAGTCCGTATGTCATCCCTGGAGACGCATCCAGCGGCGTGCTTCCACACGTCAGCACAGAGCCACCCGGCGAGTATGGAGCCGGTGACAAAAAAGTGCAGGCTTACTGCTTCCGCATGTGCCTCACCAACGACCCCGCCAACCGCATCTCCTTCCCCAAGCCTGAAGGCTACGACCCCAAGCGCTATGAACTCCTTCTCCGCGTGTTCGAGAAAGGCTGGCGCGAGACCTTTGAGAAGTTCGATCCCATCCCCAATCACAAGACCGATACCAACAACCACGGCCCTTTCAGCACTGATAACATCGGCAAGAACTGGGACTACCCCGATGCGAGCTATGAGCGCCGCAAAGAAATCATCAAAGACCATGAGCAGTATCAACAAGGCTGGCTCTACTTCATAGCCAACGACCCCCGCGTGCCAAAAGACGTGCAGGACGAGATGAAGACCTGGGGCCTACCCAAGGACGAGTTCACCGACAACGGCAACTGGTCCCACCAACTCTACATTCGCGAGGCACGCCGCTTGATTGGCCAGTACGTCATGACCGAACTTGAGTTGACCAAACAAAAGCCCACGCCCGACAGCGTTGGCATGGGCAGCTACACCATCGACTCCCACAACATCCAACGCTACATCACCCCGGAAGGCCATGTGCAGAACGAGGGCGACATCGGCGTCAGCACCAAGGGCCCTTATGAGATCGCTTATGGTTCGCTCGTGCCAAAGAAAGGCCAGGCAGACAACCTTCTCGTCCCCGTCTGCGTCAGTAGCACACACATCGCCTTCGGCAGCATCCGCATGGAGCCCGTGTTCATGATCCTCGGCCAGAGCGCCGCTACCGCCGCCGTCATGGCCATTGATAAAGCCATTGCCGTTCAAGATGTGGACTACACCGCGCTCAAAGCACAACTGCTCAAAGACGGCCAGATCCTGCACTACACCGGCCCCGTCGGAGAAGCCCACTCATCCGGCATCAGCCCCAAGTCCATGCCCGGTATCGTAGTCGATGACGACAACGCCAAGTTCACCGGAGATTGGAAGCAAAGTGGTGCCGCCAAAAGCTACATCGGCCAGGGCTACCACCACGACAACAACACCAAAGACGGCCAGTGCAGCGCCCGCTTTGAAACCAAGCTCCCCAAAGCCGGTCGCTATCAGGTGAAACTTCACTCACCACCCAACAACAACCGCGCCACCAACGCCAAGGTCACCATCACCCACAGTTCCGGCGAGAAACCCCTCACCGTGAACCTCCGCGCCAGTAAAGACGGCATCCACGACCTCGGCACATTCGACTTCAACGACCAAGCCACCGTCACCATCACCAACGAAGGCACCGATGGCTACGTAGTCATTGACGCGGTGCAGTGGGTGGAGTCGAAGTAGAGTTATTTCATTTTCCCGACCCATTAGATCATACCACCTCGGGATGATCTCACTCAGGTCCACGATAAGCTCACATCGGCATCCGATAAGCTCATCCATGCCAAAAATGACCTTATCCTCCTCCCGGATGAACTCATTTTTCCCGCAGATGAGTTCATTTTTGGCAAATATGACCTCATATTGAGACTGGGGGCGGCTTTATTGAGACTTCGTGCTTTTGTGAGTGAATCACTCCTCCACACCATCCATGCTGCTTGAAATGCGTGTTTATACTGAAACCACGATTCCAAGCTATTTGACCTCTTGGCCGTCACCCCACGTCGTCCATGCCGGACACCAAATCAGCACGCACGAATGGTGGACCAACCATCGCCAGAAGTATGAGCTTTATACATCGCTTGTGACACGACAGGAGGCAGCCAGTGGCGACCCTGTTGCGGCTGAGCGTCGTCTCGAATCTCTACAGGAGATTCCAATGTTGGCCATCACGCCGGAGTGCGAGGCGATTGCGAGTGCCATTCTCGCATCAGGACTGATCCCCGCCAAGGCAGACCGTGATGCATTGCACATCGCGGTCGCAACGTTTCACCGGATGAACTTGCTTTTGACCTGGAACATTCGCCACATCGCCAACGCTCATGTGCGCGAAGATTTACGTGTGCTCATCGCCTCGCTAGGCTATACTCTGCCCACGATTTGCACACCGGAGGACTTGCTGCCGCCAACATGAATACATCATCCACAAAAGACATTCTGGCTGAAATCTGGGCCATTAAGGACTCTCTCTCAGCAAGCCATCGGCACAGTTTGAAATCCACCTGCCGCGCCATCTATGCCGAGCAGCAGAAGCACCCAAACGACTTCGTAAACCTCGGAGAAGCAGCAAGGCGAGACAAGACCTCGAAAAAAAACAGGCCGCGCAAGGCTGCCATCACGCAGTAAGCCTAGCCAAAGCGCTGCTGGTGTATGCTTGTGCCGCCTCTCAATGAGATGGCCTAAAGGAAAAGTGCTCCGCTGTTGGCCAACTGGTGGCATTTCCAGAGGGCGCGGGGGTGGTGGAAGAAGGACTTCCAGAGCGATCCCTTCAACGTGTTGGCTTTGGTGCCGTCTCGGTGGAGATAGCCATACCACTCGCCGTGTTCGGCGTCTCCGAAGTGCTTGAATGACCACTCGCGGCATTGCTCGTGCCAGCGGAGGTATTTTTCATCTCCGGTGAGCTGGTGGGCATAGAGAGTGGCGATCAGTGCCTCGTCATGCGGCCACCAGAACTTCATATCCTGCCAGTATTCTTGCACGGGCTTGTTAAGCACATCGCGAAAGTAAAACAGGCCGCCGTGCTCGGCATCCCAGCCGCGCTGCCACATCCAGTCCAGCATGGTGCAGCCTAGTTTCACCAGACGTGCATCTTTCCGGTGTGCGGCTTCTTCCATGATGAACCACGCGGCTTCAATGGCGTGTCCGGGGTTCAGCGTGCGTCCGTCAAAGTGATCTGAGACAGCGCCTTCAGGAGTGACCTGCTCCATGACGACTTGCAGCTCGGGTTTGACAAACAAGCGCTCGATCTCCTCCAGCCAGCCATCGATGCGATAGGAGAAATCATGGCCCAGATGCTTGCGCAACTCCTGGGCGGTCACGAGGGCAATCATGCGCGGGCCGATGCCAACCAAAGGACGATGAGCGGTGAACTTGGGAGGCATTCTGCCCGGAGTGAAGGTCCAGTCCCAGTATCGCTCAAACCATTGCAGTGCTTTGTCTGCCGAGGATGCGCTTCCGGTGGCTGCCGCGTGCGCGGCAAAGGCGATGGAGGCAAAACTCTCGCTAAACGCATAGCGCCGTTTCCTCAGAGGCGTGCCGTCACGCGCTACGTGAAAGAACATGCGTCCGTCTTCATCCACACAGTGATCTTCCAGGAAACTCAGCCCACTCTCTGCCCAGGCCAGCCACTCGGGCCGACGTTCATGTTCCAAGTAGAGCGTTAGCAGCATCCACGCTGTTCTTCCCTGTGCCCACACGGATTTGTCGTCATCCACAAGAGTTCCGTCATGATCAAAGCAGTGCAAAAAACCACCATGAACCTCATCCACCATACGTGGAAACCAAAACGGTAGGCAATCGCGGAACAGTTGATCGCGGTAAAAGTCGGCGAGGGACATAGATGGCGTTTCTCTCTCACGGATTGAGTTGAGTGCAAGCCAACAACGGCACACCCATTACGCACAGTTTACACATCGCAGGATTGTCATTTGAAGTCCGAGCCGCTACACTCCGCAAATCGTCATGAAAGCCTTTCTGCCGTTGTTGCTCACTGCCATGCTTATGTCTTCTGCTTTTTCCAATGCACCTCCTGAACTGGCTCCGGTGGAGAAGTTGCGAAATGACGGCAATCACCGTGAGGCGGCGGATGCACTGACGAAGCTGCTTGATTCACCCTCACTGGCTCCCAAAACGGCGGCTCAGGCGCTGACGTGGGCGGTGGAGAGTCTTTCTGGCCTGGATGAAGAGGATGAGGCAGTGGAGTTGATCGAAAAACTGGCTGCACGGCCCAATCAAAGCTGGCTGGTGCTCTCGGCGGCAGGTGAAGCGCTACGGACGGTGTCTCCTTATGGCCACATGGATGCGGGCGAGTTCACCCGCAGCAATGATGGAACCGGACAACAAGCCAATGCAGCCAAAAGAGATGCCGTGCGCGCGCTCCAGCTTCTGCTGACCGCCAGAGAGCGGATGCCAGCGGATGCGGACCCGGAAGATAGCGGTGATTTGCTATACAACCTGATCATCTCCTGGCTTCAGGATGCGGGCGGTCGTCCAGGTGGGGCTTGGAAGCTAATGCTGCTCACGGATGTCAAAAATCTGCCGGACATAGACACCACGGATGACGATGAAGATGAAGGCGGTGATGCGAACGGGTTCCCGAGTCAGGCGGATGGCACGCCGCTTGTCTTTGGTCTGCCCGCAGACTTTACCTCAGCCAAAAATGATGGGGAACGACTCCGACTAGCGATTGAAGACTGGGGCAAAATAGGTCCTGCCAACGAAGTGGCAGCCAAAGTCATGTGGGCGTCTCTGGTGCGGCAGTGGCTGGGTGTATCTCACGCGGCGGGTTTCATGGGCAACGATGAACCCGATAGAGAAAAGATGCAGCGGGACAGTCTGGCGGCGGTTCACACGTTGAGTGAGGATGAGACGGTTGCTCTTTTGGCCACGGGGCCGAAACGCATCACGCTGCCGCCAGCGTATCGGTTCCTGACGGCTCTGAAGGACATACCAGAACCAGATGGAAAGGTCTATACCGGCGGTCAGGGCGGCTTCTCTGGCAAGTGGTGGCGCGGCTATCGTGAAGAGCGCGTGGGGGAACTGATGCAGCGGCGTCAATACGAGAAGGCAGCGGCTGAACTGCGCTCTATGCTGGCCAAGGAGAAGGAAATCGACGAGATGAAGGCGCTCACCGATCGTATCTCACAGATAGAAGGTCCATGGGGAAGATTTGAGCGTCAGGATGCAAGTCCAGCGGGCACAGAAGCGAAAGTCCCACTGATGTTTCGCAATGCGACTCACGTGGACTGCACGGCGGTGAAGATCGATGTGAGTAAACTAGTGGGTGCGATTCATTCTGCAGGTAAAACCAATCCTGAAGAAGCTGGATTCAACTGGCAGTTCCCTGATTTGGGCCAATGGCTCATTCAGAAGGGTATAAACGGCGTCATGATTGGAGAAGCAGTCACTTGGTCAGCCAAACTCAGTCCATCACCTCACCACTGGGACAAACGCATCGACCTCCAGACACCGCTGAAGGATGCAGGTGCGTATTTGATCGAAGCACAGTTCAATGGCCAGCATCCCACGCGGATGTTGCTGTGGGTGGAGGGGGTGACGATGGTAAGTTCCATCGTAGGCGATCAATCGCATGTCTTCGTGTGTGACGCAGTGACGGGTGAGCCTCTGCCGAAAGTGAGTGTGGATTATTTCGGCTTCAAGACCGAGTGGCGTGGTAATAAAAGGAAGCACGACTTTAACGCATTCACTGAAACCACTGATGGCAAAGGTGTGACCAAGTTCAGGAGCAGCAGACTGAATGACTTTAGATGGGTTGCGCTGGTGACGACCACAGATGGGAGGGTAGCCTTTTCCAATCAAATACTGCAAGGCTACTCGCGGCGTGAGACGCATGAGGGAGATCGCTTCTTCAGCATCACGGATCGGCCTGTGTATCGTCCTGGGCAGGAGGTGAAGTGGCAGTTCATGGCGCGGAGGACGGGTTACAAGCCGAAGCTGGATACGAACCCGTTTGCTGGTGAGCGCTGCGATGTTGTCATCTACAATCCACGCAACGAGAAGGTGCTGGAGAAGGAGTTCCGCTTTGATGATTGGGGGACGATAGGCGATGCGCTGAAGCTCTCGGATGATGCCGCGCTGGGACATTATCGTGCGAACATCCGTCAGGGCAGGAACAGAGGGCTTGGTTCCTTTCACTTCAGCGTGGAGGAATACAAGAAACCGGAGTTTGAGGTGAAGGTGGAGGCTCCTGACAAACCTGTGGCACTCGGTGAAGCTTTTGAGGTCACAGTGAAGGCGGACTACTACTTCGGTGGGCCTGTGAAAGAGGCCAAGGTGAAGTATTCGGTGCGCCGCAGCGCGCATCAGAACCGCTGGCTGCCCATTTATCGCTGGGATTGGCTCTACGGTAGTGGTTACGGCTGGCAGACGCTGAGCTATGATTGGTATCCCAACTCCAGGCTGTGGTGCCGCTGTATGCCGCCGTGGTATTCCTGGCGTCAAGACCCACCGGAGACGATCACTGAAGGCGAGAGTGCCATCGGTGAAGATGGAATGATGAAGATCAAGGTGGATACCGCCGCAGTCAGAGACATCCATGGCGATCAAGATCACGAGTACGAAATAGAGGTTCATGTAACGGATCAATCTCGCCGCACCATAGACGGCAAAGGCAAGGTCATAGCCGCACGCAGACCGTTTGAAGTAAACGCTTGGCTGAACCAAGGATATTACCGTGTGGGTGACAAAGGAGTGCTGCACTTCGGAGCGCGCACGCTGGATGGCGGCGAGGTAAAGGCCAGCGGAACGGCCCGCGTGCTGAAAGTGACTTACGACGAGGCAGGTAAGCCCACGGAGAAAGAGGTAAAGCAGGCCGCGATCAAAACTGAGACACCGACGACTGAGTTTGTCTGGCCAGAGGCAGGGCAGTTCCGCGTAGAAGTGAAACTGAAGGATGCAGGAGGCCGCGAGTCGATCACGAGCGTGTTCGTGACCGTGCGCGGAGAGGGTTTTGATGGCAGAGGCTATCGTTTCGATGACCTGGAACTGCTGGTGGAGAAGGAAGAGTATCAACCGGGCGAGGAAGTGGAGTTGCTCATCAACACCAATCGCGAGAACAGCACCGTGGCCTTGTTTGTCTATGGATCACAGGCCGATCCTCTGTTCCTGAAGCTGGAGGGCAAGAGCCTGAGCTACAAGTTCAAGCTCCGAGAAGAAGACCAGCCGAACCTGAACGTGTACGCGTACACCGTGAGCAACGCTCGCCTGCATGAAGCGAGGAAGAAGATCATCATCCCGCCGAACAAGCGTATCGCCAGCGTAGAACTCACCACGGACCAAGCCACGTACAAACCACGCGACAAGGCGAAGACGAAACTGGTGGTCAAAGACCAGCACGGCCAGCCTTTCGTGGGCAAGGTGGTGCTCACGGCTTATGACAAGGCTCTGGAATACATCAGCGCGAGTAACATCGGGGACATACGCAAGGTGTTCTGGGGCTGGGTGAATCACGCCAATGCCAGTGCGACAAGTTCACTACAGGACAGCCAAGTATTGATGCCAAAAGAAGGCGAGGAGACGATGACTGTGCTTTCAGGCACAGATCGTTTTGCACCAGGGTTTGCTTCCGCCTTTGGCGCTGGCGGTGGCTTTGGTGATTCGCCGATGGCAGCAAAGGCAGCAATGATGCCGGCGCCACCGGCATCTCCTAGTGCTCGTGGCATGTTGAGATCACGTAGTGCAGAGACAGTTGGAGGTATTGCGACCGCAGCAGGAGCAATCAGTTATACTTTCATGGAGGGAGCAGTTACACCTCAGCCAGCACAAGCACCCGTCATGATCCGCAGCAATCTCGCTGACAGTGCGCTTTGGATCACGAGTGTCACCACCAACGAAGCAGGTGAGGCAGAGATTGACTTCGATATGCCAGACAACCTCACGACTTGGAAGCTCCGTGGTTGGGTATTGGGCAAAGAGGCTCAAGTGGGTGAAGCGGGCGTGGAAGTCATCACGCGGAAGAACCTCATGGTGCGACTCCAGGCACCGCGTTTCTTTGTGGAGAAGGATGAGGTGGTCATCAGCGCCAACATTCACAACGAAACCGATGCCGCGCTGATGGTGCGGCCTGAACTGGAGTTGGATCAGCCGCTGCTGGCCTCCATGAGCGACAAACCGAATCCGCTGAGCATTCCTGCTCATGGTGAGCAGCGTGTGGATTGGCGTATGAAGGTCAGTGGCAGCGGAGAAGTGAAGATCACCGCCAAGGCCATGAGCGAGACGGAGTCTGATGCCATGCAGATGACCTTCCCTGTGTATGAACACGGCACGCTAAAGACGGACTCCTGGAGTCTGGCCGTGCGTGGAGAGCAGACAGTGGGCAAGATTGACTTCACTGTGCCCGCTGAGCGCAAGCCGGAGACGACTCGTTTGGAAATCCGCTGGTCGCCCACACTGGCCATGGCTTGCATCGACGCACTGCCTTATCTGGTGGACTATCCTTACGGCTGCACGGAGCAGACTTTGAATCGTTTCCTGCCCACCGTGCTCACGCAAAAGGTGCTGAAGGACCTGGGCCTGGATTTGAAAGCGATTCGTGAGAAGCGAGTCAACTTGAACGCTCAGCAGATCGACGGCGGCAAACGTCATGGCGATAAAGACGCGGTGTTCGATGAACAAAAGGTGGCCAGCATGGTGCGTGAGGGTTTGGCCAAGCTGGACTCGATGCAGAACCGTGATGGCGGCTGGGGTTGGTTCGCTGGCGGCAGAGAATCCTCCGCGCACATCACTGCACTCGTCGCTCATGGCTTGCTTGTAGCAGACGCACGCGAGCCGATGCTGGAAGAGGCCCTAGCATGGCTCACCAAGCATGAGAATGAGCAACTCAGGCGCTTGATGCTTGATCCCAAGCACAAGGAACACAAGGGATCACCAGACAACACGGACGCGCTTGTCCACAGCGTGCTGGTAGAAGCCAAGCAAGGTCAAAAAGCGATGCGAGACAGGCTCTACGAGAAGCGCAATGGCCTCTCGTCTCTCAATCTGGCACTACTCGGCCTAGCGCATCATGCCACGGGAGAGAACGAGGCACGCGACATGTGCTTGAGAAACTTGCGGCAGTTCGTGAAGCAAGATGAAGAGAATCAAACAGCCTGGCTGGACCTTCCAAACGGTAGTTGGTGGTACTGGTGGGGAGATGAGATGGAAACGCAGGCCGCTTTTCTCAAGCTGCTCAGCGCTACAGAACCAAAGGGCGAACTCGCTTCCCGAGTAGCCAAGCATCTGCTCAACAATCGGCGAAATGGCACCTATTGGAAGAGCACGCGTGATACGGCGGCTGTGATCGAGGCTCTGGCAGTCTTTGCCAAAGCCAGCGGTGAAACGAAGCCGAACATAGAAGTGGAGATCAAGCTGGACGGTCAGGTGAAGAAGAGCGTGCAGATCACAGCGGAGACCTTGTTTGCCTTCGACAACTCGCTCGTCCTGGAGGGCGCGGATGTCTCCAGTGGCAAGCACACGCTGGAGATCAGCCGCAAGGGCAGCGGTCCACTTTATGCGAATGCGTATCTGACGCTGTTCAGCAAGGAAGACAACATCCCCGCCGCTGGTCTAGAGGTGAAAGTGGAGCGCCGCTACTACAAGATCACCGAGGAGAAGAAAACCTCTCACGTAGCTGATGCCAAAGGTGCTGCCGTAGCTCAGCAAGGTCGCAAAACCACACGCACAGAACTCAAGAGCGGCGATCCTTTGAAGAGTGGTGACAAAGTGGAGGTGGAACTCGTGCTAGAGAGCAAGAATGACTACGAATACGTGCTGCTAGCCGACCCGAAACCCGCCGGATTTGAAGCGGTTGAGGTGAACAGCGGTTGGGTCTGGGAAGGCTTGAGTGCGTATCGAGAGTTTCGCGATGAGAAGGTGGCTTTCTTTGTAGATCGACTCCCACAAGGTCGGCACACGATGCGGTATCGGGTCCGTGCGGAAGTCCCCGGCAAGTTCAGCGCCCTCCCCGCCAAAGCGGAGGCGATGTATGCACCGGAACTGCGTGGAAATGCGGCAGAATGGAAAGCAGTCATCGGCGAGTGATCATTTAATGCAATACAATTGCATTTGCACTTGCAATTAACGCAAGTCTGTTGCGATATGTGGGATGCACAGATTGTCCTTGGCTCTGCTTCTATCACTCGGCGTTCATGCCGGACTTGCCCAGGCTTCAAAACAGCCAACCGAGGTTCAGGCCAAACCCGCTGCTCCTGCTGACTTCTCGTTTGGAGGTATTCTGTTCCCTCATGTTCATGCTCACTCTTCGTTTGGGCAGTCGACAGGCGATCCTGGCGATCTAGCGGTATTTCATCACGACCCAAACAACAACGGACTGACTGTGCAAGGACTGGAGTTTGGTCTGTCTGGCCGCTATACCTCGTGGCTAGAATCGTTCGCAGTGATGAACCTCAGCTACAATGAACCGCTGGGCGAGTGGCAGCATGAGTTTGAGGAGTACTTTGCCAAGATCAAAAACTTGCCAGGTGGATTTGAACTCCGGGGTGGCCGCTACTTGAACCGCTTTGGCTTGCAGAACAACGTTCACTTGCATGGATGGGATTGGGCAGATCAATACCTGCTTGCCGGTAGATTTTTGGGAGAGGACGGCATGTCGACGACTGGTGGCGAGGTATCCTGGAGGCTGCCTGTGCATTGGACATCTTTGATTTCTGCAAGTGTGGGCATTGCACCGGAGCACGATCATGCTCATGCAGGTGGCAACCATTCCGGAGAGGAGTCTGAGTTTGAGGCAGAGGGAGCGCTATTCAACGATCTGCTCACGACAGCAAATTGGACGAACGTGTTTTTCTACAACGACTTCCACCAGTTCCGAGCAGGAATCTCTGGCGCGTGGGGTGACAATGCCTGGGGACGCCAGAGCGCCATTTATGGGGTTCATTTTGAATACCAGTGGCGCGAGAATGGGTTTGAACCGGGAGGCGATTACTTCCGTTGGCGCACAGAGGCGATGTTGAGACGGCTGGGTGCAGTTAGTGGGCATCTCCCAGGTGAGGAAGAGCACCACCACGAAGAAGAACATGAAGATCACGCTCATGAGCGCGCTCATCATGACGAACACGGCGACCACGATGATGAAGAGGAGCATGATAGGGCAGTACGCCGTGCCTCATTGACCGAAGCTGCCTTTTACACGGATGTTCGTTATGGCTGGAACTGTGGGTTGGAGCTTGGATTGCGCGGCGAGTGGGTGCAAGGAATCGACTCTGCGGGTCTGGATGAGCGATTCCGCATTAGCCCTGGCATCACGTGGTATGTCGGAGCGCGCAACATGCTGAGCGGCATTCAACCAGGTACAAACATAGGTGGCGGACGAAACCTGATGCTGCGTCTCCAATACAACTTTGATCACAGTAATGTGTTCGGAGAAGAGCATTCGGTCTGGGCGCAAGTTGGCTTCAACTTCGGTGGGCCAGAAGTACGCTGATCGCCATTGTGCCCGTGTAGAGCTAAGGTTTTTTCCAAACTGCTGATTTCGAGTCTCCGCCCGCTTCAAACCAAGCAAGGAGGTCAAGGATTTGGTCTTGATTGAGAGCGTTCAGGAGTCCAGCGGGCATCGGCGATACCTCACTGACCTTACGTGCACTGATTTGCGCTTTGGCCGTCTCTACGACGTCTGGAACAAGTGGATTTGGCTTCAAGACAATTCGCTCGTCATCCTCGGATTCAAGTGCGCCCGAGACAATGGCTCCATCCGTCTTGGTAATGGTAACGCTGCGGAACTTCTCGTCGATGACGACTGAGGGTTCAAGGATGTGCATGAGTAGATCTTTAGAACTGAATCGGCTTCTTACTTGAATCAAATCGGGGCCGAAGACTCCTGCTGGAAGGGAAGGGTCATCGCTGACCTTGTGACAAAAGACACATTGGGAGCTGATCAATGCGGCCTTTGCTTTTTCATACGATCTCCCAGACTTCACTTGTGCAAGCACGGGCTCCAAGTCTGAGACTTTCCACTGACGGAAGGAGTGCCCAGGAAGTGCTGTTGGCAGAAGCGGTGCTGGTTTCGGTGGATGAATGACGCCCGCGAGTGCTACCGCTTCACTCGGTGGAAGATATGCGGCGAGTTCGCTTCGTGTGTCAGCGATGACTTTGAAATAGGTGCTGGCACCATTGAGCTTCTCCGCTTGGTTCAGCGCATTGAAAGCGATGCGCCACGACTCCTGAGTCCATCCTGACTTCAAGTAACGGAGAATGAACGGATAATACACTAAGTCTTCGGAAGCAGTGAGGGTCTTCAGGTGTTGTGTCGCTTTGTCGATGATGGAGGCGTCACCAAAGTGCACCAGCCATTTGCATGTTTCCCGACTTACCCGCGCGTCCTTGTGAGGAAAGAGTGTTGGAAGTGCAGGGGGTATCTCAAACTTACATCCGCGAGCCGAGGCAATCTCCATTACACGAAGTGCGGCGAGGATGATCTCTGGATCGTTGTTGGTTAGCCATTCTGAAGCCGACCGGACTGCGGCTTGCCTTTGTGAGTCATTTCCGACTCGGGCGGCCGCTAAGCATGCCATGATGTTCTCCCAACTCGCTTCTTTGTTCACCTTGATTGCGGCAGGTTGCTCTTCCATCGCCATCCTCGTGGCATGGAGAGCCGTGCGGTCTACTTTGCTTGCCGGGGGGGATGTAACTGGGTGAATGGTGTCTTTTTCGCCGTGAAAACTGATGCGGTAGAGACCGCTCTGAGTGCCGCGGCCGCCTGTGATGAACCAAAGCGCGCCGTCCGGCCCAATGGCACCGTCTGTGAGGTTCAGAGGTCGTCCAGTTGCGAATGTCTCCTGCACTCCAACATACCTCTGACCACGCTTCTCCATGTGAACGGCGATCAAACGGCCATAGGACCAGTCACAAATGTAGAGCGCTTCCTCGTATTGCTTGGGAAATGCTGATCCGTAGCCAAAGAAGACCGCAGTCGGCGATGACAAGCCAATATCCACTACTGACGGAACGCAATCCGCATACCAAGAAGGCCAGCGGCCTGTTCCTCGCCTCCAGCCGTAGTCTGCTCCTGGCACGATCTGCAGCACACGGGTCGGCATGTAGAAATGCGTTCCTACATCGCGCTCCATGTCAGCATCAAAGGTGAAGAGGGCCCCAGAGCGATGAAATGCAATGTCCAGTGGGTTTCTCAAGCCTCCAGCGATCAATGTCCTTTCTTTGCCATCTGTGGACACACGCAAGACATGCCCGGCGGGAAGTTCCACATTGCCATCGAACATGCTACCGTCCCATGGGTTAGGTATCAGTTGATCGTTAAAGTAGTTTCTTAGCGGCGACTTAGGCGAGATGTTTTCTGGGAGTAAGACGTTGTTTCCGTGCACGACGTAGATGTCACCGTCAGGGCCGAGTTTAATGTGATTCCGACCGTGTCCGACACCTCCTCCGGTGGTCATCAGCTCGGTTTTTTCCTCAAATAGTCCATCTCCATCCAGATCGCGCAGTTTGTAGAGAGTTTTGGAGTTGTTTGCGTTGGCATACAGCGCGCCATGAGCGTAAACGAGTCCTCGACACTCAAGCAGTGAGTCTTCGATGACTTCCATCTTCTGCTCACCACCTCCGCTGACAGTTAGACGCAGGAGCCCTTTCTTCTCGCGCCCCAAAGTGATGCGTCCACTGGGGTCGAATGCCATCGAGACCCAGGAGTCTTCTCCCGTTTCAGCGGATCGGATCAGTTCGACTCGGAAGCCCGGAGGCACGGTGATCTCGGAGACGGGAGTGGCGGTAGACTGTGCCCCAGGCTTGGCGAGTTGCCATGAGTTGTAGGCATCAAAGGTCTTTTTCAGGTCAAAAGGATTGTCTGGTGTGTTGAGAGCTATGCTTTCGGCTGCGGTGCTACCTGTCCAAGTCTTGTCAGATCGTATCCAACGCTTCTTGTTCGTGTCGCCATTGAGTTCAAGCAATACAGCCACTGGGCCGCGTGACGCGGAGATGGTGTTCTTACCTTCACGAACCAGACGGGTCACATCGTGGCTTGTGGCGTGCGTGTTCTTGTTTGCCACAGTGACGAGCTTGTCATTGATCTTGATCTCAACGCCATCGTGGTGAGACGCAACGAAGAGGATGCCCATGAGGAGCTTTCCATCGTGCTCAAAGCTCTTGGTGAGTAATGCATCGCTTGTTAGCCAGTAGAGGTCGGGTGGTAAGTTGGCCAACTGAGCGCTGGCGGCTAGCGTGAGGCAGAGGAACGTGGTGAACCAGCGGGGCATAGTTCAAGCCACTACGCTGGCGAAACGGTGGGCTTTCAGCCCGGCTGGAGGCGCATGAGCGACTCGCGGATTTGTGCCTGCCATTTGAGCAAATAGGCAAGGCGAGCCTGAACTTCGGCAACTTCTGACCAGGGCGCTGATGCTTGCCCTCCTGCGAGCTTTGCGTCTAGATCAGGGAGTTTGGTGAGTTCCGATTCCAGTGCGGATTCCAACTGTGAAGCGGCTTCCTCGGCTTGATCGCGGACTTTCAAGATCTGTGGGGCCAACAACGCCCGAGCGAGTGCTGACTGGCTTGTCTCTGCTTTCTTCAAGATCGGGTCAGCCTGTTGGCGTGCATTTCCCACGACCCCAAATAGCCGCATATAGTCATCGGATAAAGGGACGGTGCGCCAGGCTTTAGCCTCAGCGGGTGCACTGATATCCATGAGGTGCTTCACCCGGCGGTCAGGAGGCAATAGAAGCTGGAGCGCTTCATTGAGGACCTGTTGGTCGTCTTCCAATGCCGTCTTTGATCGCTCAAGATACGCCGCACGAATGCTTTCTTCGTCAAGGCTGAGCCGGGGTTCCAGCCCGAGTGCGGCAAACGCGTTATCCATGCAGCTTACTAAGCAGAGAAACTCTCGCCACACGAGCAAGTGACCACTGCGTTGGGATTCTTCACTTTGAAACCACCGCTCTGGAGGTCATCGCTGTAGTCCAGTTCCGAACCAGAGACAAACAGAGCACTTTTGGGATCAATCACGACCCGCACACCGCCCGAGTTCACCATGATGTCGCGATTGGCCGGCCCATCGACGAGATCCATTTTGTATTGCAGCCCTGAACATCCGCCGCCCACCACGGCGATCCGTAGTGCACCAAACTCTGCCTTGCCCTGACGCGTGAGCAGACCCGTTAGCTTGTCAGCGGCACCTTGAAGCACTTTGATGAGCTTCTCGTTGCCGATTTTGATCTGAGGTTGGGATGGGGCGGTTGCGGTCACAGAAGATGATAACGCTACAGGAATGAAAATCCAGACGCAGCTATGCGCGGAAGTGCAGCATGGCCTAGCAGCTCGTCGGCACCTTTTGCGCCAGCTTCACTGCGTGATCCAGCGCTCCGCGCACGTGACCCAGGCACTCCACGGCACCCGCAGGCTTTCCTGGGAGAGCCAGCACAAGGCTTCGATCCACCACAGCGGCCAGCCCTCGGCTGAGAATGGCATTTGGCAGAGCATCGAAGCTCTTCAGGCGCATCACTTCACCAAAACCCGGAACCTCTACACGCATGATGCCGCGGATGGCTTCTGGAGTGACATCGCGCTCGGTGATGCCAGTGCCGCCAGTGGTGAGAATCAATCCACATCCCTGAGAGGCAAAGGAACGGATGGTCTCCTGGATCTGGACTTTCTCATCAGGCACGATCGCTTCTGCCAGGACGCGCCAGCCGTAACCGGCGGCTGCTTCTCGTAATGCTGGACCGCCGAAGTCCTCATAGATGCCAGCCGCCGCGCGGTCTGAGATAGTGATGATGCCAATGTTCATTGAGGGGCGAAATCAGCCATAGCATGGAGCGAAAATCCACGCCAGAATCACGGGCCTATGTCAAATCAAGTTCGGGTTCGTTTTGCGCCATCCCCCACCGGCTATCTTCACGTCGGCGGGGCTCGCACAGCATTGTTCAACTGGCTCTATGCCGGGAACCAGGGAGGAAAGTTCATCCTCCGCATTGAGGATACCGACGAGGCCCGCAACACGCCAGAAGCCATGGCTGCTATTCTAGACGGACTCCGCTGGTTAGGCCTAGATTGGGATGAAGGCCCCGAAGTTGGCGGTGATCGCGGCCCCTATTATCAGAGCCAACGAAAAGGCATCTACGACGCTTACCTTGCCCAGTTGGAAGCAGCCGATAGAGTCTACACTGAAGAAAACGGTGCGGTGCGCTTCAAGTTCAGCCGTGAGCCCATTACCATCCCGGACCTCGTGTGTGGCGATGTCGCCCTAGCGGGAACCGAAGAGCCAGATATGACGCTCCGTCGTCCAGATGGCAGTTACATCTTTCACTTCGTTAATGTCGTGGATGACATCGAGATGGGCATCACGCATGTCATTCGAGGAGAAGATCATCTGTCTAACACCTGGAAGCACATCGATCTCTTCCATGCCTTTGGAAAAACACCACCAGTGTATGCGCATATCCCGCTGATTCTCAATCCAGATGGCACCAAGATGAGCAAGCGCGATCAAGGAGCGTCTGTGGTGAGCTACATGGATGCAGGTTATCTGCCGCAAGCCGTTTTCAATTATCTCTGCATGCTCGGTTGGACGCCAAAAGCCGAGACAGAGAAGCTTTCGGCTAGAGAAATGGCCACGCTATTTGACCCGAAGCAAATCCACAGCGCCAATGCGCGCTTTGATGAGAAGAAAGCCGTCTGGTTCAATGCTCAGTACCTCCGTGAACTGCCTCAAGACGAACTCTATGCTCTCGCTCGCCCGTTTCTTGTGAAAGAAGGGTTCAGCATTCAAAATGAGGACATGGCCGCTCGCGCTGTCTACAGCGTGAGGGAAAAGATCAGCCTGCTTGGCGAACTCAAAGGCTGGACGCACTACTTCTTTAACGAAGATTATCCGTACGAGGCTGAAGTCGTCACCAAGCTAAATGCCAAAACCGAGAACAAAGCACTGCTGCAAGCCGCCGCAGAGACGTTTGCCTCCATGAACCAGTGGGATGAAACCAGTCTCCACGATGCGCTGGAGAAAACCGCTGCCGCCCAGAGCGTAAAAGCCGGGGCCTTGATGCCATTGCTTCGTTTTGCCCTCACCGGTCAAAATCGCGGCCCCGGAGTGACCACGATCCTTGATCTGGTGGGCAAGGACAGCTCGCTGAGACGTATTGAGCGCACGTTACAGACTGTGTAGTCTGCATTCTGCATCGTTGATTCTCTTTTTGTCGCCTTCCTCGTGAACTGCGTTTCTGAGTTCTTTGTGAAACCAGATCCAAAGTCTCGCAAAATCTTCCCGCAAGGTGGAAAACTGTGGCATGATGGAAGCTGCGAAATTTTTCATCTTATGAGAACGGCCCTGATCCTGATTTGCCTTTGTGCTGTGCTGCTCACGCCATCTCTTCACGCCGCGTCTCAGACGGTGATCACGGGGCCGGCGGGCAGTGCGGCTTTTGGGAGTAGTACGCTTTTGCTTCCGAATGGAAACTTCGTGGTTTTGGACCCTGGTTTTGACCAACCGTCTCCCGCGCTGACCAATGTGGGCATGGTGAGCCTTTATCGGCATGATGGTACGCTGATCAGTACGCTGACTGGAAGCAGCAGCAACGACAGTGTGGGTTCAGCGGGGGTGGCCTTGCTGAGAAATGGCAACTTCGTGGTGGTGAGTCCGCTTTGGAACAATGGTGGCACAGCGGATGTGGGTGCGGTGACTTGGGGACACGCAGAGACCGGGTTCGGTGCGCCGAGCGTGGTGATTTCCAGCGCCAACTCCCTAACGGGCACTAACGCTGTGGATCTGGTGGGGAATGGTTTTGTGACAGTTCTGGCGAATGGAAATTACGTGGTCTTGAGCACTCTATGGAACAATGTGGGAACGGTCGATGCGGGCGCTGCAACGTTGTGTGACGGAAGCACTGGCCGAGTAGGCACCGTGAATGCGAGCAACTCTCTGGTGGGTGGGAAGAGCAGCGATTTCTCGTTTTCCACGGTCACCGCACTGACGAATGGCAATTATGTGGTGAGCACGCCGTTTTGTGATAATGGTGCTACTTTGGATACGGGCGCTGTGACGTGGGGGGACGGGGTGGCTGGCATCACTGGCACGATCTCCACGGCCAAGTCGCTGATGGGAAGCTCCGCGAATGACTCTGTAGGGACGGTCCGAGCTTTGAAAAATGGAAACTATGTGGTCATTTCTCAAAATTGGAGTCAGCCCTCGCCCGCCATCGCGTTCGCGGGAGCGGTGACGTTCTGTAATGGCACAACAGGCTTGTCCGGAACCATCAGCGCTGGCAACTCATTGATCGGTACTAGCGCCTTTGATCGGGTGGGCGCTGGTGGGCTGGAACTGGCAAATGGGAACTATTTGGTGCTCTCCCGTTTTTTTGATCAGGTGGCACCGATCAAGGCGGACGTCGGAGCCATCACCTGGTGCAGTGGAACGGCGGGCGTGAAGGGGCCCGTGAGTGCTACTAACTCCCTCATTGGTCAGACGGCATCAGATTTACTTGGGGATTCGCTGCCGCTTGTCCTGACCAATGGAAACTACGTTGTGCTAGCGCCGGAGTGGGACCATGATGGTGTGGTGGACGCCGGGGCGGCGATGTGGTGCAATGGCAGCAGCGGAGAAGTGGGAACTCTGCTGGGTGATCGCGCTTTGGTAGGGCAGTCAACGAATGACCGTGTGGGCGCAGACGGTGTGCCTCTGACCAACGGCAACTACGTGGTGGTGAGTGACAGTTGGAGCAACCCTGCCACCTCAGTCTCAGATGTAGGAGCGGTGACGTTTGGTAACGGCAAAACTGGGATCAGAGGAGCGGTATCGCAGGGCAACTCGCTGGTGGGCAAATTGAGTGGTGATCAGGTGGGTGCAGAGGGTGCGGTAGCGCTCACCAATGGGAACTATGTGGTGGTATCAGACCGCTGGCAACACCCCTCCACGCTTGTGGACTGCGGCGCGATTACTTTTTGCAATGGAGCCACTGGAACGAAGGGCTTGGTGACGCCCGGAAACTCATTGTTGGGATCTACCGCAGGAGACCTCGACGACGCGCTCATCCAGCCACTACCCAATGGAAACTATGTGGTCGTAACCATCGAATGGGACCTCCCAGATCCAAACACGGCTGACGTTGGGGCCGTGACTTTTGGGAATGGCAAAACCGGAATCAAGGGTGTGATCTCCGAGGCGATCTCCCTCGTTGGTGCCACAGCGGGTGATCGCTTGGGCAGCGGCGGCGTCACCGTACTGGCGAATGGAAACTACGTGGTCGCGAGTCCAACCCATGACTCGGTTTTCCTACGCGCCGACTCAGGCGCCGCCACCTGGGGCAGTGGCACCTCCGGTGTGAAAGGCATCGTGAGTGAGTCAAACTCATTGGTGGGGTTTGGCGTGCTTGATCGGGTAGGGGAGCGGGTAGTAGGCCTCGCCAACGGGCACTATGCCGTCATTTCACCGACTTGGAACAGTGGTCTCGTGGATGGAGCTGTGACTTTGGGGAATGGCGTCACTGGCACGACGGGAACTATTTCTCCCGCCCATAGCGTCCTCGGCGTCACTGCCAGCGATGCAAACTTCATAGTGCTGTTCGACCCAGTGCACGAGCAAGTGCTTATCGCTCGCCAGGGCGAGCAGCGCCTTGTTCTGTATGGCAACAATCTGCGTTCGGTAGCAAAGACGGGGCTCCCCGCGCCTGGGGGAGTGGACCTGACGTTTGGAGCGGCAGGTTTAACGGTTATCAATCCGATAGGGGCCCTGATGTGGGACAGCTCGCTCACAGGTGCAGGTTCATCTGGAGGCAGAAACTCTGCGATCTTTGCACTAGCGCCCGGTTTCTCGGTTGCGGATCTCGTCATGCAGAAGGCGGATGACCTCAGTGCGCTGGGTGCGGGCCTGCCAGCCAATGCGAAAGTCGCTGGGCTCGGTTCTCATATCTTTAACCAGATGGGACGTGGCCTCTTCCAGGCAACGGTCAGCGGAACAGGCATCACTGGTGCTAACAATAAGTTGCTGCTAATGGACACAGGTGCCAACGTGACGCCTGTCCACCGCCTGGGCCAGCCTGTGCCTGGATTTGCCAATGCGGTGTTCGTCTCGATGCCGTCCATCACCCAGAGCCGAGACAGGGATAGGGTGGTCATGAGCTACCAGCTCAAATCGAACCCGCCCGCAGGGGTGACGGCGGTGAATGATAGCGGTGTTCTCACGATGTCACACGCTGGAGGCTTGGAGAGCTTCATCCTGCGAGAAGGGGCTAATAGTTTCATCAATGCTACCGGGCTAGTTGGCAACTTTGGGCAGTTCACACCCCTTGTGAGCAGCAGCAGTGGATCGGTCATACACTTCGTCTCCGGGCATGTCTCCTCGACGGGCACGCGCACGGTTTTGCAAAGCCTTGAGACTGCGGGCAACCTGTTTTTTGGCATCGTTGGCGTGGGCGGCGCGGCACCTGACATGGTTGGTCCGGAGAACGGAGTGGTGAAGGTGGGCAGCATCCCAGGAGTGACGTCGTTGGTCGGATCAGCTCTCTACAAGGCCACGCTGACCGGCACCGCGTCCGCAACCAATGAAGCAGTGTATGCTGGCAATGTGCTGATGTTGCGCAAGGGCAGCACACTCGATCCCTTTTTCAATTTCACCGTGAAGAAGATCATCGCGTGGTGGCCTGTGCAGAGCACTCAGAGCGTATATCTGCTGGAGGTGAACGGAGCAGGCACCAGCGCGCCTAACAACCTAGTTCTGGCACTGCGGCAAGACATGACCAGCGCAAACACACCAGCCTTCGGGCGCTTTTTGACACTAACCCTTGGCAGCCACGTCCGGGATGGAGTGTCACCCGCCAAAATCGGCAGAATCCTCGCTGTGGAGGTCAATCCAGCCTCAGGCGACTACGCCGTGCTTACCACGCTGACCAACTGCCCCGCCAGCACCAATCAAGCGCTTTGGACGGGAAACACGCTGGCAGGCACCGCAGGCTCGGTGGAGCGACTTCCCGTCTTGCGCCTGCGGAAAGGCGATCGCTACAGCACCAACAACACGCCGCTCGGCATCATTAAGAGTATCGGCCTCAAGCCCGTGCCAGACACCAGCGGAGCACGGGGCCGTGGCTTAGGAAGTTGCGTCGGAGCGGATGGAAGCACAGCGGTCTACATTACCGGTGATGGCAACAAGACGGAGTTGGTGCTGCTGAAGTGAGCGATTCCATAAAAAAGGCGGGCTTTGCTGCCCGCCTTTTGGAAGAATGGATACGATTTGGCTGCTAGAGCAGTTGGTTACTCACCTGCGGTGGGTTCTGCTGCTTCAGGAGCGGCTGCCTCAACGGCGATTTCCTCCACTGCTTCGGCTTCAGGCTTCTTCTTCACCGCAGCTTTCTTAGCGGCAGGTTTTTTGATAGCTTTCTTGGCGGCTCCAGTGGCTGCTTTGGTCCGGCCAGCGGAGATCCGACCTTGTCCGGCCTTAATGCGGGCCTTTTTGCGGGCAAGGTAGAGTTTCCGGCGGCGGCGCTTGATGGTTTTGTTGAGTTGCTGACCCATGAGTCGATATTTTGGATGAAGTGAACGCCTAGAGTGCCGTGCGGGACGAGGGAATCAAGGTGAAAACCATTTCCCTCACGTCCAGCACGATGGTAGGCCCGGTGGATTAGTTCTTCCCAGCTACTTGTTTACCTTTCGGATTGGGCAGGGTCCGGAGGCGTTGGGTGGCGCTGAGACCGTTTCTGGAAGGCTGATACATGGCCTCAATATGGGCTGAAGGGGCGATCATTTCGCCCTCGGCGATGACCCGGGCCTGGTAGGCAAGGGTAAAGTTGCCTTTGCCAGGGGAGAAGTCGGTAAAGAACAGAGCGCGGTCGGTGCGGAGTTCACGGTGGTCACAGAACCACTCCTCGCCATCGCCCACGGGATTCACATCGCCGTTCTGAGTCTTGAACTCTGGGTTGATCGCCTCAAGAACACCAGGGAGCGGGTCATTGATGGCCAAATAGCGGTCTTCTCCCGGAGTTTGGATGTCCAGTCGGACAAGAACTTGGTCACCGACCTTCAGGTCCTCGATAGTTCCAAGCGTGCCGTCTGGATTGAGCTTATGGTAGCTGCGGGTGAGGCCGTAACCGTTGTTGGCACCTCCAAACTCCTTCAATTTGGACCAGGAGCGGGCTTCGACTCGCAGAATGGCATTCCGCTCGGGTGGGATGGTGGCTTTTAGCGCCTGAGAAGAGAGTGCTTGGGAGAGAATGAAGCCGCCTTTGGCCACAGTGGACGGTTTAGCCAGATCTAACTTCAATTGATTCTCGCCCCACGCCAGATCGATGCTGAGTGGTTCCGGTTTTGTGGCGATGCTGCGTTCATATGCGGCCATGGCTTGGAGGGTCCACGCGTTGACGAAGGTATTGCCCCACTCACCATGGGCATTCC
Organism: Verrucomicrobiaceae bacterium; assembly: GCA_016795485.1. GTDB lineage: Bacteria > Verrucomicrobiota > Verrucomicrobiia > Verrucomicrobiales > Verrucomicrobiaceae > JAEUHM01. Next base: position 176,425 of record JAEUHM010000025.1, on the reverse strand, counting down.
GGCTGGCTAGGATCTTGTCCACGGCTGCTTGCGCCTCTTCTTTGATGCCCAGGTGGGTGCAGATGATGAGGCGGAGGGCCGTGTTGATTTGGTCGCCAAACCAATCGTTGAAGGTGTAGCGGGACGTAAGGCCACTGTTACCAGGAACCGTGCCCGGCTTGCCATTGACGGGGAGCAGGGGCAGTCCAACGAGGGCGCGCACACGGTTCTCATCTTCCTTGGCTACCAGCATAGCGAGTGCGAGGAAGAGTTTCCCGCGAGTAGGCAGCATCTGCCGGTGGCTAAACAATAAAGTGTGGTAAGCGGGTTCTGCTTTACCTGCCCGTGCAAGAGTGTATGCGGCCATGCAAGCGTCCGTCAGGATGTACGGGCTACGTTCATCCTCAAGGTGGCGGAGTTCCTTGCTCAGATAGTCAGTGAGTTCCTCGATCACCTCTTTGGGCACATTCGCACCTGCATCGCGGGCTTTGAGAAGGACAAATCCGCCGTAGGCACTGCCCCAAAGAGAGGGTTCCTCTGCTCCCGGCCAGTAGCCGAGGCCGCCGCGGTCAGTGACCATTTGCAAAAGACGATCCACTCCACGCTGAATGGCTTCTTTGGACTTGCCGGGCTTGATTTGGTCTTGGAACAACTCAGCGTAAGGTGCCAGAGCTAGCCAGGGCAGGGTAGAGGACGAAGTCTGCTCCACACATCCGTAGGGATACTGCAGCACGTAGTCGAGTGCATCCCGGACATCGTAAATCTGGGACATAGAGGCCGTGATGTTGAGCGTGCCTTCTCCTTCCAGCACGACCGGTGACACTGACTTGATGAGATTCTCCGGCAGGGCTTTCCCATCCAGCCGCAGGTAAACGATTTCGCGATTCTCAGGGGCAGGGTGCTCGATTTGCATCGTGCTCTCCACTTTATCGGCGAGCGCCTTGGCATCTGACCACTGACTTGTGGCGGCGGTCCACGTCCACTTGAGTGCGCCCAGTTTGCTCATCCGCACGGGAAACTCGACAGAGGTGGTTTCATTGGCCTTCAGTGCCACATTGCGCGTCCAGGCTTTGCCATTCGGCTTGTCCTTTTCAGTGGCAAGTGCAGTCAAAATGAATGGCTTGGGTTGGGTGATGAACTCCGCGTGGTCGTCCAACTTCAACGTTACCTGTACGGTGCCCGAATGGAGTGTCGTGTTATGCAGGATGCCTTTGGCGATGAACTCATCATCAAGTCGAGCAAAACGTGGCATCGCGGGCTCAAGCATGAGGGGCTTGTTGATCACGACCGCGCTTTCTGCACTGCCAAAACGTGTGGCTTCACTGGCTACGATGGCCATGAGGCGGAAACGGCTCAGGTTGTCCGGCGCACGGAAACTGGCATTCACCTTGCCAGCGGCGTCTGTGGTGAGCGATGCACTCCAGAGGGCAGTTGCGACGAAGTTTTTTCTCGCAGCGAGCTCAGAGAGATTGCCAGAGAGAGATGGGTCATCCCCACCTCCGATGACGAAGCCCTTGTTTCCACGATAGCGCTTCTCGGCGTCTTCGGTGAGCAAGGTGTCAAAGCTGCTATAGCTGCGGATGGCTAGGGGTGCAGGAGAGTGGAAAAACTCGTGTGGATCAGGTAGCTTATAGTCTACAAGGCTGAGTACGCCGTCATCCACGGCCCAAACCGTGACATCGGCTCCGGTTACGGGTTTGCCAGAGTTGTCGGTGATGGTGCCAGTGACATTGACCTGCTCACCGGGTAGAACAGGACTTTTCTCTGGTGCCAACGCCACCTTAAGCACGTTTGCTTGTGATCGAACCTTCAACTCACAGTAACCATAACGAAACTCAGGCATCTTGACGGCTTGTGGGCTGTTGTTGGCGCCCCGCACGAGCGTGACACTCACATAAATGTTGGGCGCATCCGCATCGGTGACTGGAACCTTGATCATGGGCGACTCTGGAGCGATGTGAGCTCTGAAGTGCTGATGCACGGAGTTGCGCTCCACGGTGATGATTGCATCTCCTGATATGGCGCTTTTAACGAGGATGTTGGCCGTTTCTCCTGCTTCGAACTCCGCTTTGTCGGCCATGAGCTCGATCCGTGCACCGTCATTGACGGCCCAAGGATATTCTCCGCCACCGAGCGAGTAGAAGAAATCGCGAGCGATCACTGGATTCTCTCCAGGAAGGCTAACGGTCACGAAGTAGGTGCCGCCAAACTTGGGAGTAAAATCGACCGCAGCTTCAGCAGGCCCGCCATTCGCTCCAGGCTTCAGAGTGATTGGCTGCTCAAGCTCCGGAGTAAGAATCACTTGATGCTTTACAGTGGTTCCGCCTCCCGCTGTCTCGGTGCGCACTGTATTGTAAGTTTGGCGCTCGATCCTGATGGTGGCAGCTACTTCTGCTGTGTGGCTTTTGCCGTTTGGGCTGAGTGCGATAGCTGCGATCCGGGTGACTTGCCCTGCACTTGCGTAGTATTCGGGCCCCTTGACGCCCACCAGCACTGGGGCACCTGGGACATGAACGGATGACGTTGCGACGATCGTTTGCTGATTCACATCCACGACTTCAGCCTCAATGTCCACGGTCTGCGGAAGACCTGCGCTATGAGCTGGCGGAGTGGGCAACTCAACTTCGGCAGTACCATCGTCGTTGATAGTGAGTTCACCCGCAGCATCCCAGATGGGTTCATCGTCATCCGTACTGGTGCTTTGCTCGGGGTCACGATCTTCCGCGTAATGCGCCCAGCGAGGAGCATCGCCAAAGTGGAAGCGACTCCATTTGGACGGCGGAGTGAAGCCGATGGTGCGCATGGCGCTCCAATGCACGGCGGCTTTGCTCAATGGCTTGCCCATCAAGTAGCTCGCTGACAACGGAACCTTAATGCGCTCTGGATCAATCTTGGCCTTCGAGCCGTCCAGCTTTACTTCGAAAGTATTGGGCCGGTATTCGTCGACTAGTATGGCGAGGGAAGCGTCTTCACTCTCGTCGTCGGTGTCACGTTTGTTCGGAAACTTGATGTTAAGGTGATACCAACCGGTAGCACCCAGGGCTGGAAGCGCCTCGCTACTCGTCCATGTCCCATTAGCACTGAAAGTGATCTCGCGTTCAGCAATGACACGATAGTCTGGGTCGCGGAGTGCCATTTGTGCCGTCACCGCCTTGCCAGGAAGACGAAGTTCGTCTCCACTTGTGACTCGGACTAGCCCCTTGAAGTGGGCGGTATCGCCCGGTTTGTAAATCGGCCGGTCGGAGAAGAGGAAACACTTGTGGTTTTTCACCCAAGGCGATGTCCAAGTGGTGTTGAAGTCGAAGCTCCAGAGAGACATCCGTGTGTCATAGGCATCTTCACCCGCAGGCATGGCCGTGGCATCCTGGCCCTTCTCAGCCATCACGTAGGCAGCTTCTCCGCCTGAGATGGTGACTGCACCGCTCGCGTCTGTCTGCCCATAGCCTAGAAGCTTGTGCTGGCTATCAACCAGTGTCAGGCGCACGTCGGCCAATGGTTGGCCAGTGGAGAGCGAAACAGCAAATACCGTCGTGCTTTTGAAGTTGTCTTTCACAAACAAACCGATGTCAGTGAACTGCACCAAACACTGAGCAATGGCCGTTGTGCCTCCCGGTGCTCCTTTCATCGCTGTACCCTCGACCTCGAGGAGCAAAGGTGCGGTTGGACGAGTGCCTAGCACCTCGCGCCAGTTCAAGTTGAATACGCTGCTGGTATCCAGGGGTTTGTTAAATGTCAGCGTCTTCTCGTAGATCGTTGTGCCAGGGTAGTCATCGAGAGGTGTTGGCTCGTAGCGCTTCTTTGGATCAGTTTCCCCATTGTCAGCGTTGAGGTAGGCTTGGTACATGTCCACTGCGCGCAGAAGCTCCACGCCGCTGAAGGCTCGGGCGCGGATGGTCACTGCGGAGACGTTTGCTGCTGCGAGTTCAAAGTCTCCTTTACCAGTGGAAAGCTGGGCATTGATGTAGGCGGGAGCTGCAACGTAAGGTGGGTTGGCCTGAAACTGAGCGACCTCTTTAGAGCCTCCTGGAAGGCCAAGACCATCGCCTGATTGAAGTGAGCTCCCGATGGAGAGTTCATACTTCTGTTCGAGCGAGAAGTCGCCATTCAAGGTGACTGCTGAGCCGCTCATCTCATACTTCAAATTGGCAGGTTGGGGGGCGATTTTGATCAGAGAGCTGAGTTCGAGTAGCCGGGCAGCTTTATCTTGATCTGTCCCCAGAAGACTACGGCTGAATCCGATGGTTAGGTAACGAGGTTCATCGAACGGGCTGTGTGATTCCACATAGCGGAGGGTGAATGGCACGACGGTGCCGACTTTGATGGCATCGCCCGCCGCAAGAGTGGACGAACCGCTCGCATTGGTGATGGTCGTGGCAATATCCAAGATCCAATCTTTGCCAGGCGGCAGTGGTTCTGCAGGTTGCACGATGATGGCGCTCGCCCGGATAGCATCAGGGGCGAGTGCCACCGGCTTTTTGGCCACCTGCTCCTCCCAGGTCTTTTGTGGGTCGGTGTAGTAGCGCTTGAAGTCAGCCCCAGTGGCCAGACGGACATTTGCCTGAATCCGAGCTTTGTTTTCTTCGCACTTGAACGCCATGCTGCCCTTGACGACGTCAGGTTGCACATTGTCGTTAAACTCAAGCAAGAAGGAAGGTGTGCGTGAGATATTGTCCTTGCTGTACCATTTGGGATATTGCTCGACGATGCGAAAGCGCTCGGTGTTTACATCTTTGAGTTTCTCCGCCCGATAAGAGGTGCCTTCGGTGTCCACAACTCCCTCTCGTAGCTCGAAACGGTAGCTGCTGTGGAACTTTGGCGCTTCTTCCAATCGGTAGATGCCACTCCGTGTACTAGTCCACTCAAACTTCCCAGCCAGTGGAGGCACGACAATGATGGGAGACTGCTGAGCGAACGAGCCCACTGCTGACTCAGGAATGATGGGTGTCGGGAAGCGAACCTCCAGAGTTGCTCCAGGGCCAAACTCCCGCGGATTAACTGACATTTCCGCAGAGAGTGTTTTCTTGGCAGGTATCTCAGGTTCCTTTTTCTCCACGGTCGTTTTTGACGACTTTTTGGATTTGGAGGTTTTGGACTTGCTGGCAGCGTCTGCATGCAGAACGCACGTGGTGATGACCAGGAGGGAGAGAAGAATCGTCTTCATAGATTTGACGAAAGAAACAGGTTTGAGGAGCGAGGATAGCACATGAATACAGTGTTTGACGATAGGAGATTCAGCGAGTTGATTCACCACCGGGCTCAGGGAAGCTGGAGCCGCCATTAGCCTTGCAGATCACAACCCCCATGGAACCGGATTCACTTCCAGAAAGCGAAGACGCAAAGAAGGAGCGCGTCCTTTGGGAGAAGACGCGCAAAAGTTTGATTGAACGTCTCAACGATTGGGAAGATCAGCGAACATGGAATGAGTTCTACCAGACGTATTGGCGTTTGGTTTATTCAGTAGCCACGAAAAGTGGTCTCACACGTGAAGAAGCCTTCGATGTGGTCCAAGAGACGATCATTGCCATCGCCCGGCAGGTGCAACGCGGCCAGTACGACCCCAGGGCCGGCTCCTTTAAGGCCTGGTTGCTACAAATGACCCGGTGGCGCATTTTGGACCAGTTCCGCGCCCGCAAGCGCCAACCCTCCCTCGCCGATCAGGGAGACGCCTACACTGAAGACAACACCAGCGTCATCCTAGACAAGATCGCCCAGGAGAAGGAAGGCCAGTTGGACAAGATGTGGGACAAGGAATGGAAGGACAACATCTTTGCCGCCGCCCTTGAGCGAGTGAAGTCGCGTGTCTCGCCTCGGCAGTTTCAAATCTTTGATTGCTACGTGCTCAAAGGATGGGGAGTGAAAAAGACCTCCGAAGTTTTGGGGATCAACGCTGCCCAAGTCTACCTAGCCAAGCACCGCGTGGGCAACTTGGTGAAGAAAGAGGTAAAGGCCCTCGAAGGGACCATGCTTTAGGATTTGAGATCAAGGATTTCAGACTTCAAGCTGTACGGTATCGTCGACTTGGGCTACGTGGAGCCCAAGGATGTGGCGAGAGTGACCGCCGACCTTGTGACGGGCGGCGTTGATTTGGTGCAATTACGGGCCAAAAAGCTGCCAATTGACCAAATCGTGCCTCTAGCTGAGGCCATGCTCCCGGTGACAAGGGCCGGACAGGTACCACTCGTTATCAATGACCACCCGGAAATAGCCGCCAAGTTGGGCGCGGAGGGCGTTCATGTCGGGCAGGACGATCAGTCGGTGGCGAGGGCAAGAGATGTGGTGGGGGACGCCTGTTTTGTCGGCAAAAGCACTCACAGCCTTTCCCAAGCGGAGGCTGCAGTGGAAGAAGGTGCCGATTACATTGGATTTGGCCCCTTGTTCGCTACGGGAACCAAGCCGGACTACGTGCCGATAGGCTTGGATGACATCTCGGAAGTTCATCGTCGGGTCCAGGTTCCCATTTTTTGTATTGGCGGGGTCAATCCCCAGCGATTGGACCAAATCCTTGCCGCCGGAGCTCGTCGAGTGGTCATTGTGTCGGCGTTCCTGCAGGCAGCAGATATTGCAAGTGAGGTCCGGGCGGTGAAAGCGCGCCTGTAGCGATCATTTACCACCTTGCGGAAGGTTTGCTGGGAGCTTAGTCTAATCGCACTTATGGGAATCATCGCTTGGATCTTCGTTGGGCTCATTGCAGGTGCGTTGGGGAAGTTTTTCACCCCCGGTGACGACCCGGACGGCTTCCTGAGGACCATCTTTATCGGCATTTGTGGAGGCATTGTGGGTGGGACGCTCGGGGAGAAGCTTCTGGGCTGGAACAACGTCGATGGATTCAATATTCGGAGTATTGCCATCGCCACTATCGGTTCGGTTATCGTCCTGGTGCTCTGGAAAGCCCTCAAGAAAAAGTCAGACGGTGGAGCCGCCTCCTGAGGCTGGGATTTTTTCGGGACTTGAGAAAGGCAAAAACAGGTTGCCAAAACCAGGGGAAGGTGTCTATTGCCGACCCCTTGCCCGCCCCCTGTCTTGGTGGGTAAAGACCTTTAATCAACCTTTCCGCACCTTGCAGCCATGAGCAGCGTCATCACCAAAATTGAGTCAGAGCAACTGAAGTCCGACCGTCCAGACTTTCGTGTTGGAGATTCGATCAAAGTTCACACTCGTGTTATCGAGGGCGATAAAGAGCGTATCCAGTTGTTCGCAGGCATCGTGATCGCCCGTAAAGGCAGCGGTCTCAATCAGGCATTCACTGTGCGCAAGATTTCCTACGGTGAGGGCGTCGAGCGTGTTTTCCCACTTCATAGTCCACGTGTGGCAAAGATTGAGGTGGTCAAGCACGGTAAAGTCCGCCGTAACCGCCTCCACTACCTTCGTGGCCGTCTTGGCAAGGAAGCTATGTCTGTGAAAGACCTCTCCCAGCAGGGTGAGGCTGCCGCAGCAAGCGCCTAATCTTATCGCTTCGGCAGGATCATGCCAGGTGACCTGCCTTCGTTGCTAGAAGCTACCCAGGAATCCCTGGTTGGGCAGTTCCGTGTGTGGAATGAGCCTGCTTTTCGTGCCAATCAGGTTCTCGACTGGGTATTCAAGCGGCGCGTCCGTTCCTTTGATGAGATGACCAATCTCAGCCGAGTGCTGAGAACCAAACTCGCAGAAGCTTATGTGCTTCGGACCATGGAGTTTGCCTCGGTGACTGGCTCAAAAGACACGACACGAAAATATCTCTTCAAATTGCGGGATGGGCGCTATGTGGAGACAGTTTTGATCCCTGCCAACCCCGCTCTTTACGGCGAGAAGTCAGATCGCCTGACCCTTTGCGTCTCCAGTCAGGTCGGGTGCGCCTACGATTGTAAGTTTTGCGCAAGCGGTTTGGCTGGTTTCACGCGCAATCTCACTGCAGGAGAGATCGTGGAGCAAGTCATCGCGGTCGAAGAGCTGGCAGCAGACCGGATCGACAATCTTGTATTCATGGGCATGGGAGAGCCACTTGCTAACTTTACTAATCTCCTCACCGCTGTCACGGTACTCAACTCGCCACAAGGGGTAGGCATTGGTGCGCGCCACATGACGGTCAGCACAAGCGGCGTGGCACCCAACATTCGGAAACTGGCTGAGTTCCCGTTGCAAGTAAGGCTAGCCATCTCGTTGCACGGGGCCACGGATGAGGTCCGTGACAAGATCATGCCGGTAAATCGGAAATACCCGCTCAAGGTATTGTTTGAGGCATTGCAGCACTGGTATGAACTCAGGAAGCAGCATCTGACGTTTGAGTTCATCTTGATTGAAGGTGTGAACAACTCGCTTGATCAAGCTCGCCATTTGGCCAAGCTTGCCCGGCCATTGCGGGCCAAAGTCAATCTCATCCCTTACAATACAGTGGATGGTCTGGCTTGGGAACGGCCCTCAGAAGCTCGACAGGAGGCATTTCTGGACGTCCTGCTCAATGCGGGGGTTGTAGCCACTCTCCGTAGGGAGAAGGGACACGATATTGCCGCTGCTTGCGGCCAGCTGCGATTGAAGCAGGAGACCGCAGAGGGCATTATCGAGTCGCCTATCCCTGAGAAGCGGATAACAATCGGTGCGGCCTAGTTCGCAGCGAGATTATCGCAGCATGGAGAAGACGTGGCACTTATGCGCTTGTAGCCGAGGTTCTTCATGTGCTGCTCCACGACACGGCAGTCTGGAATGCGTTCCTCATAGCCGTCACCCGCGAACGCTGGGGTCCAACGTGTCTTGGTGGACTGGATGGAGCCGCGCACGAGCGCCTCGTTGTAGTCAGCTCTCGCCTCGGCTGGCGTAGCTCCTGCCTTATGCCAATGAGCGTAATGGTTGGAGCATGAACAGAGGCTCATTATTGCTCCCGTCATCATTGCGGTGAGCGCCGCATGTTTGGTGTTCTTTGATTTCATGGGATTGGACGCGTTGTTTTTGACGTCATCGGGTATTAACCCGGCGCGCCCAAGAGCCCTTCAAAAGTGACGAACTTGTAACCTCCGGACGGCTAGCCGAAGAACTTGTTGGCTTCGTGCAGAATCTCGATCATCGCATCGATCTCCTGCTTCGTATTGTAAAAGTAGAAGCTAGCGCGGGATGTGCTTGGTACCCTGAACCGTCTCATCAATGGCTGCGTGCAATGGTGCCCACCTCGTAGTGCGAGTCCATGACTGTTGGCAAAAGTAACCAAGTCGTGCGGATGAGCCGAGTCCATCACGAAGGCCGCAAGGGCACCGCGTTGTTGCCCTCTTGGAGGGCCGAGAACCCGCAACCCTTTGACTTCGGTCAGACGATCCAGAGCATAGCGCGTCAACTCGCTGTCATGCGCCCAGATTTGATCACGACCCAGTGACTCCAGATAATCCACTGCGGCTCCCAGTACAATCGCACCTGAAATGTCTGGAGTGCCAGCTTCAAATCGGGCAGGCACAGGCTTGTAAGTACTTCTGGTGAGTTCCACTTTCAGGATCATCTCACCGCCGCCCTGCCATGGTGGCATGGAGTCGAGCAAGCTCTTCTTGCCCCAGAGAGCACCGATACCGGTGGGTCCGCACATTTTGTGACCTGAGAGAGCATAGAAATCACATCCGATGTCTCTCACGTCTACCGGCATGTGGCCAGCAGATTGCGCACCATCCAGGAAAGTCAGCGCTCCGACAGCCTTGGCTTTCGCACAGAGCTCCTTGGCTGGATTGATGGTGCCCAGGGAGTTGGAGACGTGGACAAAGCTGAAGAGCTTCACCTCTTCTGTGAGCAATTGTTCCAATTGATCCAAGTCTAGCAGGCCATCATCTGTGACAGGCACGTGCTTCAGGATTGCTCCAGTTTGTTCGGCTACAATTTGCCAAGGCACCAGATTGCTGTGGTGTTCCATTTCAGTGAGCAAAACCACATCGCCAGCACGCAGGTTCTTCCTTCCCCAGCTCTGGGCCACGAGGTTGATGGCCTCAGTGGTGCCGCGAGTGAAGATGATCTCCTCTTCAGATGCTGCACCGATGTAGCGAGCGATCTTTTTTCGTGCTCCCTCGTAGGCCTCTGTGGCGCGATTGCTCAGCTCGTGTAGACCACGATGAACGTTGGCATTGTCGCACTGGTAGTAGTGCTGAAGAACGTCCAAGACGGCGTTCGGTTTCTGGGAAGTGGCAGCGTTGTCAAAATAGATCAATGGGCGGTCATGAATCACCTGGGCAAGGGCAGGGAACTGGCTGCGGACCTGAGTCCAGTCGGGTTGAGAAGATGCAGTCATTAGAATCGATACGCACCGTGGCATACCGTGGGCAGCGTGGCAATCATCGTGGACGTTTGGAGCTGCGGCGGCCTTTGGGTTTGGCCTCGTAAGTCACCGCTGCTTGTGGCAGGTCTTTGAGGCCGCCTGTTTGTTTCTGTAGTTCCTTGATCTGATCCCGGAGGATTGCGGCACGCTCGTATTCTAGGCGGGAGGCGGCCTCGGCCATCTCTTGCTGAAGCTCTGCGATGACCCCAGCCACATCCAGGTCGCCTGCTTCGTTGAGCACGGATGTCTCTTTGTTGCTCCTCAAGAAGCTTAGGCTCTCCTGAGCTGCCCGTTTGACGGACTGTGGCGTGATGCCGTGCTTGGTGTTGTATTTCGTCTGGGTTTCCCTGCGATACTCGCTGATATGGCGCAATGCGGCTATGCTGTCAGTGATGATGTCCGCAAAGAGCACCACGTGGCCATTTACGTGGCGTGCGGCACGGCCCGCCGTCTGAATAAGCGATGTTTGACTGCGGAGAAACCCTTCTTTGTCGGCATCTAGGATACAGACCAGCGATACCTCTGGCAGATCCAGGCCCTCTCGGAGAAGATTGATGCCTACCAGCACATCACACTCGCCATTTCTCAAGCTGCGGAGGATCTCCACACGCTCGATGGCATCAATATCGCTGTGCAGATAGCGAACGCGAAAGTTGAGATTGCGGAGGTAATCCGTGAGGTCCTCGGCTGTCCGCTTGGTCAATGTTGTGACCAACACACGCTCACCCGCTTCGATCCGCTGGCGGCAGAGCTCCATGGTCTCGTCAATCTGACCGCGTAATGGCTTGAGGGTGATCACTGGGTCCAGTAGCCCGGTTGGCCGGATAATCTGCTCCGCGATGAGGCTCTTTCCGGGCGTGGTGACATCGAATTGTTCCACGGACTCAGACGACGGTGATACGCGCGCCAAGACTGGTTTTGGGCCGCCTGGAAGTGCTGCAGGCTCTGTCTCTTCGGTGCCAATGCGCTCTCGTTTGTGGGGAATGTAGCCCGTGTTGCCCACCACGCTGTTTTGCATCTCAAATGTGGCTGGTGTGGCAGAAACGTAGAGCAATTGGCTGGTGTGAGCCATGAACTCTTCAAATCGAAGCGGCCGGTTGTCGAGAGCACTAGGCAAGCGGAAACCATGCTCCACGAGCACGGTCTTCCTTGAGCGGTCGCCTTCGTACATGCCGCCTATCTGGGGCACGGTGGCGTGGCTCTCGTCCAGAATGGTGAGGAAATCTGGAGGGAAGAAGTCCAGCAACGTGCCGGGAGTGGACCCTGGCTCGCGTCCGGTGAGATGGCGCGAGTAGTTCTCGATTCCCTGGCAGAAGCCCATCTCTTGCATCATCTCGATGTCATATTCGGTCCGCATTTTCAGGCGCTGAGCTTCCAAGAGCTTCCCTTCCTTCTCGAACTCAGCAATGCGCCCACTCAGCTCCTCACGTATTGCCACAATCGCCTTTCGCAACTTTTCCATGGGCGTCACGAACTGCTTGGCCGGGTAAAGCGTCGTGCTTGGCAATGTGTTGGTGACGTTGCCGGTGAGCACATCAATCACTGAGATACGGTCGATCTCATCGCCAAAGAACTCTATTCGGATCCCCTCGTTGTCTAGCCATGCAGGTACGACTTCCACTACATCTCCGCGAGCCCTGAACGAGCCACGCTTGAGTTGAATGTCGTTCCGTTCGTAAAGCATGTCCACCATGCGTGTCAGCAACTGGTCGCGTGACATTTGTCCACCCACTTGGAGGTGGACCATCATTCCCTCGTAGTCTTCTGGCGAGCCCAAGCCGTAGATACAAGACACCGACGAAACAACGATCACATCTTCACGTGTGAGCAGTGCGCCCATGGCGGAGAGACGCAGGCGCTCGATCTCATCGTTCACGGACGAGTCTTTCTCGATGTAGGTGTCTGAGCGTGGAATGTACGCCTCTGGCTGGTAGTAATCGAAGTAGCTGACGAAATACTCCACCGCATTTTCGGGGAAAAAGTTCTTAAACTCCGAGTAGAGTTGGGCAGCGAGCGTTTTGTTGTGGCTCATGATCAGGGCGGGTTTGCCAATCTCCTTGATCACGTTGGCCATCGAGAATGTTTTGCCAGATCCAGTAACGCCCAGCAGTGTCTGGTGGCGATTACCGGCTCGGAGCGACTTCACCAGTTTGGCTATGGCTTGGCCCTGGTCTCCGCGTGGAGTGTAGTCGCTAGCAAGTTGAAAATGGGCCACGGCTAGAAGAGCAGGGACTGACCCTCCAAAAGGATCTGCACTCTGTCGCCGAATCCTCTGGAGGCAGCCGCCGTCCGCAGCCGCTCGGCTGGTTCATGCAATGGCTCTCCTCCAAGCGGAAAGGTATCGTGATGCATCGGCACCATCCATTCCGCGCCGAGCATCTCAAAAGCGTCCAGTGCCTCTTCTGGATTCATATGAACCGGACGGCAGCTTGGCGCATCGTAGGCTCCAATGGGCATCAGCGCGGTGCTTATGTCGGCACGTTGGCCTATTTCCTGAAAGCCATCAAACATAGCGCTGTCGCCACAATGAAAAACGGTCCGCCCGCCACCCTCCACGAGGAAGCCTCCGAAATGCCTGTGGGTATCGTGGATCATTCGGGCGCCCCAGTGCTTGGCGGGAGTCAGCGTGACCTTGAGGTCACGGAAGTTGGCGTGCTGCCAAGTATCCAATTCCACGATTTGATTGAAGTCGAGCCGCTTCACGATGCTGCCCACTCCACGAGGCACAATAATCGTTTGGCCCTCGGCGATTCGCTTGAGGCTGGGGATGTGAAGATGATCAAAGTGCGCGTGGGTGATCAACACGACATCAATCCGCGGCAAATCATGCGCGTAGATGCTAGGGTGGCGAATCCGCTTCACCGGTCCAAGCCAGAGCGCCCAGTTGGGGTCCACGAGGACATTGACTCCTTCCATTTGGATCAAGAACGCAGCGTGTCCAAGCCAAGTGATGCCGATTTCATGAGAAGCAGCGCCTGGCACTTCCATTCCTGTGTGGCCCGGCAGGCGGCGGCTCAATAGCGTTGGTATAAGTACATCGCCCAAAAAACGCAGGTTTCCCTGCCTCCAGCCTTCTCGTGGAAGCAAACCCACTTGGTTGGCTGAGTCGCTATTGCGCCGAAAGCGTGAAAGCCAACTGGTCCGGGTCACGGATGAAACTTTCGATTCCGGAGTAGCCGGCCAGGGTGATGGCTGAGGATCGTTTACCATGTCGAGATGGCGCAGATGACTGCTATCGGTAGCGTACGAGTATGGACGTTCAGTTCAAGGGGGAACTTTGCCTCTCGGCTGCTCTCATTTCCACGCCCACTTCTCGTCGAAAAAGCCAGCGTCCAGCACTTTTCCGGCCGCTCGCTTGTCCCGGCCTATCGTTGTGTCCAGCACGGCCCAATCTGGAAGCTTGGGAGCTTGACGTGCATTGTTGAGGTAATCGTACTCGCGATAGGTGAAGCTGCTGTTGATCACCACATACTTAGATGGGTTGAGTGGGTTGGGGTAGATCATGACTGGAATGCTGGTTCCGGACGGATGCTGCTTTTTGCCTGCGTGGATCGTTTCGGCGCTCCACTGGAGAGGTAGTTTGGTCAGGATTTTCGCCAGCACTGAGTTGCTTGAGGGATCACCCCACAACACGAGGTTGTTGTTGGCTATGTCGGCCTCGGATATCGCATTGTCTTCACGCACAGGAGCATCTCCGCGGAACTGCCTCCGCCACTCGAACTGGGCGTGGGCCATTTCTTCCGCCACCCACTTCCCGCTGTTCGCATTCATTGGCTGACCTGTGGGCTTAACAAAAAGGAACGCACTCATGAAGGAATCATCTATTGGACCTTGCAGGCCTGGACGCTTGGCGAGGCCTTCACTGCCAAGTGGGGTCAAGGTTTCGGTCCATTTGTCGCCTTTTCTCTGCAAATGAACTTTCCAAGACTTGTCCAACTTAGGCCGAGCGACTTCAAACTCCTGACCGTCGATCTGCACGGCTGGTTTCTCAGAAAGTGGGAAGCTACAATGGCCGCTGGGCATCTCTAATGTGAGTCCAGTCACTCCTTTTGTCTTCAGCAGCACATGCTTGTAGCCCACGATTTGGGCATGGACTCTTGCACGCTCCCAATGCTCTTGCATCCCGTCGATCCGAACCCATTTCATTTGCGGATAGCGCAGAGTCCAGGTCGTGAAGTGCACATCTGATGGCACACGATCTCGACCCAGAGCAGCGATCTCAGCAAGTCTCCGCTCAATCTCCTTCAGTGAGTCTGGATGAATCTTATGCGCGGTTTGAGGGCCAATGATGTGAACCATTTCCATCTGCTCAGCCAGCAGCGCTTTCTCCATGATGTCAGCCGCCTGCTTTTGTTTGTCGATCTCGCCGCTGTAGGCCACTGTTGGGCACATGCTGAGGTTGAGCGCGTAGTCTGTGGCATTGTACCAGCGCCAGAGTTTCTTCTCATACCACGGAGCTTTCTCGACATCTTCACCTTGGAACACCTTGAGGAACTCAGGTGTCTCGCTGAAACCAGCTCCAGGATTTGCCCCACACCACACGCCCGCATAGTGAGTGGCAAACTGCCAAGCAGCAGCGCCACCCATGCTGAAACCACGCATCATGATGCGATCTTCATCGATGGGATAAAACTTCCGCGCATGCTCTAGTGCCTCAAAAGTATCCATTTCGCCCGCAAACTTGTTGGCGCATGAAAACCGTCCAAACGGATGCAAAACCAGCGCGCCCTTTGGCTCAATTTGGCCCGTTTGCTTCCTCCTCTGCTGAATGAAACCAAGCTCGCAGGTGTTCTCAAAACGCCCATGACACCAAATATCCAAGCGGCGGGGACCATCGAAGCCTGTTGCCGGAACGACCATCCCGTACGGTTGGAATGAGCCATCAATCTTGGACTTGTAGCCGCGCACGACTAAGCCCGTTTGCCGAGTCCAAGGCGCGTCTCCTTTTGTGAGCGCTTCTGCACGTGCCATGCCCTCTGCCAGGAGTTCCAGCGCGACTTTTGGCTCTTCCTGCTTGAAAAACTCATTGTGACGCAGCGCCCAATCCACTGCCTTGTGATAAACTTCGATGTCTGGTAGCAAATCTGACAAGTCTGCTCGCTTAGCCTGGGCCTTTGCCGCAGCATCAATAGCAACACGCAATGCCTTTACTCCGGCCTCGATCTCTCCCTTGATCTGCTCAGGCACAGGAATGCCTACTGGAGGCACAGGCCGCACATCAGTGGCAACGTTGTCCTTGGGCCCATCGGCCAACACGGCAGAGCAGGCCAACATCGCGGCAATAACGAGATTTTTTGTCTTAAGCATGAGATAACAACGTGAAGAAGACCAAGGAACACACGCCATGCAACCGCTGTTCCGTGTCCGATGGTCTAACTCTCAGTCCACGTCTTGCCGCGAATGCGCAAATCGTCCAGCGCGCCCAGGATGTGATCCTGGTCCATCTCGTGCACTTCGACTTTGGTTCCAATGTCTGGCACAAGCGTGATGGTGAGTTCACCGCCGAGATGTTCTCTAAACTCCTCAAGGCCCTGGAGGATGACTTTGTCTCCGTTCTCTGCCCTCCTCATCAAATACGGGGCGTACGTGGCGAATCCGAGTTTCTCGATCAACTCAACAATGCGGCGGGCCGTGGCGCGCTCGATCAAACCGATGCGCGCGGAGTAGACAAGGTCCAAGGCCATGCCGATGGCCACTGCTTCACCGTGCGCGATCTTGAATCCCGACACCTGTTCAAGCTTGTGAGCCGCCCAGTGTCCAAAATCCAGCGGACGTGCAGAACCAAGCTCAAAGGGGTCGCCATTCGTGGCAATGTGCTCGACGTGGAGTTCAGCACTCCGTGTTACCACTCGCTCCAGTGCGGATGGTTTGAGAGCGGCGAGATCTTCTGCCATGGACTCGATCTCTTCAAAGAAGACCTTGTCGCGAATCAGGCCTACTTTGACAGCTTCGATAATGCCATGGCGGCGTTCGCGTTCTGGAAGTGTATCTAGGAAGGCGAAGTCGTTGATGACGGCAAATGGAACCGCAAAGGTTCCAATCCAGTTCTTTTTTCCTTGGAAGTTTACGCCATTCTTTACTCCCACACCGCCATCGCCCTGGCTTAGGGTAGTGGTCGGAAAGCGCACATGCCGGATTCCACGGTGTGCTGTGGAGGCAGCAAAGCACACGAGGTCGAGGACGGCACCGCCACCGATGACAAACACGTAGGAGTGCCGATCCAAGGCGGCCTCGTTGATCTGCTCCCAGCACCAGTTGACGATTCCGAAGTCATTTTTGCAGTCTTCGCCACCAGGCACTGTGAGAATGTCGCCTGCTAGCTTCAACACATCAGGGTGTGCTTTTGCGTAGTCGCGTATTTCCGCTGCAAGATTGGGGTTGGACGTCTCTACTCGATCGTCGACAAACACCAGCACCTTTGGCACGCGCTTGCCACGCTCCTTGGACAGCAGATCGTTGATGACGCTGCTTCCGGGGGCAAAGACCTTCCTGCCAAACACGATGCGGTGTGTGTAGGTCAGGTGGATGGGATGCTCAGGCATTGTGGGGGGATTCAGAAAGGGGGGCGGAAACAAACGTAGCCTGGTGTTGCAATCAAGCAGGTCGTTGAACTCCTCAATCGGCAAGGAATCGCCAAAAAAACGCCCTCGGATATACTCCGAGGGCGCTCGTATTTAAGGCCGTGATTCTGCCTTTTTCAGATTATTTTCCTTTGCCCTTGGTGGCACCGCCTTTGGTATCAGCAGCAGGTGCGGATGAGCCCTCACCGGCCTTCACGCCGTTACGAAGGTCTTCCAGGCGCTTCTTCTGAGTGCCAAGAGCTTTCTCAGCAGCAGCTTTTTCGGCAGCAGAGAACTTGGCGGCGATTTCGTCAGCGCGCTTGGCTACTTCAGCAGCTTGCTTCTTATCGGCTTGGATAGCCTCCTCGGTGATCTTGGTCCAAACCCATGCGGTGGTTGGGCTCTTGGAAATGGAGCCTACACCTTGGTTGTAGATTCCAGCCAGAGCGGCCATGGCTTGAGGGAGTCCGCCAGCAGCAGCCATTTCAAGGTAGGACACTGCATTGGTGGCGTCTCCGCGGGAGAGTGCGATTTGGCCTACGATGGCAAGAGCCGCAGGAACGCCAGCGCGTGCTGCAGTGGTGTACCAGCCTTCAGCAGCGACGGGGTCTTGGGCTACTCCTCCGCCATTTTGATAGGCGGATGCCACTTTCATCATAGCAGCAGGAAGTCCGTTCACGGCAGCGCGATGGAACAGTTGGAATGCTTTTTCCGCATCACGATCAACCAGTGTGCCGCTCTCATAGAAGACACCTACGTTGAAGATAGCTTCTGCAGAGCCACCCAGTGCTGCACGGCGATACATGGTCAGCGAGCTGCCGATATCGCGCTTTACCAGGAGGTCTTTCTCATCGGTAGGCTTCTCTTGGGTTCCAGCAGGATAGCCTGACTGGAATGCATTGCCAAGCCACAGAAGTGCTGCTGGGTCATTAGCATTTGCAGCTGCAACAAACGAGTCGAGGGCCTTTTTGGGATCCTTTTCCACGCCTTCTACACCACCTTGCTCATGCATGATACCGAGCTGGCGATTGGCAAAGCCATTGCCAGAAGCTGCGGCGTCTTTGAACATGCTTACTGCCTTGGCCACGTCCTTTTTGATCTCAGGATCGTTGTCGGACATGAGGCGCTGAGCGTATTCGGTCATCGCATTCTGGTTCTTCTGGCTCACTGACTTCTCAAGGAGCGCAAGAGCTGCCTTGCCGTCTTTCTTGATCTTCTCGGTCTGCTTGCCCTCGGCATCGCTGATGCTGACGCCACGGCCTACGAGTTGGTAGAGACCAAAGGTGCACGCTCCGTCTCCGGCGGCACTGCCTTCGTCGAGGAGCTTCTTGGCTTCGTCGATATCCACGGTGTACCCAGCCTGACCGTTGATCATGAAGTTAGCTTTGATGAACCGAGCGGCATTGTTTTTGGCACCCACGGCTTCATCCAGCAACGTGCGAGCTTGTGCGGCGCGCTGAGGATCCTGTTGGAAGCTTTGAAGCAGGATCTGAGCAAGCTCGACCTTGGCGAGGACTTGACCATCGGCACCGGCGGCTGCTTTCTCATAGAAATCGAGAACCTGTTGGCCGGATGCATTGAGAAGGCCATTGCGAGCCCACAGACCAAGGACGTAGAGAGCGTCTTTGTCAGGAGTCGAACCTTCGGTGAGCTTCTTCACTTCATCGAGGGCAGATTGAAGTGCAGTCTGCGTTTTAGCGGCATCCGTGCCGGCGTCTTTGACGGCTTTTTCCAGCGTTTCAATGATGGGCTTGACCTTCGGGCTGGACAAAGTGTCAGAGTCGACCCCTGCCACGGAGGCAAGGGCTACGAGTTGGAGTTTAAGTGCGGCTAGGAGCATGGTTATGGTTATGGTAAGGACGAGCCTTTGACCCGGATTGGGCCGAAACGCTCATTTTTGACGAAATTTGTGAAATAAATCAAGTTTTTCGTGCCACTTACGAGAGATTGGGTCCTGATATATTCCCGACATGTGTTAGATTTTTAAAATTTCATGGCTCTCAACACTGCGCACGCGACCAAAGCTCTTGCCCGGGTTCACCTCGCTGCATTCAGGAGCAGCGCACGGGAGTTGCTGGCTGCCAACCGGACGATGGCTCTGACTATTACGGCGTTTCTTGGCTGTTACAGTGTCGTTGCCTACCTATTGGTAAGTCGAGGTCTGAAGTTTGTCGAGGCGGTGCCCTTACTCGGCCCAATGCTTACTGAGCGTCTCGTGTACATGCTGTTTTTCTCATTTTTCGTGATGCTGGTTGTTTCCAACGCCACAATTACTGGAATGGGGCTGTTTCGCCGTAAAGAGACGGGTTGGCTCCTGAGTTTGCCCCTCACTCACAGGAGTTTGGTGCTGTGGAAGACGATGGAGGGGATGCTACTGGCTAGTTGGGGGCTGCTCATGCTCAGTGCGCCGCTATTGGGTGCAGTGAAGCAGCTATTCGATACCGACTTCACCTTTTACCTGCTCACGTTGCCTGCACTTTTGTGTCTTGTTGCGGTTTCCGCTCACCTTAGCACCTGGGTGTTGTTGGCAACGATGCGGTGGATGAAGTGGTCGCTCGTGAAGCCAGTTCTTGTTGGCATCGCGGTGGCCCTGGCCGTTCTTGGGATGACTTCGTTGATGGGTTTGGAGAAAGCATTCCGGCCCACAGACATGGCCGTGACGGTAGGACAGATTTTGCGCAAAACCGAGGCGTTTACTCATCCAATGCTGCCGAGTTCATGGGTTGCGGAAGCGGTGCTGGCGGCAGGAAGGGGCCAGGTGGAGCGCGCTTGGTTTTACAACCTGACATTGCTCTCATGGGCTCTGGCTGCTGTGCTGCTGACCTTGGAACTCTCTACCGGCATTTTTTATCAGGCGTGGACCCGGTCTCTTCTTGCTGCGGACACACGGCGAGCGCGCTCACTGATTGCGAGGCTTGGTTTGGAGCGGTGGCTGCCTTTCAGCAGAGTCAGTCGGAGCCTGATTCTAAAGGATGTGCAGACGTTTGCGCGTGAGCCCGCTCAGTGGGGCCAGTCAGTGGTCATTTTTGGGCTTTTGTTCCTCTACATGTCAAATCTAAGGCGGATCGTCTTCGACAGTGGAGATGGATTTTGGTCCGTCGTGACCAGTTACCTGAACTTGTTGGTATGCACTCTTGCGTTGTCGACTTTGACCACGCGATTCGTTTTCCCGCAGGTGAGCATCGAAGGTCAGCGGATCTGGATGCTGGGCCTTGCGCCTATCCGATTGGAAAAGGTGCTGAGTGTAAAACTTTGGCTGGCCACGGTGACTACTGGAGCAATGACCGCTACATTGACCGCGCTCTCTTGTTGGGCCCTGCAGGTGCCATTGGATCGCACCATCTATTTCCTCGGCGCTGTGTGTATGATGGCGCTTGGGCTGAACGGGTTGGCTCTCGGTCTTGGGACGATTTTCCCCAACTTTAAGGAGGCAAATCCAGCTCGCGTGGTGTCGGGATTTGGAGGGACGATCTGCTTGATTGCCAGTTTTGTATATTTGGCGTTGTCCATGGTGGCGGTCATGTTGCCTGCGTTGAGCGAAATCAGCCAAGTCTTTCGGGCTGCAGAAGCTATTCCTACAAGCGTCCGAATGGGTGTGGGAGCGGTTGCTCTGGCGATGCTGACCGCAATTTTTGGAGGGGTGCCATATTTTCTGGCAAAAAAGCGGATAAAAAATCTGGATTACTTTGGTGTTGTGTAATATATGGAGAGCCTTACCAATCGACTCTCCGATGGCCAAAAAATCCACAACTTCCGTTGGTGCCACAGATGTGGCAGAACTTGAGGGCGACCTCATGATCTTTGAGGACGATGGCGACTTCCACAGCGCCCGCGCCTCATCGACTCCTATCGACGAAGTCCATCATCAAGTTAAGGAAGCGCACGAAGAACTTCTGCAACTCCGTCTGAGGCAGGAAGAAATTGAGCGCACCAAGCAGGAACTGGAGATCATCAGTCAGAAGCAAGCCCGATTTGGTGCAGGGAAGCGAGATCTTCTCGAAAAAATGGGGCGCGCGACCATCAGCATCGAGCGGGAACTTTATGCGACTCAGAAGTTAGTGGAGGAACTTTCGTCCACGCACGATGCCTACACCCGACACCTGGAAGTATTGAAATCTTTGCAGCCCGAAAAATGGCAACGAAGTCAAGTGGGAGAGGAATTGGATCGGGCACTTGCGGCGATTGACGATGCAGAAGATGACTACCTGAAAAGTTCAAGGCGGCTCCAGTCATTGCGACCGGAGTCTGCGGTTGGTGCGGGTGCAGAAGCGTTGGCAACCGCACATGCAGCGATTGCCCCGTCTACTCCTGAACCGATGAAAGAGCTGATTCGTCGTGGTTTCGGTCTCAGTTTGCCCCTTGTCGCATCGCTGGTGGTTCTGATGCTCCTTGCCCGACTCATTTTCTAATCCTCAACGCTCTAACTCTCCCGACCTATGGCCAACAAACGCCGCAACTCAAAAGGCAAAGCGTTCCCAACTGCCAGCGAACTGGCGCGTGATGGAGACATCACCGTAGAGGAACGCAAGATCCAGCAGCGTATCGAGTCGCTGGACCTCGTAGTGGCCGGCAAAAAGCGCCGACGAGTTCCAACGAGCCGGGAAAAACTTGAGTTCAAAAAGTCACTCTTGCTAGGCATTGAAGTTCTGCTGATGACTCTCTTCATTCTGGCGATCGTGGGGATGCTCAATCAAAAGTATCACTTCCTGTGGTAGCTCATGAGGATGGTGAATCGTGCCTGATAAAATGGAGTGAGTCTATTCTGCTGGCAGGACTGTTAGCGTTTATGCTAGGCATACTCCGAGAGCATGTCGTCCTCAGCTTATGATGTAGATGGTTTGGTGTTCGTCGTGGCAGGAGGCACGACGGGCATGGGCTTGTCGGGTGCTGAACTCCTTGTTGCGAATGGCGCAAGGCTGGTGGTTTACAGCCGATCAGAAGAGAACGTAGCGGCTGCCTTGGAGCGACTTGGGGCTAAGGCTCGCGGGATTGTGGGCGATGCTGGTGATCCTGTCACTGCAGAAGCGGCCGTGAAAATGGCGGTTCAAACATGGGGGCGCGTGGACGGCCTTTACCATGTTGCTGGTGGCAGTGGGCGATCAAAAGGGGATGGCCCGCTTCATGAATTGACCAATGAAGGCTGGGATTACACCATGGAGCTGAACTTGTCTTCCGTAGTGTACTCTAACAGGGCCGTGATGAGGCAATTGCTAGCCCAACAGGAAGGCGGCGTGATCTTGAACATGAGCAGCGTGCTGGGGTGGTCTCCCTCACCGAAGTATTTTGGGAGCCACGCTTACGCTGCGGCGAAAGCGGGTATCATCGGTTTAAGCAAGGCAGCAGCTGCGAGTTATGCGAGTGCTAACATACGAGTGAATGTCATCGCTCCGGCACTTGTGGAAACGCCCATGTCTGCCCGTGCTAGAGACAATGAATTGATCATGGAGTATGTGGCCCGCAAGCAACCTCTCGATGGTGGGAGGATTGGTGTCCCAGACGATGTGGACGGGGCAGCCGCTTTTTTATTGTCGCGTGCCGCCCGCTTCATTACTGGCCAAGTGCTGGCCGTAGACGGCGGCTGGACCAGCGCGGAAGGCTGAAATGCACGAGACATGGCTGCCGAGACAACATACATGGGCATTGGGATTGATTTGGGCGGGACGCGGATCAAATCGGCCCGATTCGATATGGAAACCGGGCAGTTACTCGCCACTGCGATGATGCCGACTCGTGATGGTGAGACGGAAGGAGACCTGCCGGCCTTTGCAGTAGGCGTGAAGCAATTGATCGCTCGGCATGAGGAAGAATCTGGAAGGAAAGCAGACGTTGTCGGAGTCTCTGCTCCTGGTTTGGCTGCAAAACAGGGCACATGCATTCGGTTCATGCCAGGAAAGCTGCATGGCCTAGAGGGGCTGATGTGGAGTGATTTTCTGCAACGTCCTGCTGGATGCCTGAACGATGCTCATGCGGCCTTAATGGGCGAGATTTGGCAGGGCGCTGCCAAAGCGAAGCAGGATGTGGTGATGATGACTCTCGGCACTGGAGTGGGCGGTGCTGTCGTGTCTGGCGGGCAACTCATCCAGGGCCACATTGGTCGTGCGGGCCACATTGGCCATGTTTCTTGCGACATGGATGGCCCTCAGGACATCTGCGGAATGCCAGGGAGTATCGAGTATCACATAGGCAACGGCTACCTTGAGCAACGAAGTGGTGGACACTACCAGATGACACGTGATCTGCTCTCCGCAGCAAAAGTGGGCGATGTTGAAGCGAAAAAAGTGTGGGCTCGCTCGACGAAAGCTCTGGGCGTGACCGTTGCGGGGCTGATCAATCTTTTTGACCCCGAAGTTGTGTTGCTTGGCGGTGGAGTGGCGAATGCCTGGGAGGAAATACATCCAGCACTCAATGGGTGGCTCGACAAGTGCGAGTGGAGGCCTGGTGGGCATCGCGTGCCTGTGGTCCAGGCGAAACTCGGTGAATGGGCTGGTTGTTACGGAGCGGTCCATTTTGCCCGCTCGCTGGTGAACTCGTCATCGAAGTGACTTTATGAATGCAGCAGAAGAATATTTGAACAAATGCCAGGGGCTTATGGATTGCGTGCGGTCCCAGATGCCAGCGATTCAGCAAGCAGCAGATTGGTTTGCTGAGACGATTCTCCGCGGCCAGATGGTGCATGTGTTTGGCAGCGGCCACTCACGAATCCTAGTGGAGGAGATGTGGCCGCGATATGGCTCGTTTCCAGGATTTAATCCCATCGTAGAGCTGTCCCTGACGTTTCATAACCTTGTGGTTGGGGCCAACGGGCAGCGGCAAGCCATGTTTTTGGAGAACGTCTCGGGTTTGGCCGCCCGCATTTTGCGCAACTTTGCCCTCAAGTCAGGCGATAGCGCGTTGGTGGTATCTTCTAGCGGCTGTAACGTGGTTCCGGTGGAAATGGCGGAAGAGTTTCACAAGCACGGGGTCAGAGTGGTGGCCCTTGTGAGTCTTGATCACGCGAATGCCAGCACTTCCAGGCATAGCGCAGGAAAGAAGTTGATGGATTTCTCGGACTTGGTTCTGGACACAGGGGCTCCTGTTGGGGACGCGATAGTGAAGTTGGAAGGCTTGGACACACCAGTGGCACCCGGCTCGACGGTGGGTGGATGTCTGCTGGTGAATGCCGTCAAGGCAGAGGTGGCGCGGCGGCTCATTGCTGCGGGTCACCCCCCAAAAGTGCTCACGGCGGGCGCTGTGGTGGGCACGGAGAGGGCCACGGAGCTCTTTGAGGCTGCCTATGACGAACACGGTCGCCGCCTGTCAGCCTATTACGCGAACCTCGGACTATGAAAAATCAACCTCTCCGCACCACTGTTATCGGTAGCTACCCATTTCCCGGCTGGCTTGAGTTCGCGTCGAATCACCTGTCTGAGTTTGGCTCAGAAGACATTAAGGAACTACAGGATGATGCTGCTCGTGTGGCCATTGGGGATCAACTTGACGCGGGATTGGATGTCATAACTGACGGCGAGCAGACCCGTTTGGACTTCAATCTTTCATTTTATGGGTTCCTCGAAGGCATATCACTGGAACCCGCGAGTCCGAGGCGATTCGGCCCACCAGCTCATGATCAGCGCGGAAAACACCTGATCATTGAGGCATTGAGAGCGCCCCATGGCCTCGGAGTGGTGGATGAGTTTTTGCGGTTGAAGCGGTTGGCACCAAAAAGTGGAGTTACGCTAAAAGCATCCGTGCCCGGGCCATATACACTCAGTGGCAGGCTCATTCCGGGTGCCGACTACCGGGACAGGTATGACGTCACGGAGGCATTGTTGCCAATCGTCAATAAAGAGATCGCGGACTTGGTGGCGGCGGGCTGCCAGGAGATCTGCGTGGACGAGCCCAGCATGAGTTGTTACGGGTTCAAGGAGGACACGGCCCGCTTTGTGGACATTTTTAACCGAACTGTGGCCTCTGGACGTGGGAGAGCCCGGATTTGTACCCACCTTTGTTTTGGCAACTTCAAGGGCCATCCGGTGGGTTGGCGGAAGTATGCACCTCTATTTCCGGCGTTCTTAGGGCTTCATTGTGACGAAGTGCACGTGGAAATGGCCAATCGGGAGTATGCTGAACTGGAAATATTGAAGCCGATGTCCGAGGTCTACGACGTAGCAGTAGGCGTTGTAGATGTAAAAAGCTACTACATTGAAAGTCCTGAGAACATAGCGGACTCTGTCAGGCAATGCTTAAGGCATGCCTCAGCTGATCGATTGGTTTTTGCCCCTGATTGTGGGCTTAGCCAAACTGCCCGCTGGGCAGCTCGGCAAAAACTGAAAAACATGGTGAAGGGTGTGCAGCTTGTGAGAGCTGAGAGAGGCCTCTGAGGCTTATTTTTTCGGAGTTGTTACGGCGCTGTTACCAAGGGTTCACTTCGGACTGGTGAATCGAACGTCTCTCGGGCATCATGGTCGAAGATGATCATGAGAACCACCCTCGTTTTGCTTGCCCTGGAAGCGGGGACCGTGGTTACATGCCAGCCTTCGACTTCTCGATAGTTTTTCTCTCTCAAGACCTCCGTTTCCCTATCTCACAGCCATGACAACGCTCAAACCATTCGCCCGCATGAAGCGATCTGTAGCCGCCATTTCTTTGGCGTGTCTCATGAGTTCGCAAGTGTATCTGACTGCGGCTGACTTTTACCTCATTCGGCGGGGAGACGGGCTCAACAGCATTTTTAGTTTCGCCGAGAAGGCGACTCCAACCATCGATGACACGGTGCTCATCAGTGGCCTTGTGGACAGTGCGCTCACCTTTAACTCAAACACCACAGCCAACTCGACACTGTCCATCGGAGGAATCAAAATGCTCCCATCGGCTACTGGGGCAGTAACCATCAATCCGAATGCGAGTGGCGCCTCCAACCAAACACTAACGCTTGGTGCGGCGGGGATCGACCTGTCGGCTGCCGGGGCTAACTTGACGATCAACAAGAGTAATAGTCAAACTCTGGCAATCCAACTGGCTTCGTCGCAGTCTTGGCTGGTGGGCCCCAGCAGAACACTCACGGTCAATCCGAACATCACAGGTGCCGTGCCGCTAACAGTTCAGACCGCTGGCAACGGTGTTGCAAACCTGAACGGGTCAATCAATTTGACCGGGGGCCAGTTGATTTTGAACAATGGGAGTACCGGTGCAACCACTATTGGTGCATCCGGCACTTCAGAAACCGTGACCGCAGGCACGATTGTTGTAAACGCAATGAACACCGGTGCAACAACCTTTAACAGTGGGGTGAGCGCCGGGAACATTAACGTGAACTCGACCAGTTCGGGAGCGATCAACTTCAACGGAATCATTAGCGGTGCCACAACTAACTTGAACATCGTAAATCGGTCTACAGCGCTCACAACGTTGGTGGCAAACAATACCTTCGGCGGCGCTACCTCTGTCACGGGCGGCACGCTACGTCTGACTTACACAGGTGCAGGACAGAATACGAGCAAGCTGTCAGACACTTCGAAGCTCTCATTGAGCCGAGCAGTGCTCAACTTGACGATGCCCGCAACGGGGTCTCACGACGAGATCATTAATGGTCTTGAAGTGGCTGCTGGTTTCTCTCAAGTCACCCGGACAGGTTCGTCTGGCAAGCTGCTGGCTGGCGCACTCAGCCGCACATTGGCTGGTGGTGGGGTGGTTGATTTTCCTACCGTTGACATCGTGACTACATCGACAGTCAATACCAACGGCATCCTTGGAGGATGGGCGACTGCTTCCAGCGGAACGACAACGAACTGGGCCA
Source organism: Verrucomicrobiaceae bacterium (assembly GCA_016795485.1). Taxonomy (GTDB): domain Bacteria; phylum Verrucomicrobiota; class Verrucomicrobiia; order Verrucomicrobiales; family Verrucomicrobiaceae; genus JAEUHM01. The sequence continues at coordinate 149,853 of JAEUHM010000025.1, read as the reverse complement.
TCAGCAATGCCGGGAACATTACGACCCTGGTACTACCAGCAGCAAACAATGCCGCCAATACCTGGACCAATCCGTCTGACAACATCAACATTACAGCGGCACTTTCAGGAAACACTGGCAACGCTACAGTGAACAGTTTGCGGTTCTCCACTGCGGCCCAAACAATGACTCAAACCGCAGGCACGACCTTCACAGTGGCGAGCGGCGGCATTATGGCTGTGGGCAATTTTGCTCGCGCCATCCAGCCCGTCTCGGGAACAGCGTTTCTTACCGCCGGATCGAGTGTGGCCGTCACCAACAGTGCCTTGCGGGCTGGAGCCAGTATCAACGAGCTATTCTTCCACATTGATCAGAATACCATGACGGTTAACTCCACGATCGTCGACAACTCGGCTTTGTCTTTGGTGTCACTGAGCCCAGTAGTCGGATTGGTGAAAACTCGTGCGGGGACCCTGGTGTTGGCGTCGAACAACACCTATACAGGCGGAACGGTGATCGCCGGTGGCACACTTCAAGTGGGGGCTGGTGCGGTGGGAGTAGGAAGCGCGATCGGCAGCTTGGGAAGCGGCCCTATTCAGAACTTTGGTGAGCTGCTCTTTCGCAGAAATAACGCCATTACCGTTTCAGGCATCTCTGGGACAGGAAATCTCAAGATGGACGTGGGGACACAGCAGTTGACGCTGATTGGAACCAACGATTACACGGGCACAACAACGATTGAACGTGGTGTGCTCATTGCTGGGGCGGACAACGTCTTGCCGCCTTTCTCCGCTTTCTCCATGGGAACGGATGCATCTGCCAAGTTGGATGTGAATACACGCAATGTGGAAATCGGCTCCCTCGCGACAGGTGCATCTTCTGGTGAGGCCGGTTGGGTATCTATCGCTGGCGGAACATTGACAACGGGTGGTCTCAATACAAACACCACCTTTAGCAATAAGATCAAAGGCACAGGCACGCTCATCAAGAAGGGAACGGGAATATTCACCCTCACTGCGCTTGGGTTGGGAGAGTTCAATGGTGCTGTCCAGGTGACTGGTGGTGAACTTATCGCCCCTGGCAACAATACCCAGCTAACTACAGTGACTATTGGCGATGGTGCAAAACTCACCATGGCAGGCAACAATACGTTTTCTGGACCATTCACCATCAATGGTACTGGCGTGTTCGCACCAGGAGCCGCTGCTACGAACACCTTCAATGGCTCGTTCAACTACAACAGCACGGCAACCCATACGTTTGCTTCGGGCTCGACCACTAATTTATCAGCAGTGAACGTTTCGAGCGGAAACTTGGTGTTTGCGGGAGCGGTCAATGGATTCACTTCGCTCAATATCTCAGGTGGCACTGTTACGGTGAACCGAGTCGGCGGTGTCATAGGAAACACTGCTCCCGTAAATCTGAGCGCTCCGGGCGCTATTCTCGCGATAAATCAAAACGAAACGATTGGCGACCTGACGGGCATTTTTGGTTCGCAAGTGTCTGTTGCCACCGGCATGGCGCTTACGTTCGGAACCGCCTCGAATGCAACATTTGAGGGTGCGATGACAGGCGCTGGCTCCTACACTAAAAATGGTGCCGGCGACCTCACCATTGGAGGGGGTAATGGCTTTACTGGCACGCTTAATGTCAATTCCGGGCGCATATTGCTCGGTGTAGACACACCTTTGTTTGTCCGTCCAGACATGCTGCCGGACGCTGGGCGCGTAGTTCTTGCTTCTGGAACAGAACTGGTGATGAACGATCGCTCTGAGGCGGTTGGCTTGCTGGAAGGGGCTGGGAATATCACGCTGGGAGACGGTTCCATAGCGTTTGGGGGGCTTGGGGGCACGAATGTTCTTTCTGGAGTGATCTCCGGTTCGTCAAACAGCGTGGTCACTAAGAACGGACTTGGCACAACGACACTGTCTGGTGCAAGTACCTTCACTGGGACGTTAGTGATCAACGGCGGTACGCTTGCGTTAGCAAATGCTGCGGGTAACGCGCTGAGTGATACGGTTGCGGTGAACTTGAAGCAAGCTGGCTCAGTTTTGAGCGTCAGTGGTTTGGGAGAAACAATCGGTGATTTGAGAGGTGCGGAAGGAAGTGTGATTAGCCTTGATGGACGACTTACGATGTCGAACGTCCAAGGAACAGGCAGTGAAGGGGAAGGTAGTGGCACAGCTGGCAGTCCGGTGTGGCTGGGTTCTACCCCAAATGCTGCTCTTCCATTCTCAGTTGGGATGAAAGTCATCAACTCTGATGTTGTTACAGGATCGTCTTGGGTCACCCAGGTTTCGGGTAGCGATAAACTTTTGTTCAGCAGGGGCCTGATCGACGGATCTGGCGGCACCACGTTCATTCCGACATCCGTCCTCAAGAGCAACACAAATGGGGCAAGCGGACTTACCAAAAATGGCAATGGAGTATTGATCTTTCTTGGCAATCAAGCGCACACCGGTGACACAGTGATCAACGGCGGCGAGGTTGTACTAGGCGGATTTGAGTCAGGTGGCCGTTTTGTGAATCAGAATGTATTCTCTGATAACTCTCAACTGGTGCTGGGATCTACCGGCAACCAAGTAATCAATTTCGCTTCTAGTGGGTCAAACCTCTACACTTTCGAGCGCATCGGCAGCCTGTCCGGAGGAAACGGCAACTCCTCTGTGGTTAACCTTATGGAGAACTCCCATTTGGTTAACTTGGCCACCCAAGTGGAGAGTGCGAACGTTGGTACACTGGTGATGGGCGGCGATAACCGCAGTTCGGTATTTCATGGTATCATTGATGGAAAGGATGTGGATTTCCGAGCATGGGTTATCAAAGAGGGTACTGGTCGGTTTGAATATCAGGCTGATCGGTCATCTGGATTTCAGGGAGTCGCCCGGGTAGAAAATGGAACCTTTGCAGTCTCTACTGGTGAGGGGTTGGCTTTTGACGGCACGCGTGCGAGTTCTATCAACGTAAGCAACAAGTCACTGGCGGTGTTTGAGACTAGTATCAGTGAAATCGTAGATTTGCTGGCGGGTGGTGCCGGCGTTCGTTCAGCTACACGGACCGGTATTCCTGGAGCACTGATGGGAAACTATTTGGGTGAGCAGGGTGGTGAACTTAAGCTGTTGGGTGCCAATTCTGGTATAGTAATCAGGGGAAGTTCGAGTGACTACTCCTTTGCAGGTGCGATTACGGGAGACGGCTCGATCACCAAGCTTGGCAGTAGAACTTTTCAGATAGTAGGTTCCAACACTGCATCGGGAGTGCTCAGTGTAAACGCAGGGGCGGTCGAACTGGGTTATCTGAGTCGTGCAGAGGGTGTCGGAAGCCTTGTGTCCAATGCGAGAAGAGGTAACTTGGCACCGCTTTCCTCTATCACTTTGGGGGCGTCAGGGCGGCTTGCATTGAATGGATTTGATTCCGAGATTCAGAGCCTGTCTGGCGTTTCGTCTGCTACGGTTGAGCTAGGCGGAGGTTCATTTACTTTGCTCAACTCAAATGGATCATTCGCTTCGGCAGTTGTTTCCGGGGGCGGTAGGTCCGGCACTGGTGATGGCCTTCAACACGTTGGAAGGCTTCGTATCGTTGGGGGGGCAACGACGATTCCTGACAGCAACTCGGAAATAAATGGGCCTGCGGTTGATCTAGAGAATGCGTCCTTAGTACTGAACAAGGGACTCTCTGCATTTGCTGATTTCACTAGATTGACAGTTGGAACCGGAGGAGTGTTATCTTTCGGAGTGGACAATTCGATTGGTGAAACGATTGGCTCCATCAGTGGTTCTGGCACTGTGAATCTAGGAACTCTTGCCGCCCCTGGTAGATCGTTAACTCTTACCCAGGGCGGGGGATATCAGCACGGGGCATTCACCGGTTCAATTGTTGGAACCGGAAGTCTTGTCCTGTTGGGAGGGGGACTAGTCGTTTCTGGTGCAAATAGCTATAGCGGAGGCACAACCATCGGACTGGGTACTGAGCTAGTCATTGCGAATGGACTTGGATCACTTGCAGATGTTAGCAGTGTTATTCCTGATGTTGGCGGTTTTCTCCTCAATGGTGGCGTGATTCGTGTGGGCGGCGACAGGCTCGAAAACCTTGGAACTGTGACGCTCGGAGCTGGCGCAAATGCGATTCGGAGAAACCTACTAGTAGGAGGTGCCGTTGATATTGGGAGTCCTACAAGGAGCTTGGGAGCAGCACTCATTGCTGGATTTGGTGCTGTTCAGACATCTCTTTCTAACAGCCCAACCACTGGTATTTTAGGGGGCTATGCTGTTCATGATGGGTCTAAGTGGGCTGCTGTAGCATTAGGAGGCGGGACTCAGACCATTGCTGAATACACTGGGACATATGTTGGCACCCTTGGGTCAGATAAACATGTGGATGCTACGCTCCTTAGTTCCAGTGTAATCTTAAACCCCACGGTTGGGACGCTCAACTTTGCAGGTGCAAGTGCGAATAAGACCCTCACTGTTGATGGATTGTTCACCATTTCTACTGGGGGCATCCTCATTACGCGAGATAGTAGCACGCAGTCCCTAACGCTTACAGGTACAACGAGCCCCGCAAATGTTGGCAATCCCCCAAGATTTCAGAGTTCGGTCGACGAGATATTCATTCATCAGTTCAACGAGGATGCCCCGATGTTCTTAAATCTGCGGGCACAGGATGCTTCTGTAACGCCATCAAGTTTCGCTAAAACGGGTCCCGGAACATTGGTGATCACTTCCGATAACGAACAGTCAGGAGCGTTTGTGATTGGCGGCGGTGAGGTTCAAATTGGCAATGGTGGATTCACCGGAGCGCTGCGGTCTCCCTCAGCCGTGCTTGACATAGTGAATACCGGAATCCTGACTTTCTACCGCGATGGATTTTACGACGTTTCTGGTCCCATCAAAGGGACCGGTGCCGTGAGATCAATCGGAGAAGGAACAATTACCCTAGCTACTTCAGGCAGCGAGTACACTGGACGAACAAGTGTGCAGGCTGGAACTTTAGTTGCTCAAACCGTGAGCAGTTTGGGTTCTCCCCTTGGAGGAACTTCTGTTGAGGCTGGAGCACTGCTTGTTTCCCTAGGCGGCCTAGCAGAACCCGTTGCACTGAAAGGTGGTTCACTCGAAGTCGACACTGGCTCAATGACCTACCCTTTGACTATCTTTGGAGGGGGAACCCTTATTCAAGCCACATCATCGTTGGTTTTCGACGCCCCCGTATTTGATCCCTTTTTCCCACCTATCCCTACGGTCCTGCTGCCAAACCCCATTTCAACGGTGTTTAAAGGTGGCGCGAACTCGTCCATCGAGCTCAGGGACTTGACGAGTCTGGGAAGTTTCCAACTGCAAGGGGGTAAACTGGTTCTGGCAAATGGAAGTTTTGTTCCTAGCTCAAGCAAGGTGGACATGACATCAAGTAATTCCACTCTCGTCTTAGCTACTACGGCTTTTCACAACGTTTTTGCCAATGATATTTTGGGCGTTGGCGGCCTCCTCATCCAAGCTCCCCCGTCGTCGAACAGGCAATATTGGTTACTTGGGAACAACACATACTCTGGCACCACGAGGGTGGGAGCACTTTCTGGGGAGTCCCCATCTGTTCGGGCGACTTTGCATATCGGTGCAGATTCATTTTCTGGCTCCATTGGCTCCAGCAATTTGATCGTAACCGCTGCCGAAGACGAAAGGACCTTCGTCCGAACCCATCTCTACAACACACTTACAATCAGTGGGGACATAACTCTGAACCCCGTCCGCGACAGTGCCAACGGAAGAACAGGGCGAAATGCAGAGCTCATCAAGGAGGGGATGGGCGACTTGCGAATATCAGGCACGGTCACTTCTGGAGCACTTGGCGCCAATATGCTTGGCGATGGGAAATTTCTGAACAACGAGTCCCTCCCTGAGAACCCGAATACGAATCCGTACATTTCTGGTCCTGAGCGGGCACTGATTACATCGCAGTCTGGCCGACTTATTTTCGACAATGCAACAATTGACTCGAGCACCAACTCTTGGGTGGGTGACAATTCAGGTCCTGGTCCTCTAGCGATTGCCAATAACTCGTATGTCGAGTTCAGAGCAAACTCCGCCGGTCATGAATATGAAATATTTGGTGCGCTCACCGGAGGCGGTACCTGGATATTCAACTCACCAGGCACTGTTAAGCTAAGCAATGAACTAGAGTATTTTGATTTCGATGATGACATCAATACGCCAGACACAAATTACCGCCCAGTTAGCACGTGGAGCGGCAACGCGATGGTTCAGCGAGGCACGCTGGCAACAAGCGTGTCGAACCAAATGCTTTCAACGAGGCTCTTTTTGAATGCAGGGAGTGAATTGGCTGTAGTTGGTCGGCAATCGTTGCCTACGTTAGCAGCTGTTTCTGGTAGCAGCATCAGTTTGGATGGTACTGGTCAGCTGTTAACCAGTGGTGGCATCAATAACGCTACAGTTTCTGGAGGTGGGGATTTGACCTTTGATGGGGGAACGACAGAGGTATACGTTGGCGACAGTAGCTACAGCGGAGCTTCGGTGATCATGAACGGAGCAGTCGTTCGGGTGACGCATCTCGCAGACTCTGGGAGCAGCAGTTCACTGGGTGCGGGCACGTCCGTATTTTTTGGAACGGATGTTTCCACCGGCACTCTTGACTATGTGGGCAAGGACAATGTCTCGACGGATCGCACCATTATCACAGTCACGTCTGATGATTTACTGCTAAGTCCGTACTTAACTCCAGCATCCACACTTGCCGCGAATGGCTTTGGAACCCTCACCTGGACAGGTGATATTTTTCAAAGCTTTTTTGATGAAGCCGGTGGTTCAAGATGGTTCGCGCTGGGAGGAGAGAGCCGTGACGTCAACGTCTTCTCTGGAATAATTAGCTACATTGACTCTGAAATTGGTCTCAGAAAATCAGGCGGCGGCAACTGGAGACTATCTGGGTCGCGACCTTCTTATGCTGGGGACGTGCAGTTGAGCGGCGGCACTCTGGAAATTTCCCAGTTCAGTGCCTTGGGCAATCTGGCAGTTGCACGGGACATCTACTTATCTGGTGGTAGCCTCGTCAGATTCGACAGTGGAGTTGCTGGGAACAATGTTTTGCCAATCACCACAAGTGTTATCTCAACAGGAGGAAACTCAGGAATCATCAACAATGATCTTGACGCTACATTAACTATCGCGGGCTCAATTACTCAGGATATAAGTCAGGCGGCGATTGACAATGGTACTTACCAATCCGGGAGGACGCTTACTTTTGGGGGTAGCAGCACGAGTGGTGTCAATATCGTTAGCGGGGCAGTCACAGGGGCTCAGATGGGCCTCAACAAGAGCGGGGACAGCCACTGGAGATTTACTGGGCCGCTGACGCTTGGTCTGGGAACGACGATCTCAGCAGGTATTCTGGAGATCAATGGCACGGGGGGGCTTGCTGATACTGGGACGGTGACCCTCAATACCTCTGAGGCAACGAAGGTTGGAGGCTACTTTAGCCAGCTCATCTATGGTGTGAGCGATACGATTGGAGCTCTTGCTGGCAACTTGGGTTCAAAGGTAACTTTGGGACCTGGTGGAAGCACTCTCACAATGCAATCGGCAAGTTCAACCTATGCCGGCATTATTGAAGGTGATGGCGGGGTAAAACTGACGACCAACGCCAATGCAGGCCGCGACCTGACATTACCAAACAAGAACACCTACACTGGGCCCACCTCCATCGTAAACGACGTTGGTTCCAATGTAGGCGCGACTCGCATCAGAGCCTATTATCTGGCGAATGGGGGTGTTGCCTCTAGCATTGGTGCCTCACCTAGCGCTGCTGCAAACTTATTGATTAGCACGAAAACGGGCAGCGGTGGACTCGAGTTCTTGGGTTTCAACTCACAGTCGACTGACAGGCTGTTTACTGTAGGGGCGGGCAGCGGCTCAAGCGGTGAAGCCTCGGCTGCTTTCTGGGCAAGTGGCCAAAACTATGGCTCCAACCCCGCCACGATCCGTTTTACCAATCCGGGAGCGATTGCCTACGAGGGCAGTGGTGCGCGGCGGATTCAACTTCGAGGCGGGAACTTGGGCACGGTGGCTGCAACCCTGAATCTCGGCACAGGCCAGTTTTCATACGTGACTCACTTCAATGAGATGGCCCCCGCCATTGCCGACGGTCCTGGCGGAGCGACCTCCATCCGGAAACTAGAGGCATCAAACTGGCTGCTTAGTGGGAACAACTTGTTCACCGGAGCGGTGACTATCGAGAGGGGCACTTTGTCCATCAGTCATAACAGCGCCTTGGGTAGCTCTGCAGGAGGCGTAGTGGTCACTCAGGCATCTGACGACATACGTTCGTTCTTGGACCTTCGGGGCGTCACAGTAACAGGCGAGCAACTTACTTTGAGTGGTGGTGCCAATGGAAATGCTTTCGGCTGGGGTGCATCTTCAGGCACGAACGTCTGGAGCGGAAATGTAGCTAACAATGCAGGTGCTCGCTGGGCGGTAATAAACAATCCCGCTACACCTGGGATTACGACCTCATTGAGACTTTCAGGTAACCTGACTGGCTCTGGAAGCATCACGCATGTTGGGAATGGTGTGTTGGTGCTCGCGGGTGACAACAGCGGCTACAGTGGCGCGTTCACTGCTGGTGGAGGGGTGCTTCAGCTTGACTACACCAGCAGCAATACGACGAAGCTGCCAAACGGAGTGGCGCTGACGCTGGGTGGAACGAGCAACGTTGGCGTTCAAGGAGTGAGAACGCGCGGGCAGGATAACGCCGACTTCCAAAGCGGCACGATTATTCGTTTAACTGGTGGAAGCCACACCGAGGTCGTTAATGGTTTAACTTTGAATCGCGGAGCTTCATATGTTGAGCGGACGAGTGGAACTAGCACTCTCCAAGTCAGCGCCATTACGAGGGGACAAAATAATGGTGCTACGTTGGATGTGATGTCTGGCTCCGTCACTACCACAACGCTGAATCGCAATGGCATTGTTGGGGGCTATCTGACTGTCGGGAAAACCGATTGGGGTGTCACCGTTGACACAACTCCAGCCTCGCCAGCATCTCCGCACGTTCCCATCCTCCCATTCTCTGGTTATGTCGCTTCGGCAGGTGCCGTTTCTGGCGCCACAAGTCATTGGGACGTGCAAGGAGATGGAACGCTCGCCGGAGGCGCTATTGTTGGGAGTCTTCGGTTCAACACAGGCGCACCAATCACTGTCACTATGAGCGGAGCGGTCACTATCGACTCTGGCGGCATCCTTGTCACTGCGGGTGTGGGCTCTTCAGATGTTCAAATATCCGGTGGTTCCATTACAGCCGCTGGCACTGCCCCTGCTATTCGGGACATCGTTGTTCATCAGTTCAACACCGCCCGGCCGTTCACCATCGGCTCCTTGATCACAGGTTCAAACGTCTCACTCACAAAGTCTGGTGCTGGTGAACTGGTGCTCCTAGAAGTCAATGACTACACGTCAGGAACTTACGTGAATGAGGGCACGCTGCGTTTGGGCAACAACTTCGATGGATTGGGCACCAACGCAAAACTCGGCACGGGTGGCCTCACCGTTAACGGCAAGCTTATCGTCGACCTTGGCCTTGGTGCAGACTATGCGATGCCAGCGCTGAATGGTGGCGATGGTGTGATCGAGTTGGCCGAAACCAACCAGCGGACGATCTCGTTCAGCGGCGACAATGGTGGCTTCCAGGGTGTCATAAACGTCTATGGAGGGACTTTGAAGGGCTTTGGTAACGCATCCAACAGTAACGCGTTGGGTAACGGACGGACCTTGATCAACGTGGGTCCGCTTGGTGGCCTAGACATTACGAACACCACCGGGACGATCACAAGCATGGGCTCTGACATTCATCTTCAAGGCCGATTGCTATCCTCGGGGACTACTGGTGTTGCTACCGGACAGATTAGCGGAAGTTTATTTATCTTGGACTCTGGTGCTGAGATCAATATTGGAAATCCGTCGGTAACCAACGGTGCCACATTCCCCCAATTGAACCTAAACGGCGCTGTCTTTAGCACTGTCGGATTGAGAAAGACCGGCAAAGGCACTCTGTCTCTGGGAGCAGCTCAGTTTGCGGATGCAATCGTTGGGACGATAGGCAGGAACCTCGCACCCAGCCTTTCTGGTGAGATCCTCGTTGAGGAAGGACGACTTTTCCTCTCGGGCGGCGGCCGTGCAGCTGGAGCGACAGGCATAGACAACCGTATCATCGTGAGTGATGGAGCTACGGTTGATCTTCGTGATGCCGATCTAAACTACGGCGATGATCCAGACACCGAACGTAAAGTCATCGAAATCGTGGGAGCAGGAATGGGCGGAAATGGGTCTCTTCTGAATACTTCGGGTACAGGGACTGCCGTGAAGGTTCTCGTTGCTGGAGATGCCACTATTGGCACAGGTGGTTTGTTGAATGGGTCCGCTTTGGAGTTTGCCCCTTATGATACGACGGTTGAAACGGGCGCTACACTTGAAGGTGTTACCGATTTCGTTGCGCCGAGCTTGGAGAAGAGTGGTTTTGCCCCAGCAATTGTCACCAAAGTTGGAACAGGTGATCTTGTGTTCAGGGATACGTTATTTGACTCATTCTCTGGTCTAAATATCTCTGAGGGAAGAGTGCGGTTTGAGCGCAGCACCCTTCCACCTGCGGGGCAGCCGAGCGGCTTAGCTGTTTCTGACTTCCAAACCATCAACCTCGAGTTTGGAGCACCTTCGAAGTTGGATGTGAACAACGCAAACTCGACTACGGGTCCTATTTTTGGTCCGCGCCTTGAGTTTTTCCGGCAGAACGGAATGAGGCATGAGGTTCCAATCTTCCTCAACGGAAGTGTGTCAGAGTCAAAGGGTGCAGCCAACTATTTGCAGCTAAATGCTAACAGTACAGGCATCCCAGGGCCTGCGACAACGATTGGTGGTCAAATAGAGGTAAGCGGCAGCGCATTCAGCAACATCTTTGACATCGAGAGTGGAGTCGGTGGCGGCTCACTTGGTGCCACGATTCAAGGCAACATGGTTTCTGAGGTGCAAGGTAAACTCATGATCGCTGGTGAAATTGTCGGAGCTGGCGGATTCTCCAAAGTGGGCTCCCGCGAGTTGCGGTTTACATCCTCGGCGGTGCACACGGGACACACCTATCTGACTCGTCAAGGTACGATCAATGTCCCGTCTAGGTCCGATGCAGTGACTGTGAATGGCATCACTTACCAAAATCAGGGAGAAGCAGAGAGCTGGGCAGAGTTTGGTACGACTCTCATGGGCCCGCAGGGTGCATTGCTTTCTACGACTGAGATCAGACTAGAGCGCAATGCTCTGCTGACGCTGGACAATACGGACAGACTCGGAGCCACTTCAGGTGTCTCTGGCGCAAACAACAACAACCGCATCAACGATGCTGCTATCATCAAGCTTCTGAATGGCACGTTACGTGTCATGGGTGGTGACGTTGCAAACACCGAGTCGATCGCATCAAGCGGAGCGGGTAGCTTGATTGTTCAGGGAGGCTCAAACTTCATTGACCTCTGGAATACCGATGGTGCGGATGTCAATTTGACGCTGACAATCGGCAAATTGAGCCGGAGCGCTGGTTCGGTTCTCAGGTTTAGGGCGTTTGATTCAACCGCTTCATTCTCGACGGCGAGTGTTGGGGACAGTGTACGCGTAAAACTGAATACTGCCCCAGACTTGGCTTCTGGTATTGAACAGGTGGGCGGCGCCAGCGGAATGAGCAAGAGTGTCATCACTGGTTTGTTGGGTGGGACAGCCCCGCACGCGATCTACAAGGATACGCGTCTGTCGTCTGATCTTTATGCGCAAGGGCGGAATCTTCAGAATGCTACTGGCAGTCATTTTATGACTTATGACAGTGTAGCTGGCTACATTCGCCCGTTGGATGATTCGGAGTATTTCGTTCCGACCTCTGGATTGGTGGAGAGCTCTAATGCCAATGGGTTCAACGTCAGTCTGGTTGACCCAGTACAATATACCCGAACAAGTACGAGTGTTAACTCGCTGAGGTTTGGGCCAGTGAGCAATCACAACCTCACGACCAATGCGGCGATTAATGATCGGACGAACCTTACCAGCTACAACGGCAACTGGGTCTCAACCCTCTATTTGGATGATACTGCCACTCTGTCGATAGCTTCTGGGATGCTCGCATCAGCGGCATTCGGCGTGGGTCCTAGCATGAACCTGACGACCCTGATCCGAGGTGGTACGCTCGACTTCGGCACGCGGGAGGCGATCATAAGCAATCAAAACTATTGGCTGCGGATGACAGACGGAGTTTATGGTTCCAACAACTTTGAGATTCAATCTCGCATAGCAGGAAGTGGTGGCCTGACAAAAGTAGGTGCACCGAGTGTTGTGTTAGATGCTCAGAGCACCTATTCCGGGAAGACCTATGTGAATGAAGGTATTTTGTACGTTCGTTCTGGCCGAAATGGGTTGGGCGTTGGTGGTAGCAATAACGGTATCATGGTCCAAGGGTTGGGTGATTTCCGAATGACGAACGGGGTTATTGTGGGCTCTGCTGTGGCGCCCGAGAACCTTGAAGTGGGCATCTTGGTCAATGACGGGCAGCAGATTCTTCGATCAGACAATGGCAATAACTACCTCTACGGAGACATCATTTACGACAATGTTGATTCCGTCCGCCATGCGAACCCAGCAGCACGGCCTCGGATCAGTGTAGCCGGAAATCAGTCACTTCAGATCATCGGTGATGTTTACGGTGGCAACAGTTTGGTCACCGAGGACGCTACCTACACCGACTCTCGGCTGATTACGTTTGAAGGTAACGGCTTTATAAGAATCCGTGGACAGGTGGGTGACAAAGGATTGAACGGAAATGCCATCCCCGTGGGCCAGGCCGTGGTTGGTGGTCGGACAGTAACCAATACGAGCATCAACGAGAATCAGGTGTTCCGGCTTCACATGGCATCGAACCAAGACATGAATCTTACCCTAGACAGCCAGTATAACGCGGCGGGAAGACTGGCATTGGATCAGGGAACGTTGCTCATTAACTACGACCCTACTGCTGTTGGCAACGACGGTACTGGGTTCTGGACAAAAGATGCAATTTCTAGGATTGCCCTAGCACCTACTGGCACAGCCGCAGGAGACGTGCCGCTGTTCGGCAACTCGAACTCTGTAAACTTTATCACGAATGCATCCGGCACGGTGGTGAATAGCGGAAATGGCGGAACATCAATGCATGGATTCAGCATGGGCGGATTGAACATCGGTGCAGGGAACCAAGCTGTCTTCATGACTAGGAGTGGTCAGCAGTTCAACATGGGCACCTGGACTGTATCGGGTAACGGAGGGACTGCTCTACTTGGTGGATTGAATGACACTGGTAGTGTGAAGTATGGAACTGGTCGTGGTACCCTGACTTTGGGTAGAACGACACGCCTTTATGCAACGAGTGGTGGCACCGTTGAGTTTGATTACAGATTCAACGGAGGCACAGTGCAGAAGGTTGGACTTGGCACGGTGGTGATCAACAACAGCACGACGATCAATGACTCGACTTTGGCTCCAGGCAGTGACACTCACAACGTAGACATCGCGGGTGGGCGGTTAGTCATCGACCACTCCAACAGTGACAGGACCATAGCGCTGGCCAGATTGGGTAACTCTGGAAACTTCACTGCAAACGGTGGCACATTCGTCGCTCGTGGATTCGATCCTGCCGTGACGACGGTCACGGATCGTACACTTTCACTTTCGACGAATACGGGTACCCGCACCATCGCTTTCCAATCTGGTAACACAAGCATGGTAGCGGAGGCTCGTGGTGTCCACGGTATGCTCCTCACTATGGGTAATGGTGGAGACAGTACCGCACTAACCCGAGCAGAAGGGGCGACTGGTGCATTCGCAGCATACAACAGCACTGGAGGTGCGGGTGTCGGTGAAATCCGGATCAACTTCAACGGAGGAATAGCGCATGCCGATCCTAAGAATCACGTGATGCCCTGGGCGGTTTCTGGCAACGCCCCGAGGACCGCAGTGGATTTCGCAATGATTGATAGTGCGGCTAGCAATCGAGTGCGGACCTTTAATCGTGCACTGGACGAATACAAGAACGATGTGTCGACTTGGCTGACCGGGGAGGATGTGTCGGAGAACACCCTTACAAGTGCTGGGGGATCAGGTTTCCGCGGAACGCTGCCTAGCAGTTTGATTGTGAACACGATTCGCTTTGATGCTCCTGCAAGCAGTATCTTCAACGTGGGGAACGGCCAGACCCTCCAAGTCGCTCAATCAGGGATCATGGTGTCGACTAACACGGCAAACGCCAACAAGACGATCACGGGTGGGCGCTTGAATAGCTCGAAGATTCTCGGTGGACGAGTAACGGCATCTTCAAATTTGATCACCAACCTTGATTCAACTGCTGGGATCTATGTGGGCATGCCCGTCTCGGGAACGGGCATCCCCATCGGGGCATTTGTCGATGCAGTCATGGACGGAACCACGGTGAGAATCTCAACGAATGCCACGGTCACAACGGCACTGGCAGCTCAAGGCATTGTATTTGGAACCAGGGAACTGATCATCCATCAGTATGGGCAGGGTAACTTGGTCATCGACTCTGGTCTTGGGGACGGTAACTCCTTGCTCACTGGAGTAGGGATGACGGATGGGAGTATCACGCTTTCGATGTCTACGACAATCGGATTGCTTCCTGGTCAGGGCCTAGTAGGCGCTGGGATACCTGCCGGGGCGGTCGTCGTTCAGGTGACTGGTCCAACCACCGCAACGATGAGTCTGCCAGCTACTGAGACCCTCTCAAACCAAACGGTGGAGTTGGTGCCGATTCGGACCGGTCCGGCAACACTCGCAGGTGTGACGAAAGATGGTGGCCAGCCAAAACACATTGATGTCGCATTCACCAGTCATGTGGTTCCGGGCATGGTTGTCGCTGGCCCAGGGATTCCTTTGGGTACTTCCATTGTGCAAGTTAAGAGCGCTACTAGCCTGGAGCTCTCCAACGACGTTACCTCCGCTGTGAATGGATCTGCTGTATATGTAACCACGCCTAACGATCCGCTCAATACGCCAGTAGTTACTTTCACGGGCGGCTCTACATCGCTTGACCAGACACTTGCAAAAGTGTCCAACACTGCCGCGATGAAAGTTGGCATGGGCATCATTGGGACCCAAATACCGGCTGATGCAATTGTAACCTCCATCGCAAGGGATGCTGACAGCAGCAACGTCACAGACTTCAATATCAGTCTTGCTGCTCTCGGAACTTCAGCCTCCCAGACGTTTTTTGGTGTTACGGGTGTGGTGCCACTTGCGGGTGCTTCTACGACGTTGGGAACTTCAACCGTTACTCTTCCACTGACAGCGGGCCTCAGAATCGGCATGGCTGTTAGGCTTCCTAACGTGCCCGCAAATGCTACGGTGGCCACGATTGGAGCAGGCAGTTTCACCTTCACACCGGGGACATCCTCGGACAATGGCTCTGGGCTTGTCGGATATGCGCAACACCCCGGAAACATGCCTTCGTTACTCACAGGTGGTGTTACCAACAACTCGTTGGCGCAACAGAATCGCCTTGTGGTTCATAGTACCAAAGGGCTGCTGCCTGGCATGACGATTGCGGGACCCAACTTGGCTAGCGGAACGGTCATCACTCTTGTAGTCAATGGCACAGACCTCAATATCTCGCCTCCAGTTACTGGAAACGGCACCAATCAAACCTATGTGGTTGGAACGCAGACCGCTCTACCTGCATCGCTGCTTGCAGGAGAGACTGTGGCGGGCTCGCCCCGCGTCCGTGTGGCGAGCACCTTGGGTTTGCAGGAAGGTTTGATTTTGATTGGCCCCGGGATTCCTGCCGCCGCTACGATTGTAACGGTGGATAGCAGTCAGCAGTTCACCATGAGCAATAATGCCACCGTGACAGCTTCAAATGTAAGCATTAGGGCTGTGTCGCCGATGGCTCTGACGATCAGTGGCCCATCGACGACTGGGCCCAATGAGCAAGGCACAACTGGGGTCGTGACGCTGACCAACCCAATCAACAACTTCGGCGGTAAGACCTACATTAACGGAGGAGTGCTGAGCATTTCGCATGAGAGTGCTCTTGGTATTGCCTCTGCCGTGGGAACAAACGATCAAGTCACCATCAATGGTGGCACGTTGAGGTGGACGGGCTTGAATGGCCAACTGGCTCCTACCAGGGGCCTCACTTTGGGTGGCAACGGTGGGGTAATCGACGTGGCTGAGTCAAACGGTCACCTGTTTATTCAACGCTCTGTTTTCAGCGTGGATCAATATCGCGGTGACCTGATAAAGACCGGCCCTGGCCAGTTGATTTTTGAGGGTGACGATGCTCAGCAAGCCAACTTCCGTGGGTTGCTTGATATTCGACAGGGAACAGTTCGCATGGCTGGTGATTCCCCATCTGCCGGAGCAGGTACTTCCACGATGTTTGGCTCCAACATTTCTTGGGCGGATGGAACGATCGTTCGTTCTGGTGCCAATCTGATGATTCAGATGGGCAACGCAAATGGAGGTGGCGAATGGAACTTTGAGGAGTTCATCACTTTCGAAGGCCACAACGCGCTCACCGTGGGCACGCCGAGTGGGCCACGCCTGACTGTTAACTGGAACGGACCGATGCGTATCAATGGCAACTTAGTGATCGACACCACACTCAATCAGACATTCCGACTCAACACGGGTGGTGGCTATGTCGAAGGAAGTGGCGATATCATTAAGGAAGGAATGGGCATCCTTGAGTTCCGGGAAAACATCCCCGACTGGACGGGAGGACTTGTTGTCCGGCAGGGGCGAGTAAATGCCATGAATCAAGCGGATGCTCTCGGCACTGGCCATCTCTTCAACAAGCGCATTACGCTGGGAAGTAATGAGCATGCTGGTGAGGCGGAGTTGTTCATCCAGTCTGACTTGGGGACCGCTGGATCCGTTTGGGAAGTCAACATGCCGATCGATATCACTTACAACCCCGCTCAAACCAAGCGGATTGGTGCCCAGTTTCAGCCCGTCAATGGGATGGACTTCCGGTTTAATGGCCCAATTGTTGTGGGCGACAACTTGGTTTTGTCTTACATCGACAACAACAACGGAACACCCGTTGGTGGTGAGATTGTGCATATCACGTATGCTGGAGGATTCTCTGATAGTGTGCTCACCAGCGGCAACTTAATCCTCCAGACTCGGGAGGGAGCACCCAATCCCAATGACTCGTCGAATGGTCGATTCACAACCTATCACCGTTTCGCGGGCGACAATTTGGGATGGAGCGGAGACTTGGTCATTAGTGATAACATTTACCGGGAGACGGATACTACCAGTGACAATCCAAACTATAACCATGATCAGACTACCGTTGCCCGTGCTGATAATCCCAACGCCTTCTCCAGCTTGAACGAGGTCGTGATGAACTTTAACTCTGTGTTTCAGATTGGTGGGAACAGTATCACTATTGGAGGTCTCCAGACTAGAGGTGGCGATGGTCCTCTCGCCACGAATGTCGGAACAATCGTTGGTAGTGCTCTAGCAACGTCTTCCGAGATTGTTGAAAATGCTGCCTCCACTGTCGGCACGCTTACCATTCACCAGACCACGCCGGTTCAGACTGAGGTCAAATGGGATGCTATGTTCAGAGATGGAACACTACCCAGCCATTATTTCTCGCTTGGCCAGGGTGCTGCCGCAGCGGCGTTAAACATTGTTAAGTCTGGTGAAGGGTGGGCGACTTTGTCCTTGGATAATGACTACACGGGCAGTACTACGTTGGTCGAGGGCGTTCTTCAAATTGGTGTAGGTGGTATTGGAGACACGGGTTCACCTCGTGACCGGGCTACGGCATCTTTTTCGTCTGGAGCAGACTCCATTGTTGCCGGAAC
Source organism: Verrucomicrobiaceae bacterium (assembly GCA_016795485.1). GTDB lineage: Bacteria > Verrucomicrobiota > Verrucomicrobiia > Verrucomicrobiales > Verrucomicrobiaceae > JAEUHM01. The sequence goes on along the minus strand of JAEUHM010000025.1, from coordinate 131,978 downwards.
GGGTGTAATACAAGGAGCTGCCGTCATTAATGGAGAGGTCTCGCCCGGTGATGTTGCTGGTAGAGCAGTGGGCACACTTTATGTTAACGGTAATACAACTTTGGGTGCATCCTCGGTCGCAAGAATGCAGATCCGGTGTGCCGCTATAAACGTTCCATCGATTTCGAGGATGTTCCTTGATGCCAGTGGGAATGTTGCAGGAGCTCCTTTTTACAAGGCCCGGCGGGACTTGGCCATCGGCACCCCCCTATCTGGTGAGGCCACATTCGCCAAAGATTTGTCAGATCCAGTGTACAGCAATCACCATGATCAATTGCGTGGTTCTGGCACACTGACAGTGCAGTCTGGAGCTGTGACAATTGTGGAGCTGGATGGATATAACCCAATCGGCGGCGATGTATTCAGACTATTCCAGTTCGAGTCTTACGGTGGAAGTCAGCCAAGTGAACCTCAGTTCGTTCCTGGTGGTACCACGGTGGCAGGAGTCAACCTCCCCGCTCTTCCATCCAGTTTCCGATGGGATGTTTCCATGTTCGCAAGCCATGGACTTTTGATCGTTGTCGAAGTAAGCGCCACTGGAGGCGTGGTGAGTGACGAGTATATCGGAATGATCCAATATCCCCAGCATCAGATCGTACCAATAGGGAGTGCAGCCAGCTTTACCACTCGCGCCGCCGGTCCGTTCTCGAGTGCAAAACTCAGCCACAAATGGTTCAAAGGAACCAAGTTTGTTGATGCAGCGGTGGTCCACGACGAGACCGTCGACAATGAAGTCGCTACATCGTATTCAACACCTCCACTCACAACGACGAGCGTCAGCAAATACGTCTTCCAAATCAATAATGATGCTGACGCGACTGGGAGTCTCAGGAGATTTCCTGCTACGGAAGCTGCATGCGTTGATATGACAGGAACGGAAGTGTTCTTGGCGGATAACGGCACTACAACCTTTGTGATGAAGGCATATGGCAGTAGTTCGTCGATCTTCCGGTATAAGTGGTTCAAAGATGGCAGCCCAATTTCTGATGGGCCAAAGTATTCCGGCACCACTAAAAGTGCTCTTGTCATCAAAGGCTTCACAACGGGTGAAGTTGGTAACTATCGTTGCCGCGTATCGATTCCCGCTCTGTTTACGGGTACCGGTGCGCTTCAGGTGGCCGAAGGCTCCACATTTGGTCCGATCCATCGTGTGGCTCGCCTCGACACCAAGCCTGAGTTTGTGACTACGACTGGATCGCAGGCGGACGACCTCGCTCCTATTCCGCCAGGAGGAAAGGTTTCGGCACCATATAGCTTTACTGTGGCAGTGAAGAGCGGTGACTTCCGAAAGCCCACCAAGTTTAGTGCTACAGGGCTCCCTGCTGGACTAGCTATCGACAACGCAGGTGTCATCAGTGGAACCCCAACCACGGCGAAGACCTATAGCAACATCAGGATCACTGCCACAAATGCGAAGGGTTCCCAAGCCTCGAAGGCATTCAGTATGGTCATCGCGCCAATCGCAGGTAACGCCCAAGGCACCTTGGTGGCTCTGGCTGACCGCCAAACGACGATGCTGCCACGGGGAGCCAGGATCGATCTTACCATCAAGTCCACGGGAGATTACACCGCCAAACTGACCGATGGCACAACTGCAACCAGTGGCAAAGGGAAGATCAACAACGGCACAAACCCACCGTCTGTGACGATCCTTTTCAAGCGCAAAGCCCCTCTCGCTCCATTGACGCTGCAGGCAGACTTCTTGTCCACCTCTGCTGATGGCCATTACTTCAAAGGAACGCTCACCGATGGGACACTTACCACCGGAGTCGATGGCTGGCGAAACATCTGGAGCACCAAGAAGGGTGCCGTCAAAGAGGCCCTCTCTCGCTATGGTAGCCACAACGTGCAAGCCACCTTTGCCAACTCTGGAAACGAAGGAGATCTCGGCATCCCACAAGGCATCACAACGGGAATCATCAAAGTGACCCGCCCTGGTGTTGCCGGTGCTTCTCTTAGAATGGGGGATGGGACGGCAGCTTCCAGCTCAGCTCCCCTTGGGCCTGAAGGGCAGGTCCTGATCTATAAAGCGATCTACAGCTCTAAGCAGCAGGGTACTGTTCATGGTATTGCCTCGGTTGCTGAGGACATCGATCACATCGTCACGGATGCACCCGACACCTTGGGGGCTGGCATTGAATGGGCCGATCTCTCCTGGAGCAAGCCAGCACCGCCAGTCGGTGGCACTGTTGGCAAGCTTTACCACAATGGGTGGACCAATCCAATCCAGTTGACTGTAAATGGCGGCCTCTATCGCGCACCCCTTGCTCGCAAACTGCCTGCAGTCCCCGTGGGTGAGATCGTTATGGAACTGCCAGGCACACCAGGTAATGCTGAGATGGTGTTCGACTATGGCGAACCGACAGTAGGCAATCCTGAATACGGCAACCTTGGTTCCGCCCGGGCTACAGAGCTGAACTTGCCATTCACCATAGCATCGACGGCCAAGGTGACGATTCCTGCGTTTAACGCCTCACTGCCGGTGAATCCGAATCCTGGTAAACTCAAAATCACCAGCTTCAACTCAACCACGGGCCAGTTTTCAGGCACCGCGAGCATTGTTGATGGGGGAGCCACACGCTCGCTCACGTTCTCCGGTCTTGTGGTACCAAACACTAGCACCGTGAGCGGTTCGGTCGCCGCACCATCGAAAGATGGCCTGGGAGTCGGCTACTTCATCCTTCAGGATCTGCCAACTTCCCCAGTAGTTCAGAAAGCAGGCGCTGTGACCCTTCAGCCCGTTGGTCCATAGTTTAGTCTTCGGATATCGGTAAGTAGCACACGCAGCTTCTGAATCTGGTTTCGTCATTCGTTTGAATGACTTAACACGACGCCCCGCAAACCGCCGTCTGAGTCAACGATTAGTTGAATATTGGCCCGGGAGGGCGGATGTTTTCGGATGGAACCTGAAATGATCTTGCTTGAGGCTGAGGAGGCTATGACGAAGGCGGTGGAGTATTTGATTCACGAGTTTGCTTCGGTGCGCACGGGAAAGGCCTCCCCATCGCTTGTCGAGAACCTCGATGTGCACGTGCACAGCTACGGCATGAACATGAAACTGAAGCAATTGGGCACGATCAGCACGCCAGAGCCGCGGTTGATTCGCGTGGAGCCTTTTGATCCTTCGACGATTCAAGATATCGACCGCGCATTTCGCGAGTCCCGGCTCGGGCTAAATCCGGCCGTGGAGGGCAAGGTGATTCGCATTCCTATTCCTGAGCTTTCCCACGAGCGCCGCCAGCAAATGGTGAAACTCATCAAGTCACTTGCTGAAGATGCAAAAGTCCGGGTGCGTGCCTGCCGCCGCGATGCTTTGGAGGCACTGAAAAAGGCTGAGAAGGACGGACTAATCTCCGAAGATGATTTGCGCCGCGATGAGAAAGAAGTGCAGGTGCAAACCGACAAACACGTGGCGGACATCGAAAAGCACGTGGTGTCGAAGGAAAAGGAAATCACGACGATTTAAGCGCTGCAGAGCTCGAACGATTTGTCTCATCGAATGCTGAAATTGAAGCAGCTTCGGCTTTGGGTGGACCCTTTGCCACGTTCTGGCACTGAAAACATGGCCTGGGACGAAGCACTGCTTGAACTCACAGATTGCCCAGTGCTGCGATTCTATGGTTGGGAGGGATGTTGGGCATCGGTTGGTATCCGTTTTGATCTTGAGGCGCTACCGCAGGAGATCGGACCGGAGTTTTCGGTCGTGAAGCGAATCACTGGTGGTGGCATCGTTTACCATGATCGAGATGCAACCTTTACGCTTATCGTGCCGGAGGGCGACGAGCTTGGTTCTCTCGGCACCCGCCACGTTTACGAATGGGTGCACGGGGCGCTGGCTCGAGTATTGACGTTATTCAAGGGCGCGCCTCACCGTTTGGTGGGAGCGCAGGAGACCCTGGACGGCGATGCATGTTTTCAAGCTCCAGCGCTACATGACGTCAGGAATGAACTTGGTGAAAAAGTAGCCGGCGGTGCCCAAAGACGGGCCAAAACAGGCTTCATGCATCAAGGGAGTCTGATTACCAAGGGTGTTGGGGAAGACTTTTGGCTCCAACTTGCCCGCGAGTTGTCTGAGGAAGTTGTTGTTTGGCAACCTGATCAGAAAATTGCATCCAGAGCGATAGAGTTGGTCGCGCGCCGCTATGAACTGCCAGAGTGGAGCCGACGAGTATGAGTCATCGAGTCTTCGTGTACGGAACGCTCCTCCGTGGATGCACCAATCACTTTTACCTCGCGGGTCAGACGTTCATCAAAGAGGCAACGACGCTTCCGCACTATCGCATGTATGATCTTGGGGGCTTCCCAGGCATGGTAGAGGTCTCTGACGAGGGATTGTCGATCCGTGGCGAGGTTTGGGACGTCGATGCAGCCTGCCTCGCGCACTTGGATGTTTTGGAGGGCATAGCCGTGGGTGAGTATGTGCGGGTTATGATCCCACTTTTGCCCAACGACGATCCTGTGGAGGGCTATGTGTGGCTTCGGTCAGTCGCGGGCTATCCAGAAGTGGGTACTTCTTGGCGAGAATATCTGGCCAAAAGGCAAGCCGCTACTTGAGCTTGGCATCGAGTTCCCCGAGTTTGAAGCGGACACTCACGACATACGCGGGCTCGTTCTCTGTCCAGTGCCCGTATGTGGTGGTCACAAATGTTCCGTCCGGAAGAAGCTCCAAACCCGGATACGTGCAGTCCGAGCCTTTGGTGTTGTCCATAATGCGGACTCGGTACTGGCCTTCTCTTCCCTTCACAATGTCGTCGTAGGAGCCCACCCAGCCCACCCAGTCGCCCTTCGTGGGGCTGACATGGGTCGTATCGCGGAAGCTGATGAAAAGGCGGCCATCGGGTGCATATTTCGCTACATGGCGATCGCCCGTCAGTGCGGCGGGCAGCTCTTTGGGCTCTGTCCAGGTAAGGCCCTCGTCATCGGAGAAAATGACGAACGAGTTGTATTTCCGGCTGTTCTCACGCAGCAGAACAGCGATTTGCTTTCCGTCTGGAGATCTCAGGGCACCTGGCTCGCACAGGTTCGCGTCTGGCAGCATGGCGATGGGCACCGGGACGCTCCAAGTCAAACCGCCGTCTTTCGACAAGCTTGTGTAAACCCAGAAGCGCCAGGGTTTTGCAGTCGATGACGAGTAATCTGGCACGTGGGGGCTTTTGATTCGATATTTCTCAACGTCGCCGCCGCGAATGAACCGCCCATCGTCGTGAAAGAAGGCAAGGTAGTGTCCAGGAGTCTTCAGGTCAATGACTGAGGCCATCGTCACTACCCCCCCGAAGTCTCCTATCGGTTTTAGTTCACTCCACGAAGCGCCGTCGTCTTCTGTCACGGCCATGCGGATAGGATATAGCCCGCTGAACATAACAATGCGCTTCTTCCCGGTAGCATCTACGACGCGATGCAGTGTGGGGACCTCCAATGAAGTCTCCCACGACTTGGGTGTGGGCAATCGATCCGTCCAGGTGAGCCCCGCATCACTTGAGCGCTTGTAGACGATTGAGCCGCGCCCATGGCCTTTTGGATAGACCGTAAGCATCGTCTTGCTGTCCTCCAAGAGCACCGTGGTGGGGTGCCCCAAATACTGTCCGGCCTCCCGATCCACAATGACCTGCCGAGCCGTTTCGCCGCTGATATCGACAATTGGAAGAGTGTAGCCTGGGGAAAGTTTGGTTTTGAGATTCTTCAAGGGCGTCAGCGCCACGTCCTTCTTTTGGAGTTGAGTCTGCTGGCCGCAGAGGGAGCCAAGCATGAAAGTAGCAGCGAGGAGGACAGAAAAACAGCGCATGGAGCCATTTACGCCGACCGTTGGGGCCGCTTGCACTTGGTTTCGGCAATCACGAACGACCTAATAAGGGAAAACCGCTATTGCGATTCAATATCATTAGTTTAATGAGATAACTTCTCATTATGTTTGTCAATCAATCGCGTCTTCTTTGCCTCGTGGTGGCTATTCTCGGCCTAAGTCTCCTTCCCGATTCGGCTCAAGCCTACAATCGCCGCTTCGTATACTCCTATGAGGCGGGCGGTATGCCCAAAGGACTGTGGGAGATCGAGCCGTGGTTTACCTACAAGAACTATGACAACGGAGCAGTCTGGGATTTCCGCTACGAGCTCGAATACTCTCTGACGGACGATCTAATCCTCGCTGCCTATCTGTCCGATTGGCGATTCGATGATCGCGATGGTGCTTCTGAGTCTACTTGGCGCACCGCTGGAGCCGAAGTTCTCTATACAATGACCGACCCGACACTCGATTGGATCGGATCGGCTCTCTATGGTGAGATCCTCATCGGACCAGAAAAGTTTGCTCTGGAGGCCAAATTGATCCTCCACAAAAACTTTGGGCCCCTATCCCTGGTCTACAACGCCATCTTGGAGGCGGAGTGGGAAGGCAGCGACTACTCAGAACGAGTCGGAGTCTGGGAAAACACAGCGGGTGCCAGCTACCAGATCACACCGACTTTCTTTGTTGGCGTGGAGGGCACGCACGAGGTCGAGTTTGAAGAATGGTCGGAAGCCGGTGACCACGTGTTTTTCGTTGGCCCCAACATTTCCTACCGCACCAGTGGCAACAACCAGCCGGGCGCGGGCTCTTTCTTTGCCACTCTCGCTGGCCTCTTCCAAGTGTCCGATGTTGACGGCGAGCCTGAGAGCCAAGTGCGCCTCATCATGGGCTACTTCTTCTAGTCGACCACCCGACAACGTTCAATGAACACAGCCCGATTTGTCCTATCCGCTTCAGTGCTTGTGGTGCTCGCCTCATGCGCTGCGTTGAACGTCAACTATATTGCCCCACCAGCTCCGCCTGAGAATGCTAAGCTCACTCTCGGGCGGAGACTCTACCTGACTAAATGCGTCCGGTGCCACGCACCCGAACCCGTAGCCAAATACTCATTAGAAGAGTGGCATCACATCATGCCAGACATGGTAGCAGACTCCAAGCTCCCACCAAATGAAGGTGAAGCGCTCATGGAATACGTAAAGTGGGCGCACAAGCAGGCTCTAGCCATGCAAGCGGCTACAACAGCCGCTCAGTAACCTGCCTTACCGTTTTCCGTTACTCTGAAACACTTTTTGGGCTGTTTTGAGGAGCTACAGTGTGTTGAGAATGACACTTGATGCCGCGTTTCTAACCGCCATCATTTGCGCCCCATGTTCAGAAACCTCCTCCTTGTCCTTCCGCTCTCCGTGTTGGCTGCTGATCCAGTGCCGCCTCACGCGCCCAGTGCTGAACCGCCAACTGCGACTGCGGCCAGGACTCAAACAGTAGCACCACCGAACGATGGTGAGCGAGTGGTATTAATTGGAAACGGTCTTGCCGAGAGAGATGTCCACTACAGCCGTATCGAGACCGAACTGCACCTTCGGTATCCTGAAAAGAATCTGCTCCTTCGGAACATGGGACATGTGGGTGACACTCCAGGTTTCCGTCCGCATCCTTCAAGAGTCTCGCAATGGGCATTTCCAGGAGCAGAGAAGTTTCATCCGGACAAAACGATCCACAAAGGCAAAGGCTTCTTCCCCACCCCGGACCAATGGCTAACCTTCCTGAAGGCAGACACGATCGTTGCCTTCTTCGGTTTCAATGAGTCGTTCGATGGACCATCGAAGGCGGGAAACTTCGAGGCCGAGCTCGACGCTTGGGTAATCCACACGCTTTCCAAGGCATACAACGGTAAAGAGGCTCCGCGCCTCGTGCTGGTATCTCCCATCGCATACGAAAATCAGTCAGCGATTCGCGATCTACCCAACGGCGAACAACAGAACGCCAACCTGATCTTGTATGCCCAGTCCATCCAAAACGTGGCCAAAAAACATAACCTCACTTATGTTGATCTCTTCACGCCCACGCGTGAGCTATTCGCCAAAGCTAAATCACCGCTCACCACTGCAGGTTTTGTGCCGAATGAAGAAGGCTACAAGCTGATCTCGGAGATTCTTCTCACAGGCATCTACGGTCACCAAAGCCGTGTCTCAAAAGCAGATCCAGAGCTTCTGAACGCTGCGGTGAAGCAGAAAGATTGGTTCTGGAACAACGACTATAACCTCGTCAATGGCGTCCACACTCATGGTCAGCGCTACAACCCATACGGACCGCAAAACTACCCGGATGAAGTCAAGAAAACACGCGAGTTAGCCGCTATCCGTGACAATCTCATCCATGACATCGCTGCTGGCAAAAAGAGCGACTTGAAAGTTGATGACAGCAAGACGCATCCTCTCCCCGAGGTGCCTACCAACTATGTGCCCAGCGTGAAGAACGGCAGCACCAAATACCTCTATGGTGAAGAGGCCGTGAAGAGCCTTACCGTGCCGGAAGGATACAAAGTCGAGATGTTCGCCAGTGAGAAAGAGTTTCCCAACTTGGCCAACCCTATGCAGATGTCGTTTGATGACAAAGGACGCCTGTGGGTGGCAACGATGCCCACTTATCCGCATTATCGCCCAGGTGACGCACTGCCAGATGACAAGCTGCTGATCTACGAAGACACCAATGGCGATGGGAAGGCCGATAAAGAGACAGTTTTCGCGGACAAGATGCACCTGCCCATCGGATTCGAGTTCACTCCTGAGGGCGTTTATGTCTCTCAAGAGCCAAATCTCGTTCTTCTGCGCGATACTAATGGCGATGACAAAGCAGACAGCACGGAGATTGTGCTCGGTGGCTTCGACACCCACGACACTCACCATGCGATCAGCGCTTACACCGCAGATCCGAGCGGTGCCTTCATCATGTGCGAGGGAGTTTTCCTCCACAGCCAAGTAGAGACGCCCTATGGCCCAGTGCGAGCCGTGGACGGCGGTTTCTACCGGTTCAGTCCACAACGCGGGCACTTGGAGCGCACCATCCAAATGGCCATCCCCAATCCCTGGGGCTTTGTTTACGACCAGTGGGGTCAGGATTTTCTTCTTCACACTTCGGGCACTACGATGAACTGGGCATTGCCAGTTTCGCTGAAGTCCACCTACGGCAGCAAGACACCGTCAGCCCCAGACCTTGTGCCGCCTGACCATAAAGTGCGCCCAACTTCTGGCTTGGAGGTCGTGTCCTCACGCCATTTTCCAGACGAAGTGCAGGGTGACCTCATCTATTGCAATGCTATCGGCTTCCTTGGCATCAAGCAGGTCAAAATTGAGGATGAAGGAACAGGTTGGAAGACCTCGCATCGTCACAACCTTCTCCAGAGCAACGATGGCAATTTCCGCCCTGTGGACCTTGAGTTTGCCCCAGACGGCAGCCTTTACGTCATCGACTGGCACAACGTTCTGATTGGCCACATGCAGCACAATGCTCGCGATCCGCTTCGTGACCACGTTCACGGCCGCATCTACCGGATTACGTATCCTGGGCGGCCGCTCGTAAAGCCCGCAGAAGTGGAAGGGGCAAGCATTGCCACCTTACTGAACAATCTCAAAGAACCTGAGCTTAGGACTCGCTACCGCAGCCGCCGGGAGTTGCGTGCGCGTCCCGCCACAGAAGTCGTTCCCGCAGCCGTGAAGTGGGCTTCTGAGCAAACCGACACTCACGCCAAGCTCGAAGCACTTTGGGTTACCTGGGGTGCTAACAAAGTGGACGAGCCCCTGCTCAAGCAAATGCTCTCCTCCGATGACTTCCACGCACGTGCTGCCGCCGTCCGCGTTCTTCGTTACAACACTCACGTGATCAAAGATCACATCGCTCTGCTCGAGACTGCCGCCAACGATGCTCATGGCCGTGTTCGTCTGGAAGCCATTGCCGCCGCCTCTTGGCTGAGCAACACCGCTGCTGCCAAGAAAATCGTGGCAGCCGCCCAAGCCAAAGGCGTGGATGTCTGGAGCAAGGAAGCCGCCAAGACCGCCATGGACCGCCTTAGCGGAGTCGCGGAGAAAGAGCAGGCCGAGTATGTGGCCGTGCCCGCGCCCAAGCACCTGGATGACGCCGCCAAGAAGCAGTTCATGGCCGGTCAGGAGATCTACCACCGTGAGGGACACTGCATGACCTGCCACCGTGGAGACGGCAATGGCCTGCCGCCCGCCTTCCCGCCCATCGCCAACAGCAAATGGGTCACGGAGGACAGCGAGCGCCTCATCAAGATCGCCCTCTATGGCCTCATGGGTCCCATCGAGGTCAACGGCAAGAAATACGATGGTCAGGTGCCCATGACACCCTTTGGCGGCATGCTCAAAGACGACGAAATCGCCAGCGTGCTCACCTTTGTGCGCAACAACTTCGGCAACAAAGCCGCCCCCATCACCGCTGACGAGGTCAAGAAAGTCCGTGACGCCAACAAGAGCCGCCTGCTTTTCTACACCGTGGACGATCTGCTCAAAGAGCACCCGATGAAGTAAGTTTCACACTCGCAGCACGGAGGACAGGTCTCCAGCCCTTTCGCCGTCTGGCGGGTCTCCGTGCCCGCCAGCATGGGTGGCAGCCAACACACCCTTAGGCGTTGTCCAAACCATCCTTCCCGCTGCAAGCGTGGCTGGGTTCTTCAAAAACCCAACCTGCTCCACCGCAACTCCATGCAAAGCTTTCGCATTCCTGTTTCGGAGCGCTGGATTCCTCGCTGATTTTTGCGCTGATTCGACGAGCTTCTTGGCGAAACTCTTCGCAACTCCTGCACGGCTCATCAGGCCATCTGTCTCCCTCTCTAGGAAAATCGTATCCCTTGGTCGGAAAATCATGTTCCGACTCAGGAGTGCCATTTTCCGCACAGTCTTTTTTGCCTTTGTTGAACGCTCAATTGGGTCCCTAATGGGGCTGAAGCCCCGAAACATCAAGCGACACAGCTCGACAGCTCATTTTGCAGCCGGCAGTCTCAAGGGGAAGCAAGCCCGCAAAATGCATCAATCGGGTTGATTATTTTCACTTCTTTAATAATTTCCATAACGCAACCTTCCTATGCCATGAAACCGAATCCGAAAACCAGCCCAGCCGATGAGGCTCATGAACCTGTAGCGCCAACCACCGAAACCCACACTTGGAGTGGCAGCATGATCGCACCAGGTTCTTTGGAGTCACCTCAGGGTGGGCGCATCACTCTGGGGCTGAAGCAACTGACAGACGACGAGGTCATGTTGCTCCTCCGTTCTCATCAGGAGGCCATGGATGGGAATACACACTTTCCGCATCCCGTTCCTAGCAATCCAGAGTTCATTGGGCTTGCAGACGAGTTCGCCGACTTGATGGCTGAGCTAGCTCTGGCCCGGGCGCTTGCACAGAACCTCACCGAGCGGAAAAATCACCTTCGTGCCAAAGTGAATGCCGTTCTCACCCAGCGAGCGCACTATATTGAGATTGCCAGCAACGGTGCTCCCTCGGTCATGGCCACCGCTGCGCTTCCCCTACGGAGAGAGCGCCGCCGGCTTGGTGCTCTGGCTTGGCCGCAAAACTTCCGCGCCCAGCTTGTACAAGCACCGGGCACACTCGTTCTTCGCTGGAAGCCCGTAGCACGGTCACGGAGTTATGTGGTTGAAATGTGCGAGCCTGACATTAACCCTGACAATTGGTTGCAGGCCTACATCGGAGGCCGCGCCAGTTGCACGCTCACAAATCTCACTTCAGGCCACCGCTACGCCTTCAGACTCGCCACCATTGGTGGCAAAGATGGCCAAAGCCCTTGGTCCCCGGTCATCACCCGCATCGTTGGTTAGAGCAGACTCCGCCATTCTCGCATTCCACGCTTGCCGGGCTGGTGAAAACCATTGTAGCCTCGGTAAATGAAATGCTTGCAGTCGCTCCTCCTGGCGATGGTTCTTCACTTGGCTCATGGTCAGGTGCCTTTGTCAGTCCCAGCCTTAAAGGATGCCAAGGGTAGCGAGCTGAAGAATGTGGTCATCACTGAGGCAGGGCCAGATGGCATCAAGTTCGTTCATTCCGCAGGTGTAGGGAAACTGGCGTGGGATCAGGTACCTGCAGAACTCCGTCAGAAGCTCGGGTGGTCAGAAAGCAAGGCAGCAGACTTGGAAACGCTGAAAAAACGCATCAGCACAGCGGAGTCTGCTTTGCAGACGGCCGCTACCGCACGCGCTGAGGCCATGAAGAAGCGACTCAAGCCCGCTTTGGTAAGATTCACCTGCAACAATGAAGCCACGGGCGGCACAGATGGCATCCTCAATGGAAAAGCAGCCATCATGCTGGGCATACTTGGCCAGAAGTCAGGCACGGTATTGGACATCAATGCCTTTAAGCTACCGTCTCGCAGCACTGCCAGCGCTCTCTCCACCTATGTGCCAGTGGATGAAGTGGAGATCCCTGGGCTCAAAGCAGATCGCGAGAAACTAGCCGCTGCCTCCAAAGGCCAGGGAGGCGAAGACACCATGATCGGCGGCATGGAGATCAACAAAAGGCGCGCTGAGCTCACCAAGGCCAATACCGCCTCCCAATTGATTCGCTTTCGTGTCACCGAGCTCGTCTACAATGGGGTGTTAGGCGTTTGTGATGTGGGCGGCGCTCTCGTCTGGGTCATCGGTGCCAATGCTGAAAAAGGAGCCACTATCACCTCACTGGCCATGCCAGATGGCGAGCAGACAGTGGGCGGCAAAAAGTATCGCCGATTTGTCACGGTGAAGTAGGATGCCGCAATGAAGTTCTTCATTTATTCGTTAGGTTGGTTTGCCATTTCTGCCTGCCCGGCTGCCGATGTGGTGAGTGATGTCGTCACTCATGCACGTCAGGAACTGGCCGCAGCACCCCGCGCGCTTAGGCCTGAACTACCAGTGGGTGTTTTTGACTCTGGTATCGGTGGTTTGACCGTCTTGGAGGCGATTCTTGACCTGGATGCCTTTAACAATTACACGCTCCAGCCCGGCAGTGATGGCAGGCCTGACTTTGAGCACGAGCGCCTCATCTACCTCGGTGATCAGGCAAACATGCCGTATGGAAACTACTCCGCTGCTGGCAAAACAGACTTTCTCCGCGAGCTCATCCTGCGTGACGCGCTGTTCTTGCTCAAGCAACGCGTGAAGGCTGTGGTGATCGCGTGCAACACCGCCACAGCGTATGGGCTGGATGACATCCGAGAGATGGCCAAACAACTCGACCTGCCCGTGGTGGTCATCGGAGTAGTGGAAGCCGGTGCCCGTGGAGTGGCGTCAGGACTGCCCCGTGAGCTCGGCAAAGCAGGCGTGGGAGTGCTTGCTACCGTGGGTACATGCACTACCGGAGCCTACCCCAAGAGCATCAACACGCAGTCTGGACAGGCTGGCAAATCCCCGCCGGACGTGTGCCAACAGGGCTCCATAGGCCTTGCCGGTGCCATTGAGGGCGATCCCGGCTTCATCACTGACGAAGAAAAGCGGACAACTCCTTACGCTGGACCCGTGCTCAAGTCTCCAGAGGGATTTGACCGTGCTGGATTGCTGCAGGCCGAGGACGGCACCTGGCAACTCAACTCCCTGGCCAACTACCTTCGGTACGACCTGCGTGAACTGCTGGAGAGCCACAAAGAAAGCGGCAGCAAAGTGCCAGTGGACCGCGTGGTGCTCGGCTGCACGCACTTCCCTTTGGTGCAGGAGGAGATACTCGCCACCCTGAAGGAGTTAAGGGAGAAACCCGCCTATCGCGCCCTCGTTGCAGAGGATGTGGAGCTCATCAATCCGGCAGAACTCACGGCCAAGGAACTCTTTCGCAGCCTCGCTCAGGCCAGATTGCGCCGCACCACCGCAAGCAATGACCCGCATCTATTTTACATCAGCGTACCCAATCCGAATGCTTCGGGCGTGAAGTTGGATGCATCAGGCAAACTGGATCGCGGCTATCAGTATGGCAGAAACGCAGGCACTCCTGGCCGCAACGATACCCAAGTGGTGCCCATGGCCATCAAGCTGCTCCCTGCGGCCTCCCGCAGTCTGGTAGAGAAGCATCTCACTGCCGTCTGGGCCGCCATGAATCGCACCAGGTCAGAGTGATGCTGGAAAGTGGACAGTCCCGTGCCCAAAGTGAGGCATGTCGGCCCCCTTACAGACCATTTGTCTCCTCATTGCCTCCAACATCTTCATGACATTCGCGTGGTATGCGCATCTCAAAGACATGCGCACCAAGCCATGGCTCATTGCCGTTGCCGTCAGCTGGGGAATCGCCCTTTTTGAATATCTGCTTCAGGTGCCGGCCAATCGCATCGGCAGCAGCGTGCTCACACTGCCCCAGTTAAAGATCCTCCAGGAAGTCATCACGCTAGCGGTGTTCGTCCCCTTCATGGTGTTCTACATGAGGCAACCTGTTAAGCTGGACTACCTCTGGGCTGCACTCTGCATGTGTGGTGCGGTGTATTTCATGTTTCGCAAATGAGGCAAAGTTATGCCAAGGTCCACTTGATGAAAACGATCCCTCTTTTTCTTCTCGCCGTCGTGTTCTCCCTGAGCGCCACCCCTCATGCAGAAGCACAAACCTTCATGGACAAAGTCCGCCGTGCCTTTGACAGCACCAAGCAAACGGTGGGCGAGGCCGCACGTGGGGCAGGCAGCGCCTCTAAAGCATGGCTGGAGAAGGCCAAGGAAAACCTCCGCCTCAGCCGCCCGGAGTACACCAGCCGAGCCAACACCCGCATCATCAACGCCGCTGCCGGCATCCAAAAAGTGCGCACTGGCCCCTCCGGCGTAGTGGACAGAAAGTACTACAAGACCCGCCTTGCCGCCCTGGATCAGCATCTGGAGTATGCCCGGGCCGAGTTCGCCTTTTTGCAGTCCAGCCCCACCGAGCAGATCTTCCGCGATCGCCAACGGGACTTTGATTTCACCCTCTGGAGCCTGGAAGAGGCCGTTGCCTTTGCTGAGACCGAGGCAGGCCTCTGACCCTGCGTAAAGGATTGACGCAACTCCTGTTTGCTGTCTACGTATGTTTCAGGTGCGTCTGTCAATCCTGGCAGCCGCATCCAAGCACTCAAACTCAAACGAATAACCAACTCATTATGAACAAAATCTTCTCTCTCTTCGCCCTGGCCGCCGTCATGAGCCTCACTTCTTGCAAGACCTGCGACAAGTCATCCGGCTGCAGCTCCTGCTCCAAGCCCGCCGCTGCGTGCTGCGGCAAAGACGGCAAGTGCTGCAAAAGCGGCCACGCTCATTAATCACTGAGCCAAAGTCTCCGACTTTTCCGAGAACCGCACCGCTCCGCCAAGAGCAGTGCGGTTTTTTGTTTTCCGCGCTCTCTGAGCATAGAAGGATGGAAGTGCCGCGCAAACAGCAGCCTAGCCGGACGCCAAGCGAGAACGGAAGGGCTATACTGAGCGATTTTTTGAAGACATCATCTTGGCATGCAAGCAAAAAACCAATGCAATGCCCCCATATTCCTATATTTCCCAAGCATTCTCTGGTGTAGTCGACTTTTCGCCTCGACCTTTATTATGGCTAATTTGTTGTGAGATAAGAAAAAAGTTGCTGGATTCCATCGCATTCTGGTAAAACCACCAAGATACTTTTCTCAAATTATTGTGCCAAAACCTGTCGACCGTTGCACCCACAAATCGCCATGAAGTACGATCCAAATCCGTCATTATATTCGCCTTCAGTGCCCATTAGCTCCAGACTGAAAAAAGCGTTCGCAAGCCTAATTATTCCTATAATAACTACCCATTACTGTGTGACTTCGGTTGCAATTGCAAATGATATTCAAGCGCAGAACTTGGTCGTTGGGAATTTGGCAACGGTAGATGGCAAGTTGGAGATCGGACGGCTTACGGGGGTCAACAGTTCGGCGTTTGCGATCGATGTCAAAGAAACCACCACAACTGTTGAAAGAGAAATCGTCATCCCCGGGTTTTGGCGGTCTGAGACGACGTGGGTTGATCAGTATGGACCGACTGCGGGAGCAACTACGTGGGTCGAGGACTGGGGTTGGGTGAGCACAACCCAGTGGGTCGATGAATATGGATGGACGATTGTTGACTACCAGGAAGTCATTGATTATCAGACGGAGTCGTATGAGGAGGCCATACCCGCCGAGTATGACGCTGACGGTATTGAAATCTCACCAGCCCGTACTGAGACACGGACAAGAACAGTTCAAGTGGGCTCACACCTTGAGCCTGTGACTGGCTGGGGGGTTGTTGGTGGTTATTCGGTGCCTTCATCCGAGTGGCAGGTCATCGGCGGGCATGAGGAAATTGGTCCTCCGGGCTGGGGGGTTGTCGGTCAGGTTCCAACAGTATCAGATGTGTGGGTACCCGAAGAGCGTACGACGACAACCGAGGTGGTATCGGGTTTGCCCGTCGTGCGCTTCACAGGGTTCAACGGACAATCTCATCTGGAGTTGGCGGAACTTAGACAGAGAAATTCTTGAGTTGAGTTCTGGCGGCATCTCGCTGCCATTATCGGGTGACACCTCTGGGTCATCACGCGCAGTCCTCACTTCGACGCAATTCGAACAAAGTTATGCTACCCCAAGTGATTCTGGGCTTTCATATCTGAGTTATGGCACGATCTCAGCGAAAGACCGTTTCGAGGTATGGCAAGATACGGGTTCGGGGTCCAGCGCAGAAACGAAAAAGAACTCGGTTATCAAGCCAGCGGAGTTATTGATTTCTGAAGTGGGGCTGGCGGCAGATGGCACATCTGTTACTAACACGAGGTTGACTGCCGGGCATGCAGAATTTGGTGGCAATGTTAGCGTAAAAGGAGCTTTGCTAATCTTCCCCCAAGGTGACATAAGCATGGGGCCATTTACAAACGGACCTACCCCATAGTCACTTGCGCCGCAAAACCTAAGCATCATCCCTTCAGTCCCTTTGTGGCATGCCATGTTTCAGGTTTGGGCGCTTTACTGCCCCGGCTTGCTTCCGGCATCCTGGATCTTTGAGCAAATCAACTAGCCGAGCCCAATGAATACAACTTTCAGTGAACGAAAAAAGCCTTGGATGGTCAGGTTCAGGCAGTCCATTTTTGTATACCCTGTGGTCGGCTGCATCATTTCAACTCAGGCAATGGGCGAGCCTGAGTGGTGGGCGCAGCACGGAGTTTTGAACCCTTCTGCATCTCGGAACGACTTTGCTGCTATAAACATCGGGCAACTCAAGGCGTTTGCTTTGGCGGCAAGAGATAAAATGAACATTTCATTGCCTGGGGGAGCAGGAGAGGACATTGAGAATCTTATCGCGAGTTGGAACCTCAACCAAGCTTCAGCCATGGACTTCGCCGCTGCGAATCTCGGCCAAGCAAAAAATCTAGCGGGGATGTTCCAAGCGCGATTGCAGGCTTTTGGGGTGCACCTTCCGCCCGGGTTGCCCGCCGGTTTTGGGATGAATGATTACAGCGTTGCCACTATTGGCCAAGTGAAGGGATTGTTTAATTTTGAAATTCCACAGCTTAGCCCGACACAAAACGTCAACCTGGGAGAGCAAGTGAACTGGGCAGACCCAGAAAGCGTTGCACAGCTTTTTTCCCAAGACTGGATGTCTTCGGCCATCGTGCCTCCACCTGTTGCATCTGGAAATGGTGCAGAGGAACAAGTGTCCCAAGGCGCTACGCCTCAGATCACACATACAACGATCACTCAGCGATTAGATGATTACGTCGAACTTGGCAAGTCGATACGGAAAAGCTTTTTGCCTGCTAAAATCCCGGCTTCGCTTATTCCCAATTTAACTGATCGTGGCAAGAAACGAGTCACTACGAATCCATTTACGTCGAGATTCACTGGGCTTACCAAGATGAAAGAATTGGCTATTTGGGACAAGCCCCGTGGAGGTAGCAACCCAGAAGACGGGGCCTATCCGACACCTAGCCCTGGCGATTGGCGCAAGCCCAACGACGGATCACAACCGGAGAAGGTTTACTATTACCTTCTTTACGGAACACCCCAGTCCTTTTCCTGGGTAGCGGGGAAAACCCAAGATGTATCGGCGGAGTTCTACACTCCAAGTTGGTTTGATATAAATGAGAACGGAACTTACGACGAGGGTGAGTCGTGGACAAAAATGAACCATGGAGCAGGTGAGTTTGCGTGGGTTGACCTGAATGGCGACGGACAATGGGAACTCGAACCCGGTGTCCCAGATGAACGGGAGATGTTTGAAGTCCCCGGACCCCAGTTGTTCACCAACGACCACGCAGAAACCAACTGGCGCGCAACTTGGACGAGTTTCCCTGACTTTAACTCGGCAACGATTGGCTGGTCGGTTGAGGAAGGATCCGCTCCGTATTGGACTAATCCTGCGATTAGCTGGCCGGATGTAAGAGCGAAGGCAGAGCGTGCGTACAAGGTTAAAGAACTAGGTGCTGGGGGGTTGCGTTCAGGAGGCGATGTGGCTGAGAACTTTGTCAGATGGTATTACAATGATCTTTCTTGGTACACCGATCTCGCCCAGATTCCTGACCCCTTGCCTGAACCGCCATACAGTTTTTCGTCGACCGCATCGAAGACCGTGGAAAGACGTAGTGCAGCGGCCCAGATTGTTTGTTCGTCGGACCCCGAGCCGGAAACTCTCGGTGACATCGTATCTTCGCTCGCCGCATCGCCAACCCCAATCGCTGCACACTATAAAATAAGAGAACACACTCTGTCAAAATATGAGGGGGAGGAGGACCCGACAGAAGATTCCAATTATATCGGCAGCTTGAGGTTGTTTTTGCGTCAAGGTTCCACATGGGGTGATCAGGAGTTTCTTGCCACAAAAACTGAACGGACCCAGGGAAGCCAGCTAGCTTGGGTTACTCTCGAGTATGATACTCACGAAGTCCTCCCAGCGGACCCCACTGAATCAGAGCCTAACGAGCCGCCGAGCGACAATGATGAAGCCGGTGCTGATACGCTTAACCTACCACAAGTGCGTCCACACCTACTGTCGGGCTCAGCTGGCCGCTCTGTAAGTTTCTCTGGAGTGCCTATCCATGAGCAAACTTCACAAAAACAAGGGCAAGTCGTGGGTGTGGAATCCATGACAGGCGCTGTGGATACGTTCTCGGGCCGCTTAAGTCTTAGTGCTATAGATCTTAATGCAAGCACTGGAACGACAGGCATGCCGCTTCGAATGGTGCGGACGCTTGTGCCTGCGGTCTGGCATGAGAAAACAGTTCAGCCGTGGAGCAATCCTGCGCTCCCGCTGGGCGCAGGATGGACAACCAGTATTGCGCCTGTTTTGGTAAAGAGTAACACAGAGGGCACAACAACGGTAACGCTAACCGATTATCATGGATCAGCCTTATCATTTCGCCAAGTCGGCGGTGAATATGAGCTTGAGCCTTGGTCCACTATCTCGGCCACTGAAGCGTTGTCCGAACTGACTGAGTCATCTACGGAATATATTTATACGCGGAACAATGGGGAAAGGATGGTTTACTCCAAAACTGCGGTGCGGAGGACTATCGGCCTCGGACCAAAATCGACCACGATGGATTATGCTCGGATGGTAAGAGCAGAAGACGGGAGGGGAAATAGCTTGGTGTATAACTACAAAACGGGGGACGCTTTGATTCCATCGACGATTTCCGATCCTCTTCGTGAAGCCCACCGCCTCATCATCACGATTGGGAAAAACGGCAAAATAGAACGAGTGGCTAACTCTGCAGGCCACGAATGCAAATACACTTATACAACGGTTCCATTGAGGGCTGGTGGTGTGCCACTTTTGGCTACTGTCACCCAGCCAATGGATAGAGTTCTCTATCATGGTTATGACGTTGGTGCTGAATCCCTGACTTTAGACGGGTCAGGCAGTCGGGCATGTTACCACGTGGATCTGGCTGGAATATCCAACGGGGTGGGTGAGAAGCTAGAATTTGAGTGGGCTTCCAACAACCGATACCGCCAGACCGTCGCCTATCCTGGCACGGATAAGAATACATATACGAACTTTGTTGTTCCAGGATATCCGCGCATGGTCAAGACGATCAAGCAGGACGCCAAACAACTGATGGCCTTGAATAACACTCTGGTGGTAACCACGGTTGTGGCGAAGGATCGTGCGCCAGTTCTTCATGCTGGGCCAGGCGCTGTGACTGTGACGGATGCGTCCGGTGCCAATACACGAGTTTGGTCTTTTGAAGAACCCAGCCAAGTGACCGCTTTCACAAACCCATCGTCCGTTGATGTTGTTTGTAGCCTGTCAAAAACCCGAGTGATCAGCCCCTTAGGATACGAAACATGGCGATTTGACCGAGGAGCTGGCATGGCTTTGGCAGAGCATGTCTCTACTAACGGCAAAGCTGAAACGGCTTCGTATGGTGACGAATTGCCCGCCCCGAAAAAGTGGGAGGGCCTCTTCGAAAGATTTGAACAGCCCACTGTGGTCTCGAATGCTGCGCTTGAGGCTACTACTGTCACTTACGACGCCAAGCGGAATCCAATTGAACTAAAAAGTCCCACGGGGAAAACTGTCATCACGAGAACTCCCCAAGGCTTTGTAACCTCCCTCGCCCGTGTATCACCTAGCAATGTCGAACTTGCAAGCCAAACTCGGCGTTATGAGAGCACGTTTCCCGGTGTGGTCACCACCATCATTAACCACCGTGCGAGCAGTGATCCAGATTGGTGTAAAGACAGGAAAACCACATTCTTCCCGAATAACACAGGCCGGATAATCAAGGTGGTCGAAGGTTCGGCACTCAACCCTGTCACTACCCACTACACATACACAACATATGGCCAAGTGGCTTCAAAACGCGATGCCCGGGGTTACTTAACCAATTACACATACGACAGTGGCGGACGCCTAACGAAAGTGGAGCTACCGCCATTGGCGAATGGTAGGCCGACCTATTCCACCTTTTACGATAACGCTGGTCGCGTCACTGCGGCGGTCGAACCTGATGGAACGCCGACGTTATACGATTATTCTTCAGTGAACGGTAATCTCGAACGTATTACGGTTGATCTTGATTGGGATGGCGTAGCGGAAACGACAGACTCGGGCAGTGCAATTAATTACGATGTCTTGGGTCGCCCAATACGTTTTTCTGATCCCACCAACGTAACCATCTTGGTTTCCTATGACAAGGCTGGAAGGGTCATTTCCGCAGGGCCTTCGGAGATGGAGTTTGAGTTCGAGTATGCTCAGTCAAGCAACTGGGTTACTCGGGTCATAGATCCCCGCGATTTCACTACATCAATTGATTATGATGACCTTGGTCGCCCTGTTGCGATGGAGAAGGCCTACCAGACTTACCCCACGCTAAAGACTTCGCGAACGTCCATTACATACGATGGTTTTGGGAAGGTTAGCGGTCTGGTCAACAATCTCAACCAGGCGACGATCATGAGGCGTGATGCGCTAGGAAAAGTCGTAGAGGTAGTGACGCCTGATAACCGCTCTTCCTTCGTCAAGCATACTGTGTTCGGTGATCCTTATGAGTGGCGGGACCACGACAACGCGCTTCTGGCAACAGCTGAATATGACGAGTTGGGTCGTCGGCTCAAGGTTAGGTTAGAGTCCCCCGCGCCTGGGAGCCCAGGTGGCACCATTGAATACAGCTACGATGAACTTGGCAACATTGTCTCAGTAAAGGATCTGATGGGTGGGCTTACCAGCCACAAGTATGATGCAGCCGGCAGGTTGGTTCAGACCTCACTGCCGAGTGCACCTGACGGGCTGTCTGGTAACGCAAAAAGGTCAACTTATTCAACCTCTTACACGCTTGCTGGGCGTATTTCCAAAAAGACCGACGCCCTTGGCAATTCGACGATATATCGTTATGATGCACTTGGGCAGCTTGGCCAAATCGAGTTTCCTGGCGCACGGATCGCTGATAGCGCTTCACCGACCTTTGTAACGTTCATCACATTTCAGCGTGACTTGGCAGGAAGAGTGAAAAGTGTGATGGACCAAAATGGGTTGGTGACCTCGTACGGTTACGACACATTCGGGCGGCAGGAATCGATCACGCGCCCGGATGGTTCGACGACGAAGGTGCAGCTCGACCCTGTAGGAAACGTAACACAAGTAATTGACGGGCTCGGAAAAAAGACCCTGCTCCAATATGACGGGTTTGGGCGGCGGGTGTCCATGACGCGCCCAGGTGCGACTAAATCATCAGTGTGGGAGTATGACTCACATAGGTTGCTGCGTATGAGAGAGGCGGGGGCCACATCGGATTCGGTCCTCGTTGAAGAGCACGACAACCTCAACCGGGTGATAAGGGAAAAAGTGGGCGCGGCGCGGAGGACTTACGCGTATGACGCTTCCGGAAACTTACTGTCGGTTACGGACTCGGCGGACGCAAAGAAAAATGTCTCGTATACTTATGACAAATGGGACCGGCTGGCGACCGAAACTTCGAATGGCGTAACGTTCGTCCACCAGAATGATCTTTTGGGGAATCGTACTTCAACAGTTTCCTCGAGCGGGCTCAGCCTCTTTAGGACCTTTGATAGCTTGGGGAGACTCAGCGTCCAGACCGAGGGCGATCGCGTGACAAAGTGGCGCTACAACGCCAACGACCAGGTGATTCGCCAGGAACTCCCCTCCGGTCTCATAACCGACTACAGTTACGATAAGTTAGGGAGAATGACATCCCAAGTCATCCAGGTTAGGACGCCTGCTCAGGTTAGTCTGTATTCAGTCGTGTATTCCTTCGATGCGGCGGGGAATGTCCGTTTTGTCGATGAACGCAGTCCAAACAAGAGTTGGGGCGGTGCATCAAGGCGGCTTCGGAGCGTGGGGTACGACAAGGCGTATCGAATGACAGACGAAATCCTGCAACAGTCACCCGTTTCTACCGGAACGTGGACGGAGTGGCGTGCATCCACTTACACCTACGATCGAGGGGACCGACGTACTACCCGCGAGTTTCGGACCCAAAATGGACTAGAAGAGTCCTCAGTCTACGAGTATGACACAGGAGGGCTGAACCAACTCCGGAAAATAACTGAAACCTCCACCGGTCAGGTGACCAAGTTGGCTTATCACTCCGTCACCGGTAATCTCACATCGTATCAGACCGGATCGACAATTACCCATCGGTTTGAGTACGATGACGAGGGAAATCTGAAGAAGCTAACAACCCCGGAAGGGATCCAGCAATTCACGACGGATTACCGCGGCCGCCGGATAACCCGCACCGCAGAGGGCGTTACGACGAACATCAGCTACATGGGTCAGCAGAGTGCTGTGGAGTGGAACACGACAGCTTCCGTGCCGGAACGTCAAATGGTCCGGGGTGTAGGCATGGAAGGCGGGGTCGGAGGGCTAACCTATGTGCTTGAGGGGTCTTCCTCTCCAGAGCCGATACTGGCGCACCACAATGGCAGAGGTGATGTCATCGCAACGACTTCCGCAAACCGGAGCCTAACCTCCCTCCGTACGTATGATGGGTTCGGAAAGCCCACCACGTTAACGCAGGGTTCCGCTCCTGTCCGCATGGCGGCATCGTCAAAAGAGGCAGATACTCCCAACTTCCTCCACGAAGGCTTCCGCGAGCGGGACATCGACACCGGGTTGTTTCTCACCCCTGACCCGATGGAGTTCATTGATGGAACGAACACTTACGCTTATGTGAAGCACAATCCCTTTTCGGCGTTTGATCCGTATGGGCTATGGACATGGGGTGGCGTTCTCGGTGTCGCAGCTGGCGCTGCAGTCGCGGGGCTCGCAGTTGGGGCTCTTATGGCTGGTGCCCCGGCTCTTCTAGCGGGGCTCGGGATGCTGGCTGCGGCCAAAGCAGTGGGAATCGGGATGGCTGTGGTCGGGGTGGGATTGACTGTCCACGCGGTGAAGAGCACAGTAGATGCTGCTTCTGCGTTGGCCAACGACGATGGTTCCCTAACCGAAGAGGAGAGGGATGACTACGTCTACGAGATAGCAGGCAATGTCGGAGGACTTATCGGAGGATTGGGCGGTGCAAAGATCGGCAGTCGCTTGGGATCCAGAGTTGGTGCAGCATTGAAAGCAAAGGGCGGGAATACCGCTCCGAATTCACGGGGTGGTTCGCGTACTCGGCAGGACCCTGAATATGAGGGCGGCGAGTTTGTAGATGAAGGCGGGTATGGCACACAGCTGCCGCTTCCACCACCTCGGCCGAAAGGGTCGAATCATCCAAATACCCAGAAGGCCTCTCGCACCGGTATTAACTACCACAACGATAAGGATTTAGGCGCGAAACAAACCGATCAAATGTTTCCAAAAACAGTCTTCGACTACGGTCCTGGGAAACGTAGAGGTCCAGACGTCATCTATGAGTCCGGCATCCATCCTTCTGACTACCCAGGGAGCAAGTGGCCCAAGGGGGTTAATCATGGCGATTGGAAACCGGACACGCCAGGGGGTCGCAAAACATTCAAGTCTGACCAAAAACATAAATGGTCTATGCCGGTGCATCAGCTTCCTTATGATCCCGCGGCGCTTACCCTCCGCCCTCAGATTATACCGCCTACGCCACCTCCAGCGCCGCCCCCTACCCCACCCCCACCTCCCATCGTGCCACCTCCCCCAGGTCAGCCTCCCGTAGTTCCCGTCATAGATTTAGATGCTCCAGTCGTATCAACAACGCCAGTTTCCTACTGAGCCTAGCCCAGCAAACGGATTGCCTATAGCATGAATGCAATAGGATGTAATAATTTTACCGTAATTTGCCCGACGGGTTGGTCGGAGGTGATCTTTTCGGACGATGAGGAAAATCCGGTGCCCACGTGGGAGAAAAGTGGCGGCGTTGGTGCCGTCAAGTTCACGGTAGCCCATTATGCTGGGGGGGAACCGCCGAATATCGGAAGAGACTTCTTAGTTGGACAGTTGAACAAGTTTCCCGAAGTTTTTGATCTCCGGTGGAGATCCCCGGCGGAGTGGTGTGACAACCCGGCGGGCGGCTGGTTTGGCTACTCTGGGATCTTTGAATCGGATAAGGAGTTCGTCAAGGTTTGGAACTTGTCCGATGGCGACAACTACTGCTATGCGACATACACTTGCCCTCGAGAGCAGGAATCCTCGGGAGAACTGCAAGAAGCAGATGAGCTGATGGCGTCTTTTCGTTTCTGCCGAATTATAGGTAGGGGGCCAATACCTCAACGCGGCTGAGAAAATTGCAAGATCAAGGCATCCGGCACTCTTTTGTCTCGGACGTGGCACGTCGCAGTTCATGGTAAGCAAGGTAATACTCTCGTTCGAGCTTTAATGTGCGTCCATATTCGTAAGCCAGTTTAAGTTGGTTATAGTAGGCCAATTCATCGCCCGCAGAAAGCGCCATGACCCCGCACCAAAAGTGGGCTCTACAGCGGAGTCGTTGCAAGAGTGGACCTTCATCAACAGTCGCGATAAGCTCAGCATCTGAGATGAGGCCGACGAGTCGCTTGGAGATGATCCCGGGCCAATGCTCAGCATTTTTCGACTTCGAGCGTTTGCGCAGAAAGCTAGAAGCCGCCTTGATCGCCTGGGAATCGCTCAAACGCACACCGGCGAAGAAGACGAATGCAGCAACACTCACTCCCCGGCCCCCATCATCATATTCAACTTCGCCTCGGATCGTGGCTTGGAGTCCGTGCGTCCAGGCTCCCAGTGCATGCTCTGGATAACCGCCCATCCAAAGAGCCAGTCCGCACTTTGAGCCATCGCCCCCCTCGTTGGCACGGGTGAAGTCATCAAAAGCCTTTTCGTGATGTCCCAAGTGAAGAAACACTAGGCCACGATTGTTGAGTGCTCCACGGCTGGGTGTGTGTGCGATCTCAAGATTGAGGTCTGCCAGAGCCTCCTCATACCTCCCGTTCATGACTTTCTCCCAGCTACTCATCTAGCCACCGTATCGATAACGACTTGTCAGTCAAATCCTGTCAGAATGGGTGGCTCCATATTGGCTTGGGGTGAGGGTGTGTGCGTTCGTCGAATGCGTGGGCGGGAGAGGCAAAAGAGGCAGATACTCCCAACTTCCTCCACGAAGGCTTCCGCGAGCGGGACATCGACACCGGGTTGTTTCTCACCCCTGACCCGATGGAGTTCATCGATGGAACGAACACGTACGCTTATGTGAAGCACAACCCGTTCTCTTCCTTTGATCCATATGGATTGTATTCATTTGATTGGGGTGGTTTCGGTGCAGGTTTGGCAAATTTTGCAATGGGTGCAGTGGTAGGCATTGCAGTCGCTGCGGTTCTTGTTGCGACTTTGCCTGCTGCGGCTCTCACGGTAGTGGCTGTGGGTGCAGCGGCCCTTGCTGTGGGAGTAGCGGCGAAACAGGGCATTGAGGCGGTCAGTGGTAAAAGCGACTGGGGAACAGGGTCGGACTTGTCGGACTACGAGAGGACCAAACTCGGCACCGAGGCCGTCCTGACTGCGGTGACGTTGGGATTTGCGGCGGGCAAAGCGATCAAGGCGCGAGGCCCCCGAGGGAAACCGAAGCCACCAAATCCCAAACCCACAGGACCAGATTGGAACCAGCCGTCGTCGGTCCACGACGCAAAAAGCATTGCGGATGACCCTTTCATGAAGAGTGCTTGGGATGATGTTGTTGGGGCAGCGAGGAAATCGGCAAGAGACAACCCAGTAAAAAGGCATGACCGCGACCCGTCCGATGTCAAGGCCGCAAAAAGGGCATACAGATACGTCCGCGGAAAATGGCGCGATATGATGGAAGAAAGAGGGTATGAAGTCCCGAAAGATACCGAGTTGGATCACTATTACCCTCAGAATTCTCATCCCGAGGGCGCACTGTTTCCTGAAAACTTGAAACCCGCTCCAAACAACAACATTCACCAAGCATGGCATAACGAAAGAGGTGCATACGGAACGGATCGTTTTGATATTGGCCCAGGTGGAGGACCAGTTCCAACACCTCCCTGGCAACAGATGGGACCACCCGCACTGCCGCCGGTTCTTCCACCTCCTGTGTCCCCTCCAGGCATTGGAGTCCCGCCCGTCATCCCAGTGATTGATCTGGATTTGCCCGTAGTTGTTGACAATCCAGGATCGGGCTATTGAGTGCTTTGTTTTCCAACCGGCATAATGAACAACTTCACTCAGCGTAAGCGTTATCTTGGTTCAATAGGTGTTCCAAGCGTCGTAAATGCGATCTTTGATCGAACACTTTCGACTCCAGACGATTTTTTCCTCAAGGTAGGTGGTGATGGTGCATCCCTGCCTCCGGTTTTGGTGCCGTTCTGGGGCGACCTGGATGGATCGGACGGAGTATGGCAGCATTGGTTTTGCAACCGAAAGGCGACCATCGTGTCTGCTCTGCATGAGTTTTCGTTCTTGGTGTTTGAAGATGCGCGTACGCTTGACCAGTTCGTCGATGACTGGATTCTTACGTGCATCGAGGGTGACGAAGGAGTGGGCGAGGATGCGCGTCGGCTTGCGAGGCACTTTGGGCGATCAGACGAAACCCTCGAATGGTTGGACCAGTTTTCCATAGACTTGGGCGAACGACGGGACCTCCCGGCGTTCGCATCCGAGACCCCCTTGACACAAGTGGCGTCGCTGGAGCAGTATGATGGAGATTTTCCGACTCCCGTGCTGGCTCATCGAGCCCGTTGGGACTTCTGCTGTGAGATTGAGGCACGTGGTGTGCTGGAGAACTCACTCTACAAGAAGGACCCGGCTCGTTATGCAGAAGGAGCAGCAGCATGGTTGGCTCATGTTGAGGCTTCGCCTTGGCTGAAGAAGGACACCGATAAACCGGATGTCTTCCGCCATTATCTTGAGAAGGAGGATTGGGCCAGGGCTTGGCTCAGCATTAATGCCCACGGCTGGAAGCTCTCCCAGGTTTCGGATGCCTTGCATGAACTGGATCGCCGAACCCGTGCGCCTGGGTTTGACCTTCTCGTGGCGGCTTGGCATGAGATGCTGCCGCAGTTCACCGCACGGGACTACTACTGAGAAGGTTAGCTGTCAGTAGAGTCTTCAACTTGCACTGGTGGACAAAGTCAGAGTTCGAGCCACTTGGTGCCATGGCACAGTCTTGGCTGGTTTCGTGACTAGCCCAATGCTTTGGCGTTCTGTGCATCACGGGAATCAACCCACACCCTGATAAGCGGAGCGTCATTTTCGTTGCTAAGCGCTCGCGGGGGACGACTCTAGCGCATGATTCTTCTACCCGTCCGAGTTTGGGGCAGTTGCTTTGTGGCTGCCGTATGGTGCATGGTTTCTTTTTGTCATGCAGAGTCAGTGCCCACGAAAGGTGCCGATGTTGGGAAGTGGACGCAAGATTATGATGCAGCGGTCAAGCTCGCTGCCGAGAAGAAGCTGCCGCTGCTGCTTAACTTCACTGGCTCGGATTGGTGCGGGTGGTGCAAGCTGATGGACAAGCAAGTGTTTGCTCAGCCAGAGTGGCAGGAATATGCCGCCAAATCCGTGGTGCTGGTGACGCTCGACTTCCCGAACGACAAGTCCATTGTTCCAGCTGACTATGTGGCTCGTAACGAAAAGCTGTCGGAAACTTTCGGCGTGCAGGGCTATCCCACCTACGTGGTGCTTGATTCCGATGGAAAAACTCAAATCGGCCAACTGGGTGCCAGCAAAGAAGCAACGCCAAAAGACTTCATTGAGAAGTTCAAGACTGCTCTGAAAATGAGCGAGGGTGCCATTGAAGCAAAAGCCACCGAGCTTGGCGCGGAAAAGGGCAAAGCCTACAAAGAGGCGATTGCTGGTTATCGTGCTGCGACCAAGGAACTGAAAGATTGGATCGCTACTCGGCCTCAGCGGAATGAAGAGAACAACAAGAAGTTCGAGTCCTTCAAAGCAGCCATTGCGGCCGCCAAGGAGAAGATGGACTCATTTTGATCGTTTGAGCGCCGAAAACGGCTAGTTGAGCGTCTTCAATAGCGCCGAATGACTGTGTCTATCGGCACTCGATTGTTGTCGGGCTCTGGATAGTCCAGCGTGTAGTGCAGACCCCTGCTCTCATGTCGGCGAATCGCGCAATCCACTATAAGAGAGGCTGTTTCCACCAGATTTCGCAACTCAAGTACCTCCCGGGTGACCTTGAAGTTCCAATAGAACTCCTGCACCTCGCGCTTGAGGTTCCGCAGCCGTGCTGCGGCTCGTTGCAGGCGCTTGGTAGTCCGGACGATTGATACGTAGTCTCCCATGAGGCGCCGGATCTCGTCCCAATTGTGGTAAATCACGACGAGCTCATCCACGTCCACCGCGTTCCCGGTGCGCCAATCAGGGATTTCGTACGTCTGCGCGATCGTTCTCGAAACTGGCATCTTGTGTTCAAGCAGTTCCACGGCGCGGCGCGCTACGACGAGGCACTCCAAGAGTGAGTTGCTAGCCAAACGATTCGCACCGTGCAGACCTGTGCATCCCACTTCACCCACGGCACACAATCCTCGAATGTTCGTTGCCCCATTGGCATTGGTCAGCACCCCGCCGCACTGATAGTGAGCGGCCGGCACTACGGGAATGGGGTCTTTCGTGATGTCGATACCAACTTCCATGCAAGTGCGGTGAATGGTAGGAAAGTGGCTAACGATAAAGTCCGCTGGCTTGTGGCTGATGTCCAAGTAGACACAGGGACCTCCGGTGCGCTTGATCTCTGAATCGATCGCACGAGCTACGATGTCCCTGGGCGCGAGTGAACCGCGGGGGTCATAGCGCT
Organism: Verrucomicrobiaceae bacterium; assembly: GCA_016795485.1. Taxonomy (GTDB): domain Bacteria; phylum Verrucomicrobiota; class Verrucomicrobiia; order Verrucomicrobiales; family Verrucomicrobiaceae; genus JAEUHM01. The sequence goes on along the minus strand of JAEUHM010000025.1, from coordinate 102,512 downwards.
GCATGAACTCCTTGCCGTCAGATCCAATCAACCGCGCACCTTCTCCACGCATGGCTTCCGTGATGAGGAATGACCGCTTTTGTGGGTGGTAGAGACAAGTGGGGTGAAATTGAATGAACTCCATGTTGGCCACAGCCGCTCCGGCCCGCCAAGCCATGGCAACCCCGTCCCCGGTCGCAATAGACGGATTGGTTGTGTAAAGATACACGCGACCACAACCACCGGTAGCCAGGAGGATGCGGTCAGAGCGGAAAGTTATTACTTTCCCAGAGTTTTCCTCTAAGACGTAAACCCCCAGCACTCGATCTTCTGACACCATGCCAAGCTTTGCGGTGGTTATCAGATCAATTGCATAGTGCCCCTCAAGCACATCAATCCCTGGATTGGCGCGGACAGCAGCAAGTAGCTTATCGGTGATTTCTTTCCCAGTGGCATCGCGATGGTGCAGCACCCGTCGGCGTGTATGTCCACCTTCCCGCGTCAAATCGAACTCAAGGTGCCCATCTGCGGCCTCCTTGTGATCAAAGTCCACCCCCAGAGCTAACAACTCTTCAATGCGTGCGGGACCTTCGCTCACAATGGAGCGCACGGCATCCTCTTTACAAAGTCCGGCTCCGGCAACGAGTGTATCCGCCACATGTTGCTCCACTGAGTCATCATCGGCTTTGACACAGGCGATGCCACCTTGAGCCCAGGATGAGTTAGATTCTGCGGCTGATCGCTTGGTCAGTACGCAAACTCGCCCAACTTTTGCGGCATGGAGTGCAGCACTCAGGCCGCCGGCCCCTGTGCCGATGATAATAAAGTCGTATTGCCGCATGACACAGCCAGTGGAGCGCGGGTTTGGCGCGGAGACAAGCCCCGGATGACGCCATGAATGCCGGTGACTCTTCAAAACTTCCTCTAGCATCCGGGCGGTCCGGGCGATAGACTCCCGGCTGTCTATTTGACCCAACTATGAGCACGCAAGCCAAGGCCACTCAGGCAGCACTGCCACTGCCACCCGCATTGGAAGCCAAGCTGGCCGAGTTTCGGCGGCGTGTCTGGCTGGTAAAACTTACCGAAGGTATCCTCGCTGCGTTTTTTGGTCTCGCGCTGAGCTACGCCATCGTGTTTGCGCTAGATCGCTTCATGGAGACTCCCGCAGCACTCCGCTTGGCCATTCTGCTATCAGGAAGCATTGGATTGGGGTTAGTGCTGCCACTGAAGTGGCATCGCTGGGTCTGGCAGCAAAGACGACTTGAGGACGCTGCACGACTCTTGCGCCGAACCTTTCCAAGACTTGGAGATCAGTTGCTGGGGATCGTCCAACTCGCGCGAATGAATGACGACAGCGCCCGTAGCGAGAGTCTGGTACTAGCGGCGATGAACCAAGCGGCAGAGTCGGTGAAAGATGCCGACTTTAGTCATGCAGTGCCCAACGACAGCCATCGCCCGTGGGCATGGACTGCAGGCAGCGCGGTAGCCATTGCAGCAGCGGCGTTCTTTCTGGTGCCCGCAGCGGCGTGGAATGCTCTTGCGCGCTGGATCACTCCTTGGCGCGAAGTGGAGCGCTATACATTCGCTAAAGTGGAACAACTCCCTGAGCGCATGGTCGTACCATACGCTGAGCCGTTTGACCTCAATGCAAAACTCCGCCAAGACACGGAGTGGAGTCCCGAGTCTGGGAAGGCGCGCATCGTAGGGCAGCCAGACGTGAGGGCAGCCAACCAAAGTCAAAGTTTTGGTTTTAGCCTTCCACCACAGAAGACCGAAGCTCAGATGAAGCTTAGCATCGGCGATGTGCGCAAAACGGTGGAAGTCGTTCCCACCGAGCGCCCAGAAATGAAGACTCTAACTGCGGAAGTCACTCTCCCAGACTATCTGCAATACAAGACCAAGCCAAAAGTCGAAGCTAGGGGCGGTTCCGTAACGCTACTTGATGAAGCGAACGCTAGTTTTCAGTTAACAGCGAGTCGCAATCTCTCCACAGGCGAGGTTAATGGCCAAAAAGCCAACGTTGAAGGCGAAAAACTCATCACCTCCTCAGCAAAGGTCGAGAAGTCACACGAACTGAAGTTCACCTGGAAAGATGTGGATGGATTAACCGCCAAAGAACCGCTCGTTTTAAAGATTCAGGCCGTTCAAGACGAGGCTCCGAGTGTCATAGCCCGCCGAGAGAGCCAAGAGCAAGTCTTCCTTGATACCGACGTCTTGAGTTTTGACATAGATGCCGCAGATGATTTCGGCGTGAAGCAAGTGGGCATCGAATGGCGGCCGCTTGAGAATCCACAAGGCAAGACGGGAGAAAAGATCGCTTCTGCCGGTGCCGCTGAGACGAAAACAGTGACCGCTAGGGCCACTTTCAGCGCTCAAAAAGAGGGCGTGGCACCCCAAGCACTCGAGATAAGAGCTTGGGCAGAGGATTATAAACCTGGGCGCGAGCGCGCAAGGTCACCGGGATTTGTAGTGCACATTCTGAGCAAAGACGACCACGCCATCTGGATGACAGATCAGTTTGGTAAATGGCTCCAGGCGGCACGTGAGACGTACGAACACGAGCAGAGGTTGCATGAGACAAACAAAGAACTGCGTGAACTTACCGAGCAAGAACTGGACCGCCCCGAGAATCGCCGCCGCCTCAGCCAACAAGCTGCAGCTGAAGAAGCAAATCGGGATCGACTTGACTCGCTAAATGGTGTTGGACGCAAACTCATCGAGCAAGCCGCACGGAATGATTCATTTGACGCGGCTCGCCTCGAAACTTGGGCAACGATGCTTCGTCAACTGAAGGACATCGCTGGCAATCGCATGCCGACCGTGGCCGATATGCTCAAAAAGTCCGCTGGAGCCCCGTCCAATGCCCCCAAAGGAAGCGTGCGTGATCAGATGCGCCAGCAGCAGAAACAAATGAGCGCAGCACTTCAGAGCCAGGGTCAGAAGAACTCCGCCTCGTCCAGTTCACAGTCCAGTGCGGACCAGAAACCGCCTCAGGAGCAGATTCCTTCGGCACCGCAGAAGAGCGGACCTGAAGCCCCCCGCATCGCGCAGGGCGAACAGTCATCTTCTGAAGCCAAGAAGCCATCTGAAATGGACCCGAAGGCACCCGCATTGCCGAAAGCTCCTACTTTGGCCGACAACGAAAAAAGCTATCTGAAGCCGGGAGAAAAGCAGCCTGAAGAAGACAAGCCTGGAGCCCCCAAAAAACCAAGTTCTGGTAAACTGTCGCTACCCAACACAACGCTGGGCGCTGCTCCCTCCAAGCCGGGAGACAAGCCTCAAGAACAGCAGCCGCAACAGCAGGACTCACCTGCCAGACAAGACCTCGACAAAGCCCTGGCAGCTCAGCAACAATTGCTCGCTGAGTTTGCCAAAGTTTCTGATCAACTTCGTGAGTTACTCGCCTCACTCGAGGCCAGCACGTTCGTGAAGCGTCTGAAGGGTGCGTCGAAAAAGCAGATGGCCATCGCACAGTCGCTGACGACGAGCACACTAAGCGCCTTCGGCTTGGACAAGAACAGCGTGGAAGCACCGCAGACTAAAGCTTCTGAGGAAGTAGCTGTTCGTCAGGTGGAACAGTCATCTGTCGTGCGGGTCATCCAGTCTGACTTGGAGGCGTATTACCAGCGGAAGCAGGATATGCGATTCAAGAACATCTTGGATCAGATGAAGAAGGCTGAAGTCGTGGCAGCACTCACTCGTGTTGCGGAAGAGGCTCGCCAGAACTGGTCTGGTCGCAGCATTGTGGCAGCTGAGTACTGGGCTGACTCGCTGGACCGATGGGCTGAAGAGCTTGTTGGTGCATCCGAATGCCAGAACTGCAAAGGAGGCGACTCAGAGTCCCTACCACCTGAAATCGTACTCAAGGTGATGCAGATTCTTCATGATGAAATGAAGCTCCGTGATGAAACACGTGAAGCCGAAGCGGCTAAGCCTGCTTTGGACAAAAAGGAATACTTCAAGCGCGGCACGGGACTCGCACTGAATCAAGACTCTCTGGGACGGAGGGTGTTTGACGTTGCCCGTGAAATTGCGCAACTCCCTAACGCGAATGCCTTTGGCAAGGAACTCAAACTGCTCGGTGAAGTCACAACCGTGATGAAAGATGCGTATGAGATTCTCGACAAACCCGATACTGGTGCCCCTGCGATTGCTGCGGAGACTGAGGCTATCGAACTATTGCTACAGACTCGCCGCCAGGGCAAAGGCGGCGGTGGTGGTGGAAACAATCCAGGGGGCGGTGGTGGGGCCGATTCGGCTTCTGTGGCAGCCCTTGCTGATATTGGTCCAGGAGCGGATCTCGACGCTACCGTTGGTGAGCGCCAAGTGGGTCAAAGCACCGGTAAGGCAGGCAAAGAAACTCCTGAAGAGTTCCGCAGCGGCTTGGATGCCTATTTTAATGCACTGGAGAAGTCTGGCAGTGGCGGCGAGTGAACTTTACCTCAGAACTGAACGGTTCCGGCATCGCCTTTTGGCCAATTTGCACCGTTTTTGATCCACCGCCGTAGAATCTGGACTTCATTCTTTGTCAGCCTCTCTCCCACGGGAGGCATTGCTTTTAGGTGCGTTGGGCTTTCGCCGAGACGCATCAACAAGGAACTTTGTTCAGGGTTGCCCGGCACGATCATTCCGCCAATAGCACCGGAGCGCTGAGCCTCTGCCCGATTTGCCAGACTCATCTTGTTCGGCTGAGCTTCCATGGTGTGACACATCACGCATTTGGTCTGGAGGATAGGCTTAACGTGTTTCTCAAAGTCAGGATTCCTCTTGGCAAGATGGATCTCATCAGCAGACAGCACATCCTTTCCAATAATGGAGGTGCCACCTTCAGGAGTCTGACAACTCGTGAACAGCAGCAGGCAGAGAGACGAAAGAGTGAACGTGCGCATGTCTATCCTTCGCACTGGAGCGAGGATTCTGCAATCGCGGACGAGAAGCGGCGATTGTTTCACCATTTTTGCCCAAGTCGGTATTGGATCTCAATCAGGAGCCCTTCAGGCATGAAGAACTTGGGAAGCTCATCTCGGATCGACTTCTCCCTGCCCCATGCCGTATAGAGATCGATCACGGGTCCCGCTGCGTCTTGGAGGAAGGTTGCATAGTGCTTCATCAGCAGGCGCTCAGCTCCTTCAAAGTCTCTCTGTTTGATAAGAAACTTGGAATAGCTTCGAATGAGATCCGCCCCAGGTGTGTAGGCGCGGCTGATGCGCCGGAGACTCAGATCAAATACCTCACGTGCAAGATCAGGACGCCCAATTTGTTCAAAGGCCGCAGCCCACTCAAGGGTCCGTTGCCCGCCAGGCAGCGAGTACTGAGTGATCTCGGCAAAAAGCTCATCCTGGAGAGCACGATCTCCGAGACCACCTGCTACAAGGGCGGACACGGGCAATAAACGAGGGTCGGTTCCCCCTGGGATGGCGGCCAATACATCACAGACCTGCTGTGCCCATTGGAAACGTTTGTGGCGATGCAACTCAAATGCAGTGAGTTCCATGCAGATGCGGTCTTGTTCGCCACCTATCTTCCACGTGCGGCTAAACTCGACTGGCAATTGACCAGGAGGAAGATGGGTGGCGAAAGCGCTCAATGCAAGAGCCGCGACCTGCTTGTCAGGTGCTGCCCGAGTCTCCGCTTTGAGTAGCTCAACCCACGATGCAGCGTTGGAGCTTGAGCTCTGTTGACGCAACCAGGACAACAGCGCCTCCAGGGTAGTTTTGTCCCGCACTTCTCCTCTAAAGAGAACAGCAATCTGCGGACGCGATGTCTGCGGGCTCCATTTCGAATCCAGCGCAAGCAATTGCAGAAACTCGAGCCTCAACTGAAACCGGTCCACTGCATCCTTGGAACTCCGTTCAGCCTGCGTGAGAAAGCTAAGCGCCTCGTTTCTCCGCTGATGTTTCTCCAGCAGCATTCCTAGGTGCACGGAAAACGGTACGGACTTCTGCGTGACTGCCAGAGCCATCAGCTTTTGCATATCATCCCATTTCCCGAGGTTGGCCGCCAACTGGGACCGCAGCTTTAGAAGTTCTAGGTTAAGATCATCTACAGCAGTCTTCACATCCACTTCGACAGCAATGGCATGAGCTCGTCCCTTGGTGCCGAGAGCATCATTTAGTTTCACACGATGAACGGCACATTCCACATCTGGAGGCGGAGGGCTATCCGGTGTGCCATTCCTAAATACAAGTTCCAGCCTATCCCAAATAGCCAATGCACCAGTCTGGTCTCCATCACGCTCCAAAAGCAAGGCGAGTTCCCGAAGATAGGGCGCTTCAGGCGGTATCCGGCCTGTCAGTACTTTGCTAAACTGCCCATCCTGGCGAAAGCCAAATGCCCGCAAGCCAGCGAAATCACGTTTCATGGCAAGGAAACGTGCGTGTTTCTCCCGTAGCGTTTCGTCTCCGAGTCCCTGCGGCTTGTATACGGGGTCCTTGCCGAACAAACTTGCCACATACGCACGCCCAGGCTCCGGCTCCATGCCCTGTTCACAAACACGAATGTAATACTCGGCAAAGGTGGTGTTTGTGGGAGCTCTTCCCGGCAGTCCTTGATAAACCTCAATGCACTCCCTTACAAATCCGTGCACTTCAAGCTCTCGTCCAAGATCAGTCAGCGTTTCCACACTGTCCTCTTCCTTCATGTCTACGGACGCGAGATACTCGCGTATCATTCTCTGCCGCTCAGGGAAGCTAGCTTCTCGCAACTCCCGGATTAGCCGCGCCATTCTCCACTGGCCAAATGAATCACTGGGACGAGGCCCAAGTTGCGCACCTCCAATGCGGCTCTCCAGAATGTTGTCCATGTCCGCTACCATTTCTCCAAAGCCCTGCTGGCCAAGAATGGAGCCTAGCAGCCGGACCTCTTCCCAGTAGCCACGAAGGTGTGAGCTGTCTCCACGGGAAAGACTCTGTGGCATTACCTGCGGTGAGGGATCAATGATCGGACGTGCGGAAAGCAGCGGTCCACCGGCCATGTCCGCCAGTTTCCTAGCAGCAAACCCATCTGCCCCGAACAAAGACGCAAGTGCAGAGCGTCTCATGCGATTGAATGAGGTGTCTGGTGCCTTCTGAAGGCGCTGGTCTGCTTTCAAAACAATCGCTTGGCGCTCCTGCGGCGTACGCATGAGTCGGTACAGGGCGACCACGCTACGGAGAAATGGGTCTTCAGCATTATTGTCCACGAATCCCTGTGCTAGCGGCCCCTCGATTACATCCATGAGATAGGCTCGTTGCCTTTGCCAGTCCTCAGCGGATTCCGCAAAGCTGGCCAACGCGAAAGAGTAAGTGCCATGCAAGTCGGGTGATCGATCTCGGAGACATTCCGTCAGTGCCATCGCTTCTCGATACTGCTCACGCTGCTGGAGTTCCTTAACTAACTGCTCCAACATCTGCGTGTTGAACAACTGACAGCGTCCGACGATCCGAATATCATCCTCGGTGAATCGAAAATTGGTCGTAGCCGTCAATATCTCCAGAGCCGTTTGGATCACTGCTCTCGCTTTTGCAGGACCTTCAGCCCTCAGATTGAGTCGTTCCAGCCATCGAACCGCTTCAGACATGCCATTGGACCTGACGCAGACCCAAACGTACACGAAACGAGCATCCAATGTTTCGGCATCACCAAGAATGGCGGTTATCCTTTTGTGCAGTTCTTTGTTGGCATTGGCGTAGTACAGTGCCCAAAGCCGCTCAATCTCGGGGCTGGTCAGGTCTTTGTCCCAACGATCTATCCAATCTCGGAGAGCTTGCTCTCCGTTCCGAGCAGTCAAGCGAGCTAGTTCCTCGATAGCCCTTAACCTCACCAATGACACATCGTCTGGAAGTCGTGCGAACTCTGGACGCGGGTAGGACAGGAAGGTCCGCAGCCGCTCCTTGTCATCTTTGGCAAGGTGCTGTGTCTCTTCCAAAAGAGATACAATCTCGGAAAGAGTGCCTGAGTGATCATTCTTGCGCTCATCAGTTAACGGATACGGCCAACGTTCTGGAGGCAGTGACTTGAGGGAGTTTCGCGCTGTGGTGCGCGATAGTAGATCATTCAGATGAGCAATGGCAGCGGGTTCGTCCCCCAAGGCGAGGCATGTGAGGGCCAGCCTAAGAGTGCCTCTGGCATCCCACGCTTTCACCTTCTTGATCTGCTCATATACCCGTCGTTCTGCCTCGAGTTGTCCGGTATCGCTATAGTGGCGGGCGAGGTCCTCCAGCGCCACAGGGTCTTGTGAAAATCGATTCTCAAGCCTGCGGCGTACTTTGTCCGCCTCTGCCATCTGGAATGCGCTTTCCAGCATCTGGACGAGACGCCGCGCTTCCGCTGCTTGTTCACTTGCAGGTGCGTAGGCAGCCACTTGCTTCTGAAAATAGATGGCTGCTTTCTGATCACCGCTTTTCACCGCCGCATCTCGCAGGTTCTCTAGAGAAAATGCAGCGTCAGGGGAAGTGTAATAAGCCTGTTTCATGGCTTGGAAGGCGCGATTTGAGTCGCCCCGCCGATCAAAAATGGCAGCGAGTGCCTCTTGATAGAATCCGTCAAATGGATGTCGGTTAGCACGCTCTAGCAGCCGAGTCTCGATCTGCTTCAGACGGTCTTGCATAACATTCGCCGCGAGTTCACCCCCGACAGGATCAGAGTAGGTCACCCTGTCGAGGAAGCGCTTGAATACTTCCCGACGCTTCTTGATGTCCGCTTCGGCTTCAAGCTGGTCCACCTGAACTTCGATGTAGGCGGGTAGTCGGTTCACACGCAGCAACAGCTCAGAGTACCGCTCTCTCATCGCTGCGGCGGCAGCTCCGTTGGCGCGCTTGATCGCCGCAGGCCATAGTACGACCGCTGCATCGACCTTCCGACTCAGCATAAAACATTGCGATAGTGCATTGAGAAGCGGCTCTGAGTCTGGGTGCTGTTTGAGAGCATCTTGCAGGTGGGTTATAGCTCGGTCAGGCCGCTGGTCGGCAAGTGCGATCTCCGCGAGCCGCAGAAGATACTGCATGGAGTTTGTAGCGTCCCGTTGCAATAGATCCAACAATAGGCGGCGTGCAAAAAAGCGGTCTTCTTCAGCAAGGACGATGTCCAAATAGAACCGTTGGTCCACAACTGGGACTGGCTCACTCTGAGAACGCAGTAGTAGCCTCCGCAAAAGCTCGTATACCACTTCGCTCATGCCGGCTCGTTGTGCCCACCAAACGGCACGTTGCACTACAGCCTCTTTGGCGTTGGGTTGCCGTGCCGCTTCGACGAGATTCTCCGCGTATTCCTGCACGGCTTCAGATGGTGCCATTTTCTTCTCTTCCACGGGCTCACCAGAGCCAAATCCATCTCCTGTGATGTAACTGGGCAGACGAAAATCACCTGACGTTATGCTGACAGTCGGCTCAATCTTTGCCTGGGCTTTTGTCCCTGCTAACAAGGCATAAAGACGCTCATCGATGTCTGTCCTCTCCTCCAAGGACCTTGCTGCGGCAACTGCAGCCTCAAGCTTAGGAAGCGCCTCGTTGCTCTCATCACCAGCGAGCATCATGTCTGCAAGCCGCAGCAGGACTTCTGGTTGATTGCCCGCCAGCTTTACCGCCTCCTCTTGGAGTTTTAACGCCTCATCACGACTCCCAGCACTAGCCATGAAAGCGGCAGCCTCAGCCAATCGACGCGCACGTTCTACAGGATCTGACGCTGAGTCTGCAAACGTTCGGAGCAGTTTTCCTGCATCATCAACGCGATTGCGTGACCGATGAAATCCTGCAAGAGCGTAGACTGCCTCAGGCTGATTGGGACTGCGATTGAGCCTCGCCTCATAAATGTGTTGTAGCACATCATCCAACGAACGCTCCTGAGCAAAAGCGAGCACTTGTTTCTCGATATCGCCTTCATTTGGATGCTCTTCCAACAGCTTCAGTAGACGACGAGAGCCTTCCTGAGCATGACTGAGCCTCAGATCGGCTTCCGCCCGGAGGAGAATGACCGCAGGCGAGGAGGCGGTGTTACTTGAAAGGTGCTCGTCCAAAAGTCGGGCTGCTTCGGCTGCACCCTCGTGGTCTAGCAAGGCACGCACCAGTTCCCAGCGATAATCCCCTGTTTCGGGCGAATGCTTAACCAGTGCACGCAACCAAACGATCTGTTCATCAGCTTCTGCCGTGAGTTCATGGACACGGCTTGCATCAAAAAGTTCTCGCTCGGTGGCCTCCTTCCTTTTGGCAGCAGCGATGCAGGCATCCTTGAACTGTTCGAGCGTGCCGAAGCGCTCGTGCAGCCTCACCCTGCGGCGAAAAATTTCCGCGTACCGCGCATCACGAAAGTCCACCATTTCTAATGCCGCCGAGAGCGCCGAATCTGCTTCTTTCGCACGATCAGCGTGTTCCCGCACTCTGGCTAGATCCAACAGGGCATCGATCCTCTGTGCTGGAGGAGCGGATTGCGAAAGTCGCAACAAGTGTGCTTCTGCGCGTTCAGGCAGGCCCGCCCGCAGAAGATGCTGGGCGACATTGCGAGCCAGTTCTAGATCCTGAGGCCGAAGTTTCAACGCCTCTTCCCATGCTCGTGCAGCATTGTCTACTTTGGCGAGTGCTAGCTCAAGTTCTGCCACCCGGAGCCAGATGCTGGGCTCAGCAATCGCCACAGCAAGTTTCTGTAGTAGCATGATAGCGCGTGACGAGTCGCCAAGTTCAATGGCCACATCAGCCCGAGCTTGCATGGCTGGCGCAAGGTCTGGAGTTGTCTTCAGAATGGCATCATAAAGATCTGCAGCCTTTTTCAAATCACCGCTTCGGCGGACGAGATGCGCCTCCACCAAAAGTAGATGGGCATGTCCAGACGCAGTGGCTTGAGCATGAACGTTCTCGAGCAAAAGTTTGGTGCTATCCTTCTGCTGATATAGATCCCACAAAAGGTCCACCACACGACCATACTCTGGGGAGTCGACGAGAAGTTCCAGGTATTCCGTGGCCAAGCGTGTGTCTTTATCAGACCACTCAGCGCCTTTTTTGTCCTGAGCGAAAGCCAGTCCGTCCGCCACCCAAAGGCAGAAAACGACTCCTACGACCACACGCAAGTTCATGCTCTTACCATAGGCACGACTTAGCGCTGAGACAAGCGTGCCTCACCAATAGCCCCACTGCTGGGTGTTGATGATGTGGAGACCAAGCAGGAGATTCCCCACCGCATGCATTAATACACACGCGCCTAGGCTTTTCGTTTTCACTGCCACCCAATAGACCAAAGAACCCCAAACAAATGCTGCTGGTCGATCCGAGGCGTGATGCACGAACGTGACGGCCAATGTGGTTACCCAGAATGCCGACCAAGAATGCTGGCCAAATGGCACGCTCAGTATGCTTTTGTCGCCTGCCTGCAAGTAGCGCATCAAGAATCCACGCCAGAATAACTCCTCCACCAACGGCACAATGATAACCATGCGCACAAATCGCAGCAAAACCGTGCCCCACCAGGCCGCAGAGCCATCAGCGAACACCCCAGGATAAAATCCATCTTTGTGAGGCACCAAACCCACCCACTCCCACCAGGAAGGCGCACTTCCCGCCCCGATCCAACGCTCATAGAGTAGTCCTGGCATCAACCACACGGCTATCCCCACTACGCCACAACCAACGGCGAGCGTGAATCCAGTCCATGGACTCAACACGTAACTCTTTCGCCACGTCCAAAGCACTGCTCCAAGGATGATGCACTGAAGCGGGTAGACCCAGTGCTCGGGCGCGCGGACATACCACGGTGCGCCACCGTTCTCCAAGCGGAAGAACCCCGTCACCTCTGTGATCAGCATGAACAGCACCAACGGCGCTGCATGAGCCACAGCAGGGGACGGGCGTAATAATGTCATTTGCGGTGCTCTGCAACGAAAGCCGCCATCAGATCCATAGCCTTATCGATCAGGTTGGTGTCCGTGGCATAACAGCAACGCACAAACCCCTCACCGATCGCTCCAAAAGGAGGTCCTGGCACCACCGCCACGCTTTTCTCTTCTAACAGCTTGATCGCAAACTCTTTGCTCGTCATCCCAGTGCTTCTGATGTCGGGGAAGCAATAAAATGCACCGCCCGGCATGAAAGTAGGTAAGCCCATGGCATTGAGGCGACCGACAATCTTATTACGCCGCTGCTCGTAGCTAGCGCGCATCTCTTCGTAAGCCAGTTTCCCCAATTTCAGGGCTTCAATCGCAGCCACTTGGCTCATGATCGGAGCACACAACATGCAGTACTGATGAATCTTCATCATTGCTTCCCGCAATGGCGCTGGGGCACACGCATAACCCAAGCGCCAGCCAGTCATCGCAAAAGCCTTGCTGAAACCATGAAAAAACACAGTGCGCTCTTTCATACCTGGCAACGAGGCAATCGACGTGTGAGTCCTGCCATCGTAGAGCAACTCTGAGTAGATCTCATCAGTGAAGACGATCAAATTGTGCTTGATGGCCAGTGCCGCTATCTTCTCCAACTCCTCCACCGGCTGTATGCCACCTGTTGGATTCGTTGGGAAATTAAGCATGATCACCTTTGTCTTTGGCGTGATGGCTTTTTCAATGTCACTTGCCAGCACAGCGAAATCGTGAGCAGGACTCGCATTCACAGGCACGGGCACGCCATAGGCCATTTGAATGCTCGGATTGTAACTCACGTAGCACGGCTCATGATAAATGATCTCATCCCCAGGATTGATCACCGCACGAATAGCCAAATCCAATCCCTCGGAGACGCCAACAGTCACCAGGATCTCTGATTTTGGATCGTAGCTCACGTTGTAGTTCTCTTCCACATAGCGGGAGATTTCGTTCCGCAGTGGCTCAAGGCCAAGATTTGAGGTGTAAGACGTCTGTCCCTTCTCAATTGAGCGAATAGCAGCTTCACGAATGGGCCATGGAGTTGGCTTATCGGGCTCCCCCACTCCGAGGGAAATCACATCGGGGCGTCCGATGACAAGTTCAAAAAAGTCCCGGATACCGGAACGGGGCAGATCGACGATCTGCCTGGAAAGCAGGCTTTGGTAGTCCATGAGCAGTGGTTGAGCAGATCAAGGAGTCACAGGCAACCGCTCCTCTGGAGGACCATTGTCGACAATAAACCCAGCTTGTTTGTATGACTTGAGTTCAAACAATGTACCCGTGGACAAGACACCACGAAGCGTGCTGAGCTTCTCTGACACAAACCGTGCAACATCATAAAGATCGCGACCTTGCACAGTCACGGCCAAGTCGTAGTCGCCAGACATGAGCACGCAGTCACGCACTTGATCGTATTGAGAAATGCGCCGAGCCAAACGATCGAATCCTCCACCTTGTTCTGGGCTCACTTTTACTTCGATGAGGGCCTGGACGCCACGATCCACCTCCTTGTTGTGATCGACCACCGCCTGGTAACCCAGAATCACACCGCTCGTCTCGGCGGCCGCGATGCGGGCTGCCACATCGGATTCCGTCGTATTGAGTTCCTTGGCCAGCTCTGAATGAGAGCGCTGGCTGTTGGCCTGAAGCAAGGCGAGTAATGGTTCCATAAACAACGACACAGTAACGATCCCCACCAAAGCTGCATCAAAAACCTCAGGGCTAGTCTCACGACATGCCCAATGGCGATTTTACGGCCGACGGAACAACGGGCTCATCACGAGCGTGCCGATCATCGTCCGCATTCCGCCGCCGTTCGCGCGGGTGCTTTGGACGATCTGGTCGATGTGCTCGCGGTCGGCGAAGCCGAGGCTGCGGCCGAGGGCGTAGGTGGCGAGTTTTTCGGCGACGTTGTGGAAGACAAGGGTCTCGTTCTTCTTCAACAAGGACCGGAACTCGGTGAAGCCGCCGAACGATCCGAGTTTGGGCAGTTTGTCGGTGGGTTGGACCGGCTTTCCTTCGCCGAGGGTTTTGCGGCCGTTTTTGGCTTCGACGAGGGCGCGGTAGTTCACGCGCCAGCCGCCGGTGACGTCGAAGTTTTCGAGCGCGATGCCATACGGATCGATTTTGGCATGGCAGGCGGCGCATTGGGCGATGTCGCGATGCCTGGCGAGCTGTTCGTTGATGGTGCTGGCACCTCGAATGTCGGGCTCGATGGGCGGCACATCGGGCGGCGGTGGCGGCGCGGGTGTGCCGAGCAAACGCTCCAGCAGCCACACGCCGCGCACCACGGGCGAGGTGGTGGTGCCGTTGCTGGTGATGCTGAGGATGCTCGCGTGGGTGAGCAGGCCGCCGCGAACGCTCTTCGACTTGTCGAGGCTGACTTTGCGGAACTCATTTCCGCTGACGCCCTCGATGCCGTAATGCCGCGCGAGGCGGTCGTTGAGAATCGTCCAGTCAGAGTCGAGCAGATTGGCGATGCTGAGGTCGTTCACAAGCAGTTCACGGATGAAGAGCTGCGTCTCCTGCACCATCGCGCGTTCGAGATCCTCGTCGTATTCGGGATAGAGCGACTTGTCGGGCTGCATCTCGCCGACTTTCGTCGTTTGCAGCCACTGGCCGGTGAAATCGCGCAGGAAGCGCTCCGCGCGCGGATCGGCGAGCAGCCGCGCGGTCTGCTTTTTCAGCTCGGCGGGCTTTGAGAGCGCGTTTTGCGAGGCGAGGCGCATCAGCTCGTCGTCGGGCATGCTGCGCCAGAGGAAATACGAGAGGCGGTTCGCCAGCGCGAAGTCATCCACCTTGTCCGCAGGCTCCTGGTGATACAAAAACTGCGGCGAGGTCATCATGGCCTTCATCGTGAGCTTGAAGGCGTCGAGCGCGGACACCTCTTTGAGCTGCTGCTGGTAAAACGCGACAAACTCTTCCACGACGCTGCTTTCGACCGGACGGCGAAAGAGCTTCGGCGCGAAGTCGCGCAGCACCTGCGGCACGTCGGCCTCGTCGATGTTCGCGATCTCGCGTTTGCCAAAGATGGCCTGATGCCCCTTCGGCGGCCATTGGTCGATGAGCGGGCCTTCAAACTCGATGCGCTTGATCGCGATGGCGGGCGATTTGTCCTCCAGGATGCGTGAGCCGGGCAGCCAGTTCGTGCCATCGAGCATGGACACCTGCACGCGCTGGTTTGGTTGCAGATAGACGCGGTATTCGATCTCGCGCGGCGTCTCATCTGTGAGCTGCGTGATGCCCGCGATGGTCTGCGGCTCCTCGCGGTTGTCACTGCCGTGCGAGACCTGGAGGCGCATGATTTTGCCCTCATTGCGCACGGCGTAGGCCACGACCTTGAAGCGATACCAGCCCGGCTCGCGCACCTGGAGGAACTCCTTCGTGTCCGGCTTTTTATACATCACGGGGATGAGCATGTCCTGACCCCACGGCGGGTAAAACGGCTCGCCGTAGTTGCCCGTGGCCTTCTGTTGTTCGCGGCGCTTCTTCTCCGCCGGCGTGAGCGTGTAGCCCGGATCGTCCTTGCCGCCGAGGCGCCGCAGCCGCTCCTCCTCGCGCGCCTTGCGGCGGTCCTCGATGTCCTTGAGCGTGAAGGTGACGAGCCGTGTCTCCGGACGCGGTTTAGTGACGATGGCGCGGCTGAGGATGAAGTCCGCAGCCTTCATGTATTCGCCAAGCTGCTCGGCAGAGAGCATCAACGCGCCGCCGTTGTTGTTGAAGCCGCCGCTCACGGCGTCCTCGGGAAAGCCAACGGTGAAATCGCCGCGCACATCAAAGATATCCTCGATGGTGTTCTCATACTCGAAGCGGTTCAGCCGCCGCAACACCACCTCGCCCTTCTGTCCGCTGAGAGCGAGCGCCGCGCGGCGCAGTTCGCCCTGAATCCACTCCGTCACCGGCTCCACCTCGGCGGGTTTCGGCTGCTTTTCATCCTCCGGCGGCATCTCGCCGAGATGCAGGTTGTCGAGCACGAGCTGCCAGTTCTCCGCATCAGCGGCGGTCTGGCTGATTTGCAGCGTATCGACGCGAAAGTCGCCTTTATGCTTCTTTTCACCGTGGCAGCTCATGCAGTAGGTCTGCATGAACGCGGTGACCTTGGAGTCGATCTTGCCCGCCGCGCTGGCGGCGGTGGCGGTGAGGATCAGAGGCAGTAAAAAGCGTTTCATCAGGCCGGTTCGATGAAGCTGAAACGTCCGGTCGGCGCTTTTCTGACTCCAACGCCTCACGGATTCCACGCCTGCTTGGTCTTCGTCTCCTCAAACTGTCGCTTCGGATCAAAGTGCGGATTTTCGGCTGGAATAGGCGTGGGGATGGATTCGAGCCAGGTGCGCAGTTTGGCGCTCATCGCCTCGGCGCGGGCATTTTCAGTGGTGGCGAGGTTTTGCGACTCGCTGAGGTCTTCGCGGAGGTTGAAGAGCTCGAGTTTGCGGCCGGGTTGGTAGTGCAGGTTTTCGTCAAAGGAGTCGCCGAAGTGCTCGATGAGCTTCCAATCGCCCTCGCGGATCACCGCGCAGGGCGTGGCGGCCCAGCGGAGGTCGTAAAGCGGCATGTGAAAGTAGAGCGGACGCTCGGGGAGTGTTTCGCCGTGGAGGAGCGGCATCAAATTGGTGCCATCACAGGCAGGAGTGCCTGTGTCACGACCTGCCGCGGCAAGCAGTGTAGGCATCCAATCGGTCACATGCACCGGCGTCGAACACACCTGACCGGCTTTCACGCTCGCGGGCCAGCGGACGAGGCAAGGCACGCGGATGCCGCCTTCGTAGGGCGAGCCTTTGCCGGCGCGAAGCGGCGCGTTGTCGAACTCCTGCGTTTTGATCGTGAGCTGGCCGGTGGTGTTCGTGTTGTAGTTCGTGTCGAGGCCGCCGTTGTCGGAGAGGAAGACGATGAGCGTGTTCTCGCGCTGCTTCGTTTCATCGAGCGTGGCCATGAGGCGGCCGACGCTCGTGTCGAGATGCTCGATGGCGGCGAGATAGGTCGCGTTGAACATGCCAGTCTCCGGCGCACCGGCATCGCGATGCTTTTTCACCAACTCCGGCGGCGCAGAGACCACGCCATGCAGCGTGTGATGCGCGAGATAAAAGAACCACGGCTTGTCCTTGCGCTCGCGAATGAACCCGATGGCCGAATCGGTGAGGTGATCGACCCATTTGTCGCCCTCGTTCTGCGTGCCCGGGCCTCGCGGCGCGACGTAGTCAAAGCCGTGCGCATCGCCCGCTCGCAGATGCGTGTAGTCGCCATCCGCACCCGTGGTGAGATGCCATTTGCCCGCCATGCCTGTGCGATAGCCCGCCTTGCGCAACTCCTTCGGCAACGTCGGCCACTCACGCGGCAATTGCTCGCGAAACGCCGGTTCCTGCATCCTCGCCCAAGGCAGCCCATACCACGGAATGACATGCCACATCCCATTCCGCGCCGTGTGCTGCCCCGTGAGCAACGCCGCCCGTGTCGGCGTGCACTGCGGCATCACATAAGCATCCGTGAACCTCACGCCCTCGCCCGCGAGACGATCCAGATTCGGCGTGGGCACCTTTTTCGAGCCGTAGCATCCGAGCGTGGCCCAGCCCTGGTCATCGGTGAGGATGAAGAGGATGTTCGGCGGAGCCGCGGCCAATGACGAAACCAGAATGACGAATGACGAAAGGATGATGATGAGACATCTCATAGCAGTCGAAGCCTGCTTGTTCATGGATTGGTGGATGATTGATTCTCTTCCTCTTCATAGAAAATGAGACCAGGTCGAAAACGGCGAAAAAGCGTCTTCCAAATCGGCACTACGAACAACTCATCCACTTCAAACTGAGGACGTGCGCCATTCGCAACGGACCCCTCAACTAGACTTTCGATTTTCTTCTCAAGTTAGAAGTGTTCCAATCCCAAGCGAAGCGCTTCGTCATGACTTGAAGCCTTGATTCGTCTGGCTGTGAAAAAGCCGCGTATCTTTCCTGACGCATCATCTATAGCCACGTTAAATCCATGCCCATGAATGAGGAGTTGATAAGTCTTCTTCATGAATGTGATCAAGCGGGTTTACGGAGCCACCAGCCCCCATGCCCCATCGCGCAGGCCTTGGGCGCCGCCTTTGATGTCGGGTGGGGTGTAGGTGTGGACTTCGGTCCAGGTTTTGCCGCTGTCGGTGCTGCGGAGGATGTTGAAGCGTTGTTGGTGGATGATCACGAGCGTGCCTTGGTCGCTGGCGATGACGAGGCCTTCGGGGACGGCGGCCGGGAGGTCGCGCCAGGTTTTGCCGTCGGTGCTGGCGCGGGATTTTTTGCCGCAGAGCCAAAACTCGCCGCCCACGACGCTCAAAGTGGCGCGTTGCGTGCCGGTGGCGTGCGGGCCGTGCCAGGTCTCGCCGTTGTCGGTGCTCGTCCACGCGTTCGCGGCGTCTTTGTCGGTCATCACGAGCAGCTTGCCGTTGCACTCGAGCGTGCCGCGACCGATGGAGGCATCGAGACCTTTCGGCGTGAGCCATTTCCAGGTCTTGCCCGCATCATCGCTGGCGAAGAGATTGCCAAACTTCGGGCCGGAGTCGCCGCGATTGTCACCGAGCGCGAGGAAGCGCCCGCTGGCGTCGCCACAATACACCGCGCCGACGTGATGCGTGCTCAGCTTGCCCCGCGGATCGTCTTTGAACTTCCCCCACATGCCGAAGGCATCAAAAGTCTTCCCGAAGTCGGACGTGGCGGCAAAGGTCATGTAGCCGCTGGTGACAAAAGTGCCTTTGCCACCCGCGATGCCCCACGCTCCGGGCATCACGCGGGCATCGCCCTTGCCCTCCGGCAGCTTTGACGTGCCGCTGGTGAGATGACGCCAGTTCAGCGCATCATCGGAGGCCAAATAGATCGTCGAGGCACCCCAACCGACCGGCACGGCGAAGACACCATTCGTATAAGCGACCGCCTTCGTGGCCCACGGCCCATGATCCGCGCCGGGCGCGGCGAAGAAGGCTTGCTTCCACGTCTTGCCATCGTCCTTCGAGGTCAAAATGCTTGCCCCATGCCCCACGACGACAAATGCACCGACCTTCGGCTGCGGTTTGAAGTCACCACCGAAAGGAATGCCCTCGCGGATCTTGATGTCCTCCGGCGATTCATTCGCGGCGAAGATGGGAGAACTGAGAGCGAAAAGAGACAGCAGCAGGGCGGTGTTGTTCATGTGCTAGGGAAACGCAGAGGTGGATGGTGGCCTGACATGCAATGTAAGTTCAGGGCTCCCGCCACTCGCCTTTCCAGATCGGGCCGTGATCGAGGCCGTGTTTGTCGTGGTGGAGGCTGAAGGTGGTCTGCATTTGCTTCAAGAAGGCGGCAAAGGCTGCGTCATCGCGGTGAAAGAGCGATTGGGCATCGTCCGCGATCAATCCGGCCTTTCGCAGCGCAAAGTGAAGTTGCGTGAGATTGTCGCCGAACATCGCGAGGCGGGCGCGGTGTGTGTCGCTGGCGCATTCGGCGAGCGTGGCGCAGTAGTGTTTCTCCATTGAGGGAAACAGCGGCGCGTACACCGTCTTCATCACGTCCTCGTTCACCTCACATTGACTGCCTTTGTAGATGGGCGACTGCGCTTGCTTGTGCGCGAGCATCTTCGCGTCGAGCTCGTCATAAAGCGCACGCATGTGCCGCCAGCCGGCGCCGTAGGCGCGTTCGAGCCACTCATTGAGCGGGGCGCTAACATCGATCTGCGGATTCCAGAGCTGTTTGGCGAGCAGGTAATTGATTGGCGCGTTCACGCCCCAGGCGCTGGTGCCGACCATGCGCGCTCCCCAGGCTTGGTTTTGCGCGGCAGTAGGCAGCTCGCACTTCAAGGTGTCGAGACTCACCGGCAGTGGCGCGCCGTGGAAACTTCGCATCCAAGTGGAGTAGTTGTGATAGAAGAGATGCGGCGTGATCTCGCTCCAGCGCTGCATCGCGCTCTCGAACTCGGCGCGATACACCGTCTTGAGCAATCCGTAGCCGTAGTAGTTCAGCGGTGCCCAGCAGAGGCTCACGTTGTCCGGCAGTTTCGGCGCGTTCGCGGGCGGATACTGGTAGTTGTAATACACGAAGCCGCCGAGCCTGCGCCCTGGCCGCCCGCGGGCGATGATTTCGCCGACTTGTTGGTAAAACGTCAGCATCGCCCGTGCGTGACTCGGTTTGCCATGCGGATCGGTGTCAATGAGCGGCTTGCAGCGCTCGCAGGTGCAAAAGCCGCCGCCGTCGGTGGGCGAGATGCTCGTCATCTCCCGCTTCGGGTTGCGGTCCATGCTTTCGATGACGCGTTTGGCGAACAGCTCCACCAAACTGGGCGCGGTAGTGCAGAAGAAGGTCACCTTGCCATTGCGCTCGAAGTTGCCACTCGAAGGCTTCCACTCGGGATGCGCCTCGATGTCCGCAGGCTTCAAATAGTCGTCCCACGAGTGCCCATAGCCGGTAGCAAAGGGATGCAGCGCGTTGGTAAGCCGCTGATGCTTCATCCAATCGAGCACCGGCTGAAAGCGATGCACGATCTCGCGATCACTCTCGCCAAGATAGGCTAAGGAACGCGCCGCAAAGCCCGGCTGGCCGCGAATCTCCTCTTTAAGATCTAACGACAACCGTTCACGCTTCGGCACATCCTCACCCAGCGGCCCAGGAAACAGCCAGCGCACTCCGAGAAACCGCTCCGCGAACTCAAACGCACCCCACATGATCCCGTGGCTCGGCAGCTCCCAAGTGCCCTTCGGTTCACTCTCATTGCCTGCTATGACAATGCTACCGTCCTCTGCGCGAATCGCAAAACCATCCCTTGGCAACGAATCATCCGATATGAGACGAATGGCTGCGTTTGAGCTGCCTTCCGTCGAAACGACCATCGTCTCGCCCGTGGCGGCCAAAACGAGCCGTTGCAGTTCTTTCGCCGCCCATCGTGTCGACTCGCTGGCATCCGCAGAGTGATGAATGACACGCTCGTCTTGAGCGTGAAGGAGCAGGGGCAGGAGAAGAAGCAGCGCGAGTCGCATGCCAAGAATACCCACGTGATGACAGGGCTGTTTCATCCGATGCGTAGGTTCACACATGCCCGGTAGCGACCACCGACATGCCTTCACCTTCATGAACCCGCGTTTGAGGGACGGAGTCGTCGTGCACAGCCGTCGCTCCGTCTTAAAGACAAGCCTCGCTGGCTTGGGAGGCCTAACGCTGCCTGGTTTGATGAGATTGCGGGCCGAGGGCAAGGCAACGAAGAGCGGTAAATCGGTGATCCTGCTTTGGATGACGGGCGGTCCATCTCACATCGACACCTGGGACCCGAAGCCGGACCGACCCATTGAGAATCGCGGGCCGTTTAAGACGATCAGAACGAAATTGCCTGGCGTAAGCATTTGCGAGTATTTGCCAAAGCAGGCCGCGATGCTCGATCAGTTCACTGTGATTCGCTCGGTCGATTGCCGATTCAGTAACCATGAGCCGAACATGGTCATGCAGACTGCCAATCTGGCCAATGAGCCGCGCACAAATCCAAAAGCGAAGTATTTTCCTTCCTTCGGCAGCATCGTCGCTAAGCATCATGGTGCCAATCACCCAGCGATGCCTCCTTACGTTGTGCTTAACATGAAGTCACGCTCTCATGTGGCCTGGGGTGGCTACCTTGGCACTCAGTATGATCCGTTTGATGGGAACAATGCCTCAAAGCTGTTTCGTTTGCCCGCTGGACTTAGTATGGATCGCTCTCAGGCGCGCCAATCGCTCAGTCGACAGATGGACGGCTTGCGCGCAGAGATTGATTCGAGTGGCATGATGAGCGCCATGGATGCATTTGGCCAAAAGGCATTCGACCTTGTTGCGGGTGGTCGTGCACAGGAGGCGTTTGATTTGGAAAAGGAGCCCAAGAATGTGCGAGATCGCTTTGGTGAGCACGATTGGGCAAAGCAAGCCTTGTTGGCCCGACGTCTTGTGGAGCGCGGTTCATCGTTTGTGACCATCGACCTCAGCAATCACAGCGCGAGCGGCACCTGGGACAATCACGGAGACAACATCCCGCCGTATGGCGGTATTTGGAATGGACTGCGGCCGCTGCTGCCAGTGTTTGATCACGTGATCACTACACTGGTGAGCGATCTGAGGGAGCGCGGCATGCTGGACGACACGCTGGTTATTGCGATGGGCGAGTTTGGGCGCACTCCGACGCTCGGCACGCAGGGGAGCACGGACGGTCGCAATCACTGGCCAGTGGTGATGAGCATGTGCCTCGCAGGCGGAGGTTTTCGTCACGGACAAGTGATTGGAGCGAGCACGAAGGATGGTGGAGAGATTGACGAGCGCCCCGTGACTCCCGGCGATCTCGCTGCAACCATCTATCACCACATGGGCGTGCCTTTGGACACCACTTACACGGATCATCAGGGTCGTCCAAACTTCATCGTAGACTCGGGAAGGCCTCTGAGTGAGTTGATCTGAGTCATGTTTAGAGTTCCATCGCTTTATCGGCATCCAAAGTGCATGCCATTTCACCATCATCGCCTGAGTGCGTTAGAAGTGGCTAGCCGCTAAGTGATGATGTCTACGGCTGACAATTTTGTATTTCTCGCCGTACTGTTGTCAGCCGTGTTTCATGCGGGATGGAACACTCTCATCAAGGCTGGTCTCACTCCAATGCTAACCACCACGCTGATCTCCGTGGGTGCTGGGGTTGTTGCTTTGGCCTTCGTGCCCTTCATTGGAGTCCCTCATGCAGATGCATGGCCGTGGCTGGTGGCTTCCGTGCTGATTCATCTCTTCTATTTTGCTGGTCTCATTGAGAGCTATCGGGCCGGAGATCTTGGGCAAGTGTATCCCATTGCGCGCGGGGCTGCTCCACTGATGACGGCTACGGTTGCTGCGGTCTGGATGGGAGAGAAGCAGAGTCTGGTTGGCTGGGTTGGCATTGTTCTGCTCATTCTTGGCGTCTTCATGCTCTCATCGCGTGGAGGACGGGCCGTGGCTCATCTTGACCGCAAGGCTATTGGTTTTGCGCTCTTCACGGCGCTCACGGTTTGTGCGTATTCGGTTGTGGATGGGATTGGCGGACGCCTTTCAAAGAATCCCCACGCTTATTCGGTTTGGCTCTTTGTTGGGATGGTGGTGGTCATGGTCCCGTACGCGCTCTTTCGGGAAGGCCGTGCCATCCTTCCGGCCATGCAACGTCATTGGCGGCGTGGTTTGTTGGGTGGTGCGCTTCAACTCATCTCTTACACCATCGCGATCTGGGCGATGACCAAGGCTCCTATTGCCATTGTTGCCGCATTGCGTGAGACCAGCGTTCTGTTTGGCTCCCTATTCGCTGTGTTCGTTCTCAAAGAACCGTTCAGAGCCGTGCGTATCGTTGCTGCCGTCCTGATCGTCATTGGCTTGTTGATTGTGCGGTTGCAGTGACCCGGTGAGCTTCTTCCATTTTTAGATCCCAACAACCATGCGCATTATTTTTGCTTTGTTCTGTGTGCTTCTGAGTTCCGCGCGAGCGGTCGACTTCACGGTGAAACTCGAAACCGTGATGAAGCACGATGACGGCAAGTTCCTGTGGTTTCACCCGCGGGCCGCGCCTGTGCCGGGTGGTGTGGTGATGACGATTCAGAAGCATCTGAAAGTCTCTGACTACTACTCCGGCCTGCACTTCATGCAGCGCGAGGGAGTTGATGGGTCCTGGAGTGGTCCTATTTTGCCGCCAGAGATCGACTGGCAGCCGCAGGCAGATGGCGTGACGCTCAGTGTTGCCGATGTCACCCCAGGTTGGCATGAGAAGACGGGCAGACTCATCGCCATCGGCTGCCGGGTGCGCTACAGCCCAAAGGGCAAGCAGCTCGACGACGTGAAGCGCTCCCATCAGACGGTGTATGCCATCTTCGACCCCAAGACATCGAAATGGACACCGTGGCAGGTTTTGGAGCTGCCCGAAGTCGAAGAGTTTAACTTTGCGCGCAATGCTTGTGCGCAGTGGGTAGTTAAGGATGACGGGAAACTGCTCGTGCCGCTCTACATCGCCAAGAGCGCCAAAGATCGCTACAGCACAACCGTGGCCGAGTGTCAGTTCGACGGCGAGAACCTTGTCTATGTGCGGAATGGGAATGTCTTGCGTCTGGATGTGGCCCGTGGGCTTTATGAGCCGTCGTTGATTGCCTTTAGCGGTCGTTATTACCTCACGCTGCGGAATGACGAGCGCGGCTATGTGAGTGTGAGCGATGACGGGCTCGAGTTCTCTACGCCACAGCCGTGGACGTTCGACGATGGTGCGGACCTTGGCAGCTACAACACGCAGCAGCACTGGCTGGCGCATCGAGAGGGTCTCTTGCTCGTCTACACTCGCCGTGGTGCAAACAATGATCACATCGTGCGGCATCGCGCACCGTTGTTCATGGCTCGTGTCGATCCCGCGAAACTCCAGGTCATCCGCGCGACTGAGAAAGTCGTCGTTCCTGAGCGTGGCGCGGAGATGGGCAACTTCGGCTGTGCGCGCATCAACGACCATGAATCTTGGGTCACGGTGTGTGAGGGCATGTTCATGAAGGACTCCAAGGCACGCGGTGCCGAGGGTGCCACGTTTGTGGCACGCATCCTTTGGTCAGAGCCGAATCCCGTGCCGAGCGCTCAGGGTTCGACGAAGTGAATGCCGTGCTCTTCGGCAATCTGCACCGCACGGCCCATATCCGGCCCTTCTGGACGTGCAAACTCTGCTGCCGCAGCAGTGATGAACCTTTCAAAGTTATCGGACGTGGCATGCACTAACATCTTGGTGGGGGATGACGTGTTGTTCTTGAAGGTGTGCACTTGCTTGCGCGGAGCTAGCACCGCATCGCCCGGATTCGCTTCATGCCACTGCCCATCGATGTAAAAGCTGACCGTGCCTTCTAGCACGAGGAACCACTCATCCTCGTGCTCATGCCAATGCGGTGGCGGTCCGCCGCCAGGAGGCGTCAGTTCGGTGAACATGGCGAACTTTGCCCCCGTGTGCTCAGCCCCGAGCAGGAAAGTCACTTCCTCGCCAAAAGCATGCAGCACTTTGCCGTCTTCCGGCTGCACGATGGCTGGTGGCAGAGTGGCCTTGCCCTGTTGGGAGGCAAACTCTGGCACCAGAGTGGGGAAAAAGATGTTCCGCTTAGCCGCAATGCCGATGAGCTTCTGCATGTCCGGCTCTCCGCCCTGCTCAAAGACAGCCTGGGACTCACTGAAGAACTCCTCGAAGCCAGAAGGCGAGAGCGAGGTGATGTTCTTCAGCGTGGTGTCGCCCACATTGCGGAAGGAGTGCAGGGAGTTCATCGGAGAGAACACCGCGCCTCCAGGCGCCACGGCTATCCAGTTTTCTCCGTCAAAGAACTCCGCCTTACCTTCCAGCACATACCACCACTCATCCTCCGTGGTGTGGAAGTGTGGCGGCGGGCCCATCTGCGGTGGAGTGCAGTCGGTGAACATGGTGAACTTGCCACCACTCACTTCTGAGCCCAGATGGACATGGATTTCATCGCCATAGGCGCGGACGGTGCGGATTTCGTTGGCTCGGGTAAGCGTTGCTTTCATGAGTGAGAGGTGTTGTTAGACCTGAGCACACTGGGACGAAGTGGTCTTGATGAAAAATACCAAGTTGATTGGTGACCCATACCTTCTGAGTATGTGTGCCTCATGGAACTCCGCCACCTCAGATACTTCGTCACCGTTGCTGACGAGGGCAGTATCACCAAGGCCGCCGCTAGGCTCAATGTCTCTCAGCCGCCGCTTAGCCGTCAGATACGCGATCTGGAGAGTGAACTCGGTGCGCCGTTGTTTGACCGAGGTGCCAAGCAGATCGTGCTCACTGCTGCGGGTAAACTTTTCCTGAAGGATGCCAGAGCCGTTTTGGCGCGTGTGGAGGATGGCGTGCGGCGAGTGCGCGCCTTGCCCACGGAGTCCGCTGGCGAGCTCCGAGTGGGCTACTCACCCACGCCTACCACGGAGTTGTTGCCCAAAGTGTTGAAACTCTTCCGCAAGACCCACCCCAAGGTGCGTGTGGTGCTGCATGACTTTGCTAGTGATGAGATCCTTGCAGGGCTGAAGGCCCGTGAGCTGGATGTCGCCTTGGCCGTGGAGCCGCCTTTGAGAAAAGGTGGCGGACTCGTGTTTGAGCCGCTGCAGGAGATGCCCATTGGCATCATGGTGCCTAATGAACACGCGTTCGCGCAACGGCGCTCCGTCACTCTGGATGAAGTCATGCGGCAGCCCATCGTTGCTTTCGTGCGCGAGGGTTATCCTGACTATCATCACTGGTTGCAGGGAGTTGTTCGCCATGCCAAGCGAGCAGCCCGCATCGTCTCACACGTGGATGGTGCTACCAGCCTCATGGCCGCCGTCGAGGCAGGGCAGGGGATCGCCTTCGGGCCACCCACCTACGCCATGATGGCAGGAAAAAGAGCCAAGTATCTCGCCATCAAGCCACCCGCACCTCCCATCGTAGTCGGTGCCATCCTCCGGGCTGGCAAGGCATCACCTCTCTTGCAGGCATTCCTCCAAGCCTTGCGCCAGTCGGCAGGTGACTGAGGGGCAGCGGTGTCGTGACGTTTGAGGCTTGAAACGTCAACTGCCTGGGCGAGTCTTAATCCGCGCGGGTGGTTGTTAGTCGAGATGGTGGACAAAGGATGAAGAAACTCTCTCGGCAGCGTGGTGAGAGCTCGGGATTTTGTCGAAAAGCCACCCGGACTGCGGCAGCCTGCTGCCGCTTGTCTGAGCCAGCCTTGCTGGCGGGTAGTCCGATGGACATCGATCGAAGCACCAAGGCTTCGCCCTTGCGGTAGCGGGTCGTCGTGGCGGGCCGTAGAGACGCTAACGGCAGCAGGGCTGCCTTGCACGAGCGGCAGCAGGCTGCCGCAGTCCAGGACTCCGCCAGACAGTGTTAGTGCAACGGTGCCGGACGTCTCGCTCTCGGGACTGGGTTTCGGAATTGGCTCGGTTGTTAATCTCACTTATCCCTCCACCGCATGAGGCAGAAGCCAAAGTCTAGCTCCCAGTGGCCGTCTTCGGCTTGGGTGGGCTTCAGGTGGGGAGTGAGTTCGTAGCGGAGGCGGCGG
This sequence comes from Verrucomicrobiaceae bacterium, assembly GCA_016795485.1. Taxonomy (GTDB): domain Bacteria; phylum Verrucomicrobiota; class Verrucomicrobiia; order Verrucomicrobiales; family Verrucomicrobiaceae; genus JAEUHM01. The sequence continues at coordinate 75,693 of JAEUHM010000025.1, read as the reverse complement.
GTGTCTTTGGGGTCTTTCGTCATCGTGGCCAGTCCGGCACGGACGAGGGCCTGGAGATGCTTGGAGGTGTTGTCCCGTTTCAGGTGGCTGTGCGGGTAGAGCTCGGCGGCGGTGCAACTGCCCTGGGAGGCCAGGCGCTGGAGCAAAAGACGCCGCCCCGTGAAGCCGAGGGCTTCATACACCAACTCCTGATCCAGGTTGGGGTTTGGGCTGGGCTCGGGGGACGGCGTGAAAGGGGCGGTTGGAGTCGACATGGGCGTATTTTGCCGATTTTTGGCAGCCCACTCAAGATTTTCCCCTTCCACGAGACGGTTTGGGGCCGTCAGAGGGGTGTTAGCCGGAAAAACGAATCGTGGCGCGACCTTCCCGAGTCTCCTAGCCGGAAGGACGAATCGTGGCGGGGCCTGCCGGAGACTGCTAGCCGGAAGGATGAATCGTGGCGGGACCCGCCGGAGACTGCTAGCCGGAAGGATGAATCGTGGCGGGACCTGCCGGAGACTACTAGCCGGAAGGATGAATCGTGGTGGGGCCTTCCGAGACTGCTAGCCGGAAGGATGAATCGTGGCGGGACCTGCCTGACACTGCTAGCCGGAAGAATGAATCGTGGCGGAACCCGCAGGAGACTGCCGCACCTCAGCCAGAGATTCGGCACGGCGGCAGGGAGAATCGGTTTGGCTGCCCGGTGAGCCGCTGAGCGTCCGAGACGGCGACTTTGTTCTGGTCAGCGAGAGGTTTTCAAAACAAGCTCTCTCCTCACCATGAACGGCTCTTTTCTTTTTCGCCTCGCTCTGCTCGTGTTCGCTGTGGCGAGTTCTTTGGGCGCGGCAGATCGGCCCAACATCCTCTTTATTATTGGCGACAATTGGAAGTGGCCCACTGCGGGCATCCTCGGCGATCCGATGGCGAAGACGCCTGCCTTTGATCGAGTCGCCAAAGAAGGCGTGCTCTTCACTCACACCTTCAATCCGGTGCCGTCGTGTTCGCCCACGCGTTCCTGTTTGCTCACCGGCAAGGCCGCGCATCAGCTCGGCGCGCGGGCCAGTCTGAACAGCGACTTCCCGCGAGATACGCCCGTGGTCACTGACTTGCTCAGAGAGGCAGGCTACTCGGTGGGCTACAGTGGCAAGGGCTGGGGGCCGGGAAACCATCAGCTCTCAGGGTGGCAGGAGAATCCCGTAGGCACCAAGCATGAGAGCTTTGCGGACTTCTACGCTAAGCGCGATGCCTCCAAGCCCTTCTTCTTCTGGGTGGGAAACATCGACACCTCCACCAAAGGCGGCAAGCTCCCCTACCTCGATCTTGCCAAACAGAAGCTCGACCCCTCCAAGCTCACCGTGCCACCGGAGTTGCCAGACTGCCAGGCCGTGCGCGATGATCTCATGAACTACTACGGCGGCGTCATGAAGCTGGACGAAGAAGCTGAGGCAGCCATTGGATTGTTAGAAAAGAACGGGCAGCTCGATGACACCGTCGTCATTTACACCAGCGACAACGGCTGGCAGATGCCGCGCGGTCTGGCCAACTGCTACGATGCAGGCTCGCGTGTGCCGCTAGCCATACGCTGGGGGAAACACCTCACCCCTGGCCGTAAAGTGGATGCGTTTGTGAATGTAGCTGACTTGGGACCCACTTTTCTCGAGCTCGCTGGGCTCAAGGTGCCCGCTCAGATGACGATGGTCAGCGTTAAGTCGCTTCTTCTTGATAGTGAGCCGAGTTTGACCCGCGACTGCGTATTTATGGAGCGGGAGCGCCACGCCAACGTCCGGCATGATAACCAAAGCTACCCGATCCGGGCCGTCCGCACGCGCGACTTCCTCTACATCCGCAATCTGCGTCCAGACCGCTGGCCCGCTGGTGATCCAGACGTGCTCTTCCTTCACGGTCGCCCCTACGGCGATGTGGATACCACGCAGGTGAAGGACTTCCTGCTCGCGCATCAGTCAGAGCCTGCCTATGCCAAGCACGTGGCATGGATCTTTGGCAAACGTCCCGCAGAGGAGCTCTACGACGTCCGCACCGATCCCCACCAACTCCACAACATCGCTGCCGACCCCCAGCACGCAGAAACGCTGAACCAACTGAGAAACAAAGTGGACTCATGGATGCAGCAAACCAACGACCCACGCCTAGACCCTAACAACAACGACTGGGACAAGTTCCCCTACCACGGCCGCACCCCAAAGCGGGAATGAGGAGATGGTCGTTTTGGTCGCATTCTGTGGCCAGAAACTTTACCCTCGCCAAGTTTGGTCCGTCATGGCATTCTCACCGCTGGTTCAGGTGATCCTGGATGTCTAGCGGGTGATATCAGTCATCGGAATGGTGCCATTCTTTTCTCCCGCCCACTGTTTATTCTGAAACAAGCCACCTCCGCTGCCGCAAGCACCACTACCTGGACCATGAACCGCTTCACCCTCTTCCTTAGCCTCGCCTGCTTTCTCTGCACCGCATCGCTTCAGGCGGCCCCCTTCACCGTCACCACGGTGGCGGATGAAAATGACACGCCCTCCGGCGCGAGCCTCTCCCTCCGCGAGGCGCTGCGCGATGCCGCCGCCTCGCCCGGAGCGGACACCGTCACCTTCGATTCCCCACTCAGCGGGCAGAGCATCGAGTTGCAAAACGGAGCGCCTAGCTCCGGCAGCGGCGCGAGCGCCATCCTCATCACCAGCACGGATGCCGTGACGATTGATGCTAGCTCGCTGCCCGGCGGCCTCACGCTCACGCGGCCTGCCGGAGCGGGCGGGGATGGCTACCGCTGCCTGCGGGTGGGAGCCGGGGGCGATGTCACCCTGCTCGGCCTCCGGCTCACCGGCTTCGTGGGGCAGGCCACGCACTCCGGCGGCGCGGTGCTCAGCGAGGGCGCGCTCACCATGGAAGACTGCACCGTTGCCGGGAATACCGCCAGCGGCGCGGCGGGTGCCATCCGCAGCCAGAGCACGCTCACCCTCACGCGCTGCACGCTCTCGGGAAACACCGCCAACGGCCTTGGCACCGGCGGTGGTGCCATCTACCACACCGGCGGCACGTCCACGCTCACGCAATGCACCCTCTCCGGCAATGCCGCGCCGAATGGCAATGGCGGAGCCATCGTCCATGCCCCATCGTCCGCCGCGACGCTCACCCTCACGCACAGCACGGTGGCTGGGAACAGCGCCGGTGGGAACGGCGGCGGCATCTTCAATAGCGGCTCGCCCGCCACGCTGACGCTCTCCCGCAGCATCGTGGCGGGCAATACCATCGGCACTGGCTCAAGCGACATCCGCAATTTTAGCGGCACCGTCACCTCCGACGGCAGCAATCTCATCGGCAACAACAGCACCGTCAGCACAGTCTTCCCCGCAGGCACGCCGAACGGGAATGGCGAATACGCCGGCACCGTCGGAACGCCGCTCGATGCCCTGCTCGCCCCACTTGGAAGCTACGGCGGCCCCACGCAGACCATGCTGCCGCTGCCCGGCAGCCCGGCCATTGATACAGCCACCGGCAGCACCATCACCGCCGATCAGCGTGGCTTCCCCATCGCGGACGGCGATGGCAATGGCAGCGTCCTCCCGGACATCGGCGCGGCGGAGCGGGCGGGTACCTTCCTCGTTTCCACCACGGCTGACTCCGGCTCCGGCTCCCTGCGCCAGGCCCTCGCGGATGCAGCCCTCCAGCCCGGCGCGGACACCATCACGTTCAGCCCCGGCCTCAACGAAGGAAATATCGCGCTCATCACCTACACGAATAACACCGCGCTCACGGTGAGCGACTCCGGCGGCGTCACCCTAGATGCCACCGCCCTGCCCGGCGGCCTCACGCTCTCTGCCAATGGCACCGGCTTCCTCGCCTTCCTCGTCCAAACCGGCAGCAGCCTCACCCTGCGCGGCCTCACCCTCTCCGGCTTCACCGGGCAGACGGGCACCGATGGCGGCGCGATCCGCAACGACGGCACGCTGACGATGACGCAGTGCACCCTCTCCGGCAATTCCGCCAGCAGCGACGGCGGCGCGATTCGCAACGACGGCACGCTCACGCTGACGCAGTGCACCCTCTCCGGCAATTCCGCCGCCAACGGCGACGGCGGCGCGATTTTCAACTTCTCCGGCACGCTGACGCTGACGCAGTGCACCCTCTCCGGCAATTCCGCCAGCATTAGCGGCGGCGCGATTCACAACAGCAGCACACTGACGCTGACGCAATGCACCCTCTCCGGCAATTCCGCCAGCAGCGACGGTGGCGCGATTTCCAGCCTCGGCTCGCTGACGCTGACAAACAGCATCGTCGCAGGCAACACGGCGGCTTTGGGTGGGCCGGACATTTCCCGCTTCGGCGCCATAACCACCATCGGCGTGAACCTCCTCAGCAGCCTCGTCAACTCCGGCCTCAGCGCGGGGCCGAGCGTCCTCGTCGGCGCGCCCCTGCTCGCCCCGCTCGGCAGCTACGGCGGCCCCACGAAAACGATGCCGCCGCTGCCCGGCAGCCCGGCCATTGATGCCGCGGCGGTGCTCATCCCCGCCATCACCACCGACCAGCGCGGCTTCCCCATCGCGGACGGCGATGGCAATGGCAGCGTCCTCCCAGACATCGGCGCGGCGGAGCGGGCGGGCACCTTCCTCGTTTCCACCACGGCTGACTCCGGCGCGGGCTCCCTGCGCCAGGCCCTCGCGGATGCAGCCCTCCAGCCCGGCGCGGACACCATCACCTTCAGCCCCGGCCTCAACGAAGGGAATATCGCGCTCAGCAGCTACACGAATGATGGCTTTGGAAACACCGCCCTCACCGTCAGCGGCTCCAGCAGCGTCACCGTGGATGCCACCGCCCTGCCCGGCGGCCTCACGCTCTCTGGCAATGGCACTGGCTTCCGCGCCTTCCTCGTCCAAACCGGCAGCAGCCTCACCCTGCGCGGCCTCACCCTCTCCGGCTTCACCGGGCAGACGGGCAACGCTGGCGGCGCGATTCTCAACTTCGGCACGCTGACGCTGACGCAGTGTTCCCTCTCCGGCAATTCCGCCACCGACGCCAGCGGCGGCGCGATTTACAACGGCGGCACGCTGACGCTGACGCAGTCCACCCTCTCCGGCAATTCCGCCAGCGACGGCGGCGCGATTGGCAACTTCGGCACGCTGACGCTGACGCAGTGCACCCTCTCCGGCAATTCCGCCAGCAGCGGCGGCGCGATTGAAAACTTCGGCACGCTGACGCTGGCCAACAGCATCGTCGCGGGCAACACGGCGACTTTGGTCGGGCCGGACATTTTCCACGCTGGCACCATCACCGCCACCGGCGTGAACCTCCTCAGTAGCCTCGTCAACTCCGGCCTCGTGGACGATGCGAACGTGACCGTCGGCGCGCCTTTGCTCGCCCCGCTCGGCAATTACGGCGGCCCCACGCCGACCAGGCCGCCGCTGCCCGGCAGCCCGGCTATTGATGCCGCCAGCGGCACCGCCTTCACCGCCGACCAGCGCGGCTTCCCCATCGCGGACGGCGATGGCAATGGCAGCGTCCTCCCGGACATCGGCGCGGCGGAGGCGAATGCGCCCAACGTTGTCACGAACACGAACGACTCCGGCCTCGGCTCCCTGCGCCAGGTCGTCGCGGATGCGGCTGCCCAGCTCGGGCCGGACGGCATCCTCTTCCATGCGACGCTGACCGGGGGAATCCTCACGCTCAGCAGTGAAATCGTCCTTGCCAGCAGCGTGACGATCGACGCCAGCAGCCTCGCGGGCGGCATGACGATCTCCGGGAACAACGCGACCCGCCATTTCACCGTGAACAGCGGGCAGACGGTGACATTGAAAAACCTGATCCTCACCGGCGGCTCCACCCCTTCCGCTAGCAACGGTGGCGCGATCCTTAACAACGGCACCCTCACCGTTCAGGGCTGCACGCTGCACGGGAATACCGCCACCGCCGGCGGCGCGGCCATTTTCAACAGCGCCACACTCACCGTGAGCACGTCCACTCTCTCCAACAACACCGCCACGGGCAACGGCGGAGCCATCCAGACCGCCGTCGGCACCACGACCACCCTCGCCCAATGCACGTTGACCGGGAACTCCTGCGGCACCGGGGGGAACGCCGGCGGAGCCATCCGCAATGATGGCGCCCTCGCGCTCACCCACTGCACCGTGAGCGGGAACATCAGTGGCGGCTCAGCCGGTGGCATCTTCGCGGGCGGCACGGCCATCACCCTGACGAACTGCATTGTCGCCGAGAACACCGCGACGCTTTCGGGCACGGACCTGCGCGGTCCCACGCTGACGACTTACGTGGGGGCAAACATCGTGCCGAGCGTGGGTGGAATCGGAGGCGTGGCCGGACCGCCCGCCATCACTGCCGCGCCTCAACTCGCCCCGCTGGGCGATTACGGCGGTCCCACGCAGACCATGGCCCTTTTACCCACCAGCCCCGCCCGCAACGCTGCCGCCGTGCTTTCCCCCGCCATCACCACCGACCAGCGCGGCTTCCCCATCGTCGGCACGCCGGATATTGGCGCGTATGAGGCCGGGACACTGAACCCGAACTACAATGCCTACATCTGGGAAACCCTGCCCACCGCTGGCAACGGCCTCATCACCGATCCCCTGCACGCCGCCGCCTTTGATTTCGACAGCGACGGCCAGACTAACGAAAGCGAGTGGCTGGCCCTCACTAATGCCGCAGAAAGCACCAGTTTTTTCCGCATCACGCAGGCTGCCCACAACGGCACGCACTTCATCGTCACCTTCCCCACTGTGCCGGGCCGCACCTACCAGCTCGCAGGCAGCGAAGACCTAGTCTTCGACTCGTGGACACCCCTCGGTAGCGCCCCAGGCACCGGCAGCGATGTGTCACTACAGGTGCTCGTGACTGGCCTCACGAGATCCTTCTTCCGCGTGGTGGTCACGAAGGATTGATGCCGGTAGGCGCGGGGTACTTGGATGTGGCGCGGGCAGTGACCTGCGTTCGTTCCCTGAGTCGGGGTCATGGCCCCCGGGGTTAAAACTGCAGGCGTCATGCCTGGATGCAGCAAACCAACGACCCACGTCTAGACCCTAACAACAACGACTGGGATAAGTTCCCCTAACACGGCCGCACCCCGAAGCGGGAATGAGGAGATGGTCGCAAATCACACACACTTTGTCGTGACCTGAGCGCAATCTGTCGCTTCTCTACACCGTCTCTTTTTCGTATGCCCAAACTCGCTGCCTTTCCGAAAGCCTTCATGGTCGCCCTTTGCAAAGAAGGGACGATGACCGTCTCCGAATGGATCAAGCTCGCCTCCACGCTGGATGTGCAGGGCCTGGAATGGTATGCGGGCTTCTTGGAGATGGCCGATGAGAAGAACTGGCTGCGCTTTCGCAAAGAAGTCGAGGATACCGGCAAGGTCATCCCGATGATGTGCTGCTCGCCCGATTTTACGCATCCCGATGCGGCTTTCCGCGAAAAGGAGATCGCCAAGCAGAAGCGCTGGATCGACATGACGCACACGCTCGGCGGCACCTACTGCCGCGTACTCAGCGGTCAAAGAAGGCCTGAGTTGAGCATTGATGAAGGCGTGAAGCTCGCCGCTGACTCCATCCAGGCCTGCCTTCCTTATGCGCAGGAGCGCGGCATCACGCTGATCATTGAAAACCACTACAAGGACGACTTCTGGGAGTATCCCGAGTTCGCGCAGAAGATGGATGTCTTCTGCAAACTGGTCGATGCGGTGAATCATCCGAACTTCGGCGTGAACTACGACCCCTCGAACACTTACCTCGCAGGTGAGGACCCCATCGAGTTGCTCAAGCGCGTCTCGCATCGCGTCGTCACCATGCACGCCAGCGATCGCTACCTCGCCGAAGGCACCATCGAAGACCTCCGCAAAGAAGAAGGCGGTGCGCTCGGCTACGCCAAACGCCTCCGCCACGGCGAGATCGGCAAAGGCCTCAACGACTACGACGCTATTTTCACCGAGCTGAGGAGCAAAGGCTTCAACGGCTGGATCAGCATCGAAGACGGTGTCGATGGCATGGAGCAGCTCGCCCGCAGCGTGGAGTTCTTGAAGAGGAAGATCACTCAGCATTGGGACGGTGAAGCTTGTTCGTGATGATGCAGTGACGGGTTGTGTGCAGGATATCAGGTCATCGAATCGCTGTGCTCAAGCGGTGAAGAGACCGGTCGTTGAGAGAAAAAGTGAGAGCCGGTTTTTGGCTTTATGTGATAGTGGGAATCGATGGCCTCTTTCAAGACAGATCCGCGAGCCGCATTTCCGATCACGTCGTGGTCGTGTGTGATGTCGGCGCGCCGACTGGACGAGCCGGAGTCACGAGCAGCCTTGGAGGAGCTTTGCAAAGGCTACTGGCCTGCCATTTATACTTACTTGCGCGCGCTTGGTTGTGATCGCGAGGAGGCGCTGGATGAGACACAGGTGCTTCTGTCCCAATTCATCAATGGGGGCGGGCTAGAGGTGGCCACACCTGAGCGGGGACAATTGCGCAACTATTTGCGACAGTCAGTGCGGAATCATTTGTTCTCCTTGAGGCGCGATGCGGCCAGGCAAAAGCGCGGTGGTGGGCAAATCGTGGTGTCGATGGATGAGGCCGAGACTTTTGCTGTGCCGAGCGAACCGGAGAATGCTGATTATTGGTTTGACCGTCGATGGGCGTGGTCGGTGATGCGGCGGGCGATGGAGAGATTGGAGAAGAGTTACCTCGAACGCGAACGTGGGGCGATCTTCTCCGAACTGAAAGCGGGACTGATCCGCCCGGATATGCTGAAACCCTATGCGGAAATCGGGGTATCTCTTGGAATGAAGGAGAGCCAAGTGAGACTCGAGGTGCATCGTGCGCGGCGGCGTCTGGCTGAAGAACTGCGCAAGGAAGTCGCGGGCACGCTGGAGCCTGGCGCGAATGTGGAGGAGGAACTTCGCTATCTCATCACCGTTCTTGGCTGTGAGTGATTCGTGGCCAGTTCTGGTGAAATGTCAGCGATGCGGGGCACCGCAGCCAGAGAGTACACACATCGGTGGATTGTGTGAGGCGTGTGTGGTGCAGGGAGTTCGGCTGGATCTGCTATTGACGGATGAATCGTCGATTGAGGAGAAAGAACCGCTGTCGATCCAGGTGGAGGGTTATGAGATTCAGGCGTTGATCGGCGGTGGAGGCATGGGTGAGGTGTATCGCGCCGTCGATCTGAAGGGAGGCCAAATTGTAGCATTGAAAGTGGTGGCTGGACGACTGACGCGAGATCCAGAGGTGATGGCGCGATTTGAGACTGAGGTAGACGCGCTGTCGCAACTCGATCACCCAAATGTGGTGCGCGTCCTGGACCACGGTGAGACAGCAAATGGCCGCCGGTTTCTCGTTATGGAGTATGTGGATGGCTGTGATTTGCGTCGTCTCTTGCGCGCGCAACGCCCGGACATGGAGCGTGCGTTCGACATCTTCGCGAAGGTGTGTGCTGGCGTGGCTCACGCCCATGCGCGCGGTCTGGCGCATCGGGACATCAAGCCAGCGAATATCCTCATCGGCCAGGAGGGGGAGGTAAAGGTGGCGGATTTTGGTCTCGCGAAGGTGCTGGCGGACACGGTGGCTAGTTACAGTTTCACGCAAACGCGCGACACGTTTGGCACACCGTATTATATAGCGCCGGAAGCGACTCGAAACGCGCGCGCGGCAGATGAAAGGTCGGATGTATTTGCCTTGGGCGTTCTGCTTTATGAGTTGCTAACGGGTGCGGTACCTATGGGGCAGTTTACGCCGATTTCGAAGAAGACGGGACTCGAACGGCGCATCGACGCGATCGTGAGCCAATCGCTGGCGGACGACCCGGAGCGTAGGCTGGGCTCCGTGACAGAACTGGCGGAAGCGGTAGCACCGATCGCAGAGTCTCATCGTCTCGGTCGTGCGCGGCAGCAGCGGCGGTTGCGTTGGCTGACGGCGGCTACGGTTCTCACGCTTCTCGGTATCGGTGTGTCAGTGGGTGCCTGGTATGCCGGCAGGAGGAATGAAGACGAAAGGCCCAAGCATCGTGCGCCCATGACTGCAACGCGTGATGATCCGTGGACGAACAGCCTTGGCATGAAGTTTGTGCCCGTGCCGAAGATGAACCTTCTCTTCTCCATTTGGGAGACACGAGTGCGGGATTTTGAGGAGTTTTTTCAGGCGGACACCGCCGTGTTGCCGGACTGGCGAACTGGGTCGAACGACAATCGGCTCAATCAAAGAGTGCAAGCAGCACCTGATGGAAAAATGGTGCCAACCTACGACTGGCGTGATCCAGGTCCTGGCTTCCAACAGACGCCTGAGCATCCCGTGTGCGGCATTTTGATGTCTGACATGCGCATGTTTTGCGCATGGCTGACATGGAAGGAGCGACTGGAGGGACGCATCAGCGACAGTCAGCTTTACCGGCTGCCGACGAATGACGAATGGAGTCAGGCTTCGGGCCGCAGAGACCGAAGTGCCGAGAGCAGGCAGATGCTCGATGCGCTGGAAGAGGGCGATCTCCAGGCAACGGCAAACTTTGCAGGGCCCGAGGTCACCGAGCCTGCCCCGTGGCAGTTGGCTCATCTCGCAAGGCGCGATCCCTTTCCTCGCACCGCGCCCGTGGGCAGTTTCCCGCCGAACTACAACGGACTCTACGACATGTCGGGCAACCTTCTCGAATGGACCGCCACCGAGCTGCCTCCTGAGGAAGACAAGCCGGGAGGGCGATATTATTTGCGAGGGGGCTCATGGAGTACGGGCACCGCGCAACTCTGCCGCCTTGAGATCCGCAGGTCAGAGAGCGCTGGCAGCACGGGCCCGTCCATCGGCTTCCGAGTCGTGTTGGATTTGAAAGCACCTCCCGCCGAGCCAAGGGAGATGGGTCGTTTCGTGCCGGATATGGAGAACAAATAAGAGGTCTGAAGATTTCTCTCATCCGCCAGAAACTTGCCGCGAAAAAGGGAGCATTCTTCTGCACACACACGGCATCCCGATGCGGATGCCATCGCAACCGCCTCATGAAATCGATGCCTTACCTTTGCTGCGGCATGATGCTTCTCGTCTCGAGCGTCCACGCCGTGCCTGCGGACTTCAATGCCATCGCGGGTTACGGCACGGAAATCGCCAATCTGAAAGATGATGGGAATGGCATCGCCCTCGAAGCCATCTCGCTGGTGAGTGAAACGACAGAGATGGATGGGCGGAAGCGGCTGTCCTTCACGGCGAGCCTGCACAACACTGGCGTCAGCTACTACGAGGGCGCGCAGATTCGCTTTGAGCCGCCTGGCGTGGGCTGGGATGTGCAGATTGTGGATGATGACGCGGTTTTGCCCGACTTGGCACCGAGCAGCGCGGCAGTACCTCTGCCGGAGCCCATCGTGCTCATCGCTCCTGCTGGGACTGCGGAGGAGGTGAAAGCACAGGTGCTCTCGGCTCAGCGACTGGTACCGCGTGCGATGGAGCTTTGGCAGTTTCGGCTGCCAGCGATGCAGGTGGATGATGTGACCGAGGGAGAGTATTCCCATGCAGAGGCGGTACCGCTGAGCACGCATGTGAAGTTGGTTTTTAGCCACACGACCGCCCTGCTCGCTGCCTTGCAGCCGGGAATGCTCGTGATGGAAACGACGGCAGGGGACACGATGGATCGCCCCTCGGGGGTGGGCCAACTCACTGGTCTGGCCTATTTCATCTCGTGCGCCGAACGCTATTCACAGGACAGCCAGGGCATGATACGCACCACGCGAATGGTGGAGGTGATCTCCAAATCCACGGTCGGCAGCGAGGTGCATCTAGTTTGCCAGCCCCACGGAGGGGAGATTCATCCCTTTGTGTTTCCACCGTCGTTTGAAAGCATCCAAACCGATGCGCGCTTTCGCGGCTTCATCGACAACGTGCGAGTGGGCACGGAGATCCTCGATCAAAACGATGGTTTCGACGGAGCCGCGCGCGACCCTATTGATCCACCGGTCGGCAACACCGTGTTTGGCTCAGCTGAGCACCTTGTTCGCGAGGACGGTCGCAGTGACCTAATCGGGGCTGGAAAGGTTCGGATAAAGGATCTGAGTGATCTCAACGGACTGTTTTGTACGCACGTTCCCATCAACCACCTCAAGTTCAGCAGTGGACTGACGCTGGATGGTGAGCTGCTGCTCGATGGGATAAACATCAAGATGAAGGTGATTCATCGTCCCAATCTGCCGCCGACATATCGGCTGCGTCTGACCAGCAAGGTGGAGTTGAGTTTGCGCATGACGGCAAAGCTCGGTGCGAACAACACGGGCACCAGCTTGATCGACAAAGAAAAGCAGATCGCGAGCATCCCTGGGCCACCGCTTTTCATTCCAATCGGGCAGGTGCCGGTAAAGTTTCAGCCCTTCTTTACACTGAAGGTCGGCATGAATGTCAGTGCGCCAATGGATGTGGTGATTCCGTTTCAGGGATCGTTCGAGGCGGGAATGCAGTTCGTTTGGGACGAGTCGCTGCCACCCGGCGAGAAGGTGACGTTTGAACCTGTGACCATCATCAAACCTCTCGGCCTGAGTAATCCGCAGCTCGCTGACTCGTTGGGCGTAACGGCGCAAATGTGGGCCGAAGGGGGTGCATCACTCATCGTGAATGATGTCATCGGTCCCTATGCGGGTCTGCGCGTGAGTGAGACATTCACCGCCAATCCGCTTAGCGACCCTTGGTGGAACATGAACGCGAATCTGGCGGTCTATGGCGGATTTGAGATTCGAGTGCTTGGCTACACTTTTGCCAACTTGTCGGTTCCGCTCTTCCCGAGTGTGCCCATTCCCACCCAGAACGCCAGTGGCCCACCAACGCATGGCAGCGGCCTGCCCGGCGGAACGCCGCCCGGTCCGCTGGACCCTGTCGAGGGCGGCAATGCACGCTGGGCACGGCTCCTGAGATGGGCGGATGATCCCTCGCCCTCCGGCGGTATTTTGGAAAAGGTGCGCGGCACTGCGGAAGACTTTTTCATGGCGCTGCCGTCGTCTGCGGATGTGCGTCCGCCCATCATGCGGGTGGGACCGCGTGGTGATGTCATCTGGGCCATCGGGTCGCAATTGGCCAGTCCCATCAAACTCGCCGGAACCGCAGATGGTGGTTTGGTGGTGCTAAGCTACTACAGCCAAAGCCTGCTCCTCACGCGGATTGATGGCGCGGGCAATGTGATGTGGACGAGCAGTGTGCGAGCGACAGAGCCGAACGGAGACCAGATGTTTTACCAGATCGGCGGCCTCGTGGTGCGAGAGCTTGGCGGCGGACAGATCGAGATATTCGTCAGTGGCGAACAGAACAACAACCTCTCCTCTGCCGATGCTGACCCGTATTTGATGAAGTTCGACAATGCAGGCGCGCTGCAATGGAGCAAACGCTTCCCCACGCCCAACATGATCGAGACCGTGAAGGACATGATCCTGCTACGTGATGGCAATCTGGTGCTCGCCGGTGAAGCCAAGGGCAACTCCGACGGCTCACCGCCAGCCGCAGGCTCCACCGTTGGCGGTTGGCTCATGAAGGTTACGCCCCTCGGCGACATCCTGTGGTCAAAGCGCTCCATCGGCGCGATCTTCTGGAGCAGCGTGGTCGAAGGACCCGACGGCACCCTCTACACCAGCGGGAACGTGTTTCCCTTCATCACTGTAGACACACCCGCATTTACGGTCGGCTCGCACGATGCCGAAGGTGTCCCGCGTGCCATCGTGAACATTGGTGAAGCGATGGCGAATGACAAAGGCGCGGTTAACAACCCGTCAACGCCCAATCCCATCACGGACCACATCCCTGATGCCGGCCTAACACCGTATGATCGTGCCACTGACATTGCATGGACTCCTAGTGGCCTAGCCATTTGTGGCACTACCGGTCTGGGCGATCAGCGTGCTCCCTTTTCCATGATGATGACGGAAAAACTAAGCGTGCGCTGGATGGTCACGCATGAAGGAGCCTCGCTTGAAGACATCCCCTTTGCCATCATGCCCACCGAGGAAGGCATCGTGCAGCTTGGGAGCACTCGCTCCCTGGGCAGTCTGAGCAATGGCAATGGCAGTATCACACAGCTCATGAAGCTGCCCTATGACGGCACCGTGCCACTGCGAGCCGGCACCAATGCGATCGTCAAATACCTGCAACCCAGCGTGTATAACTTCACCTCCGGCAACTGGGACATCGACATCCCCTCGCCATCGTGGCGCTACCTTGGGAATGAAACGATCTCCCACACCACTGCCACACTTGCCACCGTGCCCGGCAGTCTCCCAGGTCCTTATGCTTCGATCTCTAACCTCACTGCGAAACGCCTCGAACGCGGCAGCCCCTCCGCTCCCATGACCTACGCTGAGTGGGCCGATTATCACCAACTCACTCTCGCTGCCGGATCTGACAACAGTGATGGCGATGCTCGAACCAACCATGAGGAATATCTCTTCGGAGGCGATCCCCACACCGCAGACAGCTTGGCACCACCAAGCCTGCACATTCGCGAAGTAGTCAACGGTGGCTTTGCCCTCGACGTCGTCCGCACGCAGGCAGCACGGAATCATCCGCTGATACTACAGTTCACCAACCATCTCGGCACCGAGGCATTCCAAGACATAGTCCAACCGTGGCTTGTGATCGGGGCTGATCCAGAAGCTGGCACACAGCAGCTCAGCATTGAAACACTGCCCGATGCCGCAATGAGGCGATACTTCAGACTGCGCTATACAACCCCTGGGCCTTGAGAGTTGTTTATCGCATAGACATTGATGTGGAAATGCAGGCTCTGAAGTTGTTATGATACTGCGTGATTTCCCGCCTCTATTTCACTTTCCTCGTTTCGATCGGATTCGTCTTTGCCGATGATTCGGCGCAACTCACCGCGCTATTGTCGAAAGATGGCGTCGTGACGATTCCGGCCGGTGATTACCATCTTGATGGCTCGAAGCCGATCCCGCTGAAGTCGAACACGACGGTCATGGCGCATGGCGCACGCTTCATCTTGCCGGAAACACTTCCGGACCAGGCTCGTGTGGTGCTTTTTGCCGCGGAAAACATCGCGCACTTCACGTGGCATGGCGGGGAGTTCATCGGGCATGTGTTTGATCCGGCCAAAAAAGATAACAAGTGGGAGCCGAACGCGAACACGAAGGGCATCGAGATCACCACGACGGTCGCCGGAGGCACGCATGACCTGCTTTTTCGTGAGGTTAAGTCGAACGGCATGGCCGCTGCGGTCATCGGCGTGCATGGCAAATACGGCAAGAAGAGCGAAAGCGAGGTTGAGCACTACGCAGAGCGTGTGGCGCTCGAAAGCTGCACGCTGCTGCGGAGCGGGAAGTTCATGTGGGACTACGGCTACCTGTGGCAGATCATCACTTTTCCCGAGCACTACGAGCTTTGGGAGGTCGAGCGGGCCAAAAAATACTTCCGCACGGATCTGATGCGCGATGTGACCTTTCGTGGTGATCAGGTGCGCTTCGACAACACCAAGCGTCCGCTGGTCGTGAGCAAATCGGACGAGCCGCAGGAGGTCATCACCTTCACGGGCAAAGACCTGCCCAAGAGTCTCGTGCGCGGCCGCCAGTATTTCGTGATCGAGTCCACTCCGGAGTTTGTGCGTGTTTCGGAGACTCTCGGAGGTGCACCGGTGCAGTTTGGCAAAGCGGGAGCAGGCTCGCTGATCTTCCTCATCAATGCCGCCTACCTCGGAGCCTATGCGCCGACCGGCAGCGGACCCGGCAAAGGAGCCTTCGACATCGTCGGCGCACGCGATGTGCGCGTCATTGGCTGCCAGGTCAGCGCCATTGGCGACACGATGCACATCCAGCGGTGCCGGAACATCGTCTTCGCGAACAACCACATCCTCGGCAGCCGCATGGGAGCGTTCTTTTTGGCCGAGTTCTGCCAGAACGCCACCATCACCGGCAATCTCGTCGATGGCACGAATGGCAGCCGCGTCATCAGCGTCGAGAAAAGCTGCACGGACGTCACCATGATCGGCAACACCTTCCGCGGCGGCGGTCGCGGCGCATGGATCAACCAGCCGGTGAACTTCATCATGACTGGCAACGTTTTCATCAACAACACCACGAAAAACGACCCCGATCCCCGCATTGGCCGCATCGCCTACCGCACCGCTCAGCCCGGCCAGTTCCCCGAGCTCTACTTCACTCTTTACGAGCCCGGCGCCACCTACGGCCCCATCATCGTGAAGGACAACATCTTCCAGCTCGGCGATCATTGCCCCGAGGAAGTCGTCACCTTCGCCCCAAACGGCCACGACCTGATTTTCACCGGCAACACCTTCCAAAACAAGCCCGCCACCATCGTCGTCGATCCCACCTGCACCCGCAGCACCATCGAAGGCAATCTCGGAGCAAAGACCGTGAAGAAGCCCGTCGATTTCAATCACGGGCGGCGGTGAAATCTCCGCGTTACCTTTTCGGTCCATTCTGTCAGCATCAGCCGTGTGGCAGGGCACACGGTTCATGAAAAAGACATCCGACTCTTCATTCCTCACCACTCGCTGGACGCGCGTGTGTCTGGCCAAGTGTGATTCTGACGATGGGAGGGCGGCTATGGCGGAGCTGTGTGATGCCTATTATGAGCCTGTACTGGCTTGGTTGAGGTGTGAGTTGCGACAAGCAGATGCTGCCCGTGATATGGCGCATGCTTTTTTTGCCAATCTTCTCCGCGGTGGCGGGTTTGATTCAGCCGATCGCGAGCGAGGACGGTTCAGAGCTTACTTGTTAGGCAGCTTGAAGCACTTTTTGCTCAACCAGCGTGCAACTGCACGTGCTAGGAAGCGTGGAGGTGATCAGGAGCACGTCTCATTGGAAGACGAGACCTTGCTCGTGGCCGATTCCCGCCAACTGACACCCGATGCTGAGTTTGACCGGCAATGGGCGCTGACAGTGCTCGGTCACGCGCTTCAGGCTCTAAAAGCGGAGTGTGAGGAAGATGGCCGCGGCTCATTCTTCGAGAAAGCTAAGCCCTGGCTGACGGGCGAGGGAGAGTATGGCGATCAGTCATTGCTGGCTGCTGAAAGTGGAATGACTGTGCCAGCCTTCAAGATGGCCATTCAGCGCCTGAAACAACGTTTTAGGCAGTGCGTTAAGGCAGAGATCAGCTCCACGTTGGAAAATCAAGCAATGGTCGAGGCGGAGATGAAGAGCCTTTTTCATGCGCTGACCTGATGAGTCGCGAGTTCTTCACGAAGTTGTGTTACCATCGGCATTCGTTGCTTCAGAACCAGGTATGAGCACTGACTCTTCTCATTCACGACACTGTTCCCGCTGTGGCACTGTCATGCCTCTGGCAACTGACGGATTGTGTCCCAAGTGCCTGATGGGTGAAGCAATGCAACCGACTCAGGCCGAATCGCGTGCAGAACACCTGCCACCAATGACCCCTGAGGAACTCGCACCAAGTTTTCCACAACTGGAGATCCTTGAGTGCCTCGGTCGTGGTGGGATGGGAGTGGTTTACAAAGCAAGGCAGAAGTCTCTCAACCGCCTGGTCGCTCTTAAGCTGCTTGCACCAGAGCGTGCGGACGATCCACAGTTCGCCACACGATTTGAAAAAGAAGCGCAAGCGCTAGCCGCGCTGAATCATCCTCACATCGTCGCGGTGCATGATTTCGGGAGTGTAGTGAAGTCCTCTGGACTGCCCTCAGATGCGTCTAGAGGACCCACCCACACTCTTTACTTCCTCCTGATGGAGTACGTGGATGGAGTGAATCTGCGTCAGTTGCTAACAACAAAGCGCCTCACACCAAAAGAAGCGCTAAGCATCGTGCCGCCGGTGTGCGACGCGCTGCAATGCGCGCACGATCACGGCATCGTCCACCGCGACATCAAGCCGGAGAACCTCCTCATCGACAAGAGTGGAGTCGTGAAGATAGCAGACTTTGGAGTAGCGAAGATCGTGGGTGAAGTCGACAGGCCGGAGCAAACATCTGTGGCTCAGGGCACGATGGGGCTTGGCACACCCGCGTATGCGGCTCCGGAGCAGCAAGGTGGCTATTCCGACCACCGAGCCGACATCTACAGCCTTGGCGTGGTCTTGTATGAAATGCTCACTGGCGAACGCCCGCGTGAGAAAATCGAAGCTCCCTCCAAACGGGTGCAGGTCGATGTGCGCATCGACGAGATCGTGCTACGAGCACTGGAGAAGACGCCGGAGTTGCGGTTCTCTACGGCAGCGGAGTTTCGCTCGCAGGTCGAGGCGGTCACCCACCCCTCCGATAAGCCGCTCAGCGCCACACAAAGCTCCTTTCAGCGCTGGATGCCCGAGCATTGGTTTGAGGCGATGAAAGCTGAATCGCAAAAATGGCACCTCGTGTGCGAGTGTGGCCATGCGACATCAGTTTGGGACCGTGGTGGTATTCGTTTCGGTGCTTCAGGAAAGCCCATCAAGCTCATGAGTTGCCCCGCCTGCCATGGAGTCAAACCTCATCGAACTGAATGGCATGGCGAGGGCGGCCCTGACAATCCTGAGAAAGGTTCGCTGCGTGCTGGAGCCATTAGCGCGGCCGTTTGGGTTGGGCTGGCGCTTGCGGCGCTCGGCATCGTGTTTCTCGTCGAGGTGATTCGTGATGGGATGCGTAGCGAGGGCATGATTTTGTTAGCCGCAATGCTCGCAGGCACCGCGCCTGTCATTACCGGCATACTACGTGGCAAATGGATGCGTGGTTTTGCGGTCAGCGCCTTCATTCTGGCACTGCCATGCCTTCTGATTGGCGGATTCTTCGTCTATGCGATGACGCAAGAGAGTGGAGGGTGGAATCCCACGCCCTCGGAGGCATTCCTGGTGCCTGTGTCATTCATAGGGGCAGTGTTCTTTCCTATCGCTGGTCTTGCCCTCTGGCATGGTGGGCGTCCTCCTGGTCGGAAAATGGGCTGTGGTGGATTGTTGCTGACGATCTGCATTCTCGGACTCGTTCTGCTGCTCGTGATGCTGGGTGTCTGGATCAGTAGCAGAGACGTGTCACAGGCATTGAAGGATCGGCAAACAGCGGTTCAGGTAGAGATACCCGGTCCAGCGGATGTGGCGGACGGATTTGACTTCCCTGTAGGTGCTCCTGACGGGGAGGGCTACCACCTTACGCGCGAGGCATTTGGCAAAGACAACCCGCACGCAGGTGAGGATTGGGATGGCGATGGTGAGGCCAACAGCGACCTCGGTGCCTCGGTGCATGCCATCGCGCATGGGTTGGTCGTGTTCTCTGAGAACACCAGCGTTGGTCACGGCAATGTGATCATCATTCGGCACAACTACTGGGACCCTAAAGGACGGTTGCAGGTTTGCGAGTCGTCTTATCATCACCTTCAGCAGCGTTTGGTGCGAACTGGCGAGCGTATCAAACGAGGGCAAAAGATTGGCACGCTAGGGAACAACAATGGTCTCTATCCTGCACACCTGCACTTTGAACTGCGCAAAACGCCCGGCATGGGCCTTGAGCAGACGAAGTATGAGAAGAGCACGAAGAACTACTGGGCACCGTCGGACTTCATTCGCGAGCACCGGCCTGTAAAGAAAGATACGTCCGCCTCAAATCAATGAGGCAACGGTGCAACTTCAATCGCCTTGCTCAAGTCAGGCCGCTTGGGACGTGGATCATACCAGCGGTCTTTTGATGCGGGAGCTCTGGCGTTGAGATAGGCACCGAGACGTATTCTCAGCGACTCGAACGCGGGCTGGGTATCGGTTCCGAACTTGGATTTGCCAGCGTCCTCTTCGTTCTTCTTCACGAGAGTGGCGCTGAGGCCGGGAGTGGCTCGCAGGGCAGCCATAACAGAATCGCGGCTATCGCCCGTGGTGGCGCAGTATTGGGTTAGATATTCCACGAGTTGCTGACCGGCACGGAAAGTCTTCAGGCGGATGCTGGGGACCGGCCCGTTGGCGGTGGGGTACAGCACTGAGAGTTCATCCGGCGTCTGCCAAGCTTCGGGCTTGCCGATGGTGTTCCACGGCACCACTCCATCAGCACCAAGCGCCCAGGCTTCAATGCACCACGCGGCGTTTGCGACGTTGGGTGTGCCAATCGCATTAGCACCGCCATACATGTAGTAGAGGTTGCCGCAGTCTTTGGCTCGGCGTTGGATGCGCGGCCAATATTGCCGAAGCACGCCGCTGACGACTTCGACATTCACGCAGTGATCTAGCAGCTCACGTTGCCACTGGGGGCGGGAAATGTCAGCGCGGTAGGTGAGATGCACGTTTTGGTAAGGACTGGTGGCTTTCCAGAACTCCCTGCCGTAGTGGCGGATGGCCCAGAAGTCCTGGGTGTGAACGGGCTCGTCAAAGATCCATGCGGCGGTGCATTTGCGCCAGTCGTCCTTTTTGAAGTATACCTTGTTGTTGAGGTAGAACTCAAACATCGGCTCCGTCCAGCCTTTCGCCTCGAAGTGCTTGGCAATCTCTGCCGCCATGTCGCGAAACTGCGTCCAGTAAGCATCGTCGAACGCGTTCTCGACCCAGTAGCCGCCTTTAAAGTGCTCGTCATGCTTCATGGGCCAGTTCTCGTTCAGCAAGAGGTAGTAGGCATCGACTGGAACCGCTCCACGCGGAAGATCGCTGAAGGCGCTGCCATCGAGAAGCGGGCCAAACTCCGCATCAAACTTGGTCCAGTCCCACCTGCCGTCACCTCCGAGCTTGGGTGCGGGCTCATCGACCTTGCCTGTCCAACCGTAGGGCAACTGATTCAGCACAACGCGATGCTCATGTGCCAGACGGTAGTAGTCACGCGCATGCCCTGGCAGGCCGTAGGCATTCATCTGCGGCAGGAATGAGAGGCGATCTGGCAGCGTGAAGTTCCACACCGTGACGGTGAACGGCATCGTGGTGCCATTCACAGTGATTTTACCTTCGAGGTCACCTGCTGGTGTGTCTTTTGGGATGTACAAGTCGATGAATGTCTCCTCGCCATCTCCTACTCCGGCATCGAAGTCCGCAGGCACCAGCGGATCATGGAATCCACCGACCTTTGGCATCGAGTAGAGTTTCACTCTCAACGTCGGAGCATCGACTTGGGCTTTGCCAGATACCGAGAAACCGATCGATTCGCCTTTTGCCGCGTAGAAGTGTGTGGAGGAGAGCTCTGTGCCGAAGATGTCTTTGCAGGGCAGGGTGGGCTTGACGGACTTGAGTTGGGGAATCGCAGGTAAGGTGGCGGGAGTGACCGGGTTGGCTTTCTCGGTGAGTTTTGGAGTGGCCACGGCACCATCTTCAAGCCAGAGCGTGAAGTAGGGTCGGTGCGCCTTCTTGTCTTCACGGCTGGAGACGTAGCGATTGACGAAGTTGGTGTATTTGAACGTGTTGCCGTCACGTGAGTATTCGTTACCAACATCATCAATGACATAGAAGCCGTGGGAGCGATCCTCCAGACGTGCCTGGACGACTTCTGGCGAAATGGGAACGATTTGCCAGCCTTCGGTATCGGGTGAAGTGGCATCGGCAAAGCCCCAAATGGAACCACCCTCACCACAGACCACACTGGTGATGTCAGGGTCATCGTTTCCCCAGCGAGTCTGACCTGTCTTAGCCCAAACGAATGAACTGGCACCATCGACCTTGCTGTAGCTACTGCCCGTGCCCTCCACCCAGTCCTGAGAAATGGAGGATACTGTGGTTCTCCGCAGAGGAGCGTCAGGCGAGGAGAGATGCAGATGAAGCTGGGCCTTCACCACGCGCTTGCCTTTGAAGGATGTCGGATCGAAGTCGATGAGAAAGAACTCCTGGATGCCTTTTAGCTTGAGCTTGTGAGAGCCACCGTTGTTGCCTTCCACTTCCTTGGAGTAAGCGGAAATCCACAAATCACGAGAGACGTCGACACGGAGTTGAGCGTGTGCGGAGAGTCCGAGGAGTGAGAGAAGGAGAGCCAGACGCTTCATGCAGGAGAGCAAACGCCTAACGCAGCCTCAGCGTTGCATTGAATGGTGCCCGGGACAGGACTCGAACCTGCACTTGTTTCCATACCCAACACTGGGCTAGTGGCACGGTGTGATTCATTCATTTTGAGGCCAAGACGAGGGGTAGCGAGCACGAGCCATTCTGCTTCGGTTCAGTTGAGGAACTGGCTCCAGACAACCGGTTCTCATGATTGTGGCCCCCACTTGTCGATCCCCTTGCCATTCGAGGTCGGAGCCGCTTTGATTTGCCCATCTCCTCTGATCCCCCCGCCTCTGATGTCCCGGAAACTTACCCTCTCCCAGCTTTCCAGCCTCCTCTTCCGCGCCTGCGATGACCTGCGGGGGAACATGGATGCCTCGGAGTATAAGGAATACATCTTCGGCATGTTGTTCCTGAAGCGCCTGAGCGACCTCTTCGACCAGGAGCAGGAAAAGCTGGCGAAGGACCTCCAGGCACGCGGCATGAAGCCGGAGATCATCCAGGCTCAGCTCGCCAATCCCGACAAATACACCTTCTTCGTCCCGCCAGAGGCACGCTGGAACCATGTTCGCCACCTCAAGAACAATGTCGGCACCGCCCTGAACAAAGCCCTCGAAGCCATCGAGGACGCCAATGTGGACACGCTGGAGGACGTGCTGAAGCACATCAACTTCAACCGCAAGATCGGCCAGCGCACCCTGGATGACGACACGCTCTCGAACTTCGTCCAGAACTTCGAGAAGATCCCGCTGCGGGATGAGAACTTCGAGTTCCCCGACCTCCTCGGCGCGGCTTATGAATACCTGATCAAGTTCTTCGCCGACTCCGCAGGCAAGAAGGCGGGCGAGTTCTACACCCCGGCGGAGGTCGTGCGCGTCATCACGGAGATTCTGGCCCCAGAGGCGGGCATGAGCATGTATGACCCCACCTGCGGCTCTGGCGGCATGTTGATCCAGACCCGCGACTACGTGCGCGAGTGCGGTGGTGATCCACGTGACCTCGCCCTCGCCGGGCAGGAGAGCATCGGCACCACTTGGTCCATCTGCAAAATGAACATGCTCCTGCATGGCATCCCGCACGCCGACATCCGGCAGGAGGACACCCTGCGCCATCCGCAGCACAAGGCCGAGGGCGGCGAGCTGAAGCGCTTCGACCGTGTGGCCGCGAATCCGCCCTTCTCGCAGAACTACATCAAGAAAGACATCGAGTATCCCGGCCGCTTCGCCGTCTGGCTGCCGGAGAAAGGGAAAAAGGCCGACCTCATGTTCGTGCAGCACATGATCGCCGTGCTGAAGGCAGACGGAAAAATGGCGACCGTCATGCCGCATGGCGTGCTGTTTCGTGGTGGCGAGGAAAAGGAGGCGCGGAAGCACTTCATCGAGCGTGGCTGGCTGGAGGCCGTCATCGGTCTGCCCGCCGGGCTGTTCTACGGCACCGGCATCCCCGCCTGCATCCTCGTGGTGAACAAAAAAGGCGCGGCCGACCGGAAGCACGTCTTCTTCATCAATGCCGACCGCGAATACCGCGAGGGCAAGGCGCAGAACTTCCTCCGCCCCGAGGACATCGGCAAAATCGTCCACGTCTACCGCCAGCAACAGGACGTGGAGGGTTACGCCCGCCTCGTGCCCGTCAGCGAGATCGAGGCCGAGGACTGGAACTGCAACATCCGCCGCTATGTGGACAATGCCCCGCCACCGGAGCCGCACGATGTCCGCGCCCATCTGCATGGCGGTGTGCCCGTCGCGGAGGTCGAGGGCCTCGGTCGCTACTGGGCGAACTACGCCGGACTGCGGGAGCGCGTCTTCGCTCCACGCCCGTCAGATGCCCGCTACGCCGACTTCACCCCCGCCGTCACGGACAAACGCGCCCTCGCCGATCTGGTGAAAAGCGATCCCGGCATCGCCACCGCACACGCCGCCTTCCGCAGCACGCTGGAGACCTGGTGGGGCCACAACCTCCCACATGTCGAGGCCCTCGCGCCCGTGGATGGAAACAAGGGCAACGTGTATGAACTCCGCCGCCTGCTCTTCAGCAGCATTGTAGAAAGTGGCTTCGGCTTTAGCCGAAGTGCTGCTTCTGATGCGGCTGAAGCCGCAACCACTTTTTCCCTGCTCACGCCACACCAGATTCGCGGCGCGTTGGCCCGTTACTTCGAGTTCTTCAAGCCGGAGTTCAAATCCATCGCCTTCTCCGGCTGGGGACCGGAACTCATCCCGGACGACGACATTCTGCAAAGCCAGTTCCCCGAGGTGCTGGCCGAGATGGAAAAGAACCGCCTGCGCCTGGCCGAGCTGGCCGCCCTCTTCGCCGCTGCGGATGAGGAGGACTACGAGGACAGCGACGACACCGGCGTGCTCCCCGGCGACGAGGTGAAGCGCCTCAAGGCCGAGCTGAAGGAACTCAACGCCCAGGCCAAGCTGGCGAAAAAGGAAGGCCGCAAACGCGACTGGAGCAGCTACACCGCCCAGGCCGCCGAGATCGAGCAGCGCCTGCTCAAGCACAAGGCCCTGGAGGATGAGGTCCGCGATCTGAAGGCTGCCCTCCGCGCCACCGAGAAGAAGCAGGAGGAACTCGTCACCGCCGCCCGTGCCAAGATCGACACCGACGAGGCCAAGCGCGTCATCCTCGACCGCCTGCACCGCGTCCTCATCGAAACGTATGAAAGCTACCTCCGCGCCGACCAGCGCGCCTGCCTCGCCGCCCTGGAAAACCTGCACGCCAAATACGCCGTCACCGCCAAGGCCATCGAAGCCAAACGCGACACCGCAGCGGCGAAGCTGAAGACGTTCTTGGAGGAGCTGGGGTATGAGTAACCTCCCTTTGCCACAAGGCTGGAAGGATGAACCGCTTTCGACCTTGGTTGAGAGACTTGAATCTGGTGTCAGCGTCAACTCCGAGGATAAACCCTGTGCGCCAGATGAGTTCGGCATTCTCAAAACCAGTTGTGTCAATGGCGGTAAGTTCGATCCA
This sequence comes from Verrucomicrobiaceae bacterium, assembly GCA_016795485.1. Lineage (GTDB taxonomy): Bacteria > Verrucomicrobiota > Verrucomicrobiia > Verrucomicrobiales > Verrucomicrobiaceae > JAEUHM01. The sequence goes on along the minus strand of JAEUHM010000025.1, from coordinate 50,914 downwards.
AGCCAAAACAAGGTAATCGTAGCCAATGAAATAGTCCGCGCGGCACTGAACCCGCGAGCCGATTCGGTTCTCATTAGCCGAATGAACACGTTCGATCTCGTCGGTGAGACTGCTTATGTGGGAGGAGATTTTCCGAACCTGTTCGTGCCTGACAGACTATGGCAGACGGTCCTCCGTGGTGGCCTTGAGACCTCGACGAAGTGGCTAAGCTTTGTGGTCCAATCACCAGAGTTTCGCGCAGGTGTTTCACGCGCCGCGACTGGCACCAGCGGTAGCATGAAGAATATCTCGCAAGGTTCCTATCTTGCTATTCGGACACGCATTCCACCTCCGCCTCAACAGCGCCGGATCGCCGAAATCCTGACGACGGTGGACGAGGCGATGGAGCAGACGGAGGCGCTGGTGGGGAAGCTGGAGCAGATGAAGGCGGGGCTGATGCACGACCTGTTCACGCGCGGCGTCACCCCCGACGGTCACCTCCGCCCCAGCCGCCAAGAAGCCCCCCACCTCTACCACGAAACCCCTCTCGGCTGGCTCCCGAAGGAGTGGGACGCGTGCGAACTGCGGTCCAAACTTTCATTCATTTCCTACGGCTTCACCAACCCCATGCCGGAAGCCGAAGACGGTCCTTATATGGTGACAGCGGCCGACATAAATGGAGGCCGGATCCAATATGAAACTTGCAGACGAACCACGCGCAGTGCCTTTGATCAATTGCTCACGAAGAAAAGTCGTCCGATTGTCGGTGATGTCTTGCTAACCAAAGACGGAACGCTTGGCAGAATCGCAGTCGTTGACCGAGAAGATGTCTGCATAAACCAATCGGTCGCAGTCTTGCGGCCGCAAGAGACTCGCCATTCAACCTTTCTGGCGGCGCTTCTCAGCTCTCCTCGTTGGCAGGATAAAATGATCGCCGATGCAGGAGGTTCCACAATCAAGCACATCTACATAACCGTTGTGGATCGCATGCTGATTGGCTGGCCCAAAATTCAGAATGAAATCGACAGAATCGTAGAGTGCGTCGCGCAAGCCACTCAAACTCTCGCTGACGAAACCACCCACCTCGCCAAACTCCGCCACCAAAAACAAGGCCTGATGCAGGACCTGCTGACGGGCCGGGTGCCCGTGTGATTGCCAACCCTCGCCCCTCACGACCATGGACGATGATATGTCACAGTGGCTGAACGCCTGGAACGCCTTCTCCGCTGAAGCACGGCAACGGCTTGCCACCCTTCACGGTCGTGTGATTGAGAGCGGAGAGTTCACCGAAGCCGTGCGCGAACTCTGGGGCGCTGAGAACCAACTCATGATGCTTTCCACGCCGATTCCCACCGTGGATGAGATCATCGAGCAACTGAAGGACTACCCCTTTGAGCCGCCTCTGGTTGAACCGCTGCAAACCATCACGCTGACGGAATCCATCCTGCCAGAAGACTGGCTCAGGCTTCTCGAAGAACAGACCCTCCCTCAAGGCGGCGAAATATGGCGAATCCACCAGAATGATGCAGACCCGTTCCCATCCAGTCCTCACGCCCACAACCTGGAGAACGGTCTGAAGCTGCATCTGGGAACTGGATACCTATACAAGAAGCGCAAAATCGTGTCACGCATCAGGTGCAAGGATTTGCGCAAGCTCCGAGCGCAGGTCACTGAAGCAATTCAACTACCTACGTTTGAGTGTGACTGAGCCAGCGTCCTGGCGTTTCCATGAGTATCAATCCCTTTCCACATGGCCAGAATCGAGAACCACAAATACACCATTGAGCAGGCCTTCCGGGAGTGCTTCTACATCATCCCGGATTTCCAGCGTGAATACGTCTGGACAGAGAAGGAGGTGCTCCAGCTCCTGAATGACATCAACGAGCAGATCGACGGCAACCGCACGCGGGAGTATTTCATCGGCACGGTGCTGGTGTCTCCGGTGGAGGCGCAGAAGCAGCACTTTGAGGTCATCGACGGCCAGCAGCGTCTCACGACGCTCTTCCTGGTGCTCTGCGCCCTAAAGCAGTGGTTTCAAAAGGAACCGCAGGCGCAGAGCATCGGCACCCTCATCTCCACCAGCTACACCACTGCCGAAGGTGACACCCAGGACAGCCTGAAGCTGGAACCGCGCTACGAGAACGCTGGTGAGGTGATGCAGCGCATCGTGGCGCTCTCCACCGATCCCGAGGCCACGCGGGCCGGTATTCAGGCGGCGGGCATCAAGAGCTTTGGCTCGCTGGAGAACCTGGTGAACGCCTACGGCACGATTTGGAACTACCTGAAAGACAACTACCAGGACCTGAAGGCGCTGAAGAAATACTGGGGCTACCTGGCGAACAGCGTGGTCTTCATCCAGATCTCCACCGATGTAAGCAGCGCGCTCAAGATCTTTGAGACCATCAACGAGCGTGGTGTGGGCCTGAACCCCATGGACCTGCTGAAGAACCTGCTCTTCACCCAGGTGAAGAAGGATGACTTCACCAAACTGAAGGCCGAGTGGGAGAAGGTGACAAAACCTCTGGCCCTGGCCGGTGAGAAGCCGCTGCGCTTCCTGCGCTACTTCCTCATGGCCAGCTACAAGATCGACAGCGCCCAAAAGGACGGCGTGCTGCGCGAGGACGAGATTTACGACTGGTTCGTGAAGAAGGAGAACGAAGCCCTGTGCAATTACAAGGCAGATCCCTTCACCTTTGTCCGTAAGATCATCCGGGCCGTGGAGCACTACGTGAACTTTGGCAAGGGACTCGGCAATGACGGCAAAGCCAGCGTGGCAATCGCTAACCTGGCCCAGCTCACCGGCGGTGCCTTCAGCCTGCATAACGTGCTGCTCCTCGCCGCCAGCAGCTTTCCCCCGGCGCTCTTCAATCACCTCGTGGTGCAGTTGGAGAGCTACCTGTTCTACAACATCTTCACCAAGACCCAGTCGAAGGAGGTCGAGCGCCTCTTCTCGATCTGGGCCGATGATCTGCGTGCCATCGCCGCCACCACCGATGCGGCAGCCCAGCGGACGAAGTTCAACGATTTCCTCACGAACCGGCTGCAAGCGGGACTGAACGCCAAGGAGGTCGAACTGGCCGACGCGCTGAAACGCTATCACTTCTACTCGATGCAGCAGTATCGCACCCGCTACCTGCTTCGAAAGCTGGCCCAGCATGTGGACATGGCCTTCAAGGGGCTCAAAGAGCCCGGCTCCCTGGACGAATACAAAGGCTTCGAGATCGAGCACATCCTGCCGAACAACCCCGAGGCGATGCTGAGGGCGGACTTCAAAGAGAAGAACAAGGACCGCGACTACGAGCTGGAAAAACTCCGACTGGGCAATCTGACCCTGCTGGAGAAGCCCCTGAACATCATCGCCGGAAACGATTTCTTTGCCCTCAAGAAGGCCAAGTATTTGGAATGCAGCTCCTATCTGACCCGCAGCCTCGTGCGCCTCGCTGAGGGCGGCCAGAACACCTCCATCAGCCGCATCAACGCCAAGCTCGCCGCTTTCGAGGAGTGGACCGCCGCGAGCATCGACAAGCGGCAGGAACTCCTGACTGCACTGGCGAAGGAGATCTGGTCCATCACGCCGATGGATGGGTAATGGCTTCTCGCCATTATTTCGGGCCAGCCTGCGATTGATGAGACCAAGTCCATCCATGAAAAGGAGCGAACTCAGAGAAGCGAAGTTTCCTCCGTCATCTGATTTTGCCCACAGCATGGCCTATTCTGATTCCCTCGTTTTTGTGTTGTGGAATCCTCGTGTTCTGGAGCCCGAATCGCTGTTGATTTCACTCGGTAAAGGTGTTTTACTAGACCAGTAAAACAAACATTTTGAGTAAAACAATTTCCATCATTGACCCAGCCAAGCTGCTGGCGACCTATGTGCAAGAGGCTCCGAATGAGAGCCTCGAAGCCTACTCGTTGCGATTCTCTCCCGTGCGCGACGGGGCTACCGAGGTGCGGCTGGAAGCCAAAGGAGAGAAAACGGCGCTGCCCATCTTGCCACTGCTGCATCCTTCCCGCAAATGGCTCTCGACCGGCAACGACCCGCTCCAACAGAAGCGCCTGCTACTCAGCCCACATTTGCCCGAGGCCTTGGCGGCAGATTTGAGAACGGCAGGACTGTGTCACGCGGATCTCAACGGACGGCTCTTCATTCAAACGCCTTGGCTGGTCATTGATCGCCGACCATCGGCGACCCACTTCCGCAATCCTGAATCCGCGCCAGATGCGTTCTCCCTGAAAACCTCCCGGCTGGTCAGGGCGCTGCTGTCCCATCGGGACCGTGAATGGACCCAGGAGGAACTCACTACGCGAACAGGGGTGTCGAGAGGCCTTGTTTCCCGCATTCTGAAGGTGCTGAAAGAGGATGGCGTTCTGGAGCAATTAGCAGCGGCCACACGCCAAACCGCTGCCCGTTATCGTGTGAGTGCCTTTGACCGCTTGCTGGATGCCTGGAAGTCGTCAGACCGCTGGGCTGGTAGGGTAACTGTGCAGCAGTATTCCGTGCTGAGTTCCAATGCGGAGGAGATTGCGCGGGACATCGTAGAGTGTGTGGGCACCGGCAAAACAGCGTTCACTCAGTGGTTCGCCGCGCATCTGCGCTTTCCCTACACCACGCCACCGGTTGTCTCTGCCTACGTCACCGAACCGCAGCGGCTGAATCAACCACTGGGCCGGAAAGTGAGCAGTGGCGGCAACCTGTGGCTTATTCATCCTGCGGATGACGGCGTCTTTCGAGAAACACAGCAAGTGCGTGGCTTTCCATTGGTTGCAGATGTGCAGATTTACCTCGACCTGCTCCAAGTGGGCCAGCGCGGCCCGGACCAGGCTGAGGCTCTCCGTCAATGGGAAGGATTTGCCCGATGAAATACGAAACCTTCACCCAATACCCACCCGGCAGCATGGACCTGCCTCAGCGGGCGCTCCTGACGGTTTGGGATTGCCTGGCGGCCTACCGCGATGACTTAGTCCTCGTGGGAGGTCTGGCCGTCAGGCATCTGACAAAGCCTCCCATGGAAGGAATGCCCGGTCCTGTGACACTGGACGTGGATTTCGGTATCAGTGTGGGGGCCTCTAGCGGGATGTATGGGAGTATCAAGGACACCTTGTCCGCTCACGGATTTCGCTGGGCCGGAAACCGTTTCGTGCGCCGTTTCCCTGAGATGGAGTTGTTTGTGGACCTGCTGACGGATGACGCCAAGGCGGACACGGGCACGGCCATCGTAGATGATGGCTTGCCGGTGGGCATCGTGCCCGGAATCGACCGGGCCAGGGAGTGCAGCCGCTGGGTGGCGGTGTCAGGCATGAACCTAGTGGGAGTCGAGCAGCACGAGCAAATTCGGGTGGCCGAGGTGGGGCCGATGCTGGTGCTCAAGCTGAATGCCTTCGGTGGTCCGGTGGGGCGCAAGGCTCCGAAGGACATGCATGACATCCTGTATCTGGGAATGGAATATCTTGATGGGCATCGGGCTGCGGTGGCCGGATTTCAGGCGGAGAAGGAAGCGGGAAATCGTGGAGTGCCGCATGCGATCCATGCGCTGCAAAACTACTTTGGCTCGGCGGACGCTCTTGGCCCGATGTCATGCGCCGCCTTTCGTCTTGGCGAGGAGCATGAGTCCGCCGAGTTCGCTGAGGCCTCCCAGCAAATCCGCCAGCAGTGCGTGACGCTCGCTGAAGCGCTGCTAGCTTAGTGTTCTCATGTCGGAATACCTCCACGTCGAAAAGCCCTTCCTCGACCAGCTTGCGGCGCTGCGGTGGACGGTGGTGGAGCAAGTGAATGGCATGATCCCGTGTGACCCGGCCAAGAGCCTGCGGAAGACCTTTCGCGAGTGGCTGCTACCTGAGGTCTTTCGTGAATCAGTGAAGGCCATCAATCCCTGGCTGACGGACCGGCAACTCGACGACCTGCGCAGCCAGATCCTTCGGCAACCCAACCGGACACTGCTCGAAGCGAATGAGGAGATCCAGAAGCTGCTGTTCAAAGCGCAGGTGGATCGCAACGAGGAAACCGGCGAGCCTGACCCCGTGGTGAAGCTCATCGACTTCGAGCACCCGGAGCGGAACACTTTTCATGCGATCAACCAGTTCCGCATCGACACGCCGGGCTGTGTGAAGGAGTTCATCATCCCGGACATCGTGCTCTTTGTGAACGGCATCCCGCTGGTGTTTGTGGAGGCGAAGATCGGCGATGCTACCACGGCCAATCCAATGCACGCGGCTTTTGAGCAACTGCTGCGCTACCGCGACGGCCGCAAGGAGACGAAAGCCGCCGGTCTGCGCGAAGGCGAGCCGCGCCTGTTTCACACAAACTTGCTCTTGATCTCCACCTGCGGGGAGAAGGCTGCGTATGGCAGCATCAGTTCTGGCTACGAGCACTTCTATGCCTGGAAGGACATCTGGCCGGAGTCCAACCGCCAATATACGCCGCCGCTGGGCGTGGAGCGCGAGCAAGAGCGGCTGATCCAGGGAATGCTGCCACCAGCGACTCTGCTACATCTGCTGCGAACGTGCTCCGTGTTCATGGACACGGACGATGGCAAGCGAGTGAAGGTGGTCTGCCGCTATCAGCAATACCGGGCAGCGTGCCGGATCATCGAGCGTTTGCGCGCGGGCAAGAGCCCAGAAGCGCGCTCGGGTGTGGTTTGGCATACGCAAGGATCGGGGAAGTCGCTGACGATGGTCTTTGTAGCTCGAATGATGCGAGCGGCGGCTGATTTGGCTGATTTCAAGATCCTCCTGATCAATGATCGCATCGACCTGGAAGAGCAGCTCGCCGCCACTGCGAAGCTCATCGGCGGCAAGGTGAATGTCATTGAAAGCACGGCCCAGCTCCGCGAGCACCTGGGCGGCGGTGCCTCTGACATCAACATGGTGATGACGCACAAGTTCATGGAGCGCGTCGAAGAGGTGCCCATGGTCCTGCGCGAGGCGCTAGTGACTTACGGAGCGCCGCCTTCTGGCGATACCTTCGGCGTGGTGAATCGCTCCGAGCGCATTCTCCTCATGATTGATGAGGCGCATCGAACGCAGGGCTCGGACTACGGAGACAACATCTTCGAGGCTTTCCCCAACGCTACGCGCATTGCTTTCACCGGCACGCCGTTGATCACCGAGCAACACGGCAACAAGCGCACCACGAAACGCTTCGGCGAATACATTGACACCTACAAGCTGATGGACGCCGTGCATGACGGCGCGACGCTTCAAATCCTCTACGAGGGCCGAACGGCGGATACGGCGCTGAGGGACAAACATGGCTTTGACACGAAATTTGAAGACCTCTTCCGCTATCGCACACCTGCGGAGATCGAGGCGATCAAGAAGAAGTATGGTGCCGGCGGTGACATCCTTGAGGCGGAGAAGCGCATCCAGGCAATCGCGGATGATCTCGTGGCACACTATATCGACAACATCCTGCCTGACGGATTCAAGGCGCAGGTGGTGTGTCACTCGAAACTGGCCGCTATCCGGTATCAAAAAGCGATCCGCGCAGCTCTCTGCGAAAGACTCGACAACGAGAAGCTGAAGCCGCAGCCAGACGCCGATCTCATCCGGCGCATCGCCTTCCTGAAGACGGTGGTCGTGGTGTCGTCAGATGCGACCAATGAACTGGCGTCCATCACCGAGGCGCGCAAAGAGGCGCGGCGCTGGAATGCCGTGGAGAACTTCTGCAAGCCGTTCGATCTGGAGGACCCAGACAAGGAACTGACGGGTATCGCTTTTTTGATCGTCTGCGACATGCTGCTAACCGGCTTCGATGCGCCGGTCGAGCAGGTGATGTATATCGACAAGCGCCTCCGCGAGCACAATCTGTTGCAAGCCATCGCCCGCGTGAATCGGGTAACACGAGGCAAGCAGCGAGGCTTCGTTGTCGATTACATCGGTCTGGCCAACCACCTTTCTGGCGCGCTCTCCATCTATGCCGAGGAAGATGCCGCCGATCTGCAAAACGGTCTCAAAGATTTGCTGACGGAACTGCCGATTCTTGAAGAGCGCTACACCCGCCTGCTGCAACACTTCCGCGCCGCCGGAGTGAGAGAGATTGAAGCCTTTGTCAAAGGCACGCTAGCCAGCCCCGAGGCTGATGTGGCAGTGATCCATGCGGCAGTCACGGCCATGAAGGACATCAAGCGAAGAGCCGATTTCGAGGTGTATCTCAGTCGGTTTCTCCAGAGCTTGAATCTCATACTGCCCAATGCCGCAGGGCATCCATATCGTGGCCCTGCCCGGCGATTTGGTTACTTGCTGCGCATGGTGAAAGAACGCTACAAGGATGAATCACTGAACATCGCCGATGCCGGAGCCAAGGTGAAGGCGCTCATCAACGAGCACCTGATCGACCTGGGTATCAATCCCAAGATCCCGCCGATTGAGCTGCTGTCCGACGACTTCATCGCCAATGTGCAGAGGCATTCCCAAGGTGATCCTGAGGCGAAGGCCAGCGAGATGGAGCACGCCATCCGCAAGCACTGCACGGTCCACTTTGACGAAGATCCCGCCTTCTATAAAAAGCTCAGTGAGAAGCTGGAGCGGCTGATTCAAGAGCATCAGGACAACTGGAAGGTGCTGGTGCAAGAGTATGAAAAACTGCGCCTGAAAGCCGTCGAAGGCCGAAAATACACCCACGACGGGATGAGCCGGGAGGCGACTACCTTTTATGAGTTCGTGGTTCAGATCGGCTTCGAGAATGGTGAGGTTCCATCCGAGCACTGTGAATCACTGAAAACGCTCGTGGTAAACGTGGTCGAGACTCTGCAATCAACTATCGACATCATCGACTTCTGGAAGAAGCCCATCGAAGTAAAGAAGCTGCGAGGCAGCATCGGCACCGAGATTTTGTGCTCGGGAATACCGCAGATGATGGCCAAGCAAGAGCGCATCGCTGTGGAAATCGTGAAACTGGCAGAGAAACGCCACAATGAGCTGATCCAATGACCGTTACTTGTGACAAAGATCTAAGCTACACGGTGATCCGGAGTCGTCGCAAGACAGCAGACATCGTTGTTGAGCGCGACGGGCGGGTTTTGGTGCGTGCACCAAAAGCACTCACGGACCGACGGATTCGGACCATTGTGGAGTCACGAAAGCTATGGATTTACAAAACCCTGGCCGAATGGCGGGATGCCAACGCTACACGCGTCTTGCGCGGGTATCGCAACGGCGAAGGCTTTCTCTATCTGGGGCGCTCGTATCGCCTTCTACTGGTCGCTAATCAGGAGGAACCTGTGCAGCTAAAGAGTGGTCGCTTCTGTATGCGACGCGACCTTGTGGAATCTGGCCATGCGACGCGCGCAAAGGAAGCGTTGCGCCACTATCTCACTGAGCGCGCCCTTGAACGCATTAGCCAGCGTGTGGCCTACTTCGCACCCAAAGTCGGCGTGGCGTCCCGCCGGGTTGCGGTCCGCGATCTCAAGAACCGCTGGGCCTCATGCTCGGCCAATGGCAATCTCGCCTTCCACTGGAAGTGCATAATGGCACCGGCAAGCGTCATTGATTACATCGTAGTTCACGAACTGTGCCACCTGCACCACCTTGACCATACGGAGGCGTTTTGGAACGAGGTGGACAAGCTGATCCCTGACTACCGCGAACGCAAAGATTGGCTCCGCACAAACGGAGCAGCAATGGACCTGTAGGCTGTGGCAATCGTGCCAGTGGCTTAAGCAAAAAATGGCACAGGTGCTTTCGTGCAAAAACACTTCACCGCGCCGCACTTCTGGTGGTGCCCGGGACAGGACTCGAACCTGCACTTGTTTCCAAACCAGATCCTAAGTCTGGCGCGTCTACCAATTCCGCCACCCGGGCCTGGGTTGCATGAAGGGGGACAAGGTTGCGTCTCCTGGTGAAGGGAGCAACCGGTTTGTGGCTTGCTCAGGAGATCGGAGGCTGTTTTCTTCTGAGATGCGGGGCCGCTTGGATAGCAAGCCAACCGGTGAGCGTCACCACGAGGAATGAAACCAACCCCACTCGCAGGTTTTCACCAAACCAAGGCATGTGATCGCCCAGACGGACGGCTTTGCTCGTCTTGGTGAGAGCGCTGAAGTATTTGAGACCAAAAACCCAACCGGCGTGAAGCCCGATGGAGAGCCATAGAGTGCCGGTGACCGCGCGTGCTTTGGTCAAAGCCCAGCCCACGGCTGCCAAAGTGAGGAACTCGGCGAGGAGGAAGTTTACTTTTGCAAAGTTGGCCAGGATCTGCCCAGCTAGCCAAAAGCCTGTCGTGAGATGCACTTCACTGCCCAACGGCATGATGCCATCTGCGGGTTTCATGAAGTGAACGGCGGCGAAGATGCCAGTGGTCCACCACAAGGCCCCCGTGGCTGACATGGAGCGAGCTAACAGACCGTAAATGAATCCACGGAACACGATCTCTTCCACGACGGCCACACTGAGGGCAGCGGTGAGAGGTGGTCCCAGCCCGAGCCATGGCGCATCGGTCCGCCAGGTGTAGATGCCATATTTGACCATCAAGTAGCCCATCTCGAGCAAGAAGACCGCTGCCAGAACAAAGCCTGCTCCCATCTGGAGCATGTCGCTCTTTTGGGGCTTCAAGCTGGGCAGGAGTGTGCGATCCATGCCTGAACGAAGAATGTAAAAAGGCAGGACAACGACGGCAGCAACCAAGATGGAGCGATTGAAAAACCGAGGGAAATTTGCCCGTGCGATCTCTGACCAGAGCCAGTGTTGCTTTTGCTGGGCGTAGGAAGCGAAACCAGACTCATGGAGGCTTTTGAGCAGACCTTTGCCGAACCAATAGAGCAGAGGGGAAATCGCTGATCCGATGACAAGGATCAGCGCTACACATCCGAGGAGCTTCCAGAGGGAAGAACGTTGAGCAGGCGAGTCAGAGGGTTGCACCGCGGCCAATCTAGCGCATTCTCGGCGTGAGACAGGCAATAGTTTTTAACATCGAATGACCAAGAACCAGATTCATGAATGGCGCGAGCAGGGCGAAGACGGCGTGAAGCGCAAGTTTCGTGGCTACTGGGACAGTAGAGCGTGGCGGATAGGCATGTTGGAGCCGGAGGATGAGGACTGGAAGCCAGTGGAGAATCCGGACCTGGAACTGTGGAAGAGTTTGCGCGATGTGATCTGGCGGAAGTATCAGAGGAAGAGATTGCCCTACAAGTTTGTGGAGGGGCTGGACAAGATCATTGCCGACTTGGATGGCACGGGGATTACGACGGACTGAACTGAAGGGCCATGAGCGCCATCGACTTCGAGTCTCTATGGCATGCGGTGATCAATGAACCTCACCAGCGGGACGTTTTTTCTGTCCACGGTCCCGACCATTGGAGACGTGTGGAGCGAAATGGCTGTATTCTTGCGGCACGGACGGGCGCGAATGTGGATGTCGTGAGGTTGTTCGCCATATTTCACGACTGTAAGCGTGAGAATGATGGGCATGATCCTGGACATGGACGCCGCGGTGGGGAGTTTGCAGCGAAAGTGAGGGGCAAGTGGTTTGACCTGCCTGACCCAGACTTCCAGCGGCTCTATCTGGCCTGTGAGCGGCACACGGAAGCCTTGCATCACAGCGATCCGACGATTGGCACTTGTTGGGATGCAGATCGGCTGGATTTAGGGCGCGTGGGCGCTGTGCCTGATCCTTACTACATGAGCACGGAGTTTGGGCGGGAGATAGCGCGGCAGGGGGTGATTCATCCTTGGTTGCACCTAGCAGTGCCAGTGCTGGGGGCGGGAGTTGGCGCTCTGTTGGGTGAGGGGTGATAGACAAAGTTTCTCAAACAGTTGACCTTCGTAAGGGGATGGACGTAGGATGTTAGGTAGCCTGTCAAAAGATGGGTTCATCCAAGAGAAGACAAACGACATCTACCATCGCTATGAAAAAGTTGATCGCACTCATTCTTACCGCAGTCACCGTCACGCTGCTCGCCAGTGACTTTCCAAAAGGAAGTCCCAAGTTCAGATCGTCCGCCGGGGTTGCCCTCGGGGCGGCCAAAAAGGAAGGCAAGCCAGTCATTTTGGTGTTCTCGGCTAGCTGGTGTCCTCCATGCCAGACCATGAAGAAGGAAGTCTACCCGAGCGAGGCGATTAAAGCCTATCACGACAAGTTTATCTGGGCCTACCTGGATGTTGATGATTCAGGGAACAATCGAGAAGGCGAGAAATACGGTGTGCGCGGCATTCCGCACATCCAGTTCCTCGACGCTCAAGGCAATCCCATCGACAAGCAGGTGGGTAGCAGTTCGCCTGAAGCATTTGCGAAGACACTTGATGGTGTTCTGGCCAAAGCGGGCTCTGCTTCTAAATCCTAAGCGCCTTAGTTTCGTAGAGTGAGTGGGGCGGTTTGGTCTAGCCCCACTCCATTTATTCATTGTCCTTCTCGAACTGCTTCCGGAGTTGCTGGAAGTAGCGGCGGATGTGTTCGCGGCGACTTGGAGGCAGTGCGAGGTCGTCGAGGCCTGATTCTTCACGCTGGATCTGCTGAAGAGTGTCGTTGGACGTGCCTCGGGTTGCGGCTTCGTCCCGCACTTCTTTGCCTTGAACGGAGCGCGTAGTGGATGTGCCATCAGTGCCAGCATTCGCGTTCACCACTGAGGATTGTCCTGCTTTTTGCTGTTCGGTTGGAGTGCTATTGAGCTCAGCTGTGCCGACACCTGGATCACGTCCCGCTATTGGTACCATGACGCCTTGACTGCCTGGCGGCGGTGGTTGATTGGGCGTCATCAAAAGGGTTTCCGGCGGCTTTAGTTGGTCAGACTTGCCTGGGATGGGTGCAATTAAGCGAGGGCGTCCTTGTGTACCTTGTTGCGAGCCTTCTGCTTTCTGTAAACGCATGCCTTGTGACTGAGAAAGGGTTCCTTGCTGGCCTGGCTGAGCGTTTCCCATGGTTCCTTGCTGCATTGCACCTTGCGATGAGCGGCCAAGTCCTGGCGGTTGAAGGTTGCTTTGGGCCTGACGCACGGCGTTGGGCGATGCTTGATCCATCTTTGGCATCTGGCCCGTTGGTGTTTGGGTATTGGTGTTTTGTGCGTTGGCCTGCATTTGGGTCATGCCGCCTTTGCCGCCATCGTTCGTGTTGTTGTTCCGCTGACTTGCGGAGTTGCGCAACTGCTGGGCCAGTTTCTGTAGTTCCTTCTGTGTGGATTCACGTTGAGCAATCTCCCTCATCCGCTGAGCGAGTGATTCTAAATGTCCAGCGGCGATGTCCGCGTGGTTGTCTGCGAGCGCTTCTGCGGCAGCGAGCACGGGTTTGCCTACGATGCGCGTTTTATCCAATGGCTCTGCTTTGCTTTCAGCATCATCAAAGGCAGTGCTGATTCTGTCCAAGGTCGACTGTGGGATTTCTGATTGGCGAAGTTGAGAGGCTAGTGCACTTGCTGCCAACGCAGCAGCTTCGGCTTTGCGATTGGCGGTGGCGTCTCCAAGGTCAGCCGTGTCAGTATGCCGCTGAAGTTCGGCGATCATTGCCTTGCTAGCCCAGTCGCCAAGTTCAGCGCCAAGGCGTTTGGACAAATCCTCCAGCGCTCGTGCATCCTTGTCCAGAGCGCCCATGACATCGCGCGCGCTGGCTTGGCTGGCCTTTTCCTTTAGGTCGGCAGCAGTCGCCTGCATTTGCTTCTGCAATGCTGCCAGCGCTTGTTTTTCCTGTTCAGTCAGACCTTGGAGTTGCGTGATGTTTTGCTGTTTCTCAGCCAATCGTGCTACTTCGCTTGCCGTAGCCAAGGTGGCATCCTCTCCAAACGCGGGTTCTGGGGCGTCATCGCCTGGATGGTAGACCAAAGGTGCTACGGCAAGGACAAGAGTGAGACTGAGAGCTTTTTTGAATCCTAACGGAAGATCGCGAGGGAGCTGCTGAAGCGCAGTGGGAAGAAGTGGAAGTTGTTTTTGGAGATGAAGCTGTTGTAAAAGAGTGGGCTGAGACTGACGCTCAAACCACCACGCAGCAGCGAATGCCTCACGACGCTTGGCCACTTTGTCCCACTGTGCCAGAGCCTCATACTCGTTTGGACGTGAGCGCCAAGCGATGATGCCGCAGCCCGCGATCCAACTCAGAAAAGCGGCTAGCGGAACCCAATCGGGCAACCAGCCCAACCATGCGGCGAAAAGAGCTAGAACAATCACCCCGGTTATCCAAGTGAGGCCCTTTGCGAGACGAAGCAGCCAACGGCGCAACACAATGCGCTGCTGAATGCGTGGGGCGATGCTGCTGAAGGTCATGACCTGATGGAAACGTGCTTATTGATGCACGAAATCGGTCTTCTCGTCACGAAACTTTACTGGTGAGAACGGTAATCTTGAGACCGAGCTCAGTTGCTTGGCGATTGTTGAGCTCTTTCTTCTTTGGACGGGCGCGGAGACAGGCTGAACTCAAGAAGGACGACAGGGGGATCCCCTTTGGGCTGGCTCATTACATGGATCTGCCGCGGTTCATCAAGCTTCTCGAGCAAACTGCTTCGTCCTTCTTTCGATTCCCAATAGTCCTTCGGCGTGATGAGCCAGCGTGTGGGGCGCGGGCGGTCACGGATGGTGCTGATTTCCACGCAGTTCATTCCCAGGTAAAATGGCCACATGCGCTCGCCGACTCGAAAGAGAACAATCTTTTCGTCTGGCCCAGTGATAGAGCGGATTTTTTCTGCAAAAGGGCGAAGTTCTTCCTGCTGAATCATCAGGGGCACCGCAACGGCATGAAATGCCATGCTACACGAGCCAAGAGCAAGCACGATGTAAGAAGCGAGGCGCAATGGCGACTCCTGGCGATGTCGTCTACGCACCGTGAGGTAAATGACAGCCGCAAACGAAGCTAGAAGTGCCAGCCACATGGCTGACGGCGATGCACCGTGGGTCGGCGTTATGGTTTTGGCTATGAGGAGAGCGGTTGAGCCCGCGGCTAAAAAAATGGCCAGCCAACGCCAGATCACGCTCGCGCGCTTGATCCACTCTGGTCCGGCAAGCACCAGTGAGTGGGCTGTGAGAAGTGCAGCGGTGACATTGCAAGGAAGCATGAATCTTGGCCGTGAAGAAGGGAGCACAGCGATGATGATGAAACCCCAAATCGTGCCCCAGGTGATGGCGCGAATCGCTTGCTCGTGTGGACTGTTATGTTTCTTGAACCACAGGGGAATGAACAATGCCCAAGGCAAAAAGTTGACCAGACTCTGGGGTATCTGAAGCAGGTAGTTGATGAAGTTGAACTCGACGAGGCCTAATCGGTGCGTGATCTGCTCAGACCATTCGCTCGTGGAGTCCCTGTATGGATTGCGCTGCATGTTAAGCATCGCCCACGGAAGCCATGTGCCAACGAACAAAGCGATGGATGCCAAGTGAGGCCAGCGGATCAGATCCTTGATGCGTCCCTCGGCTCTCAAGACGCAGACAACGATAAAGTAGAAGTAAATCAGATGCGGAGGACCCTTGGCCAAGAATGCTAAGCCACTGACAATCGCTGCGGTGAACCATGCAGCTACTGGCTTGTTTTGGTGCCAAAGGGATAGCCACAAGAGAATACAGATGCCGTAGAGCGAGAAATACAGGGCTTCGATCTCGATGAGGCGCCCTTTCTCAATGAATCCAACATTGGTGAGCAAGATAAATGCTGTGAGTGCTGCCGTGCGCTTTCCCAACCAGGGCTTGAGCGAGAAAAACGCCGCTAGCGCCAGCGAGAGAACTAAAAGGGCGGATGGCAGTCGTACCGTCCACTCGTCCATCTTCCCACTGACTGTGATGGCGGCTGCACTGATCCAATTCACCAGCGGTGGTTTGCGGTTGTAGACCTGTCCCCCACTGCGAGGAAGCATGAAGTCGCCATTCTGGAGCATGGTGCGACCTGGGAGGACACGGCGGGCCTCCTCACCCTGCAACTCACGGCTCCCGAGGCCTGGCAGGAAAAGCAAGGCCCAGGCGGCGAGGATGAGTAGAACGGGATGACGCATGGGGGTTTTGGGGAAGCGAGCTTTAGCCAGTTCAACGACAATTGCACCTGCTCAATCGACCATTGCAATAGAACGTTCCAAACTGAAGGAAGTAGCCTCGACTGCCTTTGCGAGATGCCTACTTGCCTTCAAACTGGCGGCGAAGATGCTCAAGTCGCTCCTTGATCCGTGCCTCGAGTCCATGATTGGTGGGTTCGTAGTAAACACGTCCCTCGCCCTCCGGTAGGCATCGTTGAGGGACGAAACCATCCTCGAAATCGTGCGGGTATTGATAGCCCTCGCCGTTGCCAAGCTGTTTGGCTCCCGAGTAAGAGGCCGAGCGGAGATGCTTTGGCACAGGAAGTGTGCGGCCATTCTTCACATCGTCGAGTGCGGCATTGATGGCGGCGTAAGCGCGATTGCTCTTGGGAGCGGTGGCGACGTAAATCGTGGCGTGGGCGAGCGGAATGCGTGCTTCTGGCATGCCGATGAACTCGACAGCTTGCTGAGCAGCAATGGCGACTCTCAGTGCATTGCTGTCAGCCATGCCTACATCTTCACTTGCGGCGATAACGATGCGGCGGGCGATGAAACGGATGTCTTCTCCGGCATAGAGCATCTTTGCCAGCCAGTAGATGGCAGCATCTGGGTCGCTGGCTCGCATGCTCTTGATAAAGGCGCTTATGGTATCGTAATGGGCGTCTCCATCTCCGTCATAAACGATGACTTTTTGCTGTACGGACTCCTCAGCTACCGTGCGGTCGATGATTCGTGCTCCATTCTCGTCATCTTTGGTGGTGAGTGCGGCAAGTTCCAGCGCAGTGAGGCATTTCCTTGCGTCTCCATCGCTTACCGTGGCGAGGTGGAGACGTGCATCTGGTGTGATGGTCACATTCAAGGTGCCCAAGCCGCGTTCAGTGTCGGCGAGAGCGCGATCGATGAGGTCTTCCAGATCCTGAATGGTCAGTGGCTCAAGTGTGAACACTTGGGAGCGGCTAACGAGCGGACTGTTGATGTAGAAAAAGGGATTGTGGGTCGTGGCTCCGATGAATCGGACCGTGCCTCGCTCAATGTGCGGTAGCAGCACGTCTTGCTGAGCTTTGTTGAAGCGATGAATCTCATCCACGAACAGGATGGTCGACTGGCTATGAAGTCGCTGGAGATTACTCGCAGCTTCCGCCGCTGAACGAATGTCAGCCACATTGCTCTCAACTCCGCTCAGGGTGACAAAGCGCGACTTGGTCTCGCGACTGATGATTTGTGCCAGAGTCGTTTTTCCAACACCTGGAGGCCCGTAGAAAATCAGAGATGAGAACCGATCCGCCTCAATCGCTCGTCTGAGGAGTTTTCCCTCTCCCAGGATGTGTTTTTGGCCCGCATAGTCTGCCAGTGTCAGGGGGCGCATCCTGGCGGCCAGGGGCATGCTGCCAGACCACGCCTGACCGACGGGGGATGGATTGCGCTCCTGAAACAAATCGTCTGACATGATGAAGTGCGGACGATGGCACTGAGGTGAGGCTGGCTCAAGTGTCACGCTTTGAGCAAAGCCAGCGTGATGGTGACTGTCACGAGGCTGAGCAAGGTGGAGTAGAACACGCTGGCAGTAGCAAACTCTCGATCTCCGCCAAACTCGTGTGCCAGTAGAGCCGTATTCACGGCAGTAGGAGCTCCAGCGGCGAGAATGAGGACCGAAGCGGTTGCGGGTGGCACAGGGATCAGCCGAGTAATGCCCCAGGCTAGAAGGGGGGCACCGATCAGACGCACAACAAGCGCTGTGACCAATGGTGGTCGGAGTGGGGCGGGTTTGGTCTGTGAAAGCTGAACGCCAAGTGTGAGCAAGGCAAAACCCACGAGGCAACCAGCGGTGATTTGAAGTGGCTCCCAGATCCAACCCACAGACTGCACGGGAATGTGCAACCACTTGCAGACAACTGCCGAGGCTACCGCATAGATGGAGGGTTGACGCAGTGTGGCCGTGAGGGCTCGGCGATGAGCGCTCCAGCCGCCTCCAGCCTGGAGATTAGCCAAAAACACTCCAAACGTGAACACAGAGATGTTCATCGTCACCAAAACGTAGACCTGGACGGAGCCAGCTTCTGGACCGAAGGCCAGCGTGATGAGTGGGATGCCAAAGTTTCCTGCATTTCCCACCATGGATGCTAGTGCGTGGGCTTTTCCGGTCTCCAGCCGGAGTTTCAAGACGCGTGAGCAGATGAAACTCAGCACTCCGCAGGCCAGCATCGTGGAGAATGCTCCGGCCATGATCCAGCCGGCCTCTTTTCCGCCGACTGGGGTATCCAGGAGCCTCACAAAAATGAACGCTGGCACCATGAGGTAGAGGTTCAGCTTCACTAGAGTCTCTAAATGAAGCTTGAACTTGCGGTCCATCACCCAGCCAGTGCCAGCCACCATGACGAGCGGAAGGCACACTTCCGTAAAGAGCTTCAGCACCATCATCATGCGCTGCAGGAGTAGCCGAAGCCACGGTGGGTTTGAATGAGATCTACATCAGGACGGATGGCTCGCATTTTGTGACGCAAGCTCTTGATGTGAGCATCGACAGTTCGTTCCATGGCCGCACCTGGGTCATCCCAGGCTAGGTTCATCAGTTGCTCACGAGAAAAGACGCGACCTGGATGCCCTGCCAGAGCGCGGAGGAGTTTCCATTCCGTTGCTGATAATCCGAGAGCGCTGCCGTGGAACGAGGCTTGGCAGCTTTCCTCATCAAATGCCAGTCCAGAGGCCACAGTGGGCTTAGCGCTTACTCTGCTGCCCTCTCCGAAGCGCCGCAGCACTGCTTTCACTCTTGCGGTTAGCTCTCTGGGACTGAAAGGTTTCACCACGTAGTCATCCGCGCCGATCTCAAGGCCCACGATGCGATCCACTTCAGAGGCGCGGGCAGTGAGGAAGATGACAGGCACGTTCGAGGCGGCTCGGATCGTCTTGCACAGTTCCATTCCGCTGCCGTCTGGTAGGCCCACGTCGAGAATGACCAAATCGGCAGACTCCTGCCGCATCCACGCGATGGCATCTCTGCACGTTCCGTGTCCTATGGGCTCAAATCCCTCCGTGTGCAAGGCATAGAGAACACTGTCCAGGATGGACGGCTCATCTTCTACTACCAGGACCCTTTGTGGTTTCACTGCGGACGAGCATGGCGGATTCCGCCGAGGCTTCAACTACGAAGAATCGTCTCGCCCAGGACATAGTTTTGCTCCAACATGCTGAGCCCCATGCTGAACACGTTAGAGCGCGAGGATTTGTTCGACACAGCCTTTCTCGAAAGGCTGCGGATGCTTGCTTTGCGATTGAGAAAGCGCCGTGAACTCATGAAGCGCGGGAGTCAGTCGACACCAGCCACTGGGTTCACCCGGGAGTTCAAAGACTATCGGCATTACACGCCGAAAGAGGACTATCGTGCGATTGACTGGCGGCTTTACGCACGATTGGGCAAGTTGTTCGTCAGATTGTATGAGGAGACGCAGGAGCTCAATCTCCACATCCTTCTCGATACAAGCGCCTCCATGGCCAAACCGCACCCTGAGAAGCGCAAGCAAGCTCTGCGTTTTGCAGTAGCGCTAGCGTATCTTGGGCTGACTGGCCAGCAGCGTGTGAACCTCCACACGATGTGCGACACGGTGAAGCAAGAACTGCCACCGTTGCGTGGACAAGGGCACATGGAGAAAATCATGAACGCACTGATGCGGGTGAACTTCGGTGGGGTGACAGACCTGGAGCGTTGCTTCAATGACTTCAATCCCGGTCGTCAGCGCTACGGAGTCATCTTTGTGATCTCCGACTTCTATGGACGTGACCCAGAGACGACTCCCCAGGCAGTGACCCGTGCTTCGGTCTGGCCCGGAGAGAGTCACTTTGTGCAGATTTTTCATCCGCAAGAGCGTGAGCCTGATCTCGATGGTGAGGTTGAACTAGCTGAAGTTGAGACGGGCGAAAGACGTCGCTTTTGGCTCACTAAGCGAGATGTCGCACGCTACACGGAGGCGTTTGATGCGTTTGCAGAAGCTACGGCTGCGTCTTGTGCGAGCCGACAGATTGATTTTGTGCAGTGCCGATCCGACGACCCGTTTGAAGAGCGTTTCCTTGAGTTGCTCATGCGGGGTGCCTTGCTTGGTTCGGTCTGACTCCCCAAGCTTTTTATGATGCGCCTCGCTCTGTTTCTCCTGTTCTCGGGAGTTGTCCACGCGGACTTTCCCAAGGTATACAACTCCGAGCCTGGAGAACCTCGGCCCACCACACCAGAGCAGGCATTAGCTGCATTGCATTTGCCGGAGGGCTTCAAGGCCACGCTGTTTGCTTATGAGCCGGACGTTCAGAATCCGATAGCGCTGTCTTGGGATAAACAGGGTCGCATGTGGGTGGCAGAAAACTACACTTATGCCGAGCGCCAGAAGCGGTTCGACCTGAGTCTCCGTGATCGCGTGATCATTTTGGAAGACAAAGATTGGGATGGAAAGGCGGAAAGCCGCAAAGTTTTCACCGAAGACGTGCAGATGCTCACCAGCATTGAAGTCACAGATGCTGGAGTGTGGCTGATGTGCCCGCCACAGGCCCTTTTCATCCCAGATGCAAACCATGATGACGAACCAGACGGACCGCCGCAGGTGATCTTGGACGGATTCACGGTGGCGAAGGACAACTATCACAACTTCGCCAATGGATTGCGATTTGGGCCAGATGGTTGGCTCTACGGGCGCTGTGGGCATTCGTGTCCAGCAAACATTGGCGTGCCGGGTACACCCGACGACAAACGCGTGCCTATGAAGGGCGGCATCTGGCGCTATCACCCGGAGAAGAAAATCGTGGAAGTGCTCACACACGGCACCACCAATCCTTGGGGACACGATTGGGATGAAAACGGAGAGATGTTTTTCATCAACACCGTGACAGGCCATCTCTGGCACTTGATTCATGGTGCGCATCTGGTGGACTCCAATACGCCCAATCCGCTGATCTATGAAAAGCTAGATACGATTGCGGATCACTACCACTACGACCGCAGCGGAAGTTGGTCGGAGTCGCGTGATGGCAAAGCTAACAGCCTCGGTGGTGGTCATGCGCACATCGGCATGATGATCTACAAGGCGGATCAATGGCCAGAGCAGTATCGAAATAAGCTGTTCACCCTGAACATGCATGGACGTCGTGCAAATGTGGAGCGCTTGGAGCGAAACGGCAGCGGTTACGTGGGCAAGCACGAGCCTGATGTGTTTTTGAGCGATGATCCGTGGTTTCGCGGAATCGAAATCAGCACCGGACCTGATGGAAGTGGCTTCATTCTGGACTGGAGTGACACGGGCGAGTGTCATGAGTCAACTGGGGTGCATCGCACAAGCGGACGCATCTTCCGCATCAGTTACGGTGACCCAAAGAAGCCCGAGAAGCCGTTTGCTTGGCGTATGCCATGGCCCAAAGCCGATTTGAATGGAGATGAGCATCAACGGGCACTCGCTATCCGCGAGATGGTGCAGTTTTGGCCGCTGGATCTCATTACTGGTGCGCAACATCCGTTGGCTGATCCTAACTTGGAACCGATTGACGTGGCCATGTTCAAGCAATTGGTAAGTCTCGCGAAATCAGACAAATCATCCCTCGTTCGGCTACAACTAGCATCAGTGTTGCAGAGATTACCGCTCCTGCATCGCGCTGAGCTTGCTATCGCGCTTCTTTCCCGAACTGAGGACGCCGAAGACCCCTTCTTGCCCAACATGATCTGGTTTGGAATCTCGCCCTTGCCTGCTGATGCACTGCTTGAGGTGGCAAAGAATTGCACGTGGCCCAAAGTGAACCGCTGGATTGCACGGAAGCTCGCCACTGACCCGCAGGCTTTGAATCAGCTTCTTAACATCAACAGCTCAGACGCTGTGATCGAAGGCGTTAGTGAGGCATTCAAGGGTATTCGCAAGGCTCCGAAACCTTCAAACTGGGACAACGTGGCGAGGATGTCGCGATCGCCTCTTGTTCGCGACTTGAGCATCTTGTTTGGCGATGGTCGTGCGCTGAATGATGTTAAGAAGACCGCGCTGGATGCCGAAACGGATGCAGCCAGTCGTCAAGCAGCTCTCAGGACGTTGATTGATGCTCGCCCAGCCGATCTTCGTGAGTTCTGTGAATCATTGCTCGATGATCGTGCGGTAAATGGAGTCGCCGTTAAGGGTTTGGCGTTGTTTGGCGATCCTGAAATTGGCGTGAAGCTCGCTAAGCAATACCGAAAGTTCTCACAGACAGATCGCACGGCGGTTCTGGATGTGCTGGTATCTCGTCCGGCCTTTGTGCATGCTTTGCTTGATCAAGTCGGAGACAAAAAAGCGGTGCCACGAGCTGAGTTGACTGCATTTCACGCCCGCCAGATTCGTGGATTCAAGGATGAAGCGCTTACTAAGAAACTAATCGAAGTGTGGGGAGAGTTGAGAGACTCTTCTGCCGACAAACATGAGCTGATGAAGAAGCTGAAGACTCAGCTTTCCGCTGCGGAACTTGCCAAAGCCAACCTTGGAAACGGACGGTTGATGTTCACGGCTCTATGTGGCTCTTGCCATGTCATGTACGGTGAGGGAGGAAAAGTGGGACCAGATCTGACAGGCTCTGGCCGTGCCAATTTGGATTACCTGCTTGAGAACATTGTGGATCCGAGTGCTGTAGTCAGTGCCGACTACAGGATGCAGATGATCACGCTCAAAGATGGCAGAGTCGTTAGTGGAATGATCAAAGAGCAGACGGATCGCACATTGACCGTACGGCAGTTGACCGAGGAACTAACTGTAGAGAAGTCAGAGATTGCCAAACAAGAGTCGCCCCCAGTGTCGATGATGCCGGAAGGGCTTCTGATTGCGCTGCCAGATGAAGCACGCCGTGACCTGATTGCTTACTTGATGTATCCAACACAGGTGCCGCTGAATAAGTGAAGATTGTTCAGCGGTAGAGCGCCTTTTGTTGAGCAAACTGGCGCAGATCGGATTCAATGTTGGCGGCTGTTAGATCGGCGTTCAGTTTCTTTGCTGACTCGAGCGCTTGCTTTGCGGTGTTCGTGGCAGATGTAAAGTCTCCGAGTGCGGCTTGAGCGGCGGCTAGAGTGCGCAAGACCTCGGGTCTTGCTTTTGAGACTTGTTGAACGGCTTGTTGAGCAAGTTTCAGCGCCTTTGCGGGATCTCGACCCGACGATTCATCAATGGTCGCTAGAAACCACGCGTAGTCGTTTAGCAACTCGATTGACGGATTGCCTAACGACATGGCGCGTTCGTAAGCATTCAAAGCTTCGGGAATGTGATTGAGTGCCAGTTCGGCCGTAGCGATGTTGGTAAAGACCGCTGCCTTGGCTGTGGTTTGAGCGGCTAGCTTCTGAAATAATGGAAGGGCAAGGTCTGGACGGCCCTGATTCAGATGAATGACACCGAGATTGTTGAGGGCATCGGCGTGATCAGGCTGACGGCTCAGTTCCTGTTCCAGATATTGTTTTGCGAGAGTGAGGTCGTTCTTGTGAAGCCAAACTTGGCCAAAAGAGGCATAGAGACCACCAAGTGAAGGATCTAGCTCCTCCGCTTTCAGTAGTGCCAAGAGCGCCTCATCATGCTGTTGCTGAAGGAGGAGAGTTGTTGCGAGATTGAAGTGGAGTTGGGCGACTTCTGGAGCCAGTGAGGCAGCTTTCTTGGCGTATTCCAGGGCTTTGTCCGTTTCACCGCTGGCTTGATGGAGTTGTCCGAGTTCCTGGCACGCAAGCCAGGATAAGGGGTTCTTTTGGAGAGCACGTTCCCAGTAGTCCTTGAGTCCAGTGAAGTCATGAGCGCGTTGCCATCCGAGGAAACCGAATAACAGGACAACGATAGCCGTCGTGAACCGCAATGTGATTGTGGAGAGACGGGTGGAGAGTATCCAGGCGACTCCGACCAAAGCAGGAACGGATGACGTGTAGCACCAACGATCTGCCACATAAGAGTAAGTCATGCCGTACACAGGCAGAATGCCAGACACCGGCAGTAACGCGGCGAAATAGATGGCAGTAAGCACGATAGAGCCGCGTGCCAGCCTACTCCGATACTTCCAACACACGACAAAGCCAGTCACGAGCAGGAAAGGCCAAAGCCACTGCCACCATAGCGTGGGTTGGATGTCCCACTTGGGATACATGGCCATCAATCCCACCGGCAAGATGAGCTTCATCGCATAAAAACAAGCGATGCGAGAAGCCAGTAACAGATGGTTAGCAGGTGAGTGAGTGAAGAGATTTGGATCAGCTCCAACGTGATGTTCTTCCAACCATAGTGTGAGCCCGCCGAACGTTATGGCGGCCAAGGTCAAAGGTATGAGGGAACGAAGATAGCCTAATCGTCTGTTAGTCGTGTCGACTCGCCACCAAATCATCAGTGATAGAGCTGGAATGATGACAAAGGCAGTGATCTTGGCCAGAAGCGCGGCAACTCCGAGTATGAATGACGCCACCCACCAGATTGGCGGGCGAGTTATCTCCTGGTGTTGCCAGAGTCTGCAATAATGCCCAAAGCAGACGATGGATCCTAGTGATAGGGCGAGAGATAGTACATTCTTGCGTTCCGTGATCCAGGCTATGGATTCAATCATCACTGGGTGAAAGGCGAACAAAGTGGCGGCTATCCAGGCACCAGAAACTTGCAGCCTGCTGAGCATAAATCCGAGGAGTGCGGCGCTACAGGCATGGAGCAGAACGTTTTCCACGTGATACGGCGTGGTCCATGTGCCCCAGAGATGTTTGTCCAACCAGAAGGATGTCCCAGTCACGGGAAAGTATTGCTGGAGCGCGGTGGCAGACGTCCACATGGTGATCAGGCCGTGCGAGCCCTTGGTCAGGTGGCTTATTTGGGTCGTCCAGGCCGCATCATCCCACACCCAATCGCCATCTAGGGCTGGCCAGCAAATCAGCAGGAGCCCGATGGCAAATAGGGCCGCGTTGCGCAAGGTCAGCCGCATGAGTAGTGGGAAAGCTAGCGGGAAGTCCCCTAGCTTTCAATCGACAAGCTTGTTTGTCTAATCTGTGCCACTGGTGGATCGCCATGCTCCGAATCATGTCCACCACCTTGCGCATTGTCATTGCCGTATTGGCACTGTTGTTCGCGGGCTTTTACTTGTTGATTGATCGATTGGTGCAGCGTGTAGAGCGTCAGTATCTGGAGGCTGCTGAAGAGCCAATGGTGGACGCGGCTCACGTGGTAGCCAGTTTTGTCGAAGGCACATTGAAGGGTAACGGCACTGTGGATGTGGACTTGCTAAAGAAGGCTTGGGCCGGCATCCCCCAGCGAGAGGTGAAGGCTAAAATCTATGAGGTCGTCAAGACAACCGCGGACATGAACGTCTATGTGGTCGACTCGACTGGGAAGTGCATTTTTGACTCTAGAGGCATTGAGGAAGGAGAAGACCTCAGCAGCAAACGTGATGTGGCTCTGACCCTTGCGGGGGCATACGGAGCACGGTCGACACGAATGAATGAAGATGATGACCGTAGCTCCGTCATGTATGTCGGGGCTCCCGTTCGTAAGGATGGCCAGATCGTAGCGGCCGTAAGCGTCATCAAACCTCAGCGGAGCATGTTTGAGTTCATCGCCCAGACGAGCAGAGTCATTGCGACCGCTGGTTGGTCCATGATGAGTGTCATTGGAGTAGGTATTGTGGTACTGAGTTGGTGGTTGCTGCGTCCATTAAGAAAGCTCAAAGACTATGCGATTCGAGTGAGCCATGGTGAGCGAGCGGCTCTCCCAGAAATGGCTGGAAGCGAGGCCGTAGCCCTGGGCAGCGCTTTTGATGCGATGAAAGATGCTCTTGAGAACCGGCAATACGTTGAGACTTACATCCGTGGGCTGACTCATGAAATCAAAAGCCCCGTAGCGGCCATTCGGGGAGCGGCTGAACTTGCCGGAGAGCCGCAGGTGACAGCCGAAGACCGCGCGAGATTTCTCATGAACATTTCAGCTGAATGTAGTCGGATGCAGCGAGTCATTGATTCGCTGTTAGCCCTCTCCGAGCTTGAGAGCCGAAAGAAGCTGGAGAATAAAGAGGTGATCAATCTCGGAGGGCTGGTGGCCCAGCTGTCTGAGGAGAATCGGCCCGCTTTCGGCAATAAAGGCGTTAGACTGACTTTTGAGGCTGAAATCAATGTGCTGGTCCGTGGGGATGCCACCTTAATTGGAATGGCCGTGGAGAATCTGCTTCAGAATGCTTTGGATTTTACGCCCGGAGCTGGGCACGTAAGCGTGGCGATCAAAAAAGAGAGCAACACGGCAGTGCTGGTTGTGGCCGATTCTGGAGCGGGTATCCCTGACTATGCTTTGGAGCGGGTGTTTGAGAGATTCTACTCACTTCAACGGCCTACGACTGGTCGCAAAAGCAGTGGACTGGGTTTGTGCATCGTTAAAGAGGTCGTGGAACTTCATGGTGGTGAGGTGCGCATCGCTAATGCTCCTTCTGGAGGGGTCGTGGCACGCCTCTCCTTGCCATTGGCATAGTGGCCGGATTGATGGCCCTGTCTCAGAACGCACGGTGGGCTTTTTTGCTCTAGAAGCTGAAATTTATTCACAATGCTATAATTTCACTTGATCTGAAAGGTTCGACTAGCCAAAATCAGTAAAGACAGGTTTCTCCGGACATTCCAAATGCGGCAAAACCGGCTCTTACTGGCATTTAGCGCTTTCTAGTGTTAATAACTTTTTTCGGAAAAGCTAAATAAAATATTGCCATGGACTTAGAACGTCGATATTTAAGTTCCATTAAATATCATCATTCCCTGAAGGCATTTTAGGAACCAACTGACTTCTCCCGACTCTCATTATGTCCTATCTCATTGGAAGCCAAACGCTCACCATCCGGTGCCTCGGCGCCAGACGGAGAGTTGCGGTGTCGCCACTGAGCGAGGCAATTGCGGGGTACAAGCTTGGGCGATCATTGCGATTGTTTTTTGGAGGCCTCCGATCCAATTCGAGACGGGCTGAGCCTTGCTTCCAGATGGGCACATGGCCTTGGTTTGGAGGTGCGGAATCACATGCTGATGAAGGGCGATCAGGCTCAGCGGGGTGGAGTGGTGGTCGTTTGATTTCGAGCGGTGGTGGCAGCCAGGAACCGACTGGAGCAGGACTTCCGTTTTACCATGAACCAATCTTGCTGGAGGAGATCATGGCTTATCTTCAAGTGGCCGACGGCAGACGCTACTTAGATGTCACTCTTGGGGGTGGCGGTCACTCAGAGGGTATTTTGCAGCGTGGAGGTCATGTGATTGGTTTGGATCAGGATCCTGGCGCAATCGCCCATGCTACTGCTCGTCTGCGCGGCTTTTCTACAAAGTTCTGCGCCTTGCGTGGTAACTTCCGTGATTTTCCCGAGATGCTTCAGGAGATTGGTGTGGACCGCTTTGATGGCATTGTTGCTGATCTTGGCATTAGCTCCAGGCAGCTTGATGACCCAGCCAAAGGCTTCTCGTTTATGCATGATGGTCCGTTGGATCTGCGAATGAATCCAGACGCGGACAAGTCGGCAGCCGATTTGGTCAATACCTTGCCATTTGAAGAGCTTCTCAGGATCTTGATTGAGTTTGGCGAGGAGCCTCAGGCGCGTCGTATTGCCCGAGCCATTGTTGAACAGCGGACGAAGAGGCCAGTTGAAACCACAAAACATCTCGCAGATGTAGTCTCCTCCGTTTGTTTTAGAAAAGGCCATCGCCATCCTGCTACGCTTACGTTTCAGGCGCTTAGAATCGCCGTAAATGATGAGCTTGGTGCCTTGGTGGACTTTTTGGATGCAGCTCCACGTTGGCTGAAACCAGGTGGTAGGCTTGCTATTCTAAGTTTTCATTCGCTTGAAGATCGCCTTGTTAAAAGAGCCTTCCAGCGGCTATCCACCCCTGAGATTGACAAAGTTGAGTGGCCGGCGCCACGGCCCAATCCAGAGTATTGCCTCAAAGTGTTAACCCGGAAGCCAGTAGAACCTTCAGAGGAAGAAGTAAAGCGCAATCCAAGAAGCCGAAGCGCTCGTCTTCGGGTGGCTGAGAAGTTGCCAGAGAAAGGAGCTAACGCATGATCGCAGAACGTAGAGGGATAAAAAATCAACGCAGGACCGGAAGTGGCTTTCGTCTTCCCTTAATGCTTGGACTGATCCTTGTAGGGGCTCTCGTTGGCGGCAGGTGGATGCGTGAGATGCAGGTAAATCATGACGTGCATCGACTGGCTTCAGACGAACGGCGTCTGGAGGGCGAGATTCAAGAACTTCGGCGTGATATAACAGATCTTAAAGGCAGGTTTTCGGCACTCATTACGCGAGACTCTGTCCTGGAGATGCTTGAGAAGCGGGGTGTGGAAATGAAGAAGATCCATCCTTCTTCAGTCATTTCGATTCAATCTCCGGTGGCGGTTGTCACTACCGGCAAACCCGGAGGGACCAACTAATGGACTGGTCGCAGTTTGGCCATGGAAAGCGTGGTGAGGAACGGGCGCTGTCTCGCCGTGTCGTGTGGGTCGCCGCGTGTCTTATCGTTGGGTTCGTCACCGTCGGTACACGGCTCGTTTTCCTTCAAGGCGTATATGCTAAGTCACTTACCGAGACTGCCGCTAAGTTGAGGCTGCAGCGAGTTGAGATACCATCACTCCGTGGCTCAATCTATGATCGAGATGGGGAGTTGTTGGCTCAGGATCGCACGATCTATCAACTTTATGCAGACAAAAACCACATCGGGGATGTCAATGTAGTGCGTTCGCCGCTTGCCAAGGTGCTCGGAGTGAAACGCTCCGAGTTGAACGCTCGGTATCCAGAGAATGAAATCGTCCGCATCTATCGAGAGCATGTTGCTAGGCTGATAGCTCCACGGCTTAACCGAAGCGTAGAGTCCATGATTGCTGAGTTAAGCCCAGGTGGACGTAGTGCGCCGACGTTACTACCATGGCTTGAAAAGGACGAAGCCAAGTCCTGGGAAGACTTCCTCAAAGAGAATGAAGTGAGAGTAGTACGGCTAAGGTCATTCACCAAACGCTTCTTTCCTGCCGAGGAACGGATGATCAACATTCTCGGACGTGTTAACTCGAACAAGGATGGGGTGGAAGGAGTAGAGCAGTTGATGAATGTGACTTTGCAGGGCCTTGATGGCGCTGAAGAGATGGAAATGGATGCACTGCGTCAGCGAGTGTTGCCAGGAGGAGTCGCACGTCGTCAAGAGCCGCAGCATGGGCGCCATTTGGTGCTGACGGTAGACATGGATCTCCAGCACTTTCTTGAAGATACGATGCTCAAGGCCAAAGCGGACTATGACTGTAGGAGTGCGCAGGCAATCTTGGTAGAACCATCGTCAGGAGACATTTTGGCGATGTCTGGCGTGCCGAAGGCCCAGTCCATAGAGGGTGGCATTGAGTATCGGAATCTGGTCGTCACAGACGCTTATCAGCCAGGATCTACGATGAAAATCTTCACCGTTGCTGCTGGTTTGCAGGCCGAGGTTATCAAACCCACCTCCACATTGTTTTGTAACAATGGCTTGTATGAGGAGAAAGAAAATGACGTCAAGTTGAGAGACCACAAGGCCCTGGGGTATGCCAGTATTCAGGAGATACTGGCTGAGTCGAGTAACATTGGAGCGTACAAGATTGCAAAGAAGCTTGATGAGGATCGGCTCTATGCTGCCCTGAAGAACTTTGGCTTCGGTAGCAAGACCGAGTTAAACCTACCCCGCGAATCGGCAGGGATTCTTCGTCCGGTAGAAAAGTGGCATGGTCCATCACTCTCCAGCGTGGCAATGGGCTACGAGATCTCTGTAACGCCGCTACAGCTGGTCATGGCTGTGGCTGCAATCGCCAACCATGGTACGCTCATGAAGCCGAGGCTTGTTGAAAGCATCGTTTCGGCTGACGGCAAAACTCAAGAGCGCCAGCCAACAGTCGCATTGCGTCAAGTGTGCAGTGCTGTGGTCGCTGGTCAGGTGATGAAGTTGATGCGTGGAGTCGTCGACGATGGAACTGGATCGCAGGCGGCGATACCAGGTGTGCCTGTGGCAGGAAAGACGGGCACGGCTAAGCTCTACGATCCCAAAGCAAAAGGCAAACTTCGCTACTTGGATGGCCACTACACTGTGTCCTTCGTTGGTGTGGCTCCAGCGGACAATCCGAAGCTGGCGTGTCTGATCGTTCTGGAGGATCCGAAGTCAAAAGACGAAAGCATGCTTTACGGTGGAAAACTCGCGGCCCCCATTTTCTCGCAAGTAATGAAGGAAGCATTGATCCAGTTGGAAGCTTCATCTCAGCGGCAGGTAGGAATCACATTGGCTGGCCAAGGAGGTAATCGATGACCCTTTCCAGCATGACCGAACGTCTCAGTCGCGCTCTCATCGCGGGGAACGCACGGGCAGAAATATCCGGCTTGGCTTATGACTCTCGGCACGCAGGGCCAGGTATCGCATTTGTGGCACTGAGAGGCACCAAGGTCGATGGTCACGACTACATTGAGCGAGCAATTGAATCTGGCGCATCGGCGATCGTCGCAGAGACCGCTCCTCCCGACAATTGTGAAGTTCCATGGGTGCACGTTCCTGACACTCGAGTGGCCTTGGCAGCCATGGCCGCTGCTCTTTGTGGCTATCCGGCTGATGAACTTTCACTTTGTGGCGTGACGGGAACCAATGGAAAAAGCACGATCGCCTATCTGGTTCATTATTTGCTGAATCAGGGTCAAGTGCGATGTGGGCTGCTAGGAACAATGTTCTATGACCTCGGCGGTAAAGTCGTCCCAGCGACCCACACCACCCCGCAGTCTCTTGAGATTCAGCAGCATCTGGCCACGATGGTAGGTAATGGTTGCCGTGCATTGTCTATGGAAGTGTCGTCTCACGCGCTAGACCAGAGACGTGTCTATGGCCTTTCATTTCGTGCCGCCGTCTTTACAAATCTAACGCAGGACCATCTTGACTATCATAGCACGATGGATCGCTACTTTGAGGCGAAGACCAAGTTGTTCGAAGACACTGCGGCGGGCGAGAAAGGGAAGATGATCATCAATGGAGATGACCTATACGGACGCAAGTTGCACCAGCGATTTGAGAGCACAGGAAGGGTGATTCGCTACGGTATGGCTGTGCAGAATGAACTGCGAGCAGTGAATGTTCGCTATGATGCATCTGGGACTCAGTTTGAGTTGGAAGCCAAAGGCAGACTCTTTCTTGTAAAGACACCGCTAATCGGTGCCTTCAATGTCTATAACACGCTCGCTGCTTTGGCCGCCGCAGATGCCATGGGCCTGAACTTTCGCGAGTCCATCCAGCACATGAAAACTGCACCCCAGGTGCCAGGGAGATTGGAGCGAGTTTTGGAGGAAGCGAGGTTCTCTGTATTTGTCGACTATGCTCACACTCCAGACGCACTGATCAATGTTTTGCAATCAGTTCGGGGGCTGAAACCACGCCGCATTATAACGGTGTTCGGTTGTGGTGGTGATCGTGATCGCACCAAAAGGCCCTTGATGGCGAGGGCCGCTGAAGATGGAAGCGATGTCTGCGTGTTAACGTCTGACAATCCAAGATCAGAAGATCCTCAAGCCATCATCGCTGATGCTCGAAAAGGGTTTGTGGGCAAGAGTTTCGTGGAAATCGCGGATCGACGTGAAGCAATCCGAACAGCCATTGAAAACGCGAGGGAAGGGGATGTAATCGTGCTCGCTGGCAAAGGTCACGAGGACTACCAGGAGATTCAGGGCATCAAGCACCCATTTGATGATCGCAAGGTCGCGGCAGGCTTTATGCGCAATCTGCGAGACATCCGGGGTCAAGAGCGACTCGAGAAAATACGTGAGAGAGAACTGCGAGAGCAGCAGATGAAGGAGTGGGAACGTCAGAATATGGATGCCGGCTGGGGAGGTGAAGACGGCCCGCCATGAAACCTGTCGATCTAAAAACAGTATCCTCTTACTGTGGTGGGGAACTCATTGCAGGCGATCCAGCAGCATGTGTGTCTGAAGTTAGTACTGATTCGCGGGAAGATCTTGCCGGTAAGTTGTTCGTCGCACTTGCTGGAGAAAGGTTTGATGGGCACTCATTTGTTAAGCAGGCGGCTGCCTCGGGAGTAACTGCGGTGTTGGTGCATCAGATTGATTCACAATGGCTCTCGCTTGGGTGTGGCGTCATTAAATGTGATGACACGCTCTCCGCCTTACAAAGTCTCTCGGGTGCCTATCGAGACTGGCATGACCCCCACGTCGTCAGCATCACGGGAAGTAATGGCAAAACATCCACGAAAGACTTCATCTCTGCTACATTGAGTCCTAAGTACCATGTGAGGGCTACTGCTGGCAACCTCAACAACCACATTGGCCTTCCGTTGAGCCTTTTGTCACTGCGCGAGGGCGATGACTGCGGCGTATTTGAGATCGGAATGAACCACCCAGGTGAGATCGCTCCCCTTGCGGCCCTAGCAAAGCCAGATGGCGCTGTGATCACCAATATCGGAGTCGCTCACATTGAGTACATGGGGTCGCGTGAGGCAATAGCGCTCGAGAAGGGAATGCTGGCTGAAGCGGTGAGTCCCGGCGGCTTTGTCGTGTTGAATGCAGACGATGAGTTCACGCCTTCGATAGCGGCACGCACGGCAGCTAGGGTTGTCCGAGCCGGACTCACTGGAGGTGACGTGGTGGCCAGTGAGTTAAGCATCGCTTCAGATGGCACCCGGTTTACGGTGAAAATTGAAGGCAGACAGTGGGACGCTTTTGTCCCTGTTCCAGGGCAGCATATGGTTGTCAATGCTACCCTCGCACTTGGGGTTGCTTGGCAAAGCGGAGTAGCGATTGATGCTGCCATTGACGCACTTGCAAACGCCAGCATCACCAAGGGCC
This sequence comes from Verrucomicrobiaceae bacterium, assembly GCA_016795485.1. Taxonomy (GTDB): domain Bacteria; phylum Verrucomicrobiota; class Verrucomicrobiia; order Verrucomicrobiales; family Verrucomicrobiaceae; genus JAEUHM01. Next base: position 18,236 of record JAEUHM010000025.1, on the reverse strand, counting down.
GTCTTGATGTCCGGAAGTTGAACGGAATCACTTTTCTTGATGATAGCTACAACGCTAACCCGGACTCGATGAAAGCAGGCCTTTCAACCCTGGCCGGCCTCGACTGTGAAGGTCGACGGGTGGCTGTACTGGGCCGTATGGGTGAACTTGGAGTCCATGCTGAGAGCGGTCACGCAGAGGTGGGCGAGCATGCGGCTTCTCTGGGGCTCGACGCTGTGTTTACTGTGGGTGCTGAGGCAGACCGAATCGCGCGCGCTGCTTCAGCTGGTTGTGGTTATGTTTCTCATCATCCGAACCACGAAGAGTGCGCAGTGGCTCTAGGTCGCTGGCTGCTCCCAGGTGATTTGGTTCTGGTGAAAGGAAGTCGCAGTTCCGCCATGGAAAAGGTGATCAATCTACTTCAAAACGCATGATCTACTGGCTGTTTGAGCATCGCGAGTGGTTCGCATGGAACTGGATGGGCGGAGAAGAAAGTCCGCTCTTCAAGTTCCTGAACCTATTTCGCTACCACACGTTCCGTGCTGGTACGGCGGCATTGCTCGCGTTTGTGCTTTCACTGATGTTTGGGCGGTATGTCATACGTCGTCTGATTTCGCTCAAGATCGGTCAACCAATTCGTACGGCTGAGGAACTGAATAATCTTCTGAACAGCCACGCGAAGAAAGCAGGTACTCCGACGATGGGTGGTGTCCTGATCATTGCTACATTCATGATTAGCACCCTGGTATGCTGTCAGTGGAGCAACGTCATGGTCTGGAACACCTTGTTTGCCACCCTTGCCCTTGGTTTACTCGGTTTCCTTGATGACTATCAAAAAGTTGCGAAAAAGAACTCCAAAGGAGTAAGTGCGCGCTTCAAGTTGGTCTGGCAGGGCATCACAGGTTTGATCGTTGGATTTGGATTCGCCTATGGTGTCAATGCATTGGGTGGAAATCAGCCTGAATATGTATCCAACATGAGGGATCTGCATTTTCCGTTCATCAAAGAGCCGTTGATCGCCGATATGGGCTTTTTTGCGGTGATCTTCTACGCCTTCATCATGCAGGGCACATCAAATGCTGTCAACGTGACCGATGGTCTTGACGGCCTTGCGAGTGGTTGTGCCACTAGCACTGCTCTCGCCTATGCGGCTTTCTGCTATGTGGCAGGGTCACTGCGTTATGCAGATTTCCTTTTCGTGGGACATCATCCGCAAGCAGCAGAACTAGCTATTGTAGCGATGGCGCTGGTAGGTTCATGCATCGGATTTCTTTGGTTCAATGCTCATCCAGCAGCCATGTTCATGGGCGATACTGGTTCTCTTGCGCTAGGTGGTTGTATTGCTTCGTTAGCAATTGGAAGCCGTCAGGAGTTCGCGCTTGTCATTGTAGGCGGTGTATTCGTAATGGAGGCGGTCAGCGTGATGCTACAGGTTGGCAGTTTCAAACTACGCGGAAAGCGAATCTTCAAAATGGCACCCATTCATCACCACTTTGAGATTCAGGGATGGAAAGAGACGCAAGTCATCACCCGCTTTTGGATTCTCTCGCTGATTTGCGCCTTTGTGGGACTTGCCACCTTGAAAATACGCTAACCAACATGTCAATCCAGCCACAGCAACGCATAGCAGTCCTTGGAGCCGTTCGTAGCGGCTTTGCAGCGGCGCGCCTTGCTGCTAAGGAAGGGGCCGCAGTCACATTGTTCGATGAAGCTCCTCCTGAGAAGATGGCGGCGGCTGTAGACCGTGCCCGGGCCGAGAGCTTTGACTGTATTGTCGGCGATGAGGCCAAGAACGCAGTCGTGAAGCCGGGGGATTACGACCTTGCCATCCTAAGTCCTGGGCTGGACATCCACTGGCCACTTCCTGCCAAGTTTTCCGCAGTTGGCACCCCGATGACCGGGGAAATGGAGTTTGGATTCAATCGTTGCACCACCCCAATTGTCGCCATCACCGGTACGAATGGCAAAAGCACAACAACTGAGATCATTGCCGAGATTTTCAACCGTTGTGGTAAGCGCTCATTGCCTTGCGGAAACCATGGAAAGGCATTGTGCGAGGTATTGGTCGGTACCGAGGAATACGATGTGCTCTCTCTGGAAGTGAGTAGTTTTCAGCTGGAGACCATTGAGAACTTCCGCCCCCAGGTGAGCATCTGGCTCAATTTTGCACCGGATCATCTTGATCGCTATCCTGACGAGAGCGCTTATTTTGAAGCCAAGAAGCGTATTTTCATGAATCAGACGGCTGATGATCTCGCCATCATCCATGCGCGTGAGGTTCGGCGTTTCGAGGCCATTCGACCCAAGGTGGTCACGTTTAGTGCTCAGGTGGGCGACTCAGCGGACTACACATTTTCCAACGGTGCGTTCTTTTTCCGAGGGCAGTGCCTTGGTGACGTTAGCTCAATACGCCTCCGTGGGCGGCACAACATGGAGAATGTAATGGCAGCTCTTGCAGCCGGTGCTGCATTTGGATTGAATCACAGTGCGATGCTTTCAGCAGTCGCTGCATACGAGCCACCACGTCATCGCTGCGAGTGGGTGCGCACGTGGAACGACCGAGAGTTCATCAATGACTCCAAAGCAACGAACCTTCACGCCCTTGAAAGTTGTGTTCGCTCACTTGACCGCCCACTCGTCCTGATCGTTGGAGGAAAAGAGAAGGGATTGGACTACTCACCGATGAAGCAAGTGATTGAGGGCCGTGTTAGAGCCATGGTATTGATCGGCGAGATTGCTTCCGCCCTCCAAGCGCAGTTTGGTGAGATGATTCCTTGCAAACGTGCTGGTAATATGGCGGATGCAGTCGGAGAGGCTGCAAAAATGGCTCAGGCCGGTGATGCCGTCGTATTGAGCCCTGGTACGTCTTCCTTCGACATGTACTCAGGCTATGCAGAGCGAGGCGAACACTTCCGAAACGCTGTCTTGTCACTGTCTTAAAGAGCCTTCTCCATTTCCCACAACAACCAACCCACACCCTAAACAACCATGAGCAAAAAGAACAAACCAAGTCTGCTGAGCATGATCGAACATGAGCGGCATCGCGTAGCAGCATCCATCTCCGATCCTCGTTCCAGCGAGTGGTCGGCTCCCACAACACCCAATCGCGGTGTCGCCAAGATATTCGTCGTTATGCTTGTCGTTCACATCCTCGTCGTTGCTGGTTTGATCATCTATGATTTCGCTTCTGGCGGTTCCACTCAGACGATCACCGAAGCACCGGTATCGTCGGGATCCGAGTCTGCCAGCATGAAGCCTGAGAACGCACCTTCCTCCAGTGGCGTCAGCGCGGTAGATCCTCGTAATGATACTCCCGCTGTCCCTGCTGCACCAGCAAGGTTGGAGAATCTCGAGTCCGAGCCTGACACCAAGCCAGCTGGGACGACTGCTGCCATTCCGCCTCTACCAATTGTCAGCACTACGCCTGCGATCACAGCTGGGAGTCAGCCTGTTGAATCAGCTTCGAGTTCATCCGGGATGCCGACACTGAGCCCAAGCTCAGCCCGAGTGGATTTGGCAGCAGCGTTGGAGCCACAGAGCGTTGCAGCCGAAACGCCAGTCACCATCACGGAAGTTCAAAGTGCCCTCCCCGCAGATCAGAAAATTGATCTCGCCATGGTATCTAAGTCCGAGGCTTCGACTGCTCCTTATACACCGCCTACTACCACTGAAGAAGTGAAGGCAGAAGCTCCAGCAAAAGCGCCTGAACAAAAGCCTGTCGCCAAAACGGAGACCAAGCCTAAGTCTCAGATGAGAACGGCCCCAACGATCACGAAGTCGAATAGCACAACAACTGCTTCCAAAGCAACGGCTGCACCGGCAACTGCGCGCAGCGGTTCTGGCCGCCATACGGTTGTCAAAGGTGACACACTGGGTGCCATCGCAAAACGCTACAAGACAAGCACGGAGGCCATCATGAGAGCCAACGGCATCAAAAACCCAAACAACATCTCTCTTGGAGCCAAGCTGCTGATTCCGAAGTGAGTCAGCATGCCAATTGCCTCCTTTGACTTGAAACCACAGCCCTGATTCGAAACTTACCCATTCCCGTTATGTCTTCCCGCCGAAGTATCATCGCATTGTCCATCGCAGTTGTGGGACTGCTCATGGTTGGCTTTGTGATGTTAGGCAGTGCAGGCTATTTCACCGCAGACAATGGTGGTGATACGGAGTATGGTCTGGTTCGAAGGCAGTTTTGGTGCCTACTTGTGGGGTTTGGGCTTACGCTGTTCTGTGCTAATTGGGACTACCATCGTTGGCTCTCATGGCGGTGGCCGCTTTTCTTGGTAGCGGTCGTTAGCCTCATACTTTGCTACGTTCCAGGCATAGGAGTGAAGGTAAACGGCTCGTCTCGGTGGATTGGCACTGAGAGTGCACGGCTTCAGCCGTCAGAGTTCGCAAAAGTTGCCCTTATCATCGTCATGGCGGCTTGGTATTCGAGACACGAGGGGCATCAGCGAGCCTTCTGGCGCGGATTTGTCATCCCAGCATGCATCATGGCCGTTATTGCGGGCCTAATCGCCGGAGAGATGGATCTTGGAGGTGCAGCGATTGCCTGTGCAGTGGGTCTTGGAATCATGTTTGTGGCTGGATCGAAACTTCGATACATGCCCATCCTCGCTGGGGCAGCTTTAGTCCTTTTGATTCTGGCGGTGGCCAATAACCCCAATCGTTTTGCCCGTGTCGTGAGCTTCGGCTCCGGCATACCGTGGATTGCTAAGCACATCGACTTCTCCAGACTTACCGCTGAACAAAAGAAGGAGATCGCAGCCAAGAAGACCCAGCAGGTAAACGCATCTCTTGCCTTTGGTTCTGGAGGAGAAGAAGGAGTGGGACCCGGTATGGGCCGGATGAAGCTCTATTCTCTTCCAGAGGCCCACACAGACTTTATCCTCGCCATGGTGGGAGAAGAGTTGGGGTTGCAGGGTACGCTCTGGCTGGTTTTTTGCTTCATCCTGCTCAGTTTGGCTGGCTTTCACATTACCATGACGGCACCCGACCACTTTGGTCGACTCTTGGCCTTTGGCCTTACCTTCTTTCTGAGTATCCAGGGATTGGTCAACATGTGCGTGGTTACGTCGTTACTGCCCAACAAAGGCTTGGTGCTTCCTTTCGTTAGTTATGGACGGTCGAACTTGCTCATGGCGATGGTTTGCATAGGTGTCTTGTGCAACATTCACCGCCTGGGCGGCAAGGCTCGCATTAGCGATCTAGGAATCCTCCGTGGTCGCAACCGTGAGGCACCGCCCGTATGACATGACTTTTCCAGACACACCCAGTTCATCCCATCCGATTCACGCCCTCGTTGCCTGTGGAGGCACCGGGGGTCATTTGTTTCCAGGCATTGCTGTCGCGGAAGTGCTCTCGGCGCGGGGGCATGATGTCACGCTGCTGATTAGCCAAAAGAAGATTGATGAGCTTGCAGCGTCTGGGCACCCGCATTTGAAGTTTGAGAAAATGCCGTTCTTGGCAATGCCAAAGCCCTGGTCCCCGAAAATGATACCATTTCTCTGGGGCTTGTGGAAAGGACTGCGTGACTGTCGGAAACTGATTCGGAAACATCAGACTCAGGTCGTGCTCGGCATGGGCGGATTCACCTCGTTGGCACCCCTTGTGGCTGGATGGCTGGAGAAGTGCCGCACTTATATTCATGAATCAAACGCGGTGCCGGGAAAGGCTAACAAAGTCAACGCGCGCTTCAGCAAGACCGTGCTGACTGGACTAGAAGCGTGTAACAAGCACTTTCGTCACAAAGATGTGCGTACCGTCGGCACACCTGTCCGAACCGGTATGACAAAACCTGTCACAGAAGATGCTAATGGTTTCTTCAACCTTGAGCCAGGGCGCAAGACATTGCTCGTTATGGGCGGAAGTCAGGGCGCGCGTGGGGTGAATCGTGCCGTAACAACTGCTGCACGGGAACTAGCTGCTTTGGGCCTACAAGTTCTCCATATTACCGGGCCCTCTGAGTACGAGGAAGTAAAGTCTGCCTATGCAGCAGTGCCTGAACTCAAAGCAGAGGTGATATCGTTCTGTCACAGGATGGAACTGGCCTATACCTTAGCGGATCTCGCGATCGCACGTTCTGGGGCTTCCAGCCTTACCGAGTTGGCATTCTTTGGAGTTCCTAGCTTGTTGGTGCCGTATCCGTTTGCCGCAGATGATCACCAGACTCGGAACGCAGAGATTTTTGATCGGGCTGGTGCTTCAAGGCTGATGCCAGAGTCTGGGCTGACGTCTGAGACGCTTGTGAAAGCTGTGAGAGAAATCCTTTTGGATAAATCCGCAGCTGCTCGCATGAGCGCTGCGGCTCAGAGTCTCGCAGTCAAGGAAAGTGCCTCAGTGATCGCTGACTTGATCTGTGAACGCTAGGATAAGGCCCCGGCGGCACTCCATTTGCTGGTCATAGACCAAACTCACATCCCGCATGCCCAGCTAGTAGAGCATGGATTGGTCAGGAGCTGTGGTTTCTTCGATTTTGCTGACCTTGACCAAGGGAATCGTTTGATCGCCCTCTTTCTCATAGCCCATCTTGCCCACGACCTTAACCCACGTCATGTCCTTGAACGTAGGAGCCTTGTCATCGAACTCCACGGGCACTGAGTAAGGGCGAGCGTCTGCCGCACAGCACTGGACGAGAAGACGGAGAATCCGCAAACGTTTGCCATCAGCATTGTTGACCTTTTCTGGCATCACTTGCGCGATTGTCTCGATCGGCTGCCCTGCGAGGACTTTTTGCACCTCAAGATCTCCAGCGGTGTAGAACAGCTCTGGAACCTCAAGGACAAAGTTGCCGTCTTTGCTCATCGGAACTTGTTGTTTGAGGTCCTCAAGAGTGAACTCACCAAAACTCTGGCTACTGCTCTTGGCCGGTGGAGGTGAACCTGCTTTGGCGGCCGTTGCAGGAGGTTGATCCGTCGGCTTAGCGGTAATGCCGTCCGGATTCACCACCGTCCCGGGAGGCGTATCCTGTGTCACAGCAGCCGTTTGTTTTTGGGTTGGCTTGGCTGCTTCCTTGGTGGCTTCTTTCCTTAGTGTAAACTGCTCTGCGCGGCTGGTGTCAGCGTAGTTGGGGCTGTAGAGACCTTTGTTCACGGCTGCTCGACCACTGAACTTGTCGGGAGTGAGTGCCGCAGCCAGCAGAACAGGCACTCCGAGGATCAAGATTGCCACGGTGCGACCTATCGGCCCGGATTCCTCAAGAATGCCATGCGCATGTTCTTCGTGAGAGTGATTGTGGTCGTGATGATGGTCGTGGTCGTGAGCACAACATCCGTGGTGTGCGTGTTTGTGGTCATGATCGCTGCAAGCATGCTCTTCGTGCTTATGTTCGTGCCCGCAACACTCGTCATGAGGGTGATCATGATCATGATCGTGGCCATGATCGTGGTCACAGCAGGTTCCTTCATCAGTTGAACCCAACGTGGCAAGGTTGAAGACCCCGAGCAAAATGAGCCCGATCCCACCGGCAAGCGCCATCGGGCGGAACCAGCCTTCGGACAATGGCGGCAGGTAGTTGACGATGCGGCCACTGACATAAAAATAGAGCATCACTCCACCCCACACGAGGAGTAGAGCAACACTGATAAGGTGCAGAACGGTTTTTTGAGCGCTCATAAGACGATCAGGAACTAAGGTTTACTTGGCTAGGGAGGATATCATGGTCCACCAGGGAGTCGCGGCCAGACTGATGATGATGAACAGCCAGAGCAGCAAGCCTAGCACGACTTTACGTTTGAAGATGCTGGAGTACATAAACAGCAGTTTGATGTCCATCATCGGGCCAAAAACAAGGAATGCGAGCTTGGCCGCCTGACTGAATGCCGCCATGGGTGCGGCCACAAAGGCATCGGAAGTGCTGCACAAAGACAGCACCATCGCGAGGCCCATCAGACTTGGGAGAGCAATGGTAGGTTGCGCCGCTAGTTGGCCAAAAATGGCTTGATTGACCTGAGTATTGAATAAGGCGGTGAGCACCACACCGATGGTGAAATACATGCCAGTGTCCAGGAAGTCTCGCATGGCGGCGCGCATGGCATGCACAAGCTTCTGGTCGAAGTTCAAGTTTGCAGAAGATCCAGAGCCGCCGCCGGAAGGGCGCTCAATGCTGTCCGCCAGCCGGTCTCTCAATACTTGGCGCACACCGAACCGCAGAAGGATCAATCCTGTCAGCACAGCTACTGCATAACCCAATGATGCACGTGACAGCATCATGGGCGCTGCGGCGAGTGTCCCTGCGGCGGCGATAGTCTTGAACTCACCAAACGCAGTCATCGTACTTATCATGACGATGGGATTCACGATGGGGGCCGCTAGCATGTAAGCCACAGCACAACCAAGAGGCAGACCCTTCTCCACTAAGCGGCGAATCACAGGAACGATCGCACACTCACATACGGGAAATACCAAACCCAGCAGTCCGCCAAGGAAAGTGGCCACCATTGCGTTTTTTGGCATCACTCGGCTGAGATGCTCATTCTTCAAGAACACACCGATAAATCCGGAAAACACGGTGCCGAGCAAAATGTAGGGCGCGCCTTCGAACAAGATGCTCAAGAAGGCTTTGTATACGTCCCCAGCGGGACTCGGCTCTGGCAATGCGGCAAATAGAAACATGTGACCTGACCAAAACGCGCCCCTGGCTAGGCTTCAAGCAGGCATTTCGCTCACATCCTGCGCTTGCCCGCGCTCGTAATGCAGCTATCAACCCACCCTCACCCAATATCAATTACCATGGCCCACACTTTACCCGCACTTCCCTATGACAAGGCCGCACTCGAGCCTCATATCGACGCTACTACGATGGACATCCATCATGGTCGCCATCACAATGCTTATGTGACCAATCTGAACAATGCCATTGCTGGCAAGGCTGACCTTGAAGCGATGTCGATTGAAGACCTCTGCAAAAACATCAACTCCGTGCCTGAAGACATCCGTGGAGCGGTTCGCAACAACGGTGGCGGTCACTACAACCACACCTTGTTCTGGAACATCATGGGCCCCAATGCAGGCGGTGCTCCGTCAGGTGCTCTGGCAGACGCCATCAATGCCGCTTTCGGTTCCTTTGATGCGTTCAAGGAAGCCTTTGCCAAGGCAGGCGTGGGCCGGTTCGGCTCCGGCTGGGCATGGCTCGTGGCGAAAGATGGCAAAGTGTCCATCACTTCCACTCCTAACCAGGACAATCCGCTCATGGACGGCTCCGGCACTCCACTGCTGGGCTTGGACGTGTGGGAGCATGCCTACTACCTCAAGTATCAGAACAAGCGTCCTGACTACATCGCCGCATGGTGGAATGTGGTGAACTGGACCGCCGTGGCAGAGCGCTTTGCGGCTGCCAAGTAAAGTTACTCCTGCTTCAAGCTGCCTGATCCTTCAGGCAGCTTGAAGCAAAGACCAGCCGCCTACGGCTGAGTCAATACAGGGCACTTGGCAGGCTACGCTCCCTGAGCGCACAAACTCCGCTAACGCCTAGCCTCGCTACTGCTTCGTCGCTCTCACCCGCCCATGCCTATCCTGCTTGAGAAGCGAGCCCCCGCTTTTCATTCAATCATGATCCGTCATACTCGCTACGGATACCCCATGGGTCTGATACCCATCGGACGGCGAGCAATACCCATCGGACGGCGAGCAATACCTATTGGACGGCGAGCAATACCCATCGGACGGCGAGCAATACCCATCGGACGGCGAGCAATACCTATTGGACGGCGAGCAATACCCATCGGACGCCGAGCAATACCCATCGGACGGCGAGCAATACCCATCGGACGGCGAGCAATACCTATCGGACGCCGAGCAATACCTATCGGACGCCGAGCAATACCTATCGGACGCCGAGCAATACCCATGGAAAACCGTTTGAGACCTCTGATTTCATTTTCCATAGCTCGTATTTCTCAATCCAAAGGTCTTAAAAATCGTTTGAGACCCAAGCCAGCGCGCTGAAAAGCCCATTCCAAGCCCCCGCCAGCCCGTCAAGCCCCTTCGTTTGTAACGCCCACGTCAAGAATGCGAACCCTCGCAGAAAAGGGAGCGCTGGCGTCCCGCCGGCGAACCAATAACAAAAACCCCAGGCCCTTCTTCCTCAGAAACAGCATGGAACAAAGCATGGGGAACAGGTGTCTCGCTGATTTAAAGGAGCGCGGACAACCTTGCCCTCCCGCAAGCGTCTCGCACAGGGCGGGACCGAACCACGATCCGTCGGCTTCATCCTGGCTGACCATTCACCAATCAAGATAACTCAACAAGCTAGAACGGAGCGGCAGGAACCTCTCCCCTTGCTTGATTTTACAAGGCACTGAGACCAAAATCCATCTTTTCACAAAAAGAGTCTTGCAATTTAACCAGAAATTTCATTTCTTTAGCACGTCATCGCCCCGTTCGGGCGTCACTTGCGCCTCTGCGGGGACTGCGTCCTACGCCACCGTCAGCCTATTCCGCGCTATGAACTTACCTGACAGACATCGGTCTCCAGCACCATTGCCGTTTTTTCGGAGGTTATCCCGCAGTGCTTGGCTACTGCACGGCTACTTGATCGGCACACTTTGCCTGCTGCCTGTTAGTGGTGGTTTGCAGGCGGATGATCCTATTGAGGAATCTCTGCTGCGGGTCACCCTCACCATCGGTGGTGGGTCAGCAGCAGAAGTTCCCGCAGGAAACACTCGCACGGTCACAGCCCTGGTGGAGCGTGTCACTTGGCTGACTTGGATTGAAAACGGTATTTGGGTGAGTGGACCAGAAACCGTTGTGGCAGTGGAGGGTGCCTCCATCAGTGCCTCCGTCTCAGCAGATGGCAGCGCTACATCCGCAGCGACCGAGAGTGATGCCCAGGGGCAGCATGCCACCACTTTCACCATGGGAAATGCGGAGTCCGTGCTGGAGATCACCGCCACCAAGGACGGGGCCAGTGCCACGGCCTCTGCTACCTTCACGCCTCCCGCGCCGGAGGAAGAGTGGACTGATACCGCACAGCAGGGCTACGTCACCGCCAATCTCTCCGTGAATGGAGGCACGGCAAATCTCTCCTATGGCGACCAGCGCCAGATGACCGTGCATGTGCAGTACACCACCTTCACCGTCCAGACCTCCAACTTTGGCAACACTCGCAGTGTGAACTACAACACAGCGGATGCTTCGAGTGCCAGTGTGTCCTGGTCGTTGGCTCCGGGTGATCCTCAATACAACCCGTCTGAGCATCCTGGCACTTTTGGGACACTGGCAGATTCCACCGCTGCAACCATCAACGTAGGCGGCACTCTTTCCAATAGCACGGAGCCCAATGGGACGTCATCCACCACCTTTACGATGGGAGATTTGCCCACCTTGGTGCAGTTGGAAGTTATTTATGCGGGAACAGACTCCACGAGCACCTCCGTCGTGATGCAAGGCCAGCCAGAATCCAACTGGCAGTTGACTAACACCACCAGTCAATGGGTGATTTCTGGCCTCTGGTCAGATGGTAGCATGGGAGATGTCATACCCAATCAGACACGCCAAGTGCTGGGCACGCTCTTCTGGGTTACCTACAACACCTACACCGACCAATACGGCAACACTTCTACCGATGAACTCTGGGAACCCGCTCCCGGAGTCAGTATTGATTTTAGCATAGCTACTGGAGGAGATGCCACGCTCTCCAATGAAAGTCCTCTGACAGAATACGACGGGACGTTCAGCACTACACTGACCATGGGACAACTGGCATCTGAAGTGAATGCCGCATTTGTTCTGGGAAGCCTTGCTACTGAGCCGATTACCTTCTCACCGGCTGAAGAGACGTGGAACGACTATGTGGATTCATCAAATACCGTGCTCGTTACCTCAGCCAATACAGAGGTGTCACCCGGCGAGAGCACCACACTTAGCGCAGAGGTGCAAACCACTTGGACTCGTGCCTGGACCAGCAACTTGGGCAACACTTACACCGAGCCACTCGAAGGCGGCAGCACTACAACTGAGAACATCACCTTCACGGTTACTTCCGGGACGGCTGGTCTTTCAGACCCATGGGACGAGGGAGCGCAGGACTACATCGCCATTCCAGGAAGCAAGGTGTTCACCATGGGCGCGGTGAACTCCGGCACGGCTACGGTGCAGGTGTCAGCACCCAATCCCGAAAATCCAGGGGACACCCTCATCGCAAATATCACCGTGCAAGAAGGTGAGTTCTGGGAGTTAGCGGGTAACGAAACGACCATAACACTGGTGCGCAGTCATGAAGGACCCATCGAACTGGCAGAAAACGCCACCGCTGAACTTGGAGTGACAGTGCATTTTACGGAATGGGAGATTTGGACTGGAAATCGTGGCAGCCCACCGCAACGCCGGTTCATCTCAGACGGCACCGCTCTGGATGCCACTGTGAGCTTTGCCGTGCATCCAGAGGATATGCTGCCGAGTCCTTATGCCAATGCCAGTTTGTCCGCCACCACTAACATCCCAACAGATGAGAACGGCAGCGCCAGCACCACTGTCACCATGGGGTATGACTCGGCCCGGATACAAGTCACCGCCAACTTCCTAGCTACGACAGCAACGACGGTCTTCCAACTTGTCCCACCCAGTAATGGTGAACCGGAGTGGTATGCCGTGGGAGAGGGCGAGGGCCTCCGTCTAACGTTGGAAGATGAGGACAGTGACCGTCCCGTCATCATAACACGTGCGGAGTACGGAACGTGGACGATTGAGAAGCGCAGAGGTTCAACCGAAATCCGAGGCGCTAATGAAACCTGGGGACCTGCAGGTGGCGCTGAAATTCAGGTGGACGGGCAGAACTACGCCAGTCAAATCTGGCCATTCGACGGGCATACACCCGGTCATGGCCATTCTGCCCAACTAGTGACCAGTCCCCAAGGCGAGGCTCGCCTAGCCTACGAGACTTCGGCACCGCTGCCGTTGCTGGTCAGCGCTACTTTCTCAGCCCTCTCCACAAACGGCGAGACGACTGGGATGCGGTTGGGAGGAGGCTCAGATACAGATGGGGATGGTCTCTCAGATGCCGACGAGATCGCGAACGGCAGCGCACCCGACGTGGTTGATACTGACGGGGACGGATTAACGGATGGTTTTGAACGCCAGATTGGAACAAATCCACTGTTAGCCGACACGGATGGAGATGGTGTTGTTGATGGCACTGAGGTAACCGTCGGGGATGATCCGCTTGATGGGCAAAGTTATGCAGCATCGCTGTTGGGTTTTTCAGTGTCTACGGTCGTGGAAAGCACCGAAGAAGAGACTGCCGGTCCTTAGAGGCCTCTGGAATGACAGTAGACCGCGACTCACTAATCACATCCTTTAAAACTCAATATGAACCGCCACCTAAATCACCAGCTTCCAGTGCCCCACAAGCGGAGGCTCTCGAGCCAAGACGTGGCCAGATGCATCAACGATCTAGCAAAGGCATTGGGTGTTAACAGTATCCGTGCAGCGTTAATCCTTTCGATGATAGCCGGGGAATCGAATGCAGGCTGTCCTGGTGACAGCAGCGCATACCACAAGAAGGCGGCGATGCTCAAGTGGGCGAGGGGATCGAATCATACCTTCCGAAATGAACATACGAACACGAGGACTAGAGCCAGGGTCCGAACAAAGCCCGATCCGAATTGTTTGTCCGGCGGATGTGGGGGCGGGGCGTCTATCTACTATACTTGGACACGCACTTCAGGCACAGCGAGAGAGACATGGGGCGAACCGTGGGAAAATGTTAGGTATGATCCAACCGACCCGTCCGCCATCCTCGCGTCACCATCTCCCAGCTCGTTCGTCAAGGGATCCCAGAGGCGAGTATCTCGGGGGGAAGGAGTACGGAAAGAGTCCACCAGCTCTTCGTGCTCGTCATGCAATACGATCCAAGATCGTTCAATCATTGGAGTTGGGCTGGGAACCAAGAAGGTAGCGTTGGACGGTGAAGTGTTAGACGCTCACATGGGCAACATTATCGTTCCCGATCCCGGTGAAGCGGTCAATGGATTCACACTCAATCAAGTGTCGAGACAGGAACATGACAACTTCGGGGCATTTGGCGATCCCGTCACGGAATACGCATCGGCGACCGAGAAACAGTTCGTGTCCGACGCCATGGCTGTTGACGTTCGCGTAAACGCGTCTGGCCAACTTGAAATGCGGTGCTACCCTCTGTCGGCGATATCTGCCACTACGACCGGATTCACTGTCTTAGACCCTACTCTTGCCACAACTCATCTGACATTCACACGCCAAGCGAGTCCGGGTTTCTTTGAGTTTGATGTGACGGGGGTTGTAAATGGCAAGGCAGTTTCCACACAGTATGAGTCTATTAAGGACGCCGGGACCGGAAGTTTTACCACAACGTTTGTTGCTGACGGGCAGGAACGCACTGAAGTATCTGAGATTCCAACCGGGGGCACAAACACCTTTGAGCGGACGTCAAAAGTGTTTCGACTCTCTGCCGCAAACACATGGACGCCAGTTCGCGAAACAGTTGACGTCCTCAAGCGACTAAACACCACGCAAACGGGGACGCCAACATTGAAGGATTTTGTGACCGAACATCGGGTTAGAACGTCCGTGACCACCTGGGAAACCAGCTCGACGGAGTATGAGTGGGATAGTTCGAAGCCAAGCTTTGGTAAACCGATTTGGGAGAGTCGCTCTGATGGCTCGTGGACCCGGTATGCTTACGATACGGTGACCGGGGAGGTGGTGGCAACGTACAAACCGTGGCTCAATTCACCTTCGTCACCCCAAGCGGCGCTGGTTTCTCCCTGTTGGGTGGAAACAATTTCTCGCACATGGGACGGATATGCCACCAATATCCAGAAGAGAGCCGTTGTTCCCGATGGCAATCTTGGCCGGATTGTAAGCCAGGAGACCATCACGGAAACTGATGTTACTCTGGTTCTGCGGGATCGTGATGCTACTGAGTTAATGTTGGCTAGCTCCCCAACAAACGCCGTGGGTTTCGTGCAAACTAACACTACTGCCAGTGAAACTTTGGGAATGGAGTTTGGTCAGTTTCGACCTTTGACTTCAACGGATACCAAAGGGAGAAAGACGAACAATATCGAACAAGGTGAATCCATAGTTCCTGCAGATGCAGACCCGATGGTTGAGCTACTCAGGGCGCTAACAAAGGATGGCCCAGGTTCCACGGGTGATGTGTGGGGCGTAGTCAAGATTTCCGAACACTGGGAACCCCTTGATGGCGAAGGAAATCGCAACTTGGCTTCAATCACCGCGTTTTCCGAAGATGGCAAACTCCTCGGTCGTGGGCGCTTCATTGAATCGTTCCCCACGGTTCCAACAACTTCCAACGTGAGTGAGTTCGAATGGATTATGCTTGAAGGGGAAGCTTACCGTTACGACTCGGAAGGAAGGTTGATCGAGACGCGCGACATCAACGGTGAGGTTGTGGAAACCTGGGGCTACCCAGACGCTTCCACCACCGTGCATGTGGACCGCGACGGCGTGAACACAGTCCAGGTGGCGGGGGCAAGTGCCGGTAGCTCAAGTGCCACGCGGACTGCGGCTACAGCCACCATTGAAGGGCAAACTTTCCAGCTTCCACAGGTCGTCAGTGCTACTGCAAGGGGATACGCTGATTTTCACTCTGCCGTGGAAACGCACCGGCAAGCTCATGGTGTGTCCCGTGGCAAAACGAATGTTTACGACGCAGCCGGACGTTTGGTCAGGACCACAGACGAAATGGGTGTGCAAACCGATTACACACGTAGTTATGACGGCGGTTACATCATTGACACTGAGGTAACGACGGGCGGACACCAGAAAACCGTGAAGCGCTTTCGTGATGGACGTCTCCACAGCATAGAAGGCGATGGTGTCGTTGCAGAGTACCATCACTACGCGGCGGAGTCATCCGGCGTTGGGTTGTTGGACGTGATCGCTCACACCATCTACTACGGCACCGATGGAGGACCACGGTTTGTGAAAAGACTGGAGACTTCATCTGGCAGAGTGTTGCATGAGATAAGGCCTAACCCCGAGAATGAAGAGTCTACTGTGAGGACGCGGTTTTTTTATGACTCTGAGGGGAACCTTGAGGCGACGATCAGCCCTGGAATGGCACCTCAACGAATCATCCGGAACCCGGTGAATGACGAGCAACTGGGGCAATACCTCGACGTGGACAATACAGGTACACGCACTGCTGCGGATCCGTACCACACCACAAGCACAGCCTATGTGAAGCAGGGCAGCAGGTGGTGGAGAGTGACCACGGACATTCGTCCAGGGGCAGGATCGAGTGCCAGTGGGGTGGAAATGAAGACCATCACTGCAGAGGCAGTTGGCCCGGGTCCTGTCATCACCACGGTGGAAACGCCGGATGGAGCCATCATCACGACAGAGATCGTGGTATCACGGGCCACTGGAGTTAAAACGGAAACCGTGACCACCAAGCGCAAGGGCCTTCCTACAGAGGCCGCTCATGTGATGACTTCTTACTATCTGGCAGGCCACTTGGTCCTGCGGAAAGACACCGTGGGCAACTCAACGACGACGTACGGCTACAACGGCTTCGGTGATCTTGTCCAGGTGACAGAGTCGGCTTCGGGGACCACCACGTATGAGTATGACTTGGCCACCGGACAGTTGCTGTCTGAGACGGTTGGGACCAACCCTCCGACCCTCTACGAGTACTATCCGACTAATGACCTCAGCTGTGGCCGCTTGTTCAAGAAGACCTTGCCCAACGGTGCATTCATCACGTACGACTACGATGGGTTTGGCAACGTTCTCAATGAGAACGGGACTGCCACCTATCCCATCAGCAGAGGCTACGATGAGTTCGGCATGATGACAGTTCTAGTGACTGCTCGGGACGAAAACAATAGCGGGCAGACGGAGTGGACTTACAGCCCGGCAACTGGCCTGCTTATCTCAAAAACGGATTCGCAGTCCGCAGTGTCTTACTCCTACTATCCATCCGGCAAGATGAAGACGCGTACCGGCGGGCGTGGGATTGAAACACGCTATGAATATGATCTGGCTGGGAACATGACGAAAGTGTTGTACAGCGACGCCACGCCTGACGTCACCATCACACGGGCTATCGACGGCCAGCCCACGGTCATCAGTGACGCAGTGGGCAAAACCACACTCCAGTATGCCAGTGCCAAACGCCCTGGAGAAATGTCTGCAGTTGTCCATGCCAATGTGGCCGCTAATCTTCTGAAAGGCCTGACGGTGACGCGGACCGCAGACAATGGCGGCCGTGTAAAGACTGTTGCAGTGACGGGCGGAGGAATGCCGAGTGGTGCCACTACGCTAGAGTACGTGCCTGGTACTTCACTGCTGTCCAACGTAACGATAGGAACCACGCGGGCCAGCTATGAGGGCTTAGGCACGGCAGTAAGAAGCACCGTGTACCGCACGGTGACCTCCTCTGGTGCCAACGGCGCGGAGATGATTCGCGGAACGACGAACTTTGGACTCGGAGGCCGAATTAACTCCGCAGCGTGGACCAGCAACGCGCCCCTGGCTTCTGGCAGTTATCCGCTCCCCACGGTGAGTTACACGTATGACGCCAATAACCGTCGGGACACAGCGTTGCGGGGCACCTCCGCATGGGGTTTTGCGTACAATGACCGTGGGGAGGTGGAGGGAGCAGCTAGGCGGCCTGTAGGCAGCACCGCCACTGACCCGGCAGACCCTGGCCGGGACTTTGGCTACGCCTATGACGAGATTGGGAACCGGCTGGCGTCCACCGAGACCCGCTTTGACGGCGGGGACGACGTGACTCTTTATGTGGCCAACGACGCCAATGAACTGCTTGGCCGCACTAACCCTGATCCATCCCGCCGGTGGTTGCTGGGGCAGGCCAATGAAGCTGCGTCAGTGAGCGCCAAGCAGTCGAGCACGGCCACAGGAGCGGCGACAGACGTCATGCCGATGAAACCGCGCCAAGGAAAAGACTTTGCCACGGAGGCATCTGCGCCTGTGGCTACAGGCCCAGCCTGGAGGAAGGTGGAGGTCAGCGCCAGCCAGGGTGGCATAGGTCCTGGAGGAGGCACCGTGCAGAAGAAACTCACGGGCTTTGTCTACTTCCCGCCCAAGAACGAGGTCATGCTCTACGATGACGATGGGAACTTGATCCAGGACGGGCGTTGGGTATATGTTTGGGACGCAGAGAACCGGTTGATCTCCATGGAAACGACGTCCAGTGCAGTAGCGGCAGGTGTTGAGCGCTTGCGCTTGAAGTTCACCTATGACTGGCAGGGACGGCGGGTGCGCAAGCTGGTGCAGAAGGCCGCAAGCGC
>JAEUHM010000044.1 GCA_016795485.1 Verrucomicrobiaceae bacterium | reverse complement strand
TATAGAAACGATCGGTTTGCTACAGAAAACACCTGACTGAGGAGATTCAGGTCCTCTGAAATCTCGGTGCTAGCACTGAGATACCCCGCCAAATGCCGACTACGTCGGGATTAAGAGCGAAAAATTGACCATTACAAAAATAGGTATCGACATTTCACCTATTTTTTCATTTCCTCGTAGGGTCACCGCCTTTTTTCTGCTCGGGCGTCACGCGCTTTAGGAGACATCACGGCGAACCCGTTCCTGTCACTGTCTAGTATTTTCTACTTCCGCGCACGCCATGAACCAACTTGATGTTCCGCCGCTTGATCCGCAGGTTTCTGCCGATCCAAATGAGTGCGTTGCTAGAGCACTTCCTCCCCGCTCCCTTCTTCCAGCTCTCCGCCGTTTTACTCGTCATGCTTGGTGGTTGCATGGCTATGTTATCGCAGCCCTGGTTTGGTCACCAATTCCTAGTGGGGTCCTGCAAGCGGCTGACACTTATCTTGGACCAGTAACGGTGCTGGAATTGGAGTTGTCGTCCAACACCAATCTCGATACATTGACTAGCGGACAGTCGATTGAAGTAAACGTAGCTGCAAAATATAGGCGATGGGAAGTCTGGCAAAGCGAGTCCACTGGAGAACCTTACAACGTCGATTTGCCCGACATGGCAGCTAGCGGAATCAATCTGCAACTCGCAGCCTCTGCCGATAGTTCTGTTCAGACTCCGAACCTTCAAACAGACCCAAACGGATCGGCATCTACTTGGTTGAATGTGGGAAACGACCCCTTTGAGATTGTAGTGACGAGTATGGACCCCATTTCGGGTTTGCCGAACGCTACCACCACTCGGGCTGTATCCCCAATGGCACCAGAGACGTGGACAGTATCTGAGCCTCAAAGCATTCTGCGGGTCTATCTAGACTACGGTGAAGCATCTCCAGATAATCAGCCTTTCGGCTCCCTTTTTCCTGTTACTGTAGTTGTGGAAAAGGAATCATGGGACGTTGAGTTAAGCGACCGAGGAAACACGCGCATCAACAATGAACAAACGTCCAGGCTGCATAATGCTTTGATCGTATGGCAAGTTGACTCAGGAGATGGCCAAGTCCAAGCCTATACACCATACACGGGAAGCGAAGGCACCGCTGATTCAGTTCTGTTATCTGGAGCACTACCCAGCACCTATCGAGTTTTGGTAACCGACCCAGAGACTGCCGGAACCGCCGAAGCTACGATTCAGCTTTATCCACCGGATGAGCCTCCACCAGACACCCACTATCACACAGAGTACTGGTATCATGTCACCGTAGACGGCGGAGGAGAGGATCTATTACCAGGCGCCGAGGTGCCCTACGGCGGCTACCTTTATCTCACGTCCACCGACTATGTGCAGGTGGGTGACTCAGAGCCTGAGCCATCGACCAGCAGCACAGACGTAGTGCGGAACGCTACAGTTGTTGCCAAGTTTATGGGTCCAAACGGTGTGGAGATCGCTGAGGAGGTCTTGGTCACCGACAATGATGGCAGATTTCAATCGACCCGTACTATTGGGAATGCATCAGAGACCATCCAGATTCACTATGCAGAATCCGATCCTACGGAGCTTGGCACTATTATTTGTAGCTTGGTAGCTGAGGAATGGGCTATCGTCGAGGGTTCGGAGTCCCAGGAAAAAAGCCTCAGCCTTTCTTCATCTCGATACACTGGGATCGAAGAAGAGTCGACGCGAGTTCAGGCGTTGCTCAAGATTGTCAATTGGTGGCAGGAGGTAAGCAGTTTAACCGGTGCTACGAGGTGGAAAAACTCAACTTCGATCGAGACAATTCCTCCTGGAGAGGTCGTCATCTGGGCCCACACCGGTGTGGGGTCAATCTCGCAAGACCCGGATGTCTTATCAGAACTCGATTACACATTTGCCCAAGGTTCAGCTGTGGTATCTGCAACATACTCTCCATCATCCGGCGAGGTGAGCGAAGAGCTTACTGGTCAACTTAGTTTGGTCGGACAACAGTCGCCCTGGATTTACGATCCAACTGTCTACAGTTCAAATGAGCTTCTGATCGAGAGCATTGAAGGAGACGGCGCAACTTGGAACCGGGTAGTGCGTGGCACCTTCCGCCGGAAATCTTGGAAGATCCGCAAGCTACGCGCTAACCCTAGCGTCACGGAGGCCTACTCTGACTCATCGTCGCCCATAGATGGTATGGTCACGATTCAGGTGCGATTGCCAAATACGACTTATGACGCCCCTGTCACCGTGTGGACTGACAGTGAAGGAGCGTTTGTTTATGACTACGCGGCCATCTATTCGGGAATGCACCAGATAACTGCTTCTGCGACATTCTCTGGTGCAGATTCGTCCACTTCTGCGGGCTTTAATACTGCGCTTCAGCACGCTGCCTACTATGTTAGGACGGATAAGGAGTTGGTGTTGTCCATGAGAGAACGTTATCCCGGTGAGAAGGCATCGTTGGTCCTTTCCGCACGAACCAAGGACGTCGAGGTATGGCGGGAAAACGGGGTTGATTACACTGTGCCCACCGAAGCATACAGCCCTGCAATTGGGGCTTTAGTTACTTACTCGTTAGCGCCTAACACAGGAATCTTCAGGAGTGGGAATAATCCAACCACAACTGTGGTAGAGCCTACGGGAGAAGCCATCTGCGACAATGCAACACATGACGCCGTTTCCATCACGGCACATGTCGAGTGGGCGGGAAGATTTAAGTCCATCGTGCACAACACCGTATCCACTTCGGGGCTTTATGATGAAGATAGTGACAGCGTATTAAACTCGGCCGAACTTACTCTTGGCACCAATCCGTGGCGGGCAGATACTGATGGCGATGGCGAGTTGGATGCGGTGGAGGTTGCGAATGGAACAAATCCGACCGTAGCGACTTCCAACTCACACAAATTGCTAAGTGGTAGTCAGTCTGGAGTTTCACCACAATTGCCCAGTCGTTTAGGATTTGTCGATGGCGTCAATCAAATTTCGCCCTCACTTCCTATGAGGCTACTGACAACGTCTGGGTCTCCGGGAGGCGACACCGAGTATTCCACCTCTCCAACATCCGGCGCAGAAAGCATCAACGTGGTAGCTGTGGCGCTGTCAGGAGTCGATATGTCGTATAGCAGTAGTTTCAGTGAATCTAATGGCTCGTATGGCCCGATTGGTTATTGGAGGCATCGCAGTCATCTTCGTTCAAGCATGCCACACACGAGGGATATAAACCTTGGTCCGGGAAAAGTTATGGACTGGTCCTTGCGGTATCCTCACATCCAGGTGGACAACTACTATGACGACGTTTGGGCGTACACAGAATCTCAAATGATCAATGGATTTCGGCCAGGCGTTTCCGCTGACTTTGACTTTGCTGGTCAACTTAACAATGCATTATTCAGCCCCCATCCTTTGCTCTATTCAAAGGTACTCAGTAAAAGACGACTCATCAATGGAACAGATTGGAGAGACGGTGACGAAGTAGCTCGCTGGAACAGCATGGTCCACAGATCCGATGTCTCAGGCTACCCAGACGCCCCTATACCGGCTTGGGTGGACGCTTTTCACAAGTATTATGAGTGCCAAATTGCGTTGGAGTGCGCAGGGAACTCGGAAGCAGTAGCCTCTTTACCGTATTCCGCGAAAGTTGAACTAGAAGTTGTGACGTCCGCAAGATCTGCAACAGGCAAACCCCTCGTGGAGATACCACCACGCCGTATAGACACCATTTATCTGTCCTTAGACAAGGGATCAAAGATTGGACCAAGTTTTAGGGTAGTCGGGGCAAGAAGCCCCTTGGCTCCACTGGCGACTTCGGATGAGTCGCCTTCTTTCAATGAAATCCTAACAACCGTAACTATTTTCAACTTTGAAATTACTCCGGATTACTCACGGACTGGGGAGAGTGATCCTCCAATTCTTTCCGACATTACTGGCTCTGCCTATCGCAAGTTGTCACTTTCCGGGATTCCGTTGCCCGACAATCCACCGCAGACTACTCCTGAGTCCGATGCGGAACGCGAACAAGTTTATGTCGACGCTTTTGATTCTACCTTAAACTATCGGATATCAGACATTTATGAGGGGTGCCACGCGAGTACGATGCCACTTGATGTAACTCGAGTTGCGACTGAGACCACCTGGACTCCTACCACCGATGCACCCTTAAGTTCAAAAATTACATTGCCGTTTGGTCCTGCCTGGAGCACAGGCATTTCATCATACGTTGCAATAAATGTAAATGATGACACTACCCAAACGGTCGAGGTTCACGATGACCAAGGGCGCACTCAACAATTCTTAATCGGTGCGAACGAGTTTGTCGCGGTTCCTTTTAGTAGCACGGACGCGAAAGACTACATGAACACTTTAGAGATCAAAGGTGAAAAGCTCGTGTATAAGAAAAAGTTTGGCACAAAGCTCACGTTCAGCAGAGAATCATTGTACCATCAAGTTGAGACATCGAAGGTATTTGTCGGGGCAACCTACCACGTTGATGTCATCCCATCAACAGGGGTCTTTCAAACTTCCCTCGTCCCTGGCCTCCCGCTTGCGGCTTGGGATTCCCTTAATTCTGGTTTGGTTGCAAGTGTCGGCAATTATCAGGTTCAGTATGGCTCAAATGGACAGTTAGTCTTGGCGAATGGGCCCACTCGTTACCTAGTGAACAACATCGCCCCATCTAACTATCGCCTAACGAAGCCAACAACTAGGTTGTCACGTGCTTCCATGGTAAGAGACCCATTACGCATTAGGAATCACCTTCCCTTTCCTCGGCACAAACTTGGTACAGGAATTCAGAGTTCTGAGGTGTTGAGGTATCCTGTTCAACTTCAAAGCGAGATCTCAAGGTCCGGCCCACCGGTTGTTAGTCAGCCGCTCGAATATGATTTTATTGCCGGCTTTCACGACAGCCATTATCGAGTCGGGGGGCTCGCCGCATCGTTTCAGTCGTTCAAAAGCGCGGGAAAAATGCAGTTGGCATTTCGGCATGGCATTGTCAATGCGCTAACGGGAATCTCCAGAAACCGCTTGGTTGTTAGGAGTGGGATATTGGACCCAGGTGCTTGGAAGGACGGATTTTTGGCAGGTGCTAGCATGCTCGGCGGCAGTATCGCTTCCAACTTGCCAAGCTTGAGTTCTATCAACTTACCTTCGTCCCATGGATTTGTCGCAACGGGCAAGGAGACAGCATTGGTTCTGGCAGAAAAAGGGGAAATCGCGTTTTCGTCATTCTCCAGTCCTCTATTTGAAGAAGCGATGTTTCTTGGTTCCTTCTTAGCCCATCAGTCGGAATCATCCCGTGTGAATCAAAGTGATTTCACGCCAAACGGTCGGAACGGGCATCAAGCCCGATATTATGCCCCTGAATTGGAAGAATTCGACCCTGCCAATACTAGCCAAGAATTTGACCAGTACGCATTGAATGAGTTTGACGAGAGTGTCGAAATCGCAACCTACCATGGTTGGGGAGAAGGAGCTACGTGGGATCCGAATCCCCCGGTTCTAGATGGACTCTTGTCGAATTCTGTCCTCAAAAGACGGAGTCATTTTCATCGCCTTGAAACTGTAGAGGACAAGTGGGGCAACAAGCTGAGTTATTTTTACGCCGAAGGCAATGAATCTCTCATCCCAGATGAGATTACCGATGGGAAACGAGGGCAGAAGCTAGAGATCACTCACAACGGGAAGACCATTTCAATGATCACTGGTCCCAATGACCGAAAAACCAAATATACCTACCTGGACGTTGCAATTAATTTATTGCCAATTTCACTATTACATAAAGTAGAGTTCCCTGATGGGTCGTTTGTAAAGTATGGATACGACCATGACGTAAGCACAAAACTTGATACCGGGAACAGTTCCCATCACATCAACCTTGGCAGTATTGCGAATCCGCGAGGTGAACTCTGGACGATTGAATACGAACAGCGGGAGCAGTCTGATTTCCCCGCCACACGATTTGAAGATGGTGGCCTTCCGAGGAAAGTGATATCTGCTACTCATCCAAATGGGAGCGTTGCGGAGTTCGAGTCAAGCTACAGCGTAGACCGAATTTCCGATAACCTGATTGTCGCCAAAAGTGCAACAACAGTTACGGATGTCGATGGCACCATGAGGACTTATGTTTACGGGGGCGCAAACTTTACCTCCATTCCCAAAGGACAAATTGACCACACGGCGGTAGATGTGACGTCCACTGAGAACTATCTTTTGTTCAATCAACTTCAAATCGTGTCGGGGCCTGGGTTGGTAGAGACGTTTGAGTTTGATCCTCAGGCTGGGATGGCACTCAAGTCGGCCACTGACTTGGCTGGCAATACAACGCGCTATGAGTACTCGGAAACATCGCCGCTCTACGATGACGATGATACTGATGGGACAATTCACCGAAATAGCTTCAAGGTGGCTGCTCCTATTGATCTGT
The DNA here is from genome assembly GCA_016795485.1 of Verrucomicrobiaceae bacterium. Taxonomy (GTDB): domain Bacteria; phylum Verrucomicrobiota; class Verrucomicrobiia; order Verrucomicrobiales; family Verrucomicrobiaceae; genus JAEUHM01. Next base: position 330,646 of record JAEUHM010000044.1, on the reverse strand, counting down.
TCAAGTATTACAACGACCCCACCGCGAAAATCAACGCCTTGGGAGAACGAACAGAGTATACTTATGATGCCGAGACTCGGGTGATGAATGAGGTCAGGATTTTTAACGGCGTCTCTGACGCTGACCCTATAACGCCACCGCCACAACTTGTCCAACGCACCACCTACGATATCGCTACAGGGAATAATCAGAAGGGTTTGCGGACTTCGGAAAAAGTTTACGACTACAGGACGAACACTAGTGGCGCTCTGGTTTCCGAGACGTTGTTTGGTTACGCCGATACGACCTTTCCTGCCTTCATGACTTCAAAAACGGTAAAGCGCCACGCTGGGGACCCAGATTGGGCGGTGGATTTGACGACGACCTATGAGCCGGACACCAAAGGAAGAGTCAAGAAGGAGATAGCGGCGAATGGTGCTACCACAGAATACACCTACGACGAAGCGGGGAACAAGACCCAGGTGGAAGATGCCAGGGGAGTGAAGACGAAGTTCGACTACGATGCACGCGGCAGATTGACTGACACAACGTTTGCTCTGGGTACTCCTGCTGAGGCCAAGTCATCTACGGTGTATGATCGAGCGGGTAGAGCGATCGTGACCGTGAATGAAGCGAATGTGGCCACCTTCTTTACCTACGACGCCATGGGCCGTGTGGCCTCTAGCACGGTTGATTTAAATGGGAACGGTGTGCCTGACGGGAGGGATACCGACATCGTGACGACGACGACCTATAATGCTTATGGGCAGCCTCTAACCGTGACGGACCCACGGGGATTCGTCACCGTCAATGAATACGATGGGCTTGGGCGCTTGTGCCGCACCGTTGCCGCTGCGGGTACTGCACGAGCTGCGGAAACTGAGTACTTTTACGAGCAGCCTAACCCAGAGGAGCCAGATGCTTCGGCTTACTGGGGAGGTTCCATTTTTGATACCTCTACGTTTAAGCCCAATCGCGTGATTGATCCGCGAGGATACCAGACGCTTAACGTGTATGACAAACTGGGCCGTGTGGTAGAGACGTCCAGGATGTATGACGTTCACGTCGTTCCAGGTGAAGGGGATGGAGAAGACACTGTGGACGAGAAGTGGGCTACGACCAGCACTACGTATGACCGCTTTGGAAATGTGGCCACTGTCACGGACCCTCTTGGGCACGTAACGACAACGGTGTACGACACACAAGGCCGATTGGAGAAAACCATCTTCCCAGATGAAACTCCGGCCGACCTAGCCGACAATCCTACAGCTACAGCTGAGTATACCTCTACGGGTCTTAATTGGCGGGTGACGGATGAAATGGGCAGACAGACGGAGACTGAATACGATGCACTCGGCAGGCCCGTGAAGGTAAAGGCTCCACCCGTGGTTCTGGCGGATCGCTCCCAGGTCAGGCCAGAGGTGGAAACTCAGTACGATCTGACGGGGAATCCCACCCACGTGTGGGATCCGCTAGATCGGCTCACCGTTACCGAGTATGATGTGCGCAATCGCCCATGGAAAGTCACTGCCCCTGAGGTGTATGACGCTCTCAGCGGTGCCATGGCCCACCCCGTCACTACGACTTACTATGATCTTGCGGGCCGGGTGGTGCGTGTGGTGGGGCCTACGGGCGCTACGACGGACACCCGTTACGATCATGCGGGCAGGGTGACGGAGGTCCACGGGGCACCTGTGCCCACGTTTACAGACGCGGTGCCCGGAGCGGCTTCTGTGTTGACGGCGGTATCTCCTGTGACCTATACCACTTATGACCAAGGTGGGAACATCCTGACGGTGACCGACCCCGAGGGGCGGGTGACGACCAACACGTTTGACGAACTGGGCCGGATGACTACGACCACAGACCATTCTGCTTTTGTCACCGCGTTTGGCTACGACCTAGCAGGCAATCGCACCAGCGTGACGGACGCGCTTGGGAATATCACGACGTTTACCTTTGATGGGCTCAATCGCCTGTTGAAAGAGCAGCCACCCGGGGCCGCTGTGGCCACACAGCACGTTTACAACGCTCTGGTGGAGGAGAAGACCCTGAAGGCGGACGGCTGGACGTTGGATTACGCCTATGACGCTCGCAGTCGCTTGAAAACGACCACAGCCTCTCGTGACGGTCTAGCAGCGGCGGACAGACCTGTGACAACCCGTGACTATGACTTGGTGGGCAATCTGCTTTCTGTGACGGAGAGCGGGGCGCGCAGTTTCCTGAGCGTTTCCTATGCTTATGACAACCACAACCGCATCCTTGAGGAACGTCATGGCACCAATGCGGAGAGCCCGCTCACATCGAGCTACACTTATGATCTAGCTGGCAACCGGGACACCGTGATTTATCCGGGAGGGTCTGGTGTGTTCACTGCTTATGATGCGCTCAACCGGGCCACAAGTGTGGCGCAGATGACGCTCACGGCGGGCAACACCTGGCAGCCACAGCGCACTTCAACCTGGGAGTATGACCTGGCAGGCAAGGTGCTGCACCACAACCAGGGGCTGAACTCCCGGGTGAGCAGCCAGTGGGATGCGCAAGGGAGGTTGTTTAGCCGTGTGATCCAGGGCAAATACTTGGGCAATGTGCAGGTGGAAGGCCGCAGTGTGCCGGAGTATGCGGTGCTGGGCATCCAGCGCTACATTTATGATAAGACGGGGAACCTCCGTTGGATGTCTGAGCGCTACACGGGACAGAGCGCTGCCCGCACGGTGACGCTGGCTTATGATGCCTCTTTGCGGCTGGATACGGAGACAATAGCGGAGGCGGACGGCGGCTCGCAGTTGAGTGACTACAACTACGACGCGGTGGGCAACCGCACCACCTACACCAAGACGGTGAACGGTGGCACACCCACGGTGAGCACTTACACGCACAATGCGTGGAACCAGCTAGAGCAGTTCACGCGCACCGGTAGTGACGCTGCCACGGTGAGCTACGAGTATGATGACGGCGGCAACCGGAAGAAGCGCACCAAGGACGGGCAGGTGGACAACTACACATGGGACCACCTAGGCAGGCTCAAGAGCGTAGCTCATGCAGCCACCAGCAAGACGTATGGCTATGAGTATGACTACCGCAGCCGCAGGGTGAGCCGCCTGGAGGGCGGGGAACTCACGCTGTGTGGCTACAGCGGCGGCACCAGCGTGGTGGAGCTGAAGCGCCCAGGCACGACCACTGCTACGCTACCCGGCACCACGGAAGATACGTTCAAGCTGAGCAAGACGTTCATCCGCGGCTCCGACATGGGCGGAGGGGTGGGAGGGCTGATCTACAGCCTGAAACAAACCGCCAGCGGCTCGTCCCAGCCGCAGGTAACACTGGGCACCGGTGCCAACGGGGCAGTGATGGGAACCTGGGCGAGCCTGACCAACAGCCACGTCGTAGCCCCGCGCTACAATCACTACAACGGGCGCGGAGACGTAGCGGCCCAGGTGGATGATGCAGGAGCGTTGTCATGGACCGGCAGCTACGAGGCCTACGGCACGCGGACCAAGGAAACTGGCACCAACGACGACCGACAAAGAGCCAACACCAAAGAAGAAGACCCGACCGGGCTGCTCAATGAGGGGATGCGGTATCGTGACCTGGACACAGGGACGTGGCTGAGCCGTGACCCGGCGGGGTTCGTGGATGGGCCGAATCTGTATGCTTATGTTAGGCAGAACCCTTGGAGCAAGTTTGATCCGTTGGGGTTGGAAACCAAGGATCAGCTAGACAAAGACATCAAAAAGGAAACAGAAAACCGGGATGAGCTTATCCAAGACGGGAAAGATGCGGACGAAGATCAGGCCGACAGAGATGAAACCGAGAGGGGCGTCAATGAGCACAATCAGAATATCGATGAGCTAGAGAACCGGAAGGAGGACATTGATGACGTCACTAATCATCACAACAGTTCCGTTGATGAGCTAAAGGCCCTGGGAATCAAATCCGCTAAGGAAGAGTGGAATCAGAAGTGGGACCCTGACAAGGTGGATGACAGTACTCCTGATTTCAAGAAGGCAATGGAAGCCAGAGACGGTGATCGGTTTTGGGGTAAGGTGATGACCGGTGGTCTTGCAGTTATTGGAGGAACTCTTGGAGGGCCTAAAGGAGTTCCGTCGGAGGGCCCATTTGTTTATCGCGGACTTAAGAAAGGTGAGGACCCAACGAAAGGCTTGAACGCCCGTTCACCAGGGGCCGGAAACAGTGAACTACAGCACGTTGCGGGAAAACGAGATTCCCAATGGATATCCACATCGAAAGATCCCGCGACTGCATCCCAGAAATACAACCAGGACGGTGCAGGAGTCGTCAAGATCGACCTGGGCAAGGTGAAGTCAGACGTGTCTGACATCTCAGGAGGAATACCGAAAGGTGGACGGTTCTCAAACTATGCAAAGAAGGACCAGGAAGTGCTGATCAAAGATCATGTGCCTCCTGAGGCAATCGAACAGATCAAATGAACCTGACAGACATCATAGCGGAACTCGAGACTCAATGGGACATTGATGGCTTCTTGTATGAGTTGAGAACCGGGCGTTTCGATGCCGAGAGGGGCAGGAAGTTTATGGAACTGCTGCGGTCAATCTCAGTAGATGACGAGGAAAGCGTCCCAAAGCGTCTTCTCTCCCTCGTCTGGTACCTTCCTAGTTTCCTTGAGTGGCAGAAGGCACGGATAGGTGAAATGGACGCATCGCACTGCAAGGACTATGCCAAGTTCGTTACCGAAGTTCACAACACTCTGGAGGACGTACTCGGCGTTCCTTAAACAGAGTCTTCCTAATCTTGTTCACTTTTGTGGTTCGGAAACCGTCCACCATCACGCTTGGGCTGTTGCTGCTGTCCGCAGCAACAAGTGCGTCTGGCGTGATGAGTGTGCAGCCAGGAAACCGCACTAAGGGATTTTCTTCGCCAACTACGATAGCACTAGAGGCAGACACGTTCTGGATTGAAGACCGCACTAGGGGCCCAGCGGCCTACGGCTACAAACTCGCAGAGGATGTGCGCGATGGCCCCAATCTGTATGCGTATGTGCGGCAGAACCCTTGGAGCAAGTTTGATCCTTTGGGGTTGAGAGATCAAGATCCGATGGGCGACTTATGCGACCTTCCGGACTCTTGGCGTGCCCCAATGCTTCGGGCTCAGTCCGCAGCGCTGGCTGGGGCTGCTGTGGGAACATCTGTCACCATGGCTACAGCTGGCGCTGCTGCGCCTTACGTAGCGGGCACAGTTGGTACTTTCGCAGTTGCCGGTGGGAGCGGTGCCATTGGAGGTGCCGCCGGACAAATGACTAGCAATACAATAATGGGCGAGGATGTGATGCAAGGAGTGCCCACCGCGATGGCACTGGGAGCAGGATTGAACGTAGCTGGAACCGCAGTGGCACATGGGCTGAACAAGCTATCTCTACCAAGCCGCAACGCCAATGTTGCTCAAATGGCAGATAATATAGTGGATGCACGTGCGGCGACAGGCGCAAGTGGTAAAGCGACCCTTGCACAAGGGGCGAACGCGGACGGCACCACACCAGTGATGGCGAGTTCTGTAGCGCCGCCCGGAATGACTAAGACTCCAGTCGAGCTACATGCTGAAATGAAAGTAAATGGTGCGTTGGGTGGGCAGTCAGCAAAAGACATTGTCGTCGACAGGATGCCCTGCCCAGGGCACTGCGACCCGTTCCTCCGAAAGAACCTTCCTGGAGGTTCCAGGGTATTTACTTTTGGCGCTGTCGACGATGCAGGGAACGTGGTGGGCACGACCGGAGCAAAGAATAACGCTGTCAAAGCGGCTGAGGGGAGGGGAAACGTAGTGCCCGTAGAAGTGATTTCCAAGCCTGTCGACCCAGTGGTAGCCCCTACTCTGCCAAGTGATCCATCTAGTTCTGGATCAACGGGTAATTCGGGGTCGGAGGCAGATGAGCCGAGTTCAAAGGATGAATTATGACAATAAGCCACGCATGCTAAATGATTTTACCATTCCCGAACTTGGACTTTGGAGCGCCTGGCTCTTGGACTACCCTTGCAGTCTAATCGCAAGCTCAAACCTGCCCGGACACGACGTTTTTTTCGAGACAGTCATAATTTCGCTCAGCCAAACAATATACCCCGAGTCGTATCGCGAACCTTGGGGCATAACAAACCTCAAAGCACCTGGCCCACCAGGAACCTGCTACTTTCTTGAGTCGATAGCAGAAGGCTACGCAAGCACAGAGCCTCCTCACTCCCTCGCAGGGATTATTCTTCAAGAATGGGCACCGTGCATGCACGCCGTTCTCTCAGATGCATTTGAACTCAGGCTTACCGACTGGCTTGACTCAAACAAAAGAGAACTTGTGGAACTGGAGAAGATAGAACTAAGGCTTGCATCGTTCTGGGACTACAAGACTCTTGGCATCGAGCGTTACCCTGACTTGGAGACTTACAAAGCGTTAAAACAAGCCATCCCAAAAGGGGGGGCTGGCGGTACTTCTCTGATCAAGCAATCCATAGCCCAAACAAGGGTGGCTGAGTTTTTGGACTTATTGCCGTTTTTTGGGCAACATCGGAACAAATTAATGAGAGGCCTTCGATGGTCCAACGCCGCAACATGATTTCTAGAAAATGCGAATGTCACAACGAAGTCAATTTGCGTTGATCTGGTTCTTGGCCCTTCTGGGCAATGTGCAGGAGGAAGGCCGCAGTGTGCCGGAGTATGCGGTGCTGGGCATCCAGCGCTACCTCTATGATAAGACGGGGAACCTGCGGTGGATGTCTGAGCGCTACAACGGGCAGAGCGCTGCCCGCACCGTGACGCTGGCTTATGACGCCTCATTGCGGCTAGACACCGAGACGATAGCGGAGGCAGACGGGGGCACGCAGTTGAGTGACTACAACTACGATGCTTTGGGCAACCGCACCACCTACACCAAGACGGTGAACGGCGGCACGCCCACGGTGAGCACTTACACGCACAATGCGTGGAACCAGCTAGAGCAGTTCACGCGCACCGGCAGTGACCCCGCCACGGTGAGCTATGAGTATGATGACGGTGGCAACCGGAAGAAGCGCACCAAGGGCACGCAGGTGGACAACTACACGTGGGATCACCTGGGCAGGCTCAAGAGCGTGGCACATGCGGGAACAAACAAAACCTACGCCTATGAGTATGACTACCGCAGCCGCAGGGTGAGTCGGCTAGAGGGCGGAGACCTCACACTGTGTGGCTACAGCGGGGGCACCAGCGTGGTGGAACTCAAGCGAGCAGCCAATAACTCTACAAACACGCTGCCCGGCAGTGTTGGAGAACCCTACAAGCTGAGCAAGACGTTCATCCGAGGCTCCGACATGGGCGGAGGGGTGGGAGGGCTGATCTACAGCCTGAAACAGACGGCCAGCGGCCCGTCCCAGCCGCAGGTAACTCTGAGCACTGGAACTGCCGGAGCGGTGACAGGAACGTGGTCTAACCTGAGTAACAGCCACGTCGTAGCCCCGCGCTACAATCACTACAACGGGCGGGGAGACGTAGCGGCCCAGGTGGATGATGCGGGAACGCTGGCCTGGACCGGCAGCTATGAAGCCTACGGCACCCGGACGAAGGAAACCGGCAGCAATGACGACCGGCAGAGGGCGAACACCAAAGAAGAAGACCCCACGGGCCTGCTCAATGAGGGGATGCGGTATCGTGACCTGGAGACCGGGACGTGGCTGAGCCGAGACCCGGCTGGGTTCGTGGATGGGCCGAATCTGTATGCTTATGTGCGGTGCAATCCTTGGAGTAAGTTCGATCCGCTGGGGCTATGTGGCTGGGCTGACCCACGTTCACTGCCCAACTGCTCGCCCGCTATGCGGCAAGCTCTCGAAGCGCAGGACCGGCAAACAGCCGCAAGAATGGCAAACGACATTCAAGCCGTTGGTCAATGGATGGGCGAGCACCCGCGGACGATGGGCACGGTGCAGGCCGTGGGAGGAGCGGCCCAAACGGTGGCTGGTGCGGTGGGGCTGGCCGCTCCTACAGGCGTGACACAAGTAGCCGGTGGAATCGCCGTTGCTCATGGTATCGACGACATGCAAGCTGGTATCCGCCAAGCATGGACAGGAAAGCCCGTTGATAACCTCACCACGCAAGCAACAGAAGCGACGGCTAAGGCACTTGGGGCTAGTGATGGAACTGCGAGAACTATCGCCGTAGGCACAAATATCGCAGCAGGGTTCGTTGCACCAGTTACCAGTGCAAAGGGTGTCGTTGAAGCCGCTGATGAAATGGCCTCAGGCGTGTATGGCTTCAAAGGCGTCGTTCAAGATGGGCAGATTGTGGGCAAGCCAAAGTTGATCACTGATACGGCCCGGCACGAAGACATTGCCTCGAAAGCTGGTGTGTTGAAAGAAGCACCAACATCTGGAACACCGGGCACGCTGGCTGATGGTGCTGAGGCATTTACAGCCCAAGCGAATGGAAAAGGAGGTTGGAATGTAGGTGGCTCCGGAAACTTCAACAGAACCGTCAGCCCATCGGGACAAGCCGCAGTTCAAGCAGGCTTGGGGACATCTCCAACCATTTCGGGTTCATCAGCAAGCACTACCGCTGCACAAGCAGGAGCGGCAGGCAGTGCAGCGTCGGCAGTTGACGACGTGGATAGCTCTTCGGACGAGGAGGACCCGAAATGAACATTCAGCAACTGTGCCAGAGCCTCCGCCAATTGGTCGATCAACGGCGGTATCGTAAATTGCGGCAATTGATCTTGGATTGTCATGTCCACTCGATGGACATGTTTCCGCATGAGGGACTTCTTACTTTTGGCGGGTCGATCAATTTTGCTCGTCGGAACTTCATGAGTCTCATCACACGGAAGCTCATGGAGATGCTGCCTTTGCTAAAGCGCGCAAGTCTACCGGAGGAAAGCCGAGCAGTGGCCGTTGCCATTGTGGATAGCAATATCACGCTAATCAGGCATATGGAGGCCGACGGCAAAACAGGCAACGCGGATGCCGCCAATCATCGAGCGCGGCTGTTTTACCTATTAATTGGCGTCCTGTGGCAAACACTGAAACCGCACTTGGACCAAGCCAAATTGCCGCCAGCACATGGGACGCTGTCACCCTTTGAGGGGATGCTCAGAAATAGCGGCTTCTCCGAGCTGTGGAGCGACACGGATGTGAAGCACTCAATAGATGACCTTGTGCGACTGGCGAGAGCGAAGGACACAACGAGCACAGCATCATCGCTTCGATGATGATCGTTCGTTGGGCAACGCGCTGGGTGGCGACGGCAACTCCAGTGAAAGGGGTCAGGTGTTTTCTGTTGCGCGTTTCTAGTGGCTATGCAAGACTTGGCTCATGCCGAGGCAACCACGTATCCAGTATGAAGGCGCTCTCTATCATGTGATGGCGCGCGGGGATCATCGGGAGGACATCTTCTTGGATGACAAAGACCGCATTACCTTTCTCCAGACATTGGCAGAGGCATGTGGCCGCACCGGTTGGCTTTGCCATGCCTATGTGTTGATGCCTAACCATTACCATTTGGTCATCGAGACGCCCAAACCCAATCTGGTGGCAGGGATGTCTTGGCTCCAGAACGCCTTCACCCGCAGGCACAACGTGAGGCATGGGCGCTGGGGACATCTGTTCGGCGGTCGCTACAAAGCGATCTTGGTGGACGATGAGGATGGCTGGTACTTGGGCACTTTGATTGACTACGTGCATCTGAACCCTGCACGCGCTGGCTTGGTGAGTTTGGAGACGGGTCTGGAGGCGTTTCCGTGGAGTAGCTTACCATCGGCGTGGCTGCAAACGCCAGCTAAGCGCAAGGCATGGATGTGCGTGGATCGGGGGCTCAGGACTCATGGGCTGCGGGATGACGCATCCGGACGAAGAGCCTACCTGTCCAGGCTAGAAGACAAAGTCCGCCGCGATGGGCAGGAGGCTGGCCGGGTAATGCCGGACAACCTGAGTTTACAATCCACACTGAGGAGAGGGTGGTACTTTGGAGCGCAAGGGTTCCGAGAGAAGGCGCTAAAGGTGGGAGAGTCGGTGATGAAACTGGCTAGCCCAGGGAAGAACTACGGAGCGAGTGCAGAACTCAAAGATCATCACCTGCACACAGCGGCAAGGCTGCTGCAGGCGGGGATGAAAGTGTGCAAGCTGAGGAAGGACGACCTAGCAGCCTTGGCATGCGGAGATGAGCGCAAAGCACTGATCGCGCTGATGATCAAGGAACGGACGACAGTGGCACTGGACTGGATAGCCAAAGAGCTAGTGATGGGGACCCGCAGCACAGTGAGCCGCCGAGCAGCAGAAGTGAAGAAGGAACTCCCGACCAACGAGAAACTAAGCCGCCTGATGAAGCGAATGGACAAGGAGGCGCGATAGTGAAATGACTAGAATCTTGCAACAGAAAACACCTGACCCCGGAGAGGCTGGCCGGGTAATGCCGGACAACCTGAGTTTACAATCCACACTGAGGAGAGGGTGGTACTTTGGAGCGCAAGGGTTCCGAGAGAAGGCGCTCAAGGTGGGAGAGTCGGTGATGAAACTGGCTAGCCCAAGGAAGAACTACGGAGCGAGTGCAGAACTCAAAGATCATCACCTGCACACAGCGGCAAGGCTGCTCCAGGCGGGGATGAAAGTGTGCAAGCTGAGGAAGGACGACCTGGCAGCCTTGGCATGCGGAGATGAGCGCAAAGCACTGATCGCGCTGATGATCAAGGAACGGACGACAGTGCCACTGGACTGGATAGCCAAAGAGCTAGTGATGGGGACCCGCAGCACAGTGAGCCGCCGAGCAGCAGAAGTGAAGAAGGAACTCCCGACCAACGAGAAACTAAGCCGCCTGATGAAGCGGATGGACAAGGAGGCGCGATAGTGAAATGGCTAGAATCTTGCAACAGAAAACACCTGACCCCGGAGACTAAAGATGAAATGTTTCTTTCATCTCAAGAGATTAGCCAAGGTAATTGTGGTTTGTCTGGCTATACTTGCAGGTCTGTGGTTGGTAGGGGGACTGCTACAGATTTATAGACGCCCGTACGATAAGGCGCAGCATGACTTGCTTAGCTTGCGAAACGGTTTTTTGAATATGAACGAAGCACTCTTACCGATCATGGCAATCCAAGTGGAAGATACTCCGATCCGACTCATCGAGCTTTCCGATTCCATCAAGAAGCATTTTCAAGGTAAGCGGCACGATATGGGAGGACTCGTGCTAAGTATATTGGCGAGGAAGCAACTAGTCGATCCTTGGGGTAACAGCTATTTGATTCATTTGGTTTCCGTATCAGCGTCTGAGAAAGAAATACGATTTGTATCAACTGGACCGAATGGTGTGTTTGACAACTACAGACGCGATGATGACTTCACAAAAATCAAGTGGAGCCCTAGCCCCCCAATTCCAGGCATCCTCCTCGAACCAGAAGAGAGGTAAGTCCAAACGATGCTCTATGATGCGTATGGGAACTCGCTCCAGGACGGGCGTTGGGAAAATGGGGGGCATGGTTGAATGGCACTAACTTAACGGGGTATAAGGAGTGATAAAAGAGGCGTCAGGCTGGTGAGAGATTAGTAAGCGTCACGGTACCAGCCGTTGGAAGTGGGTGAAATGTGATATGTGGGGAGGATAAGCAACCCGACGTTTATGGATACGAGTGCTGTGATATTGAAGCGGGATGTGCGGGGGCGGGTGGAGACGCCAGTGGAGAGGCGGGAGCAAATCGTGGCAGAGTATCAGCGCAGTGGTCTGGCGCTGCATGAGTTTGCGCGGCTGGCTGGCATCCACTACAACACGGTTTGGAACTGGTTGGAAAAATGGGGGTCATGGTTGGAATCTTGACAAACTGCCGCTTCACCAGCGACGTTAACGATAACGTGAAGCCGGAAGTGGCGAGCAAGGAATGGCCTGCGGGAGTTGGGCGGGTTCAACAAGAAAATAGAACCGCCAACGAAAACCACCTGTGGGCATGTCACGTAGGATGAGGTCGATTCAATAGTCAGTGCCTTTCACACGTTACACTTCGACTGACCGCTAAATGATCGTGCCTTTGGGTCTTGAGGCTAAGATTGGGCTTGGCTTTGGCGGGGAGGCAGTGGAGACGACTGCACCACACTTGTCGATGCCGTGGAGCAACCTCATTGGCTGTGTCATTTGCTCGTCAGCTATTGATTCAATAGGCGTTTCGTTACCTTTTATCACTGATTCCTTGCTGGCAAGATCAACTAGGCCTGAACCATTGAGAAAAGGTTTAACGGAAGACTCGTGCGTGGCTGAGTGGTCCTCCTCGGAAGGGGGGATAACCGGTTCCGAGCACCATGGCGAGGTCGATCTCTGCCGCAGAGGCAATGTCTTCACGGAGCACTTTTTTGGCTTCGTCACTCATGAGGTCTGCGAGTTGATCTTGTAGCCAGGGCACGTGCGCCCAGGAGGTGCGTGGGTGCTTGATGCCGGGGGAATGATCGTAGAATCCACGACCGGTCTTGACCCCGAGATGGCCTTTCCCGATCATGGGGGTGAGCAAGGACGCATCTAGATGAAGGGTGCTCGCGACATGGGCGGCTACGTCCAAGCCGATCTCATCCAAAAGGCGGAGAGGACCCATGGGCATGCCGAAATCCAGCATGGCTTCATCAATGACGGCGGCAGGATGGCCCTGGGCGTGGAGCTTTACGGCCTCCATGAGGTAGGGAGTGAGGATGCGGTTCACGACAAACCCTGGGCTATCCTTGACGACAACGGGGGTCTTGCCAATCGCTCTGGAGAACGCAACTGCGGCTCCGATGGCGATGTCTGACGTCTCGCGGTGGGCGATGATCTCGACTAGTGGCATGCGATGAACGGGATTGAAGAAATGCAGGCCAATGACGCGATCTGGCATGGGCACCGCGGTGGCGATCTCGCGGATGCCTAACGCACTGGTGTTGGTGGCGAGAAGGGTGTCTTCGCTTACACGAGGGGCGATGTCGGCAAAGATCTTTTTCTTCAGACCGATGTCCTCAGTGGCAGCTTCTATGACAAGATGATAGCTGGTGAGTGGAACCCGCTCTGCGGTGACAGCTAAGCGATCCTTTGCTTCTCTGGCTTGCTGTTTGGTCATCAACCTGCGTTTCACGGCCTCCGAAAGACGCTCGTTCACACGTGCAAGGCCCGCAGCGATGGCCTCTGGTTTGACGTCACACATCAATACGTGAATGCCTCTGCTAACAAGCCACTGAGCGATGCCGGATCCCATAACGCCAGCACCAATGACCGCGACACGGCTGATTTGATGGGGCGAACTAGCACTTGATTTGGAGGCAGCTTCCTTCCGGAAGAAGAGGTCGATCAGACGAACCGTTGCCTCGCTTTGAGCAAGGGAGAGCATGGTGGTGCGCTCGAGCTCTAGGGCCGTTTCTAAATTGAGGCGAAGAGCGGTCAAAACAGTCTCTAATGCCTTGAGGGGTGCAGCGTAGAGTCCACGGGTCTTGGCTAACAACAGGCGTCGAGTCTGCCAGCCAATGATGGACGATATGGGCCACAGGGTGTCCCAGAAGCGACGATGCGGCCTGGATTTGGTGAGAGATAGAACGATGTGGCCCGCTTCGGCTTCAAGGCGATCTTTAGGCACGACTTTGGCAATGAGTCCTCGCTTGAGCGCGTCTTTGGCACTGAGGAGCTTGCCACTGAGAATCATGTCCAACGCGGAACGGAGCCCAATGAGCCTTGGCAAGCGAGTGCAACCTCCCCAGGCTGGGATGAGACCGAGTTGGGTCTCTGGCAGACCGATGCGAGTGACATTGTCGTCAGAAGCGATCCGTGCATCGCACGCAAGGGTCAACTCCGTGCCACCGCCCGCGCATGCGCCGTGAATGGCGGCAAGGGTAGGCACGGGGAGACTGGCAAGACGGCTAAATACAGCCTGACCGAGACGGATGAGGCCATCGACTTCAGCGGGAGGCAGTGAACGCACGGCCTTCAAATCGGCACCCGCGATGAATATCTTCTCTTTGGCACTGCGGATGACGAGTGCGTGAATGCTGGGATCGAGCTCGACAGCATCGAGATGATCATCGAGTTCACGAAGGGTAGCTTCATTGAACACATTGGCCTGGGATTCAGGCGAATCGAAGGTGAGCCAGGCGATGCCTTTTTCATCCACGTGCAGGTGGAAGGCTTCTGGCTGTCTGAGAAGCCGGTGATGATGAACGGGTGGCTCCAGGTGCGTGGGATCAAGGACGAGCGAGTTCATAGACGTTCGAGGGTTGCAGCCACACCTTGCCCGCCGCCTACACAGAGGCTGATGAGGGCGCGGCTTTTGTTGGTTTGATGAAGTTGTATGAGTGCCGACTGCACGAGGCGTGCACCAGTGGCCCCAACGGGGTGGCCCAAGGCGATGGCTCCTCCACGGGGATTGAGTTTAGCCGGGTCAATCTCGTGTTTGAGCGACTTGAGCACTGCGAGCACTTGAGCGGCGAACGCCTCATTAATCTCCACCACGTCAAACTCATCCAGATTCCCCGGATGCAGTTTCTCGATAGCTCCGACTGGGCCAAGTCCCATGCGAGCGGGGTCACAGCCGACTGCCGAGTAGCCGCTGAGCCTGCCCAAGGGCTGAAGTCCGAGTCTGGCCGCTGCTTGTTCAGAAGTCACGAGCATAGCAACGGCTCCGTCTGTGATCTGTGAAGAGTTTCCTGCGGTAACGGTTCCGTATTCCCGATCGAATAGGGGCTTGAGTGCTGCGAGTTTCTCCAGTGTGCTGTCAGGCCGAATGCCGTTATCACTTTGGACTACTTTCCCACCCACGTAGAGAGGACAGACCTCTCCAGGTGCGTGCACCGTGCTCTGTGCGCGCAAGTGAGAGCGTAAGGCAAACGCATCCTGTGCGTCTCTGGCGATGTTTAACTCCCGCGCGAGCAGTTCCGCCGTCTGGCCCATGTTTAGTTCAGATACGGGGTCGGTAAGGCCGAGTTGCAAGCCGATGACGGGGCTGAAGTCTGCGGGCCGAAATGCCGCCAACGCTCCGACTTTCTGTCCCGGCGAACGTGCACGAGAGAGAGCGGCAAACTTGGCCACAGCCTGCCTGCTAAAGTAGAACGGCATGTTGGACATGCTTTCCACACCGCCAACGATGAAGACCTCGCCCTGGCGGGCACAAAGTTTGGCATGTGCGGTGGTGAGCGCTTCCAGGCCGGAAGCGCAGTTGCGATGGACGGTGAAGGCAGGCTTGCTTTGAGGCAAACCCGCCCGGAGGGCAATGACGCGAGCGATGTTTTGCGCCTGCGGTGGCTGGCCTACGCATCCGAGGATCGTTTCATCCACGACTTGTGGATCGATCCCGGTCTTGGTGAGCAACGCGCTCACCACAGCGCGGCCAAGCTCCACCGCATCGAGTTCAGCCAAGGCGGAACCCGCGCGACAAAACGGCGTACGCACGGCGTCTAGAATGACGAGGGAGGGTGTCATGTTTTTTGGGGGTTGTGAGTGCATTCAGCACGTGAGCCCATGCCTGAAAGAGACAGGCGGGGCGGAAAGGCATCTCTCTGAGGATCGGCATCGCTAGGTGAAGCTTGCGGTCCTTTCGGGTGGTGGCAGCCAGGGCATTCATGGCGGCGAGAGTGTTCACAAGAATCCGACAGCGTTGCGGGCGACCTGCTCAAAAATCCTTGGATTTTCGGTTCTAGGCGTTGTTTATCCGGTGATGCTCACCAAAAGAATCATCCCATGCCTAGACGTCCACGCTGGCCGTGTCGTGAAGGGCACGAAGTTCCTTAATCTTCGTGATGCAGGCGATCCAGTGGAGTGTGCTAGAGCGTACAACGACCAGGGTGCCGACGAGTTGGTGTTTTTGGATATCACGGCATCCAGTGACGAGCGCAAAACGATGGTGGATGTGGTGGAGCGCACGGCGGAGCATTGTTTTATGCCGGTGACGGTGGGTGGTGGCATCCGGACGGTGGAAGACATGCGCGTGATGCTTCTGGCTGGTGCGGATAAAGTAGGTGTGAACACGGCGGCAGTGTTCCGGCCAGAAGTCATCGACGAAGCAGCTGAGGCCTTTGGTTGTCAGTGCCTAGTTGTGGCCATTGATGCCAAGCGTAATGAGCGCGGCTCGTGGACAGTGTTCACTCACGGTGGAAGAAAGCCCGCGATGCGCGGTGATGTAGAACTAGATGCCGTGGAATGGGCTGCTGAGGTGTGCCGACGTGGCGCTGGTGAGATTCTACTGACTAGCATGGATGCTGATGGCACGAAGGCTGGCTACGATATCGCGCTCACACGTGCGGTCAGTGAAGCGGTGACGATTCCAGTCATAGCCAGCGGTGGTGCGGGCAATCTCGATCACATGGCGCATGTGCTGGGTGAGGGGAAAGCCGATGCCGTGCTCGCTGCGAGCATCTTTCACTTTGGCGAATACACCGTGAGTGATGTCAAACGCCACTTGGCTGCTGCGGGGATTCCTGTGCGCGCATGAGTTTGCCCACGCATCGGCCGATTCTGGCGCTAGCGCCGATGCAAGACGTCACGGACTTGCCGTTTTGGCGGCTCATGGCGTGCTACGGAGGGGCTGATCTCTACTACACGGAGTATTTTCGTGTGCATCCAGACTCGCATTTGGAGAAGCCGATTCTGCGCTCGCTCGACGAGAATCCCACCGGCAAGCCAGCGATCGCGCAAATGATTGGGAATGACATTCCGTCCCTCGTGCGCTCAGCCAAGGAACTGCAGAAGCATCCAGTGGTGGGCATTGATCTCAATCTCGGCTGCCCAGCACCTATCGTTTACAAAAAGTGTGCTGGTGGTGGCCTTCTCAGAGAACCGGCACGGATTGACGCGATTCTTGGCGCATTGCGTGACGCTGTGTCATGTGCGTTCACGGTGAAGACGCGTGTCGGTTTCGAGTCTGAACACGAGTTCGACACGCTGTTGCCGATTTTTCAAAAGCACGCGATCGATTTGCTCACGGTCCACGGCCGCACGGTGAAGCAGATGTACCGTCCAGGTGTCCATGCAAACTTGATTGCGCTCGCCGCCCGGGAGATGCCTTGCCCGGTGATCGCTAATGGAGACGTCTTCACGGCGGCGGATGCGCACAAGTGGATGCAGGAAACTGCGGTCGCAGGTGTGATGATCGGCCGCGGTGCCATCCGGAACCCATGGATATTCGATCAGATCCGTGGCTCAAGCGACACAGGTGTGACTGGGAGGGACCTGTTGGGCTACATCCATGATCTCTACGAGACAGTCACCACGCCTAACACCAATGAGCTAGCCCAAGTCAACAAGTTGAAGAAGTACATCAACTTTGTCGGGACTGGCTTGCCGCGCGCCGATGAGTTTTTACACTCCATCCGGCGAGTCACGAACCGAAGCGCCTTCTTTCAGGTGTGCTTTGATCACCTGGACCACAGCGAACCGGCTTTTTCTCATCAAGGAGCGGACTGTGGCTCTGAGTGATATTCCAGCACGTCGCCTTGTAGTTTAAGGTACTGAGCCGCTCCGTTGACGTCCCGCTGATCATTGATCGGCACTTTGAATGACATCGTTGGGCGGCCTTGCGTTGCGGGCAGGGTTACACCGTTCACGAGGTTGCTGATGGATGCCATCAAGTCGCCCGGAACGATCACCTCAGCGCCGAACGCTTCGGCACTTGCGCTGAGAGCGGCGAGGTCCTGAGCATTGCGGCGGTCAGCGGCGGCTGTGCTTTCCGTCCAGAAGGGACTGAAAGAGGTTATTGCGATGGTGGCCAACAGCGCAATGAGCGCCACGACGACTAGCATCTCAATGAATGAAAACCCACGCTGAGTGGCGCGAGCTCGTTTCCAGTGACAAAAGCGGACAAAAAGAGGAGGTTTCATTGATTTCCAAAATTGATACTCAGTATGGTAAATATGACCACACATCATACTTAGCAACCGAAAATCCAATTTTTGATTCTTAGTTTCTCCGATCTTATTCAACCGTGGAAATGTAACGATTACTGAAGCTCTGCATTTGTTGTAGATTCGTCAGTTTTGGCAATGAATGTCTCTTAGTTCTGATGGCCTCGCCTGCTCCAATCCCCCCATTGCCACCGAAGCGGATCGAAACGCTCGGCCAGGCCATTCATTCACTTACCAGAGCAGTCGGGGATGTGATTCAAGCCCATGCCAAACGCGCCCGAGAGAGCCACTTGGTGGAGGCGTGGAGGTCTCTCGGAAGCCCGTCTCTACGGCAACTCGCGGATGGGATGCCGCTGGACTTGGAGCTTTGCAGATCAGACGCACGGCTCACGGTGCGGAACGTGACATTTGCAGGAATAGGTGACTCTAGCGCATGGGATGTGGCACGCTGGGCACTACACTTGCCATCACTGAAAACTCAATTGAGCGCTCAGTTACGCCTCGCAAGGTATATGAGGCTGAGGCACCTACTGCCAATGGTACTGTTCAAGCCAAGTGAGGCGCAGAATCCACCTCCAGGTGCCGTCATCGCAGGGGTAGACGCAGCATCATGGTCATGCGAGAAAATAGGGAAGTTTCATCCCGTAAGCGAGACCGCTTTGGGCGTCTGGCTAGAGCCAACTCTTCCCAAAGGTGATGATTGCTGGACGATAAGCTACGAACGATCTCCACGGACTGGCAGGATCGAACTTGCGCGTTTCACGCCCCAAGGTTGACCACTCGCCCCTAGCAAGCCACTTTGCGCGCCCTTTTTTGCCGCAGACGCCCCTTTACCAACTCATGAACGATCGCAAAACCCTCGAAGAACGCGCCCAAATGTCAGACATTGAGCGCCTGCGCCACTCCTGTGCACACGTCATGGCGACCGCCATTCTGCGCATCTGGCCAGACGCCCAGTTTGCCTACGGGCCGCCAGTGGAGAACGGGTTCTACTACGACTTCGACATGAAGCACCGCATCACGCCGGACGATTTTGAAAAGATCGAGGCTGAGATGAAGAAAGTCGCCAAAGAGAACCAGCGCTTTGAAAAAGTGCTGATCAGCCGGGATGAAGCCAAGGTCATGGCAGAAACTGGGCGACTTGGCGGTCTTACTGAGCGCCCTGGAAACCCCAGCAGGTTTAAGCTCGACCTCATCGACAAGATTCCAGAGGGCGAGGAGATCAGCCTCTTCAAGAATGGTGACTTCATTGACCTGTGTGCAGGTCCTCACGTTGGTTACACGTCCAAATGCAAAAACGTGAAGCTCATGTCCATCGCCAGCGCCTTTTACATGGGGGACGAGAGCAAGGGCCAACTCCAACGCCTCTACGGCACAGCCTTCGAGTCTAAGGAAGAACTTGAACAGCACCTCGTCGGGCTGGAAGAGGCAAAGAAGCGAGATCACCGCAAGCTCGGCAAAGAACTGCAACTTTTCCACATCGACGAAGATGTGGGCCAGGGCTTGATCCTCTGGACGCCCAAGGGTGCTATCGTGCGCCAAGAGTTGCAAAACTTCATCAGCGCCGAGCTCACGAAGCAGGGCTACAGCCAAGTTTTCACCCCGCACATCGGCAAGTTGACGCTGTACAAAACCAGCGGGCACTTCCCTTATTATAAAGAGAGCCAGTTTGGAGCCATCATCGAGAACGACGAGTTTGAAAAGTGTGCGGACGCTGGCTGCTCATGTGCAGAGATACTTCACCGCATCGACTCGGTGTCCAAGCGCTTGGCGGATGGTATCAATGAACGTGCAGGAAAAGAAGTGATTCCCTCCGATCGAGTGTTGCCAGACGATCAACTCCTGGACGGCTTCATGCTGAAGCCCATGAACTGCCCGCATCACATCAAGATCTTCGATAGCGCTCCACGTAGCTACCGCGACCTGCCGGTGCGGCTCGCTGAGTTTGGAACGGTGTATCGTTGGGAGCAAAGTGGCGAGTTGAACGGGATGACCCGCGTGCGTGGATTTACGCAAGATGACGCTCACCTGTTCTGCACAGAAGATCAGGTAGCAGGCGAGGTGCTAGGCTGTCTCAGCCTCGTGAAGACCGTGCTAAATACCCTTGGAATGAGCAACTACCGTGTTCGTGTAGGTCTTCGCGATCCGGACAGCAACAAATACACCGGTAACCCGGAGAACTGGGACAAGGCCGAGGCAGCCTGCCGCAGCGCGGCTGCCACACTCGGCGTACCATTCACGGAAGAGCCAGGTGAGGCAGCATTCTACGGACCGAAGATTGACTTCGTCGTGAAGGACGTGATTGGCCGTGAGTGGCAGCTAGGAACGGTTCAGGTGGATTACAACCTGCCCATCCGCTTTGATCTTACTTACATAGGAGCCGATAACCAGCGCCACCGTCCAGTGATGATCCACCGGGCACCGTTTGGCAGCATGGAGCGCTTCACGGGTGTGTTGATCGAGCATTTTGCAGGTGCGTTCCCCACGTGGCTAAGCCCTGAGCAAGCGCGTGTGATGACCATCAGCGAGAAAGCAGATGAGTTCGCTACTCAGGTGCATCAGCAGTTGTTAGCCAAAGGCATCCGCGCCACGCTCGACATCAGTTCCGACAAAATCGGTGCGAAAGTGCGCAACGCCCAACTCGAGAAGGTGCCTTACATGCTGGTCGTCGGACAAAAAGAGGCCGAAGCAGCCTCTGTCGCTGTTCGTCACAATCGACGTGGTGACCTAGGCGTTCAGCTAGTGGATGCGTTCATCGCTGAGTTGCAGAGCGAGATCGCTGAACGTCGGATGTAATGCCAGCGCTTAACCAGTGACTCTGATCTAGAACAATGATGAGCAACAAGGTGCCTTCATGGAGCTTGTTGCTCATCTTGTTTCTTGCCTCATGCCAGAGCACCACAGTTCAGCGGTTGGCTAAGGCACGTCCGGCAGCCGTATCGCCATTCCTGGATCAACGTTGGGCAATGCGGCCAATGCGCCAACGGTTGCCATTCCACTATGTGTGGGCCACCACAGATCCTCGAGTGCAAAATGCAGTGGCGTCTTCCACCGAGCTATACATCGCTCCGGTTGATCTTCGCTACCTTCGTCCCATTCGGAAACCATTGGTGAAGTGGGAAGTCCGGAACGGTCTCATCCGCACACGTGAAACTGAGATGGCCGCTGAGCTTAGAGCGCGCATCGCTCAGGCATTCACACGATCTCCTCGTTTTCGCTTGGTCACCGCACCAACAAAGAACTCGGTCACTCTCGCTCTGGCCATCACCGAACTAACGCCCACGAGCGTGAAAGGAAATGCGGTTAAGCTCGCGGCAAAGTTCACGGTTGGCCCACTCTCAGGTCTTCTGAGTGTTTTCACCAAAGGCAACATCGCCATCGAGGGCAAGTTCCTCGTCTCAGTCAATGGCAAGTCCGAGTCCTATCTTCAGTTCAGTGATAACGAGAAGGACAAAATGACTTTCTACAGCGTACGAGATTTTCAGCCCTACGAGCACGCTCGTGTCGCCATGAACGAATGGGGGTTGCAACTTGAGGAGTTCACCCGCACGATGGGCAATCATCAGGTGAAGGAATCGTCCTTTGTGACACTCAAGCCTTGGTGATACAAGGCTCAGGAGCCTTTTGCATCTGCTATCAGTGCTTTCACATCGCCTTCCGACACTTTCCATGAGCACATGAAACGTGAGCCACCACCAGCGATGAAGTTGTAGTGCTTCCAACCTGCCTTCTGGAGTCGGTTCTCAACTTCTGGCGGCAACATGCAAAAAACGGCGTTCGCATCCACGCTGTAGAGCACTTTCACATTAGGAATAGCCCCCAAACCTGCGGCCAGCATGGCAGCCATGCGATTTGCATGTGCGGCATGCTTCCGCCACACACCATCCGTGAGGATCCTGAGCCACTGAGCGGAAATGAAGCGCATCTTCGAGCATAACTGTCCGGCTTGTTTACACCGATATGCAAACTCACGGCCAAGCTCGCGATCGAAGAACACCACAGCTTCAGTAACTGCCATTCCCAACTTTGTGCCGCCAAAGCACAATACATCAAGACCAGCACGCCAAGTGATGTCAGCAGCTTTGCAATCAAGGGCGGCCAATGCGTTGGCGAAACGTGCTCCGTCCATGTGAGTGTGAAGGCCAAACTCCTTTGCGAGAGCGCATGCTGCTTGAATCTCGGTTGGCTGATAGACTGTCCCTAACTCCGTGCTTTGGCTTAACGTCAGCCCCATGGGCTTCGGATAGTGCATGTCATGCCGGTGAGTGATCAGGTGCCTGACTTGGTCAAGATCCAGCTTTCCATTGGCTCCCCGAGCAATCAGCAGTTTGGAGCCATTTGAAAAAAACTCCGGAGCGCCACACTCATCCGTCTCCACGTGCGCTCTTTCATGGCAGATGATGCTGTGATAGCTCTGACATAGGGACGCTAGGGCCAAGGAGTTGGCGGCAGTGCCATTGAACACAAAATACACATCGCAGTCCGTCTCGAAGAAGTCCCTGAATGCATCACAAGCCTTCTTGGTAACGGCATCATCACCGTAGGAAGGTAGAAAATCGGTGTTCGCTTCTTCCAGAGCGGCCCACGCCTCCGGGCAAACGCCTGCTGTGTTGTCTGATGCAAAGTGGTATTTGAGTTCGCTCATTCAGAAGACACTAAACGTCAGTTCTTCCACCTGGCACAAGATTTTTCACACCTAGCATCAAGCGCGGAACGATTGATGCGAGCTCTCACGTTTCAAACTCTCCATGTTCACGTTCACATCTGCTGGATACACCACGCTCCTTGCGTTGGCTTGGGGTTGCCTCAGTGCTGCCGAGCCGGGAATCCCTCCTGTCCCAGATAAACAACCACCACCCGTTGCTAACGACCGATCTGCGTTCCCGACCATGCTTGTTCCGGGATTCGTTGTTACCGAACTTCCGATTTCACTCACGAGCCTCAACAACATTGAATATCGAGCCGATGGGGCGCTTTATGCCGGGGGCTATGATGGGCGCTTCCATTTGCTCACTGACTCAGACGGTGACGGCATTGAGGACGAAGTGCGCACCTTTTGGTCAGAAAAAAGTGCCAACTATCCACTTGGAATGGTCGTCAAAGATGGGGATCTCCACACGGTCCTCACCGACGAGGTCGTGCGCTTTCGCGATACCGATAACGATGGCGTCCCAGATCGACGTGAGACAGTTATCAAGGGATTTGATGATCCTGACCTTGTGGCGGCGCCCTATCTGAATCATCGGCGAGTGGATAGTTCAATGGCCTTAGCATGGGGGCCAGACGGGGCTTGGTATCTCACGATGGGCAATGCGGGCTACAACAATCCCTATTGGCATGATCAGAAAGGCAAAAATGGTGAGATGGCAGGTAGTAACAGATACTCAACCGACAAAAGGCGAGGCTGTCTTTTGCGGATAGATGCAAGGGGTAAAGTCGAGCTACGCGCCAGCGGACTTCGTTACATCATGTGCCTCCAGTTTAATGAGGCAGGAGACCTGTTCGGCACTGAGCAAGAAGGCGCGACATGGGTGCCAAACGGCAACCCATTTGATGAGTTCCTTCATATCCAATCTGGTCGACACTACGGCTTCCCACCTCGGCACCCCACTTTTTTGCCAAGGGTCGTCGATGAGCCAAGCGTCTGGGACTTCACTCCGCAGCACCAAAGCACTTGCGGTTTCCGCTTCAATACGCCGGGGAGCACCCGGGGACGCTTCGGCCCTTCGTTTTGGGAAAATGATGCGATCGTTACGGGAGAGGCGCGCGGCAAGCTCTGGCGCACAAAGTTGGTGTCTACAGATTCAGGTTATGTCGCTAGTAGTCAGTTGATTGCGGACATAGGGCTGCTCGCAGTTGACTGTGCCATTTCGCCAGCAGGCGATCTAGTTGTCTGTTGTCACACGGGGAAGCCTGATTGGGGAAATGGTCCTTCAGGTGAGGGACGGCTGTTTAAGTTTCGCTACGTGGGCAAGCACGATCCGCAGCCAATTGCAGTTTGGGCGTCCGCAAAAGATGAAACGACCATCGC
The DNA here is from genome assembly GCA_016795485.1 of Verrucomicrobiaceae bacterium. Classification (GTDB taxonomy): domain Bacteria; phylum Verrucomicrobiota; class Verrucomicrobiia; order Verrucomicrobiales; family Verrucomicrobiaceae; genus JAEUHM01. The sequence continues at coordinate 306,826 of JAEUHM010000044.1, read as the reverse complement.
TTTTGATCGTGCGCTCGATTCCACGTCGAATATTGGTCGGCACCTTCAGATTCAGTCTGGAAGGTTCATTGATGCCGGTTCTCACATCGAGAAGATGCGCCCGGGCTATAAAGTGGTGCAGATGCAACAGCGAGACTCTGTGAGTGAGGTCAATATCATCAGCGCGAACCTGACGGAAGATCGCAGGTACTTAGTTGTCCGTAGCTCACCTCGCACCACGGCACAGAACTATGCCATCAGATTCCGTGAGGGAGCCGACAAACACGAGGCCTGCCTCTCTTATGATCTGTGTGGACTGGAAGCCAATTGGAGAGGGGAAGAAGGGGCGGCTTGGTCGGGCTGGATACCACATCCAGATCTGAAAGAGTCTTCAGAACTACTTCGCGGGAGTAAGGATCACGATAAACTTACCGCTCATGTTCGAACCCCAGGAGAGCTTAGACTAAAGATGCGGCTCAACTTGTTTAACATGCTACAGCCAGCCACCCAGCCCGGCTCAGAGTTGGGATACGAACCAAAACCCGAGACTGTCACTCTCATCCTGCGATCAGACGCTACCCTGCAAGCCAAGTCTACGGCAGGAGAGGTCAACCGTGTGAGTTTACATGAAACAAGACTCGTGTTCGAGAATGTGGCCGACCGCGAATGGCCGGAAGTCTCGATTGCAGTCGCGACACCTGTTCAAAAATTGAAGGTCAGTTACACAACAGATCGAGATTCGACTCATGAACGCGCACCAGGGATAAGGCGAGTTATGCTGCCATTCGCTATGCCTGCCACAGAACTGCGAAATGACAGAGTGATTCCTGAACTCGTCGGGGGTGATTGGAACCGGGGAGCGACGTTGTTCAAAGGCAAAGCCGCGTGCTTCACCTGTCATGTCATGCGTGGTGAAGGGTTCGCTGTTGGTCCAGACCTCAACAATCTCGTTCACCGAGATTACGCAAGTGTTCTGCAAGACATCGTAAAGCCCAACGCAGTCATCAATCCTGATGCTATCGGCTATGTCGTCACCAAGACGAAAAACGAAGTCGTAACCGGCACACGCACCGGTGAAAACCAAGATGAATTGATCATTTCTCAACCCGGAGGCCAGTCGACTAAGATCAAAAAGCCTCAGATACTCAAAGTGGAACCCATGAAACTGTCTCTCATGCCCGAAGGCCTCGACAAGATACTCACCTCAACCGAGTTGAGAGACTTGTTGACCTTCCTTCTGACCGAACCGCCAGTTGCCACCAATTGACGAGTGTTCCAGATCCTACTCTTGTCACTTGGGCTTCATTTGCTGTCATGAGGAGTTGGCTTTGATAACGTCCAAACGAATGATCTTTCTAGTGAAGGGTAACAGGTGGGGCTTGATAGACCAGAATCGGATTGGAGAAATTGTGGTCGAGACCAGTATGTAAAGAGTCGATTGCCATCGTTCGCTGCAAGGCAAAAGCTGCGAGACTCCGGCAGTCAATGTTCATTAACTCCTCGTCACGGACCTGTACTTCCTCAGAAGCTCGCAAGACTCAGGTGACTCGGGGTTGGTGCGCCTGATCAGCAAGGGGTCCGCCAGGTTTGGCATTCCCTCTTTCGCGTCCAACTATGCACAAGAAGTAAACTTCTTTGGAGGTAATCTTGCTCTTGTTTGCGGCGTGGCTGTGGCGGCCAGCAAACTTCTGCATTCAACGCCAGATTCAGCACACCAGCAGGTTTGGTTCTTTGGGGGGGCCGTGCAATCCGCAAAGCCGTCCCTACGTTGATCATGGCGCAAGCGCCTTGATCCATGACGCACTCGCTCCATGAGTGCTGGCGTTATGAGAAGCATTTTTTTCTGCGTTACACTTGGATTTGCGAGCCTCTTGTATTCGGCCCCGCCTGAGGAGGCAGTGGAAGGGGCACATAAGGAGTTGTGGCGGCGCTTTGTCGATGAGCATGGGCTGATCCTCGACTACGTGGGGCTGAAGGGCGAGATCGTGAGGCCAACGCCGGAGGATTGTCGCGAGATGAAGCCGAGCGCGCTGAGCTGGGGCGTGCCGAACGAGGACGGCGCGATGTTTAATGGCCTCTACCTCGACGCGATGTGCAGTCGCTGGCTCGTCACGAAAGACGAGGAGGTTCGCGTGAAGGCACGGAAGCTCGTCGCGGGCTTGCTGAAGCTGTCGAGCGTCGGTGAGACGCCCGGCTTCATCGCCCGCGGTCTGGCGACCGATGGCAAAACGACGTATCCAATGGGATCGAATGACCAGACGACGCCGTGGCTCTACGGGCTGAGGCGTTTTGTGCGTGATGGCCTGCCCGCGAATGCTACCGAGCGCGAGGAACTGGTGCGACGCTTCATTGAACAGGTGAAGGTGCTGGACGGCCATGGCTGGAAGGTGCCCACCAACGGCCCGCCATCCAAGTATCGCGGTGATTTCGCCAAACCGACCTTGGAAGCCGTGCCGCGGCTGCTTTTCATCCTCAAAGCGATGCACGAGTTCACCGGTGAGGCGTCGTGGCAGGAGCGTTATCTCGCCGCGGCAGTGGAAAAGGTGGGCAAAGGCCAGCGTGAGCGTCTGCAAGTGTGCCGGACTGGCATGGTCTTCGATCCTGGACAGGGCGAGCGGCATTCATGGACCAGTAGCGAGAGCGTGATCTGCCTGCGCGGCCTGTGGGAGATGGAAAGCGATCCCACGCGGAAGGCCGTATATGCCGAGGGCCTGCGTCACAGCGCCGAACTGGCCGCGAAGAGCCTGGCACTCATCGCGAAGTTTGATGTGAACGGCACGGAGGCCTTCGACGTGGACTGGCGCGTGATGAACGGTGCCTGGAAGCCTCAGCACAGCGAGCAGGATGTCGTCGCCGTGGCGCTCGCAGGCCTGAAGCTCCAGCACACCGCCTCACCTCGCATGCACATCGAGAAAGACTACCTGCGCGAGCCCTGCTTTGCCGCGTGGGTCGTCACGCTCTGCCCCGATCGCGATCTCGTGACGCGGCACCGCACCGCCATCGAGAAAGTGATCACGCATTACGATTATCAGCGCGTGTATCTGAGCCAGTTCTTCCCCGTCGAGTCCGCGTGGTGGCGTCTGCGGTTACTGGAGCGGTGAAGAGCGAAAACACGAGTTAGAAAGCGCGGGCCACCGCGTTCCAGCGCGACCATGCGCTATCTTGTTCTCCTCTTTGCCCTCTGCTCGTCACTCATCGCCGCGGAGAAGCCGAATGTGCTGCTCATCATGGCGGATGATCTGCGGGACTTTGGCGGGGCGTTCACGAAGGAGGTCGTGAAGACGCCGAACCTCGACCGTTTGCGAACTCGCGGCACGACGTTTGAGCGGGCGTATGTGCAGTATCCGGTGTGCAATCCGAGCCGCAGCAGCATGATGGCTGGCCTGCGGGCGGAGCAGACGGGCATCGTGGGCAATGACATTCCTTTGCGGCAAAAGATGCCGGATGTCGTCACGCTGCCGCAGCTCTGCAAAGACGCCGGATGGCAGTCGCATGCGTTTGGGAAGCTCTACCATCTCGGCGGTGGCAAGAATGCGGAAGCGAAGCAGCGCTGGATGGATGCGGGGCGCTCCTGGCATACAGCGCAGGCGTTTGAAGCGACGAAGGCAGGCCGCAAGATGATCGAGGGCCGTGATGTGACCGGTGGTGCGCTGAAATGGTGCCAGTGGGGCGCGGCGGATGGCACGGATGATGATCAGCCGGATGGCCAGATCGCCGCGTCGACCGTGGCGATGATCGAAAAGCTCGGTGACACGCCGTGGTTCATCGGCTGCGGCTTCATGAAGCCGCATGATCCCTTCATCGCGCCGAAGAAATACTTCGATCTGTATCCCGCCGACTCGCTGAAGCCCTGGAGCGATCCCGCAGGCATGACAGCGGTGCGAAAGGAGAGCGTGGGCTTCGGCGACTACGGCACCGCGTTCGGCAAATTCACCGAGCAGGAGTGGCGCGAGCTTTTCCGCGCCTACTGTGCCGGCACCAGCTTCATGGATGCGCAGCTCGGTCGTGTGCTCGATGCACTCGACAAGCATCAGCTCTGGGAAAAGACCATTGTCGTCTTCGTCGGAGACCACGGCTATCACACGGGCGAGAGGCAATGGTGGAACAAAAACACGCTGTTCGAGCGCAGTTGTCGTGCGCCGCTCATCATCGCCGCGCCAGGCATGAAGGGCGGACAGACCACGCGCTCGTTGGCCGAGTTCGTCGATGTGTATCCGACAGTTGCCGACTTCTGTGGCCTGAAAATGCCACACACGGCCGCAGGAGCCAGATTGCGGCCCGTTTTAGCCGATCCCGCCGCCAGCATCAAAGACGCCGCCTTCACGCTCGTCACGCGAGGCGATAAACTCTACGGTCAAAGCATCCGCACCGCCCGCTGGCGCTTCACCCGCTGGAGCGATGGCCCGACTGAGCTTTACGATCACGATGCAGACCCCGAGGACCTTCACGATGTCTCTGCGCAACATGCTGATGTCATCGCAGAACTCACCGCACGGCTCCAAAAACTCCCACCCCTGAACTCAAAGCCATGAAAAGCCTCATCCTGCTTTTTTCGTCATTCATCGTTCTGCATTCGTCATTTGCGGCTCCTCCGAACATTGTCGTCATCGTCGCGGATGACCTCGGATATGCGGATGTTGGTTTTCATCCGCAGCATGCCAAGGACGTCGTCACTCCGCATCTCGACTCGCTAGCGAAGCAGAGCGTGATCTGTCGTCAGGGCTATGTGACCGGGCATGTGTGCTCGCCGACTCGGGCGGGGCTGATGCTGGGGCGGTATCAGCAGCGGCTGGGACTCTACACGGGCGGCGAGGCGGGTAGCGGCGTGCCGATGAGCGAAAAGCTCTTTCCACAGTATTTGAAGCCCGCTGGTTATGCCACGGGACAGTTTGGCAAATGGCACCTGGGGCCGGATCTGGCGTGGAGTCCGGCTTTGCGCGGTTTTGATGAGGTGTTCGGCTTTCTCGGTCGCGGGGCGCATGATTACTTCAAGCTCGATGACCCGAATGATCCGATCTATCGCGGCACGGAGGTGGTGAAGGAGACCGGTTACCTCACGGATCGCCTCGGCGAGGAGACCGCGGCTTTCATCACAAAGCAAAAGGCGCAGCCGTTTTTCGCTTACCTGGCCTTCAATGCCGTTCATGCACCTTTGCAGGCACCGGAGGACGAGATCGCGAAGTTCAACACGGGCAACAAGGACCGCGATGCCCGCCTCGCGATGGGTAAGCGCATGGACGATGCGATTGGCCGTGTGATGACCGCGCTCAAGGACGGTGGCGTGTGGGAAAACACGCTGCTCTTTTTCATCAGCGACAACGGCGGCCCGCTGGCGCAAAGCGCGGACAACACGCCGCTGCGTGGTGGGAAGCACACCGATTACGAAGGCGGCATCCGCGTGCCGTTTCTCATCTGCTGGCCCTCGCAGCTTAAACCGGGTGAATGGCATTGGCCAGTGACCTCGCTCGACATCCTGCCCACCGCGCTTGCTGCAGCAGGAGCCTCAGCAGTAGATGGAAAGAACTTTGATGGCATCAATTTGCTGCCGTTGCTCAAGGGCGAGGCTCCAACGCCTGCTTCACGTGATTTCTTCTGGTGCTCTGGCAGCGACGAAGGCTGGTGGGCCGTGCGCTCGGGCGATTGGAAGCTAGTTGGAGAGAGAGACAAGCTCAGTCTCTTCGACTTGGCCAAGGATGTGTCGGAGGCTAATGACCTAGCAGCGAAAATGCCCGATAGAGTAACAGAACTCACCAAGCTGCACGATGCTTGGCTCGAGCAGATGGCCAAACCGGTCAAAGCAGGTGAAAAACGATATAATAGCTCCTCCAAGACCGATGAAAAACCTCGGAAGAAGCGGAAGAAGAACAAAAAAGTGAAGGATTGATTGGTGATCCTTTGGAGCGGGCTAACGATGGGAAGTAATGTTTACTCTTTCGCGGCGAGATACAATCGCTACCACTCCGAGAAGGATCAGGAGCACTCGTGACGGTTCTGGTATGACGATGATCGAGACCACACCTGAAGCGACAAACTGTGAAGTGTCCCAGGTCCAATTAGGGTCAAAGCCTGCCGTGCTCAGGTTGAGTTGAGTGGTGCTGAGGCCCGCTAGGTTGGTCCAGTCGAGTAGATCAAAAGTATCTCCGGCAGAAGGTGTGTAGCCACTCGCAAACGTCACACTGATTTGTCCAGCGCCCAAGCTTGTGAAGTCGAGTTGGCCTAAACCTGACCCAGCATAGAAGAGCCTATCATTGACGGCATTAGCAAAAAGCTCCAATGCGAGAGAGCTAGTACTCGTGAAAGTGACATTACCATCGACTGCCTTCATCGAGAGCACGCCAGCGCTACCCGCTATCCCCGGCGACACAGTCCCTCCGATTGAGATGAAATTGGATCCTGTGAGCTCCAGTGTTCCTGTGCCGCCCAACGTGGTGCCAACTGCGGTTGTTACTGATCCGGAGCCTGTCGCCGAGCCAGTCGTGTTGTTGATGAGTAACTCGCCACCTATCACGCTTGTTCCTCCAGAGTAGCTGTTCTGGCCAGTCAAGATGGTTGTTCCGCTACCCGCTTGAATGAAACTGCCTGTCCCGCTGATCTCATTGGAAATGGTGAAGTTGTTGGTCCGGTTGATCCTAAGTATTGCGTTGTTTACCACCTGACCGCTTCCGAGACTTCCCGCATTGCTTCCTGAGAATGAGCCTAGCTGAAGTGTGCCCTCAGCGATGGTCGTCGTTCCAGTATACGCGGTATTGTCTGCTTCAATCCGCAACATACCTGGGCCGGTTTTTGTTAGGTCGTGAGAGCCTGAAATGGAACCCGTGACACGCATCGCGAAACCGGTTGCCGCATCACTTCTCAGATTCAGATCGTCATTCAGAGTGATTGAGCCGCTGAAAATGCCGCTGTAGTCCGCAGTGCTTGTGTAGCCGAGGGTCAAAGTGCCGCCGGAACCGGCGGTAGCGACTATGTTGTTCGATAACGTCCAGCCACCAAGGTAGTTGAGTAGAGATGCATCACCTCCACCAGTGCTGCCTAAGGTTACGAGCCCTGATCCAAGTGAACCGGTGCGCCCAAACTCGAGTGTGCCAGATGCAACGGCTGTTCCTCCGTTGTAGGTGTTATTCGCGCTTAATCGCAAACTTCCAGGTCCCTGTTTAGTAATCGCATGTGGGCCAGAGACGACATTGAAAAAGGACGTCGTCACATTGCTAGTCACATTGAGGTCGTTGGTAAGAGTGATAACTGCTGGTGTGGTTAAGGTTTCTCCAGAGCTTGTGTCATCCGAACGGAAAACCAGAGTGCCTGTGTAAGTTGACGTGGCACCGAAAGTTATGTTCCCACCAAGACTCAAACTGTTGTGCAATGTCCGCTGGCCACTACCGCCAGAAAGTAGTGTTGATCCATTTTGAAGAATCAATGTGCCTGTGCCCACTTGGCTATCCTGAAGCAAGCCACCAGAGAGAGTGCTGGATGCTGAGGAGCCCTGATTGGCCGCGCCGACTCTGAGCGTGGCTCCATTTTCTACGGTTACACCGCCAGTGAAAGTGTTTGGAGCGTTTAGTCCCACGGTACCTCCTCCACTGATATTGATTCCGAAGCCACCGCTGATTACCACGCCGGAGTTGATCTGCAGATACATCCCAGTTGATGCTGAGAAAGTGTTATTCGCTCCCAAAATGATCGACAGCGATCCGTTGTTACCCCGGAAGGCAACGGTCGTTCCAGGGGTTTGGTTGGGTCCTGTGTTTTGCAGAGTAATGCCACCGTGCAGCGTTAGGGCACGCGCGGTTGTTCCACTGCCATTTGTGTCAACATTTAGAGTTGAGGCGAGGACTGAGTTTACGTTGTCAAAAGTAATCGTCCCGTGAGTGCGAGTGCCACTGATGGTTAGACTGCTGATAGTGCCCGTGCCGTTGCGATTGTTGATCAAAACGTTTGAGGTTGCGCTGCTTTGAAGAGCAGTGTCGCTCACCCAGTTGTCCGTCACTGCCCACGAGGTGCCATTTCCACTAACTCCCCCATCCCAAACGGCTGTTTGCCCTTGTAATCGATCAATCAGACAAAATGAGCAGATGAATAAAACTGCAGATCTAAAGAAGGCTTCGGCGCGGTTACTCATAATCGATAGCATTCGTCCGCTAAGCATGATTGCGTAGCAGTGCGTTTTTTTGGGGGGGGCGTAAGTCCCCAGGAACGCAATTACTGTGCCATCATAGATGAGGAACTTTGGGTTCCGGCAGTGTTTACTTTCGCTGTTTAGCTAGAAGCCCGCTTAGATGGCGTTGTTCGTGAACTCATGCGCTTTGCTGCTTTTACCGTCTTCTTCCTTTGTTGTCCTTGTTTTGCGGCTGTTCCAAACGTGCTCGTCTTGTTGTCTGACGATCAAGGGAGTGCTGATTTGGGCTGCCAGGGCTCCAAGGATATTCCAACGCCACATATCGACTCGCTGGCAAGGAACGGGGTGAGATGCACGCAGGGCTATGTGTCGTCGTGCATGTGCTCTCCAAGTCGGGCGGGTCTTCTAACGGGAAGGTCACAATCACGTTTTGGGCACGAGATTAACTGGGAGGGACGCGATGACACAGGGTTACGTGGCCTGCCAGTGACGGAGAAAACGTTAGCCGATCATCTAAGGGCTGTGGGGTATCGCACAGGTTGCGTTGGAAAATGGCATCTCGGTGATGTGGCCAAGTTTCATCCGAAGCAGCGTGGTTTTGATGACTACTTTGGGCATATCGGTGGCTCGCACGACTATTTCACTTCAAAGGACGGCGGCAAGGGTTCCACATATGCGCTTGAGGGCTGGGACGGGAAGCCGTTCGAGTTCGCGAACGACTATTTGACGGACATCAATGGCCGCGCGGCCTGCGAGTTCATCCGACGGGACAACACGAAGCCCTGGTTCCTCTACGTTGCGTTCAATGCGCCGCACACACCCTCGCAGGCTACGAATAAGTATCTGGAGCGGTTTGCACACATCGCCGATGCAACACGCCGCACCTATGCAGCGATGGTGAGTGCAGTCGATGATGCGGTGGGTTCGATTTTAGCAGAACTGAAGGCGCAAGGTGCCGAAGAGAACACGCTGATTTTTTACCTCAGCGACAACGGTGGTCCTCTGGATCGGAACGGGTCGCTGAATACGCCGCTAAGTGGAGAGAAAGGCCATATGCTTGAAGGTGGCATACGCGTACCCTATCTCGTGCAGTGGAAGGCGGGCCTCCCCGCAGGCAAGGTTTATGAAAATCCAGTCAGCAGCTTGGACATCGCCTCCACCGCACTGGCTGCGGCAAATGCAACTTTGCCATCGAATCTTGATGGTGTGAATCTGATTCCATATCTAAGAGAAGAGGACAAAGGCCGACCCCACGAGGCCATGTATTGGCGGATGACGGCTCGGGGGATCTGGGCGATCCGCATGGGGGATTGGAAACTGCTTACGCACAACGCGTGGCATGATCTGCCTTCTGCAAAATCGAAGGCGAGGCTGATCAACCTTGCGATTGATCCTTCAGAAAGACACGATCTGAGTGAGGAGAATCCGACAAAGGTCGTCGCATTGCAAAACGCCTATAACGCATGGGCAATGACTTTGGTTGAACCACTGTGGAGTACTGACGCGGGTCCTGAAGGGGACAAGTCACGTCAAGGGCGTGTGAAACGCAAAGGAATGAAGAAGATACACTGACAAAACTAGAGTTAGAATGCGCATGCTACTTCGTTTCAGCCGGATCATGCGCATTCTTGCCTACTTCTTTGCCTTTGCCTCGGCCGCCGTTGCTGCGGACAAGCCCAACATCGTGATTTTCTATCTTGATGACATGGGTTGGGCGCAACCTGGTGCTTACGGCGGCAAGCTCGCGCCAACGCCCAACATGGATTCCATTGCGAAGAATGGTGTGAGGTTTACCGACGGCTACTCCAGTGGCTGCGTGTGCTCCCCAGGTAGGGTTGGACTTTTGACTGGTCGCTATCAGGCACGAACAGGCCACGACGCTAATCCAACACGTGAGGGGCGGGAGTTGCTCTTGAGCGAGAAGACGATGGCTCAGCATTTGAAGCCTGCTGGCTACACAACCGGCATCGTGGGTAAGTGGCACCTTGGGGACACCTCGCCGGAGTTCATGCCAATGGCGAGAGGCTTCGATTTTGCCATGGGAACTGTTGGAAATCTCGGCGAGGGAAGAGGTCCCTCATTTTATCGTGGAACTGACTTACTTGGGGAGCTGGAGGGAGCGCCTGTGACTTCTCCAGTCTATGCAAAGGAGGCTTGCGGATTCATCGATGCTAACAAAGACAAGGCGTTCTTCCTCTACTTGTCATTCAACGCGGTGCATTCGCCCATCGTCGCGTCACAAAGCTGGATGGACAGGTTTAAGCACCTCGATAAACGCCAGCAAGCGTACGCTGCTCTCGTGGGCGAGGCAGATGAAGCGATTGGTACGGTGATGAGCAAGATCCGTGAGCTCAATCTTGAGGAGGAGACGCTCATCTTCTGCATCAGTGACAATGGCGGTGCATCGAAAGAGGCCGAACAACTTGGACTAAGAGGTTCGAAATGGTTCGTTTGGGAGGGTGGCATCCGCGTGACTTGGATGGTCCAGTGGAAGGGCCATGTTCCTGGCGGGCGAGTGGTGAATGATCCGGTTATTCAACTCGATGTTCTGCCTACAGCTTTGGCAGCAGCCAATGCAGATGCTGGTGGAGTCGAGCTGGATGGTGTAAACCTGCTCCCATTGCTTGAAGGAGCAGCAAAGGAGTTGCCTCCGCGTGAACTTTACTTCCGATTTGGGGTGCAGCATGCTGTGAGACAAGGCGATTGGAAGCTAGTTAAAGCCTCAAAGGACATGGAACCGATGCTCATCGACCTCTCCACAGATCCTGGTGAGCAAAATGATCGAGCCAACGAGAATCCTAACAAGAAAGCCGAACTTGTGGCGCTGTTTGATAAGTGGAACGATTCAATGCAGCCACCAAGGTGGGAAGACTTGAGGTGGAATGGTGATGCTGACCGGAAGTCAGACAAAAGGAAGTCAAAGGGCAAAGGGAAGAGAAAGAAGAGCGAGTAATCATTTCTTTCCCGGTGCTTGAAAGTCAGCAAATCAAAGAGTCCGGCTCGCAATAGGACACAGAATGCGCACCGGAGATTTGATCATGAGCCTAAGTGATGAAGTTGCATCGAGTGGATTTGCCATCGTTGAAGGGGCGCTGTCCCAAAGCGACTGTGAACGGCTTAACCGTATATTGGGCGAGGCAAAAGGTGCCGGTACTCGTGATCTACTAAAGGTTCAGGAGATAGCCAACATAGCTCGGGGCTGTTTATCGGACATAGTTGCACCTCTTCTGGCTGACAAGCCAATGCCCGTACGTGGGATATTCTTTGATAAGCACCCGGATGTAAACTGGCTGGTTCCTTGGCATCAGGATCTGACGATTGCCGTTTGTGAACGCCATGAAGTGGCTGGTTTTGGTCCGTGGAGCGTTAAGGACCAGATACCTCATGTTCAACCGCCAATCAGCTTTCTTGAACAAATGGTCACGGCACGACTGCACTTGGATGACGCAGACATCAGCAATGGTGCTCTGCGTGTGTTGCCTGGGTCGCACGCTTTTGGCAGGCTCAGTGCGGACCAGATCCGTCGGTCGAGCGAATGCGGTCAACCCTTAGTTTGCAAAGTTAAGGCCGGCGATGTGATGGTAATGCGTCCGCTGCTGCTCCACGCTTCAGGTCGCTCGTTGAGTCGTGATCATCGGCGTGTCGTTCACATTGAATATGCTTCGTTCAATTTACCTCCGCCGCTTCAATGGCATGATGCACTTGCTTTGCAATGAGCCGCGTCTGGTCTATGGATGCGGCAACATGAGATTTGTTTTGCTCTCACTTCTGTTGTCGATCATCACCGGATGTGTTGCTCCCGCACCGCAAGCCGTTCCCTTGCCGCCTTCTGTAGGTGCCTCTGGGAGTCCTCAGATTATCAATGTTTCAGCTTATGACCCTAAAGAGCGACAGAGAAGCGGCGCGAGCTACTCTGAGCACGATGTGAGCGCCCTGCGAGCCAATGGTGCCAGTGCTCTCATTGCCAGGGCAGGAAAAGGTGGCAACCTCGATGAAAAGTGCGCTGCGTTTCTGGCGGCTGCGGATCGTGCGGGATTGCTTCCTGGAGTTTACTATCGCGTCCAGCGTCACGTGGATGCTGTGAAGCAAGCGGATCAGTTTGTGAATCGCGTTGCGGCATTGGCGCGCAGCAGAGCATGGAATGCACCGGCCATCTTGCTCTGCGGTGACTTTGATGGCGATCTGTCGTTGTCAGCGATTCTGCGATTCTCGGATCGAGTCAAGCAACGAACAGGGGTTGTCCCTGTGGCATATTTGGAGAACAGCACGGCACTGAAGTTAGCCATGAGTGGCGCAGATGCTGGAACCAAAGCAAGATTGCGGGAGATGCCTTACTGGCTGGCCCTCTATGCCCATGATAGTGGAGGCGGTTCAATCTTTCCTCCTCCCGGAGTCCCGCGTGGACTTGTGGGGCAATACCGCGTCTGGTCTAATTGGACCATGTGGCAGTATGGAGGGGTTGAGTGGCAGGGTGGAAGGTCACGTCCAAAAGTCTACAACCACGGACGGTATCGTTTCCCAACGTATTTTGGTAACCTGGATCGTCCTGTAGAGCGCAGTGTGTTTAATGGCAGCCATTCTGGTCTGTTTGCGTTCTGGCAACAGCATGGTTTACGGCTTCGTTAACGGGACAATTAATGAGAAGGAGAGACGTCATGGCATCAGTAGTCGCTCTCGCTGGCGGATTGCCTGTGCGAGCAACAGATCTTTCTTCCCGCTTGAGAACGGCCACACAGATCATCCAAAAGCAGGTGGACAGCGGCACACTCAAAGCCGCAGTTCTTGAGGTGAGGTGTGGTGATGTTCGTGAAGTGTCTGCTTTTGGAGATGGCATAAAGTCGGACGCAATGTTTTTGCTCGGGTCGATCACCAAACCGCTCACCGCTTTGGGTTTGGTGGTCTTGGCTGAGCGCCGAGCGCTCAGTTTTGAAGACTACGCGCTTGAATATCTTCCGGAGCTTGATCACGGCGAACATAGGAAGATCAAAATTGAGCATTTACTCGTGCACACGAGTGGATTGCCAGATCAGTTGCCAAACAACAACGAGTTGCGGGCAAAACATTCTCCTCTTCAAGCCTTTGTTGAGGGTGCGGCATGTGTGCCATTGTTGTTTGAGCCTGGAACCAGCTATCACTACCAAAGTATGGGCATTCTGCTCGCCGCTCGCATCGCAGAGAAAGTGAGTGGCATGGCGCTACCTGTTTTTTTGGACAAAGAAGTCTTCGCACCACTAGGACTCAGTCGCACGGTGCTCGGCTTGGGTAGATTCGCAAAATTGGACATGGTGCCGATGCAGACCGAGCATGCGGCACCTGAGGCAGGGGCAGGTGATCCGACTGCAAAGGACTGGGATTGGAATAGTGACTATTGGCGCAAGTTGGCTGCCCCTTGGGGCGGAGCTCATAGTTGCACGGGTGATCTGCACCGTCTTTTGCAGGCACTTATGGCGCAAAAGAACCCCATTTTGTCTGACGAAAGTGTGCAGAGAATGCTCCAGAATCACACCAAAGGACTTGGAGCACACCGAGGCATCGGTTGGATGCTTGGCAATGCACTTGGTCACGGTTGTTCTGACAAAGCATTCGGCCACAGTGGCTCTACAGGGACTCTCGCTTGGGCAGACCCGGAGACGGAGACAAGCTTTGTGTTACTCACAAGTCTTCCAAAGAATGTTTCGGGAGAGCTGATTCTGAAGGCAGTGTCGGATCTGATTTCAACAAAGTGATCTTCAGGGCACTATTGGCGCTGCAAAAGAAGGAACTTCAGCAACTCCAAGGCTTTGCGCTCTGGCAAAGTCTCCAAAAGACCAGGAGGCATGAGTGATGCAGCCAGTTTCTGGCGGCTTTTGAGATCGGCTTTGGAGATGACGAGTTGCTCGGTGATGGTTCTGGCGGTGATAGATGTTTCGGATTCTTGCTCAATCACTCCCGAGACCACGGTGCCGTCTTTCTTGGTCAGGATATGAAGCTGGAAGTTGTCGCCCACCACAGCGTTAGGGTCGACGATGTTCTCCAAGAAGTAGTCCAAACCATTGCGCCAAGAACCCGCAAGGTCGGGACCGAGCTTGCCTCCCACGCCGTTGATGGCATGGCAGGCGGAGCAGAGTTGCTTGAACGTTTCCTCGCCAGACTTTGCATTGAATGCCCAGAGCGGGGCGGATTCGTAGGCCTGCTTCAGTTTCGCCATGATGGCCTTGGCAGCAGATGAGGACTCGTTCACCTTGCCCCAGGCGGCGTCCAGGAGCTTGTTGATTTCGGCATGGTTCAGGTTGCGCAACTGGCGGATCTGGAGTGCGGTCAGGTCTTGTTTGTTGAGCTTGCCCTGCTCGATGGCGTGGAGCAACGGCAGCGCTAGCTCTGCCCGACTGGTGAGGGTCGCGAGCGCTGCGATTCTACTGGCCTGATCCAGACCATGTAGCCTTTCGATCAATGCATTGGCAGTCGCGGGTTCACTGGAACGGGAGAGCAGGGGAATGACGTCAGTCGCAAACGCAGGATCGTCGAGGAGTTTAACGAAGATGGCCGTGGACTCGGGATCGCCTACGCGTCTGAGCAGATCAAATGCAGCACGACGTTCGGTCGCAGGCATTGTGCTGTTCGTGAGGATGATGCGCATCGCTGCACGTTGCTGCTGATCACCGAAGATGGCCGAGAGCTGTCGCTTGGTGGGTGAATCAGGAGCGCCGATGGTGCTCCATCCGGTTGGCATGGTAACGCTGGCTTCATCCTTGATGCCGAATGCGAGGATCTGCAGATCACGTTCCGCCTTGATGAATGGCATCAAGGCATCACGCCCTGTCGGTGTGGTAGCAGCGTACCAGCAGATGGAATCGGCCAGGGACGGCATCGGAGTCTTCTGAGCCAGTTCGAGTCCACGCTTCCACTCGTTTGCGATGGCTCGTGCCAGACCAAACCAGATCATCTTGGGCAAGAAGCGATCGTCTTTGTCTTCTGCATGCATGGCAAGCGCACTGCCAATCTCGAAAACCCAATCCTCTGGCAATGCAGGCATCGCTGAGGCCACCGCTAGACGAACGACAGGCGCTGGATCGGACTGAGCCAGCCGGAGGAGGGTATCTTTTGTCAGCTTGGGTTTGTTGGGCTCTTCTGTGGCGAGTTGGATGGCCCAGGCGCGGATGATGTCGCTATTTGATCCTGTTGCGGCAGTTAGCAAATCGGCGTCAAGGTCTCCCGAAGCGTTTAGCGTCCAGAGCATCCCTAAAGTGACGTTTTTGCCGGTGGTCAGGTCGAGATTGCTTCTGGTGTCGAGCACTATTGAAGCCTTGCGTTCGTGTATGATTCTTCGAGCGGTTCGAGCGCTCCAATCACACGGACTATCAGCTAGGTTTGCTAGCTTGTGACTCGAGGTCGCAGTCAAATCCACTTTCACCGACTTGTATGTCTCTTTCCAGGAGATGCGGTAGATTCTTCCGTTGCTGCGATCCCATTTTTCGTCGTCTGGATTATGGCAGTGCTGAGTATCGCACCAGTCGATCACGTAAACCGCACCATCCGGCCCCGTTTGGAGGTCCACGGGGATATAGTTCTCCGCGCCGTTGAACATCAGATCGTATCCGGCGTGCAGTGTCTCGTAGCCGGAGCCTTCCCGCACCATGTGCTGGTGGTTCATCTGATGTCCGTGCAGGTTGTGAGTGAACAAATGATCGCGGTAAATCGCAGGCCAGTTGTTGCCGTTGTAAATCATGGTGCCAACGTGGGAATGTCCGCCATAGACTGCCGTGGTCCCTGGCTTGCCCGCTCCTCCTTCACCGCTGTCGTATTTGGCCGATGCTGGCAGATAGTTTTGCAGATCGGGAGCAAACGCAGGTGCCGTGGCGGAGATGAAAGGCGCATACTTGGCATTGGCCTGGTTCCAGAAGTGCCCGTTGCGGATCGCATTCGTCGTGCCGCCTTTGCCGAAGTAACTGCGGCAGTGTGTCATGAAGAGATGCCCGTTGCTGTTGTAATCAAGACCCCATTGGTTGCTGCCGCCGTGGCAGAACACTTCAAATACATGCCGCACCGGATGATAGCGCCACACGCCGGCTCGCATCGTGATGCGCTCGTTTTGCGGAGTGCCGGGTTTGCCGATGTAGCTAGTGTTGAAGACGCCCTGGTTGCCATACAGCCAGCCGTCCGGACCCCAGAGAAAACTATTGAGAGTCTCGTGAGTGTCTTGGTAGCCGAAGCCGTCCAAGAGCACTTTGGGTTCACCTGACTTGTCGTTCTCATCTTTCGGGATGAACAGCAAATGAGGTGCCGCTCCTACCCACACTCCACCAAATCCAACCTCGATCCCGCTCACCAGATTGAGTCCTTCACAAAAGACCTTGTGAGTTTCGAACTTCCCGTCGCCATCAGCGTCTTCGAGGATGCTGATTCGGTCTTTGCCCTGGCCTTCGGGCTGTCGATTGGGGTAGCTAAAAGCCTCCGCCACCCAAATGCGTCCGCGCTCGTCAAAGCAGAAGGCAATGGGCTGCGCGATCGTTGGCTCGGCCGCGATGAGTTCTGCCTGGAACCCTGCGGTGAGCTTCATGCCAGCCACGAGTTTGTCTTGCACCGGGTTTGGCGTGAGATGCCAGAGCACAGGGCTTTCATCGGCGCGCTTGGAGCGGTCGCCGCTGATGGTCAGCGTGGTGGCGAACTTTGGTTTCTGCGCATGGAACACAAAGTCATCAAAGTTGATGTGCCCCCAGCCCTGGGTGCTGCCATCGGTGATGCGGATGATGATTTTACGCCCTTGCGCTGCCGTCAGATCCACAGCGACCCGCCGCATGTCTTCCCGATCTTCACCGGATGCCGAGGCAAGCACTTTGCCTTCTGCTTCGTCGACGATCTCGACTTTGGCCTTGCGTCCGGCTCCGACGAGAAAGCTGGCCCAGGGATGAGCTGCATCGAACGAGTTGGATGTCAGCGTGCCAGTGCCGTTGTCTCCCAATCGTTCGTAACCACCCAACCAAAAGCGACCTTCATGGCGAGAGTTGCCGCGTTTGCGAGTAGCAACCGTATCGCCCTCGATAGGTTGCTTGTCCCAGGCGTTGCCCTCGGCTTTCCAGCCTTCCAAGGTCCCTTGCTCGAAGCCGAGGTTGAGTTCGGGCGGCGGCGGAATGCCCGGAACATCCACTGATGGGGCGGCGCGCCGGATGTTCTCTCGCTTTGGTATTTCGGTCCGACCCAAATGCTCTAACTGAATATTGCGGAACTGGATTTTTGCGGGGCCGGGGCCTGAGTGAAGCTGAAAGGCAATCTTGCCGCTCCACTCGGCAGCCTGAGCTTCATGATCATCCAGCACACTCATGAGCGTGCCATTGACCCGCACTTCTACGTGAGAAGCCGTGGCGGTGATCTGGTAGGTGTTCCATTCATTAGGCTTGATGACCGAGGCAAGACTCTTCGCCTCGGCAAAGACATCCACCCAGCGCCTGCCATCGGGTGCGATGGAGACACGCGTGCCACGTTCGGTGATTAGCGCACGACCATGCTCATCGTAAATGCGGCCCAGCCAGACCGTGCCATTGTCGAGATCCGCCTGATAGCCGGAGGCATGGCCCTGCGGGCTTTGCTGGCAACGAAACTGAATGCCAGAGTTGGCTGACGGTCCGCCACTGATGCGGAACTCTGTTTTGAAGTCGAAGTCATGCACCTCACCATCCCAGAAAATCCATTCATTGCCCTTCAGCATTTGCCCTGAGGGTATCTCACCTGTGATGGCACCATCCTCGACACGCCAATGCTCTGGTTTGCCTGACCAATGAGTGAGTGTCGTGCCGTCAAACAAACTCTCTGCCGCATGAGAAGTGCAACAGACGATCAACAGCAGGGTGGCGATGGGCTTCATACTTTGAGGAGGGGTAACCATACGCCGGTAGGGGCACGGTCTAGTCTCAGTTGTCTGACAATCGCTGCTTGCCTGCCATTTTGATCCAGTCTACTCCCGTGACATGCTCATTGATCTCAGTCATCCTCTTCGGGACGGCATGTCCTCGTTTCCAGGTGATCCCGTGCTCAGCGTGACGTCTTTTCACACCACGTCGTCACCGGCCAAGTGCAATGTTTCCCAGGTGGCGATGGGCACGCATCAGGGCACTCATCTCGACGCGATGTTTCACTTCCTGGATGACGGCAAGACGATTGATCAAATGCCGTTGGAGTGGTTTCAGGGCCCGGCAAGGATGATCCGGGTGCCGAAGACTGCCGGTGATATCATCGATGTGGCAGATCTGGCCAATCACGAGGCCGTATTGCAACCAGGAGCGCGCATTTTGCTCAATACAGGATGGTTCCGTGAGTTTGGAAGTGATCACTTTTTCACTGAGTTTCCATCCATGACCCAGGAAGCGGCGCGTTACCTAGCCTCACGCCAACTTCGTCTCATCGGCATGGACATGCCAACGCCCAGCAAAGATTACGTTGAAGTGCATCACATCCTGCTCGCCAAAGAAGTGGAGATGGTCATCGTCGAGTCACTGGCCAACCTCGATGCACTCCCTGATGATCGTGAGTTCATGTTCACGGGTTTTCCTCTGAACTTTGCCGGACGTGATGGCTCGCCGATTCGAGCGGTGGCGCAGGTGTAAACGTGAAGTGCAAACAACTCGGGACCAAAGGGCTTGAGAACCTGCACTGTCCTGGGAGCGTGCGCCAGCAAGGTAGCCATCTCGACGGAGCGAGATGGTTACTCTGCTTCGGCGTTTCGCGGTTTTACTTCCGTGCCTGCTTCACGGCTTCGATGGATTTCTCGAAGTTCGTTTTCCACACGCCTTGGAGTTTTTCCGGTTCGGCGCGGTTCAGGGTCTTCAAGGCTTCGTCGAACTGGCCTTTTCGCGTTTGGATGCGGGCGATGCCTTGGAGGGCGGAGTATTCATCGGCACCACCGATCCGGGTTTTGCCTTCGAGGATGGCTTCGTAGGCTTGAAGGGCGGTTTCGTCGTTTTTGAGGTTCAATTCGCGGTTTTGGGCCTGCACGAGCAAAACGGACTCGCGAGTGCGTGGATCGCCAATCCACTCCAAAGCGGCGCTGAGGTCGGATTCGGCTTTTTCGCCGTTTTTGGCGATCGAGTAGGCGCGGCCGCGATGATGGAAACCGTCACCACGCTTCCAGAAGGGCCATTGCGTGATGTCTTCGGTGCCGAACTGCTTCAAGACTTCGGGCGCTTTGAAGTTGGCGAGCAGGTTCTGCATCTGCGCGGTCATCTTGACGGCTTCGATGGGGATCTGGTCAATGAAGGTGGCCTTTTTGTCCCAGATGGCGGCTTGTTCGAGGGCGGCGGCTTTTTGGAACGGGGTTACTTTTCCGGCGGCGAGGGCGAGCAGCGCGGCGGGGACACGCTTTTGCTGCGCATCGCGGAAGGCGATGACAAAATCGGTGACGCTGGGATCGGCGTCGAACTGGTGCGACTTGCCGTCGTAGAGGCGGGCGAACTTCATCGGCTCGTGAAAACTCTCCGCGCCGGTGGGAGAGAAGGCGCTGTGCTCCACGCCGTCGTCGCGGATGCGCTGGCGGCAGAGGTTGAAGTGCCACGGGAGGCTGACGATGGGCTTGCGACCGATGATCTGATGCAGCGGATCATTTTCATCGCTGGTGACGGGCAGGCTGATCTCGACGGTCCAGTGATCATCGGCGATGTGCGTGGCGACCTTCGCTTTCGCATCCCAGGTGAACCACTGGCTGCGCGGTGCGCCGCGGTCGAGATCGACGACATGCCCGGCGGGGCTGATGGCGATGGAGTAGTAAGAGTGCGTCTCGGTGGCGATTTCCAGTTCGATGACATCGCCGTGCCACGCAGCCTGGTCGTCGTCGCGAGTGGTGGTGATGCGGGGCTTGTCGCCGCGTCGTTCATCGCAGCGGATGGCGAAGACGAGGTGGCCTGCCTGCCAGCCGGCTTTGAACGAGGTGCCAAAAGTGGGCGTGCGGCCGGTTTGCAGTTCACGCAGGCGGCCAGTGGCGGCGGTGGGGCACTTTTGCCAGTAGTCGTCATCGAGTTTGCCATCGATCACGACGCCCTTCGCATCGCCCACGAGCCGCAAGGTGGGCACGGGGCCGCGTTTCTGGCCGAGCTGCACGGACTTCATGCGCAGGCCTTTGAGGAAGTCGTCGATGAGGGCGATGCGTTTGCCAAACACGCTCTCTGCATCTGCTTTCGTCTTCGCTTTGTCGAAGAGGGCGAGGATTTCATCAGCCTTGGCTTTGTCTTCGCCGCTGGCGAGCCAGTTCGCTTCGCAGGCTTTGAAGAAGGTGTGCATCTCCTGCTCGGCGGGGCCGGAGAAAAGGCGGCAATACTCACGCAGCATGGCATCGGCACTCACGTCCTGGCCGCCCCAGTAGGCGCGGGCGGTGAAATAGACGAGGAAGTGATTGAAGCCGATGCCCACTTTGTCGAAATCCTGCCGCACGGTGAGCCAGATGTCCTCGCCGATGGATTTGTCCTTTGTGGCTTTCACGCTGTCCACGAGTGCGGGAGCGCTGAAGGCGGGCAGATACCAGCCGCGATCCGTGAACGGATAGTTTTCGAAGATGAGCAGCGGGTTGTCGGTCTTTTTCACCCACGCGGCTTGCAGGGCCTCAGGCGCGGCCTCGCCTTCGGCTTTCGATGCGGCGACGTTCAGCGGCCTGCGACCACCGACGATGCAGACCTGCACATTCGGCTCCAGTTTGTCGATCTTCAGCGGTGGCAGGGTGTAAACACCGTAGGCGCAGTTCAGCACCTTCGCCTTCGGGTGCGTCTTCGCGATCTCCTTCGCCACGCGGTTCACGAAGTCCCACACATAATCGCTGAGCAGGCCGCGGTCGATGCGCTCGGGCGAGTCCTTGCCTTTGCACTTCTCGCATTGGCAAATGGAGGTGTAACCGTCCGGCGGCATGATGGAGACGGCTTCAAAGTGAAACGTGTCGAGCTGCGCCCGCGCCCAGCGCAGCGTTTCCTGAAAGAGCTCGTCGTTCGAGTAGCAGAGCTGGCACTTCGAGTCGCCGGGGCGGAAGTCGCGCTTGCCGCCGTAGAGCGCGAACCACTCCGGGTGCTTCGCGAAGACTTCTTCGCGATTCGTCATCGTCGCCATGCCGTGGGCGATTTGCAGGCGCTCGTCGTTGCGAGTGCCGAGGCGCATGGCCCACATCGAAGTGTCGTAGCCAGCGGTGCTGAAGCGGAAATTGAACTGCCGCAGGCGGAAGTCCGGCCGCACGGTTTCATCCAGTTTCGGCAGCTCGATAGTTTTGAGCGATGGCAGCACCTCTCCGAGTTCGCCAGGCAGATACCAGCGTGCGCCGAGCCGTTGGAGGTAGCCGCAAACGGCATTGAAGCTGCCACGTTCATCGAGGCCCCAGATCTCGAAGGCTTCGTTTTTCGCGGTGGGCACGCCGTCGGGCTTGCCGGTGTCTGCGGGCAGTTTGAGGCGGTTTTTATACAAACCGGGCATCGGCATGCCATACGGTGCACCGACGATCTGCTCCCACTCGGCCTGCGCGCGCGGGATGTCGCTGTTGTTGCGTGCAAACGGCCCCGTGGGCTCAAACTCCGTGTCCTCGCCGATAAGCGCCATCCAATCTGCGCCGCTGGCGATGCGATACGCGCCGTCTTTGAGACCCTCAGCCTTCACCGGGCACAAATCGCTCGCTCCAATGAACACTTTGACCGCCTTACCCGAAGGCTGCGTGACGATGGGCAAGCGTGCACCGCTGATCTTCTCGATCTGATTGCGGAACTCATGCGCCGCCATGCGCTGCATACGCGAAGGCTTTTCCGCGATGACGATCTCAGCGCAAGGCTGGCCGTTTTCGACGATGAAAGTCTGGGCGAGTGCGGAGGAGGAGAGGAAGAAGGCCAGGAGGCTTTTCATCTCGAAGAAACGTCGAGCCGGATTTAGTTTTGCGGCCTTCATGGCACCCATCTCAATCAAACACGATCTCGCCCATCACGCTTGTGTCTGCCATACGGGTGATGGTGAGTGAGGAGGACCAAATCGCGCGGTCGATGACTTCGCGTGGCAAGGCATGGTTGCGGCCGAAGTTGGCTTTCCAGGTGATGCCTTTGGTTGGGGCTTCGACACCGAGAGTTTGGAAGGGAATCACGAGGTGCGCGTGCCAGCGCTTTGTCTTCGTATCGACGCGGGTTTCGCTGTGCCAGTCACCGTTCCAGGTGGGATCGTCCTTGCCGTGGCGCGGGTCCATGACGTCGGTGATGCGACCGTTCAGGGCGTCGTATCGGCTGGCGGGGTTGGCACCTTGGGTGAAGCGGTAAAACATCGGCTGGGCAGGATTCGGAGCCAGATAGACATCGAAGGCCTCCTGGTTCGTCAAAACGCGGTCGCGGTTGTAGGCGGTGAATTTCGTTTCATCGCCCAGTTCGGCCTCGGCGCGGATGTGGAGGGCGTTGGTGTCGTAAAGCAGGCGAATCGTCGTTTTGCGCGGCAGTGTGTGCAGCGGTGGGAGGAGCGTGAGTTCGTGCGCGGCGGCGTTTTGCCACTCGGGGCTGTCGAGCGTGAGTTTGGCGGTCGTTTTGGCGATGGTGAGCTTCTTGAGGCCGGGCGGCGGAGCGTGGCGCATGGCTTGCGTGTCCCAGTTGAAGCAGGTGTTGGCATACGGCTCCTGGTAGCCGTCGTGGGCGAGTTGCAGATGCTTCGCGTCGTGGCCGGCAAAGGGGAAGAGGACATGGTTCCACTCCTTTTGATGCCCTTTGACGTAAAGCGTGGCGATGAAGGCGTTTCGCGCGTCGATGGCATCGAGCAGGCGATGCAGCGAGGGCTGATCCGGTGCCATCTGCCAGGCCTGATGCAGATGCACGACCTTCGCGAAGTGCTTCAGGTAATCAAACTCGGCGCGGACGAGTGCGAGGCGTGTTTTGATCTTCGGTGTGCGGGCGAGCTGCTCGGACTGCGCGAGGTGGCCCTCCATCGCGGCGAGCACGCGCGGCGTGTAGAGAAAGGCGATGAGTTGAAACGGGTCCTGCACGGTTTTGCGTCCGCGAGCATCGGTGGGCAGCGGTTTGTAGGTCCACACATCCGTGCGCGTGCCGATGTGGTCGGAGTAGAGCGCGATGGCGTGATACAGCTCGTCGTAAAAGGCACGCATGTAGAAGGCGATGCTCTTGTCCGGGAACGCGCCCTCGCAGAACTCGGGGATGAGGTCCTTCGCGTGGTTGTTCGCCGGATCATCAAACATGCGGCCCATGGTGTAATACACCGGCCCTTCGAGGCCAAAGAGCTGGCCGGGGCCGTCGCGATACAGCGACTGAATGCGCGCGGCGGCGAGCCTTTGCACCTGCAACTCGATGTAGCCCGGCGTGCGCATCGGCGTGTAGCGCGTGCCGAGGTTCGGGCACCAGTTATAGACGTAGCCGGTGAAGCCGCGTGGCACCTCGATGCCGCGCCACGGGGCGATGTCCTCCTCGTTCGTGCCGGTGAGCATGATGCAGGTGTTCGCGGGGAACTTCGTGAACGTCTTCGGCGGCTGTGCGGTGAGGATGTAGCTCATCATCGTGATCTGCCCGCCGGGATGCGATTTCTCCACGCGCTGCGCCACCTCGCGATTGAAGATCCAGATCTTCTCCGACCAGTCCTTGCCCGTGCCGTAGAGCGCCTCGCACTTCTCGCACTGGCACTCGCGGAAGCCGTCCGGCTGGCCGAGATCCACGCTGTCAAAGCCGCGCTCCAGGTGCGAAACGAGGTCACGGTAGATGCGCTCCTGCACGTCGGCGTTCGACAGGCAATACTGCCCGTTGCCCTCCGGCTTCAAACGCGAGCCGCTGATCAGCGCGAAGTATTCTGGATGCTCCGCAAACAACTCCGCCGGCACCGCCCGCTCCCACGTGTGCCCGCCGAACTGCTCATCCACACGCGGGAAGCGATTGTGCGCGAGATCATAAAACGAACCGCCCGCTGGATGCGCCGAGTTCACCCGCAGCAGCGGCGTTTTCATCACGTTCAGCGTGTCTGGCACCGTGATCGTCTTCATCGGTAGGAACTCGATCGCAGGCGAGCTCATGAGGTCGATCTTCGCCGCGCCGCTCACCGGCGTGTAGCCCGGCAGGTCAGGATACAGGAAACGCACGCCAAGAAACTCCCGCGCAAAGTCCACCGCCGCCTTCACCGTGCCCACGCGATCCCAGTTCGGCCTCCGCGCATTCTCCACCTTCGCCTTCGAGGCCTGATCATTCCCCGCGAGGATCACATCCCGCCCCACCACCCGCTGCACATAGCTCCAATCCCGCAGCTTCGTCACCTCCACGCCGCTCTTCAGCGCCAAATCCGTGTTCCCGAGCATCAACGCCGGTTTGGAGCCATCCCGCTCCTTTTCACGCACAATGGCGATCTCCGCCTTGTTCGCCAAAAACGCCGTCTGGAGCAGTCGCGCCGTCTGCTGAAGACTCGCGTCGATGGCCGCACTCGGTGTCACATCCGGCAAAACGATCTGGTAGTCCGTCTTGCCCGCGTCGAGCAAGGTGAGGTCTGCTGCGTTCGCGGCGGTGAGGGAGAGGAAGAGCGCGAGGAATGGTTTCATGTGGGACATGAAACGTGGGGAGTGGGGTGGGTCTTCGCGGGACGAAGATTGGCTGATTCGCGGGGCTAGAGGTCGTTTTGTTGAATTTTTGTTTCTTCTAGCAATATGCGCCGCCAAAACCGGGGGTCATTATGATGGCCAGTGATATTGCATCCCAAAGCGAAGCGACGAGTAATGCCATCGCAGCCGCTGACTCTCGGAGTGGCAAGCCAAGCTTTCGGCTGAGCACAAGATACGAGATAGCCGTCAGCAGGCCCAAAAAGACGGTTCCAGGGCGAAGAATCAGCAGCGGGAAAGCTGTGTTTGTTAAGATAGATGCACCAATGGGCAGCGAGGTGGCAACTCCAAGCGCTCCAATGGTCCGACTCAAGCGCTGTGGGCGAACGTGCGGAACGAGACAGGCAAAAAAGCCAACAATAGCGATGACGGGTCCGCCAAAGAAAAGGAGAATGAATGAAGTATCCATTACAGACAGACAAAGGCGGTTCCGAAATGAGAAGCCGTTAGAGACTCAGGCAATCGTCATCAGATGAGGCAGCTCAATACAAATCGAATATTCTCAATGATGACAAACCCAATTAAGACTGTGCCGAGCAGAAATGCCAAGAATGTGAAGATGAGCGGACAGATTCGGCGATGATTCTGTAGATCGCGGACAACCCAAAACACAGTAGCGACAGCTTTGTCACTGATCGCACAGCTATAGGTGGTCCCGGTGGTCAAGAATGACACAGTGCCGTTTAATTCTTTGACTGCCTTTTCTGGTATTTGACGCAGATCAATCAACTGGTCCAGGATATACCATTCTCCTCGTCCTGAATCACGGTAGTCAACCCAAGTTCTGAAATCTCGGGTTACTGGTGGGCAGAATGCGAAATAGAGAACGGTGCCGATTGCGAACGCAAGCGCCGAAAAGAAGAAGGCCAGCCAGTTAAATGGAAGATGGGGGTGCACAACCACACTCTGATCGAAGATCTGAAAGACCAACTTCTGATCAAGGCCTTTCAGCGCCTTCGCGGCGACAGGAACAAAGAACAGCCAAAAATAGGAAGACTGAATGGTTCGATTGTGAGCCAAAACCCCCGTGAATGACCATGAAACCAAGGCTTTTATCCCGGACGGGATACAACATGACGAGCTATTCGATTGGGTTGGCGTTTTTTCGGACATCAGGATGGATTCAATAATCTGCCGTGGATCATTTGACCACCAATAAGCCAGTTGGATCATGTTTCGGACTAGCAGCAGCTTCAGCGGAAGCGGGCACTTCCAGGTCAGCAAATCGTATCACAGTTTTCGGGACCGGAGATCCCGGTATCCCCAATCCACCCTTGACGTTCCAGCCACTCATCGAGCCCCTGCGGCACTTTCGAGGGCGGGGATGAGGCGCGCCGCCCGAGATTCCAAGGGCGCAAGCGTTCCCCTGGGAAGCCTCTCACGTCAGGCTCAGACCTCCTGACGCACCTCGGAAGGGTCGAGCCACTCAGGAAACAAGCTCAGCAGCATCGACAGAAGAATGCGGACAAAAGAAGCAGGCCAATCCATTCTCCTGTCCCCATGCTTCGGTCGAACCGAGCGTGACATGGACTACATGGACTGCGGCAGCCTGCTGCCGCTTTCGGGAGGCCAGCCTGCTGGCCGTCGAATGTTCCAAGACGATGTTTTACCAAGGCGCTCTCGCGTGTGCGACAGCCGAGGGGCTTTCGATGGCCAAGAGACTTTGGCGGCAGCAGGGCTGCCTCGGAAAAGCGGCAGCAGGCTGCCGCAGTCCATGTTTCATGTTTCGGGAGGCCAGCCTGCTGGCCGTCGAATGTTCCAAGATGAAGTTTCGCCAAGGCGCTTTCGCGTTGGCGTCAGCCGAGGGGCTTTTCGATGGCCGGGAGACTTTGGCGGCAGCAGGCTGCCTCGGAAAAGCGGCAGCGGGCTGCCGCAGTCCATGTTGTTGTTCCTTCCATTCGATACTTGACGGGTAGGGCGGGCTTTGAACATCCTTTATCCATGATGCCTGATCTGCCCAACGATGAAGAGTGCCTTCGCGGCACCCGTCACTGGCCTCATGCGCCACCGCATCGGCTGGCGGAGAGCGGGGTGTATTTTGTGACGGCGCGGACTCGCGAGAAGAAGCCTCTTTTGCATACTCCAGAACGTCGCGATTGGTTTCTCCAGATGCTGCTGGAGGGCTTTGCGGAAGCGGGATGGAAGCTGGAGGCATGGGCGGTTCTCTCAAATCATTACCATGTGGTGGCGCATAGTCCTCCGGGGGACGCGGACACACTGCGGGTCGTGCTGCAAAAGCTGCACAGCCTGGCGACGAAGCGTTTGAATACGGAAGACGGCACACCAGGGCGGACGCGGCTTTGGCAGAACTATCGGGAGACGCATCTGACCTATCCGCAGAGCTACCTGGCCCGGCTGAACTATGTGCATCAGAATCCCAAGCACCATGGCCTGGTGCCGCTGGCCTCGCAGTGGCGGTGGTGCAGCGCGGCTGACTTCAAACGCGAAGCCACGGCTGCGTGGGTGAAGACCGTGGCGAGTTTTCCGTTTGATGAAATCGCTGCCGAGGACGGGGAGTAATATGGAGTGCGTGCAGCCCTGCTGCCGCTTTCGGAAGGCCAGCCTGCTGGCCGCCGGAGGCTGAGAGACTTCCGATGCGCTCACGGCTACCGCCTTAGCGAGAGCTGGTCGTGGCGTTTGATCATCTATCGGACTTTGACGGCAGCAGGGCTGCCTGGGGAAAGCGGCAGCAGGCTGCCCAGTCCAAGGGTGAGACCGGAGCCTCACCGCCCGAGCAGCGCGAACAGCGGTTCGTTGATGTAGAAGTTGGTGCGGCCCCGCTTGGTCTTTTTCACGAAGCCGGCGGTGTGCAGGGTGTCGAGATACTTCATCGCGGTGGGGCGTGAGACGCCGAGGTCGTGCTCGATGAACTCGACTTTAGTGTAGGGGTGACGGAAAAGGTTGTTGAGCAGTTCCTGGCTGTAGAGCTTCGGGTGCTGGGAACGCAGGCGTTGCTTGGTCTCCTGCATGAGCTGGCGGATGCCGGTGACCTGGGTGAGCGTCTCCTTGGCGGTCTCCTCGACGGCACGGAGGATATAGAGCACCCAAGCCTCCCAGGCACCATGCTCGCGCACGCCTTGGAGGCCGCGGTAGTAGTCGGCCTTGTTCCGCACGATGTGGCGGCTGAGGTAGAGCACGGGAAGATCAAGCAGGCCGTGCATGACGAGGTGTAGGAGGTTTAAGATGCGCCCTGTGCGGCCATTGCCGTCATAAAAAGGGTGGATGCTCTCGAATTGCCAGTGCAGCACGGCCATCTGCACGAGTGGATCGGGATCGCCGGGCTCGCTGCGATTTAGCCAGGTGATGAAGTTGTCCATCAACTGCTCGATGCGCACGGCATCCTGCGGCGGCTCATAGACGACTGCTCCTGTCTCGGCATTCTTCAACACGGTGCCGGGGAGCTTGCGTAATCCGGCGCGGTTTTGCTCCAGCGTGGCCTGCACCGCGAGCACGTCCTCGAGCCTCAGAAAGCCTTGCTGGCGCACACGCTCGAAGCCGACCTTCAGAGCGGCTCCGTAGCGATGTACCTCCTTCGCCGCCAAGCTGCCGTAGCCGCCAGGCGCGGAGTCGGTGCGGAAAAGCTCGTCCTCGGTGGTGATGATGTTTTCGATGGCGGAGGAGTCCTTGGCCTCCTGCAAAGCGAGGGTGTCGATGAGGATGGCCTCGTTCGGAATGGTCGCCGCTGCGCCTTTGAGTTCGGCCAGATGCCGATGCGACCGAGCCAACTGCCGCAGCACCGCCGGAGTCTCCAACTCGATGGAGGCTGGCAGCGGTAGAGGCTCAAGGTGGAAGCTCATGTGTAAAGAAATCGGCAAAAACTTAACACGTCAGCAGTGACGCGTAAAGAAAACAGGTTATTCTTTGACTGATGAGTCAGGCCAACGGTCCGGTGGAGCCCCCATGGCTCTCACCCTCGAAGGCGAGGATGAGGAGCGCCGCTAGAGATACCAAGGGCTCAACCGTTCCCCTGGGACGCCTCTCGCGCCGGACTCAGACCTCCTGACGCACCTCGGAAGGGTCGAGCCACTCAGGAAACAAGCGGAGACAGAATCGACAGAAGCATGGGGACAAAAGAATCCGGCGAATCCATTCTCCTGTCCCCATGCTTCGATCGAATCCGAGCGTGACATGGACTACATGGACTGCTGCAGCCTGCTGCCGCTTTCGGGAGGCCAGCCTGCTGGCCGTCGAATGTTCCAAGACGATGTTCCGCCAAGGCGCTATCGCGTTGGCGACAGCAGAGGGGCTTTTCGGTGACCGGGAGACTTTGGCGGCAGCAGGCTGCCGCAGTCCAAGGTGGCTATCAGCACTCGACCTGTTCGGAGGCGCTTCCAAAGCGCCTTTCCTTGGGCTTTGGCTTCACGCCAAGGCACGAGTCGGACGCACGCTTCGCTTCCGAGGCGCGAGAGACTTCGACTTGGCTGTTGGCTTCACTGTTGGCTTGGCCGGGGCGGCGGGCAGTTGCTTTTTCGACTCCTTTTGAGCTTCCTGCTGCTCCCGTGCCCACGCCCAGAAGCGGGCACGGTCATTGCCGAAATCGGCGGCGACTTCGGCGCGTGCGGCTCGGACTTCTTGAACGATGCGGTCAGTCATGATGCCTGGGTGATGAGGGTTTCAGGGGTGCAGATGATGGGGAGGTGCAGCTTGTGGTAGAGACAGTAGTCCATCAGTTCCTTCTGCAAAGTGGCGTTTGCCAGATGCGTGCAGTTCCAGGTGAGCAGGTAATCCATCCGGTGAAGGATCGCCATCGCCAGATGACCCGCGTCTGCGGCGGCCCGAGGCGGAAGCTGAAACAAACGAATCAAATCGGCTTCAAGCTGAACGGTTTCAGGCAGCACGTCGAGTTCCGTGATCCCATTGAGGTAGGCGAGACGTCGCTGGGCGGCATTGGCGTCACCGCGCGAGGCTTCCAACCGGACGAGAACAGAGCTGTAGAGCAGAAACTTGTGCCGCTGATCCTTCCACCAGTCGTGCGTCAGCTTCTGATGCGACGCCATCGGCTCCTGACGGCTGCGGTGAGCCGTCAGGTAGCTGGGAATCGTCGTTTCAATGTAAACCGTCTCCATGAGTGCAGATCATACCTGATCCAGTTGGTTCGTAAAGATCCCAGGCTTCACGGTTTCTTCCCCTCCAACGTCCCCAGCCATTCGACGAGCATCTTCGGCCACTGGGCGCCGGGGAAATGGTGTTTCACGCGGGTGGGGATGAGATTGCCGACGCCATGGCCGCCTTCTTCGTGGAGATCGAGGCGGGCGGGCACGCCGAGCTTTTTCAAGTCGGCGACGATGTTCGTTGCGATCTCGATGGGCTTGTCGGTGGTGGCGTGGACAAGAAATACGGGCGGCGAGTTCGCCTTGAAGACAAACGGGTTCTCTGGCTTCCGCCAATGCCAGGTGCCGAGGCCGACGGCGAAGTCAGGACGGCTGCTGAGGCGGTCGATGGGATCGGTGGCCTGCGGATCGCCGAGATCGAAGTTCGCGGCGAGATTCATTGCGAGGTTCGCACCCGCGGAATAGCCCGCGACACCGACTTTCGCGGGATCGAGGCCCCATTCGGCAGCGCGATGACGGACGAGGCGCATGGCGCGTTTCGCATCGAGCAAGGTGAGCTCCTGAATGCCTGCGTTGTCGAGTTTGTGCGGTGGGCGCGTGCGGTATTTGAGGCCAATGACGGCGATGCCCATCGGATTGAAGACCTGCGCGGCATACACGACGTGCGTCTTCCACGCGTGCCCGCCATAGCCGCCACCTGCGCAAACGACGATGGCCATGCCGGTGCGATTCTCCTTCGGCGGCAGATACGGCGTGATCGTGGGCACGGAGACGCTCTGGATGGTCTGATTGTCTTTGATGACCTCCGGCGCGGCGTTTTCCAGGAACTGCGGCGGCTTGTCTGGCCAGAGCAAAATGGGCTCGGGCGTGCCGGGGCCGAGTTGCTGCATCAACTCACGCTCGCTGGGCGTGAGTTCGGCCAGTGCAAGCAGCGGAAGCGCGAAGAAGATGAGAAGGCGACCCATGCGGGAGAAAACGCTGCTACTAAGCCAAAGCTCTCCTTTTCTCTGGCATTGCATGCCAGCCAGTTCATTCAGAATGCTAGGGCTTACGGAAGAGAATGATCCGATTGGTGTTGGTGCCTTTGTCGTTGTTGGCGATGCCCCAGCAGTTGGCGGTTTTGGTGAACTCTTGGGCATTGATCAGCACCAAGTCGGGCTCCAGACCAGCGGCTATTCCGCACGGGATGCTCGCTTCTTCGAGTCGGATCGTGCCGCCTGCGACTTCACCGACTTCAAACGCGATGTGGCCACCGGGTTTGATCACTCTTGCAAGCTCGTGAAACACACGGGTCATGGTTTGCTGCCACTCGGTGAGTTTTTTGATCTGGCTGATCTGTACGGTGGCCGCGTCAATGCCGAGGAACCAGCAGCGCAACCAGTTGTCCGTCTTGTAGTCGACGACATTGAGAAACGGCGGTGAGGTTACCACTAAGCTAACTGAGTTGTCTGCCAGCGCTTGAGTTTGGCTGGCCTCGGATGTTAGAAGGATCCGGTCCGAGCTGTGGAGGTGCTTCAGTTGCTCTTTGGTTAGCTCTTTTAGCAGCTGTGCCGACTTGCGAGCGATGAGTGCCTTCACATCGCGGAACTCTGGTACTTGCGCGCGCTTTTCGTTGATCAAGCGCTGTCGCCCTGGCAGCACTGCTTGATTAGGCGGCAAGGTGTAGACGGAAAAATATCCTGGGGAGTGTCCCGTGAGGCGTGTGAGCGCCACCATTCTGATCCACTTGTCCACGGCATCGAGCTCGCGATTCAAGAAGTAGCGTCGTAGTGCCTGGATTTGGCCTAAGGTGTCGATGTGATAAAACGGAGCCAAATCTTCATTCACCTCAGCATGTCCTGTGAGGTCGAGCGACTCGAGTTTGGCAAGAACGTCATCTTGAGCCGGCGGGGCGAGCCTTGGTTCGGCTAGTGTGGCGGCGAGTGGATTGACATCGCACCCGGCCACACGTCTGCCCATGAGCGCTGCCTCGATCAATGTGGTGCCGCGTCCCATGAAGGGGTCGTAGACGCGATCTCCTGGGCGCGTGAGGCGCTCGATGAAAAAACGTGGTAGCTGCGGCTTAAAACAGGCGCGGTAGGGCACCTCATGGAGGTTGGACGCAGCTCTTTGTTTTGCAGTCCAATACTCATTGATGTAGACCGGCACCATAGTGCCTCCGGCAGCCAGTTCTGCGCATTGAGTGCTCGTTCCGAACTCTTTGAAGCCGAGGAGTTCCTTGCGCAGTGTCTGGCTGGTCGTCTTTGCCACGATGGCGGGCGGTCTACACGTGGATCGGGTGACCCATGGCCACTCCGGTCGCCTCGTGGATCATCTCCGCGAGCGTTGGGTGGGCGTGGATCGTGGCCTCGATCTCATCTCGAGTGGCTTCTAGGGTGATGCCGAGACCGATTTCAGAAATCATCTCCGTGGCGTCTGCTCCGATGATGTGCGCGCCGATGATCTCGCCGTGCGGTTCACCGTAGAGGATCTTCACGAAGCCTTCTGGCTCACCCACTGCAAGGGCTTTGCCGCTGGCGGTGTAGGGGAACTTGCCCACTTTGAAGTTGAGGCCCTTGGCCTTGGCATCACGCTCGGTGAGGCCAATGGATGCCACCTGCGGATGGCAGTAGGTACATCCTGGGAAGACCGTCACCTTCTTGGGCTTGGTTTTGCCGAACATGCCTTCCACAGCCTGGATGGCTTCATAGCTAGCGACATGCGCTAGCCATGGTGGCCCGATGATATCGCCTGCGGCGTAGATTCCCGCCACTGACGTTTCGTAGTTAGCGTTGGTGTTGAGCCAGCCTTTGTCTGAGACGGTGAGTTTGGTGCCATCTGGCAGAACAGGTGCCACGCCAATGGCTACCAGGCACTTCTCCGCCGTGAGTGTTTCATTTGCCGCGCCTTCTACTTTCAAAGTGACCTGCTTGCCGTCTTCAGAGGCTTCGAGGATCTTCGTGCTCGTTAGCACGCGGATGCCCGCCTTGGTCAGACTGCGTTCGAGCAGTTTGCTGACCTCGTCGTCCTCCACGGGAAGGATGCGATCTTGCATCTCGATGACCGTGACCTTGGTGCCATACGCATTGAAGAAGTAGGCAAACTCAATGCCAATGGCTCCGGCACCCACGATGAGGATCTCCTTGGGTTGAGACTCAAGCGTCAGGGCCTCTCGGCTGCCGATCACCGTTGTGCCATTGAAGGGAAGACCAGGCATGGGGCGGCTGCGGGCACCGGTGGCGATGAGGATCTTCGTCGCACTGAGGCTCTGCTTGCTGCCGTCTGCGGCGGTGACTTCCACTTTGCCAGCGGCGGGGATGCTGCCCGTGCCGCGGATGTAGTCGATCTTGTTCTTCTTGAACAAGAACTCGATTCCCTTGTTGAGTTGGTCCGAGACCTTGCGGCTGCGGCCAACGACTTTGCTCCAGTCAAAGCTCAGGCCATCGATCTTCAGGCCAAACTCGTCTGCGCGGTGAGCGAGCGTGTGGTAGAGTTCAGCATTTTTGAGTAGCGCCTTGGTAGGAATGCAGCCCCAGTTCAAACAGGTGCCGCCAGCACGATCATTCTCGACACAGGCTACTTTTTTTCCAAGTTGAGCGGCGCGGATAGCACCGACGTATCCAGCGGGACCGCCGCCAATGACAATAAGATCGTAGTTCATTCAGGAAAAAGAGGGGTTTTGGGGGAGCCGCATCAAAGCTAGGCCAGCGCGCTGAGCAACTGGCAAACGGGAATACGTTTGCTGGCGCAAAAGGGCACCCGGATTGCGGGGGCGGGCCCTTGGTAGCAGAGAAGGATAGGACGAATGGGTCCGAGAGGACGGATGGGGCCTACCGGGTCGTATTCGTCCTATGGGGGAGAGATGCTAGGCTTGTGAGTAGCGTCACTTTTTGGAAGCTATGTAAAACATTGTCGCAAACGTCGTTGGACGGCCCGCCTTGCCTAACGGCGGATTCACCACCATTTGGGAAATGTCGCCGTCAAGGAAGAGCGCGTCATTGCAGCCGAGGTGGAGGAAGAACTGGGCCAGTTGGTAGAAGGTGACCCTGCCTTTGTCCCGGTCATCGGGGTCAGACATCACGAAGATGATCTGTTGGTCGGCTGAGCGCACGCCCACAGCATTCCGCAGCCGACGGTTTTTTGAGTTCGGATTGAATGCAGGGTGAAACTTTCCATCTGCGAGCAGCAGAGGTCCGCTCTGGCAGGCGATACGCGGTGCCAGCCCACTTTTGCCGTAGCGGCTGGTCTCCATGATTCCGGGACCGGTCTTGTCATCCACATAAAACACACCGTTGGGCTTCAGGTAAAAGTTACCATCGGCGTCTTTAGTGCTGAGCGGCACCAGTTGCCTGCTATTCACGATAGCTAGGCCACACGGCTTGGGGCCGTGCTCGTAGATGCCTCCATTGGTGGCGAACTTCAGCTCACGACCTTCTGCTGCGAGCTTCTTCTGGAGACCATTTAAATCCCCAAGCGGCTTGCCTCCAGAGTCCAGCCAAGCCATTTCCAAATGAGACGAAGCAGCCCGGCTCACTCGATACAGTTGATAAGTGGCACCACCGTGCTGCACTACCTCAAGGTCATCTGCACGAGAGACCAGTGTGCAGCATGCCCACACGAGGCCAGCTAGGCTTGTGAGTAGCCTCATTTCCCTGAAGCGCTTTCCTCAGCACTTAGTTCCTTTAGAAAAATGTTCCGCCAGCGGATTTCACCGCCGTGGGTTTGGAGCATGATGGGGCCTTTGGCGGGGAGGGGGAGCTTTTTGTCCCAGAAGTTCTCCATCACAGCGCCATCAACCACGAGTTGGTCGTTGAGCCAGACCCACGTCTTGGCCCCGACCTGACGGATGCGAAACTTGTTCCACTCGCCGAACTCCTTGTCCGCTAGCACCGCTGGATCGCGGCCGGGAGTGCCTGGAGTGTTGTTGAAGAGGCCGCCGGAGCCCAAGTGAGGCTTGCGGTCGGGGCGCTTGGGGTCAAACACCTGATTTTTGTCCCAGATCTGCACTTGGGGAGTGCCACGGAGATAAATGCCGCTGTCCGCCTTCGGCACCGTCTTGTATTCGATGTGCAGTTCGATGTCGCCAAACTCCTTGTCCGTGGTGGCATAGCCGCCCTCGCCATCGTTCACGAGTTCGCCATTCTCCACACGCCAATGCTTGGCAAAATCCTCCCGCATCGCCTTCAGAGCGGCCTCTTTCTTCTCGCCACTGAGCTTCACCACTGAATGTGGATTCAGCCCATACCAGCCTGTTAGGTCCTTGCCGTTAAAAATAGCCGTGAACCCCGGAGGTGGTTCATTCGCAGGGAGGATGGAAGCAGCGAGGAACAGGATGAGCGAGCAAGCAGAGCGTTTCATGACGTGGGACGTAGGAGTTCGCCTGTTGTGGCCCGCTTCTTTCCTGAGCGGCATGTTTTTCTGGGCAAACATCGAACCACCAAGAACAACTCCTCTCCTTGACTCCCGGTCTCCAGGCAGTTGCAGCAGCAGAGCGGCCACCTTACCTGTAAACGATCTGACTCTTGGGCCACTGGCAGGGCCTTCAGCAGAAACTCCTGTGCCAACTTTGCATTTCGACCCTTCGATTTCAGGAGATAATGAATTGATCGAGGCCGCGCATTTCAAATGCGATCTGGACGTCTCAAGCTGGAACCTTTGTCGTTGGAGAATGCTCTACGGCTTCGGGGCGGTGGTCGGACCTACAACTATGCAGCGTGAGTTGGCCTCCTAGCGCAGGCAGAACAATATTGAAATGCTTTGGCCTGGGACTCGATTTCCTCCCCGCCCTTCGGGCAGCACTTTGTGCTGTCCACCCCGCTCTGCTCTGCTGTTGCACATCACAAGCCCACGCTCCAAACTCACCGAAACACTACTCCGTGGCAATCCTGGCATGAACTTCTCCGAAACTTGTTAATCCCAGGCGTCATCCGCAGTGCCTATCACGCTCATCTGCGCAAGCCGAAATGCAAACGTCACCAGTAAGACCGGGTGCTAGGCGACATCATTCGCGAAGAGTTCCTCGTCAGCCGCTGCATCATCGCGTAGGAAGCTCGATCTGCTATTGCCACCGATCTGCCCTTCAGCGCCATGAGCATTTGTCTAGTCAGGGTTTGAAGGGCCCATTTTTCTTAAACAGAGAGTTGATTGGGCTGTGGGCTTTGTGCAGTGTTCGGCACATGCACCGCTTGCCCCGGATTTTCCACTATTTGGTTAGTTGCTCCTTGTTGATCCAGGTGGCTGTGGCGGAAGAGGTGATGCTGAAGTCTTTGGAGGGCAGATACACGGTGTCCGCGTGGAAGAACGACTGGCAGGGGTGCGAATACGAGGATGGTGTGGAGGACGGGCGTGTGGAGGTGGTGAAACAGGATGGCCAGACCGCACTGCGTGTGTGCTACCCGAAAGGATCACATGGAGCCGATGCGGGTGGCGCTGGCTGGAGATATCCGTTGCCTGGTGTAGCAGATGACAATGCTGCTGCGTCTCTGGAGTATGCGGTGTTGTTTGAGGATGGGTTTGATTTTGTTAAGGGTGGGAAGCTTCCTGGCTTGTGTGGCGGTCCCAAGACCATCACGGGTGGAGATGCGGTGAATGGGAAGGAGGGCTGGTCTGCAC
Source organism: Verrucomicrobiaceae bacterium (assembly GCA_016795485.1). GTDB lineage: Bacteria > Verrucomicrobiota > Verrucomicrobiia > Verrucomicrobiales > Verrucomicrobiaceae > JAEUHM01. Next base: position 270,543 of record JAEUHM010000044.1, on the reverse strand, counting down.
GGCTAATGTGGCGAAAAGATGGGCGTGGGCAGGCTTACGTTTATCACATGAACCAACCGTCCAAATATGGGGACGAGTTCGATTTTCCCACAGAGTTTAGGTTTAAGACCGCAGTGCCTTATCGCATAAAGGTGGAGGTGAAGATGAATGCCGTTGGGAAGCGAGATGGTGAGCTTCGTATTTATGTGGACGAAGTGCACAAGGGGTCTCAAACGCTGTTGGTAGAACGAAAGGACATGGAGTGGCGGGCGCTCGAGTCGATTGGAGTGAATGGTATTCTATTCAATACTTTTCACGGAGGTAGTGGCAGTGACTGGGCGCCGCAACGAGATGTCTTTGCACGTTTTTGGAACTTCAGATGGTCGCTGCCCTAACAGAGCCTGAGTGGTATGTAGTCACTCTGATCGCCGGGATGGTCCTGGGCGTGGTTGCCGTGAAGTTTTTGCTGCCAAGGCTGGGTGAGGCTGTGGGGCGGTTCTTTTACTCATCGGGCGAGAAGGTTGGGAAGATCGAGACGGATGAGGCTGCAGCAATGCTAGCACGAGGAGATTTTGAAGGGGCTATTCGGGTGTTCGAGCGGCGATTGCAGAGTGATCCTCCTGACATGATGGCGATCAAGGAGATTGCGCGCATTCGTTCTGAGCATCTGCTACGGCCGGAAGAAGCATTGCGTGAACTCGATGCGCACTTGATGCGGTATGGGTGGTCGGACGATGACCGCGCGTTTCTGAGGTTCAGGAAAGTAGACGTTATGCTAAAAGCCATGGACGATGTCCAGCAGGCTAGAGTTGAACTGGAGTCGATCATGGAAGCATTTCCGTCGTCTCGTCATGCCGCGAATGCACGGCATCGACTGCATGAATTAAAGATGAGCAACTGACACGACGATGGACTGGCGCGAGGTGAAAAGTCTTACCGGAAAGCATCCGCTGCTTCTGGTGGCCCTTGCAGCACTGGCAGGTATTTTGATCGGAGAAGGCCAGTATGATCTGGTGTGGCCAATGGGCATCACTGGGGCGCTCTTTCTGGTTCTCGCTGCGGCTAAAGGAACGATGTGGGGGCTCATCGTCGGCACTTTCTGTTCATTTACTGCAATCCACGCGATGCGTTGGGCAGAGTGCTTCAGTCACCCGCTGGTAGGCATGCAAGCTCCCGGAGAGCCAATCGTGGCTACGGCAGTAGGCCGATTTGTTTCTGCACCTGTGGTGGAGGAAATGGAAGAGAGGCGTGAGATCCTCTTTGAAGCTACGGAGATTCGTTTTGCGGGCCGCAGCAAGGGGCTGAAGGGGCAATCACTGATTTCACTCAGTGGTCGTCTCGTCTCGGGCAACTTCGTTGCGCATGGAGGCGATTATGTCGTGACAGGCAGACTTTACAGTCCGTCTCAACCACTGAATCCCACACTGTATGACCGGAGGACGGCATCATTGCGGCAGGGGATCGTCGGTGCGATGTCAGTCACCGAGTTGCACGAAGTTGGTCCGCGTGAACCGAGTATCAGGCTCTGGCTATTGAGTGTAGCGGAGTCGAGTAGGGAGTGGATTGGTAGGGCTTTGGCCCGTGGGATTGAGGACGATGATGATGCCGTGAAGCTGATCCGCACGATGGCGTTAGGGACCGCTGAGAAGGACACTGAGCAGATGGCTGAGCCGTTTCGACAAAGTGGGACTTTGCATGTTTTTGCGGTGAGTGGCCTGCATGTTGGTCTGATTGGCGTCATTGGATGGCTTGCCCTCAAGATGTGCCGAGTGGGTAGGCGAAACGCACTGATGCTACTTATTCCACTGGTGTTTTTCTACGCGTTCATCACGGGGTGGCGTGCTTCAGCGGCTAGGGCGGCATTTATGACCGCAGTGATGGTGCTGGCCCCGCTATTCAATCGTCATGGGCGGATTTGCAATGCCCTTGGGCTCGCGGCTCTCTTGCTGTGGGCTTCTGACACGCAGCAGACGTTTGAAGCGGGTTTCCAGCTTTCGTTTCTGGTGCTGATGGCGATAGCGGTGGGTTCCCACTTGCTCGCAAGGCCATTTCTGCCGTGGGCGAGACTTGATGACTTTCTTCCGCTTCCAGTGGCTACTTGGTGGCAAAGGACTCAGGCGTGGATGAAAGAAAGTATCGTTATGTTGCTGGCAACTTCAATGGCAGCGTGGGTAGGCAGTACACCGCTGATGATTGGGCACTTTCGGTCGCTGACTTCAATAGCGCTCTTGGCAAATGTGTTTCTGGTTCCGCTCTCATTTGTTTCGCTCGCCTGTGTTGCATTGAGCCTAATGGCGGCTGTGCTTGGACTGGGCGGTGTTCAGCAGAAACTGAATAACGCCAATCTCTTGGTCGCACACACGATGACCTACAGCGCGGAAGCTTTTTCGGCTGTGCCAGGTGGGAATACGCCGCTCGGGCAGAAGCCGCCAACGAAGGTTGATCCGCCACAACTGGTGATTCCTAGTCTGCCACCAGGTCAGGGTGGACAGTTGATGGTCGTAGATGGTGAAGGATGGTGGCTGGATTGTGGAGGGAAGCGGAGTTACGACAACGCGATCCGCTCATTGATTCAAGCAACTGGAGTACGTGACTTCAAAGGTATCATTTTCAGCCACTCGGATGCCGAGCATGTGGGTGCGGCCTATCGCCTGTTCAAGCGGTATCCAATGTCGATGATCAAGCTTCCGGTCTTTGAGCCTTGGCAGCATGAGACGAGCAAGTCGTTACTTCAGGAGTTGTCCGAGGAGAAGTGGTGGAAGGACAAAACCATCCAGAAACTACAGGCTGGAGAACGTGTGCCCATGGGAAGCGATGTCGTGATGGACATTCTGCACCCGTCTGGACTGGACCTTCATGATCAGGCCGATGACCGTTGCCTTGTTGCCCGTATTCACCTCAATGGGCATCGATTGCTGTGGGTGAGTGATGCGGGCTTCGTGGTGGAGAAAGAGCTGCTGGAGAGATACCAGAGCAGAGATTTGGAAGCTGAGATTCTTCTGCGGGGGCAACACGCTACGGACTATAGTGCTCTCCCAGAGTTTCTCATGGCGGTCTCGCCAAAGATGGTCGTCACGGCTCACTACCCTTCCGTGGAGGGCGGGGCGGCACCTGCTCATTTGATCGAATACTGCCAGAAGAACGGCGTCCATCTTGTAGACCTGCAACAAGATGGAATGACAACAATCAACTTTGCTCTAGATGCGATGACGGTGAAGACTCATCGCAGTGAGCGCGCACTGCGGCTTACTCCATGAGGTCGATCATCAGGCGAATGCTCAAGGGACTGGGCATATTGGTGGCTGGATTCATCGCGGCTTGGTATCTGATTCCATGGGCGGTTGAACTTCCCGAAGCTTTATTTCGTCCGATCGCAATGGGGACCATTTATCAGGCTAGCGATGGGAGTCCGTTGCGACACTTGCTCAACGAGGAAGAGGAACGTGTGGGCGTCCCGCTAAAGTTTGAAGAGATACCGAAGGTACTCGTTGACGCGACTGTTGCGGCAGAGGACAAGCGTTTCTTTGGTCATGGCGGAGTCGATCTACTGGCAATCGCACGGGCTGCCCGCATGAACGTGGACTCTGGTAGAGTCGTGTCTGGGGCTTCCACGATTACACAGCAGTTGATCAAAGTGAGTGCCGATAGAACGGGGCCGCGCACTATGAAGGTGAAACTCATGGAAGCTCTCCAGGCAAGAAGGCTAGAGCAAATCTGGTCCAAGAAGGAGATACTTAGCGCCTATGTGAATCGCATTTCTTACGGAAACCAGTTCATCGGATGTGCGGCGGCGATTCAGGGCTACTTCAACAAGCCTGTGAAGCACTTGACCCTTGCTGAAGCGTCCTTTCTGGCTGCGATTCCACAATCGCCATCAAGATTGAATCCTTTTCGGAGTCGCCGTGCCGTTGAGGAGCGGCAGCATTTGATTTTGGAGCGAATGTTGGGCCTTGGAATGATTGATGGGCCGAGCTTTGCTGCAGCGAAAGGTCAAGCGGTGGTGATCCAAAGGTTCCAGGGGGGATTTGCAGCACCCCATGTGGTCGAACTAGACCAAAAGCTGGCAGCCTCCACGTTGGGCAAGGTAGTCTGCACCATAGATCCTCGGCTCCAGGCACGAGTTGAGCAGATTGTCGCGCAAAGGCTTGTTGGACTGCGTGACAAGCATGTGGAACATGCCGCAGTTGTGGTGATTGAGAACGCAACTCGTCGTGTGCTGGCGCTTGTTGGTTCACGCGACTACTTTTCTCGCGATGGCGGTCAATTGAATGGCGCGTGGACACCACGTTCTCCTGGTTCTGCATTGAAGCCATTCACCTACGCGCTGGCGATGGAGAATGGAGATTACCCTCATACACTCGTGGCTGACCTGCCGGTGGAGTTCCCGACGGAAACGGGGCTATACAAGCCTGAGAACTATGGCCGCAAGTTCTATGGTCCGGTGACTTATCGGCAAGCACTGGGCAACTCGCTTAACATTGCAGCGGTTCGTGTGCTGGACTCCGTGGGCGGCCCAAAGCCGCTCGTCGAGCTGCTTCGGAAGTGTGGAGTCTCCACGCTTGTCGAGGACCCTTCTCACTATGGTTTGGGCCTTACCATTGGGAATGCTCCTGTTCGTTTAATTGAACTCACCAATGCTTACGCGACCTTGGCTTCTCTGGGTGAGCACAAGCCATGGCGCTTGCGTGAGAGCGATCCAGAAGGACAAGCCGTTCGTGTGGTTGATCAAGTGGCTGCTTGGTTTTTGGCTGATGTTCTCAGTGACAATCAAGCTCGTGCGATGACGTTTGGCACTCGCTCGGTGTTGCGGCTCCCGTTCCGTGTAGCAGTCAAGACTGGCACAAGTACGTCATATCGGGATAACTGGACAGTTGGCTATACGCCAGAGATCACCGTGGGTGTATGGGCGGGCAACTTTGAATCTGAACCGATGCAGGACGTGAGTGGCGTCACCGGAGCTGGGCCCATCTTTGCGGATGTATTGCAGTTCATGAGTCAGACTCGGACCCTCAGTTGGTATCCTGATCCCGAATGGATTGTGCGGGGAAGGATTGATCCTCGTACTGGAAAACGAGTGGTTGAAGGTGGCCCGGAGGTCCGCCTGTCTAGGGCGGAGGTCTTTCATAAAGACCGACTTCCACCCGTGGTCGATCCCGCAGATTACGAGGAGAAGACTGGCAGGGCTATTCTGTCTTCTGAGTATTCGCGATGGATCGCCTCTCCTGACAATTGGCTGCATGGGCTCGTCACAACCGCCACCGAGAACCGCTATGTCCCGTTGCGTATTGTCAGTCCGCTGGCCGGAACCACAGTCATCCTCGATCCGGATCTCCCAGGCGGTGGAAAGACACTGTTGCTCAAGGCTGAGCCAGCAGACGGGATCGAGTGGAAATGTGACACCTTGAAACTGAGTTTTCAGCCCTCCGGGGTCTTCGTTACGCTTGAGCCCGGCAGCCACACCATTGCTGCAATCCGCCGTGGACAAGCCGTGCGCTCTACTTTCAATGTTAAGAGAGCCCATGCGGCTCCGTAATCGCTCAACTCCAAATCCTACCTCACCTTCTAAATATGCGCATTCTCACCCACATCCTATTCACCGCCGCGGTTGCATACGCGGACAAAGCTTCGGCTGACTGGGCCAATTTCCGCGGCCCCAGTCACAATGGCGTCATCTCTGCGGAAGTCGCCAACGCTAGCCTCAAGGAAGTCTGGAAAACGCCGACAAACCTCGGTTTCAGCAGTTTTGCCGTAGCAGGAGGTAAGGCATACACGATTGTGATGCGTGAGTTTGACGGAAACAACTCTGAGACGCTCGTTTGCCTGGATGCTGCCAAGGGCAAGGAACTATGGGCTAAGCCTTTGGGTATCATCACCAAGTATGATGGAGGAGGCGATGCTGGTACTAAGGACAATGGTGGTGGTGATGGCCCCCGGTCTACGCCGGTCATCAATGACGGCAAAGTGTATGCCATTGACGCTATTTTGGGTGCCTATTGTTTCGATGCAGCAACTGGTGAACCAGTCTGGAGTCACGATGTGCTGAAGGAGAACTCCGGCGAAAACATCAAATGGCAGAATGCTGCATCCCCATTGATCGACGGTGATCTCTTCTTCATGGCTGGCGGTGGAAAGGGCCAAGCGTTGCTCGCGCTGAACAAGAACACCGGAAAAGTCGTCTGGAAGGCTGAAGACGACAAGATGACGCACGCAACCCCAATCGTTGCTGACATTCATGGCATCCATCAGGTGATCTTCTTTACTCAGAAGGGTCTCGTTGCGGTCCAGCCAACCAGTGGCGAAGTGCTATGGTGCGGTGAACACCCTTACAAAGTGTCCACGGCTGCTTCTCCGGTGGTTTGGGACGATATTGTCTACTGCTCCTCCGGTTATGGAGTTGGTGCATCCTGCTTCAAAATCGTGAAGGGCGACTCCGGGCTCAAGGCGGAGCAAATCTGGCGCCGTGAGAACGAGTGCTTCAATCACTGGAGCACCCCAGTAGTCAAAGACGGCTATCTTTACGGCATGTTCAGCTTCAAGGAATACGGCAGCGGCCCAGTGGCTTGTGTTGATATCCGCACCGGCAAAGATGTGTGGAAGAAGGAGGGCTTTGGCCCTGGACAGGTCATTCTTGCAGGGAATACGGTAGTAGCCATCAGCGACAAAGGTGAGATCGTGATGATCGAGGCTAATCCTGAAAAATACAACGAACTGAGTCGCAAAGACGTTCTGGAAGGCAAAGTCTGGAGCTATCCCATCCTCGCCAACGATCATCTGTTCGCCCGTAGTACCGTGGAAGGTGGCTGCTGGTCGCTTAAGTAATCTGCAATTCAGAATAGTTTAACCTCTACACCCAGGCTGGATTCAGCCTGGGTGTTTTGTTTTCGCTGTTCACATCTGCTTATGCTCTTGGATGTCGATCTTGCCCAATCGCCACTGCTTGTCTGCGATGATGAGCGAACCAAGCGCTTTGTAGCGGTTCACTCGTGTATCAGGGTGCGCCAAATGATGAACGGTGCCCATGACAGTCCACGTCATTTCAAGATCGTAGCCGTGGTTTGCTGGCTTCACCGAGGTGATCTCGACGCTGAGTTGCTCAGGGCGTACTTTTGCCAGGAGACCCGGGTGTCCTTTGATGAACAGATCCATCCTAAGCCGCTCTGCGGCGATCGGGTCTTCAAGGATCGTCCCCATCCGACTCGCCCGTTCCTCAGGTATGGGATGTGTCATCGCTAAGTAGGCATTGCTCAAAAGAGGCTCGACTACGGACAAAGCCTTCTCGTTGTCCATCAGCGCTGTAGGGCTACCAAGTCGGAAAATGCCAACATTACGCAATGGGATTGATCCAATGATCAGCACCACTGTGAGACAAAGCGCCACAACTCGATTTCTGCGGACAACAAAGAGCGAGATGGATCCCAATCCGAGCCAGACAAGGATTCCAGCAGGAATCTCTAGCCCAGATGCGGTTTCCGGTGCAGGCACCTTGGTCGGCGGCAAGGGCTGGGGGATGCGGTGATTTGTCTGCCACTGAACGTTCGGAAATCTGCGGGCAATTGACAGTGTATCGACGGGTTTGTCGGTCCAAACCTGTAAGGGCAGTGCAGTTTGGTCTGGGAAGACAGCATTCAACCCCACATCGAGAACTTGCGCCGTAGGCATCGTTAACCAAGTCCACTCCAACGCAGCGTGAATATCTCGTAACATGGTAGGCTTGTCCTCTGCCAATGGGAATGGGGTGGCGGCGGCTGTAGCGCTCGCGACGAGAGTCAAAGTTGTTTTTTTGAGCGGTAAGGGAGCGCCGTCCATGGCCATGGTGGCCCATTCAATTGCTGCGGCCTCGATTTCATCTTGCAGGGCCGCCTGTTCACTATGGTTTATCTGGTCATCGTCCAGGCGGACTTTGTTCATCCATTTCAACACGGTCCTGAGCGGGACAACGACTTCAAATCGCGTCGAGTAGGGCTCCAGGTAAAGAAAGGAGCGAGTCCCTGGGTCGACTTCTGAGGTTGCCCCCTGGCCAAAACCAAACGGGACTCCGACTAAAAGCCAAGAACAAACAACTGCGGACCAAATGGCCCGCAGTTGTTCATTAACTCGAAGGTGGACTCTTCTATGAGCCATCAGTCGAGCGTCCAGGGCTTGCGCCAGTCTTTGCGGAGCAGAGCGGCTGCCTTCTCGCTGCCAGATAGCGTCTCTTTGTCTGCATCCCACTCGATCTTCTCTGCTCCCGCGCGCAAAGCACAGTTCGCTAAATGAGCAACGGTGATGGAACGGTGAGATGTCGCGATGGGAGTAATCGTCGGTTTGCCCGAGTAGATGCAGTCAATGAAGTTGCGCGAGTGATCTTTGCTTTCGTAAAGCTTCGTTTCGCCCGGTTCAGCCTGCTGACGCAGAATGTCCATGCTTGAAGCTGAGATTTGCCCGCGATTGACCCAAATCCATTTGCCGTCTTCACCCTCGAAAAGGATGCCGGTGTGGTCGAACTTCTTCCCTGCACCTGGTGTGCCCACGACCTGTGGCATGATTTCCTCGGACTTGTCTGCCACGATCATCTTCACGCCATTTGCATAATCGCATTCAAAATGGAAAGCGGTAGCTGTGTTGTAGAGCTCAGTGGCCGCTGGCATTGTGCCGCGGATGTTGCTCATCGACACAGGCCCAGTGCTGTCTGCATTCATCCCCCAGTGAGCGATGTCGATGTGGTGAGCACCAAAGTCGGTAATCATGCCACCGGAGAAAATAAAGTTGTGGCGCCAGTTCAGCGGGAGCAGGGCAGGGCGGTAGTCGATTTGTTCAGCCGGGCCAAGCCACAGCTCGTAATCAAAGTCAGGGGGAAGCGGAGCTGCATCCTTCTGCGCGCTCATCTGGTTCCAATCGGTGTGTCCTCCTGGGAGGCCTACCTTCACTACCTTTAGTTTGCCGATTCTGCCGTTGCGCACTAACTCGCAGGCCATGCGAAACTTGAGATCACTCCGCTGCTGCGATCCGGTCTGCCAGGTGATGCCAGCCTTTTCCACTTCGTCGACCATGCGGCGTCCATCGCCTACATTTAGCGAAAGGGGCTTCTGGCCATAGATGTGCAGGCCTTTTCTAGCGCAATAGACGGCCATGTAAGCGTGCCAGTGGTCAGGGGTCGATACCTGTACGGCATCCAAGTCCTCCTTCTCGATCATTTCGCGAAAGTCGACGTAAGACGAGCAAGTTTTCACCGGCTTGTTAGCTACAGTCGAGTAGAACTGGTTTACCACCTCTTGTCCAGCATCGCGCCCGCCGGTCTTTTCGCCCCTGTAGCCGTAGTGCCCATATTTCTTCATCGGATCAGCGACCGAGACGACCTGGACGCGTTCATCTTGGAAAAAGTTTGGCGTCCAGTCGGTGGCGATAGTGCCCCAGCCGATCAGGCCGAGCGTGATGCGTTCCGATGGCGCAGGACGTCCGCCCGTTCCAAGGGCAGTGGCGGGAATAATGGTGGGGAAACCCAGCGCGATGGCTGACTTTTGGAGAAAATGGCGACGGTTCATGGAGTTCAAAGCATGGCGCTCCAAGTTGCCTTGTCATGCTGAAAGTCGCGCTTCAGAGCCCCCAGGTGGGCTTTCATCACGATACGTCCGGTTGCCAGTGAGCGTAGTCGATTTCCATGAACTCAGCCACCTCCGGTAGCCAGCGCTCACGAACGAATCGAGTGTGCTCGGGATGATCGTTATACCCCTCGTAGGCGATCCGATCGGCAAACTCCATCGATAAACCAAATGTGTATGGGTTCTTGGTGCTGGTCTGGCGCAGACATTCGAACTTTTGCACGCCAGGCAACTCTGCTAGCTTACATGCTGCGTTGAGGAAATCGCATTCGGCCGCTGAACCAGCGGGATGCTTGAGTCTGAATACAACGGTATGACGGATCATGGGTAAGCTTTAACGGTGCCTTCAGCGCGTGGATTGCACTCACCACTAGATCCGAGGGTCCTCTTTGCCGCATCCGACTTAAGTCCTAGGCCGATGGTCTTATACCCATAAACGCTTCCAGCGTGGATGGTAGGGCAGTCAAAACCCTTCCTCACCGATTCAGATCATGAAAACGATTCAAACCACTCTACTGCTCGCCACGATGCTCGTGTTTGGGGTTCCAAATGCCTCCGCCGTAAATGATCTCCTGGAGTGGCGGCATGACTATGTTAGTGGTCTAACGCCAAACTCTAAAGGCGTTGATGTTTCGATCAATGAAGAGGGTGAGATGGTGACCGTGGCCTACACTACCACCGGGAATGATGAAAAGTGGATGATCACCCGCCACGATGCCATCACTGGCACGGTCGTTTGGCAGAAAACGGTGGCGGTGGCTGGCTATGATTGTCGCCCTGTGGCCGTGGAGATCGACTACTATGGCTACTGTTATGTAACAGGATATGTGGGTGGGCCAAATGGTGAGGATATCCGCACGATTGGTTTCAATGCGGATGGTATCCAGATTTGGACGCATACTTTTGGCGAGATGAACGGAGGCCATGATCGTCCGGTCGATCTTCGTCTTGATGTGGACGGTGAGGTCATTGTTACTGGCTCTGCCGCTGGTTCTGCGGGAGACTTGGTCACCTACCGGCTCAATCGTAATAACGGAACCGAGGTTTGGAAGAAACTTTACTCCACTTCTTTCACCGATTCACCCACTGCACTCGCAAGCAGCCCTTATGACAACTTCGTGTGCGTGTCTGGGAAGACTCGGGTGGGTAGTACCGTCAGCAGTTTGGTCATCAGATATGATCTGGCCACCGGTGCGCCTACAATCAACTTGTTGGATGTTCCTGCCAAGGACGACGAGGCCACAAGTGTCGCGACAGACGGACTCACCATCTATGTCGCGGGCAAAGTGCGGAACAGCGCATCCAGTTACACCGCCCGGGTTATGCGAGTTGATGCTGGCGGTCTCGCCTGGGAGCGGACTTATGATGCCCCTGGTGGTAATACAGATGTGAATCCACGCCTTAGTCTCGTGCCTAGGTCCATGAGTTTTGCAGATGTGGTGCTTTGCTGTGAGGCCTCCATTGATGCCCAAAGAAAAGGTTTTCACCTCGGACGCTGGAAGTCTGATGGAACACTGGTCTGGGAAAAAGACTCCGTGACAGCCTCCAGTCCGGCGGGAACTTACGAGCACCTCCGCGCGTATGGCATCATGGAAGATCGCAGCCCGCTGGTTCTAACAAGTAATGAAGCAACCGGTGGAACTTCTTCTGAGATTCAAGTCCTTCGTTACTCGCCTCTTGATGCTCGTTTGGAATCTCGCGTCAAGATCACCGGAACGTATCTTCCATCAGTGGTCGTCCCTGCATCGCTGCAAACAAACCGCCTGGGACAGATTGCGATCGTGGGAACCACCTCTCGCACGGCATTGGGGATTGAGGATTTCTTAGTGGCCCGCTTGTCGCGGTTGTTTATGGCTCGCGGGGAGCGGGTGAGCGGACCAGGGCTCAGTCCGAACGCTGTCATATTTGGGATAAAGTCACCCACCGTTGGGCATTGGGAACGCACATTTGCCCGCACCATCATCAAAGACGGTTCACGGCTCGTCATGGGCTTGCATGGATATGGCAGCCTCCTCCTTGTGCAGGGACAGTCATTTGCTGATATCCCTGGTGCGAGATTTGCTTCGTTGGGTGATCCAGTAACCTCAGGCATGGGCAGTTTGGCATTCATGGCCCGGCTCTCTGGCGTGCCAGCGGCGGAGTCCTTGGTGATCTGCAACTACCTGTATGACAAGCCGGTGCTGATGCTTCAGTCGGGCAAGGCAGTCCCAGGAGCTGGTGGAGCCCGGCTGGGTTCGGTGGTCAGTTATGCTCACGGTGGATACGGGATTGTTGCCCTTGTTAGGCTTGCGGGTCCGGGCGTGACCAGCGCCAACTCTCTGGCCCTTATCGGAGTTGCTAACAAGGACACTGGGCATGTCGTTGTGCGTGCCGGTGAGTCTCTGACGATTGATGGCAGCACAAGCAAAGTGAAGGGCATTCACGTCATGGCCCCAGGCAGCAAAAGTCCCGGTCATGGCCGTAGCTTCAGCCACATACAGTCTAGAGTCGTTGCCGCTGTGACCCTTGTAGATGGGCGCCGCGTGCTGCTCCATTATGATTTCGACACAGGAGTGCGCACTCTCCAGCTTGCCACGGGAGGCATCGCTAATGCCGTGAATGGACAGGCCAAATGGCACGGTTTTGGCCAGCCTTGCATCGGAGCATGGGGAGATACCCAAGGCGTGATCGCTACACTTAAACCAGGCCTTGGTGGTGTCACTCAAAGTAACGACACGGCGATCGTTGCACCCAACACCGCTGGTGGAGCTGGAGCTTGGACTTTGGTCGCACGGGAGAGTTCCCAAGTGCCAGGCATTGCTGGGGCGGTCTACAAGAGTTTTTACCCGCCTCTCACAGACACTTCATACATCGCCTACATAGCGAAGATCAAGGGCAACGGTATCAACTCCGCCAACAACACAACGTTGTGGTACGGCAGTAAGACTAGTCCCCAGTTAGTGACACGCACAGATATGTTCGCTACTGACGGAACAGGTGCCAACACCCTGAATAAGATCTCAGCGATCAAGAGCTTTGCGATTCCCACCTATCGCCTGATCTATCTCGCCAATCTCAAAGGCAAGGGAGTAAAAGCTTCCAACAATGTAGCTCTCTACGGAGTGGACTCGAAAGGACTGAAGCGTGAGTTGCTAAGAAAAGGTCAGTCCTTCGGCTCCAGTAAGTTGTTGAGCTTCAGCTTGTTTAAGACAGTTCCATTCTCCGCGGGCGGCACCCGTAGCTTCAATGACTCAGCTACGATCGCCATTCAAGTGACGCTTAATGATGGTCGCAGTGGAGTCCTTCTTCGTCGTGTGCCTTGATCTTGGGAAGCCATTTGGCGGACCCGCAGCTTTCACTCTCCCACGCACCACAGATACTCCTGCCTTGTCGGACTTGTCTTTGCTGACCTCAAATAGATCCTGTTGTCGCAGATTGCGGGTGTGCTAAAACTCTCCTCGCCAAGAGCATTTTGGCTTATGAGTGAAAACTTCTCAGGCGTTGCCTCAAACACCGAAGTTACACCCATCTTGCTTGTGACATAGATGCGCGAGTCTGCCATCACAGGCGATCCGTAGAACTCGCGATCAACCTTCTCATTCCATAGTTCCCTGCCAGTCGTCGATTCCCAGCAAACGGCGCGGCCTGCGTCTCCCACCGCAAAAACGTGTCCATTTTTCACGATCATGGACGGCACATACGTTTGAGTTACGTTCTCCCAAGCGATTTTGCCACTCCCATCTGCCTCGACCGCCATTGTATGCCGTTTTGGATATCCACCGCCGAGAAAGACACGGCTCCCATCGCTCACGGCTGTCACCACCGTCTCCTCGGTGCTACCGTCTATACTCCAAAACTTGTTGCCTGTCAGAGGATCAAAGCTTTCCACCTTGTTGCAGCCAGCCAGCACGACCTGCACTCTGCCTGCCGCCTTCACGATCCCCGGAGAAGCGTAGTTTGCCACTGGTGGGCGACTCTGCTGCCATACGATCTCCCCACTTGCCTTGTTGAGGCCTGTCATCTTCCCGCCACCGCGATGATCCGCAGCCACCAAAACGATGTTCTGGTAAATCACAGGCGATGAGCCAAATCCCTGATGCACTTGAAAATCGCAGATACGCTGTTGCCACAATCGTTTGCCATTCAAGTCCAAGGCGGTCGTGAAAACCGCCCCATTGTTGAGAAAGTTCACGTACAACCGCTCACCATCGCTCACGACATCTGAAGAGGCCTGAGAAGAGATTTTATGGCCTTTTGTATTCAAGTTCCCCTGGTGAACCACCGTCTCCCATCGAACTTTCCCGGTCGCGCGATCAAAACTAAGCACCAATTGTTCCTCGGTCTCTACATCGGCAGTGGCCAACAGAACTTGATCTCCAACGACGATCGGAGACCCGTGTCCTCGACCACGTACCCCAGCTCTCCAGACGACATTTTCAGTTTCACTCCATTTCAGCGGCAGTTTTTGGCCCGGAGCAGCATGCCCATCTCCCGTAGGTCCACGCCAAGCGGGCCAATCCCCAGCCAAAAGGCTAGGACTTACAATGAGGACAAAAGACAGGTAGCGGGCGAACAGAATCATGATGCAGTCACCAACGGTGGCCCAGGCTCCTCTCGTTCACATATGGAATCAAACGTGAGCCTTGTGCGGACGTCCTGACGACATTCTTCTGGCCCTTTCCGGCCGGGCACATTAGACGAGGGTTGATGGGCAAGTGGGCTGGCTTCACCCGATCTCATAATGGGGGTGGCATCGTGTTTTGGTGTAAGTTTGTGGTAGCTGTCGGAATCGGGATCAGCATCGGAGATCATGCTAGCGCTTGAGGGAGAGATGGGGGAGGGTGGGGGGTGAAGTTGAGCAGGTTTGTGGCGAAGTTAGACTGGTTGGGCCGAACAGCTGCGGCGGGAATGATCGCTGCGGGTCGGGTGCGGGTGAATGGTGCTGTGGTGCGGGATGGCTTCTATGAGGTGGATCGATTTACCTCGGTAGAGGTGGATGGAAAGACAGTGCAGGTGGGTGCTAACGCGGTCTACCTTATGGTGAACAAGCCTGCGGGGATCCTGAGCGCTACTTCTGACTTGGAATATCGGACTGTGGTGGATTTATTGGATCATCCCCAGAAGGAGGAACTGCATTTGGTGGGGAGGTTGGATCGGGCGAGCACGGGTTTGGTGCTGCTGACAAATGACGGGCGGTGGTCCAAGTTGCTGATGCACCCGGAGCGTAATGTGCCGAAAGTTTATGAAGTTGAGACGAAGGAAGTGATCCCTGCAGAGGCAGTAGAAGCGTTTGCGCGTGGGTTTTATTTCCACACGGAGGACATCACCACACTACCGGCTGAGTTGGAACTTCTGGGGCCAAATCAGGCTCGCGTGACGCTCGTTGAAGGGCGCTACCACCAGATCAAGCGCATGTTTCATCGTGTGGGCGCACAGGTCCGTAGCTTGCACCGTGCGAGTATCGGGCCGTGGAGGCTGCCGGAGGACATGGCTCCAGGGCAGTGGCGGGAAGTGAGCCCAGAATGGCATCAGTTGGAGGGTGGCAATGACGTTGTCAATCGGGTGAATCCTGCCTACACGTAAGTTCACATGTTGCTCCACGATACGCTTACCCGCACCGACCGCCCCCTTCATCCGCTAGACGGAAAGACGCTGCGAATTTACTGCTGCGGTCCTACGGTGTACGGGCCGGCTCACATTGGGAACTTTAGGACGTTTGTGGTGCAAGATGTATTCCGCCGCACGGTGGAACTTGGCGGAACACCGACCTTGCATGTGCGAAACATCACAGATGTGGATGACAAAACCATCCGTGACTCGCAGAAAGCGGGACAGACGCTGGGTAGTTTCACGGCTGAGTGGACGGCTAAGTTTCATGCGGATTGCGAGGCACTGAATCTTCTGCGGCCGCATGTGGAGCCTTCTGCGGTGGCCCACATTCCGCATCAAATTGCGATGATTGAGAAGTTGATGGCGTCTGGTCATGCCTACAAGGCGGAGGATGGGTCAGTCTACTTCAAGGTGGGAGCGTTTCATGAATATGGAGCTCTGAGCCACCTAGAGAAGCGAGAGATCAGGCTGGGTGCAGCACAGACTGACTCTGACGAGTACAGCAAGGAGTCGATGGCTGACTTTGCGCTGTGGAAGGCACGTAAAGACGAAGACGGCGTCAATTTTTGGGCGAGTCCGTGGGGGGAAGGTCGGCCGGGGTGGCATTTGGAGTGCTCAGCGATGATCTTGGAGTATCTCGGCACCGAGTTTGACCTGCATTCTGGTGGTGTGGATCTGATTTTTCCGCACCACGAGAACGAGATTGCGCAAAGCTGCTGCAGCACGGGTGGAAAGTTTGCGAGCCACTGGTTCCATATCGCTCACTTGATGGTGGATGGAGGGAAAATGTCGAAGTCGCTTGGGAATCTCTTCACTTTGGCGGACCTACAAGCAAAGGGCTACACGGCAGCTGAAGTGCGCTATGTTTTGATTTCTGGGCACTATCGCGCACCGCTGAACTTCACCTTTCATACTCTCGATTCTGCGCGGCAGGCATTGCAAAAGTTGGCTAAGCATGAGGCATCGCTCAGGGCGAAATATGGTGCAGGGGGCGCTCCAAAGTACGACGACCTGATTCGACATGGAAGCGCGGGTGTTTTTGCCGATGCCTGGGCGCTTTTGACGAATGATCTCAACGTTCCAGGGGCGTTGGGCGCAGTGTTTGGGGCCATCAAGGATGCGGATTCAACGGCATTTGACGTTGAAACGGCAAAGAGCCGATGGATGGACCTCCATTTTGTGCTTGGTGCGTTGGGAGTGATCCTGCCAGAGGCTCAGCCTGATGCTGAGGCTCCGGCGGAAGTCGTGGCACTTGCCGAACAACGATGGGCGGCTAAGCAATCCAAAGACTGGGCTGCCGCAGACAAGTTCCGGGATGAGCTGGCTGCTCTAGGCTGGACGACCAAAGATTCCAAAACTGAATACAAGCTCATTCCCCTCTGAACTATGGACCTTCCGATTCGCCCACGCCGCAACCGCAAGTCTGCTGCCATCCGTGAGATGGTGAAAGAGACTCGTCTTGCTCCAGGTAACTTCATTTATCCGCTCTTCTTCCAAGAAGGGAGTGAGAGCACGGCGATTGATGCGATGCCGGGCTGTGTGAGGCACAGCATTGATTCGTTGGTGCAGGAAGCTGGTGAGGCTCATGCTTTGGGAGTGCCTGCGGTTGTTCTTTTTCCACGCATTGCAGATGAGTTGAAGACTCGGGATGCCCGTGAATGCAGCAATGACGATGGTTTGGTGCCGAGGGCGATCCGGGCGCTGAAGAAGGCATTGCCGGAGATGGTGGTGATCACTGATGTCGCCCTTGATCCGTACAATGCAGATGGACATGACGGCTTGGTGAGCGAAGACGGTCGAATACTGAATGATGAGACCGTGGAAGTGCTGTGTCAGCAGGCGCTCTGTCATGCGCGAGCAGGAGCGGACATCGTTGCACCAAGTGACATGATGGATGGGCGTGTGGCCGCTCTGCGAGATGCCTTGGACGCGTGGAACTTTGAAGATGTGTCCATCATGTCATACACTGCAAAGTACGCTTCTGCCTACTACGGACCCTTTCGTGGAGCGCTGGACTCGGCTCCCCGTGCCGGTGACAAGAAGACTTATCAGATGGACCCGTCCAATGCGCGTGAAGCGGTGCTGGAGGCTTCTTTAGATGAGGCGGAGGGTGCTGATATGCTGATGGTGAAGCCTGCCGGGGCGTATTTGGACATCATTGCGGAGCTACGTGAGGCATCTCCGCTGCCTATCGCTGCTTATCAGGTGTCAGGTGAGTACCTGATGATTAAAGCTGCGGCGTCTACAGGCTGGTTGGACGAGGAAAAAGTCATGATGGAGTCACTAACAAGCATCCGGCGAGCAGGTGCTGACATGATCCTCACTTATTTTGCCAAGGCTGCTGCCAAGAAGCTAAGGCAGGGCTGAGTCGCATCACTTTGGTTCAGCCGCGTTTTCGGTTGGTGCCGTGGCGGTTGACGGCTTCGACAACTGCTTCTCCAAGCTCGCCATTTGCGAGATCCACTGCCCGAGCTTGGGATGCTGTGGATTGTTCTTGCAGAGGTTGATGATCTCGTTGAGGCCAATGTCACGGTTCGGGCTATAAAGTAGGACATCTAGCCACTTCTGGAACTCAAGGTCCTTTAGATCGTTCGCGGTCCAGCGCGCATAGCCGGTTTCGTCCTGCACGGCACGTTGGACGGCCGCCTCGTAAGCTATGTATTCGTCCCAGGCGGGACTGACACGCTCGATATTGTTCGTGCGGACGGGTGGCAGAATAAAGTTTTCGTAAATGGCCTTGATGCTAAGAGGGCCGGCGGGCCACTTGGGCTCCTTTTTGAAATGAGTTTCTACGCCGCCTGCTTTGGCAAAGGCGCTGGCGTAGACGTCTTGGGTAAGGGCTGAGCCAAACTCTTTAATGATGCTCTGGCGGTAGCGCTGGCGCTCCTGAAGTTCCTGGCGTTGGCGATCAGTTAGCTTGGCAAGGTCTGCTTCGGCTGGTGTCCCCGGAGGAAGGTATCTACTGGCCAGTTGAATGCCTCGCTCAATGAAGTCCTTGAACTTTCCAGGGATGGCGGATTTGTCTTGGTAGGTCGGCGCCTCGATGGTGAAGTTAAGGTATTCGAGTTGAAGCTGAAGAAAGGCGCCCTTTCCGGGGATGGCGGTTTGCTCGCTGGTGTTCTGAGAGCTTTTTTCATCGTCCTTTTTGTCATCGCCTTTGCGGCGACCACCTCGCCCGCCATCTTGATTTTCTGCACGCTCCTGGCGAAGACGAGCAATGAGCTCCATGGGTGATGCTGGCTTTTGCCGTCCTTTTTCTTCTGGAGTCTCAATACGATTGGCCGCAGCCTGCACGCAGAGGCTGTGAAAGTTGAGTGCTGCTTGCTCACTTGCGGCAGCAGAGCGGAATCGCTCGATGTACGATTGAAGGATTTCTTTGCGATAGCCTTCGTAACTGGTTTGGAACTCCCTGAGCTTTTGAACGACATCAGGGATCGCCGATGGAGGAATGGGCGGTGGAGTCGGCTCTTTCTCTTGGCCGATGGCACTAGTTCCCGAGACGCAAAGTCGGAGAAGAACCGCCGTGAACAAAATATGCCTCATAGCGCACACAACGTGTGCACGCTCTGTGCCCTAGCAACTCTTTGGTTCTAAAGAGACGCGAGCTACTAGCCAAGACGGCCACAGCACGCTTTGTATTTGCGGCCACTACCACAAGGGCAGGGGTCGTTCCGCCCAGCTTTCACGGCGGGTGCCTTCGGTGCGAGGTTGGGCAACGTGATTTTGGGCTTAGGAGCTGCCTGTTGAGAAGTCCCGGTCGAGGTGGTCTCGGATTCGCCTGACTCGACGACCATTGTGCCACCCGATAGCTGAGTTTGGCGCTGGGCAGCAAGTTGTGCGAGGAAGTGCTCAAAAGCCTGGAGCTGTGCCATGCCGCGGAAGAGGTTGTTGAGAACCTCGTAATTGATGTTGTGCATCAGTTCCGCAAAGATCGAGTATGCTTCCTGCTTGAACTCGATGAGGGGGTCTTTTTGACCGTAGGAACGAAGTCCAACGCCTTCCTTGAGCGCATCCAGTGCGTAGAGGTGCTCCTGCCAGAGGCGGTCGATGGCATTGAGGAGGATCATGCGCTCAAGATCCTGCACGGCACGTGGAGAGTGGCCTTCCACCTTGAGATTGTAAGCCCTCT
The DNA here is from genome assembly GCA_016795485.1 of Verrucomicrobiaceae bacterium. Classification (GTDB taxonomy): domain Bacteria; phylum Verrucomicrobiota; class Verrucomicrobiia; order Verrucomicrobiales; family Verrucomicrobiaceae; genus JAEUHM01. Next base: position 251,268 of record JAEUHM010000044.1, on the reverse strand, counting down.
GGACCTTCTCAACGAGGAGTTGCACGGCTTGTTCGAAGGTTTTGTTCTCTAGGTCAGACTCCTGAGCGCTCAGCGCGATCGGGAAGGTCATGTTTGCCCATTGGAGAAGATTTTCGTAGGCCGAAGATTCGTCCGGCTTGCTTCCGTCTTCAGGAAGAAACTCGGCAGTCTTGGCGTGGATGCCCTTGCTGAGAGCTTCATCGATCAAGATGCGAGTGTCGCTGCTCTCAATAACATCGTTGCGGTATTCGTAGACGACTTCCCGCTGCTGGTTCATGACATCGTCATACTCCAGGACGCGCTTACGCCAGACGTAGTGCTGCTGCTCTACGCGCTTTTGAGCGGTCTCGACACTGCGATTGAGCCATGGGTGTTGAAGTTCTTCACCCTCCTTCATGCCGAAGGTCTCCATCATCTTCGTCATGCGATCTGCGGCACCGAATCGGCGCATAAGATCGTCTTCAAAGCTGATGTAGAACTTGCTCTCGCCGGGGTCACCCTGACGGGCACAACGACCACGCAACTGCCTGTCGATGCGGCGACTTTCATGGCGCTCGGTAGCGACAACGAACAAACCACCCACATCTGCCACACCTTCTCCGAGCTTAATATCCGTTCCACGACCTGCCATGTTTGTGGAAATGGTTACGGCACCACGTTGACCTGCCCGCGCAACGATCTCAGCCTCCTGGCGGTGGTATTTGGCATTCAAAACACTGTGAGGAATCTTCTGGAGCTTGAGCATCCGGGAAACGGTCTCTGAAGCTTCCACGGATGCCGTTCCGACGAGGATTGGCTGGCCTTTGGCGTGCCGCTCCTTGATCAGATCGATCACCGCATTGTATTTCTCGCGGCGAGTTTTGAAGATGCTGTCGTTCTGATCAATCCGCTTAACGGGACGGTTCGTTGGAATAGGTAGAACGTCCAGACGATAGATATCATGGAACTCGGACGCGTCTGTTTCTGCGGTTCCGGTCATGCCCCCGAGCTTCTGATAGAGGCGGAAGTAGTTTTGGATGGTGATGGTGGCCAGCGTTTGGGTTTCGGCGTCAATCTGAACGCCTTCTTTGGCTTCAACCGCGCCGTGCAGGCCATCGCTCCATCGGCGGCCATTCATCTTACGGCCGGTGTGCTCGTCAACGATGACGACTTTGTTTTCCTCAACGACATAGTGCACATCCTTCTCGTAGAGGCAGTAGGCACGGAGGAGTTGGGTGATGTTGTGAATCTTCTGGCCTTGATGGTCGAGCCGCTCTTGGACTTCTTGTTTCTTCGCCTGACGAGCTTCGGTGCTAAGTGAGGTGTCGCCATCAATCTCGGCAAATGCCGTAGCAATGTCGGGCAGCACGAATGCGTCAGGATCGTCCGGATTCAGGAAACTGCGGCCCATCTCGGTGAGGTCAGACTCGTGGCTTTTCTCATCCACAGAGTAATACAGCTCTTCCTTCAGATTAAAGAGCTGAACCTTCATGTCGTTGAGCGCGTAGCTGAGCTCCGTCTTCTCCCTCAGCTTGCGGAGTTCTGTGTCCTCCATCGCGCGCATAAGTGCGCGGTTCTTGGGTTGGCCCAAAGCAACTTGGTAGAGCTTTTTGCCAGCGGCCTCGGATTCTCCTTTGTCGAACAACTCCTTGGCCTCGCTCATCAGACGAGCACAAAGGTTGTTTTGACGACGAACCAGTTGCTCCACAAGCGGCTTGTAGCGGTCGAACTGGTGAGTGCTGACGGTGACTGGGCCGCTGATGATGAGAGGTGTCCGAGCCTCGTCAATGAGCACGGAGTCTACTTCGTCCACGATGGCAAAGTAATGCCCACGCTGAACTTGCTGCTCCTTGCTGGAGGCCATGCCGTTGTCGCGGAGGTAATCAAAGCCGAACTCACTGTTGGTCCCGTAAGTGATGTCGCAGAGATACTGCTCGCGGCGGAAATGGGAGGGCTGGTCGTTTTGAATGCAACCGATGGTAAGGCCGATTAGCTTGTAAAGATGGCCCATCCACTCTGAGTCACGGCGGGCGAGGTAGTCATTGACAGTGACGACATGCACGCCGCGCCCTGTGAGGGCATTCAGCGCAACAGGCAGCGTGCCGACGAGAGTTTTACCTTCTCCGGTGGCCATTTCTGCAATCATCCCACGATGAAGAGCGATGCCGCCGATCAACTGCACATCGAAATGGACCATGTTCCACTTCACAGGTTGGTCTGTTACCATGACTTCCTGGCCGCAGAGACGGCGAGCTGCGTTTTTGACGACAGCGTAAACTTCTGGGAGGATGTCGTCGAGGAGCTTGGCCTCAAGATCGGCAAACTTGGGCTTGATCTCGGACCAAGCTTGGTGGGCAGATTCGATCAAGGCGCGTTTCTCCTCTGCCGATTTTCCGGTCCAAGAGCTCTCGGAAACGGCTTCTTCATCAATCGTGCTAAAGTGAGGCTTCAGCCGCACAAAATAGTTGTGAATGTCGCGAAGACTGTCTTCGAGCGTGGCATCGTCAGCCACGCGGAGATTGACCCCGCTTAAGAACGCTGGGGTGTGGAAGGCACGGAACATGTCTTTCCACTTGGCAGTGCGCTCACGGAGAGCCTCTTCTGGCTCGGATTGCATCTTTTCCTCATGGCGATTGATCTCGGCGACAACAGGCCCCAGCTTCTTAATGATGCGCTGGTGCTTGGAACCGATGATTTTCTTGATGATCCAATTGAACATGAGAGTAAGGGGCTGACAGAGGGAAAGTGTGCCACCTTGGCACACAGGGGATAAGCATCATGCAACGGAAATGGCTCCGTGCAAGGAGAGGACTCCCTGATGCATTAGTGGTGATGCAATAGGCGGGTTACTTGGTGCTCGTCCACCGATAGGTGATCACATGGCGGCCTTCTTTGATGGGAAGCACGAGCCGTGGACCTATTTGCACGATCCCAGGAGCTTCAATCTTCAGAATAGCCTTGCCTTGAGGCTTTAGGTCCTCTGCGAGTCGAAGCCAGGAGTTGGCTGGCACAGGCCCGATGATGTTGAGGGTTCTGGTGATTGAGTCAGTGGCCGCGGTGTAGTGCTCCTCCACCTGTGCGCCGTGCCAACTGTAGCGGAAGGTGGGCGAGCGCTCAGTTTCCAGACTGTAGCCCTTCCATTGGAGGCCGCTGGGGCGCTTAACGGGGTCCCAACGGGGCCATGGAGCCGCTGGGTTTTCGGTGATATGAAATCCCGGAGCACTTTCTTCAGTGGGACTGAAAACATCGTAGCCGAGAGGTGGCTGATGTCCGCCACCACGAGAGTTCCAGTGCCGAGCTGCATCGATGAAGGCTCCACGCCAAAGAAGGGCAAGAGTCATCCCCTCGGCGCTCCAAGCGATGTTGATTCCACCAGGATAACCCACGCCGATGGCTCGATTTCCAGCACCCTGGATGAAGTTGCGATAGATGATGGGCTCTTTGCCGACCACAAGAGGCATTCCCGTGGTCTCTTTCTCGGCTTTCTTCCGCGTGCCGCCCTCTTCCCAATCTTTTGGTGCCCAATTGCTGAGCAACGTGGGCGCAAAAGAGGCTCCTTTCCAAGCAAGGAACAGCTCAGCCTGACCTGCTCGCTGAAAGTAGTGCAGCTTCACTCGGTAATCGCGAGCATCTAACTCGCGGGACTTTTGAATGATGCTTCCAGATGGATGGATACCGTCATTTTCGATCAGTTCTTCGTCATCAATGAACAATCGCGCCCCATCGTCTGAAGCGAGCATGAATCGGTAGCTCCCTTTTTTCGGGGCAGAGAGCGTGCCTTCAAACACCAGACCATACTCGTTCTTGTAGTCGTCAAAGTTCAGCGCGATGCGGCCATCTTTGACGCTTCCTTCTCTGTGCGGGGTGAGTTTAGTGAAATCAGGAAGACGATCCCATGCTCCGTGGTAGAGCTTGAAGCTGAGGTCTTTGAATCTTGGTCCAGGTGGGAAGACTGCTAGGCGGCCTTTCATGGTGAGTACATGGCCAGGGAAGGTGCAAACGATGGGGTAGAAGCCCGGCTTTTCTGGCAGTGTGAATGTAACCGTCTCCTTCTCATGCGGGTTAAGCATGCGAGTGTGGGCGATGATGCGTGAGTCTTCTGGCAGCCAGTTGCGCTTGAGTGCTTCCTCAGGTTTTTCCATCTGCTTGTTGGACATGGCCAAGGTGTCCGTGCCTGGCTTGCAGATGACCACATTGTGCGGCAGATCGTCACCGTTTTCGAAGTGAAGTGTGACCTTTTCGCCCGGACTAGCAGAAAACTCGGAGCGGTCATACCGCATCTGCGCGGTGAGCGTCTTCATCCGGATTTCAGCCGAGTGGCAGACAACAGGGATGGCCAGAAGAGCGAGGAGGCGCATATTTGGGTGCTAAGGACTGATTACTTATTGGCAGGAGGAGGTGTTCCCTCAGCATCGGGGTCGTCCAAGTTGAGCTTGCGCACCCAGATATTGCGATACCGCACAGGGTTGCTGTGGTCTTGCAGTTGAAGGTCAGACTCTTGAGCCGCTGTATCAAACTCCCGCCCTAGGTGCACGACGATGCCGTTGTGAATCACGGTCAGACGAGCCTTTTTGATCACCTTACCAGATGAGTCCCTCTTTTGTCGCTCGACGATGATATCGTAGGTCTGCCATTCGCCGGGTTTTCGAGAAGCATTGACCATGGGAGGATAAAATCCGTAAAGCCCTGCGGCCTGTCCGTCTGGGTAGGTGTCGTTTTGGTATGAGTCGAGAACCTGGATCTCAGGGAAGCCACCAATGAAAACACCGGAGTTGCCTCTGCCTTGACCGTTACCTTTTACCTCAACGGGCGTGGCCCACTCGATGTGCCACTGTTGATCGCCAGCGTACTTTTGGCGGGTGCGTAAGGAGCCTGATTTAGGGCTACATTCAAAGTAGCCGTCTTTGACGGTCCACAGCGCGGCATCAGCATCTTTACCGGCGGGATCGCTTTTTCGGGGATCGCGTTTCCAACCGGCAAGGCTCTTCCCATCGAAAATGATGGTCGCGTCCGATGGCGGTGTTTGACCGGTTGGGGGAGTAACGACTCGCGGGCGCGGTCTCAGCGGATCGTTTGCATGCCATTTACCGCCTGGGGCCAAGGGTTTTTCTTTTTTGGGCTGATTCTGTGCGATTGCCATGAGAGGGCAAAGGCAGGCGAGGAGCAGGAGTGGGTGGCGCATGAGCAGAAGAAAACCAACCATTGGAGATAATCTTTCCACTTCAACGCATCGCTTGACAGAAAGCGTGGCGTACTTAGGTTCACGGCCCGATTTTTCGGGTCATTACCTCGGCAGAGTAGCTCAGGGGTAGAGCAGAGGACTCATAAGCCTTTGGTCGGGAGTTCAAATCTCCCCTCTGCCACCATTTTGCGTCCCAAAATCAATCGCGAAGAGGCACTCAATCCACAAAGGGGGTAACATTTCGGTAACACGCGTGGGGGAGAATAGTGGTAGCACTGGACGAACACCTTTTCCCGCCATGATTGCCACCCCCTGGATCACATTTCAAATTGGGCTTGTTTTGAGCCAACGTTTTTGGGAGAAACAGGTCCAAATTGTTAACAATCACCCACCCAGATTCATGAAGCTGACCTCAAACATCACTCTCGCCCTCGTTCTCGCCTTCTGGGCGAGCCTGAGCACTCTTGGTTGGGGGCAAAGTGGAACGTTCAACTTCAATGGGACCAACGCGAACGCGACGACGTGGGCTTCTGCAGGCGGGGGAATCGTCACCCCGACTGCCAAATCTGCGAACGGTAGCAATGTTTTGACCGAAGTCTCATCGCTCACGGGGATCGTTCCTGGCATGATTGTAACCGGTTCTGGTATTCCTGGGAACACGGTTGTAACGGCAGTAGGCTCACCGGCGAATACTGTGACGATGTCGCTTAATTGCACCGCTACCAACACAACAGCGGTCACTTACACGTTTACTTCACCTTGGAACTTCACCCGGACAGGAACTGTTACGGTGGGCACACAGCAGATCACTAACTTGATCACCACTGCCGACCTGACCGCTGGAATGAAAGTCACGGGGCCTGGTCTTACGGGTGCGGCCACGATTTCCCAGATCACCTCGCCCACGGAGGTGGAGATTTTTGAAGTGGTTACTAGTACTCCGAACCCGCCTCTCCAGACTTACACGTTTGCGAAACCAACAACTCCCGGCGGTGTGGGCCAGACGGTCACGATCAACCTCGACTTTGGCCCTGGCCGGAATATCCCAGGCGCGGCCAAGGATTTGGGGGTGATTCAGCATGGAGTAACAAGTTATGTGCTAGGCTCTCCAGCAGGATACACCGCGACTCTTGACTCGGATCCGATTTACTCGTCTTTGAATGTTAACGTGGTGGCTGCGGATACTGGGGTGGCATCACTTGCCTGGTCAACGATTCGTGGTTCAAGCGATCCAGGATATGCTGTCACCTACAATCCGACCACGCGTGTCGTCCAGGTTACTTTTTCGAATGCAGCGCTCGTTAACAGTTCGGCGACTGGAAACGTCGTGGGCAAGACGATCCGTGCCAGCTATACGACTACGACCATCTTCACCAACAAGCAGATAGGTGATGCGGTTGAGCGTATTGGACAGACTGATGGCACCACACTAGTCTACGGGCCGGTGACCCTCGCCAACTCGCCCACTTTGGGTTCGCTAGTGATCACTGACGGAGTTTTCATGTGGAGTGAGCATGCGGGTAGCACCAATGCAAAGCAGTTCCAAGTGGCTTGGAACGCTGGGACCAGACAGGTTACCGTCACTTATGACGTGACTGGCAGTGCGCCGAGTGGTCGCACGATTCTTGCTTCGTATGCACGTTCGGGAGCCCCAGCGGTCACCCTTGGAACTCTCTTCATGGGAGACATCAGTGGCGGTGAGACCGTTGGCGTTAGGCTGAACTCGCTGACACTGCAAGGGCAGACAACGGGGACTGCTGCCAAGATCATCAAAACCGTTGGTGGTGATGACGAGATCTTTTCAGGTATTACGTTGAACTCGAATGCGGTTCTCGCTGTGCGAACTGGTGGCAATGCCTACTCGAGCTTCCGGATTGGGGGCTCCATATCGGGTTCTGGGTCACTGATCAAGCGAGATAGCGGTAACGTGACGCTCATGGGCAATAACACCTACACGGGCAGCACTTACATTCCAACCACAGGCGGCACGACCTTTCTCCGGTCTGCTGCTGGCAGTGATGCTGCTATCTCCTCCAATAATCTCTTTATCGGGAACTCCAACCGTGATGGAAATGCTTCGGCAATCGTACAGCTCGAGGCTTCGGAGCAAATCAATGACTCAGCAACGATCCGATTTGATGGGGTCAGTGGACGCTGGGCTTATTTGAAGATGATGGGCAACAGTGAGGAAGTGGGACAGATATTGGACTATTCATCGAACGGGGTGATCGAGAACGTCGAGGGCGAAAACGCGCTGGCCGCAAATGCAACCCTAACGATCAGCGGCAACGCTAACAGCTTCTACAATGGATACATGAGGGATAAGTCGATTGTCACAAACCCTGGAAACAACACAGGAACAAGTACGGGCAACTTGAATCTGGTGAAGAACGGTTCCGGGATGCTGACTCTGCAAGGGAACCAGATTTCCTATACAGGTACGACTCACGTCAACTCTGGGACTCTGCGACTGGTGAACATTAACAATCCTCTGGGTAACTTGCCAACGGGGTTCAACTCCGCTACTTCACCGCGATTTGGAAGTGATATCACCAACAGTGGAACTGTCGAACTTTCGGCGAGCACAGACTGGGCCTATGGATCGGAGTTGGTCGGTGCGGGAAACGTCATCAAAACGGGTACTAATACCGTTCGCATTAACAATGAGTTGGACTACACCGGCAACACTGAGATTCGAGATGGCACCCTGCGTTTGCAGGGTGGCTTACCTCGTGACTTTGAGCGCGATGGCCAAGATTTTTTTGTGCTGAATGCCAGTGATAACAATCGACTTACTGCGATCATAGGAAGTGGTCGTCTCTCAGCGACACCAACGATTACCATCAATGGCGGTACGTTGCTCATCGATAACAATAAAGACTTCAATGAGCGAGATGGCGTGTCTGGTAGCTATGGACGCATTCACAATACGGCTGCGATTTCGGCCACAGGAGGAACTTTGCAGTTCAACCACAATGCAGGAGAAGCAAGCTACTCTGAGACTGTGGGTAACCTCACGGTAGGAGCTGGGCGGCTGTTGCTTCAAATGAGCCGTGCGGATGACACTCGGACAAGCGAGTTCACCGTCAATACCATTACACACACACTCGGAGGCACTCTGACCCTTCAAGGTTCAGGTGTCGGGGGCATCAAGGATGGAACTAACGCCTTGGTCAGTGACACCCGAAATGTGGTGAAACTTACCACGACGCCCCCAGGCGGCCTTGCTGGAGGAACCATCCTTGGGGGATGGGCAGTGACCGTTAACTCCAAACTGAATGGTAGTGGGACCGCGATCACAGACACTGATTTCGTGACTCTCGTAGGCGGAAAACTTCAGGCCTTTGATAACTACGATACCGTCTCGGGCTCTGCCAACCAGCAGAACAAGTGGACCGGCACCAATAACATCCGTATTGAAACGGGAAATGTCACGATCTCAGGACAAGGACCAGCACCAGCTAAGTCGCTGAATAGAACCATCAATTCCCTTTACTTTGATTCTGGGACGGGGCGGACTCTTAACCTTGGCTCAAGGACACTGACGATTAACTCTGGTGGAATCATCGGACGCGGAAACAACCACACAATTTCAAACGGTGTATTGACCGGCGGAAATGCCGGCAATGGCGGCAACTTTGAACTGTTCACCTATGTTGCTGACGGGGCTGGCCGACTGCTTACCATCTCAGCCTCTGTCAGAAACAATGGATCGAATCCGGTGACGCTGGTGAAGTCTGGTCCAGGGCGTCTTATCCTCTCCAACGGATCAAATACGTATACCGGCGGCACTTATGTGAATGAGGGTATCTTGGAGCTCAGAAGTATCGGAAATCTCGGTCAAAGTGTCGGACCAAAGTCAGACTTTTTGTTCTTGGATGGCGGTGTGCTGAGTGTTTCCTCGGCCGCTACATCTACGATTACATTCGATGTCCAGCGTGGAGTCACTATAGGCTCCAAGGGTGGTTCAATCGCTGTTCCTAGCGGCAAGACACTGACAATCGAGAGTCCAGTGTCAGGCAGTGGTGAACTGATTCTTGGAGGGGCTGGTGCAGGTACTGGAACGTTGGTTCTTTCTGGAGAGAATACATTTACTGGTCGTCTCAGGCTCGATATTGGTACGCTTGTCTTAGACGAGAAGTCAGGGGTTAACTCGGGGAATCAGTTCGAGTCGGTATCTGTCGAGGGTGGCACACTTATCGTCCGAAAGGGTAGCGTATTGCCAGCGCGTGCTGGCCTTGTTATGAATCGAGGGAGCGTCGTAATTGAAGACAATGCTACTTTTGGTGCGCTTTCTGGCGTGGGAACAATTGTTACAGAAGGGGTGGGAACCGGCCCGCTCAAAGTGACCTTCAATCAAGACGAAAATACCACATTCTCGGGAAATATAGGGGAGAGGGCTAACTTCGTCACAGGAAACACGACAGTACTTGGAATCGAGAAGCGTGGGCAGGGTCTCTTGCGGCTAACCGAGGCCAACAGCTCATTCACTGGTGCCACGGTCATTAGCCAAGGTGTACTTGGGATTGTTACGTTGTCAGGACGGAGAAATGCATCGTCCCTCGGAACGGCTACATCAGTTCCCCAAGACACATCATCTGCGAGTTTGCTGAGGATCGCAGACGGTGCGGGACTTGCGTTTTTTGGAGATAGTCCTTCATTCGCCTATCGTTCCTTTGAGATTGGCACGGGCTCTGTGGGTGCGGCGATTTATGCAAACGGGTCGCGTCTTGGTGACATTCTCATGATGAGGCGTTCTTATTTGAGGCAGAATGATGATTTCAACGTCGTGCTGGGAGAAGATCGGATTGCATATTCCTCGCCAAACCAGGATGCCACACTCGTGCTAGGTGGAACCAACGGTGGCTTAAATGCGTTTGAGTTGCCCTTGGCTGACAACGGCACAGGTAAACTTAACCTTGTTAAATCTGGAACTGGGACCTGGTTGCTAGGTGAAGCAGATGAGCCTGAGGAAGCTGGACAGACTTTCATCTCAAACTATTCAGGGCAAACGACCATCTATGGAGGCACGTTAAGAGTAGTACGGGATACGGCCTTGGGTGCTGCTGGTGGGCCTGAGGTTGCATTGATTGGAGGTAACCTCGACATCGATACCAACTACACACGAAGTGAAACCATCGCGATGCAAGGAGGACGACTACGGACCTTTGCTCCAGCCGGGGGGCAGGCAAGTTGGGTGGGAGATGTGAGGTTGGATGTTTCGAGTACCATAGAGGTGTTTGACAATATGAGCCTGGAGGTGTCGGGCATCATCTCTGGAACTTCGTCGCTACGAAAAGAGGGTTTCGGCACTCTCATTATGGCGGGAAACAACACGTTTAGAGGTGCTACAACCGTTGCGGAGGGTACGCTTCGATTGAGGTATCAGAACGATTCGCTGTCAAAACTCGCAGACGGCGCCGGACTTGTTCTTGGGGGCGGACGCGGTGGCGGTGTGTTGGACATCGTGGGGGGGCTTAGCAGCATTCGGGAGGATGTCTCATCGCTCACACTATCTCGTGGGCAGAATCGGATTACCAGATCAGATCCAGCGAGTGGAGTGCGTCTCAGGCTAAACGGCTTTGGTATCAACACTGGCGCTGTTTTGGACATACAGGCCACCCCATCGCTTTTTGCTGACACGGATCGCAACAACGTACACGGTATTCTTGGCGGTTGGGCGACTTATGGCGGGACGACCTGGGCAATGAATAATGGTGACAGTACGGATCAGCCAATCACCGGCTTTTCATCATTTTTGAATGACGTTTGGCAGCCGCGCGCTCAGACCACTGTTACTCAGAGCCAATCACTGAGTTCTGCGACTACCAATTCGCTCCGGTTTAATGCCCCCCAATCAACAGTTCTGACACTTACTGGCGACAATCGAATATTCACTAACGCCATAATGCAGACACCCGCAGTGGGTGAGAACTCCAATTTAATCCAGGGCGGACGTCTTCTGCTAGAGCACAATCGGGAGGGGGGATATCTTTACCTGCACCAAAATGATCCCAACGGTTCTCTGACGATCAGTTCGGAAATTGCCAACGGAGCCTCGATCTCTGGTGCACTTTTTGATTTTTCAGCAAGCTCTACAACACTCAACCTGACATCTGGTACGACAGCCAAGCTGGTTGCTGGCATGCCAATTTCGGGCCCGGGTATTCCGAACGGTGCGACGATCCTTGATGTTACCCCAACGTCAATTGAGATCAGTTCCCCTACTACGGCCCTCGGGTCGAACGTGGCTCCGCACTTGAATGGTGAAGCCAATATGGTCGTAACTACAACGTCAGGAAGTGGTACGCTGAATCTGACATCAGGTACCACTGCTGGACTTGTTATCGGGCAACCCATTACCGGCTTGAACATCCCTTCCGGCACATTCATTACGGGATATACACCTTCTCAGGTGTTTATGAGCATTGCTGCTACGGGCTCCAGTCCTGGCGTGATACCGGTGACTGGAGGCGTCAACAACTTGGTGGTAAGCACGACGATTGGCTCAACAAGAGTGGTAGTAACGTCTGGTTCAGTACGTGATCTCTACGTCGGAATGCCAGTGACTGGCCCCGGAATACCCGCTGGTGCGGTAATCGCAAGCTTCAGCGACAACGTTAGCTTCAATTTGACCACAGAGATAGCGGGTACGTCGGCTGCAGCGACAGCAACAGCCTCAAATGTTGTTTTGGAAGTAAGTGGACGAAACGGATTCTTGAAATCAGGCACTGGTACTGCCTTCTTGACCGGTCCCAATACGTTTAGTGGCGGAGTTGAGATTGTTGGAGGTACGCTGAGTGTCCCGGTTATGAACAACGGCGGAACGGTGGGCCCATTGGGAACGTCGCTTGGTGCACCAGACAAACTCATCATTTCGTCAGCATCGTTGCAGTATACGGGAAACTCGGCTTCAACAGATCGAGGGTTTCAGGTAAATGAACTTGCAAATATCGACATTGCACTTTCTGGAACGGATCTGACTATCTATGGCAACGTTTCCGGTGGAGTGGGAGGCGCTCTTGGAAGACTACAGAAGTCAGGTATCGGAACCCTGACCATCCAGAGAAATGACAACTCTGGAGGCTCCGGAAATCTAGGCTCTTTTGAAGTGTTAAACGGAACCCTGGTATTAGCTTACAATAACGCAAACCAGGAGAACGTTCCAAACCAAGGTGGAGCGAGTAATCGTTTTGCGAGCAATCTTGCAGGTCTCACTGTGGGAGGTGGGATATTTGAACTTCGGGGCCTGGATGATACTCCAGTGGCATCGGGCCTTACTGAGAGATCCGAGAACCGGTCACAGCAACTTTTTGGCGGGCTGGTCATAGATGCAGGTGCGTCTACGATTCGTGTTACGGGTGGTATAAATACAACGACTCTCCTGGAACTTCAGGACTCATCCAATCCGCAGTTTGTTGACAGACGACCTGCTGGGACTGTTTTGTTTGTAGAGAATCCAAATGGAGGTTCTGCAAGCATTCGACTGGCCGTTCCAGCAGTCGCAGCATCGTTAGCGATACCGTGGGCTACTTACCAGGACACGTCTTATGTTGTGAGACCTGGCGTCAATAACTTTGCTGCGATTGAACCAGCAGACAATAGTGTCATATCTGCAGACTCGAAGAACTTGTATCGAATACGCCCGGATGTCTCAATCTGGACAAGCGTTACGGGCGAACAGATCGTTTCCGAGGCTGCGGATGCATTTAATGGCATCACACCACTCAAGGAAAGCTACTCGGGCAGTCAGTTGGGTCCTTTCGGCTTGCGTTATTTTAGTCCCAAGAACAGCTTGGTGACCGTTTCGGATGAACTCGTGTTGATGGGCGGTGCCATACTTGTAGGAGCGAACTCGGGGGCGTCGAGCAAGTTGATCACGGGAGGACAAATGTCGTCTCTGCAGTCGGTGGGTCGAGCTGATGTCGCTTACTATGACCCGTTAAATCTCATCTCTCCTCTCAACACCTTGCTGCAATATGAGATGCTTATTCACAACCACAATCCGGAGGGAGTATTTCGGATCGACTCGGTGATCGCAGACCAAGCACTCGGGGCTGTATTTATCCCGTCCACCGGGGGGCGGCGCTCTAATCCTGTGAACTTTGTCCACGTGGGCACCGGAACGACGACACTTGGTGGCAATAACACTTACACTGGGCACACTTTTGCCAACGGGGGGGTTATTTTGTTGCAATCTTCGGGGGCATTGCCGGGGGGGATTGGCGTGGCTACCACAGGCACAAATCTCCGATTTGATGGCGGCTTAATTGGGCTTGGAACGACGGATACCTTTGCAAGGACACTAGGCAGCGGCCCAGGAGAAGTTCAGTGGTTCAGCAGTGGTGGATTTGCCGCGTTTGGAGGTGATCGGACCGTTAACTTGGGCGGAAATGGCAGCACCGTTACCTGGGGGGTGGATGGTTTTGTCGCCGATGGTTCAGCACTGCTTCTGGGTTCTCCCAAGGCTGATGGGAAAGTCACGTGGACCAATCCTATCAATCTAGGTGGTGGGAGCCGTGAGGTGTTTGTCAACGATGGCACTGCTGCAATTGATGCCGACTTGGCTGGCAATCTTTCTGGGCTTGTCGGAAGCCTTCACAAGGTCGGGTATGGCACGCTGAGAATCTCTGGCAACAATACGCATACCGGAGGCTTGTTTGCTGCCGCTGGAACGACGATTGTCGGTAACGGGGCGATTGGGACAGGTGTGTTTGGCGTTGCATCAACCTCTAACACCAAACCAACGGACTTCGTCAAGGTTGTCTTGGAAGGTGGCACTGTTCAGGGAAAAACGCTGATTGGCGGAAACAATAATAGTGGTGCCACGGATGTCCGTGTTTCCGGACGTACAACTTTCCAAGGAGTGATGGAGATTGGGGTCGGCTCTCGGCCAAACTTTAACATCGATCTCGGGCGCTCATTGACTGTAGGCGGTGCCGTCAGCAATGGAAGCCTGCTGGTAACAGGCGGTGGAACCTTGGCACTACACGGCAACTGGCTGAATAACGAGGGCAACGCTGACAACGCATTTATTGATGGTGGCGCGGTTGTCCGACATGGCACGCTGATCGTTGGTCAAAATGATGCCGCAGGAAGTGGGACAGCGGTGGAGTTAGGCGATATCGTTCGCAAAGCTGGCAATACGAGTTCGGTGCATCGGTCAACCGCTGGTCGGAGTCTGGGAGAGGTTGGCGGAAACTTTGATCCGACAAGTTCAGGTGTGCTTGGTTCTGTGAATGGCAAAGGTGCGTTCTTGTTCCCGAACAAGACATCTTTCACCATCAATGGTTACACCTACACGCAATCCGATGCAGGTACCGCAACCGGCAGTGGAAAATACATCCTGGTAGAGGGAGAGAATGAGCACCCGGAACGCAATGGCGTTTATCAAGTCACTTACAGTGCGGCGAACGGAGGTACACTGAGTCTGGTGAGGGTGAGTGACTTTGACGATTTTGGTGAGATCCGATATGGGGTGCAGTTCCAGATCGAGACTGGCTCAGATGCTGGTGCCACGTATTATGTAGCGACCCAGACGGTCACACCTAACCAAGGTGCCGTGCACTTCCGGAAGGAGACATCGCTGAGTCCCAATGTTGCATTTCTCGCGGATGCAGCCGGCCTTACGCTTTCAAATCCGATCGATATCAATGCTACAAATGGCACGGGCAGCACGACCATTGGCGGTGCTGCTTCTCTAGATGCTGGAACCACGACGTTTGCAGGCAAGGTCACGCTGCAGAATATAAATACCTCAGGTGTAGATGAGAAAGCTGTGAGAGTCGTTTCAGAAACCCAGGACGGGGTAGGCATTCTGTTCTCGGGATTGATTTCTGAAGCAGTTACTGCTGACCGGCTATCGCTTGTGAAGGAAGGTTTGGGTGTGGTAACGCTGACGGAGAGCAACACCTTCAAAGGCGGTGTCATTGTTGAGTCGGGTTCTCTTATTGTATCCAATACATCTGGCTCGGGAACCGGTTCAGGAGCGGTTCGGGTTCGCAATCCTGGTAGCTTGTTAGGTGGTGCGGGCTTTATTGCGGGCTCTACCACGTTGGAAACAGGGACGCTCCTTTCTCCTGGCGATTCTTTATCGATTGCTTCCGGTCTTGAGCGGCTCTCATTTGGGGATGACCTATCATTGGGCAACGACACGACCGTGATATTGTCTCTGGGGAGTTCTTCGTTCGACAGTATTGGTGTCGCAGGCGAACTAGAACTCCTTGGAACAACACTGTTCCAGATTCTGCTGGAATACACCCCTGCTGGTGGCGCGATCTTCGATCTCATTGATTGGGGGACGCTTGTAACGGGTTCTGGCGCACTTTCGGACGCACTCGACCTTCCAGAGCTTGCTGCATCGACGCTGTATTGGAATACGTCACGCTTTGATACTCACGGTGAGCTAGAGATTGCTGTGGGCGCGGGTGGTGCCACTCCTCCTCCTGTGCGTTTTGCTGTCAAGGCAGCGCGTGCTATTGAGGGTGATACCATTAGAGTGGCGATTCAGTCGAATTGGCCAGCGCCTGGCCCTATCACGATCGGGCTTGCTTATCCATCTGGCTCTGATGTGACTGGTCCTGCGAGCGTTGTTATTCCGGATGGGCTAAGTAGTGCCGTGGCGACAATTACTGTTACGGATGATCCGCTCACTGAGTCCGAAGAACGTCATGTGGTGCGTATCAGTTCAGTTAGTGCCCAGGGAATCAAAGGCTCTCCTGCCGCACTCACCATCACCGTGACAGACAATGACTCGGAACTCCCAATCGGCTCCACTTGGACACTACGGAATCCTTTGCCAGTAACTGCGGAAACTATTCATGAGATTGGTATGCGGAGTGGCAGCGCTGAGGCCATAGCTGTTGGCAGCTTGGGGACATTATTGAGGACTTCAGATGACGGTGTGTCCTGGACAAAGGTGCGGGTTCCCCTGGAAACAGTGCTCTATGGCGTTACTTGGACGGGCACTGAGTGGATTGCCGTTGGTCAGGCGGGCATCTATTTGACATCACCAAATGGCCAAGCATGGACAGTTCGCAGCTTGGGAACTTCGGCAGATTTGCGCGACGTGGCATTCATCAATGACCAGATCTACGTGGTTGGTGACAATGGTTCACTTTATTCTTACTCTTATACGTTGGGCTTCCAGAACTGGGTGCTGGTCAACAGTGGCACAAGTGTAAGACTCAACTCGGTGGCTGGCAATCTCTCGCGGATTGTGGCAGTGGGAAATGGCGGCGTAATCACCTCATCTCCAGACGGCGTAACCTGGGCTGTTCAGGCTACCACGACCACGAACAATTTGCTTTCCGTTGCTGCTAGCGCCTCTGGCTTTGTTGCGGCTGGCGTTGGTGGAGCGGTGGAGACATCTTCAGATGGATTGACTTGGACGGCAGGCAGCACGGGTTCGGTGGAGACGGTGAATGATGTTTATTGGAATGGAACGACTTTCTTGGCGGTGGGAACCAACGGGATCATAAGAAGCTCTTCAAATGGCATCTCATGGGCTGCGTCTGGTACCGCGAACCCAACTGAGCATCTGATGGCAGTCGCGTTCGGTGGAACAGCTCCTGGCCGCTGGACTTCAGTCGGTGAGGCGGGATTGATTCATTCATCGACGAACGGCACAACTTGGACCCGGCTTGGCTCTGGCATTACCAGAGATCTTGAGGGTGTCGTTCGAGCATCAGCTCAGAACACGTTTGTAGCGTTCGGTGCTTCTGGAGCGCTTTTGACGTCCCCCGATGGGCGCACTTGGACGGAGCGGACTGTCTCTGTTTCCAAGCGACTTCTTTCAGGTGCTGCAAGTGCGACCCGCATCGTGGTGGTAGGAGAAGATGGAACTTTGGTTTCGTCTACGAACAATGGAGCTACATGGACAGTCGGATTCTCGACGGTGGGTGTGACTCTCGAGAGCATCACTTTCGCCGGTGGCATCTTTGTTGCAGTTGGAGTCGACGGAACGATCATCACGTCACCAGATGGTGTTGGTTGGACTGTTCGGCCTTCCGATGTGAGTCAGCGCCTAAACTCAGTCACAAGTCGCCCCAATGGCAGCGGAACACAGTTCGTAACAGTGGGCGCAACGGGCGTGATCCTGGTGTCGAGCAATGGGTTTGCTTGGGTGCCTGCATCAGGAGTGCCTACTTCCGCTACATTGAATGATGTGGCATGGACTGGTAGTCAGTTTGTAGCTGTGGGAACTGGTGGCGTGATTCTCACTTCTTCAGACGGAGATTCTTGGGTGCGGCGCGCATCGGGCGTGTCGACGGAGTTGAAGTCTGTTGCCCAGGCTGGCACCAAACTGATCGCGGTTGGGGTTGGTGGTGTGGCGGTTAAGTCTGCCAATGGAAGCAACTGGAGTCAGGTGTTCACAAGTACTGGCAATGCGCTTCAGGACCTTGCTTATGAAGCCGGGAGTATCCAAAGAGCTGTGGCTGTTGGAAGCAATGGTCTTATCATCACCTCAGAGATCACTCCAGCACCTCCGCCCCAAGCGTTCTTCGCGTTGGCTCAGCAGAGCGTCTTTGAGGGTAATCCAAATAAGATTAACGTGCAGGTTCTCCTCAACCCCGCAGCTACCGTCGATGTGAAAGTGCCGATTACGGTGGCATCTGGTTCGACGGCCTTTGGTAATGTGCATTACAAGGCCAGCCTTTCATCGCCACTCCTGTTCAAAAAAGGGCAGACTTCGGCCAACTTGGTCGTGACGCTGATCAACGATGCGATTCCTGAAACGAATAGAGAGGTGACGTTCGTGCTGGGCACTCCAACGGAAGTGAGGGCGTCCAATCCTCCACGTCCACCAGTGGTTGCAGCGCCGTTTGAGCATGTATTCACGATCGTGGATGATGACCAGCCTCTTAGTGTAACGGATCCAGTTCAACAGATTGTACCTCTGGGTCAGCCATTTACTCTCAACGTCTCAGCAGCCGGCGGAGACAGAAAAACTGTCCAATGGCGCAAAAATGCAGCTAATTTGGCTGGTGCTATGACAGAAACCTACAGTGTGCCAGCCGCTACGGTGACACACGGAGGCAGATACGATGTCAAAGTCACCAACCCTGCCCCCGATGGATCGATGATTAGCAACGGAGCCGAGGTTGTGGTGATTGGCACCGCAGACTCTGCTGTTCCTGTGGCTGCTGGATCCAATGTCACACTCAAGGCGATCGCTGGCGGCAGCGGACTCACCTATCGCTGGCGTCAAGGTGGGGTGCCTTTGAGCGATGGTGGAGCCTTTTCAGGCACTTCATCACCGACACTCATCATCACCGGTTTTGGCGGCGGCACTGAGGGAGACTATGACTGTGAAATCACCTGTGCGGCGGCAGATCCGGACCTAGTTGGCCTCACAGGATTGTTCCGAGCAAGGGTAGCGCTTCAGCCCTCGATCAGCCTGCCAAGTTCGGTCTCAGGTGGACTCGTTAGCGGATCTGACATCACCGGAGTCGTGGGAACTTTCCTCACCATTCCACCAGTTGTTGACCCAGATCCGGCAAAGGCTCCAACGTCCTTTAAAACGACAGCAAAGCTTCCTGCAGGCTTGAAGTTTGATTCCAAGACAGGCGTGGTGAGTGGTACGCCCACTACGGCCACGCTAGCACCTGTATCAGTGACGATAGAGGCCACAAACCCGTCAGGCTTGGTCGGAACTTACACCTTCAACCTGACGATTCAGCCTGTTCCTGGATCTGCGATTGGCACCTTTGCTGCGTTACTTGATCGTCAAGCAATTGTGAATGGCGGTCACGGAGGCCGCGTTGATATCGTCACGAACAATGTCGGCGCATACACGGCTAGCGTTACCATTGGTGGCGTCAAATACTCCGCTAAAGGTAACATGAACACCTTGCTGGCCAACCCGACCGGTAGCGCCACCATCAACAGGAAAGCACCGCTTGCTCCTCTTAATCTGGCGTTTGTGGTCGCTACCGGGTCGAACACGGTAACTGGCACCGTGAGCATTGGCGCTGACAGCGCACCATTCAGTGGTTGGAGAAACGTTTGGAGCAAAGCAACACCTGCAACTTCCTTCAAGGGTCTTCACAACATCGCGATGGGGCTTGGGTCTGCAGATGATGGCAAGGTAAACATTCCTCAGGGCACTAGTTTTGCCGCAGCAAACATCAAAGATACAACGGGGATGGTCGCGCTGAATGGTAAGGCTGCCGACGGCATGACGATTTCTACTGCTGCGCCAGTTGGGCCCGCTGGACAGGTGCTGCTTTACACAGCTTTCTACAAAGGCACAGGTTCATTGACCGGAGTATTGCAGGTGAATGCAGATGCTGCCCACACAGTAGTCGAGACTCCGCTTGCTCAAGTGCAGTGGAGTAAAGCGACACAGGTATCTGCTACCGAGCGCCTCTACAAAGCTGGCTGGGCTACACCGATTGTGCTTGGTGTAACTGGTGGTCTATACACCGCGCCAGTCGCCAAGCCAGTGCCCACCCCGCCAGTTGGTACCGCTCCCCAAGTCGTCCTCGGCTTGCAAGCCCGTGGGAATCGTCTTTTCGTTGCACGCCAGTTCCATGGAGCAGTAGCAAATGTCGGTGTGGATGGAACCTCGCTGAACAACTTTGGTGTTGTGCCTGGCGCTGATCCAGTTGGGGTAGCCGTCGATCAGATTCGCGGCAAGATCTACTGGACCACTGCGACAAATATCGGCGTTGCAAACTTTGATGGCACTGGTGTGGTGCCCAACTTGATTACTCTCCCTGTTGGCAGTGGCGCTGGAGGTATCACCGTTGATCCCGAAAACGGCCGAATCTTCTGGGCGCAGACGGGCGGCGCCAATAACGGTGGTATCATGACAGCTTTGCTCGATGGCACAGGGGTTGCGGCTGTCACGACATCCGAACCAGCGGTCGACGTAGCAGCAGTTTATAATGCCACCACGCTCTATTACGTTCCGGTGGATTCACAGGACATCCTGAGTGTGGACTACAACGGTCAGAATCCGCAGACCGCAGTCGATGATGCGGTGCCTGTAGGTCAGATCATCACCGGAATCGGCGTGCTTCAGCCGCAGTTGCTTCCTGGCATTTACGATGCTGGTCGCATTTACTGGGCATTCTCAGGCGGAATCGACGCTTCCAACCTTGGCGGGGGAGACAACAACGCAGGGACTCTTATCGTTACACCAACAGCTCCCTCAGATGTTTGTGTGGATCCAATCAGCCAACGCATTTACTGGACAGCTGGCAACGTGCTGGGCCGTGCTGGCCTTGATGGACTCGGTGCTTCTGCCGCGTTTGTTCAGGGGCTTGGATCGTCCGGTGGCATTGACATTGGCAGCCTTGCTGACTCGAACGCCATCATCGACTTCAATGAAGCCGGTATCGAAGAGTCAGCCACCAACGCGGGCGGCGGATTGCGCATTGTTTCACCAGCTACTGCTACGTTTATTGGCAGTAATGTGGCCAAGCTCACGGTGAAGATCAATCCTGTGACTGGCGCTTACTCGGGTGGCTTCACTCTGGTTGATGCCGCAGGCAAGCGGACCGTTAAGTATGCAGGCATCATCGTTCCCAATCCAGTCACCCATACGACTGTAGCAGACAAATTGGATGGCATCGGTTGGGGCTATTTCTTGCTCAATCAACTGCCTAGCAACGCTACCATACCGGCCACCACGCTCAAAACCTCTCCGATACTCTCCGGGCAGGCGCTGATTTTGAAGGCGGACTAACGTAAATCACGGGCGAGGAAAAGGTTTGGAGGGAATCCGCAGCTTTTCCTTGCTAACCGCAGATACTACTGCATTATCCCGCCCGCCGTTTTCGGGGTGTAGCTTAGCCTGGTAGAGCGCCTGCTTTGGGAGCAGGAGGTCGTGAGTTCGAATCTCGCCGCCCCGACCACTTTTTTTCGTTGGTCAACGATGTCCGCCCTTCACGCCGCAGTTCTGGAATCATTTAAGTCCATGGGCTGGCAGTATAGGGTGGTTGAGGCGATGGAAGTGGTAGAGTGCGCCTTTGAGGCACATCACTCCCGGATTTTGACACATGCGCAATCTCACGCTGAGGCAGGAATCGTCTCGGTGGTGTCCAACAGCGCGGTCGTAGTGCCTCATTCTCATTACTTGGCTGTCTCGGAACTGCTGATGCGGACCAACCGGGAGCTCAATCTCGGCAATTTTGAGTTCGATTGGGACAGTGGCCAAGTGATGTTCCGAGTAGCCAGTATATTTGGCAAGAATCGAGCTGATGGGCGCATCATTGCCAGCCTCGTACACACGGCGGTGGCAGAAATGGATCGCATGACCGCGTATCTTTTGGAACTAACTCGTGCCAGTGAACTTGAACTACCCGTTTTCGACATCCGAGGGCTGCTTGCCCGGGAGGATTTGCTCCCTGCACCTCCTGAAGCTTAGCTTCCTCGCACTTTTTTGGCTCTCGGCTGAGTTGGCCATTGCGCATCAGGTGCCTTCGCTTGGCTTGGAGGCTGATCTGCATCAGCGCGCACCCAGCACCCTCAAGTTAGACATCGACCCTCGCTTGGTTGTATCTGCCAATCCTAGTCAGTTGCCACCTATCCCAGCGGATTGGTACAGAAGCCTCACGGACGCTGATCGCCAGCAAACGCTCGATTCCGCAGTGCGCTTTATCTCCGGGAACTTGGTTTTCAAGTCAGGTGCTGAACCAGTGATGCTCAAATGGAGATTCACTGCCGTTGACGGTACCACGGCGGTGCCACTGAACGATGACTCCAAAGAGGTTCACCTTCTCGCACAAGCCACAGTCACCCTGTCGGGTTCAGATTTTACAGTGAGTCTGGGAAGAGACTGTGCAGCAGCACTGACGATGATCGCAGCGGTAGATGGGAAGACTGAGCGCAGATCTCAAGTTCTCTTTCCTGGTGAAACCAGCAGGCCGGTGAAGATCATCAGGAACTTGGCTGAACCAAAGATCGAAGCACCCTCAAGTCTCCCGCAACCCTCTCAAGCCAAACTCCAGGGGCAGGTGGCAGTTACCTCAGATACGCCAACAGGGCCGTGGTACTGGGAGCCGTTCAAACTGGGCTTAACGCACTTCTTACATCGGGAAGACTTCGAATACAGCTATGATGTGCCTGGAGTTGGGTTTGTCCTGTTCGAAGGCGGTTGGAGTTTATCCCACCTAGTTTTTGCCATCGTCCTTGCGGTCTTGGTGAGATCTATTCCAAGGGCGCTTAGAGCTATCCTCATGTTCCATGCGCTGCACTTCGTGTTCACGCTTTTGTTTGCTGTGACCGGAACGGTCTTGCCGATGCCTGAGTTCGTTTGGCCCACCTGTGTCATAGTTCTCGGGCTGCTGGTGTGGAAGGTTCCAAACTTGGCCATTCCTTGCCTCATAGCTGCCGCACTCATTCACAACTTGGATGAATGGCCGCATGCAGCGGGATTTACGGTGCTCACCATGATCGAGTTGGGCTTCCTTGCCTCTGGAATTGTAATCCAATTGCTCGTCACCGCGTTCGTTTGCTGGATGGTGAAGATTCGCTCAGGTAAGTGAGATCGCCGAGCTACCGCTGCGAGCAGACTTGAGGCACGCGTCAAGAACACGCTGAGTTTTTAGCGTGACTTCAGGCCAGAACGGGTCGGGAACACCCTTGAGCACGTTGGCAGAGAAGGTCTGGATCATTCGGCTTTCCTGAGAGCCCGGACCGTTGCTTGGAATCTCATCCACTTTGTGGGTAGCTCGCCCTGGATTCATCGTGAATTGGCATCCCTGGGAGCCAAAGGCTGAGTTCAGTATTTGGTATTCGAGCTGGGTAGATCCTTCGAACGGCAAGACAAAATCTTGTAATGTCAGATAGCCCTTTGTACCTCCAACCATCACAAGTTGGCAGTGTTGTGACACAAATGAGCAGTGCATGGACGCGGATTTGCCATTGCTAAACTCAAGCTCAGCACTCAACTCAGCCGGAACTTTGCCGGGCGAGTGGGGATGCTGCATCTCAGAGTGAATCCTTGCAGTCAGTCGTGAGGGCATTTCCCAGTTCATGGCCCAGAGAATCCATCGGCTCGTGTACCAACCAAGATCGCCGAGTGCCCCCATCGACTCGAGCACGGAATGTGTTCGGATGTTCGTGCGTACGAACTCCTCATCCGCATGGAAGCTGAACTGTGCAGTGGCCCTCCGGATGTCACCCACTGCACCCGCATCCAACGCAGAACGCATTTCAGGAAGTCGAGTTGAATGCATGAACATCACTCCGTCCATCAACTGAACCCCAGCCTTCCGGCAGGCGTTGATCATTTCTTCCACGTCAGCAGCAGAGTCACCTGCTGGTTTCTCAATCAACACATGCTTACCAGCCGCAGCGGCTTTGAGTATCCAATCTTTCCGCAATCCAGTCGGTAGTGGCACGTAGATGGCATCCACGTCTTGGGATTGGATCAGTTCGTCGTAATTTCCCATCGCTTTTGGTTTCACATTCATCGGGCACTCAGCCTGGCATTCGTCGATGAATCTCGCGGCGGGTTCTACTGCTCGGCTCGCTACAGCAGTCACCTGGGCATTGCCCGCATCCATCACTGCCTGCCAGTTTTTGCAGCCAATGGATGCGGTGCTCAGAAATCCCCAGCGACAGACAGACGAATGGCTCATGGTAAAAGGCTCAGTTAGTAGGTTGGATGAATGTTTGGTGCTTAGATTGCACAAGAGCTTGAGCGCTGGCAAATCCGGTTTTGACGCTGCCCTTAGCGCGCTAGTCTGGCGTGGACGATGAATACGACAGACCTCGAGGTCATCTTTTTCGATGCTGCTGGGACCTTGATCAAGGTTGCCGAGCCTGTTGGCGTTACCTATGCCCGGTTTGCAGCAGAATACGGGATACTGGCTGACCCCGCGGTGCTCGAAGCATCATTTCGATCCGTTTGGAAGAAAACCCTTCCGCCTACGGAACTGACGATGGACGATGAACAATCTTGGTGGCGTGCACTCGTGGATCAAGTCTTTGGAGTTCAGGTGCCGCAGGCAATGTTTGATGCTCTGTACGCGCATTACGGCTGCCATAGCGCTTGGCAATTGTTTGAG
This sequence comes from Verrucomicrobiaceae bacterium, assembly GCA_016795485.1. GTDB lineage: Bacteria > Verrucomicrobiota > Verrucomicrobiia > Verrucomicrobiales > Verrucomicrobiaceae > JAEUHM01. Next base: position 227,085 of record JAEUHM010000044.1, on the reverse strand, counting down.
GATGTATTGCCCGCGCTCGATAAACTCAGCACTCATTATCGGCTGTGGGTTTTGTCCAGCTTTGATCGCAGACTGAGGGCTGTTCTAGCCGGGCATGGACTCGAAGGCTATTTTGCAGGCATGACCATCTCCAGTGAGGTAGGCAAGTCTAAGCCCCATGCGGCGATTTTCCTTCATGCCATCGCATCGGCAAACGTCAGACCTGAAAAAGCGCTCCATGTGGGCGATGAGCCTGAGGCGGATGTTCAAGGTGCAGAGCGTGCTGGCCTGAGAGCGTTTCTGGTTCGAAGACCGGAGAACGACTTGCTCAGTTTGGCCAAAAAACTTCGAGATGGGTGACTTAGGGCTTGCAGTGCAGGCAGGGTGGGCTATGAAATCCGCCCCTCCGACCTCAGACGCGCGGGTAGCTCAGCGGTAGAGCAGTTGGCTTTTAACCAATTGGCCGTGGGTTCGATCCCCACCCCGCGTACGTCGGAATATTGCGAAACAAATCAATAGCAGAGTGCAGCCATGCGAATCATCTCTGGAATGGCTGGTGGGTTGAGCATTGATGTCCCTCGCAGTGTGACAAGGCCTACGACGGACAAAGTTAGGCAGGCCATTTTCTCAATGCTGGGCGAAATGGTTCCGGGTGCCCGCGTGATTGACCTGTTTGCCGGTTCTGGTGCACTGGGCCTTGAGGCGCTCAGCCGTGGAGCGGAAACTTGTCTTTTTGTCGATGAGCAACGCCAAGCTTGTGACGTCATCCGCCGCAATCTAGGCCGTGTGCGCCTTGAGGGAGGCGAAGTAAGATGTGGCATGGTCAATCGCGTGTTGGCTGATCTAAAAAAGGGCCAGCAAGGAGCTTTTGATATCGTGTTTGCGGATCCACCCTACCAGCACGAACGCACAGCACAAAACTGGGCTCAACTCTCGCTCGACAACCCCGACTTGGCCGAGTTGCTCAGTCCTGATGGCGCTCTGATTTTGGAGTATGGAGCAGGGACTTCGCTTCAGGTCGATTCCTCGCGTTGGTTGATGGTGAAAGAGAAAGAGTATGGCGGAACCAAGGTCTGCTGGCTAAAGAAGAGCGGGTTAGATGCGCACCATTAGTCTCATTCTTTACAATCTGCTTTTGCCCCTGGTGACGCTTTTACTGGCACCTGGAGCATTCATCAAAATGTATCGGCGCGGTGGCAGATTCCGTGATCTCGCTCAGAGACTCGGTTTCTGGCCTCAATCAGTGAAGGAAGCTGTCAAGACGCTCCAGCAGGATAGCCGGATCATTTGGGTTCACGCTGTTAGTGTCGGTGAAGTCGGAGTGGCGAGAAAGCTCATTCAACAAGTATTGAAAGCGGACAGCCGAGTGAACGTGCTTCTAACTTCAACGACTCCAACTGGGTGGGAACTCGCCAAGGAAGCCGAGCAGGCAAACCCAGGTCGAGTTGTCGTAGTCTACAGCCCTTTGGACCTGCCATTTGTGGCCCTCAGAGTTTTGCATTTCGTCCGGCCGTGGAAAATCGTCCTCGTCGAGGCAGAAGTCTGGCCAAATCTAACGGCAGCCGCAGAAGCCGCTGGTTTGCCCGTTTGTTTGGTCAATGCACGGCTGTCAGATCGTTCAGAGTCGCGGTTCCAAAAGTGCCGATCGTTGGTGGCACCAATATTTAACATGCTGGATAAGGTCGGCGTGCCGGAAGAGTCCGATGTTGCTCGCTGGGCGAGTATCGGCGTGGACCCTGGAGCAATCCACGTCACTGGCAGTGTGAAGTATGATCCACAGGGTGCCGCACCCAGGACTAGCCAGGTAGAAGATCTCCGGTGCGTGCTGCATGCCGCTGGATTCACCTGTGAGCGACCACTCTTGTTGGCTGCCAGCACACATGCCGGAGAGGAGCGTGCGTTAGGCATAGTTTTTCTTCAACTGGTCAATGAGTTCCCCAATTTGGGTTTGATCGTTGTCCCCAGGCACTTCGAGCGTGGAACCACAGTTGCGGAGGAAATGCGCTCACTGGGGTTGCGAGTAGCCTTGAGATCCTCTGCAGGTCCAGGCATGGAACAGGCAGATGTCTTGGTGGTTGACTCTACTGGCGAGCTCAAAGCACTGCAGTCGCTTGTTGATGTTGTCATTATCGGCAAAAGTTTTCTCGCCCATGGCGGGCAGAATCCGGCTGAAGCGGTCATGGCAGGAAAAGCTGTGATCTGTGGGCCTAACATGGAGAACTTTAAGCCATTAATGACCCTCCTCAGCAGCGCACGTGGGCTTGTGCAAGTCGCCGAACTTGGGGAAGTGGCTCCAAAAGTAGCGGAACTCCTCCGCGATCCAAAAACTGCGATCCAAATGGCTGAAAATGGCCGAAATGCCCTCCTAAAACACGACGGCGCCACCGCCAAGACCGTAGAGATGTTGCTCGGTTGATCCCGGACTAGGCTGGTTCCAAAACGAAGTATTGACGATTCTGCATAAAACCTGCTGTGATGGCTTTGTCGTGTCGGAACACGATCCTGCCGGGTGGCAGGTCAGCTTCATTTAGTAACGTAATCATTCAATCCTATGTATTATATCGGCCTTATTTTGCAGATGGCGGCTTTTGTCGCTTCGCTCCTTGTGTTGGTTAAGCTATTTTAGACCAAAGGTGCCCTTCATGGTATCCTTGGAATCCTCAGCTGCGGTCTCTATCCGTTTATTTGGGGGTGGATTCACTCCAAAGACATGAACTTGATGAAGTTGATGCTCATTTGGACCGTGGGCGGGCTGCTTGGTTATGGCCTTATCCTGCCGACTTTGAAGGATCAAGTGATGCAGGGCGTTCAGCAGGCTCAGCAGCAGGTTGAGCAGATGAAAAAGGAAGCTGAAGAAGCTGCGAAATCTGCTCAGCCGCAGCAGTAAGCTTTCCTTCTCACTTTTGTGCCACAACAGCCTGCTAGTTGATGAACTGGCAGGCTGGTTTTTGTTGTTGGCCTAGTGGGCCGGATGCTCCCCGCTCGGCTGGTGGCTGAGTTGGCCGCTTTTGTCGCTTGGCCAGACGGCACCGTCTTCGATCCACTCCCGCAGCATACCTATCTGGTCTTCGGTTAGGCTGAGCAGATCTCGTGGCATCATTTTTGGATGGGTGCCGTTGCGTTGTATGGCTTGAATCAACAAGCTGGCATCAGGATCGCCGGGAACGAGATACCGCCGACCATCTACTGTCGGCACAAAAGCTGTTGCTTGGGTGCTCAGGTTGAGACCTGGTCCAGTTCCGTTGTGGCAGCGGAGACAGTGCTGCTGTAGCACTGGTTTCACGTTGGATATGAAGTAATGCTGCTTGTTACCGGCTTGAGGTGACGAGCAGCAGGTCAATGCCAGGCTGAAGAGGGCCGCAAAAATCAATCGTGTCATTTGGGGAGTCTAGTTGAAGTTCAACGCTACGGCCAATCGCAGGTGAAATCGAATCTTGTGAATGTTTGTGCAGGAGCGCCTCCTCGACTCAGTAGCCGACTATTCCGTGACGAAATCGTAGACGACAACTTTGCTGGTGAGTGGCTGAAGCACTTCTTTGACTGCTTTCACATGCACAGGATGCTTCTCGTAGGCTTGCATGTCTTCTTTGCTGTTGAATCGCATGACCAGCGCCACGTCGAAGCTGTCATCGACAATGGGCCGCTCGCTCAATAGCACTTGGCCCACGCTCAGGGCTTTCACTTGTGGGATACCCGCCTTCAGATCTTTGGCTGCGGCTACGATTTTGGCTCGGTCAGCTGCATTACCAGGTTTCTTGAGCCAAGCGAGTACAATGTGCTCTACTTTGCCTTTCGGCGCACAGATTGGGCATGTGGCGCAACTGGTGAGCAGTGCGGTGACGAAAAGAAAGGCAATGGAACGCAGGTATGTTTTCATGATGGGAATGCGACTGATTCATATCACGACACGATGCTTGCTGGCAACCACGCTGATGCATGGCTTGGCGGCTGGGCAGGAGGAGCGCCTGAAGGTGTTTTCCAAACCCAGCAAACTAGACCCTGCGGCTAGGGCCTCGGATTGGCCCAAGATGCTTGGCCCCAACGGAGACGCCACGTCACCCGAAACGCATTTGCTCAAAGAGTGGGACGCAGATGGACCTCGCAAAGTATGGGAGATCGCTAAGGGTGATGGCTATACCACACCTTCGATTGTGGGCGCAGATTGTGTTCTTTTTCATGCATTGGACGGCAAGGAAGTGATTGAGTGCGTGCACGCCGAGACGGGTGCGGCCAAGTGGCAGGTGAGCTATGCCATTCAGTATCAAGATCGTCTTGGCTATGCCAACGGTCCTCGCGGTAGTGCTACCATTGCAGACGGGCGTGTTCTGGCTTTGGGAGTCACGAGCATGCTCCATTGTTTGGAACTAAGCAGTGGGAAGATTTTGTGGAGCAAGGACTTAGCAAAAGACTACTGGGTGCCACAGGAGTTCTTTGGGCACGGATCGACTCCGCTCGTGGAGAATGGTCGGGTTTACATCAATGTCGGTGGGAAGGGCGAGAAGATCAGTGAACTCGAGGACAAAGATGAGCGCGTCCGCAAGCTCGCTACTCCCGGTGTGTGCGTTGCTGCCTTTGACCTCAAAGACGGCAAGGAAATATGGGCGGTCAAAGACGAGTGGGGTAGCAGCTATGCATCCCCCATCATCACGAAACTTCACGGCAAGGATCGGCTCCTAGTGTTCGCTGGTGGTGAAAGCGATCCAGCTATTGGAGGGCTGCTCTGCATTGACCCGGAAGATGGGAAAGTTTACGCGCGGCACTTTTGGCGTGCGGATATGTATACTTCGGTGAACGCCACAACCCCAGTGGTGATCCCTGGCAAAAATCGCGTGCTGGTGACGACTGCTTACCCCAAGGGGAGGCCGATTGGGGCTGTGATGCTGGAGTTTGATGCGGAGTGGAAGGCTCGGGAGGTCTGGAAGTCAGAAAAACTGGCGTGCCATTGGATGCAGCCCATCTATAAGGATGGCCACCTTTATGCGATCGACGGTGAGACCGAGCGCCAAGCGGAACTTGTGTGTGTTGAAGCCGAGACGGGCAGGGAAGTGTGGCGCAAAGATCACCAGTGGGAACTGCTGGTGGACGGGCGTAACTATCGGGTGGGTCTCATGAGGGCTAGCTTGTTGGATGTCGACGGTGCTGTGCTTTGCCTCGGTGAGACGGGCAGTTTGCATTGGTTGGAACTGACTCCGCAAGGCATGAAGGAGTTGGCGCGGAAGCAATTGTGGCTAGCTCCGCACACCTGGAGCTTGCCGGCCATCAGCCGAGGCCTGCTCTATGTTGCACAGCATGATCGCGGTCAGGATGGCAGCGATCAAAGGTTCATTTGCTATGATTTACGCAAAAGTCCCCAAGAATAAGTCGGTTTCTGGCGTCTCCTACGACTGAACTCACCCCATCGACCCCATGAAGCGTTATGTTATTCTGACTCCGCTGCTGGCCCTAGCCTTGATCTCCTTTGCCGAGGACAAGCCGAAGGCCGAAGCCCCAAAAGAAGCTGAAAAGAAAGAACAACCTGTGATGAAGGTAGAAAAAAGTGACGAAGATTGGCGCAAAATGCTCACCGAAGAACAGTTTTTGGTGACCCGCAAAGCTGCCACCGAACGCCCGCACGGCGCTGAGTATGAGAAGTTTAATGCCCAGGGAGAAGGCACCTATTACTGTGTCTGCTGTGGCTCAGAGCTTTTTACCAGCAAGGAAAAGTTCCACTCCGGCTGTGGCTGGCCTTCCTTTTACGACCAGTCCAAGGCCAAGAACATCACAGAGAAGAGAGACGTCTCCGCTGGAATGGTTCGCGTAGAGGTCGTCTGCAAAGTGTGTGACGCTCACCTTGGACATGTCTTTGAGGGCGAAGGATTCAAGACACCAACAGATCGTCGTTACTGCATCAATGGCGTTGCGATGACTTTCGTGGAAAAAGGCGGTAAACCGCCCGTTCCACAAGGCAAGGCAGAGAAGAAGGAAGGTGAAAAGTGAATCTTCAGCCCCGGAGCGGCCCCTGTTGGTCATCCGGGGTGGAGCGGTGGGCGACTTCGTGCTCACCCTTCCCGTGCTCCGTCTCCTGCGGGAGAGCATTCCTGGAGCGGTCATTCATGTGATGGGCAATCGTGGCATCGTTGAGATGGCCACGGCTTCAGGGCATGCCGACGATCATCTCTATCTCGATACACCGGGTATGGCGCTGATGTTCGCTAAGGGCGTGCCTGTGCCTGAGGCTTTGGCGGCGCGACTCGGCCAGTACAAACTTGTGCTCAGCTACCTTTATGACCCTGACCTCATCTTCCGAGAGCAGATGGAAAAGGCGGGCGTCAAAACTTTCCTCGACCTGCCTCATCGAGTTGTGGATGGCCACGGTCATGCTGTGGAGCAGTTGGCTCGTCCATTGGAGCGTTTGGCTATGTTTTTGCCGGAGAATGCTGCACCCATTTGGAAGATAAGACCTGACATAAGTGCAATGCGAGTGGCTATTCATCCGGGCAGCGGATCGATTCACAAAAATTGGGCGGTTGAGCACTGGACCAAAGTTGGACGGCTTATTGTTGAGCAATTTCCGAGCGCTGAGCTTGCAGTGATCACTGGAGAAGCCGAGCGAGAACGCGGTGTCGTGGATTTGGTTCGCGATTCGTGGCGAGGGATGCGCTTCGTGCACTGGGATGCGCTGCCCCTGTCAGAACTAGCCAATCGATTGGGCACTTGTAGCCATTTTCTTGGTCATGACAGTGGCATTAGTCACCTCGCCGCAGCGTGTGGTGTACCTTGCCACGTCTTTTTTGGCCCAACGGACCCTGACACGTGGGCACCTCGTGGACCGATGGTCAAAGTCCATAAGCCAGCATCCTGCAAACTGGACACACTGTCATTTGAAGACGGATGGGCTTGTCTGCAGAGCTTCTTGCAAACCATCCGCTAGACCAACTGACGCCGCTTGGTGTTTAGATAGGAAGTTACAACGTCGGCTATGAGCGACTCCTGCACGCTCGAGGTGAGGTGCACACCAGCCTGCTTGAGTTGATGGCTCGTTCCTTGGAGATCACTCCACATCAGATGACCAGCGATTTTCGCGTAGAGATCGTCAGCGTGTTGAATGGTGCTGTTGCTTGCGAACAACGGCTGGAACTCCCTTGAGCCCAAAGTGTGCACCAGCATGACATGTCGCCGTGCTGTGTTTCCTATCGCACTCGCAAATGACTCCGACAGCCAGGGTTCGCCCAGATCCGTGAGAACGACGATCAAAGCTCGGTGCCGAAGTCGATTCCCAATGTGAATGAACAACTCATTGAAATCCGGGCTCACCGGCCGTGGTTCCAAGGAGTAAAGTGTATCGCGGCAGGCAGTGTAGTGAGCTTTGCCGGAACCAGCTGGAAGGAGAGTGTGCACTTGATCGGAAAAAACCGTCAGGCCAAAGCGGTCGGACTGTTGTTCTGCTGCCAATGCCAGCACCAGTGCTGCTTGGATAAAGCGCTCACATTGCGTGCGAGGGAGGAAACGTTCATAAGCGGCGTCTACGCCACGAGAACTCGCCTCTAACGGACGCCCACTGCGGCGAGAGATATCTACAATCACGTGCAGTTCTTGAGTTTTTTCTACCTGATACATCATTGTGACAGGGAAACGACGTTTAGCAGTGCCCTTCCAGTAGACATCATCGTAGCTGTCCCCAGGCAGATATGCCCGCAATTGCTCAAACTCACGCCCCTTGCCAAGCTGACGCACCTGATGGGTGCCCATGGCACCACGTCGGAAAAACAAGGGTGCTAGCACGTGCTTTTCTCGGGACAAGTCGGGGTATACACGCACTTCGCACTTCACGGGGATAGCGCGCCGGATGTCCCACAGGTGCCAGTATGACCGCACTTCCGCATACACAACGTCAAACTCATGATGTCCCCGATCCAGGGAGGTGACTTTCCAACTCGCTCTGCCAGAGTTGGGTTTCTTTACAGCGCTCATTTGCACGATCTCTTCGGCAGCTTCCAGAGCCCGCGGAAAAGGCAACCCAAGTCGGAGGCAAGATGTCTTGTTATTGAGTCCCGATACGATTGCTTCGAGGTTAAAGGTCTTGCTTTTGGTCGTATGGACGGTTTCAGGAAGCTCAACGCTTACTTGACTGAGAAGTGAAAGTGATCGCATCCCGTCTACCATCAAAATCAAGAGCACAACAGCACCAGCTAAGGCCAAGGTCATGCCATCCAGTCCACTGAATCCAAGCCCAAACATCAGTGGAATGCCGACAATCCCGGCAAGCCAGATCAAACGTGTGGAAGGAACAAACATCCATGGCAACGAATGCGAGCAATCAACGTTTGGCAACGGATAGCTTCAAACTTGGCTTCCTGGGTGGGTTCCAGGTAATGACCCTGACTTATCGCTTGGCTAGCGGGCTCCAACTTGCCAGTTTTAGGTCGATGAAGACTTCCTTGTTTCTCCTGTTGGCGGCTTGCCTTGTGTCCGTGACGTCGGTGGCCGACCCTGCGAGTGCCACAGCCCCCGTCGTGTTATTTGACGGTAAATCCCTCGATAAGTGGGAGCCGGTGGACATTGGAGGTAGTGGATCTGTGGAAGTTCAAGACGGAGAGATGATCATCTCGCAAGGAGAGAGCGTGTCGGGAGCCATCTACAAGGATTGGCAAAAACTACCCACGACTAACTACGAAATCTCGCTGGAAGCCATGCGTGTGCAGGGCGTTGATTTCTTTGTGGGTCTCACGTTTCCGGTCAATGACCTCAAAACGCAACTTACCCTAGTGATGGGAGGTTGGGGAGGAAGTGTTACTGGCATCAGCAGCATTGACGGGCTGGATGCGAGTGAGAATAACACGGGCACCTTCCAGCGATACAAAGACAATACCTGGTACAAAGTAAAACTGCGCGTCACACCCAAAGAAATTGTGGTGACGCTCGATGGCAAAGAAGTGATCAACACTGATATCGCAGGCAAAAAACTTGGCCTTCGACCAGGTCCGATGGAAAGCTATGCGGGACTGTCTCTGACTACATTCATGACCACGGCTGCGATTAAGAACGTGGTGCTTACGCCACTGCCAGCAAAGTCATGAGTTCTATAGCAGAGAGTCTCTCGCGTATTCAAGATCGGCTGGCCGCTGCAATTTCCAAAGCCAACCGGGCCCAAAGCGATGTGGAGTTGCTCGCTGTCTCCAAGACCTTCCCAGCGGAAGTGGTCAAGGAAGCGGTGGAAGCAGGGCAGTTACTTTTGGGTGAGAACAAAGTACAGGAACTCCTCGCCAAGAAGCCATTGCTTCCAGGCAAGGTGCGCTGGCACCTGATAGGGCACCTTCAGTCCAACAAGATTCGCAAAATCCTGCCAGAGGTGGAAGCAGTCCATAGCATAGATAGTTTGGATCTAGCCAAAGGTGTGGATCGCGTCTCTGGCGAGCTTGGTTTGCGCCCGAAAGTGTATTTGGAGGTAAACCTCGCCGCTGAGTCCACAAAGCACGGCTTTCCTCCCTCAGCCCTGGAAGCATCTCTTGAGGAGATTCTAGCCCTGCCACGCTTGGAAGTGCAGGGTTTAATGTGCATCCCTCCTTTTTGCGAAGATGTGGAGGCGAGCCGACCGTATTTCGTGCAGTTGCGCCAGCTTCGAGACCGGCTTGCAAGTTCGTTTGACGTTCCATTGTCTGGGCTTTCCATGGGAATGAGCCATGACTTCGAAGTCGCGGTGGAAGAGGGTTCTACCATCGTCCGAGTGGGCAGCGCGATCTTCGGCAGCCGAGGTCGGGCATAACATAGACAACCCTGAACTAGTAAGTCCCAGATCAGTCACGCTGTGATGACCTCACAGAGCTTGTCTCTCGGCGTGTAGCTTTCGTTGAGCACGTGCCGTCGGGGCCTCGCGGGAAGGTTGACGCGGCTTCTGCTCTGCGGCAGCATCCCGACATGTCTTTCATTCACGACGATTTTCTGATCAAATCTCAGGCTGGGCGCGAACTCTATCATGAGTTTGCCGAAAATGAGCCGATCCTTGATTATCACAACCACCTTCCGCCGAAGGACATCGCTGAAGACCGTCAGTTTGGCAGTATTTTTGATATTTGGCTCGAAGGCGATCACTACAAATGGCGGGCCATGCGTTGCAATGGGGTACCGGAAGAGCTCATCACGGGCCGCGCAAATGCGAAAGAGAAGTTTATGGCCTGGGCGCGCACTGTGCCTCACACATTGCGCAATCCATTGTATCATTGGACCCATCTCGAACTGAAGCGTTACTTTGGTATCGATACTCTGCTCAGTGAGGCCACCGCCGAGTCCATTTGGGAAGAAACCAAAGCAGCGCTAGCGCGGCCAGAAATGAGTGCCAGGAATCTACTGCGCTCGCAAAAGGTCAAAGCGCTCTGTACGACCGATGACCCGGCTGATCCTCTCACTTGGCAGGAGAAATGTGCCGCCGATGGATTTGAGATTGGAGTTTATCCCACATTTAGACCCGACAAGAGCTATGCAGTCCACCAGCCTTCCGCATGGAACGCGTGGTGCGAGAAGCTTGCTGCGGTGAGTAACGTTGATGTAAAAAACTACTCGGCTCTGTTAGAGGCACTGAGTCGTCGGCATGATGCTTTTCATGCGATTGGAGGTAGACTGAGCGATCATGGATTGAATAGCGCTCACGCTAGGCCAGTGAGTGACTCCGAAGCCGGGCGCATCTTTGCCAAAGCGCGTGGCGGCACAGCAGCAACCGCAGAGGAGATGGATAACTTTGCTAGCAACATCATGCTGCACATCGGTCGCCTCAATGCCGCCAAAGGCTGGACCATGCAGCTCCACCTTGGCCCATTGCGCAACAACAACAGCCGACTCGCCAGGCAAATAGGAGCGGACGTTGGTTGTGATAGCATCGGTGACTATCTTCAAGCCGAAAATCTCTCGCGTTTCTTAGATACCCTTGACTCGGAGAACGCTTTGCCAAAGACAGTGCTGTACAATGTGAATCCCGCTCACAACTATGTGTTTGGCACGATGGCCGGTAACTTTGCTGACGGTTCTATGCCTGGAAAGGTTCAGTTTGGAAGCGGTTGGTGGTTCCTTGATCAAAAAGAGGGCATGGAGTGGCAAATCAATGCCCTCAGCAACCTCGGCCTCCTCAGTCGATTTATCGGCATGCTTACAGACAGCCGCTCCTTCATGAGTTTCCCACGACATGAATACTTCCGTCGCACTTTGTGCAATCTGGTGGGAACCGATATGGACAACGGCGAGTTGCCAAAAGACACGGCACTCGTTGGCAGTATGATTCGCAATATCTGCTACACTAACGCTAAAAACTACCTCGGTCTAAAGGTTGCGGACTGACAACGGTCAAAATGGCACGGTGCCTGCTAAAGCAAGATTCATGCACGCTTTCGAGCAATATCAGACAGATGGCTTTTTTGACGAAGTCTTCAGGGATGGCCATGCGGTGAGACAGCACTATGACGGGTTGATTAAGTCCGTTAGCGCCCTGTCTGCTCGTGACTACGCCCTCCGTCAGCAGGCCGCTGACGCCGCTTTTTTGAAGCAGGGAGTGACCTTCACCGTCTATGGGGATGACAAAGGCACCGAGCGGATTTTTCCGTTCGACCTCATGCCTCGTATCATTCCTCGTGACGAGTGGGAACATGTAGAAGCGGGGTTGATCCAGCGCATCACAGCCCTCAATCTCTTCTTGAATGATGTGTATCACGGTCAGCAAATCATTCAGGATGGTATCGTTCCGAGGGAGATCGTGGAGTCTGCTTCCCACTATCGGAAGGAGTTTCGCGGAGTGAATGTGCCTCATCACATCTACATCCACGTATGCGGTACTGATCTGGTGCGTGACGACAAAGGCACCTATTTTGTTCTCGAAGACAATGGAAGGTGTCCTTCAGGCGCATCCTACGTGCTGGAGAACAGACAGGCAATGAAGCGTGCCTTCCCGCACTTGTTGGAGCGCTTACCGGTGCGTCCCGTCGATGACTATGGTGACCGATTGCGTGCCACGCTCGCACATTTGGCCCCTGCTGGCGTCATTGACCCGGTGATTGTGGTGCTAACTCCCGGCGTCTACAACAGCGCTTACTTTGAGCACGCTTACCTTGCCCGTCAGATGGGCGTTCCTATTGTAGAGGGCCGAGATTTGATTGTTCGGGGTGATCGCGTGTTCATGCGCACCACGGGAGGCTTGGTGCAGGTGCATGTGATCTATCGGCGTATCGATGATGATTTCCTCGACCCGCTGGTGTTCAGGAAAGACTCGCTGCTTGGTGTTCCTGGGCTTGTTAGGGCCTACACAGCCGGCCATGTCGCTCTTGCGAACTCAATCGGAACGGGCGTTGCAGATGACAAAGCGACCTATGCGTACGTGCCGGCGATGATTCGTTACTACTTGGATCAGGAGCCGATTCTGCCTAACGTCCCGACCTACCTTGGTAGTGAGGAGCAAGATCGGAAGTATATCGTGGAGAACCTGGACAAGCTCGTCGTCAAGGCCGTCAATGAGTCGGGTGGCTATGGGATGCTCATGGGGCCCAGTTCTACCAAAGAGCAACGCGATGACTTCAAGAAGCGTGTTCTCGCAAATCCACGCAACTACATTGCCCAACCCGTCTTGTCACTTTCGAGGCACCCGGTCTTTGTCGAAGATCATTTTGAGGGTCGTCACATTGATTTGAGGCCGTACATTCTCTACGGCGATAAGGTACAGGTGTTGCCCGGAGGACTGACAAGAGTGGCACTCAAAAAAGGCTCGCTTGTGGTTAACTCCTCTCAGGGCGGCGGAAGCAAAGACACCTGGGTCCTATGGGACGATACCAATGAACTGGCACTTCCAACTTAATGCCCCATGCTTAGCAGAGTAGCAGACAGTATTTATTGGATGGCACGCTACATGGAGCGCGCCGAGAACCTCGCTCGTCTTTTGATGGCGAATCAGTCCCTGATGCTCGATTTGGGTAGTGCGGATGACGGTGCCTTTTGGCAGCCGATTCTTATGACTACCGGTGATGAAGCCGGATTTCGTGCAGTCTTTCCTGACATCAGTGCTCACCGCGTTCAGGAGTACCTCACCTCCCACCCAGGCAACAACAACTCTGTCATCAACTGCATCCGCACTGCTCGTGAGAATGCCCGGATGGTTCGGGATCAACTCACTGATGAAGTCTGGCGCGCGGTGAACGATCTCTACCTGTTTGTCACAGGGCCAAAGGGCGAGGCGATGCGCAACGAATCCCCGACTGACTTCTATGAAACGATAATGCAAGGTAGCGGTCTCTTTCAGGGAACTTACCGCGCTACCATGATGCGTGATGAAGGTTGGCAGTTCTTCCAGATCGGAACCTATCTAGAACGTGCTGACAAAACGTCCCGTCTCGTGGATGCGTGCTCGTCTGTTCCTCTGGTGGTCCCGCCTCATCCCGATGCCCGGCCCCTTCGTTGGCAGGCATTACTGCGTTCCTGCTCGGCACAGCATGGCTACAGAGAGAACAACAGCACTCTGGATCCGACCGCAGTCCTGGACTTTTTGTTCCTTTCAGAGCAGTTCGTGCGGTCCGTCCGCTTCTGTGTGCGGGAGGTGTCCAACGCACTGAAAGCGCTCCCAGTGCCACCTCACTCGCCGGTCGCTCGCCAACCAGCTCGTATGTGCACCAAGCTCTTCAACGATGTCGACTTTGCCACGATCGAAGAGATACTGGAAGTCGGCATTCATGAATACATCGATAGCCTCCAAGCTCGCCTGAATGCCATCGGAGAGGCACTGTTTGAGACTCATGTGTTGTATGCAGATCTCACTCCAGTAGAAGACACTGCACCCGCGATTACCCGCACCGTGGCACCATTGGGAGCTTGGCATTCAGATCAGGAGATACAGATTCAGCAACAGCAACAGTGAATCTGCGCGTTTATCATCGCACCCGTTACGTCTACAGAACAGCCGTCACGGACAGTCACAACGAAGTGCGGTTAAGACCCGCCACCGAAGACCCTCGCCGTCTTCACTTCTTTCTTCTCAAGGTGCACCCACCCAAAAGGCTGCGTCATCGGCGAGACGATTTCTTCAATTACGTGCAGTGGTTTGACATTCCTGAGCCACATACTGAGCTGATTATCGAGGCAACAAGTCACGTTGTGACCACTTCGCCCTACACAGAAGGTCGACCTCTGGGCTGCAACTTTTGGCAATACAAGGAGGACGAGGCTTCGGACATGCTACACCCCTTCTTGTCAGGTAGTGAGTATGTTAGCATTGAGAATGATGTCTGGAGGCTCGCCATCGACGCCCGAGAGGACCGTCAGGACGTGTTCGAGTCGGCTGAGGCGATAATGAACTTCATCCACAGCGGTTGGAGCTATACCCCTCACGCTACTCATGCTCAGACTCACATGAACGAGGTGCTGGCTGATCGGCGGGGTGTTTGCCAAGATTTTGCTCATGTTATGCTGGGCATGTGTCGCACTCAGGGGATCCCGGCTCGGTATGTGAGCGGATATCTTTACAACGGCCCAATGGGACACCTGCGTGGTGCAATGGCATCTCATGCGTGGTGCGAGGTATGGCTCCCTGGTCGCGGTTGGTATGGGCTTGATCCTACCAACAACACTTTGGCAGACGAACGTTACGTCAAGATTGCCACTGGTCGCGATTACGCAGACGCAGCGCCCATCCGTGGCTCATTTAGCGGACCTCACGGGGCAACGAGTGTGCTAGAAGTGAAAGTGGAGGTCGAGGAGATGAAAGCGTCAGCGATCAAAAGGCCCTAAATCGCTTCTAGCGCTGATGTGTTGAGCAACTTTGGGTCGAAGAGCGCCCTCTAGTCGAAAGCAAGAAGTGGTGTGTTATCAAAATCCCGACTCCCGATCCACGAATCAGAAACCGTCGGACACTTCGTAAATATAGCGAACCTTGCCCACCCAATATCTCTCAGCTCGCGGAATTGGTCAATCGGACGCCATGTCGTTTGCTTCTTGAAAGTGAAAAGTCGATGATGGAGCAACTCGTCGCAGAACTGCTGCAGTAGCCATTCCTGCATTCGGTACACGCAGACAGCGTCCCTAATCTCAACCTTGGGGGTTTTGCGTCCAAGGAGCTGCGCGTCGTAAATAGGACGGAAGCGCATCCCGGCGGGAGCTTTGACGATATCCGCAGCTGTCCGGCGAAATATAGGCACTCATCTTTTGGTGTCCGCACCGCTCCCAGAATGCGCATATTCTTTGCCGGAATGTTGGGCTAGCCGCATCGTATGACATCCTTCAATGTTGTGTCGCTTTTTTGTTCTACTTTCTGGTTTCTGCTCTTCGCTTTTTGCGTTGTCGCCTAACATTATACTGATCGTTGGCGATGACGTCGGTTACGGCGATTTGTCGTGTTATGGGAACAAGGAAGTGATGACACCCCATCTCGATGGGATTGCAGCGAGCGGAACTCGGTTCAGGAGCGGCTACGTCATGGCACCGGTGTGTGGACCGTCCCGTGCGGCGATTCTGTCTGGCCGCTATCCTGCGCATATCCTTCCGTATGTCGGCAATCCCTCGCATGGAGCCACGATGGGCTTGCCGCAGGACCATCCCCTGATTTCTAACTACCTGCACGAGGCCGGGTATCGCACCGCCGCGCTTGGTAAGTGGCATCTTGGAGAGGGGCTAGGCTTTGAGCCCCAGGCGCGTGGTTTCGACACCTTCTTCGGCTTCCTCAGTGGCATGCACGACTACTTCCAGGCCGAGGACAACGAATGGGGTCCCATCATGCGCGGTCGCAAGAGAGGTGAGTTGACAGACTACCTCACCTTCGCGCTCGCCGATGAGGCCGCAGCGATTATCCGCAAGCCCGCAGAGAAGCCCTTCTTCATTTATCTCGCATTCAACGCCACGCACACGCCGCTGCAGGTTCCGGACGAGTATTTGAGAAAGACCGCGCAACTTTCGCCTCCCTCGCGGCAGAAAAACATGGCCATGATGCTCGCGCTCGACGCCGCCGTGGGCCGTGTGATGAACGCCGTGCGCGAAAGTGGCAAAGAAGAGCAAACTCTCGTGCTCTTCGTCTCTGACAATGGAGCGGCACTCATCAAAGGCAGCTCGGAAAATGGCGGCAGCAACAGCCCGTTGAGAGGTAGCAAGACGCAATGTTGGGAAGGCGGCATCCGCGTGCCGTTCATGGCGCAGTGGAAGTCCCGCTGGCCCGCCGGTCGCGTCATCGATGATCCCATCTGCACACTCGACCTCCTGCCCACGCTGCTTGCGGTTGCCAACATCACGCCTCCCGACACGCAGAAGTTCGACGGCCTCAACTTGCTCCCGTGGCTCGATGGGAAGGCCGAAAAACCTAAGGGTGAGCCACTGTGCTTCAAAATGTCCGGCACCAACTTCGCCATTCGCGATGGTGACCTGAAGTTCGTGCGTGTCGGCCCTGACAGCGGTCTCTTCAACGTGCGCACAGATCCCAACGAAACCACCGACCTCAGCCAGAAGCGTCCCATCATCACACGTCAGCTCCAAGCAAAATGGCAACAATGGGACAAGCTCAGTGCCATCAAAATAGCTCCCACCAAATCATGAAACTCCTCATCTCAGTCACTTACCTCACGTTGGGCACAATCGTCCTCGCGGGCGATCAGGTGACAATTGACGCCGATCTGCGCCAGCGCGCCATAGAGGAGAGCGCCACACCAGTGCGGGAGGGCGCGCCGTTTTGGAATCAGCGTGCCGTGCAGTTTCAGTTCGCGCCGTCTTTTGACTTCAAGGCGGTGCCCGAGGCCCAAGCCTACCGTTTCAGTATTCAGCCAGTCAAAGGTGAGGCGGTCACATTCACCGCAGACAAGCCGACTGCCTCGCTCGCACCGATCTGGAAGCGGCTGAGCATTGGTAAAGCCACGCTGACGATTCGTGGCCTGGATGCAAACGGACGCGAGATAGGCGAGCCGATGACGCACAGCTTCCATCGCGCTTCGGTGATTCCAAAGTCCTATTCCGCACCGGCGATGCCCTGGCGGGAAAGTGCCCGCACTGCGCTTGATACGCTGGTTCATTCGCCCGATTTGAAATGCTGGTTCACCACTGGCGTGCCGGACGAGCAATTTCATCTGTATCGTTACCCGTCGAAGATCATTGGTGCGGCGGCGGATGCGCTCGCCATCTATGCCACGCAATCGCCTGCGCCTGCAGATGCTGCGGACGCGTTGGAGGCCGGCCGCCGCGCGGCCGATTATCTGCTCGCGATGTGTTTCTCCGCAGACAGCGCATGGGCTTATCATCCGCCGACCTATCATCCGTCGAAGTTTGCCGACCGCATGAAGGGACACATGAACCCCGCGAACTACATGACGAACTGCGGCGCGGAAGGCGGCGGCTATTTTCTCGACGTTTATGCCGCTACCAAGGACTCGAAGTATCTTGATGCCGCCAAGCGCATCGCCGAAACCTATGCGATGCAGCAGCGTGAAGATGGTAGTTGGCTGCTCTTTGTCACGCCAAGCGATGGAAAAGCCGTGGCGGACAACGTGCTCATCCCCACGCTTGTGATCGAGTTCCTGGAGCGGCTCGCTCTGGTCACCAAGAATCACCGCTTCGATGAGGTGCGTGACAACGCCATCGCCTGGATGATGAAGAACCCGGTGCGGACTTGGAACTGGCAGGGACAGTTCGAGGACGTCCAGCCACAGCCACCGTATGAAAACCTCACGAAGCACGAGGCAGGCGATTTCGCCATTCATCTGCTCGAAACGTCCCCAAATGATGCCGCTAAGCGCCAACTCGCACTCGATTTGATCCGATTCGCCGAGGATCAGTTCGTGATGTGGTCACAACCGCCCACGGACTCGCCCAACAAGCAGAATGACGACGGCAATGCCGCATCACGCACGAAGCGATGGATGCTCCCGTGTGTGCTCGAGCAATACCGCTGTTGGGCCCCCGTCTGTGCCAGCAGCGCGAAACTCATCCGCATGTATCTCGCCGCGTATCGCGCTACCAACGACCTGCTCCACCTCGAAAAAGCCAAAGCGCTCGCCTCCACGCTCACCCACACCCAGTCCACGCCCAAGGCACCCGGCCGCTACCAGACCTGGGTCATGCAGAATCCACCCACCATGTGGTTTAACTGCGAGTTGATGGCCGTCCGCGCCATGCGTGAGCTGGCGGAGGTAGATCAACCGGCACGATAGTGGCCCCACTCCTGACCTCAAACCGATGAAACTCGCGTTACTCTTTTTCATTCTTACCAGTCTCACGCTCGCCAGCGATCCCTCCACCTTGATGACCACACGCGGCAAGCTGCTCACCAGTGAGGACTTTGTTGCTGCGCCTCCACCATTCACTGGAAAGCCCGTCGGCTTCGCAAGCGGCTTCACAGGCTGGCGTTTCAACAGCAGTGCCACAGGTGGTAAAGGTGGACGTTGGGAGATCGCGAACGGTGAGTTCCGCGGCATCGAAACGCCTGGAGCGAATCATCCGGCCACGGCCTCGTTCGGCATCGCGTATCAAGACGTGATCATCCAGTGTGAGGTCCGCTTGAACGATGTGCCGGACGAGGGGCGGAAGTATCGCTCGCTCTTTGTGAAAGCCACGGATGCGAAGGATTACGTCATTTCGCTCAGCCTCGGTCAGGGTGGTTTGTTTTTGACGTCGTATGGCGCGGACAAGATCAATCCTGCCACCAAGCAGCGCGAAAAAGGAACCGTTGTGAAACTTTTGACGCCAATCAAGCTCAACGAGTGGCACACCGTCGTTCTGGAGGTCAAAGGTGATGAAGTAGTCGGCACACTGGACAATCACAGCATCACGCTGAGCAATCCCCTCATCGGTTCCGCCAAACACACCGTCATGCTCGGCGCTGGCACCGAGGCGAGCTTTCGCAAAATGCGCATCTGGGAGGCCCTACCGAGTGCTGAGTGGGAGAAAAACAAGGCTGCCCTCCTCGCTAAATCCAAGCCATGATCATCCTACAACCGATGCACCGCCTGACGCTTATCCTCTTTTTGGCGCTCTTCATTCCAAATGCGTCGTTCGCTGAGAAGCCCAATGTTCTCTTCATCATTGTCGATGATCTCACGACCACGCTGGGCTGCTATGGAAATGCGCACGTCCGCACGCCGGGGATGGATGCCCTGGCGGCGCGTGGGGTGCGGTTTGATCGGGCTTACACGCAGTTCGCGCTCTGCAATCCCTCGCGCTGCTCCTTTCTCACGGGCTGCTATCCGGAGAAGACGGGCGTGATGGATCTCACGACGAGTTTGCGAAAGGCGCTGCCGGAGGTGGTGACGCTGCCGCAGCATTTCAGGATCCACGGCTATGCCACCGGACGTGTGGGCAAGGTTTTCCACGTGCCTGATCCGAAGACCAAGCTCGATGTCGAACTCGGCTCCGCGCTGCACCGGGACAACGAAATCCTCACCGAGGCGAAAGCCGCGAACGATCCCGACGACAAACCGCGCACTAAGGCCAAGGGCGATGGCTACAACCGCACCTACGCGGCCTCATCTCGGCAAGCGGTGGATTTCACGGACTACGCCATCGCGGATGATGCCATCGCCACACTGGAGCAGTTCAAAGAGAAGCCATTTTTCCTCGCGGTGGGTTTTATCCGACCTCACACGCCGTTTGTGGCTCCGAAAGCGTTCTTTGAAGGCATCGACAAGACCAAGCTCACACTGTCGCCGTTTTATCGAGAAGGCGGAGAAGACCTCGCGCAACTGCCGAATGCCTCGTTGCGGCCCAACAACAACGTTTTCCGCTACGCTGCTCCCACACGCGATGAGGCCCGAGATGCGCTACAAGGCTATCTTGCTTCCACGAGCTTCGTGGACTCGCAAGTTGCTCGCGTGCTCGAAAAGCTGGGCGAGCTACGTCTCGCCGAAAAAACTATCGTCGTCCTCACAGGCGATCACGGCTATCAACTTGGCGAACACGGCCTTTGGGCCAAGCAGACGCTTTTTGAAGGTGCCAATCATGTGCCGCTGATCATCTCCGCACCCGGTGTGAAGCCTGGTGCACGCAGCGGCCTAGCCGAGCAGGTGGACATCTATCCCACGCTCTGCGATCTCGCCGGATTACCCAAGCCTAAGCATCTGCAAGGCCGCAGTCTGAAAACCATGCTCGACAATCCGAGCGCAAAAGGAAAGCAGGTGGCCATCAGCACCATGATCGCCCCACACACGAAACAAACCGGCCACAGCGTGCGCACGGATGCTTTTCGCTACATCGTTTGGGAAGGCGGCGAAGAACTTCTTTATGACCTCCGCAGCGATCCTGACGAACTCCACAACCTCGCCAAAGTTCCAGCCCAGGGAGAGCGTATAGCGCGAATGCGACAGAGACTCGCTGCTCATCTCAAGGCGATCTCAAAACGATGAGGCTATTCCTGATTCTCTTTTTGATCTTTCCGGCTTTTGGCAGCCATACTCTCCAAGCACAGGAATCTCCTGCCGTCAGGGTGACGCAAGACAATGGTGTGTGGTGGTTTAGCACGCCAGCGGGTGAGCGCTTCCTTTCCATCGGCGCAAATCACGTAGAGCCGATCTACTGGCAGAGCCCGCGCAATGCAGACTTTGTTCGTGAAACCTATGGCGGCGAGATTTTCCGGGCGGACGGCTCCTTTGATGACGAATCGCCAGCGGTGAAGAAATGGTCCGCGCGTGTAGCGGCTACATTCAAGGACTTGGGCTTCAATACGCTAGGCTTTCACAATCCGCTCTCACAACGCCTGCAGGAGGCCGTTAGCGGCTACTATGTGTGTCATCTGCCGATCTCCGTACCCTGGGGCTGGAACTCGAAGAGGTCGGAACTCGTAGCCAGTTTCGCGAGGCGTCCGATGGATGTCTTTGATGACCGTTTTCGCGTCCAACTCGATGAAGTGTCGAATCAACTCGTGAAGCCTCGCGCGAATGATCCGCGTCTGCTTGGCTATGCCTATACCGACGGGCCACCGTGGACGATGGAAGATGACAAAGATGCTCCAGCTTTCGCTAAACTCACACCGGCACAGAAGCAGATGCATCCATGGGTTCACGCGCTCATGTCGCTACCGGCCTCGGCGGCGGGCAAGCAGGCATGGGTCGCGTTTTTGAAGAAACGTCACGCTGATCCTGCGAAAGCAGCCAGCGTGTATGCGGTGCAGGCCACGGCGTGGGATGAACTCGCCGCGTGCACGCAATGGAGCGACCTTGGCGATGCCAAAGCCGCTGGCGACGACAGTCGCGCGTTCCTCTTCCTCGTCATGCGGCGCTGGTATGAGGAGCGGCATCGCAGTATTCGTCGACACGACGCGCATCACCTTATTCTTGGCGACAAGCTAAACATGAATCGCGACCGAAAGTATCCCGTTCAGCGGATTGCGAGCCTCAAAGCCATGAAGGACGTTGTGGATGTGATCACCGTCCAATACTACGCGTCCGCGGATGAGCAGGTGAGCACGCTCGGCACGTTGCATCGCGAGAGCGGCCTGCCCATACTCAATGGCGACACCACGCCGAAGCCGTATTGGCCTGACAACACGCTGCGTGGCGAGAATACCGCCTACCTTGAAAGCCTTGCCGCCAGTTATGAGGAAACATTGACCAAACTCTTCGCTCAGCCTTGGTTCGTCGGCTGGCATCACTGCGGCTATGTCCGCGGCCTACGCCCTCCCTATCTCGCCGCGCTGAAGCGTGGCGACACGAAAGAAGCCACGTCTTACGAGAAACGCGGTGCCACCTACCGTGAAGGCTTCATCACCGACCACGAGGAGCCTATATCACGCATCACTACCGCATTGAAAGTTGCCATCGCGAAGTGTGATCAACTGCATCGAGAAAGCTCGCGGAAATGATCTTATTGCCAACTGGCGTATCACTTGGTCCGCCTACCCATCCTCCACTGCCCATGTCGCCATCCTCACACTTCTCCCGCCGCCGTTTCCTTGCGCAAGCAGGAGGTATGTTTGTTGCCTCGTCGTGGGTGCGTGCGGAGTTGAGACCGGCGAGTGAAGTTGGCTACGTCGTTGGTGAGCCGGTCGTCGAGGAAATTGGAGCGAAGATACTCGCAGAAGGTGGCAATGCGGTGGATGCGCTCATCGCTACGGCTCTCGCAGGTGCCATCACGCAGCCGCATCAGACGGGAATCGGCGGGTATGCCACGCATGGGATGTTTGCGATGGATCAAGGAAAGCGTATCGCCGCGCTGGATGCGAACACGATGGCTCCGGCGGCCTTCACGAATGATGTATTCAAGCCGGATGCGCAAGGTCGCGTGCCTGAGGCCAAGAACTATCACGGTTGGCTGTCGACTGGTGTGCCCGGAGTGATCGCTGGCTTGAAACTGGCATTGGATGAGCTTGGCACGATGTCATTCGCCGATGTACTGGCACCAGCGATCAAGCTCACTCGCCATGGTTTTCAGATCAATGCAGCCCTGGCAAAACGCATTGCGAGCAGCGAGGCCTCCTTTGCCAAAGACGTAGGCATGAGGCGATTGTTCTTTCCAAGAGGCATCGCGCCGACTGCGGGATCGGTTTTCAAGAACCCCGAACTAGCCGAGGTGCTCGAAACATTGGCGAAAGCGAACTCAATCGAGCCATTTTACCGTGGAGACATCGCGCAGCGCATTGCGGAAGGTTTTGCGAAAAATGGAGGACTCGTGACGAAGGATGATCTCGCGGCATACCGCGCCCGTTTGGTGCAGCCTTTGCGCCTTGATTGGGGCGACCACACGATTCATACGCCGCCGCTGGCTTGTGGCGGAGTTACCGTGCTGCAAATGCTTGCCATCCTCAAGGCTCTGAAGTGGGACAAGATCGCCGATGGCCGCGAACGCCTTGTATTGCGTGTGGAGGCGATGAGGTGGGCTTGGCGTGATCGACTGACATTGCTTGGTGATGCTGAGTTCAGTGCTGTGACGCAGGAGAGGCTGTTATCCGATGACTACGCCGCAGAATGCGCGGATAAGATCCGTGCGGCAGTGAAGGCAGGGCGAATCCTTGAGCCAGATTTCAGAACGAGCACGCAGGGTGGAACTCTCAATTTCAGCGCCTGTGACAAGAGTGGAAACAGTGCCGCGCTCACGCTGACGCATGGCGATGGCTTCGGAGCGCATGTTACCGTCGATGGGCTCGGCCTAACACTCGGTCACGGCATGTCACGCTTTGATCCGCGCCCCGATCACCCTAACGCACCAGGCCCGCGCAAGCGCCCGCTGCACAATATGGTCCCCCTTCTTATTACGAAGGGCACGCAGCCTGTGGTCGCCATTGGCGGACGTGGTGGACGGCGCATTCCGAACGCTATGCTGGAGTTCCTCACACAGCGTGTCGTACGTGGCAGGCCGTTTAGCGAGTCACTAGCTTCGCCGCGCTTGCATACCGAGGGTAGCAAACACGTTGAGCACCAGAAGTCCTGGCCCAAGCCCAGCATCGAAGCCCTTCAAAAGGCGGGTTACACTCTTAAAACGGGTGGCAGCGCCACTTTGAGTGGCGTGGCTATCGAAAATGGAAAATGGGTCGCCGGCATGCTGTGATTCAGTTGGTGAGTGATCCCGCGCTCCGAGAACGTTCTTGGAGGCCATGAAAGCCCTTTGTCTTCTCTCATGCCTTGCGTTGGTCACTTCCCACGCGGCGGATGGTGTGCCGCCAATCACTACCCGGCTGCGGGTGGCAACCTGCGGACATAGCTTTCATGTGTTCACCTACCGACAGGTGGAGCAGATTGCGGCCTCGGCAGGATTCAAACATGAACTAGCCGGGCTTTCGAGCATTGGTGGCTCTACGGTGCAGAAGCACTGGGATGTGCCCGAGGAGAAAAGCGCGGTGAAGCAAGTGCTGAAGGCCGGAGGGGCAGATGTGCTCACACTTTCGCCGATTTGGCTGCCTGACGATGCCATTGAGCAGTTCGTCAAGCTCGGTGTCGAGCACAATCCGGCGCTGCGTGTCACGGTGCAGGAATATTGGATGCCAAATGATGAGTATGAGCCGGTTTATCCGCTTCAGACGAAGAAGAAGGTTGATCATAACGCCACAGATCTCTCCAAGCTACGTGATGCGACATTGAGATATGCAAAAGACATTGAGAGCTACGTGAAAAGCATCAATGAGCGTCTCGGAAAAGACTCTGTATTCATTGTGCCCGTAGGTATGGCTGCGGTGACACTGCGCGAAAAGATCGTCAAAGGTGAGGTGCCAGGCCTGAACCAGCAGAGCGAGCTCTTTCGCGACAACTGGGGCCATGCGATGCTGCCGCTCCAGATCCTTTCCAGCTACTGCCATTTTGCGGTAATCTATCGCAAGAGCCCTGTCGGCTTGCCTGTGCCTGTCGCCTTTCGGGCGATCAAAGACATCAGCGATGACCACAAGGCAAAGCTCAACACGCTCCTTCAACAGATTGCATGGGACACCGTGAGCACCCATCCGATGAGCGGGATCAAGAAAGCCTGATGATAAGGTCGGCGATTCAAGCATTGAGATATTCGACCGATTATTGCAAAACTCTCTCTTATGACTGCTGCTCCTGCAAAATGGTACTCCTCCGTCACCCGCTATCAGTGGCTGGTGCTCGTCGTTGCGTCCTTGGGATGGGTCTTCGATGCATTTGAAGGGCAGATCTACAACCTCACTCGAGCGGACATGTTGCCGGATCTGCTGCATGTGAAGGCGGACGATCCTCTCGTTAAACTGTGGGGTGAGCGTTTTCTCGGCATTTTTCTCATCGGTGGCACGTTTGGCGGCCTGCTATTCAGTTCGCTTGCAGACAAGTGGGGTCGCAATCCAGTGATGGCGCTCACGATCTTGTTTTACTCAGTGTTCTCTGGGATCACGGCGTTTGCAGATCAGATCTGGCAGGTTGGTGCACTACGATTCCTCGTGGCCATGGGTGTTGGTGGCGAGTGGGCGGTCGGGGCGGCACTGGTGGCAGAAGTTTTTCCCAAAGAGGCCCGTGAGCGTGCGGGTGGTATCTTCCACGCGACGAGTGTGGCCGGTTTGTGGCTTGCTGCGGCAGCTGGGCTGTGGGTAGGCACTGAATGGCGCACGGCTTATCTGCTGGGCGTGGCGCCTGCTCTGCTCGTGCTGTGGGTCCGCATGAGCATCAAGGAACCGGAGTCGTGGAAAGCGGCACGCGAGTCGAGAAAAGAGCGCATGGGCAGTTTCAGTGAACTTCTTGGCGATCCAAGATGGCGCACACGTGCCGTTTTTGGTGCCATGCTGGCGATGGTGGGCCTTGCAACCTTTTGGGGCGTCGTGGTGGCAGGACAAGACATTGCGGCCGATTTTCTGAAGCGTGCGCATGATCCTGATTGGGCCAGCAAGTCGAAGATTGCCTTCGGCTTCATTCAAACAGCAGGCGCGGGCGCGGGCATGCTCGCCTTTGGCCCTTTCGCAGCGCGTTGGGGCTGCAAAAAGACCTTCGTTGTAATGCACATCGCCGCGCTTCTTCTGACACCGATTGTCTGCTGGCTGCCCTCACAGATAAATAGCTACACCGCGTTGCTAGTACTGTTGCCGCTGTTCGGTTTCTTCGCGCAGGGCATCCACGCTGGATATGCAGCCTATTTCCCCGCGCTGTTCCCCACACACCTGCGTGCAACAGGCTCGGGTTTCTGCTTCAACACCGGTCGCTTGCTCGCCGCGCCTGTTTTGATCTGGCTCTCCGCCTGGATGAAGTCGACGATGGATCTGCGCCTAGCGATTAGTTGCCTTGGCGGCTTTTTTTTGTTAGGATTGGTATTCCTAGCGCTGCTGCCCGAGACACATGGGGAGGAGTTGCCTGAGTGATACGCTGCGGCCATTGCAGTTTGGCGATCACCGGCCGAGAATGGTTCAGCGATGAAAGTGATTGGTTTAGTTTTTGTTTATCTGATTTACCAGACTCGAATACGGAGCTAAGATTGGCTGTCGCGGTGCAATTCAATGACCATCGCGGTGGCGTTGTCTCTGCTTCCCTCGCTGATGGCGAAGTTGACGATATCTTTCCCTGACAATCCATTGCGAACTGCTTCTTCGATGCTGTGGTTCCAGAGGCCGTCTACGACTCCGTCCGAACAGAGGAAGAACTTGTCGCCTTGCTCGAACTTTACTGCACCGATGTGGGGCTCAATGTATTGCTGGCCTCCTCCAAGTGCCTTTTGAAGTCGGTTTTTTCCGGGGGCGTTGCGTGC
This sequence comes from Verrucomicrobiaceae bacterium, assembly GCA_016795485.1. Lineage (GTDB taxonomy): Bacteria > Verrucomicrobiota > Verrucomicrobiia > Verrucomicrobiales > Verrucomicrobiaceae > JAEUHM01. The sequence continues at coordinate 201,027 of JAEUHM010000044.1, read as the reverse complement.
CTCACGCTCGGTCATGAGGCCCTGCCGAAACTGGTAGCCTACGAAAGTGTGGTCGTCTGTGAGTTGCTTCATCGGACCTATTGATGGAATGAGGTATATTCGACTGTCGCCCAGGTGGCAAAAGAACATGGAATCGAGCGAGAACCAGCATAGGCTCAAGGTAGCACCCATGCCGCGGCATTCTTCATAGCACCTTGCAAGGTAAGTCATTTGCTCGTGAACTCTGACAAAGAGTTCGGTGAGAATGTCACTGCGACCGGAGTCGATTCCCATTGCGGAGGCCTTGAAGCTTTGGGGGAGCAGTCGAGTGATCTTCTCGACGGCAATCTTACTGGCAAACTCTCCGCTTTTTGCTCCGCCCATCCCATCGCTCACAGCAAACACGTAGTCGCTTTGGGAGAGGGTGCCTTCTCCGACTTTGCCAAGAATACGCACTTCATGAGAGTCGAAATTGACTGCGAGGAAGGAATCCTCGTTGTTCTCGCGATAGCGACCCTTATCGGTATGTGCAGTCCACGACAGCTTCATCTGGCAGGGTTGCGCGGTGGATCTGGTGGAGGTGGAGGAGGAGCTAGCTCTGGGTGCTCGAGTATGGTGGCAAACTCGAAGTCGATGAGGCAAAAGCGGCCGGCACGTGCATCGTATGTGACGTTGCGAGAGGCTGGGTCATCGTGCCTGACTCCATAGGTCTCCAACTCTGCAAACAACTCTGCACAACGGCGCTCAGAGATATGCTCGGCGCGCTGGCCGCAATTGGTTGTGGACATGCTTAAGGTTTCGTCGATGCGCTCCAGAAGTTTTGGGACAAATGGACAGCCTTTCTGCTCGAGATACTTGAGAACGCGACATTCGTTCTCAAAACGCTCGCGAGCCATGTGGCCACGGAAGGTTTTGTGCACGACACCGTCGTAGCCGATGCGGACTGTGGAGCGTGCAGTGTCTTTGACTTGGTTCATTGTGAGTAAAGACTTTTAGCAAGGACAACGGGGAGTGCAAAGGGGCTTAGGCTGGCTGGGGGGCAGGGCGGGGGAGCAGTTGATCTCGTGCAAGGGCGAGGAGGGGAATGGCTTATTAGTAAAATGTTCAGATTCATCCTTGGGCTCAGTTTTCTCGCGTTCTATGCCGTTCGCGGTGGGGAACGTTCGCTGAACTTTACCAACGACATTGTGCCTATTTTTACCAAGGCGAGTTGTAACTCAGGTGGATGCCATGGCAAAGCTAGCGGGCAGAATGGCTTCAAGCTGTCACTTTTGGGCTTTGAACCAACAGAAGACTATGAGCATATCGTTAAAGAAGCGAGGGGCAGGAGGGTATTTCCTGCTGCTCCAGACCGGAGTTTGCTTCTGACAAAGGCGGTTAACTCGACTCCTCACGGGGGAGGCAAGAAGTTGGATGTGGGTTCTGAGGATTACGCGACTCTGAAGCGTTGGATCAGCTCAGGATTGCCATGGGGGCGGCCTGATGACCCGACAATCGTTTCAATTGAGGTGCAGCCGAAGGCGGAAACGATGTCACTGAAAGGTAGTAAGCAGTTGAAGGTGCTCGCTCGCTACTCTGATGGCTACATCAAAGATGTGACGAGAAGTGCTCTATACGAGCCTAACGACAAGGCCATGGCAGAGACGACAGAGGATGGCTTAGTGAAGCTATTTGATTTGCCGGGTGAGGTGGCCATTATGGTGAGGTATCAGGGTAAGATTGCGGTATTTAGGGCGACGATCCCACTGGGCGCACCAGTGGATAGCTTGCCACCAGTGTCCAATTTCGTCGATGAACTGGTATTCAATAAACTGAAGTCGCTTGGATTGCCGCCATCTGGTGTGGCAGATGATAGTACGTTCTTGCGGCGAGTCAGCATTGACATAACGGGTCGACTGCCGAGCCCCGGTGATTTGCAAGCGTTTCAGTCAGATGCGAATCCCGAGAAGAGGCAGGCAGTCGTGGACCGCTTGTTAGCATCGGAGTCATATGCGGACTATTTTGCTGGGAAGTGGAGTGCGTTGTTACGCAACAAGCGTAGCGACCCCAAAGACGCGCGGGGAAACTTTGCTTTTCATCATTGGATAAAAGATCAGATTTATGACAACTTGCCTTACGACAAGTTTGCGGGAGCTGTGGTTGCAGGTGTAGGAAGTGTGGAGACGCATCCGCCGGTAGTTTGGTACCGCCAGGCAAAGGATACGACCACTCAGTTGGAGGACACCGCACAGTTGTTTTTGGGCCAGCGCTTACAGTGTGCACAGTGTCACCATCATCCGTTTGAGAAGTGGAGTCAGCAGGACTATTACGGGTTCGCAGCATTCTTCTCGACCGTTTCGCGCAAGGCAGCATCCAGACCTGGGGAAGAGATTATCTTCTCCAGGCGAGCAGAGGCGCAGGCCGTGAACCTTAGAACCAAGCTGCCTGTAAAGCCAACAGAGCTCGGTGGTAGGACATTGTCACTAACTCCGGAGGATGACCCAAGGCGATCACTTGCCACTTGGATGGCTGCAAAGGACAATCCTTTTTTTGCTCGGTCCCTTGTGAACCGATATTGGAAGCACTTTTTCAATCGGGGGCTTATTGAGCCAGAGGATGACATGCGGGAATCAAATCCCCCAGCTAATCCTGAGTTGTTGGACGCACTGGCCAAGTCTTTTATCGAGAGCGGCTATGATTTGAAACAATTGATCCGCACCATCACTACGTCCACAGTTTATCAGTTGAGCGCTGAGCCTAACGCCTACAATGGGATTGATCGCCAAAACTTCAGCAGGTTCTATCCCAAACGCCTTCAAGCCGAGGTGCTACTTGATGCGATTCATACCGTCCTCGATTCTAAATCGGCATTTGAAGGTTTACCTGCAGGGACGCCAGCGATCGCATTACCGGATAACAGCTACAATGCTTCCAACTATTTTCTGACTGTATTTGGAAGACCAGAGGGCTCTAGCGCTTGTGAATGCGAACGTACACAGGAGAGTAGTCTCGCGCAGAGCCTTCATTTGATCAATGCCCCGGATTTACAGACGAAGCTGGGTGCAGATAAATCAAGACCCGCAGTACTTGCGCAAGACGACAAGCGCAGTGATGAGGAAAAGATCACCGAGGCGTATTTGTGGATGACAAGTCGCAAACCAAACGCTGCCCAACTGAAGACTGCACTCGACCACATTGCCAAGTTGACGAAGGACAAACCAGAAAGCGAGGTGACTCGTGCCCGCCGTAACGCTTATGAGGATATTCTATGGGCGTTGATTAACACCAAAGAGTTCTTGTTCAACCACTAGGACCAATGGTAGCGCGACAACAACGAGTTGGTGGTATCGTCAGGTGTCTAGCGGCAGGGCTGGCACTTGTTGGGTTCAGTTTGATGGCGCAGTCGACACTGCCGAATCCGACACTTCTGTCGATCTACCCCCCTGCGGCGAAAACTGCGGCTACGGCCACTGTGACGATCACTGGAGCATCGCTGGATGGGTTGCTTGGTCTGTATTTTCCCGTGAAAGGGATTACTTCCAAACCTGGAGCTAAGGCGAATGAGATTTTGCTCACTGTGGATGAGACCGTAAAGCCGGGCTTTTATGATGTGCGAGTTGTTACGCGGTATGGTGTTAGCAATCCACGTGGATTCTATTTAACAGATCGACCCCTGGTAGAACTGAAATCGGGCGGGCGACTGGACCAAGAGCAAATTGGATTTGGACAAGCCGTCAAAGCAGATCGGATGACTATCGCAGTCAATGCTAAGGCGGGACAGAAGTTCAGTTTTTCTGTCCATGCATCGGGACTGGATTCGCGCATGGAGCCTCGCGTGTCGATTCGAGATTCTGGCAACTCCATCATTGGAAGATTCTTCGAGGCGTCTCCATTTGCGTTAAAGTCAGAATCGGACGCTGTATACACCTTAGACGTTCAGGACATGATGTTTCGCGGTGATGTGGAGCATCCATTTTTGCTGTCGCTGGATGGTGGAATAGGACTCTCGAAGGAGATCATTACCGATGAGGTCCCGGGTAGCTTGCTCCCGAAGTCTGTGAGGGTTGATGGCTCGTATAAGGGCCGATTCCCGGCGGATTCTACGTTCCGCGAGTTCACATTTACCGCGAAAAAGGGCGAGCCGAAGATCATTGATGTTCGTAGTGCGAGGGCAGGGGAACTCGCCGATCCTTCGTTCATCATCGAAAGGCTTGTTGGTGGCAAATGGGTATTTATTGCCGAAGTGGCCGATAGGAAGGTTCTCGCCGGCAAAGAGGAGTTTGACGATGGGGCTGCTGATCCAGTCTACCGACTAGAAGCGACAGAAGATGGGGAGTTTCGAGTTCGGCTAAGGAACAACCTGTCGAATCAGGCAGCCTTCGAACTGATTGTGAGGCCACTTGGTGGGAGTTTTGAACTCGTGGCGTTACCTGCGGACGCTCCCGTAGCGAAGAAAACGGCAACGACAGTGACGCATCTACCGCTGTGGAGGGGTAGTACGGCGGCTTTCAAAGTTTATGCATTGCGTGACATCGACTATACGGGGCCGGTCATACTAACGGTGGATGGGCTTCCCCCAGGTGTGACTGCAGGTCCCGCTATCATTGGCGCTGGTGCCAACGTGGGTTGGCTGACGCTCACTGCATCGAACGAAGCTGCTCCCTGGGCGGGATCGATCAAGATTAAGGGTAATGGCTCGGTTATAGCACGCGGAGCAGTGACGGTACGAGCTACTCCGAATACGGCAAGAGAACCGATCTACACACGATTGACGGAAGATGTCGTCATTGGAGTGTCGGAAGCTGAAGGACCTGTTTTGGTGGAGCCAGAGACGGCGGTCGTTGAGAGTAAGAGCGCTGACAAGGTTACTGTGCCTTTCAAGTTAACGAGAAAAGGTGATTTTGATGCGGAAGTTAAAGTGACTGCCCTTGGGATCGGCGACAAAACGCCGCCGGTTTTGGCGTTTGCCGCAAAAGCAGCGAGTGGATCATTGGTGCTCGATCTCGCCAAGCTGAAGCTTGGGAATGGCGATCACACGATCGTCTTCCAAGGAACAGCAAAGTTTAAGCATGTTTCGTTATTGGATGCCAAAGCAAAACCCAAGGAGGTGACTGCGGTCGTGCACAGCAAGCCCTTTACGTTAAGGATCAAATGAGATTGTTGTTGATGTTGTTTCCGAGTTTAGCCGTTGCTGCATTGCCAGTGGCCAGCGTCAAGCATCGTGAACCCGTGGATTATCCCAGTGAGATAGCGCCCATGCTGAAATCCTCCTGCACGGCTTGTCACAACAAAACGACGTCCAAGGGCGGGCTAAACATGGAAACTCCAGACCTCATGATGAAGGGTGGTGACTCTGGAACGGCGCTGGTCCCCGGCAAGGCTCGCGAGAGTCTCATTTTTCTTTCGGCGACACACGATGAATCGGTTGATTCCGAAATGCCACCCAAGGGCAACAAGGTGAATGCGCCTAACTTGAAACCAGAGCAACTTGCGTTGCTCATGCAGTGGATTAACGAAGGGGCCAAGGCAGGACAGAAGAAGCCAGATGAGATTGTTTGGCAATCCATGCCCGGCGGACTCAATCCAGTCTATGCCGTAGCCATGTCTGGAGGCGGAGAGCTCGTAGCGTGTGGGCGGGGAGGCCGAGTTTATGTTTACGATGTGACGGCAAAGAGAGAGGTGGCGCAGTTTGATGCGCACAGGGATATGATCATGGCGCTGGCATTCAGTCCTGATGGGCGACTGTTAGTCAGCGGCAGTTTTGGTGAAGTGAAGCTTTGGCAGGCAGACGCGGTTGTTTCGCAACCGAGCGAGAAGGCTCTAATCGAACGAAAGCTGGGTTTGGCGAGTTTAGACACCGTGTTCTATTCTGCACAGGTTGCGGCTGCGGAGAAGGATGTTGCCACAGTTAAAACGCAGCACAAAAACGCAGTGGATGCTGCCGCGAACGCAAAGAAAGCACTAGCCGCAGTCAAGTCAGATCCAAAAGTCCCAGATGCGAAGAAGAATGCTGATGCTGCTGTCCTCAATACTGCCACTGAAGCCTCCCGAGTGGGCAAGCTCTTGGATGAAAGCCATGCAAAGCTGGCCAAGCTCCAGTCGGATCTAGCGACAGCCAAAGCGAGCGAGGAGACCTTAAAGAAAGCTGTCGCGGCAGCTAAGCCCTCAGATACAGCCCATAAGTTGCCCACCAAGTGGACACGGATTGCAGTGCTTGGCACGGGTGATGTGGGTTCGCCTATTTCTGATCGAGTGAATGCTTTGGCGTTCAGCCCAGATGGACGGACGCTCGCGGTAGGTGCTGGTGAACCTTCACGTGGCGGCGATATCACCTTGTGGGATGTGGCGGCTCACAGTCTGAAGGCTACCTGGGCAGATAGGCACACTGACACAGTTCTCGCGCTGGATTGGTCTCATGATGGCAAATTGCTGGCCTCAGGAGGTGCTGACAAGCAATTGCGGATCACAGAGGTGGCAACAGGGAAGCTGGTGCGCACGTTTGAAGGGCATACGCACCATGTCATGGGGGTAAGCTGGCGCGCGGATGGTCGAATCATTGCCACTGCTGGTGCCGACAATGTCGTAAAGGTCTGGGACTGGGTCGCAGGAGCGCGATTGAAAAATCTGGACGGATGGGACAAGGAGGTCACGGCCGTACGGTATCTTGGTACTTCCAGGAGGCTCGCTACGACCAGTGGTGACAGCAAAGTAAGAGTTATTGGCGAGGATGCGAGCGCGCCAGCTTTGTTGACTTCCTCCAACACCTTCCTGCACACGGCAGCGGTATCCGGTGATGGTGCTTGGCTTGCTGCTGGAGGAGAAGATGGAACAGTGAGGGTGTGGAAGACCGCTGCTCCGTCCCCTGCGGCTGAGTTTGCACTAACGGTGAAGTAGGCTCCAAAGGCCTACTTTTTTCCTGAGACGCCACAGAAGCTCACTTTGATGCCAAGTGAGTGAGCGAATGCCGCTTTCGTAAACATGCACTCGTCTGCCGTGTGGGCGTTTCCAGCATAAGCAACCTGGATGTGGTTTGCCTTGTGCCTCGCCATCATTTGATCACGGCTCACTCCATGCAGAACAGCGTGCATGATGGGCCATTGAGGTGTCGTCAGATTCCATCGGCGCTCGGTCTCGGCTTTTGGAAGCTCGACGACCGTTCCACGGCCTATATCCATGTGGAGTTGCTCGTTCTCGACAAAGATTCTGCTCCAAATGATCTCGCCTGGCTTGCTGACGCCTCGGACGGTGCTTCCTCCGTTTGGGAAATACATGGGAGGCTGTCTAAAGCCTTCAGTGCCCTTGTATCCTCCGACGAAATGGGCTGGTGGAGCAGCGCCACTGATGAGGAATACCCATACAAACTGTCCGTTATAGTCTTCGCCCCAGCGGACATCGTGAAGTGTATTCTCCACTGGCTGGTCGAGTGCACGGTGGACTCTTTGAGTGATGAGACCATCGAGACCAGCGCACTCGTCGACTTCATTGAAGTGAACAAGCGGTTCAGATTTGTAGAGCACTCTTGAGGCATTCCGAACACGCACAGGTGGACGATCACTGTTATTGAGTAGTCCCTCAACTAAATCGGAAGCGGGAAGAAGGTCTTTGAGGCCTTGCTGGTACTGAATGCCGATGCAATCGCATCCGAAATCGTCTGCGATTCGCAACGCGGCGATGTACATTTTGCATTGAGTGCGAACTTGCTCGCGAGTGAGTTCGGTGGCGGCCTTCTTTCCTATGTGGAACGTGAAGCCTTTCTTGACCAGCCAGTCATAGACATCATCAGCTTCTTTGTCTGAGGTTTGCTTGGTTTCGTGATACAATGCAGACTGCGAAAGGCGCTCCTTAAACACTCCACATGCGTGAAGTGCATGGTCAGGAACGATGGCGTTGTACATCCCCATACAGCCCTCGTCAAACACACCCATGATGGCTTTGTCATGCTGGAGTTGAAGCGCGAGCTGCTCCCCAGTCCGAAGGGTTTGTGGAGGCAACTTAACGGACTCAAACGAGTGAACGTGTGAGCTGTCGTGGGTGATTGTGCCTGTTTTGAGCCACTCCCGGAGCTTGGTGATGAAAAACTCATCCTTGAAGTCAACACTCCAAAGAGTGGAGTACTTCACGCCAGCTTTGGTTAGGGATCCATTGAGGTTTAGCATTCCGACAAGGCCCGGCCACTGCCCTGACCAATTTGCTACGGTAAGTATTGGGCCTTTGTGCGTGGTAAGGCCGGCGAGAACATGGTGGGAATATTGCCAGACTGCCTCTGCAACAATCAGGGGCTCAGTTGGTTCGATTTTTCTGAAAACCTGAATCCCCTCTCGCTGACTTGCGATAAATCCATGACCCTCGGGCTTTTTGAATGGATGAGCGCGTTCAATACGTACGCCCTCGCTTTTTAGAACAGCAGCAAGTGCTTCTTCCATCGCGGCCTGTGCTGGCCAGCATGTCTGGTTGGCTGACAGACGAAGATCGCCGCTAGCAACGAGTTGTACAACACGGTTGGTTGTCGACATCCTGACCTGGTTAGTGCTCATGGTTAGGCACGCAGAATGACGTGAGTAACCGCCAGACGTCAAGCTCAGAAGCCTGAGATTGGTTCAAACACGCTCAAAAAGCTGTGGATGATGAACCTACAAAAGCCAGACCGGGAGCTGCTGATGGCAACTCCCGGCTTCCGACTGTCTTTTTTGTTTTAGACCTTCGATCTTTGCCAAGCGGTGGCGAGACCGTGCGGCAATTTTGAACGATTGTGCCCAAAAGAATCAAGGCGAGCACAAACAGGATGATTTTGATCTCCTGCGTGTTCAGCATGACCTGATGCCGTTGCTAGTCTAGTTCAGCAGCTACTTGGTGGTCTTCTTTTTGCCCTTTTTCGTTGTAGGCTTCTTTTTTGGTTCACCTTCTTCCGGCTTCTCAAGTCCCTTTTTGGCTTGAGCGACAATGTCCATGAAAGTCCCTTCACCAACTCCCTCGACTCCGAGGAGGTCTGTGACCTCCTTTAGAGGCCGAGCCTTGATGAGTGCTTTGGCCCGGGTATCTCCGAGGCCTGGGAGGCTCTCAAGTTGCTTTTCTGTCCCTTCATTCAAAAGCGATAGCAGTGCCTTCTTCTGAGCAGCAGTAAGGCCGTCGGCAGCTTCCTGAGACTTCCCAGAAACTTTTGGACCTGCTGGTGCCTCGGTTTTCTCTGTTTTCGCCGTATCTGTCTTTTTGGAGGACGATTTGGCTTTTTCAGCTGCCTGGACCCCTGCAACGAGAGTTGCACCGACTAGTAATGCGATGAGTCGCTTCATAAGATTATCGAGTGGGTTTTTTACCAAAAGTGAACTGAAATGGCTACATTTTTGTTGTCGGCTGTTCTTGGACAGCGTGAATCCTCATCTCTTCGAGTCCAAAGGGTGAAGGTAGTCATTGGGAATGCGCCACTTTAGCCCTTGCAAACGGGGCGAAATGCCGTCAATAAGGCCGCCCTTTTAACTCCGCCGAACAAGTCATGGCTAACACTCCTGTCATTAACCTCCGCCGCGGCCAAGCCGTGCGTCACAACAACGATGTGTGCATTATTACGAGCACGGAACTGAAGACGCCACCGCGGATGGCCTCCTACGTGCAAATGTCGATTCGCGGCCTGACTACTGGGCGAGTGACCAATCTCCGACTGACTTCGAACGAGTCTCTTGACGCAGTGAATCTCAACCGTGAGCCGCATGAATATAGCTACAAGGACACCAGTGGTTACCATTTCATCCACCCGGAGACCTTTGATGACGTTCTTGTGGGTGAGGATCTTATTGAACCGGTAAAGCTGTATTTGGTGGAAGGTGAGAAATACAACTTGGTCTTCACCGATGACACGATCGCTGCTGTGGAGTTACCCGCTTCTATCGTCCTGACTGTGGCCGAAGCGCCAGAAGGAGTGAAGGGCGATTCCGCGAACAACGTCTACAAGGCAGCGGTGATGGAGACTGGATTACAAGTGCAGGTGCCGTTGTTCATCGGACCAGGAGAGCGCATCAGCATTAAGACCGAGGACGGCAGCTACCTCGGCCGCGCCTAGATCGACTCTTAAAACAAGATCGAAAAAAAGGAAGTCGTACGAAGCTAAGGCTAGCGTCGTTGGGCTGCGTGGCTCGTTGGCTCATCAACCCTAGTACTTAACGTGCGAGGCGAAAAGAACTGGAACTGCCGATGCATTGCACGCCGCGGCCCCTCACGGGGTTGTGTGTCTGGGCGCTTTGGCTGGACTCGGATCGCTTGTGGTTACGCTAATCGGTAACGTTGAAGAAATGGCGCTACTGGCCTGGATCAACGCCTTCTACTCCAGCGGTATTAATGAGCTAATTGATCGAGTGTGTAAGGGGTGCAACCGGAGCTCGACAACGTCAGTTGGCCTGATGCCTCAACCCGCATCACTTCAGCACAGAGTTTTAGCCGCTCCACGCCCTGGACGGCAACTCCATTGAGTGCATTTCGCTCAGACTCAAGAGTGACCACTTGGCAGACCTCTTCGCCAACACCCAAGATTAACGCGAAGAGCTCATTATCCACCCCCTGAGCTTCTTTTTCAGCAACCCCTCTGCATCGCCTCCAACGGCTCTATTTCGGCTAGCTGCTGCGATTCTGTCACACTAACGCCTATGACCATGTTGCTGCTTACTCTGGGGATCTGCTCCGCGGGGATCTTTCTATGAGTCACAGCGTGCGTTGAAGCGGGGCGAGTTTTTTCCTCCACCGTCAGGGCCGTCTCAATGAGTTGGACGATCTCCTGCGTCACGTAGCGACGATGGGAGGCGGCTAATTATCAATGCTTAGCATGGAGAGATTCAGGAAACGATTCGATGACGATGGCTGGCTTGGTGCCAGCTAGATGATTTTGTAATCTGAAGGGCAATTGAGTGTCCTTTGGACCCAAATGGGGCATCCAGAAGGTCAGCGCATGAACTTTTCTCGTCACATTCGCGGCAGTCATGCTGATACTGGGGAATGCATTCCAAACTCGCCCTTCTCGCTTCCATTGCCCTCGCATCTTCTTCCATTCACGCCGCAGATGCGCCACCACCAGAGAAAGCCGAGGTCGTCGTCTATGGCGGCACGCCTGCGGGGGTGATGGCGGCGATTGCCGCAGCCAAGCACGGGCACACGGTCGCGCTGGTGGACATCAATGCGCATGTCGGCGGTGTGGTCAGCGGCGGGTTGGTGGCCTCTGACATGGGGGACCGGGAGACGATTGGCGGGCTGTCGAAGGACTTCTTCACGCGCATCGTGAAGTTTTACACGGACAAATACGGCGCGGACTCGAAGGAGTTCAAAGCCTGCCGCAATGGCGCGACGTTTGAGCCGCATGTGGCGGAGTTGATCTTTGAGCAGATGCTCAAGGAGCAGCCGGGCATCAAGGTGTGGCGGAACTGCCGCTATCGCGGCGTGCTGCCGGAGTTTGGCCGTGTGGAGGGATCGGATCGCATCACCGGCCTCATCGTCGATGACATGGCGGCGAAAATCACGCGCACTTTCAGCGGTGATGTCTTCATTGATGCCAGCTACGAGGGCGATCTCATGGCGGGCGCGCATGTGCCGTATCGCGTGGGGCGCGAGGCGCGTGCCGAGTATGGCGAAACGCTCGCCGGTGTGAGCATGGGGCCGAAGGAACAGCGCGGCATGGGCGACCACCGCACGATGGCCTACAATTACCGCGTCACCGTGACCTCCGACACGGCCAATCGCGTGCTCTTTCCGAAGCCCGCGCACTACGACCCCACGCCCTTCATCGCCACGCATGGGAAGCGCATCAAAGAAGGCCGTGCGCAGGGCTTTGGCGACTTTTTCACCACCATCGACAAATGGCATCCCGGCTACAAATACGACGCCAACTGGTTCGACTGGCCCGGCAACAGCGAAGGCTATGCCGAGGGCGATTGGGAGCTGCGCGACCGCATCGCCGCGCGCATCCGCGACCGCGCGCAGAGCCTGCTCTACTATGTGCAAAACGATCCGGAGCTGCCCGAGGCGTTCCGCGCCGAATCACACAAGTGGGGCCTGCCGAAGGATGAGTTCCCCGACAGCGGTCACTTCCCCTTCCAGCTCTATGTGCGCGAGGCGCGGCGCATGGTCGGCGCGTATGTTTTACACGAGCAGGACCTCACGCAGGACCGCTGGAAGGCCGACGGCATCGCCACCGGCAGCTACGGCATCGACTGCCACACCGTGCAGTTTTTGCGCGAAGGCGAACGACTCGTGCCCGAGCACACGCGGCATGTCGCGTGCAACAACTACGACATCCCGTATCGTAGCCTGACGCCGCCGGATGTGGTGAACTTGCTCGTGCCCGTATGCTGCTCCGCCACGCACATCGCCTACTGTTCGCTGCGCATGGAGCCGGTCTATATGATGCTCGGCCACGCTGCGGGCGATGCCGCGCACCTCACACTCACCACGAAGAAGAGCGTGCAGGACATCGACGTCAAAGCTCTGCGTGAACTGCTGCTCGCGGAAGGCTCCGTGCTCGATTGCGGCTATCAACCGCAGGTGAAGCTCACTTGGACGCCGAAGCATCCGAAGCTCGGCGAGAAGGTCATTTTCAAAGCCGTCTCCGGCACGCTCAAAGACCCGCTCAAGCAAATCGTGTGGGACTTCGACGGCACTGGCAAAGTCGGCGGTGAAGGCGAGCGCGTGGTGCGCAGCTTTGACCTCGAAAAAGTCCACACCGTCAGTCTGCTCGTCACCGATGCCGCTGGTCGCAAACGTCTCCTCACCACCGAAGTCCCGGTCGGCAGCGCCGAGGCACGAGACATCACCATGGATGAGTTTGACGCCGAAATGTCCGGTCGCTGGAACGGCACGCTGCCCGACATGCTGCTCACCAAGCCGCTGCGCTTCTCCGATGTCTTCACCGGCCCCGGCACACATCGCGATGTCTTGATGAAAGGCAAAGTCAGCCCCGTGCGCGCCCACTTCCAGCCCACGCTGCCGCTCACCGGCCGTTACCAAGTCTGCATAGGGTTCCGTCCCTCCAAGGCACTGGCCACCAATACGCCCATCACCATCAAACACGCCAGTGGAACTGCCAAGCTCACCCTCGATCAACGCACCGAGACCACGCCCTTCGCTTTTGTCCCCATTGGCGAGTTCACCTTCAAAGCCGGCGATAGTGGCTTCGTCGAGATGACGAATGGCGGCGCAGATGGCCGTATCGGCATCGACGGCGTGCGTTGGGTGTGGATCGGGGAGTAAACTTCATGCCTACACTGCCCGCACGCTCGGTCCATCGACCCAGCGCGGCGGAATCATGATCTGACGCGGCACCGCAGGCACGCCGTGCTCGTGCTGGGAGAGCTGCGTGACGATCAAATCGACCGCGGCAGCGGCGAGGTGGTCGCGTTGCTGGTAGATGCCCGCAAATCCCTCCATCGTCGGCGTCCAGTCATGCACGACGAAGCCGATGTCGTTCGGAAAACGCAGGTCGAGACGTTTCAGCCAGCCTGGGACATGCGTGTCGAAGGTGATGAGCGCGTCCGGTCGGTGCTCTCGCATCCATTTCGAGAAGGCGTCGAAGCCTTGGCTGATGTCGTTGCTCGGAAAGAGCAGCAGCGGCACGCGATCCGACTCCGGCAGGCCGTGCTGCCAGTGAAACAGGCCGCCGCTGTAGCCAAACTGCGAGCGATTCACGATCCACTTCGTCACCGCCACGCCGATGCGTTTATAACCACGGGCGGCGAGTTGCTCGGCCGCCATGTGAATGCCGAGCGTCATGTTTCCCGCGCACATGTGCAGCGCGGGTGTGCTCATCGCATTGCCAAACGTCACCGCCGCGAAGGGCGAGTAATCGAGCCTGCTGCATGGCAGCGTCATGCTCTGCGGCGAAACGATCACGCCCTCAATGCCGCGTGCGTACAGGATCTTTTGCAGCTTCTTCGGCGTGAGGCCGTCCTTGCCCAGATAAAACTCCTCCACCGCGTAACCATGCCCGTGCGCACGGCGTCGGATGTTCTCAATCGGCACATACTGATACGAAGGACTCAAAAGCCCATCCTGCGGCACATGTTCGCGGATGACGGCAATCACAGCCCGCAGTCGCTTTTCCTTTTTGCCACGCACGACCTGCATCATGCGCATCAAATGCGGGTCTGGCCGATAGTTGAGACGTTTCGCCTCCTTCAAAATGAGATCCCGCTTCTCAGCTGCCACCTTTGGTGCCCCACGCAGCACCCGCGACACCGTCATGATCGACACTCCCGTGGCAAGGGCGATGTCTTTGAGCGTGGGCGTGGAAGGCGTGGGCATGATGCCAGCATAACAAGTCACGCGCGATGTGCAGCCGGGATATGCCCGAGGAATCAGTCTTTTGACACGCCGCTCTCAAGCCTAGGCGGCAGCGAGATGAGCAAGCGCTTGCGAACTGCTCGGATCTTTGATCCTGTGACATCACCACTTTGGAAAGCCTTTCACACTGAACGCATCTGCCAAATGAAACAGCCGTCTGCCTCCGCTCTCGTCACTCTCGCCTTAGTGGCCTTCACCTTGTTTGCGGTCGCTCAAGGCGCTCCATCGAACCTGCCGCCGGGAGCCGAGTTTGCGGGCGAGGTGGCCTATGTGAAGGAGGCGCATCCGCGGCAAAGGCTCGACATCGCCTCTTTCAAGAAAGGCAGGCCGCGCCCGCTGCTCGTGTGGATTCACGGTGGTGCCTTCATGGGCGGCGACAAGGCGGAGAATCATGCCATCTGGGCCGATCTCATGAAGAGCGGTTACGCCGTGGCGACGATCAATTACCGCCTAAGCGGCGATGCGAAGTGGCCCGCACAAATCACCGACTGCAAGGCCGCGATTCGGTTCCTGCGCGCTCATGCGAAGGAATACAACCTCGCTCCCGGTCGCATCGGCGTGTGGGGCAGCTCTGCGGGTGGCCATCTTGCCGCGCTCGTCGGTGCCAGTGGTGAAGCGAAAAAACTCGATGTCGGCGAGCATCTCGATCAAAGCAGCGCCGTGAGCTGCGCTGTGGATATGTTTGGTCCGATCGATTTCGAGAAGATGCCGCAGTTCAACAGCCCGAACTCACCCGAGGCACGCATGTGGGGCCGCGCCACCGCTGAGGCGCTCGATCTGGCACGCGAGGCCTGCCCGATCACCTATCTCTCGAAGGTCACGCCGCCGATTCTGATCTTCCATGGGGATGCCGATGGCGTGGTCAACATCTCGCAAAGCCAGCTCTTCGACGCCGCGATGAAAAAGGCGGGCGCACCGGGCGGGTTCGTCACCCTACCCGGAGTCGGGCACTCCCACGTCGAGGTGTGGATGAAGGAGCGCGAGCGCATCATGAACTTTTTCAAGCGCCACCTGAGCAAAGACGCGCACGCCGGAGCGATGCAACGGTGAATCTATCTGGCAGACATCGACGTGAGCCCAGGCGAATCATCGCCGCGAAGAGGTGCTGGCAGGCCCCACGGTGCCTCCAGACACGAACTCGGCGGGTGTGAGCGTTTGCGCGAAGTCCGGTTTGCCACGGCTGACGTTGGCGGCCCATTGCACGATGCGGCGGACGACGGGGCGCATGTCCCAGCGCATGCAGGCGACCGGTGGATCGCAGTGCGAGAAGGCGACATCGTCGTCCGTGCTGATGAGCGAGACATCGGCGGGCACTTTGAGGCCCTCACGCAGCAGGAACTGCATGGCGGCAACGAAGTAGGTGACTTCATCGACAATGAGCGCGGTGGGCGGTGTGGCGCGAAAGAGCGAGCTGAGGCAGGCGTGAAAGCCCGCGTTCGTTTCGTCCCAATCGGGAAGGTTGAACTCGCTGGGTTGGCAGCCGTGGGTGTGTAGCGTGTCGAGGTAAGCCGCGATGCCAACGGTGGGATGGGGCATGCGCACGGCTCGTTTGGCCAGCATGGCGATTCGCCGATGACCGAGCGATATGAGGTGCCGCGTGGCCTCGGCGATCACAGGCGGCTTGTTCGGGGAAACGGAGGGGATTTTAATGCCGAAGCGGTTGCCGAAGACCGCGAAAGCGGGCATGGACTGGCCGGCGAACCACTCGAGCACGCTGCGTGAGGCGGCGAGAATGAGCCAGGCATCGGCCTCGGTCTTGCGCACGAGTGCGGCAACCAGTTTGGGATCAAAGCGAAGTGTGGTGAGCGACTTCGGCAGCGTGATGATCGTGTGTCCGGCAGTGTCGAGCGCGTGTTTGATTTCGAGCACCAGCTTGGTCTTCTCGTCGAGCACATGGTCGTTGAGCAACAGCGCGATGCGCAGGGTGCGGGACATGCTGCGGCGGCGGGTATTGATCAGTCGCTTGCGGCCCGCGCCTTGAGGGAGCAGCAAACCGGTCTTTTCGAGCTGCCGGAGGGCGCTTTCGACTGTTTTGTTGTTCACGCCGAGTTCGGCTGCGAGTTGGTGTTTTCCGGGCAGTGCGCCGCTCCAGCGTCCGCGCAAGATTTCACTGCGAAGATGCTCGGTGACCTGGTCGGAAAGGGTGAGAAAGCTCGGCGTGCTCACGGGGCGAATCCTGGCCGCTCGACGGCCAGGTGGCAAATGGAGAATGCATTGCCTGAAAGGCCTGAAATTCAGAGAATGGCCCTTCCATGAGATTTGTCACCTTCATCGCTTTCCTCATCGCGGCCTGCTCGGCGGGCGCGGTGTCGATTGATGCGATTTATTTTGGCCAGACGCACATGCACAAGTCTGACAACCCGTATTTCGGCACGGTGGGCGGGCGTGATGTGTTTATCAAAGTGCATGTGACTGATCCGGCCACTCCGGCATCGCCAGCTGTGTTTGCGACGCTGAATCTCGCGGGGCAATTTTTGACGGTGCAGCTCACCGGGCCGGCGACTTTGCCAGCGTCGATACCGGATGGCCTGGGCGTGGTGCAGCACTCCACGGCGAACAGTTTCACCGGCGTGCTGCCGGCAGCTTGGATCAGCAAGGGGCTGCAGGTGACGGTGAACGTGGGCGCGGTGACGAGCACGGTGACGGACATGAAGGTGAGCGCACCAACAACGGTCATCATGACGATGACGGATGTGCATTACTTCTCCAAGACCACCGGCGACTACACCAGCGGCTCGTTTGCGGAGATCGAGGCGAAGTGGCCGGTGAAGGATCTGGAGGTGCGCAGGCTGAACAATGTCGTCTTTCGCGAGTTGGTGATCCCGCCGCGCTCGGATGTGAGTGCTCAAGCGGTGCGCATCCGGTCCAAGGCCGAGTATGCGGCGCAGACGGGCCTCACCTTCGATGGCGAGCAGGCGGCGGCGCTGGAGTGGAACGGAGCCCTGAAGCGTGCCACGGGCAGAGATGGTCGCTGGAGCTTGTATTACTTGAACGTGTATAACGCCTTTGCGGGCGGTCAGGCGGGCGGATTTGCCGGTGTTGGCAGCGGCACGGATCGCGGCATCCTGCATCACGAACTGGGTCATGCGCTGTCACTGCCGCACTGGGGCGATAACGGCGCGTATCCCTACAAAGGCGACATGCACGGCATCCAGGCTCCGGTGAACTACAATGAGACGCACGCCGGACCCGCTTGGGCATTTCATCAGCCGACGGGTGCCTTCATCCCGCCGACGGTGGTGGCGGGCAATGTCGGCGGCAAGCCGGTGGGCACTTACACAGTCGATCCGATGCAGGGTGGGGGCAGCGGCTGGCAGCCTGCGGGTTATCTGTTCAACCACTTCTCCGACTACTCGGTGAATCAGATGCGCAGCTACCTGAACAGCCATGTGGTCGTATGGAATCCGGCGCTCAACAGCGGCAATGGAAGCTGGGCGCAGTATGACTCGGCCACCGGTGACTACACGACGGCTGTGAGCAACAACGGCGTGCAATACCCGACCACTCGCGACACGCAGGTGATCAGCATCCTCGCCACGATGTCGGGCTCGAAACCGGCCATCAACATGGTGTATCCGCCGATCGGGCCTTACACGGCGGGATTGATTCGTTTGTTTGATCCCAGTGTTCCGGCGGATCGCACGGCGGCGAACTCGATCTACGCGCCGACGAATGGTTGCGACTATTGCGTGCGAGTGGTGCAAGGCGGCGTGACCAAGGCCTACATGCTGCCAGCTTCCGCATTGACCGGACAGACGCTGACCAGCTCGGCCAGCATCGAGACCGAGGCGGTGAATCTGCCTGCTGCGGATGGTTCGGTGACACGCATCGAACTGCTCTCGACACCGAATGTGGAAGATGTGGGGCTTCCGGTGACGCCTGCCGTTCTTTACACCTGGGCACCGCTGATGCCGGCTACCGGCACGTTTGATCTTCCGCCCGAGGCAAACAGCTCCAACGCGATCACCATGACCGCTGAGACGGGAGAAGTGGAGTATGGCTATACGGGCGGAACGGTGGAGTATCTCTTCACCGAGACGTCTGGCAATCCTGGCGGCACGTCCAGTGCATGGCAGACCTCGCGCACCTACACCGACACCGGTTTGCAACCCAACGCGACTTACACTTACACGGTGTCGATGCGTGCGGGCACGCTCAGCAGCCCGGCCTCCGCGCCAGTCTCAGCCACGACGACTGCCGTGAATGTGGCGGGCACCATCGCGGTGAATGACACGCAACAGTTTACGGTGGCGAGCGGCAGTGGTTACAAGGCCGTGACGGGCCTCGGCACCTTCGACGCCGCCACGGCGGACAAACTTGTGGTGGCCATCGGGCTCGAGAACGCGAACAACGACCACGTTTCCATCCTGGGCGTGCGCTACAACGGCATCCAGATGATCGAAGCCGCGCATCAAACCGGCGGAACGACCACCGGAGCTGTGGGCATCTACTACCTCGACAATCCGGGACCGGTGGGCACTGGCATCACCGTGTCTGGCTACAATCCGAACGGCGGGCTCGGCGTCGCTTCCGCACTCTCAAACACAAGACCCGGCTCCGGTGCCATGAACAGCCGCCGTGGCACGGCGGTGACGTCCGCTCCACTCACGACATCGTCCGACAACTCCCTGGTCATCGCCGCGATCGAGAACTCCGGCAGTCCGAACAGCGCTGGCACGCCGACGGCGAACGCACCGCTCACTCAGAGTGCCAGCGGCAACTGGGGCAGCCAGTGGGGCAGCTTTGCCGCAGGTCATCAGCAAGTCGCCACGCCTGGAGCCATCACGCCCACCTTTACCACGGCCACGGGCAGCAGTTTCAGCCTCAGCATCGCGGCGGTCGAGTTCCTGGCGGCGTCACTGCCTGCGAGCACGTGGACACAAACCGCTGGTGGAGCGCAAAGCTGGACCACCGCTTCGAATTGGATCATGAACACCGTTCCCACCACGGTTGCGGGCGATACGGTCGATTTCAGCACCGTGGACATCGCTGCCAATACTACGCTCACCCTCGGTGCGGACCGCACGGGTGGTCTTTGGAAGTTCGGTGACCTCAGCGGCACGGAAACGTGGACCGTGAATGCCGGTAACACGATCACACTCGCTGGAGCGGCTCCGACGATCGAGGTGGATAACAACTCGGCGCAGTTAAACAACGTCGTCGCGGGCACCGCAGGGCTTGAGAAGACCGGCGCGGGTAATTTGATCCTCGCGGGAAGCAACACTTACACCGGCGGCACGACGATCACGGCAGGCACACTCACCTTGAACACCACCACGGCGCTCGGTGGTGGCACCATCACTCTCGGTGACAACACGAACAATCCTTACCTCAACAATGCCAGCGGCAGCACGCTCAGCTATGCGGGCAGCATGGTGTGGGCGGGCAACTTCCGGCTTGGTGGCAATTGGGACTTCGGCACCAGCCCTGTGTCAATCAATGTGAGCTCCACGCAAGAGATTTACGGCACCGTCACCATCGGCGGGGTGATCAGCGGCACCGTCGGCATCAATAAACAAGGCACCGGCAATCTCATCCTCAACGGCCTCAACACCTTCACCGGTGGCGTCGTGGCACGACAAGGCACCGTCACCATCAACACGATCAAAAACTACGGCACACCCAGCTCGCTCGGGGCGGCCACGACCGGCAGCATTACCATTGCTCCAAACAACTCCACGACGCTGGCCTACACCGGCACCGGCGACACGACGAACCGTCCCATTCAAATCGGAGGCACTGGTTCTGCGGGCACGACGGCCACGGTATCGAACAACGGCACCGGAGCGCTCATTTTCACTGCGGCGGCGTTCAACACGCCTGTGGGCATCACCGCAGGTAGCGCCGCACGCGTGCTCGGGCTCGCGGGATCGTTTGGCAGCAGCGCCACGCCGAATGAAGTGCAGGGTGTGATCGCGGACAACACGCTCAACGGTGCCACCGCGCCTGCGAGTCAGGTCAGCCTCTCCAAAAGCGGCACGGGCGCGTGGAAGCTGTCCGGTGCCAACACCTACACCGGCACCACCACCATCAGCGGCGGCACGCTCATCCTCGGGGCCAACAACGTGCTTCCCTCCACGACCAATGTCAGCATCGGCGCCGCCACGCTCGATGCCGACACGCGCACCGGCACCGTCGGCACGCTCAATGTCACCGCCGCGGCCGCCATCCGCTTTGGCACTGGAGCGGCGCTCGTCTTTGCGGACAGCAGCGCCATCACCTGGGCGGGCACGCTCAGCCTCACCGGCACCTTCGTCTCCGGCAGTTCGCTGCGCTTTGGCACCAGCGCCACCGCGCTCACCGCCACGCAACTCAGCAAGATCAGCGGCGGCGGCTTCACCAGCTTCTCATTAAACAGCAGCGGCTACCTCGTCGGCAGCGGCAGCGGAGCCACTTACTCGATCACCAACTCCACCTCCGATCCCAACGGCACCTGCACGCCCACCGGCGTCACGTCCGTGTCCAGCGGCGGCAGTCAAATCTACACGCTCACTCCGGCCACAGGTTACATGGTGGACACGTTGACGGTGAACGGAGCCTCCGTGCCGCCAGCGTTGAGCTACACATTCAGCAACGTCACCGCGAACCAGACCATCAGCGCCACCTTTGCTCCTGCCACGAACCTCTTCTGGGACTCGGACGGCACCACGGCGGGTTTTGGCAATACCACGGGCACCTGGGGCACGAGCGCCTTTTGGTCGCCTGATAGCAGCGGTGCCTCACCAGCGGTTGCCAGCTCGACGACGACCAACAGCGCCGTCAATTTCGGCAGCGCCACGTCGAACTACAACCAGGCAGCGGTGACGATCGCAGCAGGCGGCGTCAGCGTTGGCAGCATCACGTTCGGCGCTGGTCAATCCACCGCGCTGACACTCAGCGGTGGTGCTATCACGCTGTTCGACACCGCAACCCTCACCGTCAATCATGCATCGACACCGATCACCATCTCGTCGGCGCTCACGGGTGCGAGCACCAGCCTCACCAAAGAAGGCGCAGGCATCCTCAGCCTCGCCGGTGCCAATACTTACAGCGGCAACACGATCATCAACAGCGGCACCTTGCGACTCGGTGCCAGCAACGTCCTTCCCGATGGAGCCGCCGTGGGCATCGTCACGGTCAACAGCACGCTCGATCTGAATACCTTCTCCGACACTGTCAACGCGCTGTCCGGCACCGGCACAGTGAACACGCTCGCTGGCGGCACGCCCACGCTCACCATCGGTGCCAATGACACCACCAGCACCTTCGCGGGCACCTTCACCAATACCGCTGGCTCGTTGTCCATTAGCAAGACAGGCCTTGGCACGCTCACGCTTGCCAGTGCAAACACGCACAGCGGCAGCACCACCATCAGTGCGGGCACGTTGCGCCTCGCGCATATCGGCGCGGTGCAAAACTCCAGCCTCGTGGCCGTCGGCGCGAGCCCGAATGTGTTGCAGCTCGGCACCGACACTGCGTTTGCCTCCAGCACACCGGTCAGCATCGCAGGCGGCACCATCACCTCCGATCGCGCCACCGCAGGTGCAGGACTCACGCATGCGTTTGGAAACCTCGCCGTCTCACATGCCGTGCAAAACTTCACAGCCGGCAGTAACGTCACGAGCGGAACTCCCGCGCTCCAGTTTGCCAGCCTCACCTGCGCTGCTGGTAGTGGCGGCACGGCCACGCTCACGCCCGTCGGCGTCAGCGTCATCATTACGGGCAATGCCACCGGCACGGCCACGGGCACGAGCACCTTCGCCCTCGGCGGCACCAGCACGGGCAACGCGATCCAGGGCATCATCGAAAACGGCACGCGCACCACACAAAACGTCACGAAGAGCGGCACCAGCACCTGGACGCTCTCCTCGGGTGCCAGCACCTACACCGGCGTGACCACCGTCACCGCAGGAACGCTGGCCGTGACCAAGCTCGCCAACGGCGGCAGCGGCAGCAGCATCGGCGCATCGGCCAATGACGCCACAAATCTGCGCTTCGGCTCGGGCGGCATTCTCAGTTACATCGGCACTGGCGACAGCACCGACCGCCAGATCACCTACAGCCCCAACTCCAACAACACCGGCTTCACCTTGGATGCCTCCGGTTCGGGACCGGTCAACTTCACCAACACCGCGGCCATCGTGAACACAGTCACGAATCAAGGACGCTACTTTGCTCTCAGCGGAACCCATGCCGGCGACAACACCCTTGCCGCGCAGATCAACAACAACGGCACCAGCACCGACAACACGAACCTCAGCAAAAACGGCACCGGCAAATGGGTGCTGACCAATGCGACCTCCTCCTTCACCGGCGGCATCTTCATCAACAACGGCACCTTGAGTGTCAGCATGCTGGCCAGTAGCGGCATCACCAGCCCGATTGGCGCAGGAACCACCATCGGCCTGGGTCGCGGCCCCGATAGCGGCACCTTGCTCTACACCGGTCCCGGACACTCCACCAACCGCCCTGTCCGCATCGGAACTCCCGACAGTGTGCCAGGAACCGGTGGCGGCTCCATCATCAACGACGGCAGCGGCGCGTTGATCTTTAGCAATGCCACCTTCAACACTCCAGTCACTGGCTTGAACGGCAGCCAGCACCGCACGATCACCTTCGGCGGCAGCTACACCGGCGCGGCGAATGAAATCCAAGGCGTGATCGCCAACAACACCGCCTCCACCGGTCTCGTGAACGTCGAGAAGATCGGCACCGGCACCTGGAAATTCTCCGGAGTCAACACCTACACCGGCACCACCACCCTCAGCGGCGGCACGCTCGCCCTCGGAGCCAGCAACGTCCTGCCCAACACCACTGCTGTGAGCATTGGAGCCGCCACGCTGAATGCCGACACCTTCACCGATACCACCGGCACGCTCAATGTCACCGCCGCCGCCACGATCAACCTCGGCGCTGGAGCCGCGCTCGCCTTTGCCGACAGCAGCGCCATCGAGTGGAGCGGCACACTCGCCATCACCGGCACCTTCGTCTCCGGCAGCTCGTTGCGCTTTGGCACCAGCTCCACCGCGCTCACCGCCACGCAACTCGGCAAGATCAGCGGCATGGGGTATGCGAACTTTGCGCTCGATGCCAACGGTTACCTCACTGCCACGGTCGCCTCCAGTTTCACCCATTGGGCAACCCTTACCTATGCAAACGGAACACTGCCCACCAACGAACGAGGCCTAACAGATGACTTTGACAAAGATGGCCTGAGCAACCTGCTTGAGTTCGCCATCGCCGACCGCGATCCCACTTTGCCGAACGGCTCCGCTGGCACGTTCACGGGCCTCACACTTACGTTTACAAAACGCAGCGGCATTTCCGGCGTGACCTATGCCATAGAGCATTCTAGTAACCTCGGCCCCGCTGCAGTCTGGACCGAGGTCACCGGCCCATCCTACATCAACAACTCCACGACTATCTCCTACACGATCCCTAGCGGCCCGGTGAAGATGTTCGTGCGCCTGCGGGTGACGCAACCGTGACCACTCACTCCGCCTGCTTCAGCCGTCGATATTCGCTCGGCGAATGGCTCGTGACAGCGCGAAAGGCTCGCGTGAAGGCGCTGTGATCTGCGAAACCGCAATTGAGTGCGATCTCGGCGATGCTGGAGTCGGTTTCTCGGAGGAGGCGGGAGCCGGCGGTGATGCGGGTTTTGGTGATGAGCTGCATCGGGCTGATGCCGTGGATGCGTTTAATGACTCGCGCGAAGCGTGCGGCACTCATGCCGGCCTGTTTGGCGAGCGAGGACGGACTCACCGCCTCGTCAAAGGAACGCTCCAGATGCCGCAGAGCCTGCGCGACGCCGGGCGGCACTTCTTCGCGGCTCACGAGGGCGGTGAGATCTTTGGAAATGCCGATGAGGCCGGTCACGCGGCCTTCTTCATCGCGGATGGGCAGTTTGCTCGTGAGTCCCCACACGGGCACATGCGGGCGACGCCAGAACAGCTCCAGGTGCTCGATGATCGGCTTTCCGGTGCGCAAGACCTGCGCGTCCTGCTCGGTGGGAATGCGGCCGAAATCGCCGGGGCACACGTCACAGGGCCGTTTGCCGATCATCTGAGATTTGTCCGACAACCCATGCCGCTCCACGAGCGACTGATTCACCACCAAATAACGCCCGGAGGCGTCTTTGATGAAAAAAGCCGTGTCATGCATCAAATCGGCCACCTGCTCGACGAATCGAGCATCCATCATCAAAGCCCCTTTTGGCGAAAGGAGGCCCGCAGGCGTTGAAAAGGCCGGTTTCATGAAAAAGTCCGGCTTCATCATTGAGCAACAAGGTCCGGCCTTCCAGCGCGTTTCGCGTTTGTGCGGCTTTTCACGCCGCGGCGGGCTGTCGCGGTCAAGACAGCGCGTGTTTCCATCCTCACACTTGGCCTATGTCACGCCTTCTCCTTGTCTGCTTGTTGCTTCTCACGCCGCTCCACGCCGCGCTGGATCGTCCGAAGCTGCAGATCATCAATGGCACCGCGCAGGTCATGGAGGTGTTTTGGATTAATGAAAAGGGCGAACGCATCCCCAACGGCACCGTGCAGCCGGGCAAGCACACGATCATCGGCACCACGCTCGGCCATCGCTTTGCGGTGGTGGGCCGCGAGGACAAAAAAGAGAGCCTCGTGACCGCCGAAGTGCCGGTGCAGGCGTTTCGCGTGGGCGGAGTGCCTTCGTTTTACACGCAACAGGCCAGCGCGGGCGGCTTTCCAGTCGTCGCGTCGGACAAAGTGAGTCCGTATGCGCTGAAGGAGGCCGTTTACATCATCGACATGATGCTCTCGAAGCGCCCCGACGTTCGCGAGGCGATGGTGAAAAGCGGCGCACGACTGAGCATCCTCGCGCACAACGAGTTCACCTGCGATCAACCCGAGTGGGCGTGGCTTGCCGAGGAAAAGGAGGAAGGTTTTGACAATCTCAGCCCCCGCGATTTCCGCGATGCACGCGCTCGTGGCATGGGCGGCAGCATCACTGATCCGTATTGCTCTTGCGCCGAGGAAAACCTGCTCGCTTACGATGGCGATCCCTACAGCACGGAAAACATCCTCATCCATGAGCTCGCTCACAACATCCACCTGCGCGGCATGAGCAATGTGGACGCCACCTTCGACAAACGCGTGAAGGCCAGCTACGACGCCGCGATGAAAGCGGGCCTGTGGAAGGGCAAGTATGCAAGTGTGAACCATCACGAATACTTCGCCGAGGGCGTGCAGAGCTGGTTCGACAACAACCGCGAGCCCGATCACGACCACAACCACGTCAACACCCGCGCCGAACTGCTCGACTACGATCCCGGCCTCGCCGCGCTGTGTCGCGAGGTCTTTGGCGATACCGTGCTTAAATACACCAAGCCGCAAACACGCCTCACCGGCCATCTCGAAGGCTACGACCCGAAAACCGCGCCCAAGTTCACCTGGCCGCCGCGCCTCGAAAAAGCCCGCGAACTCATCCGCGCCAAAGCCCGCGCGAGATCGAATGCCGCGACAAAACCCAACGTCCTCTTCATCGCCGTGGATGACATGCGGTGCGAACTCGGCTGCTACGGTGCGAATCACGTGCTGTCGCCAAACCTCGATAAACTGGCGTCATCGGGTGTGCTCTTCACACGGGCCTACTGCCAGCAGGCGGTGTGCAATCCATCGCGTGCCTCGATCATGACCGGCCTGCGACCTGACGCGACGAAGGTGTGGGACCTCGTCACCGATTTTCGCAGCCAGATCCCCGATGCAGTCACCATTCCGCAGCATTTCCGTGCGAATGGTTATCGCGCGGTCGCCTTCGGCAAAATCTTCCACAACACCTTCCCGGACGATGTTTCGTGGGACGAGCCGACGCACAACGTAAAGGGCGTGATCGCCTATTCGCCGGAGAACCAGCAGCGGCTGAAGGACTTCAAAGCGAAGATGAAGGCGGATGGCAGGCCCCGACCGGCCATCGAGCGCATGCGTGGCCCGGCAAACGAGGCGCAGGAGCAGCCGGATGAGATGAACTTTGATGGAAAGCAAACCACCGAGGCACTTGGAAAGATGCGCGAGCTCTCAGCGGGCAAATCGCCGTTCTTCCTCGCCGTCGGCTTCATCCGGCCTCACCTGCCATTCATCACGCCGAAGAAATACTGGGACCTCTACGACCGCGCAAAGCTGCCGCTCGCGAACAATCCCTTCCTCCCGCACGGCTCACCCGCGGTCGCGTTTGGCGACAAATCCATGGGCGGCTTTTACGAACTGCGCGACTACATGGACTACTCCGATGCGCCATCGCCATTCGAGCGCTCGCTCACCGAGGCGCAGCAGCGTGAGCTGAAGCACGGCTACTATGCCTCCGTGAGCTTCATCGACGCGCAGGTCGGCCGCTTGCTCGCAGGACTCGACGAGTTGGGCCTCGCACAAAACACCATCGTCGTGCTGTGGAGCGACCACGGCTGGAAACTCGGCGAGCACAACGGCTGGTGCAAACAAACCAACTACGAGATCGACACACGCTCGCCGCTCATGATCCGCGCCCCCAACGCAGAGGCGAACGGACAGAAGTGCGACTCGCTCGTGGAGTTTGTGGACATCTATCCCACGCTTTGCGAGCTCGCCGGCATGCCGATGGCCAAAAATCTGGACGGCAAAAGCCTCGCGCCACTGCTCGCGGACGCTTCGGCGAATGTGAAGGACGCCGCCTTCAGCCAGTTCCCGCGCAAGCACGACGGTCGCGACCACATGGGCTACGCGATGCGGACCGAGCGCTATCGTTACGTCGAATGGCTCGATGCGCAGACCGGCGAGATCGTCTCACGCGAACTCTACGACCACACCGCTGACGCGGATGAAAATGAGAACCTCGCCACGCGCTCAGAACACGCCGAACTCCTGAAGAAGCTCAGCGCTGAGCTTTGGCAGCATCTGCCGCGCCCCACTTTCCCGCATCCAGCGCTACAGGCTGCCGCTTCAACAACGGCCAGACACGTGACACGCAACCTCTCCGGCTGGACCCTCCACATGAGTCCCAAGATCGACACTGCCGCGTGGAGCAAAGCCTTGCCGCTGTTGAAGGCTCAGCTTGATGAAATCATCCGCGTTTTGCCTGGCCAAGCCGTCGCGGAACTTCAAAAAGTGCCGCTATGGATCAATCCCGAATATCCAAACGTGCCTCCGCGTGCCGAATACCATCCCGGTGCCGGTTGGTTGAAGGATAATGGCCGTGATCCCGCGATGGCGAAAGGCGTTGAGTTCACCAACGTGCGTGTCTTCGAGGCGGAGACGCGCCGCATGCCAAACTTCGCCCTGCATGAGTTGGCGCACGCGTTTCATGATCGCGTGCTCGGCTTTGAAAATGCCCTAATCGAGGCCGCTTATAAAAAAGCCAAGGCCGCCGGCCTCTACAACCGCGTGCAGCGTCAGGACAGCGAAGGCCGCAAGCGCCTCGACCGCGCCTACGCCCTCACGAACGCCAAAGAATACTTCGCCGAATGCACCGAGGCCTTCTTCACGAAAAATGACTTCTTCCCCTTCACGAGAGACGAGCTGAAAAAGCACGATCCCGAGATGTTCGACCTCCTCACGCGTCTGTGGGGCATGAAAACCCAACCATGAAACACAAAACCATCGCCGCATTCTTCCTCATGAGCCTGGCCACCGTTTTTGCTGAAGATCTGGCGGACCTTCAACACAAGGCCGAAAGCGGTGACGCCGCCGCCCAACTCTCGCTCGCCATCGCGCTGCGGGATGGCAAAGGCATCGCGAAGAACGACGCCGAAGCCATGCAGTGGGCGCACAAGGCTGCGGATGCTGGAAATGCCGATGCGCAGGATTTTGTTGGCTTTGCCTACCTGCGTGGTGCGGTGGTGAAACGGAATACCGCGCTCGCTTTCGCCTATTTTAAAGAGGCGGCGGATGAATCGGCTCAAGCAGCCTTCAATCTCGGTCAGTGCTACTTTGGTGCTCAAGGCACGCCGCAGGATTGCACGAAGGGCATCGAATGGTGGGAGAAAGCGGCTGAGAGAGGTCATGGACGCGCCGCCGCTGCCGCCGCGATGGCTTATCATGCGGGTGAGGGCATCCCGCGTGATGCAAAGAAGGCACGCCAGCTCGCCGAACGTGCCGCGGAGCTCGAGAATGCCGGCGGACTCGTGTTTCTCGGTGAGTTGCAGTTTCAATCGGGCGACGTCGAAGCCGCGAAAGCGAACTGGACCAAAGCGTCGAAGCTCCAGCCCACCACCGCCACGGGTCATCCTGCGCAACCTTCCGATAATGCCTCCGCGCAGCAAGGCGCGGACCTCTTGAAGCTCATCGAGTATCGCCAGCGCAAGAGCGAGCCGGGCAAGTTCGCCTTCGTGCAGATGCCGCACATCCTCCAAGGCTACAACAACTGCGGCAGCACCGCCTGCGCGACGTTTGCACGCTTTCAGGGCAGCGACATCTGCGGCTGGGACTTCAAAAAGCTCTGCCCATCGCCCCTCGGCACTGGCACTGACTGGTGGCACCTGCTCGATGCCTCCGCGAAGATCGGCCAGAAGTGGAAACTCGTCACCTACACACCCGATGACGACGGTTTCGAAAAAGCCACCGCCATGCTGAAGAGCGAACTCGACGCAGGGCGGCCTGTGGTGGTCGATTTCAAATACATCGGTCCGCAATACGCCGGGGGCTTCGCCGGGCACACGCTCAGCGTCTGCGGCTACATCGCGAAAGACGATCTCTACATCCTCTGCAACCCCGCCGTCGTAACCCCCGGCCTACAGCTCATCACCGCCGCCGATTTGAAGAACTTCTGGCGCTCCGATTACTACGGCTCGAAAGCCAACGCCGTGCTCTCGCGGCCTGCGTTTGTCATCGAGACGGCTGGGAAGAAGGACTGAGTTACTGGCAGCAGAATGAAGGCAGAAGAATGCCAAACCATCTGATTTCATTCTTCTGCCACCATTCTCCTGCCAACTCTCCCCGCGATTCATTCCAGACATCCATGAAACGGCTCCTACCCCTCCTTCTGCTTTCCTTCACCACCGTCATCGCCGCGGACAAACCCAACATCATCTACATCCTCGCCGATGACCTTGGCTGGGCGGATGTGGGCTGGCATGGTGGTGAAATCAAGACGCCGCATCTCGACAAGCTCGCGGAGAGCGGGGCCAAGCTGGAGCAGTTTTATGTGCTGCCCGTCTGCACGCCGACTCGCGCGGCTTTGATGACGGGGAGGTATCCGATCCGTCATGGCTTGCAGGTCAGCGTGGTCCGCCCGTGGGCGCAATACGGAATGCCGCTGGATGAGCGCACGCTGCCGCAGGCGCTGAAGGAAGCTGGCTACACCACGCATATCAGCGGCAAGTGGCATCTCGGCCATTTTCAGCCTGCCTACCTGCCGATGCAGCGAGGGTTCGACACGCAATACGGCCACTACAATGGCGCGATCGACTTCTTCACCCACGCCCGCGATGGAGGCCACGACTGGCATCGCAACGACCAGGAAAGCCACGACCAAGGCTACGCGACCACGTTGCTGGGCGATGAAGCCGTGCGTGTGATCGAGCAAAAGCACGACGAGAAGCCCTTCTTCCTTTACCTGCCCTTCAACGCCCCTCACACTCCCCTGCAGGCACCACCGGAGTATTTGAAACGCTACGCGCATCTCACCGACAAGAAGCGCCAGGTCTATGCCGCGATGATTGAGTGCCTTGATGAACAAGTCGGGCGCGTCGTGGCCGCGTTGGAGAAACGCGGGCTGATCCGCGACACGCTCATCCTTTTCTCCAGCGACAACGGCGGCCTGCTCGGTGTCGGCGGCGGCTCCAACGGCAGGCTCCGTGCGCAAAAGGGCACGCTTTACGAGGGCGGCACACGCGTGAGCGCCCTGGCAAACTGGCCCGGCCGGATCAAACCCGGCACCATCATCCAGGAGCCGCTGCACATGGTGGACTGGTTCCCCACGCTTGTGAATCTCGCCGGCGGATCGCTCAATCAAGCGCATCCGCTCGACGGCCGCGACATCTGGTCCGTGATCACCGAAGGCAAAGCCTCTCCCCACGACGACATCCTCATCAACGCCATGCCCAACAGCGGCGCCATCCGCATGGGCGACTGGAAACTCGTGCTCAACGGCCACATCACCGCCAACGAACTCAAAGCAGCCCTCGTGAAGAACGCCGCCGACACTCGCGTGGAGCTCTTCCACCTCGCCGATGATCCCGAGGAGCAGCACGATCTCTCCGCCAAACACCCCGAGAAGGTCCAGCAGCTCCGCGAACGCCTCGAAGCCTATCGCGCCGCCGCCGTCCCGCCGAAGGCTGAAGATGAACCCGCAAACTACAAGGTACCTCGCGTGTGGGGCCAGTGATATGAACACCTCGATGACTATCAAATCGCTTCTTCGACTCTGCTGTGCCGTTTGCTTGTTGATTGCAGGCACGGCTTTTTCAGCGCCGCCAAACATCCTCTTCATCGCAGTGGACGATCTCAATGACTGGATCGGCTGCCTGGGCGGGCATCCGCAGACGAAGACGCCGAATTTTGACCGGCTGGCGAAGAGTGGCGTGCTGTTCACGAATGCCTATTGCGCGGCGGCTTCGTGCAATCCCTCGCGCTCGGCGGTTTTCAGCGGCAGGCCGCCGCATTGCTCGGGGCTGTATCAAAACATGCAGAAGATGCGCGAGGTGATGCCGGAGGCGGAGCTTCTGCCACGCTACTTTTCGCGGCATGGCTATTGGAGCGCGGGATCGGGGAAAATGCTGCATTACGTCATCGATCCGCCGAGCTGGGATGACTACTTTCCCGACAAGGCGAAGGATGATCCCTTCCCGCGCACGTTTTATCCGAAGAAGCGACCGGTGAATCTGCCGCGTGGCGGACCTTGGCAATACGTCGAGACGGATTGGGCCGCGATCGATGTCACCGACGAGGAGTTTGGTGGCGATTGGAGCGTCACGAAGTGGATTGGCGAGCAATTGGGCCACAAGCATGAAAAGCCCTTCTTTCTCGCCTGCGGCCTCTACCGGCCTCACGAGCCGTGGTTTGTGCCGAAGAAGTATTTTGAGCCGTTTCCGCTCGAAACGATCCAAACCGGCCCCGGTGTCAAAGAAGGCGATCTCGATGATGTGCCGCCGCTGGGGCAAAAACTCGCCCGCAATCGCTACTTTGCCCACATTCAGGCACAGAAGCAGTGGAAGCAGGGCATTCAGGCTTATCTGGCGTCGATTCACTTCGCAGATGCGATGCTCGGTCGCGTGCTCGATGCGCTCGAAACGAGTCCGCATCGCGACAACACCATCGTCGTGCTCTGGAGCGACCACGGCTGGCATCTCGGCGAGAAGGAGCACTGGCAAAAATTCACCGGCTGGCGTGCCTGCGCCCGCGTGCCGCTCATGGTGCGTGTGCCGAAAGGCACCGCCGGCTTGCCCGAAGGCACGAAAGCGGGCTCCGTGTGCTCACGGCCCGTGAGCATCGTGGATCTCTTCAGCACGCTGACGGAGCTTTGCGGTCTGCCGAAGAAGGCTGACATCGAAAGCC
Organism: Verrucomicrobiaceae bacterium; assembly: GCA_016795485.1. GTDB lineage: Bacteria > Verrucomicrobiota > Verrucomicrobiia > Verrucomicrobiales > Verrucomicrobiaceae > JAEUHM01. The sequence goes on along the minus strand of JAEUHM010000044.1, from coordinate 169,294 downwards.
GCAGCCTCGTTCCCTTGCTGAGTGATCCAGCCGCCGCTTGGTCGCACGCGGCGATCACGCATCTCGATCATCCTCAAAACTACGCCCTCAGCACCGAGCGTTGGCGCTACATTCATTACCTTGATGGCGGCGAGGAGCTTTACGACATCGAGACCGATCCGCACGAGTGGACCAATCTCGCCAGCAAGCCCGAGCACGCGGAGAAGCTCGTGCAGATGCGGTCGCTCGTTCCAAAGCAGATCGTGCCCGTCCACGAAAGCCAGCCGGGCATCAATGCCTTCGTCCCGGAGGTGGAACTGGCTCCTGTGACCGGTGTGGAACCGCCCAACTCCAAGGCAGGCGGCAAAAGCGTCAGGCTGTTGTTTCAAAATCATCGGCAGACACCGGTAAAGCTCGTCTGGCTGGATGAAAACGGTGCGCGCCATGCCCGCGGAGAGCTTCAACTCGCCAGCCGACGGCTCATGAGCACCTTCGCCGGTCACACCTGGTTGCTGCTCGATGAAAGCGACAAGGCGCTCGGCCACGTCGTCGTTCCTGGAAAGCCGGCGCGAGTGAAAATCGAATGAGTTGCTGAAACTATGAAACCCCGCCTTCGCCTCATCTGCCTCCACGCCATCATCTGTTGCGTGGCTTTCGTCGTTGAGGCTGCGGAACGTCCCAACGTCCTCTTCATTGCCGTGGATGACATGCGGTGCGAACTCGGCTGCTACGGCGCGAAGCACGTCGTGTCGCCGAATCTCGACCGGCTCGCGGCGTCGGGTGTGCTATTCAACCGCGCCTATTGCCAGCAGGCGGTCTGCAATCCCTCGCGCGTCTCGCTAATGACGGGGCTGCGTCCCGACTCGACGCGCGTGTGGGATCTCGCCACCGAAATGCGCACGGCGCGGCCGGATGTGGTGACGCTGCCGCAGCATTTCCGGCAGCACGGTTATCACGCAGTGGCTTACGGGAAGATTTTTCACAACCCGTTTCCCGATGCGGCCTCGTGGGATGAGCCGACGCACAACGCGAAAGGTGTCATTGACTACTCGGAGGCCAACCGTGCGCGCCTCGCCGCTCACCGCGAGAAGATGCGCGCCGAGGGGAAATCAGACGCCGCGATCGCGCGGATGCGCGGCCCGGCCACGGAGATGCAGGAGCAGCCGGACGACAAGAACTTCGACGGCAAGCAAACCTCCGATGCGCTCGCGAAGCTGCGTGAGCTGGCCGCGGGCCAGTCGCCGTTCTTCCTCGCCGTCGGCTACATTCGGCCGCACCTGCCATTCATCACGCCGAAGAAGTATTGGGACCTCTACGACCGCGCGAAGCTACCGCTCGCGGCGAATCCGCAGTTTCCAAAGGAAATGCCGCCGGTCGCGTTCGGTGACCGCAATCTGGGCGGCTTCTACGAGCTGAGCGGCTACATGGATTACGCGGATGCGCCTTCGCCGTTTGAACGCCCGCTCACGGAAGCGCAGCAGCGTGAGCTCAGGCACGGCTACTACGCCTCAGTATCGTTCGTTGACGCGCAGGTCGGGCGCTTGCTCGCGGGCCTGGATGAACTTAAGCTGGCGCAGAACACCATCGTCGTCCTGTGGAGCGATCACGGCTGGAAACTGGGCGAGCACGGAGGCTGGTGCAAACAAACGAACTACGAGATCGATACGCGCGCGCCGTTGATGATCCGCGCACCAGGCGCGAGGGCGAACGGGCAGAAGTGCGATGCGCTCGTCGAGTTCGTGGACATTTATCCGACGCTGTGCGAACTCGCCGGACTGCCAGTGCCGAAGACGCTGGAAGGCATCAGCCTCAAGCCGCTGCTCGACAGTTCGGCAGCCAAGGTGAAGGACGCCGCGTTCAGCCAGTTCCCGCGCCAACTCGAAGGGCGCGACTACATGGGCTACGCGATGCGCACGGACCGCTACCGCTACATGGAATGGCTGGACGCCAAATCTGGCGCGATCACCAGCCGCGAGCTTTACGATCATGCGAACGACTCGGCGGAGAACGAAAACATCGCCGCCCGCCCGGAACACGCCGCGCTGCTCACGCAACTCAGCACACAACTGTGGAAGACGCTGCCGCGCCCGGCATTTCCCCATCCGTTTCTCAAAACCGCCGCCGCATCGGCTCCAGCGGGAGTGCGGGCCGCGCTGAAGTGGCATCCCGCCGATGGCAAGCCGCTGCCCTTGTCACGTCCGGCCGGCGAGGCCGTGAGCGTGACCTTCACCAATGCGCGCGCGGACACGGTCGAGCTGATTTGGTTCGGCGCCGACGGCTCGCGCCGCTCCTACGCCACGCTCAAGGCCGGCGAGACGTTCAGCATCCGCACCCGCCCCGGCGCGGTGTGGCAGGCGCTCGACGCCCAGCAGATGCCGCTGGGGCATTTCATCATCGAAAAGAGCGCAGGCAACGCCGCTACCGCCATCATCCCCAAACCATGAAAGCCGAACTCTGCATTGAATGCATTACCTCATCCTGCCGGAGCTCGTCCTCATGCAGGCACCCAAGCCGTCTCACTCGCACGACGGGAAGTAACTGAGTCGTTGAAAAGGTCTTCCGTATTGCTCACTGTTCAAATCAGCATGGAACATGATGAAATCGCAGCAGGAATAGCAGTATTCCACCGGGCCAACCCCGGTCGGCTGGGCGTGCTGACGGGGCGCAAGGAACGGATGATGTTCTGGATGGCGGAGGTGGATTGGGGGAATCAGTTCGAGTTCGCAGACGTTTCTCAGCTAGTCGTGCGGAATACCAAGATCCGCCGGAGCATGGATGACGACGTGCGCGATGGCAGGTATGGCAGAGTGGATGACCTGCGGCGGCGTATCACGTTCGAGAAACTGCGCGGGATGCTCACCGATGTCTTTTACTCGATGAAGACCTCGGAGATTGATTTCTACGCACACCAGTTCAAGCCGGTGCTGCGTTTCATCGAATCGGCCACTAACCGGCTTTTGATTGCGGACGAGGTAGGTCTCGGCAAGACCATCGAAGCAGGGCTGATTTGGACAGAGTGGCAGGCGAGGGAAAAGGCGCGGCGTTTGTTGGTCGTGTGCCCGCCGACGCTGGTTCCGAAATGGCTTCGGGAGTTGCAGGACAGATTTCAACTCGCGGCGGAGGCCACTGATGCGAAGCGGCTGGTCGAACTGCTGGAACGCTTTGACCGCAAGGGGCCGGGCATGAGTTTCGTGCTGGTCACTTCGTATCACGCGCTGCGCCCGTTCAAGAGCGACCGCGATTTGCTCCAGCGGCTGCGCGATGCAGCGGGTGAGGAGACAGCCGATAACTTGCGCCCAAGAACCAAGCTGCTGCACCGCGTTCGCGAGCAAGGTGACGAGGCAAGGAACCAAGCCGACCCCAAGCCGTTTTTCGACATGGTGGTTTTCGACGAGGCACATTCGATGAAGAACACCGCCTCCGCGTCCTACGTCGCGGGCGAGATTCTTTCCGCAGCGGCGGGCGCGGCGGTGTGTCTGTCGGCAACGCCTATTCACAACGCCAGCCGCGACCTCTACGCCTTGATGCGGCTGATTGACCCGGAAGTTTTCCGGGATGAGTTCGTGTTCGACCTTCTCCGACAGCAGAATCTCCCGGTCGTGCAGTTGCAGAACGCTCTCGCTGCTGCGGCATGGCAGCCAGCCGCTATTGAACCGTTCGTGGTCGAGTTACCCTCGGCTGATGCACGGGAACAAATGGCCGATGCGCTGCGACAGTTTGATGGCTCGCCGCGTGCAAGGGTGGAACTGAGGCACCTTGCCGAGCGCATGAACTTGCTGGGCAACTTCATCAACCGCACGCGGAAGCGCGATGTGATTGAGAACCGCGTCATCCGCCAGCCGGTGACTTTGCCGGTCACACTGACGAATCAGGAGTCTGCATTCTATCGCGCCGTGCTGAAGCTGGTTCGCAGCGAGGTTCGTAGTCGTGGGGATAGCGTGACGAGTTTCCATCTCATTCATCCGGCACTGAAAATGGCGAGCAGTTTGCCTGTGACGGCCGCCGCAGTGGCAGAGGGCAAGTGGGGTGGTTTCGAGGAAATGGAAGAGATGGCGGAAGATTTCGCCGAAGAGTTCGACTTCGACGACGAGAGCAACCTGCCAACGCCGGAGGAACTGCGTTCGCTTTCGAGCTACGACTTTGCCGCCAACGATTCCAAGTATGCCGAGTTGCGAAAAGCGCTGCGGCTTATCGGCGAGAACAAGAAACTCCGCACAGACAAGGGAACCGACGCCGACATCGCTGCCGGCGACAAGGTCATCATCTTCGCTTTTTTCAAAGCCACCATTGCTTACCTTCAAGGCCGTCTGCAAGCCGACGGCATTCGCACGGTGGCTGTCACGGGCGACATCAAGGACAGGGCAGAGCGCGACAAGCTGCTGCGGGGTTTTGAGACAGACGACAACCGCATCCTGCTGTGCTCAGAAATCGGCGCTGAAGGCGTGGACCTTCAGTTCGCCCGAGTCGTGGTGAACTACGACCTGCCGTGGAACCCCATGCGTGTCGAGCAGCGCATCGGGCGCATTGACCGCATCGGGCAGAAGGCACCGAGCATCGTGGTCATTAACTTCCACGTCCGTGACACGATAGACGGCAGCATCTATACGCACCTCTACGCGAAGATTGGCATCTTCGAGCAATCCATTGGCGCGCTCGAAGGCATTCTCGGCGAGGAAGTAGCCAAACTTACCTCGCAGATTTTCCGGCAAGACCTGACGATGGAGCAAGTAGCCGAACAAGCCGAGCAAACTGCTGATGCGGTCTGTCAAAGGGCGCAGATTGAGTCTGAACTGGAGAACTCTACGGGCGCGCTAATTGCATTTCAGGATTTGCTATCGGAGCAGATTGGCGAGAGCCAGCGGCTCGGTCGCTTTATCAAGCCGGATGAACTGCGGCTGCACGCGGAAGACTTTTTTTCGGCGCGCTACACTAATGACCCGTGCCTGCTGATTACCGACAATCCCGTGACGGACTGCATTGAGTGCAAGTTGAGTCACAGTGCGATGTCCGACTTCGATAACTTTTGCCACCAACAGGACTTGCCTTGGCCTGATGGGTTTTCTCGGACGACCCGCGTGGTGCGGCTGACTTTTGACCCGGCAGTGCATCAACAGTATCGGCGACAGCACCGCGGGCTGGTTCTCGTCACGCACCTGCACCCATTCTTCCGTTGGATAACCAAGGAGAACGAGTCGAAGAACAATGAGTGGCACAAAGTATCCGCCGTGCGGGTGCAGGCGGATGGATTCTCCGCAGGCCGACATTTTTACCTCGTGTATCGAATGACGATGGAAGGAATCACACGCCGAGACGCCTTTTACTATGTGGCGAAGTGCCTGCCGACAGGCGAAGTGCTCACTGGCACCCGCGCAGAATCGCTGCTCAATGCCGCACTCGACAAGGGAGAGAGCGCGTTTCCGCGACAGACTGCCGACCACAGTTCCGACCTCGCCGAGTTGAGGGCAACGCTGGTGACTGAATTGAAGTCAGTGCAAAGAATGTTTCGCGATGACCAAGCGCAGAAGCTCGCCATCAGGCGGCAGCAGCTAAACGCGCACTTCAATCGTCGCATCGAAGCCCAGCGCCGAAGAATCGCGACCGCCGAGGAGCGCCAAGTGGGTGAAAACCAACTGCGCGGCTTCCGAACGACGCTCGCCAATCTGGAAGTGAAACAGAAGGAACAGTTGGCGAAATTGCAGGACAAAGCAGCAGGCCTGAAGGAAACACCGTCCGAAGTTGCATGCGGTTTCATTGATGTGGAGCCGTGTGGCGCACCGAGTTCTTGAACCAACCACTGATGTTTTCCAATGCCCCGGTATCTTTTAGTCGCAGGAGTAGATTTCGGCACGAGCTTCACAAAGGTCGTGCTGCGTGACAATAACACGCCGGGATCAAACGCAGTCGTCGTTCCTTTTCCGGGACACGCCGACGGCTTGCTGCCGAGCCTGATTGGCATCGCGCACGACTGCCTGACGCCGCCCACCGCGCTCGGCGAAAGCGCGAAGGTGCCGTATCTCAAAATGCTGGCCGCGCATGTGGCTAATGGAGAGGCGCTGGATGCAACGCATGTTAAGATTCCCGCCGCGCTTGATGCTCTGCGCCGTTCGCGCACCGATGCCGTAGTCGCGACGGAACTGCTGGCGTTCTACTTCGCTCACGTCATGGCCGCGACGGAGGATTTCATTCGTTCTAAATCGCCGTGGCGTGACTTCGATTTCACACCGGACAACACAAACGATTTCCTCATCTACCAGTTGGCCGTGCCGACCGGATTGCTGGCGGACGACGGAGCCACTGAGCGGCTTTTCCGCGACGCATTCATCGCCGCCCACGAACTGCGGCGGGGCATGGACGCCACCATGCAAAAGTCCACGCCACAGCAGCCGTGGTCGGAAAAGGTAGCCCAAGTTTTCGCCTGCGGACGTGCCACCTTGGAGGCCCGTTTCGAGTGGCAATGCCTCCTCTACCCGGAAGTCGCCGCCGCCGTGCAAACCGTCTTCCGCGCGCCGAATGCGCGAGATGGCCTCTACATCACGATGGATGTCGGCGCGGGAACCGTGGATTTGAACGCATTTCTTCGTTTTAGGAGCAACGCCACGCGCCGCTTGGATTACTACTCGGCCATCATCTGTCCGCTCGGGGTGCAAAATCTCAACGATCCGCACAGCGCAGTAAAACAGCGTGTTGAAAATGAGCTGATGGAAGAACTACGGATGGACCTCCATGCTCTCTACCGGCGGGCTTTGATACATCAACCGAACCATGGTGTTCCTGGAACTGGCACGCGCACATGGGACCGAGCCTCTCTTTTCATCTTCGGCGGCGGTTCGCATCACAACGGCTATCGCCAGAATTTTTCAGCCGGTCTCGACCATGCCGGGATTCACGAACCGCAAGTTCTCAATCTCCCCGCCGCCCAAGATCTCACCCGTCCACCTAACGTTGAGTTTGGCCGTTTCGCCGTCGCTTACGGCATCTCCTTCTTTCGACCCAGCCTTGATCAAGTTCGTCTCCCTCACGAACTGACTCCATTTCGCGAGCTTTATCCAGAACCGACGGATGAGCCGCCGCGCCAATACGGATTTAACTGGGATGACTAAACTAACACCGAAATGAGATGAAACCCATCGCCACACTCTTCTTCGCGTTCCTTGCGCTCTATTGCGGCCATTCCCAGGCCGCGCCGCCTAACATCCTCCTCATCTTTGTCGACGACGTGGGCTGGGGCGATGCGGGCTGCTACGGTGCCACTTTGGTGAAGACGCCAAACATCGACCGCCTCGCTCGCGAGGGGCAGCGCTTCACGCAGGGGCATGCTTCGGCGGCGGTTTGCACGCCGACGCGTTACTCGCTGATCACCGGGCAGTATTCATGGCGGAATCAGGCTGAGGGCTTGAACAAAGGCGTCGCCAAGGGTGATGCGCCGCTGCTCATCCCGACCACGATGACCACCGCGCCCGGATTGCTGAAGCAGGCGGGCTATCGCACCGCGCTCATCGGCAAATGGCATCTCGGTTTTGGTGAATCGAAGCCCGACTTCAATGGCGAGTTGCGCCCTGGCCCGCTCGAAGTCGGCTTTGACGAATACTTCGGAATCCCCGCGACGAATGACCGCCTCCCCACCGTGTTCGTGCGCGATCATCGCGTCGTCGGGCTCGATCCCGCCGATCCCATCCGCTACAGCTACGATGCCACCGAGGCCAAGGCGCAGGGCATGAGTCCTTGGGCCGCCGGACGCAACCGCATCGGCTGGGCCAAGGGCGGCAAGGCTGCATGGTGGAAGGACACCGAAATCGCCGACACGCTGCTGCGCGAGAGCGTGCAGTTCATCGAGCGGAACCAAGAGAAGCCCTTCTTCCTGCTCTACGCCCCGCACAATGTGCACGCGCCCGCCATTCCCGGCCCGCGATTCGCCGGCAGCAGCGGCCTCACGCCGCGTGCGGACATGCTGCAGGAGCTAGATGCATGCATCGGCGAGCTTTTGCAGACGCTCGACCGCCACGGCCTCGCCAAAGACACGCTCATCCTCTACAGCAGCGACAACGGCGCGTATGTGACCGATGAAAAAGGCCACAAACCCACCGGCCCCTATCGCGGCAAAAAATCGCAGCTCTGGGAAGGCGGCCACCGCGTGCCCTTCATCGTGCGCTGGCCCGCACGCATTCAGCCCGGCGTCTCGGAAGACCTCGTCTCCACCCTCGACATGCCAGCCACGATCTGCGCTGCCGCCGGGATCACTCTGCCCAATGAGGCCCTGCCGGACAGCCACAACCTGCTCCCCGCGCTGCTCGGCGAAAAGAACGCACCCAAACGCGATCACCTCATCCTCATGAGCGGCAACGGCGACCTCGCCATCCGCGACCACACTCTCAAATACATCCCAAGCCTTGCCGCTGCCGACGGCTGGTATGCGAACAAAAGGAAAGGCACAGCAACCCAGCGCCCCGGCCTCTACGACCTCTCCAAAGACCCAGGCGAAACGCAAAACCTGATGCCTCAACGCGCCGCCGATGCCAAACGCCTCGCCGAACTGCTCGCGAAGGATCAGGCCGCCAGCGTCACACGCCCAGCTCAGTAATCCGCTCATGAAAACCTGGCTTCTTTTCCTTTTGTCCTTCGCCATTTGTCTTTCGACATTCTCGGCACAGCCAAACGTGCTCCTCATCCTCGCCGACGACCTCGGTTACGGCGATGTGCGTTGCTACAATGCCGATTCGAAGGTGCCCACGCCCAACATCGATCGGCTCGCCAGCGGCGGCATGCGCTTCACGGATGCGCACAGTCCCTGCACGGTGTGCACGCCGTCGCGTTATGCGTTGATGACCGGGCAGATGGCGTTTCGCGTGCCGCGTGGCGGGACGGTGTTTCAGGGCGTCGGTGGCCCATCGTTGATTGCGTTGGGTCGGCTCACCTTACCCGCGATGCTGAAGCAACAGGACTATGCCACGGCGGCGGTCGGCAAGTGGCACATCGGCCTCACCTTCCGCGACAAGGCGGGCAAGCCGATCCACAGCGGACGATTGGAGGACGTGCAGCGGGTGGATTACTCGCGCCGCATCGAGGGCGGGCCGCTGGATCATGGCTTTGAGCGCTTCTTTGGCACCGCCTGCTGCCCGGCCACGGACTGGCTTTATGCGTTCATCAATGACGACCGCATTCCCGTGCCGCCGACGGGACCCTTGCAACGCGCAACCTTGCCGAAGCATCCGTATGCGAATGATTGCCGCAGCGGCTTCATCGCGCCGGATTTCGATTTGCAGGAGGTGGACATGGTCTTTTTGCAAAAGAGCCGCGAGTTCATCGCGCAGCATGTGCGCAGCACGCCGCAGAAGCCTTTTTTCCTCTACCACGCCACCCATGCCGTGCATCTGCCTTCCTTCGCTGGGAAAGATTTTCGTGGCAAAACGCAGGCCGGGCGGCATGGCGACTTCATCGCCGAATTCGATCATGTGGTCGGCGAATTGATGAAGGAGCTCGACCAGCATGGCCTCGCCGAGAACACGATCGTCATCCTCAGCAGCGACAATGGCCCCGAAACCACCTCCGTCGTCCACATGCGTGCCGATCACGCGCACGACGGCGCGAAGCCCTGGCGCGGCGTGAAGCGCGATGCCTGGGAAGGCGGTCATCGCGTGCCATTCATCGTGCGCTGGCCCGCTCGCGTGAAAGCAGGCACCACCAGCGATCAAATCGCCTGCCTCACCGATGTCATGGCCACCATCGCCGCCATCACCGGCAGCGAACTCCCGCGCAATGCCGCCGAGGACAGCTTCAATCTGCTCCCCGCTCTCGAAGGCAAAGCCAGCGAGCCCATTCGGCCTTATCTGCTCATGCAGGCATTCGCCGGCGAGCGCACGCTTTCGATTCGTCGCGGGAACTGGAAATACATCGCTCATCGCGGCTCCGGCGGAAACAACTACGACAAGGGCGAGCTGAAGCCCTACGCCCTGCCCGACACCGATCCCGAAGCCCCCGGCCAGCTCTACGACCTCGCCACCGATCCCGGCGAGACGACGAATCTTTACTCAAAGAAGCCCGGGATCGTGAAGGAGCTCCAAGCGCTACTCGAGGAGTCGAAAAAGACAGGGCGAAGCAGGCCGTGAGCGCGAAGCCAAACCTTGCCTCCACGGCTCTCGTGCCATAAACTGAGCTTATGAAGACCTTGAGCATCCCATATCCCGAATCGCTCCTCGGCTCGCTGCATGTTTCTGAAAGCGAGTTTGAGCGCGAGGCGCGCATGGCGATGGCCGTGAAGCTCTTCGACACCGGGCGGCTCAGTTCCGGCCAGGCAGCCGAGCTCGCAGACATGCCTCGGGTCCATTTCCTCTATGAGCTCGGCCGTTGGGGTGTCTCCACGATGCAGACTGGCGAAGAGGATCTTGAAAGTGACCTGAACGTCGCCCGCGCTCTGCATGACAGTCATCAACACTAGCCCGGCCATTCATCTTCACGCTGTCTTGCCTGGAGGCTTGGGTGCGCTGCCGGGTTTGATCGGTGAAGTCATCGTGCCGTGGGAGGTCGGTCAGGAACTGGCCGCTGGTCACGCCAAGGATGCCACGTGGCAGGAGATTCGATCGCTTCGAGGCATCGTGCATCGAAGCAAACCTGTCGCCATTCACCCTCTCCTCGCGACCCAAATCGACCTGGGCGAGGCAGCCGTGATCCAAACGGCCTTGGATGAGGCTCACGACGCGGTCATTCTCGATGACCTCAAGGCTCGCCGCATCGCGATCACTCTACAGCTTCAAGTTACCGGCACCCTCGGCATCCTGCTTCAAGCCAAACAAACGGGTCTGCTTTCATCGATTAAGGCAGCCATCCAAACGCTCCAGCAACGAGGCATGTGGGTTGCACCAGCGTTGGCTGCCAAAGCGATTCATCTGGCGGGCGAGTGATGTTTTTCGCGGCTTTGAGTCTGTGAAGCACAGATCCAAGCAGGCCGTAGTCACAAACTCTTTGCCGCGACTGGCCTCGCGAGCCAAAGCTGTGTGCATGCCGTTCTCTTTCGCCCGTTTCGCATCCTTGGCCCTCATCGTGACCGTTTTCGACACGGTCGCGCGGGCTGAATCTCCTTCAACAGCCGCGAGTCGCTGGTCGCCGATCGGATTGAATGCGAATCAGATGTCGATTGCGACGGGACAGCCTTCGTTGGTGGTGATGTCGAAGGGCTCGACGCACATTCCGGTGTGGTCGTTGTCGGGTGGCACGGCGGGGCAGTCGGTGGCGGGTGTGGTGACGGGGCTGCCGGGCGATTGCTCGGCGGTGAAGGTCGAGATCGTGGTGATCACGAATGAGGAGACGACGAGCGCGGCGTTGGATGATGTGTATCGCGTGCATCTCTCGCAGCTCACGGAGGGCGAGGACGTCACGGAGCGCTACGTGCTCGGCACGCCGGTGCGCACGGCTTTGCCTGCTGCGCCGTTTGTGTCGCGCACCATCTTGCTGGAGTCGCACTATGCCGTGGACCCCGCCGCGCCGCTGTGGGTGCGCATTCAACGCGAGCCGACCGATCCGCGCGATACCTTCACGCGGCCCACCGGCCTCGCGATGGTGAAAGTGACACCGCTTGCCGCACTCCAGCCTGCGCGAGTGGTGCAGGAGGCGAAGGGCTACAACTCGTGGCCGATGCTCCAGGCGCTCGGTGACAAGCTTGTCTGCGTGTATAGTCGCGGTGGCGGACACACGATCGGCGATGATGCGCGTGCCGTTTATGCCCGCACGTCCACCGACGGAGGCCAGACATGGTCCGCAGAGACCGTGGTGGCCGACACGCCCGGCTATGGCGAGGTCGAGGTGGGCAAAGGTCTCGATGCCGATGGCGCGATGCTGCTCTGGGTGCGCCGTATCGGCAAAGGCGAGTGGCATCACGATCTCTATCGCAGCACCGACGGCGTGAAGTTCACGCTCGTCACCACACCGAAGCTCGAGGTGCGGCCGATGCAGATCACGGATGTCTTTGCCGTGCCGGAGGTCGGATTGATGGCGCTCTGGTTCGCTGGCGACTATGGCGACAAGCCCACGAATGCCTGGGGCAAGCTCACCAGCAGCGACAACGGAGCCACCTGGGTGCAAACGCCCATCGAAACCGGCCTCACGAAGGCCGACTGGCCCACCGAGCCTGCCGCCGTTTACCTCGGCGATGGCAAAATCCTCGCCATCGGCCGCACCGAGGTCGGCCCCACTCAGTTCCAACTCACTTCGACCGACTTCGGCAAGACCTGGAAGCGCTCGCCTACCAACATCGGCGACATCGCCGCCTCCACACCGAGCCTGATCCTCGATCCGAAGACCGGCCTCGTGAGCAATTACTACTACCATCGTGGTGGGGGCGTGTTGCGTCGTCGCGTCGTCGATCCCGCTCGTGTCTTTGACCATCCCGATCGCTGGCCCGTTTCCGAGCCCATCACGACGGGCAGCCGCGTCACCTACGATGCCGGCAATGCCAACGCCACAGTGATTGGCGACACGCACTACGTTTCCTTCTACTCCGGCAAAGCGCCCGACACGGGCGTGTTCGTCTCAGCGGTGCCAGCGCCGGCAAACTAACGAGATGAGGCGAAAGGAGAAGACTTCGGTCTTGACTCCGGTGCTCGAGAAACCAGTTTCGACTAACATTCAAACCATAGTCTCATCCCATGCCCTACACAGCCGAGATCAACCGTTCGAGCCCAACCGCTTTCATCTTCGTCATAGACCAGTCGGGCTCGATGGCAGACGCAATGCCGGGCTCAGACCCGCCGAAGAAAAAGTGCGATGCCGTAGCAGACAGCGTGAACAACCTTCTCCGAAACCTGAGCCTTCGATGCGCAAGACCGGATGGTGTTCGTGACTACTTTTATGTTGGCGTAATCGGCTATGGAGCAACGGTCGGTTCGGCGTATGGCGGCAGCCTTGCTGGACAGGAGCTTGTCCCATTGAGTGCATTGGCCAACTCGCCTGCCAAAGTCGAGGAGCGAACCAAGAAAATTGACGACGGTGCAGGTGGGTTGATTGATCAGAAGGTGAAGTTTCCCGTGTGGTTTGAGCCCAAAGCGAACGGCGGAACGCCGATGTGTCAGGCGCTTGGCTTGGCACGAAAATGGATCGAAACATGGGTGAATCTGCATCCATCCTCCTTCCCTCCAACCGTCATTCACATCACTGACGGAGAATCCACTGACTCAGCAGATCCTACAGAAGCGAACAGAATGGTTGGGGAAATGATGGCTGGACTTACTTCCATCACATCTGAAGACGGCGCGACGCTCCTTTTCAATGTTCATGTATCCAGCAAAGCGAATGTGAAGCCCATCGCATTCCCGTCTGATGATTCAAATCTACCTGACGAATATTCGAAGATGCTTTTTGCGGGTGCCAGCCCACTGACCGACACGATGCACCGTGTCGCCAATGACGAACATGGCCTTGGCCTCGCTCCAGGAGCAAAGGCATTCACCCTGAACGGCGATTTGACCATCGTGGTGCAGGCTCTCGACATCGGAACACGCGCTTCAAATTTGCGGTAACTCGATCCACTCATGCCCTTTTTGGTATCTGCGTTCTCAGTGCCCAAACGCGATGCCAAGGCGTCCGAAAATCAGGATGCGGTCTGGCCTCGGCTAGTTCGTGCCAAAAATGACGAGCCGTGTGCAGGCCGGGCCGAAGTAGCATCGAAGCAGGGACGTGTGTTCGTGGGAGTTGCAGATGGTGCAACAGAAGGCGTGCTCGCGGGCGAGTGGGCCAACATTACGCTCAAATCGCTCAGCAAAACGGCTGTGGATATCCACACATCTGATGATGTGACGCCGCAGCTTAACGAAGCCGTGCAGACTTGGGAGCGATTCAAACGGCTTCGCAGTGTGAACGGCACCAAGCCTCTAACCGCGCTTCCGGCATGGCTGGAAGATGAGGCTGTTGCCAGAGGTGCGTTTGCCACGGCTTGTGTGGTATGGTTCAGCGACAACGGCGAATGGATTGGAGCTGCTATTGGCGATTCATGTGTGTTCCATCTGCGCCAAGATGAATTGATTGAGGCATGGCCACTTTCTAACTCAAGTGAGTTCAATAACAGCCCCTATCTCGTCAGTTCAGAGGCTGCCTGCAACGTTGATCTCGCCAAGCATATCAAGACCTGCCGCAACCACTGGGAACGTGAGGATCATTTTTACTTTGCCACCGATGCCCTTGCTTGCTGGATACTAAAGCAGCATGAAAATCAGGCTTCACCTTGGACCAAACTGGCGAGCTTCGACGCAATAGCTGCCCCTGATGAGTTCTCGGCATTCGTGGAGTCGCTTCGCGAATCAGGAGAGATTCGGAACGACGACACCACACTGGTTCACGTGACATTCATTCCAAACACCCAATGAAGTGGGGATTTCGCCATGTCACTCCCACAGTCAGCGGAATACGATGAAGCAATTCAGAACTCGCGATCTGCATTCATTGACCCGGAGTTGAGAGGTGCCACCAATGATGGGCCGCTATTCATGGGCGTTCCAGGAGGTCCAGTTGCCAGCGGAAATTTTGCCATCGTGTATCGTTTCCGCACTGGAACAAGGCGACTGGCCGTCAAGTGCTTCACCCGTGAGAAGACTGACCAGCAGACGCGCTACCAGTTAATCCACGAACATTTGGCCGCGCAAAAACTGGCGTGGACAATCGATTTCACTTTCATCAAGGAAGGAATTCGAGTGAAGGGCAAGACCTATCCGATTGTGAAGATGGAGTGGATCGAGAACGCCAAAACGCTCCTCTCACACATCAATGATGCAGTCAGCGCGAAGCAGCCCATCGACTCAATCTGTGATCAATTCTATCGGATGACATCAGATTTGAGGAGGCACTCCATCGCGCACGGAGACCTCCAGCACGCGAATTTGATCATCAGTGACGGGAAGCTCCTTCTGATCGATTACGACGGAATGTGCGTCCCGAAAACAGCCGGACTGAAATCAGAGGAAGACGGCCTGCCAGACTACCAGCATCCACGGCGACATGGCGGCACGCTGCAATCGTCAATGGATCATTTTTCAACACTGGTGATCTGGACGAGCCTTCACGCTCTCACGATTGATCCTACGCTCTGGAAGCGGTGGGTCAGAGACGACGAGCGCCTGCTTTTCTGTCGAGAAGATTTCATGCGCCCCGACGATTCCCCGCTGATTCGCGAGTTGCTATCGTTTCGCGACCCCAAGATGAGTTCGGCTGTTGAAGCGATTGTCAAAGCGGCAGCAGCAACCAGCCTGGAGCAAGTGCCTCATCTGGTGGAGGTGGTGACAGACGGAGCTAGCGCCGACACGACGCCGTGGTGGCAGCCCGAAGTGACGGCCACCGACCAGTTCGGAACCCAAGGGCTTGATGAGCCCAAGCCGCTCCCCGATTGGATCGCTTCATCAACCACGGTTCCGTTGCAATCCGTCGCATTCAAAGGAGGCACACCCATTCTCACCCTCTATTCGGCCATAACAATGGGAGTGGTTTTGGTTGCGGGGCTTCTCGGATTCGGAGGTGGTGTGGCAGCGCCGATGGCGTTCACATGGGTGTTTGCGTCTCTCTCGATTTACGGCGTAGTCCTCCACATTGCGTTTTTAATGCGCCCCGAAGTCTCAGCGAAAGCAAATGCGATGAAAAGACTTTCCGAAGCGTTGGCCGACGAGCAAAAGGCTGCTGCTTCACTGCGAATAAGGCAGGCACCGCATTTGAAGACTATCGCTGACCACGAGCGGAAGATCGCGGACTCAGAAGCCAAGATGAAGAAGCTTGAGGCTGCCATTGATGCCATCAAGAAGCGAACGACAGAACGGCTCCAGTCATTTGCATATGACCAGTCTGAGAAACGCAGCCGTGCTGAAAAGGCCGAACGGGACGCTATTTCGCAAGCAAGCGCGAAAAAAACCTCCGCAAAGACAAACTACGATTCACAGCTCCGCCAAATCGAACAGGATCGCTCCTCAGCAGAGGCGCGTTTTACAACTCAAGCCAATTTGTTGACGAGCCAAGCCGAGCGAGATCGCGAGGCTAAGTTTGCCGCCAAGTTTGATGCTTTCATTCAGGCGGAAATGGGCAAGATCACGATGATGCAGCCATTTGGCACGCTGGCGAACTTTTTGGGGCATGCATATGGCGGGTATTTGAGGCACAAAGATGGAAGACTACACAAGATTTACGGGATTGGGCCGGTGAAAGGAGAGCGCCTGGATGCATGGCGAAAACATAAGATCGAAGAGATCCGTCGCCGAATTCCCGCCGCTGAACGTGACGCGATTAACCGAGCGATTGATGCTGAGACTCGGAACGAACGTCAGCGACTTGAGTCCATTCGTGATCAGGCGCGTGCAAAAGCAGACAATGCCAAACTCAATGCGAAGGCCGAGCATGACAGGATAGTAGCCGAAGCAATGCGAGCCGAGAACGAAGCAAAACAGAGAGCAAAAGTGACAATTGAATCCCTTTCAGGTGAACATGTAGCCTTCAAAGCCAAGCTGGCGACGGAGGAAGCCATCGAGTCTGAGCCGCTCTCACGCGAACTGTGGTCTTTGCAAAGTGTCGTGAACCCAGCGCGGCACCTCATTAAAGCGGAACGCATGAAGATGCAGGCAGAGTCCCTCGAATTGAGTCGGCATGCGTCCAAGGCACGGGAAAATGTCGAAGCCGCCAAGCGAGAAGTCGCTCGCTATGCTGCAATCTCCCACCTTGGTTTCTTCAAGCATGTGTTTTCGTGATTCATAATTTAATCCAGCACGAACGCCATCACACAGAAGTTGAGCGGTTCAATGTCCAGACTTGAATCACGATAGTTTCGCCCAAGTCCCGCCCCGCTTCGACTTCCTCTTTTTATGCCCGTTTGATCATCTCGCGGCACCATTCGTGCCAAGACGCGGCGGCAGGAGACGTTGTAGCCTCCTTCCATGAAGCCCATCCTCACTCTCTTTGCGATCTCTGCGTTCTTTGGCGGCCCATCTCATGCGGCTCCGCTGAAGGTCTTCATCCTCGCGGGGCAGTCGAACATGGAGGGGCATGCGAAGATCGAGACCTTTGACTACATCGGCGATGATCCCGCCACCGCGCCACTTTTGAAGATGATGCGCGGCGATGACGGCCAGCCGCGTGTTTGCGATCACACGTGGATCTCTTACCTCACCGGCAAATACGATGGCAGCGCGAATGGTGAGGGCACGGGGAAGCTCACGGCGGGTTTTGGGGCTCGCGATGACGCGACGAGGTCGAATGGCAAGATCGGCCCGGAGTTCACTTTTGGCCTTACGATGGACGCGGCGCTCCAAGAGCCTGTTTTGATCATCAAGACGGCCTGGGGCGGCCGGAGCCTGAACACCGAGTTTCGTCCGCCGAGCGCGGGGCCGTATGAACTCAATGACTACCAAAAGAAGCTCTACTACGGGCCTCCGGGCCATGGCGTGCCGAAGGACATGAACCAATGGCTCGCGGAGAAGAAGACCGAAACGGGCCGCTTCTATCGCTACATGGTCGAGCATGTGAAACATGTGCTCGCCGATCCGAAACGCGTTTGTCCGGCCTACGATGCCAAAGACGGCTACGAGATCGCGGGCTTTGTGTGGCTGCAGGGCTTCAACGACATGGTGGACGGCCACATGTATCCCGATCGCGGCAAGCCAGGCCGCTTCGCGCTCTACAGCGACCTCCTCGCGCACTTCATCCGCGATGTGCGCAAGGACTTGAACGCACCGAAGATGCCCTTCGTCATCGGCGTGATGGGCGTGGGCGGTTTGAACGCGCCAAAAGACACGCTCGCCTTCCGCGAGGCGATGACCGCGCCTTCTCTGATGCCCGAGTTCAAAGGCAACGTCTTCGCCGCGCCTACCGCGCCCTTTTGGTCTGAGGAACTCGCCGTCATCGACGACAAGCGCGCCCAAGTCCGCCAGATGGGCTCCTTTTTGAACTCGAAGCACAAAGACCACGCCAACGCCGACGGCCACATGACCGAGCAGCAAAAGCGCGACTACCTCAAAGACTACGAAGCCAAGCTCATCTCGCCCGCCGAGGAGACGCTGTGGAAACGCGGTGCCTCCAACGCCGGCTACCACTACCTCGGCTGCGCGAAGACCTTCGCGCTCATGGGCAAGGCGTTTGCGGAGACGCTGCTCCCGCATGTCTCGAAGTAGTGCGCGAAGAAGAATCCGATCCCACTTTGACAGCCACGACACACGTCACCCACCATGCACCGCACCTTTATCACCTTCCTCGCACTCGCAGCCCTCGCGCTCCCGATGCACGCCAAGCCGCTTCAGGTCTTCATCCTCGCAGGCCAGTCGAACATGCAGGGGCAGGCCAAGGTCAGCACCTTTGAGCACATCGGCATGGACCCGGCGACGAAGCCGATGCTGGATGAAATGATGGGGCCCGATGGCAAACCGAAGGTCTGCGAGCGTGTCTGGATCTCCTCCATCGGCTGTGCCGATCAGGAACAAACGGGCAAACTGACCGCGGGCTATGGTTCGAGCCAGAACGGCCCGAAAATCGGCCCCGAGTTCACCTTTGGCCTCTACATGCAGAAGTTCACGGACGCGCCGATCCTGCTCATCAAAACCTCCTGGGGCGGCAAAAGCCTGAACACCGACTTCCGCCCGCCGGGTGCCGGACCGTATGTTTTCAATGACACGCAGCTCGCGAACTTTCAGAAGCAGGGCAAAGACATCGAGAAGATCAAGGCGGAGAAAGTCGCGGCCACGGGTGTCTATTACCGGCTCATGATCGAGCACGTGAAACTGGTGCTCGGCGACATCAAGCGCGTGGTGCCCAGCTATGATACCGCGCAAGGCTATGAACTCGCGGGTTTCGCGTGGTTTCAGGGCTGGAATGACATGGTGGACCAGGGCACCTATCCGCAGCGCGACAAGCCGGGCGGTTACGATGCCTACAGCACGGTGATGGCGCAGTTCATCCGTGATGTGCGCAAGGACCTCGACAAGCCGAAGCTGCCATTCGTCATCGGAGTGATCGGCGTAGGCGGACCTACTTCGGAGTATGGCCCTGACCAGCAGCGCTACAAAAGCACTCATCAAAACATGCGCGATGCCATGGCCGCTCCGGCAGCACTTCCTGAGTTCAAAGGCAACGTCGCGGCCATCCGCACCGAGCAGTATTGGGATCGCGAGCTGAAGCTCGCTCGCGCGAAGGAGAACGAGGTCAAAGAGAAGGCCAAAAAGGCTGCCAAAGAACAAAAGCTAAAACCTGCGGAAGAAAGAGCACTCGCGGAGAAGATGCGCGCCGAATCGCTGACGGAGCGTGAGCGCCTTGTGCTCGAAAAAGGCGTTTCAAATGCCGAGTTTCATTATCTGGGCAGCGCGAAGATTCTCGGCGGCATCGGCAAAGGTCTGGCGGAAGCGATGCAGCAGCTTCGGAAGTGAAGCGCGTGGTCTTGTGCCTGCCCTTTGCGGAGGTCCTCATCGACTTCTACGACGGCCGGTTTTAGGCTTCGTTGCATGAAAGACTTCCAAACTCGCTCCGCACTCGCCCGATGGGCCGTGGCGCTGCTTCTGCTGGCAGCTCTCATGGTCTTGTGTTCGATCGCCGTGATCGGGACGGTGGCCTTGTTTGGCTGGTCGCTCGAAAGCCCCCTGCAACTGTGTCTTGCCATGGGGCTGCAGCTTTCGCTGCTCCTGCCTTTATGGATGATGGCAGGCATCTTTTTCGCGGCGCCGCTGCTGCGGCTCCTCGGCACACTGAGGTATTACTCGCCCTATCTCGTCGTGACCCGTTCGCGTGATGGGCATCTTGATCTGCATGGCGCGACACTGTTTGATTATCTCCTGCTTTTTCGTTGGAGTGATCGTGGCCGCCAGGCTGTCCGACAGATTCTGATTTGGTATGTTGACGGGCTGTTGGCGATCATCCGTGAGATCGAGCAAGGAAAGATCCAACGTGACACCATCTTCTCCGCAACGTCTTACATCTTCAGCGAGAGCATCGCGCGAAGATATGGCTTCCGCGTCGAGGCATCGCGTTGGTTTTCCATCGGCGGCTTTCTCACTTTGCCCACCCAGTTTGTCACTTACAGCTTCGCCAAAGGTCATTGGGCTCTTCCGCCGATTCTTCGTGCCCGCCGTGCGACCATCGACGGAACAACTTTATGCGCCCAATCAGCTCGCCTCCAGCGATTGCTGTCCCGTTTGGCTCAAGCACAGCGATGAGCCTCGCGATCTTTGACCGCGCGCGATAAGCTGCGTCCATCGCGGCCAACGTCGTCTCACTTCTCGATCACCTTGAAGGGAAAATTGGCTGTCGCGGCGCGGTTGTGCGTGTCGGTGACGCGGAGGTGGACGCGGTAGTCGCCGGGCTTTTTCGGGGCGCGGAAGGTGGCGTGGGGGCCTTCGGCTTTCACGACGCAATCGGGCAGCGGCTTGGTGGGGCGTTCTCGGCCTTGTTCATTGCGGCCGGCGCTTTCGACCGTGACGGTCCAGTGCCAGGAAAGCGCGTCGCCATCGGGATCGGTGGCCTCGGCTTGCGCTTGGAACTCACCGCCGGCCGCGATCTCTTTTTTCGCCGCGTCGCTGATGAGCGGCGCGAGTTCAGGTGCATGATCGGTCGGTGGTGAGCCTTTCCAGAGTTCGTGCATGACATCGCGCACGTTGGTGGACTCGCCTTGCTCGGTGAAGATGCCGAACCACGTCGAGGTGGCTTCTTGTTTTTGGCCCCAGAGGAAGACGTAGCTGCCCCAGCAATCGCCACCGGGCTGGATCGCGGCTTCGTAGCCTTTGCGGATCGTCTTGGCCTTGTTGCCGCTCGTTTGCTCGATGGGCGCACCCCACGGCGCACGCGGGCTTTCCCAGAAACCCTGCGCACCAAACTCGGTGACGACCCACGGGCGCATCCACGCGACTTTGACCAGATGCTTTCGCAACGATGGCAGCGCGGCGTAGGTGTTGATGCCGACGAAGTCGAGGCTCGGCGTGTGCTCGTTGAGCCCCTTCGCCTTGTCAGGCGAGAGCCCCGCCACCGCGGTGAAGGTCGGATGCGCGGGATCGAGCTGCTTCACGATCTGCGCGAGCACTTCGAGCTGCTTCCAATACGCCGCGTTGTTGCCATCGCCCTCTGCTTCGTTGCCGAGGCCCCAAAACAGCAGCGCGGGATGATCGCGATGCTGCACGACCTCGTTCACGACTCGCGCGATCTGCTTCGCGCAGTGCTTCGTGTTCGCATACGAGAACCAATTGCACTCCGGCTCCAGCCAGATGCCCGCACAAACGGTCAGGCCTCGCTTGCTCGCGTCATCGAGGATCGGCGCGAGGCCGTTCGTGGTCCAGGTGCGGATGCTGTTGCCACCGGAGGCCACGAGTTCATCGAGATGCTTCTCGCCACCCGCGCCTTTGACGAAGTAAGGCTCACCACCGCGCGTGATGCCCTTCCCCGGCACGATCTTCACCGGCACTGGCTCGGCGAGGGCCTGCGCGGCCATGAATGGGATGGAGAAAAGACAAACGAGGGTGCGAATCATGCCCGCCATCATTCCCGGTTGTCCTTCATGCGCAAAAAGAAATCCCAAAAGGACCGTCGCGGCATACTTTGGTCTATTGTGCGGCTTTTGCCCGGCTCTGCGGCCATTCTGCACAAGACGGTGCCGATGGAGCGCTTTAGCATCTCCATCTTGTGAAACGCTACCTTCCCCTGCTCATCTCCGCGACAGCCTGCTTGCTCGCCTCCAGCGCCATCGCGGCTCCAGCCACGCCAACGCCTCCGGACTTCACCAAAGGCGACCAACCCGGCAAGGAGCACGATTGGACACTCGGGCCCACTGGAGCTCGCGGATGGATTTTCACCGCAAACGGCCATTCTCGCGATGCGCGGCAGATTCTCGTCACGGAGGTCGCGAGCGGCTCGCCTGCGGAAAAAGAGCTCGCGGTCGGTGATGTCATTCTCGGCGTGAATGAGGCCCCTTTCGCCGATGATGCTCGCATCACCTTCGCGAAGGCCATCGCGGCAGCGGAGGCGAAAGATGGCGCTTTGAAGCTGCTGCGCTGGCGTGCTGGCAAGACGGAGGTCGTGGAGCTCAAACTGGCCGTGCTCGGCAGCCGCAGCGCCACCTCACCGTATGATTGTGAGAAGTCGAAGCGCATCCTCGAACTCGGCTGCGCGTCACTCGCGAAGCGCATGAGCGATGAGAAAAGCTACGTTCGCAGGCTCGATGGCATCTCGCGAGCCCTCAACGGCCTCGCGTTGCTCGCCAGCGGCAACAAGGACTACCTGCCGCTCATTCAACGCGAAGCGAAGTGGGCCGCGGACTTCACCACCGACGGCTATCTCTCGTGGTATTACGGCTTCATGATGACCTTCGTGGCCGAATACGTCATGGCCACTGGCGACACCTCCGTCATGCCCGGCCTCACGCGGCTCGCGCTCGAAACAGCACGCGGTCAAAGCGCCGTCGGCACCTGGGGACATCGCTTTTCACCGAACGGCTACAACCTCGGCGGCTACGGCGCGATGAATGCGCCCGGCATCCCGCTCACCATCGGCATGGTGCTCGCCCGCGAGGCCGGTGTGAAGCACGCCGATCTCGACAAAGGCATCGCGAAGGCTGCCAACTTCCTCCGCTGGTATGTTCATAAAGGCGCGGTGCCCTATGGCGATCATCAGCCCTTCTTCGCACATGAGGACAATGGCAAGTGCGCGGCCTCCGCGGTGCTTTTTGATCTGCTCGGCGATCGCGAGGCGGCGGAGTTCTTCGCGAAAATGGCCGCCGCTGGCTACAGCGAACGCGAACGCGGCCACACGGGCAATTTCTTCAACATGCTCTGGGCCATGCAGGGCGTCGCACGCTGCGGACCGCTCACCAGCGGCGCTTATTTACAGGAGCAGGCCTGGTATTATGATCTCGCCCGCAGTTGGGACACGCGCTTCATTTATCAAGGCTCGCCCGTCGGCGAGGAGGAGCACGGCGCCTACAAGAACTGGGACTGCAGCGGCAGTTACCTGCTCGATTGCGCCCTGCCGCTGAAAAGCCTGCGCATCACCGGGAAGAAAGGCTTCACGGTGCCGCCGCTCGATGCCGCGCAGACGGCCGAAGTCATCGCCGCAGGCCGCGACTTCGCCTACAAAGGCGATGCGAACCGCTACGATCAACGCCCCACGCCGCAGCTCCTCGCCGGACTCGCGAGTTGGTCACCCTTTGTGCGCGGTCGCTCCGCCGCCGCGCTCGGCCAACGTGATGGCGATCACCTTCCCGCGCTGCTGAAGATGCTCGCCGGCAAGGACCGCGATGCACGCTACGGCGCCATCGAGGCGCTCGGTGCTCTTGGGCCGCGTGCGGATGCCGCTGTGCCGCAGTTGCGGGCTTGTTTGACCGAAACCGATCCCTGGGTGCAAAGCCTCGCCGCGGAGGCCATGCCGCAGCTCAGCCCGGAACTGCGCAAAGCCTGCGTGAGCGATCTGCTCGCCATGACGCTGCGCGAAAATGCCGCCGACCCGCGCCGCATGGCGCAGCGTGCGGCCAGCATCGCGCTCTTCGCGCCTTTTCCCGGCAAGAGAACGCCTCGCAGCATCCTCACCGATTCGCTCAACGGCGTGGACCGCGCCCTGCTTCATCCCGCCATCGAATCGCTGCTGCAAAACGAAGACCCCATCGTGCGCGGCTCACTCGCGAAGTCGTATCAAAAACTCAGCGATGAAGACCTCGTGCGCCTGCTTCCCGCCATCGTGAAAGCCATCGAAAAGCCCGCGCCGAGCAATGAAATGTTCGCCGATGGCGTGCGCCTCGCCGGCCTCGATCTCCTTTCCCGCCTGCACATCCGCGAAGGCATGGCATTGATCATCCAAGTCATCGAGCCGCAACGCTGGGGCGAAAAAAACCGCAGCAAAGCCTGCCTCGACTACCTGAAACGCTACGGCAAGCACACCCAGGCCATCCTCCCCCAACTCGCCGAGATCCGCGCCCAACTCGTCAGCGCCAACAAGTCGAAGCAACACCTCGCTGAGTTCGATGAACAAGTCGCCGCCCTCTCCGCCAGCACCGAAACGCCCACGCTGGTCGAGCTGAAAGCGTTTAAAGCCGCGCCATGACACCCGTCTCCATCTTCAATGACGTCATCGGCCCCGTGATGCGCGGGCCTTCGAGCTCGCACTGCGCCGCCGCGCTGCGCATCGGACGGCTGGCGCGCGATCTGATGGATGGCGAAATCAGCGAGGTGCTCATCGAGTTTGATCGCGAAGGCTCGCTGCCCACCACGCACGACAGCCAGGGCAGCGACATGGGCCTCTTCGGCGGCCTGCTCGGCTGGGATGCGGATGACGAGCGCCTTCCAAACTCCGCGCAGGCGCTCGCGGAGGCGGGGATCAAGCTGCGCATCGAAACCGTCGATGTCGGTGATCCGCATCCGAATACGTATCGACTCACGCTGAAGAACAGTCGTGAGACGCACACGCTCATTGCCATCTCCACCGGCGGCGGCATGATTGAGGTGATCGAGATTGATGGCGTGGCGCTGCGGATGGATGGTGGGTATCACGAGACGCTGATCTGGTGTGATGCAGACACTCCTGTCTGCACTTTGGGCCTCTCAGATGCAGACGAGAGTATCTGCATCACTCACGGCCTCGGTGACCAGCAACTCATCCAGGTGCAATCAGACCGATTTGTCGAATCAGACGGATCTTCAGTGAAGCGGCTTTCTCCCGTCCTCCCCGTCCCATCCCGCCAAAACCTCCGCATGCCTTTCACGAGCTGCGCAGCCATGCTGGAGCACGATGGAGCCCAAAACACGCCGCTCTGGCAGCTCGCCATCGAGTATGAGCGTGCTCGTGGCAACTTCACCGAGGCGGAAGTCATCGCGAAGATGACCGACATCGTCCGCATCCTGCGCAAATCCATCGCCAGCGGCATCGCGGGCACGAGTTACGAGGATCGCGTGCTGCATCATCAAAGCGGCAAGTTTGCCGAGATGATGAAAGCGGGCCGTTTACTCGATGGCGGCGCTTTGAATCGCATCATCCTCTACGTCACCGCGATCATGGAAGTGAAGAGCAGCATGGGCGTCATCGTGGCCGCACCGACGGCAGGGGCTTGCGCAGCCTTGCCCGGAGCGGTGATCGCCATGGCTGAAGAAATGGGCAAAGATGAGACCGAAATGGCGAAAGCGATGCTCGCCGCCGGATTGATCGGTGTGTTCATCGCTACGCGCTGGACCTTCGCGGCGGAAGTGGGCGGTTGTCAGGCCGAGGGCGGCTCCGCAGCCTGCATGGCCGCCGCCGCGCTCGTCACACTCGCAGGCGGCACACGTGATCAAGCCATCGCCGCGGCTTCGATGGCGTTTCAGAGCATGCTGGGGCTCATTTGCGATCCCATCGCGAATCGCGTCGAAGCGCCCTGCCTCGGCAAAAACGTCATGGCAGCCTCCAACGCCCTTTCCTGCGCAAACATGGCCCTCGCCGGCTACGATCCGCTCATCCCGCTCGATGAAGTCATCGACGCCGCCAAAGCCGTCGCCGAACGCATGCCTCGCGAGCATCGCTGCACCTCCCTCGGCGGCCTCGCTGTCACCCCGACCTCCCTCGAAATCGAAAAACGTCTCGCCGGCCTCAAGAAAGGCTGCGGGACCTGCGCTTGTCATTGAATCATGCGCCCGCGCTCACGCCAGTCTCAGACTCGGTGCCGCGATCACGGCTTCAAAGTCATGCCCCGGCAACAAACGCGGCTGCACATCAATCGCGATGATCGTCTCATCCGGTGCGCGGATGAAATTGCGATCATGCGTGTCAGCGAGTTGCACGCCATCACTTCGCTCCCAGAGCATCAGAGTGTCGTTGTAGGCAAAGCCAAGCGCATGCAGCAAACCGTGAATCTCATCTTCCGTCGGAATGAAGCGCACCGGATGCGGCTGGATGAACGGTTGCGAGGTCACGATGCTCAGGCCACCTGGACGCTTCCAGATGCCCTCAAACTGAACGTCGTCGCCAAAGATGCGATTGCTGAGCCTCAATCGCCGCAAGTAACCCGCTGGCGTGTAGTAGCCAAACTGCCCAAAGCCGGACTCGCCGGGAAAAGTGGACTTCCAAAACCGTGCGCCCGCACCTGCATGAAAAACCTCGTGCTCACGCCCCGACTTTCCAAACGCCCTGACTGGAAGGTCGCGATCCTTCAGAGCACAGCCGCAGCTCTTTGCAAAACTCGCGAGTGCTTTAAACTGGGCGGAGACTCTTTCTTCCCACTCTGCAACTGGATCCCGTGGCTGACCCACATCTGCCATTCGGCGGCTTGGTGGAGAAGGTCGATGTCCCGCTGCGAGAGCGGCTTGTTCTGCTTCTGCAAGGTCCATATCCGTTGCGCCTCCTCCAGGGGGATCGGTTGGGGCTCGTTTGTGTTCATGCTCCATTTTGACCGACAGTCTCCAAGACGGCAACCCCTTGTTTTAGACTGATTCCCCCTCCCCTTTTCACCTTATGCTCTCCCTCATCCTCCTCGCCAGCCTCAGCACTGCCGCGCCGCGTGAAGCTCTGCCTCTTGATGCGCCGGAGTGGCCGTTGAACTACCGTCTCCATCTTGAAGGAGAAGCCAAAGTGAGGCTCAGCGATGAACTCACCCTCGATGTGAAGGGTTCGCAAGACATCGCGGTCGAGCATCCGGCCAAAGGAGCGCCCGTGTTGCGAGTGTGGAAGGCTGGGAAACTCGTGCGCGGGCCGGAAGAGGTTCCTGCATTGGCTAAATCGGGCGCGAAGGACTTTCCGGATGCGGGACTCGACCTCGGTGCGGACTTCACGGCGATGACGACGTTTGAAGCGACCGGCCAGGGCACCTTGTTCTCCCAATGCTCTCCGACGGGCAAGTGGCCGCGAAATGCGAAGGCGCTTTTTATTCGCGGCGGGAAGCTCGTGTATGACATCGGCTGGCTCGGCGCGATGACGTCAGCGCCGAAGGTGAACGATGGAAAGCCGCACACGGCGGTGCTGACCGCGAGCGGTGGTGTTGCGCGGTTGTGGTTGGATGGAAAGCAGATCGCTGAGAAGGCGAACTTCACGAGGCCGGACGCAAAGGAGTTTATTTTCAAAGTGGGACGCGCCGCGCCGAACTTCGGCGGCGATTTCACCCATGGGAAAATCAGCGTGGTGAAGGTCTGGCAACGGGCGTTGCCGGAGGCCGAGATCGCGCTGCTCTTCAAAGATGGTGGAGCGGGCGCGAACACGCCGGACTTCACGCATGCGCCGAAGGCGAGCGGGAAACCGGTCATCGGAGGCGGCAGCGGCTGGGTGCAGGCGCTGGAGCGCAGCGATCATGCGGAGATCGTGGGCAGTTGGAATGCGAAGACGCTCGAAGAAGGCGCGACGATTTACAAAACACTCTGCGTGGTCTGCCACGGCACGAAGGAGCAGCCGGGGTCACTCCCCACGGCGCTGCGTTTTGCTGAAGGGCAGTTCAAAAATGGCAGCGATCCCTTCTCGATGTATCTCACGCTCACCAAAGGCTTTGGCCAGATGGTGCCGCAGCCGCAATACACCACCGCGCAGAAGTATGCGGTCATCCATTACATCCGCGAGACCTTCCTGCGCCCGCACAATCTCTCGCAGCTCAAGGAGATCGACCTCGCCTCGCTGCCACGCGGTCTCGCCCGAGCCGAGGCCGAAAAGATCGATACCACACTGCCACCGTATCAGCGCATGGAGCTCGGCAACGCACTGTTTTGGACGCTCGAGGTCGCTGCGGACAACATCGCGCAGAAGGGCATCGCCATCCGCCTCGATGACGGCCCTGGCGGCGTGACGAAAGGCCGCGCGTGGATGGTCTATGATCACGACACGATGCGCGTCGCCGCGGCGAGCACTGGGGCGTTTGTGGACTGGAAGGGCATCGCCTTCGACGGCAGCCACGGCACGCACACGAGCCTCATCGGAGAAAAGCAGTTCGTCATGCCCATCGAGCCCGGTTGGAGCCTCGATGGTCAATTTAAGGACACGCGAGCGATTGCGAAGGATGGCAAACGATACGGCCCGATGGCCGGTTTGCGCTTCCAGGGACTCTACAAGCATCAAAACCAAAGCGTGATCGCCGCGAGCATTCATGGCACGCGTGTGCTCGAATCGCCCGCATGGATGGATTACGGCTCCACGCCGATCCTCGTGCGCACGGTGAACGTCGCCGACGCCAAACAGCCGCTTTTCCTGCGTGTGGCACCGGATGGCGTGAATGTCGTGTTGAAGGGGGAAGGCGAGTTGAAGCGCGAAAACGGCTTTTGGGTCGCCAAGCTCGATTCAGGAGCTCAAGCACGCTTTTTCATCTCCCGCGTCGATCCGGGATCGCTGGACACGATGGCAAAAAACTTCACCGCGCCGCTCGATCTGGCTCCGCTGACGAAAGGCGGTCCCACACAGTGGCCGCAAACCGTCACGACGACCTCCGTGGCGGGCAAAGAGGAGTCCGCGTTCGTCTCCGATGACTTCACGCTGCCCGTGGAGAATCCATTTCAAAGCTGGATGCGCCCCGGTGGCTTTGACTTCACACCAGATGGCAAGGCAGCCATCGTTGCGATGTGGAATGGCGATGTGTGGCGAGTCGATGGCTTGATGGCGAAAGCGCCCGCCACGTTGACGTGGCGCCGAATCGCCAGTGGCCTGTTTCAACCACTCGGCGTGAAGTTTCGTGATGGTGAACTCTTCGTGCTTTGCCGCGACCAGCTCGCGAAGCTCGTCGATTTGAACGCGGATGGCGAAACGGACTTCATCGAGTGCTTCAACGACGACGCGCAGGTCACCGAGCACTTCCACGAGTTCGCGATGGGCCTGCAAACCGATGCTGCGGGCAACTTTTATTATGCCAAGAGCGGTCGTCATGCGCTCGATAGCGTCATCCCGCAGCATGGCACGCTGCTGAAGGTCAGCGCCGATGGCTCGAAGACAGACATCCTCGCCACCGGCTTCCGCGCGGCGAACGGCGTGTGCCTCAATGACGACGGCACCTTCTTCGTCACCGACCAAGAAGGCTTCTGGACGCCGAAGAATCGCATCAACCGCGTGAAGGTCGGCGGCTTCTACGGCAACATGTATGGCTACACCAGTGTCACCGACGAATCCGATGCCGCGATGGAGCCGCCGATGGTCTGGATCACCAACGACAAGGATCGCAGCCCCGCCGAGCTGATTTGGGTGCCCAAGAACGTGTGGGGAAATCTCGGGGGCTCGTTGCTCAATCTCAGCTACGGCACCGGGAAGGCTTTCATCGTGCCGCATGAGGAGGTGAACGGGAAATGGCAGGGCGCGGTGTGCGAGCTGCCGATGCCCGCCTTCGCCACCGGCATCATGCGTGGTCGTTTTGGCAGCGATGGAGCGCTTTACACCTGCGGGATGTTTGCGTGGGCTGGGAACGCGACTGCGCCTGGAGGGTTTCACCGCATTCGGCGCGGAAACAAGCCCGCACTGGTGCCATTAGCGGTGAATGCGAAGAAGGGAACCCTGAGCGTGACGTTTAGTGACCTGATTGACCCGACTGACTGTGCGATGAAGGTCTGGACGCTCAAGCGCACGAAGAACTACGGCTCCAAGCACTACGACGAGCGCGAGTTGACGATTCAAGGCGTGAAGCTCAGCGACGACAAGCGCACCGTGATGCTCGACATCCCTAATCTGGCTCCGACGTGGTGCTACGAGCTGAAAATCGGCGGCCACGTGCTCCACGGGACGATTCATGAGTTGAGATGATTCGTTTGGCAGAATGCCGAAAAAGCGCCAACTGGCGACATGCGTCTGATTCGTTCTGGACTTTTGTTGCTCAGTGTCACTGCCTTAGCTGTTGACCTGCGGACCAATGATAAAGGTGTTGAGATGAACGCTGGCAGCTTGGGCAGCTTCACGCTGACGTATCCGGAGTTCGAACCGGCTCACAAAGTGATCGAGGTGAAGGCGGCTGGCGCGCAGGCGACGGTCAAGTATGAAGGCGGCGCGGAGTGTGCCGTTTCGGTGGCCCAGGATGAGGTCGGAGTGAGTTTTCGCGGTGTTCCGACGGATGTGAAGTCGTGGAAGATGACGACGCTCATCGACATTGGCTTCGCAAAAGGCGGCTCGTGGCAGATTGGAGACAAAACGGGCATTTTTCCGGCGGAGAAGGCCTCCCCGCCGCACATTGCGAGTTTGAATGGGACGACGTTTTCGGTGAAAAATGCCCGGGGGCAGAGTTTGAGCATCACGACGCCGGAGTTCGCGTTTCAGCAACTCACGGACAACCGCGAATGGAACTGGGCGGTGTATCACTGGCAGTTCATCGTGCCGTGGATGCCGGATCGCGCGACGGCGAAGATCAAGGTGACGTCGGATCTCGCATCGGTGACAAAGTTGATCGATCCCTTCGGCCAGAGCTTGAAGGATGTGTTTCCGAACAAGTTGAAGTCGCTCGAAGAGCTGAAGGCCGATGTGGAGGCGGACAAGGCTTACTACGCGGGCATCGCGACGCCGAAGCTGGATCGCTTTGGTGGCCTGCCGGGCAGTGGCGAGGCGCTGGGGCTGAAGAAGACCGGCTTTTTCCATGTGGAGAAGCAGAGCGGCAAATCGTGGCTGGTTGATCCGGATGGGAATGTGTTCTTCCACCTCGGTGTGTGCGGTTTTGCGCCGAATGACGACTACACCTATGTGAAGGGCCGCGAGGGCATTTATGAGTGGCTGCCGAAAAACGAGGGCGAGTTCGCATCGGCCTTCCGCGAGGGCAATTCGGACCATTTTTCATTCTACATCGCGAACGTGATCAAAAAGTTCGGCGCGGCGCATGACTATGAATCGCATGCCACGCGGATGATCAGCCGGGTGACGAAATGGGGTTTCAACAGCATCGGCGCGTTCAGTCCGGTGCCGAAAGCGGCTTTTCCGTATGTGGCGCATCTGCCGATCAATGAGTGGGAGGGCGTGAAGCGCATTCCGGGTGCGCATGAGGTGTGGGACCCGTTTGATGCGGTCACCGCGGCGAAGATTGCCGAAAACATCGCCCGCGAGGTGCCGGTGCGGGCGCAGGACCCGACGCTGATCGGATGGTTCATCGTGAATGAGCCGCGCTTTGACGAACTGCCGCGAGTGATTCCCTCGCTCGATGGCACGCATGCCTGCAAACGCGAGCTGGTGGCCGCTTTGAAGACGAAATACGGCACCGTGGAGGCCTTCAACACGGCTTGGCAGTCCTCGGCGGCCTCGTTTGATGCATTAATCGATCGAGGGCTCGCGGTGACGACGGATGTGGCGAAGGCGGACGTGAAGGCGTTTGTCGGCGTGTTCCTCGAAACCTACTTCACGCAGGTGGAAAAGGCTTTCCGCCAGCATGACGCGAATCATCTGCTGCTCGGCAGCCGCCTGCAGCCGATCACCATCGAGGACGAGCAGCTCTGCCGCATCATGGGCAGGCATCTCGATGTCGTGAGCTACAACTACTACACCTTCGGTGTCGATACAGCGGCGCTGAAGCGCTACCACGAGTGGACCGGGGGCAAGCCGATGATGCTGAGCGAGTTCTTCTGGGCCTCGCCAAAGGACAGCGGCCTCATCGGAGGGCGCGAGGTCAGCTCGCAGCTCGAACGCGGGCTGGCGTATCGGAACTACGTCGAGCAAAGCGCTGCGCTGGGCTTCATCGTCGGCATCGAGTGGTTCACGCTGGTCGATCAGGCGACGACGGGCCGCTGGTTCAGCCAATACAACGGCGAAAGCTACAACACCGGCCTGCTGAGCGTGGCCGACCGTCCGTGGAAGGACATGCTGGCGGAGATGATGAAGACGAATCACACGATCTACGACCTCCTGCTCGGCAAGCGACCGCCGTTTGCGTGGGACGATCCGCGGTTTCGGGTGAAGTGAACGCGCAAGTTCCTCCTCACGCGGTCGTTTTGAGCAGCAAGCACGACCGCCATGAAAATCGGGTTCCTCGCATTTGCCCTCGCCACGTCCGTTTGGGCGGCGGACACCCAAAACTGGCCGCAGTTTCGTGGCGCGGCATCGGATGGGCTTGGTGAGGGCGCGACGCTGCCGGAGACGTGGAGCGACACGGAGAATGTGGTGTGGAAGGTGAAGACGCAGGGCTGGGGCTGGTCGTCACCGATTGTGTGGGACGACAGGGTTTTCATCACGGCGGCGGTGGGTGAGAAGGACGTGCCGACGCCGCATGTGGGTGGCTATCCGGGCGGGCATGTTGGCAGCGGCGAGGTGCATCGCTGGATGCTTTACTGCTTCGATTTTGGAACGGGGAGGCTGCTGTGGGAGTTCGCGGCGCATGAAGGTGTGCCGCCGCAGATGCGGCATCCGCGCAGCTCTTTCGCCAACGAGACGCCGGTGACGGATGGCGAGCGTGTGTATGCGTATTTCGCGAACATCGGCCTGTTTTGCTGTGACATGGACGGCAAAAAACTCTGGGAGCGTCGCTGGCCGAGCTATCCGATGCGCGATGGCTGGAACACCGGCACGTCTCCTGTGCTGCATGGCGGCCGTGTCTTCATTCAGAATGATAACGATGAGGCATCCTTTCTCGAAACGGTGGACAAACTCACAGGCAAGACGCTGTGGCGAGTCACTCGCGAGGAACGAAGCACTTGGTCCACGCCTTATGCGTGGGAAAGCGGTAAGCGCACGGAGCTGGTGACGATCGGCCTGAACAAGATCCGCTCATACGCGGTGGAGGACGGCGCGCTGCTGTGGGAGATCAGCGGCACAGCCGGACTCGTGAGCCAGATTCCGCTCTCAAAGCACGGCCTGCTCTACGCGGGCGCGGGGTATCACTACGGACCGCTGTATGCGGTCAAACCGGGCGCGAAGGGAGATATTTCGCTGCAAGCCGACGCGACGAGCAATGAGTTCATCGCGTGGTCGCAGAAACGCGGCTCCAGCATTCATCCCGGCTACCTCATCAGCGGTGAGAGGCTGTTTGTATGTTATGACTCTGGCCTGCTGGGATGCTTTCACGCGAAAACAGGCGAAGAGATCATCCCGAAGACGAGACTGAACACGAAGGGCGGACGCTTTTACGCCTCGCCGTGGGCTTACAACGGCCACGTCTTCATGCTGAACGAAAACGGCGAAACCTGGGTGATCGAGGACGGACCTGAATACAAGCTCGTGCGCAAAAACAGCCTCGGCGATGTCGCCTGGGCCACGCCAGCCATCGCGCGAGGCAGTTTGTTCATCCGCACGTATTCGTGGCTGTATCGCATCCAGAACAAGAAGTGACTTGCCATGAAACTCGCGTGCTTTTTCCTCCTTTTGACCGGCTTGCTGCATTCGCAGGAAGTCCTCAAATCTGTCAAAGACCGCTCCCAACGCGGCACGCTAAGCGATCAGCGCCAACTCGTGCGCGGTGACACGGGCAAATGGAACGACACGGCGCTGCTGCTGCACTCGCCGAAGCCTGCGGGCAAATCGCTGGATGATTGGATGGACGAACTCGCGGAGAAAAAGCCTGCGGTGACCGCCGCGGAGGAGAACTGGCTGCTGTTTCGCACGCGCCAGCTCGATGACAACGACCGCGTGTGGATCGAGAAGATCGAGCGCAGCGGGAATGCCTTCACCATCACGATGCATGAGGCGATCTGGCAGGGGAACTACTTCAAAACCTTCACCTATTACGAAGTGGATGCCCTGAACCTCGGCAAGCTGCCGCCGGGTGATTACACGGTGACTTGGCTGGTGAGGCCGCTGGTCTTCAAACAACTCGAAAAGCCGCGCGAGGCTCAAAACAACTATCAGACGAACTGGCCCACCGATGACCAACTTGGCGAAAAAAAGCCGTTGGAGCTGAAAACCACTTTTGTAGTTCGATAACCCGTCATGACACCCCCCCCAACCCTCCTCGTCATCAGCCTCAGTTTGGCTTTCACCTCACTTTGCGCCGCCGAATCGCCCGTTTTCCGTGCGGGAGCCGCGACGAGCAACATCACGCCACCGATTGGTGCCGATCCACGCATTCGCACGAGCCGTCCGCCCGCGACGCATGTGCATGATGAGCTGCATGCGCGCTGTCTCGTGCTCGATGACGGGCAGGCGAAGCTGGCGCTCGTCGTGTGCGATATGCGGCACATCTCGGCGGAGGTCGCCGCGGGCGCGAAGAAGATCATCGAGCAAATGACCGGCATCCCGCCGCAGTGCGTCGTGATCTCGGCGACTCATTCGCACACCACGGGTGGTGCGAAGCTGGAGGAGCGCGAGGGCGAGCCTTACTACGACTTCAGCGCCTATCTCACGCGGCGCATCGCCGAGAGCGTGTTGCGAGCGCACAATCAGCTCGAGCCTGCTCAAATCGCCTGGGGCACAGCCGAGGAGCCGACTCAGGTCTTCAATCGTCGCTGGTTTCTGAAACCAGGCAGCCCGCCGGTGTATGGAGCTCACGACAATGTCGAGCTGGTCGATACGAATCCGGGCTACAAAGGCCTGCTAAAGCCCGCGGGGCCGGTCGATCCGCAGATCACCTTCATCTCCGTGCGCTCGCCTTCCGGCAAACCGATCTCGCTGATGGCTTCGTATGGCTTGCACTATGTCGGCGGCATTACGGACAACACGATCTCGGCGGACTACTTCGCGATGTTTGCAGATCGCGTGGGCGAGTTGCTCGGCGTGGACCGGCATCAAGATCCGCCCTTTGTCGGCCTCATGGCGAACGGCACCAGCGGCGACGTGAACAACCTGGAGCGCTACTCCGACGAGGAACTGGCGAAACGCGGCCCGCAGCCGAAGAAGAAGTATCAACCCTTTGAAAAAGCCCGCGAGGTGGCGAACCTCTGCGCGGAGAAAGTGCTCGCGGCTCACCAGAAGCTCGTATGGCACGATCATGTGAAGCTCACCTCGCTGCAACGCACGCTCACGTTTGAGCGGCGCTACCCGACGAAGGAAGAAGTCGCGTGGGCGGAGTCCGTGAAGGCTCGGCGCATCAAGCCGATGAGCACCAGCCGCTACAGCACCTACAGCACGGTGCTCGCCTTTGCCTCGCCAGACATGCCGCCGACGATCGATGTGATCGTGCAGACGCACCGCATCGGCGATCTCGCGGTGGCGACGATGCCCTTCGAGGTGTTCGCGGAGATCGGGCTGGAGCTGAAGCAGCGCAGCCCGCTCAAGCCGCTGATGAACATCTCCATCGCCAACGGCGCTCACGGTTACCTGCCCACACCCGCGCAGCACAAGCTCGGCGGCTACGAGACGTGGATCGGCGTGAACAAAGTGCAGCTCGACGCCTCTGTGAAGATAGTGGACGCCCTGGTCGAGATGCTCGGCGAGCTGAGCAAGGCGAAGCCGTGATTCATTCATGAAAACCAACTCTCACCACTCACTTGCCTCACTTCTGCTCGGCGTAGTCGTTTTCATCGGCGCAGCATGCCTTTCGGCAGCAGAACTCAAAGGCCAGCGCGTCTTCTCAGCCGGGCACAGCTTTCACATGTTCATGCCGAAGATGCTGGCGGAGCTGGCCGCATCAGCGGGGATCAAAGATCACAAACAGGCGGGCGTCAGCTCCATCGGCGGATCGTATGTGTATCAGCACTGGAATGTGGCCGATGACAAAAACACGCTCAAAACGGCCCTGCGTGGCGGTGGGGTGGATGTGCTCACGCTTTCGCCGATCTACCTGCCGGACGACGGGATCGAAAACTTCGCCAAGCTGGGCTTTGAGCACCGTCCTGACATCCGCGTGACCATTCAGGAGTTCTGGCTGCCTTTCGATGTCTTTGATGTGAACTACAAAAAGAAGAAGCCCGAGCCGGTGGACCGGAACGCACGAACCGTGGCGGAGCTGCGCTCGATCAATGAGCCGTATTACAAGAGCATGGATGACCATGCGCGAGCGTTGAACAAGCAACTCGGCAAGGATGTGGTGTTTGTCGTGCCCGTCGGGCAGGCGTCGCTGGCGCTGCGGGCGAAAATCATCGCGGGTGAAGCACCAGGCCTGAAGCAGCAGAATGACCTCTTCACCGATGCCATCGGCCATGCCACCGCACCGCTGCAATGGCTCACGGCCTACTGCCATTTCGCTGTCATTTACCGCCGCACGCCCGTCGGTCTGCCCTGTCCGCAGGCACTGCGCCAACACCCCGGTGGCGAGGCTCTCAACAGCCTGCTGCAACAACTGGCCTGGGACGCGGTGAAGGCGCATCCGCTTAGCGGTCTTGGGCAATCTGGTTGAAGTGGGACGGAAATGTAGGGCATTGACGACTCGCGTTCGCGTGGTGTTGATTGGATGGCATGAACGATTCCATCGCACCGGGAGCGCGGGAATTTCACACCACGCGTTGGAGCGTGGTGCTGGCAGCGCAGTATGGGGGCGATGCCTCGCGGGCGCACAGGGCCATGTCAGAGCTTTGCCGTGACTACTGGTATCCACTGTATGCTTTTGTCCGCCGTCGCGGCCATGCGCCACATGACGCGCAGGATCTCACGCAGGCTTTTTTTGCCACGATGATGGAAACAAAAGCCACAGCGGCTGATCCAAAGCGGGGTCGCTTCCGCTCGTATTTGCTAGGTGCGCTGAAGCATTTCCTGGCGAACGATTTTCACCGTGCAAACGCCCAAAAGCGCGGTGGCGGGCAGCAGCTCGTCGAATGGGACGCGCTGGAGCCGGAGGCGCGCTATGCGCTGGAGCCGGAGGCGCAAACGGATGCCGACGCCCTCTATGACCGGCGATGGGCGCTCGATGTGCTGGATCGCGCAATGAAGCGCCTGCGCGCCGAGTTTGCCGCGAAAAGGGACGAAGCGACCTTCGAGGCACTCAAAGGCACGCTGACCGGCGAGGAGGTCCCGCGTGAAGAACTCGCCAATAGACTCGGCATGACCGAAGGCGCGCTCAAAGTGGCCGTGCATCGGCTGCGGCAGCGCTACCGCGAGGTCTTGCGCGCGGAGATCGCGGAGACTGTGAACTCGCCGGATGAGATAGAAGACGAGATGCGGCATCTGGTGGCTGTGTTGCGCGCTGGCTGACGTTTTTCTGTAACCTGCCGCACATTTTCTTTCAGGAAGGAGTGAACACGAACGAATCCAATGACTCCAACGCCACGCCAATGCCCGAAATGCGGTACCACACTCGCTCCTGACTCGCCGGAAGGGTTGTGCCCTGCTTGCTTAATGCTCGGTGGCCTGCCGACGGATGCCACGATCAAGCTGACTCCCTCGCAGATGCGCACACGTTCGCACGGGCCGGCCACGCCACCGCCGGAGGAGTTGGCACCGCTGTTTCCGCAGCTTGAGATCCTCGAACTGCTCGGCTGCGGCGGTATGGGCGCGGTTTACAAGGCGCGACAGCCGAAACTGAACCGCTTTGTCGCGCTGAAGATCATCTTGGGTGACGCGGCGGCAGATCCGCACTTCGCGGAGAGGTTTCAAAGAGAGGCACAGGCTTTGGCTAAGTTGAATCACCCGAACATCGTCAGTGTCTTCGACTTCGGCAGTGTGACGCAGTCCTCTGGACTGCCCTTGGATCAGCCCGGAGGGCTGGACCACATTCTTTACTACTTCCTCATGGAGTTCGTCGATGGTGCGAACCTGCGAGCGCTGATGCAGAGCGGCGAGATGAAGCCGGAGGCCGCGCTGGCGTTGATCCCATCCTTCTGTGACGCGCTGCAATACGCGCACGACGAGGGCGTGGTGCATCGCGACATCAAGCCGGAGAACGTGCTGGTGGACAAGAAGGGCCGCCTCAAGATCGCCGACTTCGGCCTAGCGAAACTCACCGGCAGCGATGCGCACGACCACACGCTCACGCGCACCGGTATGTATCTCGGCACGCCGCGTTACATGGCCCCGGAGCAGGTGGAGAAGCCGGAGACGGTGGACCACCGCGCAGACATTTATTCGCTTGGCGTCGTGTTTTACGAAATGCTCACTGGCGAGTTGCCCATGGGCCGCTTTGATCCGCCTTCAAAGAAAGTTCAGGTGGACGTGAAGCTCGACGACATCGTGCTCCGCTCGCTGGAGAAAGAACCCGCGCGCCGCTACCAGCACGCCAGCGAGATCAAGACGGATGTGCAGGGTGTGACGGGCAAACACCTACTTTGCCGCCATGGACGCAGGGGAGCTCAGAGAACGAAAGTGTCACACCCGAGCCACGCCTCAGCCGCATGGCGCTCATCGGCGCGATTTGGGCTCTGTTTGGCCTCATCGCGGTGATTCCGTCGGTGTTGTTCACGAAGATGGTTGATCTGGCGGAGGGCAGGCCGTCCAGTCTCGTCTATGAGCAGCCGCCGGTGGCCTTCACGGTCTTCATGGGCGTGCTGCTCTTCATCGGCATGGGCGCGCCCATTGGGACGACGATCCTGGGCGCGATCTCGATGGGCAACATCAAGAAGTCCGGCGGCAAGCTTTACGGCCTGCCGCTGGCCTTCGCGGACACGGTGTTCTTTCCCATGCTGCTGCTGCATGGCGCGATGTCGGTGATGCTCGGCCTGCTCATCGTCACGATCATGAAAATAGCGGACGTGAATGCGGGCCTTGGCATCACCGAGATGGGCCTGCTGGCGATGCTGCCGCTCATCGCGGACTTTTTCATCGTGCGGGCGCTGTGGCGAAAGATGGCGGGTGGGGCCATGGGGGACAGTGTCGCGGGTTCCGCAACGCCTGCTCGGACCACTCCGCTCGATCACCGCATCTCGGAGGCATTCACCAAAGGCTTTCCTGCTTGGTATTTGCGCCGGGCACTCTGGCTGCGGCAGACGATTTACGGCACGCTCGTGCTCGCGGCCTTTTCGATCCTGTATTCGCCTTCGATTTGGACGCTTATTCTCGCCATCGCCGCGATGATGTTGGTTGACCGGCTTGACCGCGCCGAACGCGAGCAGCGCGGCCCGGGCAAGCCCATGGCCGCCATGGTGCGGTGGGGCATCGGCCTTGTGCTCGGCCTGCTGCTCCTGGCTTGCGTGGTCTGCCTCTTGAGCTTCACGATGAAAAATGCGGATGGCATCTCCAGCATCCGTGTCGGCGTGCCTTCGCCCTGGTTCATCGCGGAGACTGGCCCCGAAGGCTTGCACATGGGGCTGCATCCCACGGCGTCATCGGTGACTTTTCTGGTGATGGGTGTTATCCTGGTCCTGATCTTGCAACGCCTAGGCGGCACGATGGACGGCGAGGACTCCGCCGCGCAGGAGTCGCGCCGCTCAATGAGGAGATGGTTCGTCGCTCTCCTGGTGCTCATCTTCGTCTTTGTCTGCGGCGTTGCGGCTTTCGTGGTGATGTCGGAGCCGCTGCGGGGACATTTTCAGCAGGTGTCCCATGGCTCCGCACGCATCGTGGCAGAGGAAATGGGAGCGCAGGAGCCGGAACAATACCGCATTCGCTACCAGATCCACACGCCGCCGGATCATCGCGTGCTCGTCTGGATGGAAACGACGCGCAACGGCAAGCCGGTGGTCATTCCCGGCCTGGCGAACAACATCTCCACTTCGACCCAGCTCAGCATCGGCGAGCGCTTCGATGGCGATGCCGAGTTCAGCCTTGTGGAAGGCTCGCGCATCACACCCGAGAGCAAGGGTAAGTGGCGATGGGACTTCAAACACGGCACGGTTGGCAAAAATACCCACCGCATCTCGCCGGGTGGCTGGATCGACAACCCCTTTGCTGGGATGAGCACCAGCGTGCATCAAGGCCCCAAATCCTGGGAGCCAAAGCCGGGTGAGGAGGTGTCCATCCTCGTCATTCGCGGCGGCAGCCATTCTTACAGCAGCGATCCCGCTGCGGAAGCACCCGCGGGTGACATCGAGCTGCGCCTCAAGGCCCGCATCGACGCCGTGCCGCTGTTTCACCGCGTGCAGGGCTCCGTCGGCAGTTCACTGCGCGATCCGTTTCCCACGCCTGCCACGCCGCTCGGCAGCATCGCCGCAGGGTTCCGCGTCGATCCTAAACTGCCGGAGGATGAAATCCGCCGCCAGATGATCGCCGAACTCACCAACAACGACTCCAAACGCCTCAATGCCGAGATGATCCTCAAATCCGTCGGCAAACCCGTCACACACGAAACGAAGCCCGAGGATGTGCTCAAGGCGCTCGAAAGCGTGGCCGAAACCGTGAAATGATTTTTTCTGTAACCTTCAGCCATCGCTCTTTCAGGAGTATTTGAACACCACAACCATGAACACACCCGCATCGAACTCATCCTCCACCCGCCGCTCGCCACAATGGCCGCTGCTGGTCGGCTGCATCGCCGCCATCGTCGGCGTGCTTGCTCTCAAATTCATCCTGCCACCGCACTGGCATGCGCTGCTGGAACTGAAGAACACTGGCACCAAGTCCATGACCGTCGTCTTTGGCGAGCAGACGACCGTGACTAAGCCCGGCGAGTCCTGGAAGGGCAATTTTCGTGCGGGCGACACGATCTCCATCGCGTCCGAGGAATCGGCCAACGCATGGTTCAACCTCCAGATGCCCGATAAAAATCCGAAGCCGTGGACAACGGCCTTTTCGACCGCTCAGCACTGGACCGCCGAGGTGAATGCGGATGATCCGGCGAACATCCGCGTCGAAAAGCGTGTCTGGACCGAAGTGACGAACCCACCATCGCCGTTGCAGCCGTGGCCATGAACTCAAACCCACCCCAACCAAGCACCGGATCACGCGTGGCGGCCAGCGCGGCCAGAGGCGGCTGCCTGCTAGGCCTCATCGGCTTCACCGGCGGGTTCTTCGGGCCGATGATTTTCGCGCCAGAGTCGAATCAAGGGCCGATGCTGGGCATCTTCTTCACCGGACCCGCCGGATTCGTGCTGGGGCTGCTCATCGGCGCGTTGGTGGGATGGTGCCGCAGAAGTGAACCACTGCCTGTGGTCGATGCGCCACCAAAGCCACGCAAACTCTGGCTTTGGCTCAAAACAGGTGAGGAGGGAACGCTGTGGTCCTTCGCGCTTCTCATCCTCGGCATCGTGCTGGGCGCGCTCCTGACCTTATCACTGTTTGGCGAGCTGATGCGGGCAAAGGACAGTTTCATTGTCGTTGGGATCGTCGTGCTTATCTTCCACGCTATCACATTCGCATGGGGATTCCTTGGTGGTGTGAGCCAGCCGCGTCAGGCACCGCTTTGGAGCACCGGCGTGCTTATGCCGCTCATGCTGAGTTCGTTGGTGAGTCCTCTGTTGTTGATCGCGATGATTCCCATGGTCGCGATGAACCTGCTCGGCATTGCTTTAGGAAGACATGTTCGCCGAGCGCGTGGATAAATCTTTGTAACCACCCGCCGCTGTTCTTTCAGGAACGCATGGAAACCAAATCCACACCTCCATGAACATACCCAACTCCTGTCCCCAATGCGGCGCGAAACTTCCAGCCGACGCGCCGGAGGCGCTTTGCCCGGCCTGCCTGATGAGCAAGGCGCTGCCATCGAACTTTGACACGGTGAAGCTCGACGCACCGCCGTGGTCGAAGGGGGCGAGTGTGCGCTATGTGGGCGACTACGAGCTGCTCGAAGAAGTCGCCAAAGGCGGCATGGGCGTGGTGTGGAAGGCGCGGCAGACGAAGCTGGACCGGCTGGTGGCGGTGAAAATGATCCGTGGCGGCGCGCTGGCTGGCGAGGAGGAGGTGCGGCGCTTTCACGCGGAGGCGCAGGCGGCGGCGAACTTACGGCATCCGAACATCGTGAGCATCCACGAGGTGGGCGAGCACGAGGGGCAGCACTATTACTCGATGGATTTCATCGAAGGCACCACACTGGCCGATGTGTGCCACGGCAAAGCGATGAACGCGCGTGCGGCGGCGGAACTGCTGCGTGTGGTTTGTGACGCAGTGCATTTCGCGCATCAGCGTGGAGTGCTGCATCGCGATCTGAAGCCGCACAACCTCATGCTGGATGCCAGCGGGCAGCCGCATGTGCTCGATTTCGGCCTCGCCAAGCGTCTTGATGACGATCAGGCCCTCACCATGAGCGGCGCGGTGCTCGGCAGCCCGAGCTACATGGCACCGGAGCAGGCGCAGGGCCGCCACGACCTCATTGGCACGCACACGGATGTGTATGCGCTCGGCGCGATCCTTTACCAGATGCTTACGGGTAGGCCGCCGTTTCTCGCCAGCAGCGCGGCGGAGACGATGATGCAGGTCGTGCAGCGCGAGCCGAGCGCGCCCTCGCGCTTCAACGCGGACATCCCGCGCGCACTGGAGACGATCTGCCTGAAATGTCTCGAAAAAGAGCCCGCGCGCCGCTACGCCACCGCGCGCGAGCTTGGCGAGGAACTCGCGCGTTTCCTCAAAGGTGAGCCCATCCTCGCACAGCCGGCGAGTTTCATGCGCAAGACAGCTACATGGCTGCGGCAGCATCCCGGCTGGCTCGCGAGCGCTGCGGCGCTGCTCGTTTTCGGTCTTCTGTGTGCGGTGTTCTATTTGTATCAGGAGAATGCCTTTATGCGCGCTCAGCAGCTCGATCCATCGCTGAAAAGGGAGCCGGGAGTGCGCTCGCGCGGATTGATCTCCTGGTTCGGCCTGTTAGCGCTCATTGTGATGAATCTCGGCATGTGGACGAACATGTGGTTTCTGAAACATGCGCGGCGGGCCACGATGAGTGGCCTGTTTGACCAGTCGCGCTTCAAGCCCACCTATCCCGTGCCATCACATGTGCGCTGGATCACCGCACTGGTCGGGCTGGTGTGCATCGGCTTCGGGCTGTTCGTGATCGCGCGGATCATCGAGGCGCATGTGTGGGAGGGCAGCATTGACCTGCCGGGCAGGCCGCGCACGGCGCCCAGCGGCTATCTGTTTGGCGCTTTCTGCATCGTCTGGATCGGCATCATGATGCAGATCACCGTCTGGCTGAACCGGCAGCGGAGTCTGCGCGGCGCGCCAGCAAGAAGGCTCGACGAAACCACACAGGCCGCGATTCGCGCTGCGGTGACCTCCGGCGATGTCATGGAGGCGATGCGCCTTTACCGTCATGCCGTGCCCGATGCGGACATTTTTGAAGCGCGCGAGCACATCAACACCTGTGTCGATGAACTGCGGCAAAAAGACCTCGTGAAGTTCCAGCAAAGCTACGAGAACCCAGCTCGTGCCTTCAGCATCCGTCCGCGTGCGCTCATCGGCGTGCTCGTGGCGGCGGTCGCGGCCTTTCTGGTGCTCAAACCCGCCGCGCCGCTGCTATGGGCGTGGTATGTGCTCGGTGGCGCTTTGTTTGCTGTGCTGGCTCATGTTAGCATGCATCTGCGCGGCTTTCTGCTGCGCGTCCTGCTCTTCATCGCGTGTTCGACCGTCGTGTTCACTGGCGGGAACATGCTCTTCGAGAAAGATCTGCCCGGCCACATCTGGCTGATGATGGCGGGCATCGTCGCGGCGGTGCTGGTGGTGCGGCCGGGAGTCCAGGCTCAGTCCAAATGACCTTGGGATCACAGATCGGCGATGCAGCGCTCTAGGTCTCGGCGGTTGATGAGGTCTACTACTTGGACGTGCTCGGGTAGCAGGCGGAAGAGGAGGCGGTGGTCTGCTCCGATGCGGATGGCTGGCTTGCGGGCAGCGCAAAGGCGAATGGCCAGTTTTCATCCCCGCACAACTTGCGACTAGGCGCGGAGTGAGCATGATGCGGCTCCAGTGGAGAACGACCTAAATCCAGCAGCGCGGCAGGAGCCCGTTTCATCATCGCACCTTCTTCCGTTGGTCTATGAGGAACTGCGGCGGCTGGCGCGTGGGCAAATGGCAGGGGAGTCCGGGCTGCAGACGATCTCTGCCACAGTGTTGGTGCATGAGGCGTGGCTGCGGGTCTCGCGGGACCAGGGGCAGCGCTGGGAGAGTCGTCGGCATTTCTTGGGCGCGGCGGCACAGGCGATGCGCTGCGTTTTGATCAATCGTGCCCGCGACAAGAAGCGGCTGAAGCGCGGTGGAGAAGATGCCGAGCGGGTTGAACTGGATGCACTGTCGGAAGCGGAGGCTGTGCTGATGTTTGATGCACCGGATGAGGAACTGCTGGCGGTGGACGAGGCGCTTGACCGGCTGACGGCGGAAGATGCGGTGTCGGGCGAGATCGTGCGTTTGCGCTACTTTGCCGGGCTGACTTGGCCGGAAATTTCGGAGCTGATGGGCATGTCAGAGCGCGATTTAGGCCGCCAATGGGCCTTCGCGAGAGCTTGGCTGCGGGATGCGATGGAGGGGTAAGATCGTAGGCCGGGTGTGCGCGGCGGAAAGGATTCCGTTTCGCCACCGATACCCTCCGCCGCGCCGTCTGGCTTCTTGGAAGACGGATTACACGAGTCGCTACGCCATTTCAAACCAGCCGGGTGGGCGTCACCTCACCCGGCTTATGTCAATGTGCTGCCTGGGGAGAAAATGTTGCCGCTTTCGTGCTCCGATGGGGCATGGTCTTGAAACGCCTCGCATGTCTGCTCCCGATCCAGAATCCATCACCAGCCGCCAGAAGGAGGTTTTCATGGCAGCGCTTGAACTGGAAGATGCGGCGGCGCGGGCGGCCTATCTTGACTCTGCCTGCGGTGGGGACGTTGATTTGCGGACGCGGATCGAGCGCCTGTTGGGGCTGGAGGCTGAGTCGCGAGAGTTTTTGGAGCCTGCGATCGTGCCGCTGCTGAGGGACGGGATTCCGCCGCCGGGACAGACGGTCGGCTACTTCGGTGACTACGTGCTGCTGGATGAGATCGCGCGCGGGTCCAGTGGCGTGGTGTTTCGCGCGCGACAGGTGTCGCTGGATCGAGTGGTGGCGCTGAAGATGCTGAAGGACGGCCCGCTGCTGACGAACGATGCGGATGTGCAACGCCTGCACTCGGAGGCAAAGGCGGCGGCCTCGCTGGATCATCCTCACATCCTGCCCATCTACGAGGTCGGCGCGCATGAGGGCCAGCCGTATTTCAGCATGAAGCTCATTGAGGGCGGCACGCTGCAGTTCCGCGTGGCCGAGTATCAGCGGGACGTTCGCAAGGCGGTCGCTTTGCTGATCAAGGTGGCGCGCGCTGTGCATCACGCGCACGCAAAGGGTATCCTGCATCGTGACCTGAAACCGGGGAATATCTTGTTGGATGCGAGTGGCGAGCCGCTCATCGCGGACTTCGGACTGGCGCGCAAAATCGGAATTGATTCCAGCCTTACGATGACCGGCCAGATGATGGGCACGCCGCTCTACATGAGCCCGGAGCAGGCACGCGGTGGATCGAA
This sequence comes from Verrucomicrobiaceae bacterium, assembly GCA_016795485.1. GTDB lineage: Bacteria > Verrucomicrobiota > Verrucomicrobiia > Verrucomicrobiales > Verrucomicrobiaceae > JAEUHM01. The sequence goes on along the minus strand of JAEUHM010000044.1, from coordinate 124,318 downwards.
GGAACTCACGCCTGCCACGGATATCTACAGCCTGGGCACCATCCTCTACGAGTTGATCGAAGGGCGGCGCCCCTTCCAGTCGGATGACTTGATCGAACTCATCCGACAAGTGGCAGAGAAGCCCGCACCCGCGCCGCAGTCACCGCACCGTGCGCTCGCCGACATCGCCATGAAGTGCCTGGAGAAGCAGCCCGCCGCGCGCTACACCACTGCCGGCGCGCTGGCGGATGATTTGGAGGCGTGGCTGGATGGCAAACTCCGCGCTCCACCGCGCTGGTCCGTGCGGTGGCGATGGGTGGCGCTTGCGGCGGCGTGTGCAGTGCTTGCCTTCGGGTTTCATGCTGTGCGACCAACGTCGGATCATGTCGTGACCACTACTGCGGATGAACTTGACCCACCGGGCAGTGCTGGCCTTGGGGTGTCGCTGCGTGAAGCTGTGCGCGATGCCGCACCGGGTGTGCGCATTACCTTTGCAACTTCGGTATTCGCAAGGGAGGGCAAGATCACTCTCGACGCCACCAAGTGAGAGATCGTGATCGAGAAGAACCTTGAGTTGGACGCATCGACCCTCCCGCAGGGCATCACGCTGCATTCTCCGGTGGGAGGTTATCGAAAGCTGAGCATCGGCCCCTCGGCGGTGGTCAGCGTGAAGCGCATCACCTTCACCGCCGAGGCGTTGGCATCAAGCATGGGTCCGAAACAGGGAGGGGCGATCTACAATGAGGGAAGCCTCACGCTGCAAGAGTGCCGGTTTGTCAAAAACGGTGGCGGAGGCAATGGCGGAGCCATATGCACGGTCGGTGGATTGACGATGGAGCGCTGCGTGTTCGAAGGAAACGAAACGCGGGGCATAGGCGGTGCCGTGTACATGAAAAGGCCCGTAGCCCTGGTGCGCGTTGTTCACTGCCTGTTCAAGGGCAATGTCAGCCACGGCAATGGCGGCGGTGCGATTCATGTAGCCAGTCGTGGCACAGACACGCAGGTCGTTTTGGAGCATTGCACACTCACGGAGAACAGTGCCACCTCCTCTCAAAACAGGGATATGACCATGGTGCCAGCGGATCGTGGAGCAGGTGGCGGCATCCGGGTGGAGCCAGGCCCCGTGGAGATCACGCACTGCATCATCGCAGGAAACAAGGCGGTCATGCCAGGCATGGAAGACGTCCGAGGCGAGGTGAAGCAAACCGGCCCCAACTTCATTGGCGGCGATCCCAAGGACGCTCCTGCAGGTCTTGGTGCCAGTGTGAAATAGGGCACGAAAAGTTTTTTCGTCTTTTTTGCCGGAACGGTATCCAAGCGGGGCATGTCATGGGTGAACACCATGAAAGCGGTGTTGCCTCCTAACGCCGATTTCTCCGCCGCCACCGCCACGTCATCTTCCACCAACCCTGAACCCGTAACCTCAACCTCGTCCCCATGAAAACAAGCACACTCCCCATCTATGCGTCCATTTCTTTGATTGCCTCCATGGCTCTGTCCACGCAGGCTCAGAACAGCCCGCCCCCATCCGGCAGATCTCCGGCTGGCACTCCCCCTTCTAGCCCGCGAAGTAGCGTTACTGTCCCAGGTGCCGCGAGCAATCGTGGATCTGGGGAATACGGCTCCATCCCAGGTGCCGCGAGAACAGGTGCCGCGAGCAATCGTGGATCTGGGGAATACGGCTCCATCCCAGGTGCGCGGACCTCAGCCTCGGGCGAGTATGCTCGGCTACCGACACTAGAGGGGCGCGCACCAAGCGGCACCCCGAACGCCTCGCCAAGGAACTCCGTCTCCAGTGAGTATGGTAGGCTTCCGCCACCCTCTGGGCGCACACCAAGCGGCACTCTAGACTCCACGGGACGTAACTCGATGAGCATCCCCTCCTCATCTGCGTCTTCCCCGCCTCGTCAAGGGCTTCTCGGCGGCCTGTTCAACAGATCGAATCCTTCCAGCAACAGTAGTAGCAGTAGTTCCTCGACCAGGAGTGTGCCCAGGCCCAGCGGCACAAATGCAGATCGGAGGGTGGATGACGTGGTTGAAGACATGAATGGCGTTAGGCCTGCGGGTACGGTCCGCGCACCTGCTGACCCCAATGGGAAGTTGCCTGATCTTCCAGGCACCAAAGTAAGCCGATTCTTTGGAAGGGTGTTCGGCCCTAGAGAGGCCAGCCCCGGCCCCCTCCCGCCAACTCCAACGCCGACTTCAGCCAACAACCAAGCGGGAGGATTCCAAACGAACAGCAACAACAGTAGCCGCCCTGAGGCCGAGCAGTCGCCTCCCACTCCGGGCGGAACCTCCTCATCCCAACGGCCTAGTCAGCTCCCTCAGCCCCCGCCCGACTCCGATTCGAGCAGCCAATCGAAATCTCGGGTCAATTAAGGTAAACCATCCTCCCGTAAGCTCTCCTCCCCACCTCCATGAAGCCAATGACGCTAGGCCTCGTTCTTCTGTGCGCTCAGTTTCTGTGCCCGCTGGCTCTGCTGGCGCAGTCTGAGCATACAGAAAGCAAGTTTACCCCTCTCCCGGATAAGGATGACCTCTCTCCCGCCCGGCCCGAGACCCGGATCCCTCCCGAAACCAGCCTCCAGGCTGCCATTGCGGCGGCTGAGGCTGGTACGGTTCTGGTTCTCGAGGCCGGTGAGCACTTTGTGCCAGAGGAAGGGCTCATCATTGAAGAAAAATCGGGTCTCACACTGGAGGGCGGGGGCAAGGCGTCGCTCATTAACCGCAGCATGGAGAATGTCGTGGTCAGCATCATCCACAGCGCTGGAGTGAGCCTAAGTGGGCTCCATGTGACTCATCAGCCTGCCGTCAAGGATGGGCGCTGTACGGCTGGAGTGCTCAACATTGAAGACTCTCAAAAAATACGAGTCACCCGCTGTCACCTAGACGGCTGTGGGGCGTTTGCCATAGGTGCTACTAACGTAAGCGATCTGGGAGTGTTTGCCGGAAAGGCTACACACAACTCAGGGGGCGTGTTTTACTTCGCCAATTGCGAACTCGTCTCCATCCGGGCCGTCATGATTAGCGACAACTATGAGACGGAACAATTTGGCAGTGTCCTGCCCATTCTGGACGCTAGCAGCACTCAAAAGCTCACCTTCACAGGCAACAAAGTAGCCCACAACAAGAACCGTCAGTTCTCCAAGCTAGAGGATTGCTTCATCGTGGCCATGCATGGCAATGAGTTTGAGCAGAATGAGTTCCTTGCACCCGTGGAGGCTAGTGAGCCGCTACCGAGGCAGGCCCTGAGTGGCATCTGGACGGATGAGCATGGCGGTATGGCGGAGCTTACTGCCTATCCCGCAGAGCAAGCCACCCGGCTGACTGTGGTGGCACTTAGCACGGGGTTGCGACAGCGCTGGCAAGTGGCTGAAGGTGGCGCACACGATGAAGCGATCACCCTGATCATGGAGGACGTGGGGAAAGGAGCCCCCCGACCCAATCCAAAGAGAGGACACCTCAGCGGTAGCGGAAACCAGATCGAGTGGTCAGACGGCAGCTTGTGGAATCGTCTGGAAGTCACAGCGGCCCAGTTAGCTACACCGCAGGGGGAACCGACGCCCTCGCCGGCTGGGGCTGAAAAGCCTGCCATTCCAGGACTGCCACCTGCCAAGGAGGCACGCTGACAAGACAGAGCGCCTAAGCCCAAAACCAATCTTTAGCCATGCAACCCTATAGCACCCTGTCTCTATGAAAATCAGATCAACTCTTATCCTAGCTCTCGCCGTCAGTTGGTGTGGACTGACAATTGCAGAAGATGCCAATCCACCTGCCAAGAAGCCGGGTTTCTTGAACCGCTTGTTTAAGCAGAAGAAAAAGGCACCAGCCCCCTCGGCAGAGAAATCAGTGCCCAAATACACTGCGGGGGACATCAATTACACCCTCAGAGAAGCCCATAACGGCTGCACCGTCACGCTTGGAGTTGGCCAGACGGTGATGACGTCTTTGAATGAAAATCGCACCACTGGCTTTAGCTGGAGGACTGTGCGGGCACCGGATCAGGCTATCGTATTGCCTGCTGCTGCTTCACCGGACCCTGACTACCGCTCACCACCTTCCGACCGGGATGGCGCGGCAGGGCCAGACCACCGGCTTGCGTTCAAAGCCGTAGCCCCCGGCACCACCACGATAGAACTCGTCTACCGGCAGCCGTGGGACGGCGGAGCCATTGGCAGCAAGTTCAATTACACCATCAAAGTCACTTCCGACCTGCCCAAGGCGACTCAGCAGGCCACACCAAGCCAACCGCCGCCAGCGGACGTGCCAGAAGAACCAACTGAAGCTCAGGAAATCAACCTAGCACCAACGGATGACCTCCAGGCAGCTGTGCAAAAAGCGGTTCCACGCACCACACTGGTTCTGCAGGCTGGTGAATACCAAGTCCCCGAGATGGGTCTGGTCATTGAGGACAAGAAGGACATTCACCTCAAAGGTAACGGAGCCGTTTCCCTCATCAACCCGAGCATGGACAATCTTGTGGTGAGGGTGGCCAATTCACAATTTGTGGAACTCACTGGCCTGCACCTCACCCACAAGCCTGCTGTCAAAGATGGGCGATGCACTGCAGGAGTGCTGTCGGTGGAGGGTTCTAGGGGCATCAGGTTACATGATTGTCATCTGGACGGCTGCGGTGCCTATGCGCTCTCTGCCACGGAGAGCCGCTCCATTTATCTCAATGGTGGCAAGGCCACCCACAACTCCGGTGGGGTCTTTTACCTTTTTGGCTGTGAGAACGTCACTATCTCGCAAATGGCCATCCAGGACAACTATGAAGCCAATGAGGCCGAACCTTTGCCCATCCTGGTGGCGGGTGGCAGCCAGCGGCTCAACTTTACTGACAACCGCATCACCGGAAACAAGAACCGCCAGTTCAGCGCCCTGGATGGCTGCTTCATCGTGGACATCGGGCGCAATGAGTTTGCGGACAATGCCTTTGGTTCTCCCACAGACCCTGTATCAGAAGCCCCCACAAAGGTGCTCAAAGAGGCCACTAGCAGGGAGACCGTGAAGCTTAGCGTGGGCCAGGTGTTGGAGGTTGCCCTCCCAAACAATCCTTCCACTGGCTTCTCTTGGAGCTTCTCCGCCTTTCCAAACGCCGCCGTGGTGGGCCCTGTAGCCCTGCCTCCTGCTTTGAGTCTGAGGCCGTTGAAGAATCTGCCCCCTGGCGCACCTGGGGCCGACTTCCGTATCGGCTTCAAGGCAATCGCGCCCGGCACCACGAGTGTGGAACTCGTTAGTAGTCGGCCCTGGGAAGATGACAAGTCACAGGGAACCAAGGCCAAGTTCACCATCGAAGTGATCCCCGCACCTTAACTCACTCCCACCCTCTCAGTCCCATGCAAACTCAAGATAGATATCCGCGGTACCGCCTACTCCACCTCTTGGCAGTTCTCCTGCTGATAAGCCCGTTCCTGGCAGCTCAGCAACAGCCGGGCGAAGTCGTTGTTACATTCAAGAACCGCACCCCGAACGCAGTAGAACTCTACTGGATTGGCGCTGATGGCAGTCCTGTGAGCTATGGGGAGATACCTGCCGGTGAAGATAAGGTTCAGCGTATGAACGCAGGCCATATTTGGAACGCCGTTCAGGGCGAGAAAGTCCTCAAGGAGTTCACAGCCGGCTCTGGGCCCAGGCAGGAGGTGGAAATCAAGCAAGGCTTCTTTGGCCGTCTCAGCACCCGGATTTCTGATAAGATTAAGGCCCTCAAAGGCAAGGGCGTAGACCCGAGAAGACGCCCTGACCCGCCGCAACGCGGAGCACCGCCGGACGACAGGTTTGCACCGCCAGTGGGCCCCGGACCGCAGCCCACGGATCCAAGCAGACGCCAGCCCCAGCTTGTGGCTGTGACATTCAGCAACCCTTCACGTTCTCAGTTGCTACTGTATGTGGCAGACCCAGCGGGCGGCGATCCTATACCACAAGGCGTCATCGAGGCGCAGAGCCGTTTGCGTGTGGATTCCTATCCTGGGAATGAGTGGTTGATCGCTATGCAATTCCCCCAGCGGGTCAGAGAAATAGGGACCTACCTCGCGTCAGCTGAGCCCAATCAGGTGTTTGCCATACCCGAGTCCGCCATTTTGGAAGCACGTCGCCCGAATCAGCCCACTGCCAATCAGAGCGCGGTTTCCGTGACCTTTACCAACAGCATGAGCCAAATCGTTGATGTTTTTGTCGTCACCAACCCGGACCCCAATGTAGCGCCAGAGGCTGCGGGCCAACTGGAGCCAAGGACAAGCGCCACCCTGTCGGCTTATCCTGGCACACAGTGGGTGTTTGGCATGGCAGGTGCCCAGGTCTCCAGCTTTGTGACTTCGGCAGAGCCACAGCAGCGCTTTGACATCACCAGCTCGGTGGCCCCGGTCGTGGCCCCCGTGGCACCGGTGGTCCCTGGCACGGCTGACATGGTCAACGTCACCTTTGAGAACAAGACAGCCACCACGGCCTATCTTTATGTCCAGAACAACAACAGTGCAGACTACATGGGCGAGCTTCCCGCTGGCGGCACTGTTCCCAGAGACAGCTACCCAGGCAATGTCTGGCTGTTTGGAGACAAGGACGGCATTCCGTTGGAAGTCAGCTATACCGCCACAGCCCAGGCGCGGCAGTCCTTTGTGCTCGAAGCCCAGCAGACCCCGGTGGCCCCTGACCCTGATCCGCTCTCAGTGACCTTCCGGAACAAGACGGCCCAAAAGGTGCGCCTCTACTCCACTAACGAAGTAGGCGCGCCAGCCTATGTGGCAGAGATACCAGCGGGCGGCTCCAGCACGCAAAAGACCCATGACAAGGCGAGGTGGATCTTCGGAGATGAGCAAGGAGAAGCCATAGCTGGCTACGATGCCACGAGTGCGGCCCAGCAATCTTACGATCTCACTATCACGGAGCGCCAAGATGAGCCGGAGAGAGCCGTTACGATCCAAACCACAGGCACAGAGCCAGCGTTCCCGCTTTCCAGATACAAAGGCACACCAGCCACAGCGCCCGTTGACCCGACCGGCGTGTGGACGACGAGCGCCATCAACTTCACCCGCAATGTCCAGGTAAAAAACCTCGGCCCTGCGGAAACCGTGGCAAGCATGATCGCCAACGTAGCCAAACTCCCACCTGAAAAGCAGGGCAAGTCATTTGACAAGCCTAACCTCCCCCATCGTGCTGCATACATCATCACCCGCGTGGAAGATGGCGTCTATCAGCTCTCTGAGAGTAATGGCCTCAGCAATGCCAACCGCCTGACCTACATCACCCGCACAGCAGGCAACCCTAATGTGTATTATATCTTTGCACGCACTGACTTGACCAATGAGGACAACAAGCAGGAGTGGACGGAGAACAATGCCAGTTCCAGGCGGTTCATCTTCACGGCACCAGACACCATGATGGACAACTTTGGCATCGACATCTGGGCAGAGGCCAGAAAGAGCACGGTTCGGTTGCCCAGAGCGGCACCCGCACCAGACGTGGTCAATGTCACCGGTACCTGGATGTACGGAGAGGAAGGGGAGAGCTACAAGGTGCCCCACGCCAGAAGTGCCCACACCATCAAGAACGCTACCAAAATGGCTGAAACTGCGGGCATGGACAGCCAGGAAGTCTTCCTGCAATCACCGGAAGCCTCCACCACCCAGATCAGTGCCCTGATCGGCTCAGAGGAGCGCATCCTGCGCATGCAGTTTGAAGCAGGCTCTTCCATCATTTACCAGCAGCTAGAGGGGCACCCCAACGTGTTCTTCCGCCTCTTCGGCCACCGTCAGGATGGCACAGGGGACCCCACTGGCGGATCCGCAGTCGTGCCTTACTTGGGGAGGGAGGACTACAGGGGCGAGGAAATGGCCCAGTGGCTCATCCTCACTGGCCCGCAATCCGCCGTGCTTGAAAACGGCGGTGCCGCACGTCTCAGCAATGCCCTGGGACGCTACTCCCCCACAGTGCCCATGACGTTGAAAAACCGCCTGCGTTTCAATCCAGAGGGCCTTTGGGGGCCAAAGGACAGCACGGGAGAAACCATTGCCGTTTCCTGGGATAGCGCGGGCGGCTTGATGACGACCTTCAACACCAGCAAGAAGTTCTGGAGATTCAGAATAGTCCCTGGCGGCTATGAGGCCACAGGCTCCTATGACGCTCTGGGGAATCCCTTGGGAGTGGTTCCACCCGCAGACAGGCGTCTCATCTTGAACACGGACGGCACCCTCAAACTGGGGGCAAAGGTGTTTGCCCGTGTGACAGACACTAATGAGCCGCCCGCTCCTCCTGTGCCTCCCATGGAATGGGAAGGCCCGTGGAAGAGCACAGACGGCACCATGGAACTGACCATCTCCGCAGGTCACGATTACCCTCTCCTGCTAGAGTTCAAGAAAGGATCACCGCTGGGGGAACGCAACCTCTGGTCCCTGGTCAGGGTCGACGGCCCTCCGGAAACCCTCAAGGCGAAAAACGTGCTTCTCCGCCAGGATCAAACCATCACCTCCAGGGCCTTTTCTTCCGTGGAAGTCGTAGCGGCTATTCCTGATGACATAGGCATCTTCCAATCTACCGGAAGGAATGACATCACGATCAGTGTGCCGTTGGCCAGTGGCAATACAGTCGTCTCCTTCACACGTTCCTTCGGCACCGGCATCAACCAGACAGTGGCGCTGATTGATGACCCAGCCTACAACGCTTGGAAAGGGATCAAGCAGCCTTCCGTGATCAATAGGATACAGGAGCAGCCCAATACCTATGGCAGTGCCCCGCGCTCCAATACCCAGGCCCTGGAGGACGCCATGTGTGGGTATCATATCCAGCGCATGAACCCCAACTGCCTGGTGGAACGAGGCACCAGCGGCGGCAACGCCCGCATCTTCCAACACCTTGATTTCAACTCCAAATACTACACCCTAGCCGATAGTGGGGCCATCCCGCCCGTGTTTCTGTATGGGAAAGACGGCACGGCTGGCGGCGGCAACACAACTACCATGTACTTTAGCCAGAAGGAACGCTCCAAAGGCTACACCGTCAGCGTCTCCGCAGACAGCGGATCTGTGGGTGGCTCAGGCGGGTACTCGGAAGCCGCCACTAACCTGGACTCTACCAACAGCGTCTCCATCATTAATATGAAGTGGAAGGCTAGCTACTTTCTCTCCTTGAACAAGTCAGAGGTCAAGCTGGAGCGCCAGTTCATTGACGCAGTCATGGCTTTGCAGCCAGGAGACTTTGCCGGTTACGGCCAGTTTTTTGAAACCTGGGGCACCCACTACCCTCTCAGCACCCTGTATGGAGCCAAGCTCATCGGGGAAACCATCATGAGCGCTCAAAAGGCGGCCGAAAACTTCTCTTCCAACTGGAACGTGGGCGTCACCCTCACGAAGAGTGGCGGCGGCAATCCTGGCGGAAGTGGAGGCGTTCAGTACGCCAAGACCAGCAGTGCAGCCTCGGCGGTGGAGACTTCGGACTCCAAGACCTGGTACTTCGGCGTGGGAGGCACCGTGACGGGGGAAACTGTTATCACCAGTGACTCCGAAGCCAAGCCCATCAAAGTCCGCCTCCAGCCCATCTGGGAGCTGGTACTGCCGCGCCTGTTTGAAGTGCAAAGGGGCGATGATGCCAAGGCAGCCGATATCACCCGCAGGCGTGAGGAAATGAAGACCATGCTAGAAGCTCACCTCAATCTGGTCCGCCCTCCCGCAGACCTTCAGCGCGCCCCACGGGTATTCCGGTGTGTCTGTGAAGGCATTTCCATCGTGGATGGCGCGGAATGGGGGACCAACGCTTACAACTATGCAGACCTCTACACTTCGGACCGCAATGGCGTGGCCATGTACCTGTTCAGGAACGGCACATGGCTACGAACTGAGTCTCTGATCAAATGTACCTCGGTGATTGGTTGGTATGGGGATCCATTGGGGAAGGACCTGCGCATTGAGTATGCTGTGGTGCCGGATCTCATTCAAGATGCCTCCGGCACGGTTACCGGGGTGGACTATCATCTAGACCAGTACCAATTCTCCATCAGCGGTTCCTTGTGGGATGCCGACACTAGGGGAGATCTCTTCGATTTGGATCCTGATGATAGGCTGGGAATCGAAAACAATGGCCGTTCCATCGACTGGGCGATCAATGTTTACAAGAGGACGCCGTCCTTTGACTTGACCTACAGTGGAGATGGCACGTTTGGCAACGTCAACGTCAAGTACCGCATCGAGGAGGTACACTACGACAAGGCCGCAGCCTCCGTCCTGCCAGAGATGCCAGCCTTCCCTACCTTTGTGGGCCAATAGTCATCAAGCGCACAACAATAACCACTCGTTCTCATGAACACACATCGTATTGCCACCATCCTCACGCTAGCAGCCAGCCTGCTCACCGCCCCCGGTGTTATCGCCTCCGGAAGAAACATCCCCGGAGGCGGTGGAGCCCGCCGCAACACTCCACAACCGACCCCCGACCCCGGTCCCAATGCTACCCAGCGAAGAGCAGCGGGTCCAGTCCCCGTGGTGCCTCCCGCACCGAACTCGCCGCGCAATCAGGTGCCGCTGGCACTACCGCCACCTGGAACCAGGCTGCCAGCTCCCATAGCCAGAGGCTCAGGACCACCAATAAGAAACAACAATGCAGGCGGTGGTAGCTCACCTCCGCCCTCCCCAGGCCGCAACAACATCCCCGCTGGCTTTGGACCCAATCCCGTCAATCCCAACGGCCCTCCCGTCAGGCTGCCGCCTCCGCTGCCAGGTGCGCTCAACAACGGCAACCGTCCACCCAAGCCACCCCGCCCCAACCTTCCCAACAGAGGCACCCAGTCTGCCCCTGCGTCTCCCCGGCAACCCAACATCGTTTACGAGCAACTGCCTCCCTCCCCCATCCAATACAGCAGCCTGCCCACAGCAGCAGTCAACTCCCCACAAGCAGGCAGCAGTACCTTCCTCAACAATCTCAGAGACACCCAGACGGGCCAACAGATCAAGGTCTGGGGCAACAGCGCGGCAGGCGTAGGCGGCCCCATTGGCAACAACGTGGCGGGTAACATCAGATTGCCTCGAAATGCCGCTGCGCCCACTCCCGAGGTCATAGTGAACGGCCGGCCCGTGCCCCAGTTCACCACTCCCGCCCAAAGATCTGCATCCGCCCCCAACTCCCCCAGAAACAATGGAACCCGTCCCAACGCCCCATCAGCGCCCCGGCAGACCAACTTCCGCATCCCCACTCAGCAGGAGTATCAGGAATTAAAGCAGCACCAGCCAATCCCGCCACCTCCTTCTCCGCGCAATTAGGTGATCTCCAAGCCCTTCAGCCACTTCAAAAACGTTTAGCCAACTCAACACACCTCTCATTATGAAGATGAATACCCGTCTCTCACTTTGCCTCGCATTCCTCGCCTCCAGCCTCCTGTCCAGTTGCTCCACAGCCTCCGTCCAATCCCGGCGCGAGGCCCATTTCAGCCCGGCCAGGGACGCCTCCGTGTGCCTACTCACCAGTTCTTCCCTCCAGAGCCTCTACGGGGCTCCAGCTATAGAAACGGGAGACACGGGCGTCAGCCGCACCCAGATGGTGGAAGATGCCCTCATCAGAAAAGGCTTCACCACCACCAGCGTGCCCTTCAGTGCGGACTACGGCCTGTCTCTCTCACTGAAACCAGGAGAAGGTATCTACAAGCTGGAGGGAGCACTTTACCAAATGGAATCCGGCAGCCCTGGTAGCCTGTGCTGGAAAGGCAGTTCCGCCATAGCTGGCAAGCCAGAGACCCGCATGGCGGCAGAGATAGCGTTGCTGAAAGCCCTCATGCAGCGCTTCCCCAACTAACTCACAAAGTCCGCTCAGTTCCGCTGACGAGCCTGGATGGCTGCATGGTGGATGACGTGCCGCGTCTGATTCAGGCGATGTAGGTCTTCAGAATCTTGCCGCAATCACCCTCTTGTCACCGGAAGGGCACAAACGGCGTTTGCGGGGTAGCAAACAAGGGTAAGCGGTACCGTAACCCCCTTACTCGACCGCTTGGGAACGGTCCCGGAGATCGGCGATTTCTGCCGAGTTTGGTGGCGGGCTTTTGCCCGGGGCGTCGGGTGGCACTTCGTAGATCTGGCTGGTGGTCATGCTGGGCAGTCGTGTGAGCAGGTCGCGCAGGTATTCCCAGGGGTCGATGCTTCGGCTGCGGCAGGCTTCGATGATGGTAAATCGGGTCGAGGTGACAGGATTGCGCCTGTCACCCCTCCCACACCACCCGGCATGCGGGTCCGCACTGGGCGATTCCGAATAGATCACGTTGAGTTGCGTTGAGTGGACTTCACTTTGCCTTGGCTGCTGATTCGGAAGCCAAGAGCGACCGAAGGGAGTCAGCCAGCCGCAGGCTGCCCGCAGGGCGAAGCGTAGCGTAGGCAAAGCTACTCTGGGCCAAGGGACCATACTTACTCTTGCTGCGATTGACGGTGTCGGAGGTGAAGCTGAAGCGGCTGGACTAGGCGATCCATCATCGCCGACCTCCTCGCCAAGGAAGCCGCCCTGCTGTCGTGTTTCGGTAAAGACGAAGAGCATGCCGCCATCGCCAAACGACTCCTCGAACAGGCCGCCGGGACCGAAGTCGCCGTTGTCTCAGACCGCGTTGCCAAGGTGGCCTGTCTGCGACCCATCACCGAACCCACGGTGCAAGCCGAGGTGCTCACGCTCGCCCGGAAGGGCATCGAACTCGGCACCGGGAAAGCACGCGGAGACTCAGCGATACCGGAAGCCCTCATCCCCTGGCTTCATCTGGCACCCGGAAAGGCCGAGCATTGCAGTGGCCGATTCGCGGAGGCATTCGCCACCAGTGCCGCCAGCTTCTTCCGCGTGACGCAGAGCACGGTCAGCGCCAACAGCTTCCACCTGACCTTTCCCACCGTCCTGGGACGCAGTTACCAGGTCCAATCCTCGGTCAACCTCGCCAACCCCTGGACGAACATCGGCACACCGGCGGCCGGCACGGGAAGTGCGTTGACGCTGCCCGTGAACGTTAGCGGTGAGACTCAGCACTTCTTCCGCGTGAGTGTGCAGTAGGCCGGGTGTGTGCGGCGGAAAAGGCTATCGTTTTGCCAATGAATCTGCCCGCCGCTCCGCCCGGTTTCTTGGAGGGTGGATCACGTGAGACACCCCGTCATTCCAAACCAGCCGGGCGGGCTTCGCCACACCCGGCCTACGAATCCGCGCCCGCGTTTGCGTCTCGTATCCCCTCGCAAAACCACACGGTGGCTTCCTCTTCTCCGAGATGGGCCTTCATCGGATTCTTTGCGATGTATCTCACCGTCGTGGAGTAGTGCTCGGCATCGCGGATGAGGCGGTCAAAGCTCTCCTCCTGCCAGAGCGGGCCGGTGCGATGCAGCGCCTTCTGGATTTGCTGTGCGGTGAACCATTTCCACGAGCCGCACAGATCCTCCAGACAATGCCCCGCCAGCGGCCGACAAAGGGCGTGGACGTGGTTGGGCATCACCGCATAGGCCAGCATCTCACAGCGCTGGCCCTCGAAATGGTGGAGCGCGCGGGTCACGATTCGTCGATGGGCCGGATCGCGCAGGAGGCACTCGCCGTGACCTTCGTCGAGCGTGGATTCCAGCTTGCGCAGTCGCGTGCGTTGAAACTCCTGCCAGGCAGCGGCCTCATCCGGCGGCAGCCTGCCATCGGATGCAGTGGCGGCTTGGGCCAGCCGCTTCTGCCACTGCTCGTGCTCCCGTTTCATCTCTTTGAGGATGGCTTGGGGAATGGAGTCCCGCAGGCGAAACGTGGCGAAGTAACACGCGCCCGGAAGTCGCCAGTGGGGCAGATGACGCTCGTATGCCGTGAAACCTTCAGCGGGCAGTGTCGATGCCGGATCGAAGCCGATGAAATCATCCGGCAAGGGGATCACGGTTGGGACATGCCACGGCATGAAAGGAGTCTTTGTGGGGTTGGAGGAAGAGCAAGTCGGGATGCAGGCGTCCACAAAAGTTTCGTGAGGCGCATGGAATCGTAGGCCGGGTGTGTGCGGCGGAAAAGGCTATCGTTTTGCCAATGAATCCGTCCGCCGCTCCGCCCGGTTTCTTGGAGGGTGGATCACACGAGGCGCTCCCGCCTTTCCCAAACCAGCCGGGCGTGCTTAGCCACACTCGGCCTACGGCAAATATTTTGCCGCTTTCACCCGCCGATGGGGCATGTTCTCCAGAACCACGTTTATGTCCGCCTCCGATCCCGCATCCTCCCCCAGCCGTGAGAAAGAAGTCTTCATGGCCGCACTCGATGTGGACGATCCCGCCGCTCAGGCGGCCTATCTGGACTCTGCCTGTGCGGGTGATGCGGACCTCCGAGCTCGCGTTGAGCGGCTGCTGGGCCTGGAGGCGGATTCGCGGTCGTTCTTGAAACCTCCCTCCATGATGCGGAAAGGCATGGAGGCCCTGGGAGAGGCTGTGTATCCCGATCCAGCTGAGATGAAGGCCCTCATCACGCAGCAGCTCGTGCCACCGCCTGTCTCCGCCTCGATGGCGAATCCCGATTCGCCCGTGCCCTTTATTTTTGGACGTCGCATCGCCCAGGGTGGCATGGGGGCGATCCTGGAGGCCAGCGATTGCAAGCTGGGCCGCACCATCGCGGTGAAGATCATGCTTTCCGAGACGGGATGCAGCGAGGAGCAAAAGCAGCGCTTCATCCAGGAGGCCGCCGTGCTCGGCAGGCTGGAGCACCCGAACATCGTGCCCATCCACGACCTCGGGCGTGATTCGGAAGGCTCGCTCTACTACACCATGAAGCGGGTGAATGGCCGCACGCTTCAGGACATCCTCAATGATCTGCGCCATGAGAAAAAAGAGGTGCTGGAGCACTACACGCTCGACCGCCTGCTCACCATCTTTCGCAAGGTGTGCGATGCGCTGGCCTTTGCCCATGCGCAAAAGATCATCCACCGCGATTTGAAGCCAGAAAACATCATGGTGGGCGAGTTCGGCGAGGTGCTCGTCATGGACTGGGGGATCGCGAAACTATTAGACCATGAGACAGGGAGACCTGGAGATGGGGAGACTTCCCATCCGGCTTTCTCCAAGTCTCCAAGTCTCCAAGTCTCACCGTCTTCCCTATCCGCCACACTCGACGGCGCGGTGATGGGCACGCCGCAATACATGAGCCCGGAGCAGGCCCTCGGGCAGGTCAGCAGCATGGATGCCCGCTCGGACATCTTCTCCCTCGGCGGCATTCTTTACGCCATCCTCACCCTCCGCCCGCCGGTGGAGGGGAAGGACGTGTGGGAGGTCATCGAAAAAGTCAGCACGGCCCGCATCGCAGAGCCGACGACCTTCGGAGCGACGACCACCGGCAAAGGCAAATCAGCCGTGAAGGGCCAGGTGCTGGAAGCGAAGAAAATCACCCCGTTGCCGCACATGCCGGGCGGTCGCGTGCCGAATGCGCTCTCCGCCGTGGCGATGAAAGCGCTCACGCTCGACAAAGCCAGGCGCTACCAGGACATCACCGCCTTCAGCGCGGACATCGAGGCCTTTCAGGGCGGTTTTGCCACCGCAGCGGAGCAGGCCGGGCTGGCGAAGCAGCTCGCCCTCCTCATCAAGCGCAACAAAGGCATCTTCACCACCGCAGCGGCGGCCTGGCTGCTGATCACCGGACTCGCGGTGTGGTTCGTCTTCAATCTTCGAGCCAAGGAGCAGCGTGCGACGCAGGCCGAAGTCATCGCCGTCCAGGAGCGCGAAACGGCGCGGCAGGCGCTTGCGAAGTCGCAGCTCGACATCGCGGAAAAGGAGTTTCATCTCGGAAAATTCGTCGAGTCACAGAAGATCCTCGGGGAGACGCCGGAGAGCTTCCGCGATGCGAACTGGCGCTTCCTCCAGGCCCACTCGCGCGATTTCACCTCCCAATTGCCGCTTCTAGACGGAGGACTCGCTTATGGGCTGCAGTTTCTGCCGCAGGGCGATCGTTTAGCAGCCAGGTGCTGGGTGGGCCCGTCTAAAGTGGCTGGTGTCGGCATTTTCAGCCTGATGGGACATCAGATCGGTGACTTTTTGCCCCAGACCGAATACTACCCCATCTCCTTCGGGATAGATCGGGAGGGCTGCAGACTCGCTCAAGCCGTGACCGCCAACGAAGTTGCCGTGTGGGATCTGGCCAACCGCACAGTCCTGCGTCGCTGGACCAGCGAGATCCGCGCGATCGAGCGTGTGCTGCTCAGTCCCGATGGCGAGACGGTGCTGGTGGCCGGGGAACGGAAGCTCATTGCCTACGCTGCGGAGACGGGAGCGCCGCTCTGGACTCGGCCCTTCATCGGTGTGGTCCCCTCCTTCAGCCCGGATGGACAGACTGTGGCGAATCTTGAGGCCATGAAGGGGCTGGATTTGCAGGTTCAACTTCTCGACCCGAAGACTGGCGAGGTGCGCAGCACGCTCGAGGCGAGCACGGATAATCCCACCAAAACCACCCTCCAATTCAATCAGGCCGGGGACAGGTTCGCCTGCCTCGGCGGCGACGAGGTGATCATGTGGAATCCGCGCACGGCTCAGAAAATCCGAGCACTCCATTTCCCGGGAGAGACCGTGATAGGGATGAACCCCAGAGGCGATTCGGTGGCAACCAGCAGCGTCAGCGGCGGCCGCATCCGCCTGTGGGCGACGAAGACGGGGCGCTTGCTGCGTTCCCTCAACGGTATCCAGAACGAAGTGTTAGCTTTGGCCTTCAGCCCCGATGGCAGGACGCTGGTTTCGACTCATCGGTCGTTCGCGGATGGGGGCACCTATGTCTGGCCGACCCGGCTTGGGGAAGAGATTAGCGCGATTGTGCCTGCATTTTTGGAAGGACACAGCGTCCTGTTCAATGCAGACGGCTCCCGGATCTATGTGGCCACAGCAGGGGACGTCGGTGCATGGGATCCGCTGACTGGCAAGCCGAAGTGGAAGGCTCTGCGCACAACAAATGGGCAGATCCGCGATCTGGCGATCCACCCGGCGGGTGAGTCCATCCTCTACAGCGAGATGGGTGGCAGAACTTCATTCACCCACATCTCACCTGCCGGGAAGAGGTTGGAGGATTTCGGCACCAGCCAAGTAAGCAGCATGAAGTTCAACCGCAGCGGCCGACTCCTTCTCACGGTGGCGCATGCGTTTACTGACACCAATCCGGGGAACGGGTTCAGCGTGCAGGAATACCCCTCAGGCAAAGAACTGCGGAAGATCACTTTCGAAAAGCCCGGCCAGCCCTTCGCCGCCTTTTGCTTCGACGATGCCGCCGTGGCCACCGCCGCGCTCATGGGTGGGATCACCGTGTGGGATTGGCAGGCGGGCAAGCCTCTGCGGCAGATCGACGCTGCGCAGACCGGGAGTATCGCATGCCTCGCTGCTAGCCCTGACGGGCTGCATCTGGCCAGCGGCGGACCCGACCGCTGGATCCGCGTCTGGGAGGCGGCGACGGGCCGGCTGGAGGTGGCCTTCCGTGCGCACTGGGAGGGCGTGCGCTGCGTGAAATTCAGCCCCGACGGGCGCGAAATCCTCAGCGGCGGTGACGATGGAAGCGTGCGCATCCACGACGCCGCCAGCGGTCAGGAACGACTCGCCTTTTACGGCCTCACAACACCCGTGGCCGATGTGGACATCAGCGCCGATGGCAAACTCATCGCTGCGATCTCCAGGGATGATGCAATCACCAAGGTTTGGGACCGCCAGCGCTCCAGTGCTGCCGCCCTGCTGAAGAACCAGCCTGTGACCAACCAGCCTGCGCTGCCGAAAGATGCCGACGGCTGGGAGGACCTCCTCGCCCAGCTCACGCCCGCCAGGGTCGCACAGAGCGGCAATGGCTGGCGCATGGAGAACGGCGTGCTCTTCAGCCCTGTGACCAAGTTTGCGGTCCTGCCGCTGCCCGGCAACCTCAGCGGCACAAGTTATCAAATGCGTGTCAAGCTGCGACAAATCTCCGCACAGAAAGTGTTCCGCCTCGTGCTTCCTATCGCAGGCCAGATGGTGGGATTTGAGATCGATGGCTGGCCGACAAAAGGTTACCGCACTGGCCTGGCTCGGGTGAATGGTCTGGAGACACTCAATGAGCCAGGTTCCGTCCACGGCAGGCAGGTGATGGACTCCGAACTCCACGAACTGGCAGTGACCGTCCGCCTTGGGGGTGCCGATGCCGCCATCACCGCCACACTCGACGACCGGCCCCTTTACTCTTGGACCGGCCCTGTCACCACCCTCACCCAGTCACCCAACTGGAAACCCAGTCCTGGAGCCCTCGCCCTCGGCACCATGGCCGGCGGCTGGGCGGTGTCGGAGGTGAAGCTGAAGCGGCTGGACTAGGCGATCCATCATCGCCGACCTCCTCGCCAAGGAAGCCCAAGCGCTGATGGCCGCGCCGAAGTAGGCGCTTTATCTGCTGCTTAGCAATGATGCTCATCTTACTCGCAGTTCTGCGTTATCCGGGCTAACAGAGCTCAGCGTGCCTCATAGACCCGCGATGCAGCGCTCTAGGTCTCGGCGGTTGATGAGGTCTATTACTTGGACGTGCTCGGGTAGGAGGCGGAAGAGGAGGCGGTGGTCTGCTCCGATGCGGACGCGCAAGACATCCTGTGTGCCCTTGAGGCGCACGGCACCTGTAAAGGCTGTGGGATCGCCTGCGGCGATGCGACCTAGCAGGGCGAGGGCCGTGCGGCTTACTTGCCGTGGGAGGTGGCTGATGGTGTCGTGGAACTTGTGAGGGAACTCAATGAGGCGTGGCGGTTGATTGCCGTCCACCTCGCCGGGGAGGAGCAGGGCGTCTTCGGCGTCTGGGGCCTCGGGGGCAGCGGGGGTGGACTGCTCAGCGCGCAAGGATTGCAGGTCAGCATAGGCTTGGCCCAGTTCACGGCGGAGAGTGGCGCGCTCTTGATTGCGCTCGTTGATGGAGCTCTTCATGAGGCGCACCTTTTCCCGCAGATCACGCAGTTCTTGGGATTCGGCGGCATTTGGCTGCTGAGGGGTGCTAGTGGGGGCGTCCTTCTTCTCTTGTAGGCGAATGTTACGACGGAGTTGCTCCAGGCTCTCTTTGAGATGATTGACCTCGGTGGCCTTGGCATTGAGGCGCTCTCGTGCCTTGCGGAGTTCCTCTGCATCCTTGCCACCATCT
The DNA here is from genome assembly GCA_016795485.1 of Verrucomicrobiaceae bacterium. Classification (GTDB taxonomy): domain Bacteria; phylum Verrucomicrobiota; class Verrucomicrobiia; order Verrucomicrobiales; family Verrucomicrobiaceae; genus JAEUHM01. Next base: position 105,286 of record JAEUHM010000044.1, on the reverse strand, counting down.
GCGATCTCTTCTGCAAATCTCCGCTCTAGCAGCTCTGCTACGGGGTCTTCTGGAGGGAGTTTGAGGCGGTCGCGGGCTTTTTCCACCTCACCTAGCAGTAAAGTGGCGTCCTTTTTACTGATGAAGGGGATGAGGCTGCGGGCACAATGAATGCCGAGGGCTGGAGTGGAGCCCATCATGATTCCGTGAGCGAAGTTCACCAGCCACTCGCCATCCTTGGAGGTGAGTGCTCCCTTGGCGGCCTCTTCCATCAGTTCCAGGTAACGTGCAGGGTCTTCTTTTGCCAGGAGGAGGCGGAAACCGAGCCGCACGGTGTCTGGCGGTGGCTCGTCTTTGTAGCGGACCTTCATCAACCGCTGGGCGATGTCCAGGCGCTGTTTCTTGATCGTAAAGAAGGCGATGAAGTTCCATGCTCTTTGCAGTTCTTCGGTCTCGCAGCCTAGTTTCTCGAACGCGGTGGCTGCCTCGTCTAACAACAGGTGGCCGCCTACCATTTTGAAGTAATAGGGCAGCAGTTTGGGTGCTATCTTGAGGACGTCCAGACGAGCCACTTCGTACGCAGGTATGGTCTGGATCTTTTTCGCCGTGAGGTAGGGCTCTGGCTCTTCCATGACCTCAGCCTTGGTCTTGCCCGGCACGTCTGAGGAGTGCCTGAGGCGCTCCTGGTCTTTGTCAAAGCAGCACCGTTTGTATTTCTTGCCGCTGCCGCAGGGGCAAGGCTCATTCCGGCCTATGCGTGGCACTGCACGGCGGATGTGGGTGCCGGTGTTGGCCGCTTCGTAAGGCCTTTCGACGATCAGTGCTGCGACTGGTGCATGGCAGACGGTGAAGTACGCCTTGGCCACGCTCCGAAGGGTGGGGAGCATCTTCGCGCTGCCGAAAGCGCGATGCTTGGCCCTCAGGACGGCACGCAAGTCATTGTCGTCCAGCATCTCCGCCAGTGCGGCTAACATGCTGTCTTTGTTTCGCAGGACGTTGCCTATACGTGCCAGCGCACGGGCTTGAGGCACGAGGTCTGGGTGTTGCACACCGTCTCGGTGGTCGATGCACCAGACTGCGGCGGCGATGAGAGCGGCGGCTGCCACCTCCAGGTTCATCACGGTGTCACGTGTGGCTGCTACCAAGTGCTCTGCCACATCCCCGTGCATTTTCCACGCGAGGCAGCACAGCCAGTCCCCATTGGCGATGAGGGCGGTGCCCTTGGCTAGGTGGCGTGCATCCACTCGCCGCGAACCGGCTACGGCGGAGATGAGGATGTAATTGAAGGCGCGGGCGTCATTGGTAGCCACGGTCTCTGCCACTAGGGCATCCAGCGCCTCGTCGTCTGCGGGTAGAAGAGCCAGGATCTGCTCCGCTAACCCCACGTAAAGGCTGCGTTCATAGATGAGGGCGCGGAGGTTGGGATCCATAGGCCTGAATAGATTGAGGGGCAGGTTATCACGCCGGGGCTCTGGGTGTCACGCCCAGAGTGGCGGGGAAGGAGAGAAAATGGGTGGCAGAGGGCGGCTCTAGCCCCCTGGGGTGGAGGCTGGAGGGGTGACCCCTCCGTAGGATATGGGGCTGGGTAGTAGCGGGTTACCCTCGCACATAGAGCCCGTAGGGGTGACCCATACGAGCACGGACCCTGGCACATCGAGTGGGTTGGAGACAGGGTAGCAAGCTGTAGGGGTGACCTATACGGGCGCATACCCTGGCTCATGGAGTGGATGACCCTGGCTCCTGTGATCCGCAGGGGTGACCCCTACAGCCTCTTGGGGCGGCCCAAATGGTCCCTTTTAGCCAACCACCGGGGCTGCTACCTGCTGGAGTACACCCGTGTAGACGGAGCTGCGGACGCTTCCATTGACCCGGCTGGCGACTCTGACCCGGAGGGGGCCGGAGAGGGTGCCGGGCACCAACGCGGTGACTCTGAGGCGGGTGATGGCCCCATAGCTCATGCATCGGGTCTCAGTGCCGTCGGGTTTGATCAAAAAGATGCCCTGGGTGGGGTCGTCACGCTCCACCTTCAAGTGCTGACCGCGCACGGTAATCATGTCGCCGGGCACATACACGTCTATTTGGTTGGTGGAGGCACTGAGGATGCTGGCCACGACTGGGGCGGCAAAGCCCTGGATGCCATGGCCTACGAGTTGCAGGCGCTGACGCCACTGGCGGATGACCGGAGCGGTGAAAACGAGGGCCACATCTGCCGCGAGGTCGTCGGCTGAGTGGAAATCGTCTGCCTGGGGCTTGCTACCACCGCTAACAGGCGAGAAGCGCACCAACTCATGCACAGAAGATGACCAACGGCTATCACCCGCCGCCGTGAGGATCTGCTGAAGGTAAGTGGTGAACACTTGAGCGCACTGTGCGGCAGGTAATCCCGTGGCAGTGCTCACTGCGGCATCTAGCTCTCGGGTGGTGAGTTGCTTGCCCAGAACGGGACGGGTGGTGAAGCCGCCGCGGGCGTTGGGCATCTTGGAGTAGTGAAAGCCTTCGTTCATAGCGAGTGCTTGAGTTTGTTGTTAGGAGGAGGAGTCAGAGTGCGCGCTCGGCCACCATGAGGCGAGTCCAGGGGCCGTCACTCACGTTGTAGTAGATGCGCTTGCCATCGGCACTGAAGGCGGGATGGGGATCGTTCCGCCGCCAGGACTTAGCGCCCTGGTTCTGGGCAAAACTGTGCAGGAGAGCCCACTTTCCACCGCGCATGTCAGCCACCATGATGCCCCACTCTTTGGGCTTGCCGCCTGCGGCCTCACTGAGGCCATCGGTGACCATGAGGAGGCCATCTGGGCTAACGGAGGGATGCGAACCGCTGAGGCGGGGCACGTCCTGGAGCTTGGTGTAGCGTGCAGGGGAGCCTATGTCGGTATCGAAGATGACGTTGCCCATCTCAAAGATGTGGCGTGAGTCTGGATGCCAGGCGGGATGGCCCCACTGAGCGCGGAACCACTTCATGGTGCCGGTCTGGAGATCAAAACACACGCAGCCCTGGCGGTGGCTGGCACTCTTTGACATGTAGTCGTCTCCACCGTTGCCAGCGGCGATCTTGAAGAAGGCGCGTTGCAAATCTGGGCTGAGGACGGGGAAGAAAACGGAGGTGGGCTTGCCGCTGAACTCCTTTTGCAACCAGTCGCCATGCTGAGCCTCCACGGCAGTGATCTGGAGTGCCACGCGCGTTTTGCCTGTGTTGGCGTCCCACACGTAGAGGTCGCGATTGGGTCCTGGATTCCAATGGCAGCCATACATGGGCAAGAGATGGCCGGAAGCCTGGCCAAAGCCGACCTGACGATCTTCGGCCACGATGCGCTTCTCCTTGGTGGCGACATCGACAACCACCACGCGCCATTTTTTGTCTACAACCTCATGAAAGGCAACGAGCCGCCCACCAGCGAGCCACTGCTGGCACGCCACGCGATGCGCGTCCTCAGTGTGGATGCCCTCGGCGAGGACGGTCTCTGTGCCGGTGGAGCGCTCGCGGATGCGCACCTCACCCACGTAGCCAGCGGGATGCGTGGAGGTGAAGAAGAGGATGTGCTTGCCATCTGGGCTCTCAGGATTGGCCAAGTAGTAGGTGTGGATGCTGTGGCGCGTGTCCGTGCTGTCTACGGGGCGGATGGTGACGTCTTTGGTCCATGGGGCTACGGACTGTGCGTCTTGCGCACAGAGGGCGGAGGTGAAGAGAAGGATGCAAAGGAGCCGTGACATGTGGAGAGAACGATGCAGGGTGAGCAGTCTATTCATCATGAGTTATCGTCCGTATCTGATTGTTGTCGCCACGCTAATGTTATCCCAAACATGGGCGGAGGAGGCCGGTAAAGCAGCAGAGAATGCGCATGGTGAGATGTGGAGGCGGTTCATTGATGAGTATGGGATCATGATCGACTTTGCGGACATGGAGGGAAAGGTGTCGCTGCCCACACCTGAGGAGTGCAAGCAGGGCAAGCCCAATGCACTGGGCTGGTGGGCTCCGATCGAGAACGGGGCGATGTTCAATGGACTCTACATGGATGGCGCGATCCTGCGGTGGAAGCGCACGGGAGCGAAGGAGGATGCGGACAAGGCGCGGAAGCTCATGGAAGGGCTGCTGCTGCTGAACTCCATCAGCGAGGTGAAGGGCTTCGTGGGGCGCGGGGTGAGCACGGATGGAAAGTCGCACTACGCGATGGGCTCTAATGATCAGACATTGCCGTGGTTCGTGGGGCTGTGGCGCTACTGGGAGTCGGGTCTGGCCACAGAGGCGGAGAAGAAGCGGATCGAGAAGCACGTGGTGGAGACGGCAAGGGAGATCGTGCGGCTGGGCTGGGCGATGCCCGCGGAGGAGCCGTTCGGCAAGCGGGGGAGCTTTGAGGGCTATCACTTTGACGAAGTGGCGCGGAAACTTTTCACCATGAAGCTGATGCACCTCATGACAGGTGAGGAAAGTTGGCAGACGATGTATGTTCAGGAGCTGGAGAAGCGCGGAGGGCCAGAGAACCACACCAAGCGGGAGGCCTGTGCGGGCGGGATGAAGTTCTGGTACTCCAAGAGGCACAACTGGACCTCCTGCACGGCCGTGAGTGCGCTGAGGGGCCTGTGGGAGATGGAAAAGGATGCCGCCCTAAAGGCTGACTATGCCAGGGGCCTAACGGCGAGTGCGCAACTAGCGGCTGAGAGCCTGAGCCTGTGCAAGGAGTGGGATAACGCGGATAGCAGCCACTTTGAGATGGATTGGCGCGTGATGAATGTGGAGTGGGTGCCACAACAGACGGAGAAGGACGCGCAAGAGCTGGCGATGCGGCAGATCAAGACCTTCCTCAAGGTGGCCCCGAGACGGGGTAAGGAGACGGCGTTCGTTAGGGAGCCGACATCGGCAGGCTGGATCGTGACGCTGGCTGCGGATAAGTCAGTGCTGAAGGCCCACGAGGCTGATTTGAAGCAACTGATAGGCCACTACGACTACGGGAGGCTCTACTACTCGCAGTTCTTCTGGGCTGAGATGGCCTGGGAGAGGTGGAATGCGGGGGAGTGATGGAGGGGTGGAGTGCTGGGGCGAAGGAGTATCCACGCAGCCGGCCTGAAGCACTCAAAAACAGGCCGACTGCGTGGTGTTCTCTCTACTCTCGCGCCAACGAGATTAGAAACGGTAGGTCACCCTGAAGCGGAAGTTCCGTGGCTCCATGGGGTGGATGTGATGGTCCTCACGGGAACTGCTTTCGCCCGCGAGACGGCTTTCGTAGAAGTACTCGATGTCGTTGTCATCGCGGTCGAAGAGGTTGAGGCAATCGACTGCGGCTTCCCAGTTGTTGTGACGATAACCAACGGAGGCATTGACCTGGAAGCTGTCCTTGCTCTTGCGGCTGTTGTCCTCAATGAGAGGTCTACGGCCAAAGGCGCGGAAGCGGAAGTTGGCAAAGAAGCCGTTGCTTTGGGCCTGAGCGCCGAGATTGATGCCGCCGCTGAACATCATGGGCACGGAGTTGGGGATGTAGTCGTCATTGCCAGCATCCAGGAAGCGGGCGTGTGTTAGGGCGATCTCTGCATCCATGCTGAACCAGTCTGTGGGGCGCCAGTAGTTGGCCCACTCGATGCCGTAGCGCTGAGAGCCGGAGCCAGCTTCGTTCAAGCCTGCATCACCCACATAAACGAGCTCACTGTCACTCCGGAGCCAGAAGAAGGTGAGCGTGCTGGTGAGGCTGCTGATGGCCTGAGTGCGCACGCCGAACTCCGCGCCATAGGTGCGGACGAGGGGATCCACGGTGGGGATGCGGTCGCCAGAGTTGGGGTCAATGACGGTGGTGGTGCCACGGGAGTCATTGCTATGGAAACCGGTGCCGAAGTTGAGGTAGAGCTCAGTATCATGCCAGGGGCCGAAGATGGCGCTGAGCTTGGGGCTGATGATGCCTGCGAGCTCGTCTCCGCTGTTGGCGGGGTTGTTGCTCTGGTTGTCGAAGTAGAAGAGATCACCCCGAAGGCCGACCACGGTGCGGAACCAGTCGTTCCACTTCACTTTGTTTTCGCCATACAGGCTGATGTTAGCCTGATAGACATCATCTTGGCGGATGTTGGCAAAGCGCTCGCGCGCGGTGGTGCGCCAGAGGCCAATGCCATCAATGAGGTCGTGCCGCGTCTGCACGCCGACGGTCCACTGGGCTTCCTTGCCAAAGAGTTGCTGATTCTCCCAAGTGCGGGAGAGATTGCCGCCGAGGATCCAACGTTGTTCCGACTGCTCAAACTGATCGCCCTGGTCAGGGTAGTCGAGGAAGTAGGTGAAGTTGCTGAAGAGATTGAGGTCGTAGTAAATGCCGAAGAGGTTGGCTTTGGTCACGACGTCACCCTCGCGGCTGGCCCACTCGAGATTGAGCGAGTAGCGCTGGGACTCGCCGCCATTGGTGGGGTCGAGATTGCCGAAGCGACTGATGATGCCGCGATTGATGGCACGGAGGGCTACTTGGTCACTGGAGGTCCACTCGGTGTGGCCGCCCATGAGGGTAGCGGCAAAGTGGTTGTCATCATCGCCCTTGAACCAGCGGAGCATGCCGTTCCAGCGTTGGAAGTCCTCGCTGAGGTCCCAGGGGCCATCGTATTGATTGTATTCGAGGGCGTAGGTGAGGGCATTGGTCTCGGTGCTGGGCAGCACGGGCTGGACTGGGTTTTTACCAGGGTTCTTGGAGGATGCGGCTGCGGGCGCGGAGGCCGAAGCAGAGCCTGACAAGTCAATGGAGCCACCAATGACGCCCCGATACCAGCCAAACTCACCGACTTCAGCAGTGACAAAGTCTCTGGCGAGGGAATGAGCGAGGCGGAAGTTGGCGCTGCCGGCGGTGGAGAGGTCTCCGTCAGCGGCGGTGTAGGTTCCTTTGACGTAGTCGATCTGGTCGATCATCTCGGGGATGATGAAGTTGAGATCGGTGTAGCCCTGACCGTGGGCATGGGTCTTGAGGTTGAGCGGCATCGAGTCCAGATGCGTGGCAAAGTCAGTGCCGTGGTCGAGATTGAAGCCGCGCAAGAAGTATTGGGTAGCCTTGCCACCGCCCGCGTGCTGAGTGGTGATGAGGCCTGGGATGGTCTCCAGGATCTCACTGCGGCGGAGCAGGGGACGGCTGGCTATGTCTTGGGCGCTGGCCCGTCCGGCGGAGGCTGCGGGCGCGATGCCGATGAGGTCCTCGGCCTTGCCTGTGATGACGACTTCCTCAAGTTCAGTGGGCGTGGTGCTGGCACTGGTGGTGGGTGCTGCCTGCTGGCCGAGCAGAGGCATGGAGATGGCAAAAAGGGGAATAAAGTAACGGTGGTGCATGGTGAGTGTGGTGTTGAAGCGGAGACGATGCGCTGCGGTAAATGCAGGCGCATGTTAGTGCGGTCTGGGAAGTGTTTCCCAGAACCAGGGTGCTTCAAACCACGCTCGGCGGTCGTCCCGGCGGCTCATCCAGCTCCTGAGGCGTCCAGATGCGTATTCGCTCCGGACAAAGCAACTTCAGGGGTGCAGGCGGCACAGAGTGGAAGGTATTGACCCATAGCGTGCCGAAAATCTTGGTCAGGGACGTGGTGATGGTGCCCTCGGGTGCCGAGTGGCGGTCATGCTGGCCTTTCTCTGCCACCGCCTGGAACTCCGCGCTGTCCCAAGCTGACTGCACGGCTTTGACGATGCCAGCCTGAGGAGCCTCGGACGCGGTGAGCTTACAAAAGACAAGCACTTGGCTCAGCATCAACGGACCTGCCACCAACTGGAGAAGAACCAGAAGGTATAGCCACTTTTTGCTGGTGGTCGGGGCAGGCAAGGCGGAACAGCTAGGAGTTGATCGGCTTTTGTCAAGTTGCTGGATCAACCGAATGAATGAGCGCGAGGTGGGTAAACAAAATGGCCAGCAGACGGCTCACCGCGCTGCTGGCCACTGGATTGAGGGGTCAGATTACTCTGCGGACTTGAACTCGCGGGATAGCATGGCGTTCATCGCTTTGAGACCGCGGCGGACTCGTGCTTTGATGGTGCCTACGGGCTCGCCTGTGGCACTGGCCATGGTTTTGCGGGCCTGACCACCGAGGAATGCTTTCTCGATCGCGTCCTTTTGAGGGGCGGAAAGGCGCTTCATGGCGCGGCGGACCATTTCTGCACGCTCGCTACGAAGCAGGGCCTTGTCGGCGGACTCTGAGTCGATGTCGTCGTTCACCACGTTCTGCTCAGACTCAAAGCGCTCCTTGAGAGAGCTGCGGCGCTGACGAGAGCGGATGAGGTCGATAGCGCGGTTACGAGCAAGAGTCGTGAGCCAAGTGATAGGTTTGCCTTTGGAGGGCTCATAAAGGTGGGCCTTCTGCCAGAGGGTAACGAACACGTCCTGGACGATGTCGCGAGTGTCCTCGTAGTCATCCAGCACGCGATTCACGGCGTGGATGAGCAGGGGGGTGTAGTAGCGATGGAGCTCCGCAAAGGCGGCGGCATCCTTGAGCGCTACACGGCGGAGTAGAGCGGTATCCCGCTCTGAGTTGTCTTCGGTGACCTGGGGCTGTGAGTAGGAGGGGGTCGCAGTCATGAAGTAAGGGTATTTTCTGATACGAGTGTGGTAGATCAAGGGGTATTCCCATTTTGATAAAAAAATCATGAGCCCTACGGCTCGGGGTTGCGGCCCGCTTCGGGCGAGGCTACCCAGCCAGTTCTTGAAGACAGTTTGGCGAGTATTTTCCTATCTGCGGCGGTATCCGGGCATGGCATCCGCGCAGTTGTTTTGTGCCTGCACTGGGGCGGTGATGGTGGTGGTTTTCCCCTCCGTGACGCAGGAAGTGATCGACGTAGCGGTGCCGGCTAAAGACTGGGCAAGGGTCACTCAGCTCTGCCTGCTGGCTCTGGGTGCGTATGGGTTGATCCACCTCTTCAACAGCCTCCGCATTCGACTCAACAACACCTTTGAGCAGCGGGTGGTCTATGATCTCCGCAGCGATCTGTACGAGAAGCTCCAGCGGCTGCCTTTGAGGTGGTTCGACAATCGCCCCACCGGGGACATCATGACCACCGTGAGCGAGGACATCCCGGCGGTGGAGCGTGTGCTCATTGACGGGGTAGAGCAGGGGCTTGTGGCTGTGTTGCAACTCATGATCGTGGCCGTGTTCATGTTCCGGGCCGATGCCACGCTCGCTTGGACTGCTATGCTGCCGCTGCCTTGCCTAGCCATCGGTGCAGTGCTCTACACCCGACATGCGCGCTCACGTCACAAGGCAGTGCGTACCAACTCCAGTGCGATGAACTCACTGCTGCATGACAACGTCAGCGGCATCAGGCAGATCAAAGCGTATGCGATGGAGAAAGCCGAGCACGAGCGATTCAATGGCGCTTCGGGCCGGCTGCGAGAGGCCACATTGCACCTGATGAAGGTGTGGTCCGTCTATCGTCCCAGCATGGCGATGCTGAAGGACCTTGGCTCCGTCATCGTGCTGTGGATTGGAGCACGCGCGCTGATCGATGGGCGCATGGAAACCGGGCAGTTGGCTGGCTTCTTGATCCTTACCCGTTTCTTCTATGATCCCGTGGAGCAGTTGCACAGCCTCAACCAACTCATCCAGGCAGGCAGAGCTGCTGGGGATCGTGTGTTTGACGTCCTGGATGCTGAGGAAGAGCGTGGGATTGACGAAGGGCGCGAGCTTGATGTCGTGAAGGGCCACATCGTTTATCAGAACGTTGGCTTCAGTTACACCGGCAACCTTCCCACTGTGCATGGCATTCAGATTGAAGCCAGGCCAGGGCAGACCATCGCTCTCGTTGGCCCAACAGGAGCCGGTAAGTCCACCATCATCAACTTGCTCACCCGATTCTATGAGCACGATGAAGGAAGTCTCACCATCGATGGCATCCCTGTGCGCGACATTCGCAAAAGCAGCCTTAGGGCAAAGATTGGCTATGTCACACAGGAGAGCTTTTTGTTTAACGGCACGGTGAGAGAAAACTTGAGGATCGGCAGCCGTGAAGCGTCTGAGGAAGAGCTCTGGGCGGCCTTGCGCACAGCGAATGCGGCGGACTTCGTGCAGGCGCTCCCTGATCAGCTTGATACCCAAGTCGGCGAGCGCGGCATCAAACTCAGCGTGGGTGAGAAGCAGCGCATCAGCATCGCGCGTGCGCTGTTGCGTAACCCGCCCATCCTCATCCTGGACGAAGCCACGGCTAGTGTGGATACCGAAACGGAGCGCCAGATCCAGACCGCACTGGAGCGCCTCATGAAGCAGCGCACCAGTTTTGTCATCGCACACCGACTAAGCACCATCCGTCATGCCGATTGCATCTACGTGCTGCAAAAAGGTCGCATCGTTGAAAGCGGCACGCACGATGAACTCACAGCGGCGGGCGGACTCTATGCCGAGCTGTGCCGCAGCAGTTTGATCGCTGCTTAGCGCTACTTCTTCGTTAACGCTTTGGCGGTAGCAGGCTGAGCGGAGGTTGCGGGCGGCTCTGGCATGACCACTTCAGTGATTTGCCATTCCATTTGGCCTTCCTTGATGCCCTTCATCACCTCCACGTTCATCAGGATTTTTGCAGACTGCTTTTGATCCACGTCAGCAGTGCGACTGGCGATGGTGGGAGTCGACTTAGCCTTCACGGTGCGGGATTCTGGCTTAGCCTTCTTTCCGGAGTTTTTCGCCAGTGCTTGTTCGGCCAGTTCGCGAGGCTGAATCCTCGTCCAGTGTTTGGTAGACCAGTAGTCGCCATTGAAGCGGTCGCGCGGATTGGTGCGCACATAGATCGCATCCCGGTCAAACAAGGTATCCGGCACGTAACGGTTGCCTATGTCAGCCACATAGGGCGGCTTGGCAGGGTCAGGCGGGCCTTCAGTGGACTCCAGGAGGTAATCGATGCCACCCACCTTAGCTACGCACCAAGCGTGGCCGCCCATGTCGCCGTAGTGCCCCAGTGCTACACGCACTTGATAGCCGCGGGCCAACAGCCAGTCTGCAAGGAAGACCGAGGAGTCCTCGCAATCCCCTCGCATCTTCGTCTGCGTCTCCAGCGCGGTCTGCCAGGCGTCTCTCTTGGCATTGAATCGGCTTGTATCCTTCACATAGGCACAGTGGCGGATCACTGCGGACCAGATCGTATACATCTGGTGCAGAGGGTCAGAGTCATACGGGAAATGTGCTGGAGGATGGTAGCCAGTGAGGAACTCATTCACATAGCGGAACGTTCCCTTCTCATCAGCAGCCAGCACGCCATAGGAGCGCAGGCACTTGCTGCACTCTAAATTGATGCCGCGCTGGTCCAGCCCCACCTTGCACGCATGCTCGTAGCCGCAGTGTGGGCAGGTGTTGAAGAAAACATCCGTCTTCCGCTCAGACAGTGCCTCTGGGCTGAAGTCCTCCAGCTTTCGCCCCGTCACGATCAAGGCTCGGTAGCCCAGCCCTGCTGCGATGCGTGAGACGTGCACCGCCATGTGGGTAGTGTCTTGGTCTAGCTTCTGGAAGAAGTCTTGGAACTCAGATAGCAAAGACTGCAATTGGCTGCTGCTCGCGGTGCATGCCAGGAGACGGTAGTAGCGCGGGTGCTGCGTCTTGATGTTCTGCGTGAGGGCTTCCAGGTGATCTGTGTCCAGTTCTTCAAGCTTTGAGTCCATCCACTGCTCCAAGCCCACGTCCACCCTCACGAACGGATACTTCTTCAGTGTGCGCTGGTAGTTTACCCGGTCCACGATATCCACCTTCAACTGGTCCGGCCCGTATCCCGACTCTGTCGCGCCCACCATATTGCCCACCCAGATGCGAGTGCTGGCAGACATGTTGGGATTTTGAAGCAAAGTATAGCCCAGCCCCAGCAACCCGAGGAAAAGGACCAACATTAAAATGCGCTTCATGAGGTGGCATTATAGCGCCCGAGGAAATAAATAGCAAAAAATATGAAAATTATATTGACTTGGTTGGGTTCGCTAAATCGTCAAGACTTCTAAATGAATGAGCCTCATTCCACCACCATCTCACCCTTCATGACCAGCCAGTGGCCGGGGAAAGAGCAGATGTAGGGGTAGCGACCAGGGGCTGCTGGTGCGGTGAATCGTAGAGTCTCGCTGTCGCCTTGGTTCAGCATTTTGGTCTTGTGCAGAATCTTTGGCGAGTCGGGCGTGAACCCCTTGGCGAAACCATCGGGTGTTTTGGCCATTTCGTTGCCTGCCATGCCAATTTCATCCGCCGCACCGGGCTGGACGATGAGCAAATTGTGCGGAGTGACATCTGGATTCTCGAACACGAGCTTCACCGGCTGGCCTGCCTTGACCTTGAACTCTCTTAGATCAAATAACAGCCTCTCAGGGATCGTCTTGATGGTGATGGAGACGAGATTGGGCTGGTTGTCGAACGGATTGGGTTTCTCTGCCTTTTTACGTTTCGCCAATTGAGCTGGCTTCTTGGGCTCGCTGTCCTGAATGAACTTCACCAACTCAGGATGCTGCTTCAAGAAAGCCTCATTACCCTTCCACAAAGGCTGCAACGTGTGGCTATCGAGAGAAGTACGCAGGGCGTAGGTCAGGTATTCGTCCATCGGATGCTTCAGGAGGTCCAGCACGACAATGAGAGCTTCCTGAGTGCCGATGTAGCTGGCAGCGATAGCTGCTTCGAGACGGACTAGGCCGCTGGGGTCGTTGGCGGCAGTTTGCAAAAGAGTCTTCCCCTCAATCACGTCAGAATAATGCCACCGTAGTTGTCGAGTGACGGTGGCACGAGCTAAATGATTCTTAGCTCGCAAGACAAAAGAAACGAGACCCCCAGGAACACCTTCGGTATCTATTCCTTTTTCAGGAAGCCACTTTGCTGACTCAAGCAATGCAAGTGGCAGCCAGGGAGACTCACTCCGGTGTTGCTCTACTTCTTTGGCCTTCTTTTCATCTCCAATAGGACCAAACCCAATGCTCTCGAAGAGTTCAGTTGCAAAGTCTTCCACCTCCTCATTTGAGCGGCTCCTCAACTCCACCTTAGCCCGATACCTCGTCCGGTAGTTCTCGCTCTTCAGTAGCTCTAGCAACTCAGGCACACTCGCCCCAGCGATCTTCGGCGCTTCTTCCAGTTGGCGATCTTTTGCTGTGATGCGCCAGATGCGGCCGCTCTTTTTGTCGCGTCTGGTGTCTCGCAATGAGTACTGCATGTGGCCCTTCACGGGATTGTACCAGTCTGCCACATACATGGCTCCATCGGGTCCTTGCTGAATGTCCACGGGGATGAAACTGAGGTCAGTGGATTGAAACACGATGCCGACTTTCTTTTCTTCGAAGTGCGTGTCTTTCTCGATCCACTCGTGCAGTTCCACTTCATTCGTGGGCTTGTAGCGCACGCGCATGAAGTGCTTTTTCCTCAACTCATCTGGCCAATGACTGCTGCTGAGAAACTCCTGTCCGCAGGTGCCGCTATAGGCCGGGAAGTAGCTGCCTGCGGGCACATGGATGTCAGGATACGGCGCATTGAGCGCATGAACCGCACTGGCAAAGACCGGGTGACTGCCGACATGGAAGCCCCAGTCATCAAATGTGATGCCCCAGGGATTGGTGCTCATGTAACTGCCAAATGCCAGCAGCTTGCCCGTAGCAGGCGTGAAGCGGAAAAAGCTGCTCTCTCTCGCCCGCACCGGACCATACGGCGTCTCCACCTGGCTGTGATGGAAGATGCTCTCGCGGAAGATGAGATCGCCTTCAGGACTCCAGACAAAATCATGCAGCGCGTGGTGACTGTCCTCCGTGCCGAAGCCAGTGAGTATCTTTTCGCGGTGGTCTGCCTTGCCATCGCCATCCGTGTCCTTGAGGAAAGTCAGATGTGGCTGATCTGATACATACACGCCGCCATTTCCAAACTCAAAGCTCAGCGGCATGTGCAGTTTGTCTGCCCACACGCTGCATTTGTCCGCCTTGTGGTCGCCATTGGTGTCTTCCAGAATGAGAATCTGATCCTCCGCTGCCTGCCCCGGTAATATCTGCGGATACGTGGTGCTGGTGCTCACCCACATGCGGCCTTTGCCATCCCAACGGATCGCGATGGGCTTGCGGAACAGATCAGGGAAGTCCTCCTCACTGGCAAAGCAGTTCACCTCGAAGCGCGGATCAATCTTGAACGCCTTCAACTCGTCAGCGGGAGTGTGCCATTCATTGATGGGGCGGTCTCCGGTGATGACAGGCAGCTTTTCGGTGCTCTCATCGCTAACCTTTTCGCCGTGGATGGCTTTGTCTCTATTCTCAGTCATTTGAGAGAGTTTCTTCAACTCACCGGGGAAGTTCACCACACCATAAGGCTCTGCACGGCCACCTTTGATGTAGTAGTAGTTCAGCGGACGATAGTGTTGGAACCAGATCTTCTCTTTTTCCTCCACCGCCGCCTTGGTGACTGCATTTACTGGCGGAGGCGTCTCCTGCGTGAGCTGTTGGTAGAGATCATTGGCGAACAGTGCGTAACCGGTATCCGTGAGATGAATGCCATTGATGGTGAGAGCACTGCGCGACTCGTGCTCGGCAAAAACATCTGCAAACCCGACCTTCTCCGCTGCGGCCACCTCGCGCATGGCATCCACATAAGGCTGCATTTGATCGTTAAGGTGTCCATGCGGCTTCTCGGCACGTGTGGGACTAACAAGGACGATACGTGGGGCGCTCTTGCCGTTGTAGTGATGACTCTTGAGTTCAATAAGGAAGGCTTTGAGCACGTTTTTGAAGTCCGGGAGGCCTTCTTTGCCCTTGAAGGATTCATTAAAGCCGAAGGCAGCCAGGATGACATCGGCTTTAACCTCAGTGAGGTGCTGATTGATGTCGCCAAAGCCATCAGGGCGTGGTCTGAGGCCTACTTCATCGGCACTCCACGCGAGATTGCGCACGGTGATCTTCTGTTCGGCGTAACGTTGCTGAAGAAGAGCCTCAAAGTGGCCGAAGTCGCGCATCCTGTCGAACAAGGTATTGCCGATCAAGGCAATGCGTTCACCGGGATGAACGTCCAGCGGTAGCTGGGCGATGGCGGAGAGGCTGAAAAAGCAAAGGAAAGGCAGGAGGCACTTCATGAGTGCCTGCTATTACGCTTCCCAGCGGCCAAAAATGCCACAAGGCAGCACTTTCCCATCAGCTTGAATGGGGAGGCCGACTTCCCCAGTGGAAACGGAGCCTTTTCCATGAAAGAGCTCGGTGAGTAGATTGTGAACCACGGTGGGGGACAGGCCGGTGGTGTAGGCGTTGAGCAAAAGAAAGAGCGGCTCATCTGACATGACCGCACGGCAGTCCTTCAACAGCGGCCAGAGGTGAGTCTCCAGCTTCCAAAGCTCTCCACCCGCGCCACGACCGTAACTTGGTGGGTCCATGATGAGCGCATCGTATTTTTTGCCACGCTTGATCTCACGCCTAACAAACTTTACGCAGTCATCCACGATGTAGCGCACAGCGCTGCGGTCGAGGCCGCTGAGTTGCACATTCTCCGCGCACCAGTCCACCATGCCCTTAGCTGCATCTACGTGGCAAACTTGCGCCCCAGCCGCAGCCGCCGCCACGGAAGCAGCTCCGGTGTAGCCAAACAGGTTCAAGACATTGACTTGGCGGCCTTCTGCCCGTGCAGCTTTGATCTTGGTGGCGCACCAGTCCCAGTTGACGGCTTGTTCAGGGAACAGGCCGGTGTGTTTGAAGTTGGTAGGGCGTATCTTGAAGCGCAGATGCTTGTAACGAACTTCCCAGGAGTCTGGTAGGCGGTTTGCATACTCCCAGTTGCCTCCACCGCGCTCGCTGCGGTGGTAGAAAGCATCCCAGCCTGACCAAGGGCGTCCACTTTGGCGTGGCCAAAGAATCTGAGGATCAGGCCTAACAAGCACATGTTTGCCCCAGCGTTCACACTTCATGCCGTCACCAGCATCGAGAAGTTGGTAGTCCTCCCATGCGTCAGCGATGAGGAGATTAGATTTCGTCAGTGGGGCCATTTTCGTTGGGTGTCTGGCAGGCAGGGCAGGGGGTGACTTGGCCCTCGGGTGCTTCGTAGCGCACGCTGCAAATGCGGCACTGAATGACACCTCTGAGGCGCTCCTCTTCCTGCCTGCGGATAAGGAGATTGGTGAGCGTCCAGCCAAAAGCCACAGCTCCCACGCAAAGCGCGCAGAGAACTAGGATAAAGTCGCCGAGGGTGACCGTCATTTGGTCTTGGATGACACTTCCCAGCCAAAGCGCAAGTCTTCCCAGACAACTCCGGTAGCCGGTGCGGAGGCAAATCTGACCTGTGCAATCATTTGGCGAAGAGCCTCAACGGCTTTTGCCTGATCTGAGGTGTGGTGGAGCGGCAAGGACACCAACACCCTGCCATTTTCAGCCACAGCGGTTCGGAAGACCAAGGTGTTGAGGTCGATGCCCTCGACTCTTGCAGGTTTCGACGGTGAATGTTTGAACCGGGACACCAGGAGTGGGCCTGGCTTGACGGCAATTTGATAATCGACCGCCTGCACCGTGGTGGATCGCTCAGGAAGGCTAGACAGCTCAGGCCGCGAGGGCAGGGGCGGGCTGCTAGCGGTCATCCAGGTCGGATTGCTCTGCACCACAGGAGGCTCTGGCAGGTCCTTAAGACGGTAGTCGTAGCTTTTGAAGCCCGGCTGGAAAACGGGCATCATCTCGGCCATTTGCGGCTCAAGATCGCCCTCGCTGCGTCTGCCAAGCGCTAGCGCACTGACATTCGCTGCACGGTTGAGGATGCTGGCGGCTGTGGGAGACGAGGGATCCAACAAGACGACGGTGTGGGTGTTGGGGAGTTGATTTCTCCATTCGGCCTTGGTGACGCGAAAGAACATGGACACTCCAGCAAGCATGCCGATGGCAACGACCGCACAGAACGCCACCCAAGTAGTCCTGCGGCTTGGCCGAAACCAATCAAAGATGAGCCTTGGGCTGAAATCCTCTGAGGGTTGTCCGGTAGGGGGCTGGGAGGGAGACTTGCTCATGGAGCAGCGGCCGGGGTGGTGCCGAACGCCGTCTCAAATCCGGCCGTCATGAGCAGGCTGCTGACTTCCATCACACGTCCATACGGAGCCTGCTGGTCCGCATAGATCACCACGCGCTTGAGCCTGGATTCCCCTTCATCGAGCTTCTGCAAAAGGGAATCGAGGCTGGTCTGATGGCCGTTGAGGTAGATTTTGGAACTCGGAGCTGCTGAGATGGTGACGATGTCCGCACGATCAAAACCCACGAGGCGGGAGGGGGCAGAGGGAAGGGCTACGGGGACACCGGATTGAATGATGAACGATGAGCCGAGGAAGAAAAAGACCAGCAGCAGGATGACCGCATTGATGAGCGGTGCCACGTAGAGCCCTGGTCCAGCAGGTTGGAGATGGCTGATGAGTTTCATCGCCGGGAAGAACCCCGATCAAGGTCTGTTGCTACGTCCCTTGGAGCCAGCCGAGCGGGACTTCAGTTCTGGAGTAGCTTCGATGATGTTGCTGACGGGAGATTCCTGTGGGGTGGCGAATGACACGATGCGGGAGTTATCGACACGGGAGTCTTCGATGAGATTGATGACCTCCACTCCCGCGCGCTCAATGTCATGCATGAGATAGCGGGCTTTAGCTACAAGGTAGGAGTGAAAGATGTAGGCAGGAATGGCCACTCCGATGCCCAGAGCGGCCATGGTGAGACCATTGTATACGCCTCGGGCTACATCGGCAGGTGTCGCAGCAAGCGAACCTGCACTCAATCCCGTAAAGCTGTCCAGCAAACCCACCATGGTGCCAAGCAAGCCGATGAGGGGGGCTCCATGCGCCACTGCACTGATGATCATGAGGTGGTTCTCAAGGCGAGGCACTTCCAATTGGCCTGCTTCTTGGGCGATCTCTTTCAAATGTTCCCGAGGCGCATGATGGCGAAGCAGGACGGCATGCATGACACGCCCCACGGGCACGCGGGTGGCAACGCATTCCTGCATGGCTTCAGCGTAGTTTTTGCGCCGAATCAGACTCGCAATGCCTGAGATGAACTCTGCGGTGTTCATGCTGGAGCGGTGGTAATAGAAAAGGCGCTCCAGAAAGACGGTTACGGCGATGACCAAGCTGCCTAGCAGCAGCCATACGAGCGGTCCGCCTCTACCGATGAGTTCATCCATGACGTTTGATCGTTGAGCTGTGGTTGGTTGGAAATGTTGTGGCCCGGAATGGTCCGGGTCGCCTAGTCACCTCGACCAGGGCTGTGGCGAGACTATCAGGAGGTGTTTGGGGTTGTAAACTGTCGATTTTCTCTAGCGAGAGTCTTTCAACTGCGGGTCTCCACCATTTCCGCATCCAAGACAGGGGCGTGCTGCTGGCGGCGATCGTGATGGGTGTCTGGTCGTCCCGACGGAGCGGGCACGTCTGGCTTGAGAGAAGAAACTGGGGGGACAGGGGCAGCAATGGGAGATGGGGGTTTAATCTCTACCGTGGTTGGCAGGATTTGTGCCACTTCGGTAACCATCTGCTGAAGTTCTGAGACTGGGGTCCGCGGGCCATATTGAGTAATGAGCAGCATTCCTCCGGCCACGACTCTCATGAGCGTGCCGCCCTCGCGATGCTCACTGAGAGCTGAGACGCAAGGGCCAGCGCCACTGCGTTGTCCCAACTGATCGTTGGCGGCAAAGGTTGAGCGCGCTACCACTGTCCAGTCGTTCAGCATCGTTTTGGACACGGGTTCCTTGCCTGCGTGTGCTAGACAGAGTCCGATGGCGTCAACGATAGCCACGTGACGAACGTCGGCTATTTTTAGTAGCTGTTCCATGGCCTGCTGGGCCTGCTCGGGACGGATGGAGAATGCAACGGGCATGGATTTGAGGAGTAGTGTTAGGCAAGCACCGATAGATGAGGGCTTTGGATCTGATCCTCAGCTGACAGGAATGACGCTGACGCCGAAGGGGCTTCCTGAGGAAGGTCACCAGCCACTGACTGATGCTGGAATGATAAAACGGCTCCTTGGCAGGCGGCATTGAGCGTGGCCATGACGTTGCGCCCTGCAACTGCATCACTCTCAATGCTCAGGAACTTGCTTGGCCGGTGGTTAAACAGATACTCCAAGTAGTCGATGGGCGCAGCAGTTGGCAGATCGCGCTTGTTGTACTGCAATATGAGCGGCAAATCGGCATAGGCGAGTCCAGCATGCTTGATAGCCCTTTCGAGGTTCTGCCACGCCTTCAAGTTTTCTGCTTGGCGGTCTGTCTGCGAGTCGACCACGAACACGACAGCATCAGCGTTGCGCAAGAGTAGGGTTGTCGTAGCCGAGTAGACGGCCTGTCCAGGCACCGTGCACAACTGAAATGCCGTCCCGTAATCGGGTATGAGTTCAAATCCCGATGCCTCAAACTCTAGCAAAATGGTGCGGTCCGGACCTGCGGTGTGCGTGCTCATTTTTCCCGTGCTAGGTTCCAGTCGTTGATACACTTGGGAGAGATTGGTGCTCTTCCCGCTGAGGCTACAGCCACAGTACACGATCTTGAAGCAAATCAGATTCTCCTGTCTTCTCAAAGCTGGCATGGCAGAGGCTTCATGGAGGTTAAGACCGGGCCGGCCCGCTTTGGACTAAAGGACGGCAAGTTCCTTGGCGATGCCGCCAAGTTTTTCCCGCAGTCCTGGGGCTGGTTCCCCGGGTTGATGAAGGACGCCGACTTCTACGGGTCCGTGAAAGGCAAAACTGACATGCTGTCCCTTGAAGCTCAGCCCGAACGGCTCACCGGGAGACATGCCGAAAACAGCAGCTAGGGCACGAGCGCCCTTGGCTAGCTCACCAGCTTGGTTTTGGAAGTCTGCTGAACTGGGGGTTGAGGCTCCGGCCTTGGCAACTTGATCGCTATGCGCCACGAAGCACGAATGAACTCCTGGTTGCTGGGCGAGGGCATGCACGGCTCCTTGGCGGTCAAGCGGCCCGGCTACACCTAACAGGGCTCTGAGCATCATCTGTTCATGAGCAACCGGATGCATGGCTAGCGAGGCCAGTGCTCCCTGTGATGGCGCCATCAGGGGCTTGCTGGTCGGCTGTGCGGGTGGAGCAGAAAAACTGGTGCCGAAGTCTGACTTGAAGGCCTCACTTCCAAAAGATGGAATAGCGGGTAGTTTCGGATCAAACGGAGCTGGAGGCTCTGGAGTAGGGCTTGGGAATGATGGGAAAGTCGATGGCTGCCAGGTTCCAGGAGGGGTCTCTGCCGATGAAGGCATGACAAATGAACCTGGTGCATTGAGCGGGCGGGAAATCGGACCTGCAGGCGGTGTTGCGGGCATCACTGGCTTTGAGAGAGCCGTCAGTGTCGCACTCAGCGGCCGCGAAAGCGGGCGGATGGCGTTCTCGGCGCTTGCAGTTTGCGGGTTGACCTGCGGGAGCGCGTGGAAGACCTCATTGACGGGCAGCGTGAGTCTAAAGTCCCGTCTGCCATGAGCTATCACCGGGCGGAAACTCTCGTCGGTGCCATCAATGATGGTTCCAAGATCCACTTTGACCTCTCCACCAGAGGACTGCCTGACCAACGACGAAGAGATTTTCGTCATGATCCAGGCCGGGATGAAATTAGGATCAAACCCAAGTTCTTGTGGGCTGTGGCCCTTTACGATGGAAGAGAGAGAAAGCTCTACTGTCTCAGCAGACGAGGGGGCATTCAGCGGGCGTGATGCTGGAGCAGGCTGAGGACTGGCGGTGTTGGGAACGAAAAAGGTGCCAGGATTGGGGGTAGGGTTTGGTGCTGCACTTTGGATGGCCGCAGGCGGGCCAAATGGCGTTACCAGTGCCTGAGGTTGAAACGGGGCAGGTTGACTTGGAAGTTGAGGCTGGCTCGGAGGCGGAGTGGCCGATACGAACCCAGGTGGAGGTGATCCCGGCTGGATGCTGATCGTTTTCGGGTTTGATCCCGGTACGGAAAACGCAGACGGAGACAATCCTGGAGTCGGCTGGATGAAAGAGCTGTGTGGCTGACCTAGTGGTGCCTGTGAAGCTGGGTTTGGCGGCGTGGATGCTGGTGGGAGTCCAAGGTCTGGTGGGCCAAACGATACTGAGAATGGACTTGGCGCCGTAGGTGGATTTGCTGGAGCAGGTGCGGGTGACGCGGGTGGCTGCCAGCCTGAGTCCGGCAACTGAAGTGAAGCAGGAGCTGCAAAGTCATTTTGGGTAGGAATCGCCGGAGGCACTCCGTCTGGGCGACGAGGTGGAAGCATTCCAATCGGTTTGCTGGTGGGCTCTGTGGAGAAGTTTTGAGCCTCGGGTGGCTGAAAAGCCGTGAACGGAGATGAACCCTGGGGCGCGCTGTGGGCACTTCCTCCAAATCCTTGTGCGGGTGTTCCAGTCGGCGCTTGTCCATGTCCAGCGGGGGCAACACTGAACGGAGACGGACTCGGTGCTTGGTGAATCGCGGGAGCTGGACTTGCTGGCCGATGCTTGGCCATGAAGGAGGCGGGCAGGGCAACTGATCTAGGGTCTGCCGGCGAGACCGGGGTTTGGAACAGCGCAGGACATACCCGATACACTTCAAATAGTGGCACGGCAAAGCTGCCGGTGTTAATCGCGTTTTCCACAACTTGTGGAGATAGTGCCACCGGTTGAGAGGGAAGAACCCCTTGGACGCGGGCTAAGTCTGGTGGCAGAGACGGGAGCAGATCACCTACCGTGATCCCGCCAGAGCTTGGATCAGAGGAAAATGGAGAACCTCCACTCATCGGTGGAGGGCCACCGGCGCTTTGAGGACTGTGCCCACCAAAAAACTGTGATCCTTGTGAAGCTGGAGGTGTTGCCTGGAAAGGTGAAGGTGCCGAGGTAAATGGAGATGGCTCTGCGCTCGGGGAAGGAGGTGCTGATGGTGATACATTAGCACCAAAAAAGAATGGGCTTCCACCTCCTGGAAGGCTCGCGTGTGGCGCGGGTGGTTCAGCTAAGCCGGCTGAGCCGCCCTCAGATCCGGGCAAGAATGGAGATTGGACCTGGAAAGCCATAAGTGAGGGAGAGGCGAGGGTGAGGGTTCTATTTTGTGAAAGTTCTACTATATGATGGATTTTTCAAACGGAATATCCCTTGATCATTAAGAATGGCTAATTAAATCGGCCCAAGCAAGCCAAAATCCGCACTTGGCCATTTCGGCCTTAGGTCTATGATGGCCGCTCTTCGATGAAAGCCATCTCCGTACCTCTATTTCTTCTTCTCGCGCTAGCCGCCGCGATCGTCGCCCAAACCCCGGCCAAAAAGAAGATTCTGTATTTCACCAAATCGAGTGGCTTTGAGCACTCTGTGATTTCTTGGAAAAAAGGTCAGCCGAGCCACTCGGAGAAAGTCCTTCAGGAACTTGGAGAGAAACATGGCTGGGAGTTCACCTTCTCAAAGGATGGCTCCAAGTTTTCAAAGGAGTATCTTGATCAGTTTGATGCCGTGTTTTTCTACACCACCGGCAACCTCCTAGAGCCAGGTACCGACCAAAATCCTCCCATGACGCCTGAAGGCAAGCAGGCACTCTTTGACTATGTGAGGAGTGGAAGAGGATTTGTCGGTTCCCATTCCGCCAGTGACACTTTCCATACCAACAATGAGGCAAAGAAAGGCCCGGATCGGTTTCGGAACTTTGGCGACATGGCCGACCCTTATGTCAAGGTGCTCGGAGCTGAGTTCATCAAGCACGGAGCCCAACAGAAGGCCGCTAATCGAGTGATTGACCCCAAGTTTCCGGGCTTTGAGGGCATCGGTGCCGAGTATGTATTGGAGGAGGAGTGGTATTCTCTAAAAGACTTCCGCCCTGACATTCACGTACTCAGCGTGATAGACGCACCAGCCATGAAGGGAACGGAGTATCAGCGTCCGCCGTATCCAACGACCTGGGCACGTATGGAAGGTCAGGGCAGGGTGTTTTACACGGCAATGGGACACCGCGAAGACGTGTGGACGAACCCACTGTTCCAGCAGATCCTCGTCGGCGGATTGCGTTGGGCGCTCAAAGAAGTAGATGCCGATGTGACGCCCAACTTAAAGAACACTGCACCCGAAGCTGTGGTAAACCCACCCTACGTAGAAACGCCACCGCCTGCTCCGAAGAAAGCAGCGAAAAAGAAAGCGGCTTGAGGCTGAACGATGATCGATTTTTTCCGCAGGCTCGTCAAGCGTCCCTCAGTTCGCATTTCCTTGCTGCATGCCACTCGAGGACGTCCTGAGCGCCCTCTCAAGTGCAGGGACACCTGGCTTTCGATGGCCCTCATGCCAGAGCGGGTCGAACACATTTTTGCTATAGATTCAGACGACACCGTAGGCTGTGAGGCATTGGCCAACTATCAACCGAAGATCGTCCAGCAAGTAGGTTTGGGTTGTGTAGGCGCTTGGAACGAAGCGGCAAAGCATGCCACTGGGGACATATTGGTCCAATTGAGTGATGATTGGGTCCCGGTAAAGGGTTGGGACGTCGTATTCGAGCAGCGGATGGGCTCACTCAGTAAACCGAAGGTCTTGGTAATCAGTGATGGCCACCGGAAGGATGACCTTCTGTGCATGGCGATCGTCAATCGCAAGCGCATGGAGCAGCAGGGGTGGTTTTTGCCGCCGGCATACACAGGCGTCTACTCGGATGATGAGTTTAGCTTTAGAGCGTACGAGGACGGCGTCACGGTGGATGCAAGGGATGTGGTGCTGACGCATGAGCACCCCAACTACGATGCTAACGTCCCAATGGATGATACCTACGAAAAGCAGAACAGCAACGCTCGCTATGCCGAGGCCAAGCGCATCTTTCTAGAGCGCAATCCTGGAGCCAAGAAGCGCTGGTTTATCCAGGGCAACTGGTCGGAGCGCAAGTGGTTGCCGAAGTGATGCTCCACACCCTGCAAACGCCTGTCCTGCGATGACCGAGCTTCTCCTGCACTCGGCTCACTATCAAAAACTGGTAAAGGACATCATTCCACAGGCTACACGATTCGTTTGGATCGTGACGGCTGACATCAAAGACATGTATGTGGAGGCTCCTGGTGGAAGATATGAGCCATTTCTTCGAGTGCTCGCCGAGTTGATCGATAGCAGCGTCACGATTCGCCTTATTCATGCCAAGGAACCCGGTCCGCGATTCCGGGAAGACTTTGACCGATTTCCCTCACTGATATCGGACAACTTTGAGCGTGTTCTCTGCCCAAGAGTTCACATGAAGACCATTATCGTGGACGGAAAATGGGCATATGTCGGCAGTGCTAACCTCACTGGAGCCGGACTTGGGCCAAAGAACGAGCATCGTCGCAACTTTGAAGCCGGAATCCTGACGGACGACACGTCCATCATTCAGACGTTAATGGACGACATCGATGAGCTCTATCTCGGGAATCGGTGCAGACAGTGCCAGAGGCGAGATGTATGCCCAGATCCTATCCAGTAACTCGCTAGCGGGGTGGTGATCCGTCCGTTCAGGATTTTCCTGAAATGTTTTGGCTTCGGCCGCTCAAGCGCTAGACTCTGCGCCCCCTAGATCTTCCTCCATGTCAGTTCCGAACAACACCTTCTCCGAGATGGCCGCAGTGATGCGGTCAGCCAAGCGTATTGGCATTGCATCTCATATACGTCCAGATGGAGATGCCATCGGCTCCCTGTTGGGACTAGCATTGAGTCTGCGCCTAGAAGGCAAGCAAGTGATTCCACTTAGCAATGACGGAGTGCCTTGGAACCTCGCGTTCCTTCCTGGCACGGATCAGATTGTTAAACCTGCCGGCGATGTTCTTGAACTTGACCTTGCCATTTCCGTAGACACGGCGAGCAAGGAACGAGTTGGCCCTAACAGTGTCATAGCGATGTCTGCTGCTAAGAAAAGCATCAACATCGACCACCATGGCAGTAATCCGCGCTACGCTGACTTAAACTACATCGACTCCACTGCTCCTGCTGTCGGGCAGATTCTTTATGATTTCTTGTCGGCAGAGAACTTCCCGATGGACGATGCAGTTCGCCAAAACTTGTTCGCTGCCATTTCAACCGATACGGGTTCGTTTCAGTTTCCTTCTACTACAGCTCGCACGCATCAAATTGCGGCAGAAATGATCAATGCCGGTCTCGATACCGGAGCGCTTGCATCCAAACTTTACGATCAACACCCGATGCGGCGTGTGGAGTTGCTTCGTGCTATGCTCAATGAGATGCAGTTCCGCAAAGGGCAGCGGATTGTGAGTTGGAACTACACTCAGGCGGCTAAGAAACAGTTGAATGTTCAGCAGGGAGACACAGAAGGGTTGATCGACCATCTGCGGGCTATCGATACTGTCGTAGCTGCGGTCATTTTCGAAGAGCAGAAGGACGGCAACATTCGTATCTCTGCGCGCTCGAAGTCTGACGCCGTTAATGTGGCCGAAGTCTGCGGGAGATTTGGCGGTGGAGGACATCGATTGGCCGCCGGTGCCACTCTTCCTGGTCCCATAACGGCTGCAGCAGAAACGTATTTGAACGAACTGGAAAATGAAGTCGGTTGAGCCGCTGAGCGGAGTATTGCTGGTCGACAAAGGTCCTGACATGACGTCTCACGATGTTGTGGCTGTGGCGCGTCGATGCTTGAACATCAAAAAGATAGGTCACTGTGGCACGCTGGACCCAATGGCGACAGGTATGCTTATACTTGTTATTGGAAATGCAACCCGCATCCAAGATCTTTTGATGGCAGAAGACAAAGAGTACACTGGTTCGCTTCGTCTGGGTGTCACAACCAATTCCCAGGACAAAGAAGGGGAGATTGTGGAGGTGAAGGAGGTGCCAACTGACATCACTCGTGAACAGGTAGTAGCAGCGTTTGATTCAATGCGGGGCGACTTTTACCAGACGCCACCGATGGTGAGCGCCATCAAAAAGGATGGTGTGCCGCTTTACAAACTGGCGCGCCAAGGTCAGGAAGTTGTTCGCGAGCCGCGCTTTGTGCGTGTTTACGACTACAACATTTCAAGGTGTGAGCTTCCTGACGTGGATTTTCGGGTGGTCTGCTCCAAGGGCTTTTACGTGCGCACTTATGCACACGATGTGGGTCAAAAACTTGGATGCGGCGCGCATTTGACCGAGTTAAGGCGGACTCGTAGCGGGCACTTTAAGTTTGTTCCGGGCAAGTTTGTCACCTTTGATGACCTCAAACAGGGGCGAAAAGAACTGGTGGAGTCTTCCATGCATTCCCTCTACGAAGTGTCGAAGCTTCGTGGAGCTTGATGCGTTCTATAACGCATGAATGACTGGCGGACATTGCCTGAGATGCGTCCTTTTGTACATCTTGAGCCCATGGAGACTGACTCTGGGTCAATTGTCCCAAACTCATGCTCTACCGCCAACAACTTGACGGTTCTCCAGCATTACGTTTCCCAGTTACCAGTGGGTGATACGCTGGAGGTTGGCTTGGCTTTTGGAGCGTCTGCCACACTTCTCAGTCTGTATCATCACAAACGAGGTGTGGGGACTGTTCATCACGCCATCGATCCGTTTCAAACATCTCAATGGGGAAATGCTGCGATGAAGCATCTGGGGAGGTGTGGACTCCAAGGGCACTTTCAATTGCATGCAGAGCCGTCTGCACTTGCTATGGCTGACCTCGTCCGAGCAAACAAGAAGTTCGTCCTGGTCTATATTGATGGCAGTCACTTGTTCGAGCATGTGATGAGCGACTTCATGCTGGCCGATCAACTTTTGATTGATGGCGGCATCTTGGCTTTTGATGACAGCAGTTGTGACCATGTCGCAAAGGTGGTGGCATTCGTTCGAGCTAACTTTAGCGATGCCTATAAAGAAGAATCACCTTACGACATCACTGCTCCGGCCCAAA
Source organism: Verrucomicrobiaceae bacterium (assembly GCA_016795485.1). Classification (GTDB taxonomy): domain Bacteria; phylum Verrucomicrobiota; class Verrucomicrobiia; order Verrucomicrobiales; family Verrucomicrobiaceae; genus JAEUHM01. The sequence goes on along the minus strand of JAEUHM010000044.1, from coordinate 78,634 downwards.
GTTGGTGGAAGACTCGTTTGGCCAAGTTGTTGGGTAGGCAACAGTTGACGATCTTCCGGCGACTGCGAGCGTCCACGCGTGCTTGGGGCACTCCATTGACTAACTTTTGACCTGCTTATGAAACCCATTGCCTTCTTGCTGTGCCTAGTGGCGACATCTGTCTGTTTTGCGGACGGACTTCGTTCCGATATTGAGTTTGCCAAGGTAGGTGACGTTAGTCTGACTCTGGATGCGTATGTTCCAGAGGGTGACGGTCCGTTTCCGACGTGCATTCTTGTCCATGGAGGTGGCTTTACCAAAGGAGACAAACAGTCATTCATTAAGCCGCTCTTTGAGCCGCTTTCGAAAGCAGGGTTCACGTGGTTCACCATCAACTACAGGCTAGCTCCTCAACATCAGTGGCCTGCTTGTGCGGATGACGTCTTTAGCGCAGTGCGTTGGGTGAAGAAGAATGCATCTGACTACAAAGTGGATGTGAATCGCATTGCCCTCATCGGTGAATCAGCGGGAGGGCACCTCGTGGCTTGGGCTGGCGTCACGGGAACAGGTGAGAACCGAGTCAACTGTGTGGTGCCTTTTTACGCACCTCATGATTTGGTCGTTCAGGTTAAACGGAGGAATGCGCTCGGCGGACTTGGAGGTTTGATCGGCATGGATGAGGTGAATGACGCCTCTTTGAAAAAACTGGCTGAGATTTCCCCTCTCACTCAGGTCAAAGCAGGGTTGCCGCCGTTTTTGCTCATCCATGGTGATGCTGACGCGCAAGTGCCATATGATCAAAGTGTGGTCTTCCAACAGAAGATGGTAGCCGTCGGCAACACTTGTGACTTTATCTCTGTTAAAGGTGGTGCCCATGGCATGGGCGGATGGACTGCTCTTGGCTCCGACTACGTTGCGCAGATGACTGCGTGGCTGAAGAAGACTCTGAAGTAGTCATGGAGACGATCCTGCTGTTTTTCACCGGCCTTGCCGCGGGATTCATCGACGCCATTGCCGGTGGTGGTGGCTTGATCACAGTGCCGGTCCTCCTTTGGCTCGGCCTGCCGGTGCCGGTGGCCTTGGGGACTAACAAGATGCAGTCGACCTTCGGCACTGCCGTGGCCGTGTCTCGCTACCATCGTGCTGGGATGATCGACTGGAAGAACCTTCGTGTTGTGACGATCGTCACTCTCATCTCTTCCGTGATTGGAACCATCGTCGTTTCACAACTCAGCGATGATTTGCTGAAGAAAGCCGTGCCGTGGATGCTCCTGGCAATTGCAATCTACACCTTGTGTTCGCCGTCGTTAGGTGCTGCAGAACGAGCACCAAAGTTGAGCATTCTGGCTTTCTCGTTGTTGTTTGGTGGAGTGCTGGGGTTTTACGATGGTTTTTTTGGGCCTGGCACGGGTTCGTTTTGGGCCATTGCTTGGGTGACTTTAATGGGCGTGGAGCTGACCAAGGCCACAGCAGCAACCAAGGTGGTCAATTTGGCGAGTAACATCGCTTCGTTAATGACCTTTGTTTGGCTAGGACATTACCGGACAGATATTGCTCTGGTCATGATCGCTGGCCAGTTGGTGGGTGCGCGTCTCGGCGCGGGTATGGCCATCAAGCACGGCCAAAAGTTCATCCGCATCGTGTTTATCGCGGTAGTACTAGCTCTGGTCGTGCGCTTGATGTGGGCTACTCCTTCCTGATCGCGTCCGTCAGGCTGCCTCGAAGAGCTCCATTCACTGCCAGAAGACAGGCCGTAGCTCCCGCTAGCAGGATGGCCAGCAGCAGATACGCGATGGTGCTCACGGGAAGATCAGAAGTCGAATCGCGAAGATTTGGCCACACTGCAAGCAGCGCTGAAACCAATCCAATGAGCAGTCCACCCACAAGGAGAATCAAATGCTCGCCCAGGACCATCTTTTTGAGTGCCGCAGGCGTAAAACCCATCGCTTGCATCACACCCAGTTCACCACGGCGTTCCAGGACATGACGGGCTACGAGAATCCCTAACCCAAAGGTGCCTAATACGACGCCAAGTCCGCCTAACAGGGTAAATATGCCAATATACGTGTTCTGGACGGTCTGAAATGTTGCCAGACGCTGCTTGGTAGGTTCGAGTGCGAGTCCTCGTTGTTCCAATTGAGAGGTCAAGAGCTCAGACACCTCGTCAGCTTGCTCTTGGGGAGCTTCGATGAGGAAAAAACGGTAGCCTGCTGTGTCAGGGAACTTCTTCACGAAAGCAGATTCGTCGATGATGACCTTGCCCTGCAAAACAGAGCCAGCTAGCAGCGCGGCAATGGTAACTTTGAAGGGTTTTCCATTGGAGTCGATGTAGTCCAACGTGTCGCCCACGCCTTTCTTGAGGCCCCACATGGCTGTGTTCATGTCCACGGCGGCAGGGATCGTGTCTCCTGGCTTGGTTAGTGCCTCCCAGTCGCCTTGCGTGAAGAAAAATGCTTTGGCAGACACCAGCTTGGCGACATTAACTGCTACAAGCTGTGGGTTCTGGGAAGCGTTGAGGTTGAGACAGCTCGCATCATCTCCTTCGCGCACACGAAATGGCAGAACACTGACTCCCTTCAGTTCATCATCGTCGATACTGAACGCCTCACGCCCTGCCTTCCCATTAAGGTCTTCGTAGACGGGTAGAGACGACTCTCCGATCAGCGCATATCCGCCCGTCCCGGTGTCGCGGCGGGATGGATCCACGTCAGCACTCATGCGGAATGCATTCACAGCCACCACAAGAAAGATTCCGGAGGCCATCATTGCCATGGCAGCGAGACTGCGCCCTGGGCGTCGTGTGATGTTGCGTCTACCGACTTGGTTGAGACTCGTAGCAACGGTCGTCGATAGGGAAGCACGCCTCATCCAAAGTGATGCGATGGCGAGTGCGGCGGCCAGGAGACCGAACCCCGCTCCGAAAAACATTCCTGCAGAGGCTTCAGGAAGTTTGGCGTGAGGTGCGGCGAGACTCAGCCCTATGGCTAGCACAGTACCGCCTGCGGCAATCCAAATCGGGCTCTTTGAGCTCCGCACAACCGATTCATTCGTCCACGCACCACCTAACAAGTCTTTGGCGGACAGTCTGAACATCCGCCTGCTCGTCCACCACAGGGTGGCGACTACGACGATCAGTGCGGCCAATGAGGCGATCATGATCGTTGAAGTCTTACCGCTGTATGTCAGTGCGAGACCAGCAGTGGCTCCACCCCATGCCCCTTGCAGAGCAGAAAGGGCGGCCTTGGTGTAGGCGATTCCGCCCAGGGTGCCGAGTAGAGTGCCCACGACACCAATCACGCCTGCTTCGGCGAGCATGGATCGGCGCACTTGCGATGGTTTCCATCCCACGGCTAGCAGCAAGCCAACCTGACCAGCTCGCCTTTCGAGGGTGAATAGAAAAAGTAGAGCCGCAAAGATGAGCGCTGCACCGATAAGAAACATACTCAAGCCTGCAAACAAACCGCCAAAGTCGACGCTACCATTTGCCGCTGCTGCACTCTCGCTACCCAAGTCCCTGACGTGTAGGCCAACGTCGGTGAGGGTGAGTTGTTGAAGTATTTTCTGTTTGATGGCCGCCTCCGTCAGGCCGTCGGTGGTGAAGCGCAGACCGGTGAGGTTTCCGAATCGATTTGCCCATGCCTTTTGTCCAAATGAGAGAGGAATAAACACTTTTGGGGTGGCTTTGTATTCGTCCCAATACTGTTCATCTTGATCACGAATCTTGGCGGTCTCCATCGGGATGCCAGGCTTCCAGTCTCGACAGTTTTGCGACTCTGAAATGCCTGGAAAGTGTGGCGTCCACGTCTCGTTGACACGAGGATCAGTCATCGGCAACACGGCTGAGACTTTGATCTTGCTGCTTTGCGGCGACAGTTCTCGCCCGGTGCTCATCGTGAAATAGCGGAGGTCCAGTTCATCTCCGACGGCAAGTTTTTGATCGTCAGCGAGCCATTGCGAGATGATTGCCCCATCTCCAAATCCGTCGGCTGCGGTCACCATGGAGTAGGGCGTGGCTCCCTTTCCTGTGTGGATGCCATTAACCAGATACGTGAGCACTGGACTTGCTTTGGGTAGGATCGGCAAAAGTTTTGCGACGACCTCGTTGTCCAAGAATACCCGGTCTGTTCCTAGCATCCACGTCGAGGTTTTGTCGTCCTTGACCAGTGTGATACCGAAGTCCTCAATGGATTTTTGTGTCTCCAACTGATGAGCGAGGCCTTCCGTAGAGTCACGCAGTAGCACGTTAACCTTTCCTTCCATCTCTAGCTGCAATTGGAGATCGGACAGAGCAAGAAATACCGTTGGAACGCTTATTTGAGAGGCCTGAAGTTGAAAGTTGCCGCCCCCGTCTGCTGGGATGATCGAGGTGATCCTTCTACGGAGGGCAACATCATCATTCGCTTCTCCTGACAGAGGTGCATCTCGGGAAATGGAACTGGGTTTCTCCATCCGCGTGATGAACGCATCGTTTTGTTTGAGACCCAGACGTGATGCGAGCGCTTCATTGATTGCGGCTTCTCCACTGGCGAGTTTTAAGTTGCTACCACCTAGAGTGAGTTGAAAAAACGTATCATCTACCCCAAGGACCTGCACGCCGTTTGCCCTGAGCTTGCCAGACACAGCACTGGCCGATCCAGTCGCAAAGACCACAGGCGTTGCGTTGGATTTGCGGGCGAGGTTTTCAGTGAACCAACGATCTCCACCGAGCACCGCGGCCTTGACTTTGCCTAGCCGCATGGCGGCAGCATGTCTCAGCGAGCCTTTCACTGACTCTCCCACCAGAAGTGAACCCGTGAGTACGGCTGATGCCAAAAATGTTCCCAACAGCAGCCCCAAGTGACTCCGCCAATAGTGACGGGCGGATTGCAAAGACAGTTGCCAGATGCTCATCCAATGGTGGAGCTGAGGGTTCCTTCCTTGAGCGAGAGGGTGCGCGACATCCGGGCCGCTTGTGCTGGATGATGAGTGACCAGAACAAGCGCCACTCCGGTTTCTTTTTGCAGTGACAGCAAAAGATCCGTTAGGACGGCAGCATTTGCCTCGTCCAGCGCTCCTGTTGGCTCATCGGCGAGGATGAGTTTGGGCTGGTTGATCAGTGCGCGTACGACTGCGGCGCGCTGCCGCTCACCACCGGAAAGTTGCGCGGGCTTCCACTGCATTCGGTCTTGCAGGCCTACAGCGGAGAGGAGTTGCTTTGCTCGTGCTAATGTTGCCTTGGCATCATGCTGCTTGAGCGCCAGTGCGGGCATAAGGACGTTTTCCAATACCGTACATTGCGGTAGCAAATGATGCAGTTGGAAAATAAACCCGAGATGTTGGCTTCGGAAGTCTGCGAGTGATGCCGGTGGGAGTTCCTTCATCGACTTGCCCTCGAACCACAACTCACCCTCATCTGGCAGATCCAGAGTGCCGAGAATATTGAGTAGCGTGCTTTTACCGCAGCCTGATGGCCCCACGATGGCCAGTGACTCACCGGGCTCGATCGTCAGCGATACATGAGAAAGCACTTTCACCCGCTGACCGCTACCTGGGTCCACGTAGTGCCTCGAGACGTTTTTCAGTTCAACCAGTGGCATGATGTCCACCTAGCATGAACCGGAGTGGCTCTCCTGGCAAGTTGGTCCCTGGAGATCAAAACTCCGCCAGGATCTCGCAAGCCGACCCATCTTTGAAGACGACTCTTCTTGCCGGACGGATGGGCTTTCTAAATGTTGGCGTGTCTTTTCCCGCTAGTGCTGGATCCATGCGGAGTGCTGACCCCACTGACGGTGGTGGCTTGGAGTTTGCAAACGGGTCACCAGCAGGCGCTGGAGTTGAGTTTGACGGCTCACTGATGACGGATGTGACCAGCGTCAGATCTTCTTCGGGTGTCAGCGTGGAGGTGGGGGCGATGGGTTTCGGTGGTTTTGGCCCCACGTTTGGGTTGTAGGCAAACAGGATGCGAACTTCTGGAGGGGCATCGGTAAAGTTCAGGCGAGTCATGCCATTCGCATGCTTGAAGGCGATCTCCCAATCATCCACTGACTTGACGACCACGTTTTTGAAGAGGCGCCCGAGTGCCTCAAAGTCCGGCATCGACATCCCTGCGGCCCGCCCTCGAATATTGGATTTGTAATCATCACGATAGGCCATGAACTGCTCTTTGATTTCGTCCATGCCAGCCATGGCTTCTTTCTGCTGTCGGCTGAGATCAGAGAGGGTAGTCGAAATGTTGTCCTTGAGCGCTGTAAAGCTTTCCAACTCACTCCGCAGTTTCCCCGCTGTCTTCCGCTCTTGATCAAACTGGGCTTTTAGCTCTGCGATCTCTTCTTGGAGAGCCGACAAATCGACCGAGGGGCGGTTGCAGCCAACCAAAGCAAGTCCAAGCGCTAGTACGAAGGATCTGTAGATACCGTGGGACATCATGGGAGAACTACCACCACCAGGAAAGTTTTTGCAACTGGTTAGAATAGGTCTTTGTGCTACCAAAGACGGCATGGAAACGGAATGGGTTTGGCTGGATGGCGAGGTGATGCCCGCTGTGGATGCGCGTGTCCGGGCAAACTCACCGGGGTTCATGCTCGGTCTCGGTGTCTTTGAGACTTTGCTGTGGCGAGATGGCGGACCGGCTGTGCTTTCGCGGCATTGGAGGCGTTTGAGCAGTGGACTGAGTCGGCTTCGTTTGCCTCCAGTGCCAGAGGGCATCATGCGAGACGCACTCGCCCAAGTTTATGCTGCCAGTGCTCCTGCTCGGAAGCGACTACGCTTTACCGTTTACTTGGGCAGTGCGGGCAGCCTTCATCTGCTGGCTACTTGCACTGAGCCCACCAAATGGCCGGAGGTAGAGTCGGTGATGGTGTCATCGTGGAAGCACAATGAGCATAGCCCGCTGGTGGGCATCAAGTGCACCTCATACGCCGCTAACTGGATGGCTCATCGGGAGGCAGTAGCCGCAGGTTTTGGAGAGGCATTGTTGCTCAATACAAAAGATCAGGTGTGTGAAGGAACGGGTAGCAATCTCTTCATGGTCACCGCGAGTGGAGATTTGATCACGCCACCTCTGTCGTCTGGCTGCTTGCCTGGAGTGACGCGGGAGATCGTGCTCGAAGCCCTACCCACCGCATCCGAGCGCTCAGTGCACTTGCATGACTTGGCCACCTGTTCTGAGATGTTTCTGACCTCTTCCACACGCGGAGTTCAGCCTGTCGGATGGGTTGATGGGGTTGCGGTGCCAGTCGTGAATGGAAAGTGGACTCAGGCTGCCCGAGAAGGTTTGATGACGCTGCTCCACAAACCCTAACACAAAAAACCGCCCGCCGGTATTGCCAGCGGGCGGTTCGTAATCACTTTCAGAGATCAGCTCCAACCGTTCGCCTCGCGCACCTTGATCATGGCAGCCAGGATCTTGTTGTAGGTGTTCGGGTCTTCCAGCACGGCGTTCGGGAACATGCAGCCATCCCAGCAGATGTGCTTGATTCCACGGCTAGCTGCATCTTTGAGCCAGTAGCCAGAGCACTTGGTAATGTCCAGTTTGCCGTTAGGATCATCAGCTTGGCAGTGACGGCCCGTTTTGTCGTGTGAACCCGTGCCGTGCACCGAGCCATCGTTCTGAGCGACGTGGAAGTCGATCGTCCACGGGCGGAGAGCATCGGTCATCTTGGCGTAAGCCGCCCAGAACTCACCATCGCTGTAGCCAGGCTGGAGCAGCGCGGCGTCAGGGGCGTTGTAGCCCATGAGGTAGAGGTAGGTGTGGGCGAGGTCAGCTTGGAAGCCCACGACCTCAGGCATTCCGGTTGCCTCTAGGGTGTCGATCATCGCCTTCCAGGAGTGCATGCCCCCCCAGCAGATTTCCCCCTCAGCGGCGAGACGCTCACCATAACCTTGAGCCACTTTCGCGGCTTCACGGAAGGTTTCAGCAATCTTCTTGGTGTTTCCAGCAGGGTCGGCAGACCAGTTCGTTGGGCTATCTGCGGCGTCAATGCGGATGACGCCATACTTGCGAACGCCATGCTCATTCAAGACTTTGCCAATGCGGCAAGCTTTCTCCACGGCGAGCACAAACTTCGCGCGGTCCTCAGCCGTTCCCATGGAAGTGCTTCCCACCGTTCCTGGCCAGACTGGAGCCACCAGGGAACCCACATTCAGGCCTTTAGCAGCGATCTTATCTGCCATCGCCTTGATGTCATCATCAGACGCGTCTGGATCCGTGTGAGGATGGAACAAGAACAGGTCCACACCCTCAAACTTTTGGCCGTTGACTTCAGCAGCGGCGGTCAGTTCAAGCATGCGATCAAGACTGATCGGCGGGTGATCGGTATTTGGCTCTTTGCCGACAAGGCCGGGCCACATGGCGTTGTGCAGTTTTGGCAGTGAACTCATAGTAAGGGTGTAAGTGGTTAAGGGTTGGTTTGACAGTGAGGCGGCGATGATAGAGCACTCGTCTCGGTTGAAAAGAGGGAAATCGTCTTTCATCAGAAATCGACAGGATTTTCAGCGCCAGAATCTTTCGCTCAATCAGATGATCGCATCCGGTGGTGCGCCGCCGTACCAGCGCCCCAGCCCCACCTTTCGGGGATCGCACCCAGCGAACGCTTTGACTACCCCAGTAACCACCGCGCTTTAGAATAGAGTTGTGACAACCTCCCACTACTATTGTCCGAGTGATTGCATTTTGTGAAAATCCCGGATCCTCTCCAACGGAATCAGGAAGGCCCACAGATTAGGTTTCTGAAGATGTCTGGGCATAAACCCAGATAAACCATTTCCATGCTGTTGTTCCCGACTCAGTTCGCGATGCCGAATTTGGCTTCCAACCGTTCAAACTTTTGCGCATGTGCCCGGTCCATGCCACACCCAGCAATAGCGCTCCACGCCATGGCCACCTCCGCGCTTGTACTTCTGCTATCTCTCTGAAAATCGTGCTTGATCAGTCTGAGAATACTGACCCCTTCCAAGGAGGGTAACTAACCAGATCAAAGCAAATTGACATCGTTGGGGCATTCGCATTTTCTGGAAATCATGTTGCCGTGTTGGACCATCAAAGGCCTGTCATCAGTTTTTTCCGATGCAGCCCAAAAAATGGCAATCGGTCCAAAAACTCAGCCACGCTTGTTTGGGCTAAGGATCGTTGGATCTGGGCAGTACTGTCAGATTCTCCCCTTGGGATGAGTTGTTTCAACGCGGTGTAAGTCTCCAAGTCAGGGTAACGATCGATCCCGGGAGTCATGTAGTCCCAGAACGATGCAAGCCGAAGTTCTATCTTCTCCAGTTCAACAAGTTCTCTTTTGTTTGAGTCTAGCCAGTCGGAAAGCTCGAGTTCGAATGCATCAGAGAGAATTGAGTGCATGCACGGTGCCCACTCTTGGAAGATAATCCCTGCGAGGGACTCAGGAGGCTCTGTGCTTCCGTAGCCTTCGGCTATCGACTCAAGATGGTAGCAGGTTCCTGGTGGGCCGGGTGCTTTGAGGTTTGTTATTCCCCAAGGTTCGCGATACGACTCAGGGTATATGGTCTGGCTAATAGCGATTATAACTGTCTCGCAGAAGAGATCGTGACCGGGCAGGTTTGAGCTTGCGATTAGACTGCAAGGGTAATCCAAGAGCCAGGCGCTCCAGAGTCCAAGTTCGGGGATGGAAAGATTATTGAGCATGCGTGGCTTATTGTTACAATTCACCCTTTGAACTCGGCTCATCCGCCTTCGCCTCCGGGGGTTGGCATTTTCTGTTGCCAAGTTCTAGTCATTACCTTGCCGAGGCGGTTGATGGCGCATGGAAATAGTTTGTCTTGATTGGTTAGTGCTGTGGATGAGTGTGTCGGTGATTGTTAGGTGTATATTTGGTTTGGTGACTGGTAGGGGTTTGCCTTTGATCATAACAACGCGGTAACAAACGAAAAGGCTGAGACTGCATTAAAAGACTCATCCGTCGCGCCATCGCCAGGGATGGCGTGTGGACAGTTCGACATCAGAAAGAAGGCAAAAAAGCTGAGAGAAGAAATACGCCCTAGATCACTTGGAAACGTTGTGGAACGAATGCCCCTGCGTCTGTAAATGGCATTGGCTTACAATGGAAAACACCGCCCCTGAGACTGCTACGCCTAAATCGCGAGGGAAGAAACGGAGCTAAAAGCCTTCCAGCGCTACATCGCTGAAAACGCAAAGAAGGCGACTATCGGCATCAAACGTAGTTTCGAGTGCCACTCGAAGGGGAACATCTCCTGACACCGCAAAGCCGCCGACCCAACGGAGCACAACACTTCGATTACCAATCGAAGCTACGCCCGCATTCTCACACCTGAAAACCGCCTGCTTGGAAAAGCCTGTTTGGGCATCAACTATATTTGAAATCGGGGCAGAATGGCCCGGTTTCTGGGTGGAAAAATCATTTTTCCGGTCTGAAAACGGACTTTTCCAGCCAGATGGCAGCCATTTCTGGCCAACCCTGCAGGTTTTCTGGGCAGCAAACCGGGGAGCCAGAGCAGAAAAGGGGCGCTTCTAGCCGGAAATACATCGGATTTAATATAAAAATCATGTTTTCTGTATTTATAACTTGTCTTTTTATTCAGGAAGACTAAAATATCCATACATCTATGAAACCTCCTTCACTCGATACCCTCGCCGGAGCCGCTACTGAGCCTGTGATCACGGACTCGGTCCAGACACCCGTCTTGGATGAGGCGCTACATGAGAAAACGCTGAGATGGAGCCGCCTCGGCGAGATGGTTGAACCCACAGCACCCATCTCCAAGGTGAAGATGAACCTTACCAAGCGCACCGACCTGGAGTTCCTAAGCTTCGTGAAGAACCATTTGGCCAGGATGGTGGACAATCCCGACTTCGAGGACCCGCAACCTCCTGAGGATGACATGAATGACTCCTTTGAACTCTACAAAGAGAAGCTGCAACTCCTCCAGGAACTCCGCGCATTGGTCGCTGCCGCCACTGTTGGCAAGGATAAGGCCAGAGAGGCCCTAACAGCCAAGATGGTGACACGTGGAGCCTATGTCCAGACTGCCAGCAAAGGCAACCCCTTCAAGATACGGAGTGCGGGCCTCGATGTCGTAAAGGATCGCAGCCCCATTGGCGCACTGCCACCGCCTACCAACATCAGAGCTTACCTGTCAGAGTTTCCGGGCATGATGTTACTGCGTTGGGACGGAGTGGAGAACGCACGCGGTTATCTGGTGGAGTACAGTTTGGATGAAGAAGTGCGCGTGTTCCGCCAACTAGCCAACACCACCAAGACCAGTCTTCGCCTGGATAACCTCATCGTCGGCCAGCGCTTGGTTTTCCGCCTAGCCACCCAAGGCGGCAAAACCGGCCAAAGCCCCTGGAGCGCGGAAATGATCCGGACCGTGGGGTAATCTAAGCCCTCTCGCGCTCCTCCAGAGCGCAATGCGTTTCTGATCGACGACCGGGGGTTACGCTCGTGCCTCGCTTCACCCACGGCTAATTTCTTTCGAGCCTCCGGCTCGGGGGCGGCACAAGCGTTGGCAGTTATTCCAAGCAGGGGCTTGTGACATATGGGCCCTGTGTTGGAGTGAATCGAAATGCCCCGCCGACTTGGATTCAACTCGGACCTGCATTCCAAGCCGGAGGCTTGCGAGAGATTAGCCGGTGGTGAAGTGAAACGAAACCACCGGATAGGCAACGAATAGGGACACCGTCCTGGAGGGACGTGAGAAACCCTCCCACCGCTCTCGAAACCCGTTGTGCTCTGACACACCCATGACAAGCGGGTTGAGCGTTGATGACGTCTGCTGGTCTGCCATGAAGGCGCTTGGGGTATCGGCGTCTCATTTGATTGCCGATGTCGAGGAACCGCAGGTCCGTGGTGGATGGCATCAAGATAGGCATCCGGCAGGGTTGACCATCCCCCCCTAGATATTTCTCGTCACCCATAGGGATGTGGGGTATAACGGGTGATTATTATTTCCCTCGTGCACCTTCTAGCGGTGCCAGCTACCTCAGTTCGAGCGTCCATTGTGCGGTCAACTTCAGCCGTGTGCCTCTCCATTAAGCACACTTCAACATTGAGCATATGAAAACGACAATCCGTCTATCTTTGGCGTTCGCCTGCCTTTGGCTTACAACAGGACTTGGAATAGCAACTCCAACACAACTCACAACCAGCACGGGGGATGACGTGGCTCCACGCTGGCATCCGACGAACAACAAAGTGGCCTACCTGCGGGGAACCGCACGGGATGTGGGCATAGTGAACGCCAATGGCACAAGCGAGGCATTGGCGGCCAGTGGGCTAACGCTCAACGGGTATGCGGATGCGCTCTGGTGGGTGGGAAGCACCGACACTCTGATGGTGGCTGAGACGAACTTTATCCATGAACTGCTCGCTTTTGATACCACACAGGCACCGGCGGTGCGCTCTTCTACCACTGGTGCTCAGGGCACGGTCTTCATCCCGAAGATCACGGTGACCGGTGGCCATAACAGCAACGTGATGGTTGTGTCTCGTGACGGTACTCGCATGGTGTGGCGCAACCAGCCCAACGGTGGCGGTACGAATAGCCTGACCATCCGCACGGCTCTGTATTCCTCACTCACCGGGCAGGACTCCAGCACATTTGGCACGGTGGTACTCACTGCTACTAACTCTGGCATAGGCACTCGCGGGATGTGTCTCACGCCAACGGGTGACAAACTGGTGATCGCGATCCCCAACGGGGCGAACTATTACGATTTGTGGTCGTACAACTCCGACGGCACTGGCACGCCCACGCAACTGACCAATGAGGCAGGCAGCAATATTCATGCGCTGAACCCAGACATCTCGCCTGACGGCACACGCATTCTCTACCAGCGCGCTACTGCAACAGACAGTGACCTGTGGCAGATGAACTTAGATGGCTCTAACAAGACGAATGTCACCAACACCGCAACCACGGCCGAGGCCACACCATGCTACGGTCCAGATGGGTTCCACTACGTCTATAGCCGCCTGAATGGCGCCCAGTATGACATTTACAGAGACACGCTTCCAGACACAGTGACTCAGGCGCCCGTTCTCCTCGCTCCAGCGGATAATGTGCGGATCACGGGGCCGATCAGCGTGAGCTTCTTTTTGCCAGAGAACGCGCAGTCTGGAAGTGTGACGCTGAACTTTGGCGGGACCACGTTGACCTTGGCGGCAACAGAGGAAACGATGGGAGTGCATAACTTCACCATTGATCCAACCAATCCAGGCACATCGCCTTCAGTGGCTAGTGTGTTCAATGGACCCATCACGGACTCCAACTACGCTGTGTCGCTCGTTTACACTGACTCCCTGGGCAACCCCGCCGCGAGTGATACGAACACCAACATCACCGTCGATACCATCACCGTCACACCTCTGCTTCAAGACCCAGCAACGAACTCCAGCAACGCTACGGCCCTTCAGGTGTTCTATGCACTGCCTGATGTGGGCGTGCTGCCTGGCTCGGTGAAGCTCACGTTTGGCCCTCACGTACTGACTGTCTCTTCTCTAGGCGAGTTGCCGGGAGTTTGGATACCTTTTGTCTTCAACCCTGCCAACCCCACCGCCTCCCCCTACGTTGTCAGTGGGCCGCCCATCCCGGATGGCACGTACTCCGTGACGCTCTCCTATCAAGACGATCTGGGCAACCCGATGGCAAGTGTGACGCATACTAACGTAGTGGTGGATACCATCACAACGCCTCCGATGTTCTCCGCACCAGCCGCGAGCACGACGTATGGCACTCACGTTCCGGTGTCTTTCCAACTGCCCGAAACGGCCCTGCCAGGAAGCGTGAAGTTGAGTTTTGGTGCCAATGAACTGACGCTTGCCGGCTCTCAGGAGACAGCGGGAAGTCACAACTTCACTTTTCCTGTGAACAATCCCACGTCCAGCGCGGAGATCGCCTTCGGAAGTGCCCTCTCGGATGGCGTGTACGCTGTGACTCTCAGTTACCAAGATGTATTGGGCAATACTGCAGCCAGTGTGCTGCATTCAGCGGTGGAGATCGACGCAGTTCCGAACGAGCCTGTCTTCACAACTCTGCACTCCAAAGGCGGAGCAGTTCCTAATGCGGGTGCTCCGGGCAGTGGCATCCCGTCTGGAGCGCTGTGGATGAAGTTGGGCATTCCCAGCGTCAACGATGCGGGTCACATCGCTGTGTTGGGTGACTGGAAGGCTGGGACGGTGGGTGGCTCCGGCATCTTCCGTGGCGGGCCTGGCAATCTTGTTCTTACTTTGGCTAAAGGTGCCCCGGCTCCTGGACTCACCAACACGGTCATAGGCACACTAAAAGACCCGCTGCTGGGCACAGATGGCTCCATGGCAGTCGTTGCTGCTCTGGCCAATGCTCCGAGCACGACAGGTGCCGTCACGACGCTCAATAATGCAGCGATTGCGCTTGATCCTGATGGCCCTGGAGGTGCAGCGGCAGTGATCGTTGCACGCAAAGGCGATGCTGCTTCGGGCGCGGGTGGGGCAACGTGGAAGTCGTTCGACTCCGTGGCTCTCGGTTCGGATGCTGTGGCATTTTTGGGTAAGCTGGCAGGCTCCGTGACTACCGTGGATGATTTGGGCCTATGGGTTTACAATCGCAACACCACAACGACGACACTGGCGCTTCGGGAAGGCAGTGCGTTGTTAGGTTCCAGTGTGAAGGTCATCAGCGCCCTGGTGGCGAGGGCCGCAGCTGGTGGTCAAGGACGGGGGGTGGAAAACGATGGCAGCCAGGATCAGATCGCGGTGCGCGTGACTCTGGCGGACAAACGCATCTTAGTGGGTGCAGTAGCCGATGATGGCAGTCTGGCCTGGAGCTACCAGAGTGGTGGAGCGGCTGCTGGCTACGTAGGCGCCGTGTGGAAGGGTTTTGGACTGCCAGGACAGAACACGGTCACAGCACAAGCGTTCGTAGGCACAGCGATGGGCGGCAATGCAACGACGGCGAACAACGTGGCGATCTTCACCGAGGATGATACGACTTTTGCCCTGAGCAGGCGATTGACCAAGGGCGCGGCAGCCCCTGGATTCCCTGGAGGGGTGTTCGGCGGGTTCAAAGACCCTGTTCTAGGCTCGGGCGGAGCGTTTGCGTTTGCAGGGAGCACTATGGTGAGTAGCAGCGCGGGTATCGCCGCCTCCAGTAACGATGGTGTGTGGTATCACAACGGTAGCACGCTGAGTTTGATCGCCAGAGAGAGCACACATCCAGTGGGAACGAGCACCGGGAGCCAGTGGAAGGCGTTTACGTCAGTAGCCTTACCCGACGGACGTAGACCGCTGTTCTATGCCACACTTGTCGTAGGTCCTGGCGGTGTGAGTGTCGCCAGCGATACCGGTATTTGGGCAACGGACAGCCTGGGGCAGGTGAAGAAGCTGATCCAGGAAGGTGACGCCTTTGGCAGCAGCACGGTGAAAAGCTTCAAAGCATTGCTGGCAGTGGCCGGCAGCCCAACTCAGACTCGCAGCTTCAACAACAACGGCGAGGTAGTGATTCAGGTCACGGATGCAGCAGGTGGGACACACTTGCTGCATGTCGATGTGCCGTGATCGGGGAACATTGAAGGCATCTTGCGCAGCATGGGACGGCTCTTCGGAGACGGTCAGGGAATACTTTGAGAAGGATTTGGGCGGTTGGGTTGTAGTTGCCCGTTTCTTTTTGTTTAGTGCGGGCGGAGGAAAGAGCGGTGTGGAGCTTGATTACTCTCACCTCCTCTGGGCAGCCAGAATGCCCGCTGCTTGCCCTGTAGCGAGGCAGGTCCCCATGACTCGGACGGAGGATAGTGCCTCGTGATCCGCTGAGATGCAGCGACCTGCAAACCACAGCCGCGGCACTGCGGATGCCCGAAGGCAACGTGCGGGAATGCCTGCTGGTGCGGGGCGCGTAAAGTAACGGATCTTGGGGCCCCGTGCGGTTTCCCTCATCTCCAGAGGCCAGCCTGCCAGAGCTACTTCGTCCTCAAACCTTCTGCTTTGCAGTAGATCGTTAGCGGTCAGCACATAGTCACCTATCCATCGCGTGGACTCTCGTATTCCAAGATCGGAAGGCCAGATGGGCTCAGGGCACGAAGAGAATGCGGGTTCAGTGACCTGGAGATGTTGCCAGAGTTTGAGAAGTGCTTCTTTGGCGCTGGAGAAGGCATTTTCGACGCAAGTTGGCGCACCAGGATTCCATTCCATGCCACCAGCTTCTAAATCTAGAGTCACAAAAACTTCTCGCGGGGCAGGGGATGCGCGGAACGTGACTCCCAAGAGCATCTCTGGCAACTGCCCCGAACGGATGGCGCGCACGATGCCTCCAGCGATCTGGAGACGAGCGGAGTCAGTGAGCTCTCCTAAGACGTTGTGAAACTCAGCAATGAGCGCTGGTCGATGCAGGCGGATGTCAGCATTGGATTGAATCGATGCCGCCGGGGCGAGAGTCGCTGAACCGGTGGTATCGACAATCGCTGACGAAGTGACCTCGCTCAACGATCCCGCTGTTTTGATCTCAAGCGTCCAGTGATCAGAGTGGAACCTATTGGCCGTCAATTGAGCGTTGGTTGCCACAGTCAAAAGAGGTTCGTTGGCACACAACTCTGCAGCGATTTGGCTGAACGTGGTCGGATGTTGTCTCAGAACGTAGACGGAGCCCATGACTTCTGGCTTGGTGCCCACCCGCTGCATCATGAGCTTTCCGATCTCTTCAGGGATGCCGGGATTGAGCCATTCTGGAGGACTGGCCACGTCTGGGTGAAACAGCCCGCAAAACGTATGCACGTTAGCCACTGCCCCCATGCCTCCGAGCCGATCATGACGCTCGATCAGCAGAGTTTGGGCTCCCATGCGGGCCGAGGCTAGTGCGGCGGCAAGTCCCGCACTGCCCCCACCAACGACAGTGACGTCAACCGTGGTCGGCAACTTGTTCATGTTCCGAAAGAAAGCCTGCTAGTGCCGAAGCCGTGGAGAATCGCTCGCGTGTGATGCTCGAAGGTGGTACTGCGATCCCGAGATTGGTTTCGATCTGGATAAGCAACTGCATCAGCGCCATCGAATCCAATCCATGAACAAACAGGTCTGACTCTGCCGTCAGCGTTTCAGCGTCTGGCAGGATTTCGTTATCGGTGAGGATCGATAGGACTTGTTCGGGTTGAATCATGATGGGGAAGGGAGGCGATGCCGATTCAGCACGAACAGCAACCCACCGAGAATAGCCCAAAACACCTGCATCAGCCAGCCTGCAAGCGCTGCCGATACCGCAGCCGACTCTCCCATGCCAGAGAGCGCTCCCATGAGTGCCTCAAACGTCTTCTCGCGCACGCCAAGTCCGGCGAACGACACAGGAAGCCCCGCCAAGCCATCCACGATGGGCATGGCAGCCATCACGTCTTTGAACGGTGGGTGCTCGGAGATGGCACGGGCACTACAGTAAAAGGTAGCAAAGTGCGTGGCAAACATGGCAATGGATGCCAGCAGAGCCTCTAGGCTGCGAGCCCAAGAACTTCTCATTGCGTCACAGGCTTGGCAGAACTGCTTCACTTTCTCGTTGCCCAGCAGGCGAGGAAAACGTGTTTCTCCCCAGGCATAAAGGCCTGGAGAAAAGGACCAAACACTGAGCAGCAGAAACAGAAGCGAGCCTCCCATGAACACCGAGAAACCCGACACAAGGTGTTGAACCGCAGGCGGATGGGACTCCCAGTGCTCGGCAAACGCCGTGACGAAAAACACATACAACAGGGCCAAGGAAGCAAGGCCAACGAAGTGATCCAATACGATGGAGACGACAACTGGCAGGCGCTTGAAGCGAGGGTCTTTCATCAGCGAGATGATGCGCCAGGCATCTCCGCCCGCAGCACCGAGTGGCGAGAGACTAAAGAATGCCGCGCAGATATTGATGCGCGCGATTTGACCAAGATGAGCGGGTTGAGACTGACCTTTGAGAAGAGCTTGCCACCTCCAACTGTGCAGGAGAATGGAAGCTGCCACACAGGTAAGCCCGGCAGTGGTCCAGCCCCAGTTTGTGAGCATCAAACGCAGTCGCGGCAAGATTTCCGAGCCGCCTTCTTGCCCGCGGAAGATGAGAATGAGCAGCACCGCACTGACGGCCAGCTTCAGCAGCGCTGGCAGCAGCCGCTTCATTTCGCGTTGATCGCGGTAGCAATGGTGTTGACCGAGTGCAGCACGTAACGTGCTGTCTCGTTGTCGCCAATCTTGAGACCAAAGTGCTTCTCCAGCGCGATCACAATCTGTAGAGCATCCACACTGTCCAATCCCAAGCCTGAGGGTCCAAAGAGAGGAGTGTCATCACCTATCTCTTCTGCTGGTATTTCCAGCATGAGTTCGGAAGCCAGCACTTGTTTGATTTTCTCGTTCAGGGCAATGTCAGACATGATGAGGGAGAGGGAGGAGGGATTCAGGTCAGCCCTCCATCGACCTTTAGGGCGGCCCCCGTTACATAGCTCGCCTCGGGACTGGCAAGGAAGAAAATCGCTGCGGCCACTTCGTCAGGCCGGGCAAATCGCCGCATTGGTAGCGCTTTGCGTGTCGCCGCGAGTTGTTCATCATTCCAGTTGGCCGGCAGCGCTCCTTCGATATGAGCCGGGCAAACTGCGTTCACCGTGATGCCCAGACGGGCCGTTTCCTTGGCCAGACTTTGGGTCAAGGCCAGCACACCTGCTTTTGCTGCCGCATAGTTGGTCTGCCCTGGGGGAGCATGCAGGGCGGAGAGGGAGGCCACGTTCACGATGCGACCAAATCGACCTGACGCCATCGGCTTGATCACGGCACGGCAGCCCAGGAACACCGAGTTCAAGCAAGAATCAATGACCGACGACCATTGCGATGTGGACATGCTGGCCAGGAGGGTGTCATCATGAAACCCCGCGTTGTTGATCAGCGTAGTGACACCCGGAACCTGCTCCACAGCGGCCTTCCATGCCGTTTCGCTCGTGACATCGAGATCTAGCAAATGCGCGCGTCCCTCATATTCCATCACGATGGCTTGCGCATGCTCTCTGTTTGATCGAACGCCAAGCCAGAGCTGGCACGTTGAGTCGTGCCGAAGAAACCAGCGAGCGATACTTCGCCCAAGGACACCGTTTGCACCGGTGATGATGACTTGATGGGCTGTTGCGCTGCCAGACAAAGTGCTTTCTGGGCTAAGCCGCTGCTTTCGTGGAGCGGCGCACTTCGCGGAGCCGCTTGTAGCCCACAAGCTCACGCTTTTCTTCATCCCACAACCGATAGCCAGCACACTTCAAGCTAGAGACCAGTGTGATAGGCTTCACCTTCTGGAAAAACGGCTCTGATTTGTGGCACTGCTCCAAATGATAGTTCGGAATGCGGGAGCTGAGGTGATGGATGTGATGGAATCCGATGTTGCCCGAGAACCACTGGAGGATTTTGGGCAACTTGTAGAATGAACTCCCATGCATGGCCGCTGTGGCAAAGTCCCAGTCCTCCTGCCGTTCCCAGTAGACGCCCTCGAACTGATGCTGAACGTAAAACATCCACACACCAATGGTGCCTGCCACAGACATGACGATGAATTGGCTGAAGATGTAGTTTTGCCACCCGAAGAGGTAACTCATACCGACAGCTATGGAAATGATCCCGAGATTAGTCAGGTAAACCGACATCCGCTCCTTCATCCCGGCGGTGCGGGTAGTGATGCGATTCCACACCAGGAACAAGAACAATGGCCCGAGGAGGAACATTACCAATGGATTCCTTGCAAGGCGGTAGGCAAAGCGGCGGAGACGCGAACTTTCCAGATACTCCTGGATGGTCAGGGTCCAAATATCACCCATCCCGCGCTTGTCCAAGTTACCCGAGGTGGCGTGGTGGACCGTGTGTTCCCACTTCCAGTGATAGTAAGGAGTGAAGGTGA
This sequence comes from Verrucomicrobiaceae bacterium, assembly GCA_016795485.1. Classification (GTDB taxonomy): domain Bacteria; phylum Verrucomicrobiota; class Verrucomicrobiia; order Verrucomicrobiales; family Verrucomicrobiaceae; genus JAEUHM01. The sequence goes on along the minus strand of JAEUHM010000044.1, from coordinate 58,843 downwards.
GCACGCCCAGGATTTGCCCGAGGACATTATTCGCTTTGGTAGACTTGAAGAAGCTTCCATGGGTGCAGTCATGGAAGAGAATGAACATTCTCACCATCAGCGCTCCAGCGAGTGCTGCCACAGGCAACACCAGCCACCAGGAGATGTTGGCGAGATAATACATGGCCACCCAACACGCTACGTAGGGTACCATCGTGTTCACCACCTGCCAGATCGCTTTACTAGCGCTTGGCTTAGTGTATTTGGCGACGATTGCTTTCCAGTCGTTGGCGGCTGGAGCTTCCTGGTTGGCGGAGTCAGCGGTCAGTTGCATCAGGTATTGGAGAAGTAGATCAGATATCGAAGACTTCGCCAGGGGCGAAGAAGCGGTTTAGTTCGATGGCCGCAGCTTCGGCAGAATCGGACGCGTGCACAACGTTTGTCATCTTGTCGTCACCAAAGTCACCACGGATGGTGCCCTTGGGGGCGGCCTTGGAGTCCGTAGGCCCCAAAAGGTCGCGGACTCGGCTAATGACGTTTTCACCGGCGAGAGCCACGGCGATGACTGGCTTGCTTTTCATGAAGCCAGCCACTTCAGGGAAGAATGGCTTGTCGGCGATGTGAGAATAGTGATCCTTCAATAAGGCATCAGTGAGTTGGATCATCTTGCAGCCCCTGATTCTGAATCCTTCAGCCAGCAGGCGCTTGAGGACTTCTCCAGTAAGGTTTTTGGCGATACAATCAGGCTTCAGCAGCAACAGGGACGTTTCTTGGGGCATGTGGAAAGGGGTAGGGAAGGCGCGAGGCCAAAAATGGGCGCAGTAGCTACACGATTTGGCCCACAGAGTCAAGTCACACGAAATCAGCCTGATTTGGCCCAGGTAGAGTCGTTTTTGAGGCGGCAAGGGGATCTTTTGATCCGTGCAGTTTCCTCACGGAGCCCGACTCATGCTGCCTCCACGGATGTGTTTCCTAGTTCCGTGGCTTGCCTGAGTAGAGTCCTTTCGATTTCGTCCAGGCGCATGACGTGCGGCCAGCGCTCCTCATACACCCGGACGGTGGAGTAGCCGGCTGCCTTGAGGTGATTGATTGCCAAGCGGAACCGATCCCCCACCCGTTGCGCCACGTGAGCATCGGAGCCGATCACCACGGGGATGCCTCGCTCCGCCATCATCGCCAGCATTTCTGGCCCCGGATTCATCGCGGCGTATCGCTTGTTCAGTCCGGAGGTGTTCAGTTCCATCGCCACTCCAGTCTTGGCTATCCGATCCAAACTCTCGGCCACGATGGGTCGGATCGCCTCAAAGTCCCAGCACTCTGGTTTGTAGTTCTTCACGAGATCAGGGTGTGCCAAGCAGTCAAACAGCCCCGTCTCAGCACTCTCCGCCAGTAGCCTGAAGTAGGTGGCAATAAAATCTTCCACGGACCCAGTTTCATACCGCGCCTTATAGTCTTGGCCCTGCCAGTGCACGCTTCCTAGGCAGTAGTGAAACTTCGCCATCGTGTGCAACTCGGCGATCCACTCCTCAAACCCTGGAAAGAAGTCGCTCTCCATTCCCAGGCGGATGTCCAGCTTACCCTCATAAGCCTTAGCCGCGCGGTCCACGATCCTCACATACTCCGGAAACTCCTTGATGCTCATCCGCACATGTGGCCAGAAGCCACGAGGCATCGGAGAGTGGCAGGTGAAAATGATCCCCTTCAGCCCAGCCTGAATAGCACGGTCAGCATACGCCTCCGGTTCACCGAAGGCATGTTTGCACAGCGGAGTGTGCATGTGGGAGTCGTAGAAAAGTCGGTTGGGCATGGTTAGTGACTGATGGTGCATCCAGGAGCTACCTCCTGAAAGAAGTCGTGCCCCTTATCATCCACTAGGATGAATGCGGGGAAGTCTTCGACTTCGATGCGCCACACAGCTTCCATGCCGAGCTCTGCAAACTCAACTTGCTCGACTTTCTTGATGTTCTCTTTGGCCAGGATTGCCGCTGGGCCACCTATGCTTCCCAAATAGAAGCCGCCATGCTTCTTGCACGCGTCTGTTACGGCCTGTCCACGGTTCCCTTTGGCGATCATCACCATGCTGCCTCCATGCTCTTGGAAAAGATCCACGTAGCTGTCCATACGACCCGCCGTTGTTGGGCCGAATGACCCGCTCGGCAGTCCTGCCGGAGTCTTGGCTGGCCCTGCGTAATACACCGGATGCGCCTTAAAGTAATCTGGCAGTGAGCCCGTTTGCTCCAGACGCTCACGCAGCTTGGCGTGCGCGATGTCGCGCGCCACGATGATCGGGCCGTTGAGTAGCAACCTCGTCGTCACTGGATACCTCGAGAGCTCGGCTCGAATGTCTTCCATCGGCTTGTTCAAATCGATCCGCACCGCGCTCGTATCCTTCCGGTGCCGCAGTGCTTCAGGGATGTATTGCAGAGGATTCGTCTCCAGCTTCTCCAGAAAGACACCTTCCTTCGTAATCTTCCCTTTCGCCTGACGATCCGCCGAGCACGAGACACCTATCCCAATTGGCAAACTCGCTCCGTGACGTGGCAGACGCACGATCCTCACATCCAGCGCAAAGTATTTGCCGCCAAACTGCGCGCCGATTCCGCACTTCCGCGCGGCCTCCAGCATCTGCTCCTCCAGCGCTACATCGCGGAACGCACGTCCGTGTTCGTTCCCCGTCGTAGGCAGGCTATCCAAGTACTTCGTAGACGCCAACTTCACCGTCTTCATCGTGTGCTCAGCGGACAAACCACCGATCACGAACGTCAAATGGTAAGGAGGACACGCCGCAGTGCCCAGCGTCATCATCTTCTTCGTCAGGAAGTCCACCAACCCCTTCGGATTCAGCACCGCACGCGTCTCTTGGTAAAGGAACGACTTATTAGCCGAGCCACCGCCCTTTGCGATGAACAGAAACTTGTATTGATCACCATCCACCGCCGCTAGATCCAACTGAGCAGGCAAGTTCGTGCCCGTGTTCTTTTCCGTGAACATGTCGGTGGCTGCATTTTGTGAGTAACGCAGGTTATTGTCCTGGTAAGCCTCATACACACCCTTTGAGAGCGACTCCTCATCGCCACCGCCCGTCCAGACTTGTTGGCCCTTCTTGCCCATCACGATCGCTGTGCCCGTGTCTTGGCAGAAAGGCAGCAGCCCGGCAGAAGCCACGTCCGCATTCTTCAGGAGCGTCAGCGCCACCATCCGGTCATTCTCACTCGCCTCAGTGTCATCAAGGATCGCCGCCACTTGCTTTAAGTGCTTTGGCCGCAGGAAGAAGTTAATGTCATGAAACGCCTGGCTCGCCAGTAGAGTCAGCGCCTCTGGTTTAACACAGAGCACCTCCTTACCGTCAAACGACTGCACAGACACGTGATCCGAAGTCAGGAGCCGATACTCCGTATCATCGGCACCTGTCTCAAAAAGCTCCTGATAATGAAAAGGGCGTGAAGCCATGGGAGAGGTTCTCTAAGACAGCCCCGCTCCCTTTGCAAATAGCGGATTGATCATGATAAGACGTGGGCACGCAATCAGACCGCTAGACAATCAGAAGTAAGAAATCAGAAGTAAGAAATCAGAAGTAAGAAATCAGAAGTCTGAAATCCACCCCTCAATAAACCAGCAACCGTCTCACCAGCATGATCCCGTTCCGCACCTTCGTCTTTGGTTGGTCATTTGCCAGTTCATCTTCCCGGCCACGCACCCACAGACCCGTAGATGGCCCGCCATCTAGATTCATAGCGCGCACTGGCTTGAATCCCGGAACCAGCCCCTCCTTAGCCAACAGTTGGCTCAGGCCAGACAGCGTCACTGGAGAAGTCACCCCCAGCACCCAAGTCCCTTGTTCATTCGTCATGATGAACGTCCTTCGCGCCTGAGGTTCTGCTGGGTCAGGCTTACTCGGCGGGAAAGTTTTGCCATCACGCAGCAGCCATGGATTGCATTGCAAAAGCTGTTCCGCCTTCTCCCGCTTCAATTTCTCGCCGTCCCACAAGATGTGTGCCCAGGACTTCGTCACGGCCAGCGTGCACTCGTAGCTGTTGCCCGTCACCATCACCCCAGTCGACTTCCCGTCCGCAATCTCCAGCCCTGCTGGCATAAACTTCCCCGGATCAAAATAGCCTCCGTTGCAAACCACAATCGCACGTTCAGCCTTGCCCCGCTCCGCCAGAGACAGCGCTTTGTCACGCTCCTCATTCGCCCACACGCGCATCCAGCAGAGCATCTCATCGAACTTCACCATCTTCACCCGCACGCCAGCCACTTCTGTCTCCAAATACTCAGCACCATCCCCCAACGACTTTTCAGCCACAGGCCGACGGCAGCCTGCATTCATCCAAGCCAGCAGGACCGCAGACATCAGCATAAGTAAACGAGACATCACCCCACATCAAACCACACCCAGCCAATCGCCGTCAAGATTCAGGACCCAAGACCCAAGATTCAAGATTCAAGATTCCACGGCCCGTCGTGTCTAGTTGAAAGCCCACCACTCCACCACTCCACCACTCCCAGAGCTGGCCTCCCAAGCACCAAACACCCCCACCATCTTCCAGTCTTCCAATCTTCCCATCTTCTAAAGCGACACCCCACGCTTCCAAGGCAGAAAGTCATCCTGGCCCAGAGCCACCGCCTTCGGGGTTACCACGCCACTCGCCACCTCCACGCTCAGCTTCATCAGGTCCTCACCCAGTTCCGCTACCGTTCGCTCACCACGGATCACCGGCCCTGCGTCAAAGTCGATGATGTCGCTCATCCTCGTCGCCAGTTCCGTGTTCGTGCTAATCTTCAGCGTGGGACAGACCGGATTCCCCGTCGGAGTGCCTAGCCCCGTGGTGAAGAGCATCAGCGTGCAGCCACCCGCCGCCAGAGCCGTTGTGCTCTCCACGTCATTCCCCGGCGTGCAATACAGCACCAGCCCCCCACGCGACTTGATCCGCTCCGGGTAGTCACACACCTCCACGATCGGACCCGTCCCGCCCTTCTTCGCCGCACCCGCAGACTTGATCGCATCCGTGATCAGCCCATCCCGGATATTCCCCGGAGACGGATTGCTATCAAAGCCCGAGCCACAGCTCTTCGCTGCACCCTCGTACGCCCGCATCAGTTGCACAAACCGCTCCGCCAGCTCCGGCGTCTCACACCGGTCACACAGACTCTGTTCTATGCCACACAGCTCAGGGAACTCAGACAACACCGGCGAGGCACCTATCCCGCACAAAACATCCGCCACATGCCCCAGCACCGGATTCGCCGAGATCCCAGAGAACCCATCAGACCCCCCACACTCCACCCCCACCACCAGGTCAGACAGCGGGCACGGCTCACGCACCAGTTCAGACGCCGCCGCCACACCCCGCACTGTAGCCTTCATCGCATCCGCCAGCATCTGCCGCTCAGACACCGCCTTCTGCTGTTCAAACACATGCAGAGGCTTGTTAAACGCCCCATTCCGCCTCCCCAGTTGCTCCATTAGCAGAGACACCTGCGCGTGCTGGCACCCCAGGCTCAGCACCGTAGCCCCAGCCACATTCGGGTGATCAATGTAGCCCGCCAGCAGATCACACAGCGCCTCCGCATCCTGCCGCGTCCCACCGCAGCCCAGCCCATGCTCCAGAAACTTCACCCCATGCACCCCAGGGAACACCGGCAGCACATCAGACACACCCTCCAGCACCACCCCATCCAGATCCGTCCCCGCACCATGTGCCCTCACCAGGTCCCGCGCATACCCCTCATACACCGCCGTGCGGTGATACCCCAGCGCACGGTTCAGCGCCTCCCGCATCACCGCTAGGTTCCTGTTCTCACAAAACACCAGCGGGATCACCACCCAATAGTTCGCCGTACCAGATCGGCCCGTAGCCCGCTTGTAACCCATGAACGTCCCACCCAGCCAGCCACTCACATCTGGAGGCGTCCAAACATACGAGCGCGTCTTCCCCGTGAAGTCATCAGACGCATGCTCCAAGTTTGCTCGCGAGATCAGCTCCCCAGCCTTAATCCCCACCAGCGCCCGCCCCACCGTCACCCCATACATCGTCACCCGCTCCCCGGCGGCAAACTCCCTCGCCGCGAACTTCTGTTTCGCCGGCACCACCCCAGGCAAGCTCCACCGCTCCGAGCCCAACTCCACCACCTGCCCAGCCGCCAGCGGCTGAAGCGCCACCACCAAGTCATCCCGGGGATCAAGTTTTTGAATATGAAGCTGCGTACCACCCATACCTCACCTGCATACCGCGCCCCCAGCCCCTGTCAAACCCAGCCCCAGAGTGGTGCAGTCGTCTCGACTGCGAACAGCGCCAAGGGTTAGCAAGCCAATCGTCATGGCTGAGGGACTCGGCACGGCACTGGGGAGAAAGCCTTGCCGTCCCTCTTACACGGGCCCGGAATGGCCTGAACACTGCGGGTGTTGTGTGGTTATCTCCGCAGGATGAGGATGAGTTCATCCAGCTTCTGCAGCACGGCTTGCATCTGGCTTTGATTGTAGTCCGGGTCTGCGTTCATGCTGATGGTGGCTACGCTATTGGAGTTGGCGCTTGTTCCATCGATGGCTGCCACGAGCGCTGCTGCGGTGGCCCGGGTTTGAATGTCATCGTTCAGTGCGTTGAACTGGTCCCGCAGTGGAGCAGATTCGATTTCGGCACTGGCCGGAGGATAGGTAGGGTCAAAGGGCATGGTGTTCGGTGCGTTAACGTTCAGAAGTCATGATCGATGCAGCGGGGCAGTCGTGGGTGGGGTGAGCACCCTACGACTGCTGTTAGGCGTCTCTGCGATCACGGAGCGCGTTCGGTGGCTTCGTCACTCCAGGCTCCGGGGCCCGCACTGCCCACACCGCGCACGCGGAAGGCGTAGAGCGTGCCGGGCGTCAGGTCGGGCACACTGATCTTGGAAGCGGTGCTGGCTTTGATCGAAGTCCACGGAGCGTTCAGGTCATTGTGGACCTTGCATTCCCACTCGTAGCTGCTGGCGCCTTTGAGAGTGTCACAACGCAGGTCAATCTGGCCTTCGTTGAGACCTGCTTTAGCGCGGAGGTCTGCGGGTGGCGGCAGCGGGCCTATGGGTCCTCCGCTAGAGCGCAGAGGGAAGCCCGTGCTTGCCAATGCGCCGAGATTATCTGGAGTGACTGCCTCGCAATTGCTGGCGCGGGCCGTAATAAGCGTATCCCAGGCAAGTTCCTTGGCGTCTCGCACCTGGATGGCTTGTTTCCACGCGATCTCCTTGGCTTCTACATCTGACTGGGAGGTCTGTAGCTCATCCTGTGCGGTCTGCACCTGTGCGTCTGAAGGCACACGAGTGCCTACCGGGTAGTTGGTATTGCCATTCATGGCGGCGATGTGCGTTGCGCCCATCGCCAGTTTGTCTGTGGGCTTCTTCTTGAAAAGCTCGAGTTTGAACTTTGTCATTGTCTTGTTTCTCCGTGGTTTAAGTGGCGGCACCGGCCCTGTGTCGTATCGCAGACCTTGGTCCATGCGGAGTGGGGGACTGGAATCGTAGCGCAGGAGCATGACGGCATCGTCGTTTCGGCTGAAATCCAACCACAGCCGAGTGCGCAGATCACCGTTATTATAGTGAACGTCTGGTGTTTTTTCCTCGCTGCGATTTGCGAGGTGATTCCGGCGGGCGATCTTCTGGATGATCCACCAGGTGCTCCAGGTGAGAAGCTACCTCTCCAGGGCCACGCATCAGCGTAATGCAAATGCGGATGAAAGTGCTTATCTTGTGATCCTGCGTTCCAGACTCCAAGTGGTTCAATTCCGTGCGAGAGAGACCCGCTAGGCTCGCTACCAACTCCTGGCTCATGCCCAAGAAATTGCGCTGAAAGTTCACCAACCTGCCAAACAACTTCAGCCATTCTCGGATATACGCATCCATGCGCGCGAAGTGCTCTGGAGAAGGCTCTTTCATAACAAGCAAAATGTGGGCTTTTGGTAGCAGGTGATCGTTCACTTCAGTGAACAACCACGTGCAGAATACTCCTTCACCCCGGTTTCCAGCAAGACTATTTTGCGATTTTTTAGGTCAAAGACGCCCTTACTCGGGGTCGAGCAACGCGATGCTCGGGGTCAAAGACACCCCTGCTCGGGGTCGAGCAACGCGATACTCGGGGTCAAAGACACCCTTGCTCGGGGTCGAGCAACGCGATACTCGAGGTCAAAGACACCCCTGCTCGGGGTCGAGCAACGCGATACTCGAGGTCAAAGACACCCTTGCTCGGGGTCGAGTAACGCGATACTCGAGGTCAAAGACACCCTTGCTCGGGGTCGAGTAACCCGATACTCGAGGTCAAAGACACCCTTACTCGGGGTCGAGTAACCCGATACTCGAGGTCGAGTAACGCTTTCCAGACCCAGAAAATGGCCGTGAAAGAGGTGAAAATGCCTGTTCCAGCGCCGATTCACCGCTTTGAATCTGCACGATTGCCATGTATGCGATGAAAATAGTTTACTTTTTCATACGTTGAGTGTATGATATCCGCCGTCAGCCAAAAAGAACCCGGACGACCTTTTCAGTCGTCCGGGCCTTTTTGAACCGATGCCACCCAAGGGCGACGATCAGCGTGAAGAACTGGATTTTAACTCTTTGGCGGTAGCGGTGCAACCACTTCCCTCCAGTGACTGGCCTGGAGGGAGTTAACATCAAAACCGAATAGAGAACCAACATGACAGAACAAGAAATCCAGGCGGTCTGGAACAAAGGCCGCATCATCCAGAACTATGATCCCACCCAGTGGCGCCAAGACAACTACGGAGCATGGATCGCACGCAACCAATACGGCAACCGTGATTCCGATTACGGTTGGGAAGTTGACCACATCAACCCGAACGGAGGCGACCACATCAGCAACCTGCAGCCCCTTCAATGGGAAAACAACCTCGCAAAAAGCGATGGGCGGCAGGTTTGTGTGGTGAAAGCGGACGGAACGAAGAACGTGCAAATCAAAACTGCATTTCCCCGATGACCACCCACTCCCCCCACGTCTCACTTCACCAGATCGCTGAGGTCCGCATGGGGGTCACCCTGCGGGGACGGGACGCCACGCGTCCTGTCCCTCATGGGTCTTGTTATATGATTCGCATCAGTGATCTCTCAGATGATGGCCATCTCATCACTCAGGACCTTCATCAGTTTGAGCCTGGAGAGGACATCAATCCTGATCTCTTTCTACGCCCTGGTGATGTGCTTTTGCCCAATCGCGGTACCCGCTGCACCGCTTATGTCTATGACATGCCTCTTCCCAAGGTTTTGGTTGGAGCTCAGTTTTACATCTTGCGTGTCGATATGAACCGAGTGCTTCCAGACTATCTCGCTTGGTTCCTTCGCACGGAGAAGGCCGCTGCCCACTTCGCCCTGCGGCGCAAGGGCACCCTCGTCCAGACCGTGCAGCGGAAGGACGTGCTGGAGTTGGAGCTGCCTTTGCCGTCCCTTGCGAAACAGCACCAAATCATCGCCATTGATGCCCTTGCCATTCAGGAACGCCAGATCTCCATGCAACTCGCCCAGTTGAAAACCATCTACCTTCAGCGCGCCATGCTCCTCGCCGCCAACTCCTAGTCTCCAAATCAGCGGACAAGAGTGTCCGCGCTCCTCTCCCCGTCTCCTCTTCTTTCCCCACCATGCCCAAAGTCAACCAATCCGAAATCAACGACGTCGCCTGGCGTGCCTGCGATACCTTCCGTGGCGTCGTCGATGCTGAGAACTACCGGAACTACATCCTCGTGATGCTCTTCTGGAAATACATGTCCGATGTCTGGCGCGACCATCGCGATGCCTACTTGAAGGAATACCATGGCGACGAGGAGCGCGTGCGGCGGCGCCTTGCCCGCGAGCGCTTCCAGCTCCCGGACGGCTGTGATTTCTACTCCCTCTATGACAAGCGCAACGAGGCCGACATCGGCGAGCGCATGAATGTCGCCCTTGCGGGCATTGAGGAGGCGAACAAGGCCAAGCTGGAAGGCGTCTTCCGCGAGGTGGACTTTAATTCCGAGTCGAAGCTCGGCCAGACCCGCGACCGCAATGCCCGCCTGAAGCTCCTTCTTCAGGACTTTGCCGATCCACGGCTCGATCTCCGACCCTCCGTCGTCGGGGAGGAGGATGTCATCGGGAATGTGTATGAGTATCTGCTGGAGCGCTTCGCCTCCGATGCGGGGAAAAAGGCGGGCGAGTTCTACACACCCGGCCAGGTCTCCAGCCTGCTCGCACGGCTGCTCACACCCAAGAAGGGCCAGACCATCTGCGATCCTTCCTGCGGTTCCGGCTCCTTGTTGATCAAAGTGGGCCGTCAGGCCGATGAAAGGGACTTCGCGCTTTTCGGTCAGGAGATGAATGGCACCACCCATGCCCTCTGCCGCATGAACATGTTCCTGCATGGCATGGATAACTTCCGCATCGAGTGGGGAGACACCCTGCGCAATCCCCGCCTCATTGAGGGAGATCACCTCATGCGCTTCGACATCGTCGTGGCCAATCCGCCCTTCTCCCTCGACAAATGGGGGCAAGAAGACGCGGAGAAGGACCCCTTCCACCGCTACCATCGCGGCCTGCCGCCGAAGTCGAAGGGCGACTGGGCCTTCATCACCCACATGATCGAGACCGCCCGCCAGGGCACGGGGAAGGTCGGCGTCGTGGTGCCGCATGGCGTGCTGTTCCGCGGTGCGGCAGAGGGCAAGATCCGGCAGAGACTCATCGAGGAGAACCTGCTGGAGGCCGTCATCGGCCTGCCGGCGAATCTTTTCTTCGGCACCGGCATCCCCGCCGCCATCCTCCTCTTCAACAAAGGCAAGACACATGGCGATGTCCTCTTCATCGACGCCTCCCGCGAGTATAAGGACGCCAAGAACCAAAGCCTGCTCACCGAGGAGCATGTGCAGAAGATCGTCAGCACGTATCAGGCCTTCCATACGGTGGAAAAATACGCCTACCGCGCCACCCCGCAGGAGATCGCCGACAACGATTTCAACCTGAACATCCCCCGCTACGTCGATACCTTCGAGGAAGAGGCCGAGATCGACCTCGACACCGTGAAGGCCGACATCACCCGCCTCGAATCCGAACTCGCCACCGTGCGAGGCAAGATGCAGGCTTACCTGGAGGAGCTGGGTCTTTCGTGAAAACAACGGACTCTTTAAACTCAAATCGGAAGCTTCATGAATTTAATTTATTCTTTAAATTCGCCAATTTGCTTTCGTGAATTTATAAATCCGCCAAAATTCACATGAAGATCGAAGCCTTCCAGCCCGGCACTTTTCGTCAGCAGTTCCAGTACCTGAGCTTTGCCCCGGTGGAAATCAACGGGCAGTGGACCTGGGATTCGCCTGAAATCCACCAACTCCTGGCGGAGGCCAACCGGCACCTGGGGGAGTTGAACGGGCTCTCCTTGATCGTTCCCGACGTGGACCGCTTCATCCAGATGCACGTGGTCAAGGAAGCGCAGACCTCCAGCCGGATCGAAGGGACTCAGACGGAAATGGAAGAAGCCCTGGAGGACGACCCGAATGAGATCGATCCCGAAAAACGCGACGACTGGCAGGAGGTCCGTAACTACGTGGCCGCGATGAACGGGGCGCTGGCCGATCTGGAGCGCCTGCCGCTCTCCAACCGGCTGCTTTGCGAGGCCCATGCTAGGCTCCTGGATGGAGTGCGCGGTGAAGTGAAAACCCCTGGCGAATTCCGCCGCAGCCAGAACTGGATCGGCGGCGCGACCCTGGCGGATGCGGTCTTCATTCCGCCGCACCATGAGGAAGTGCCCCACCTGATGGGCGACCTGGAGGCTTTTTGGCACAATGAAACCGTCTTCGTGCCGGAGTTGATCCGCATCGCCATCAGTCATTACCAGTTCGAGACCATTCACCCCTTTCTCGATGGCAACGGCCGCATCGGACGCCTGCTCATCGCCCTTTATTTGGTGAGCAAGGGGCTCCTGCACCGCCCCTGCCTGTATGTCTCCGACCACCTGGAACGCAACCGCGCCGCCTACTACGACGCCCTCACCGCCGTGCGGACGCGGGGCGACCTCGCAGGTTGGGTGAAGTTCTTCCTCGTGGCCATCAATGAGACCGCGAAGAAGGGTGTGCGCACCTTCCAGGCGATTCACAAGCTCCGGGAGCAAACCGCCTCCCAGATCCAAACTCTTGGTCGCCGCGCCGCCAATGCCGCCCGTGTGGTGGACTCCCTCTACCTCCGGCCCATTACCAGCAGCGGCTCCCTGGCAGCCCGGCTCGATCTCAGCCAGGCCACCAGCGACCGCATTCTGACCGACTTGCAGCAGCTCGGCATCGTCGCCGAAATGACCGGCCAGCGCCGCAACCGCGTCTTCTACTTCCGGGAATACTACCATCTCTTCCTCTCATGAAACCCATGCCATCAGCACCGCTAAAAACCGTCAAGGCCGACATCACCCGCCTCGAATCCGAACTCGCCACCGTGCGGGCCAAGATGCAGGCTTGCCTGGAGGAGCTTGGGGTATGACCGGCATCCGAAAAAGCAGAACGGGATTCAAACCATCACCAGCAGGATGGATTCCGCAAGATTGGACCACAAAACGCGCGGCAGATCTAGTGGTTCCAAGCGCGCCAATCCGATATGGCGTTGTGCAATTGGGGCCAGATACCGAAGGAGGCGTTCCAATAGTGCCAATTAAGTACGTTAAGCAGATTGCACATTCGCGCCTTCATCGTGCGGCAGTTGATGTTGAACGCGCTTACACCAACAGCAGAGTTCAAGCAGGAGACGTTCTGATTTCGGTGAAGGGCACGATAGGCCGGGTTGGGGTAGTGCCACCTCGATTTTCAGGCAACATAGCGCGTGAGCTTGCACGGCTCCGAATCGCAAGGAGCCATTCTGCTGAATTTGTCGCACATCAACTCGAAGCAGAACACACGCAAAAGCGCATTGCGAAAGAAGTCGTCGGCTCTACGAGGCTTGAATTCTCCATCGCGACGCTTCGCGATTTTCACCTTCCAATTCCAGGAACACTTTCAGAGGAGCGCAAGATCGCAGACATCCTGACGACGTGGGACGAGGCCTTGGCCCAGCTCGACGCCCTCATCGAAGCCCAGGAGCGCCGCAAGAAGGCCCTCATGCAGCAGCTCCTCACCGGCCGCCGCAGGCTCAAGGGGTTCTCCAAGCCGTGGAAACGCTTCCGCTTCTCAGAACTGTTAGAGCCCCAAGACCGCTATGTGGAGTTCGATGACGATCACACCTACTCGTTGGTGAGCATCCGCCGCCGTTCGGGCGGCGTGTTCTTCCGCGAAGCTCTTCAAGGTGCCGACATCAAAACCAAAGTCATGAAGCGCGTCCACTCGGGCGATTTCCTCATCTCACGGATGCAGGTGGTGCACGGAGCTCTCGGCATGGTCCGCCCCGAGTGCGATGGGATGTATGCCTCGGACTCGTATGACGTGCTCGTCACGAAGGACGCCAAGATCCTCCACATGCCGTTCCTAGACTGGATGTCGCGCATGCGCTCTTTCTGGCACCTCGCCTACATCAGCAGCCACGGCGTCCACATCGAGAAGATGACCTTCAAGCTCTCGGACTTCATGCACGAGAAGATCACCCTTCCCAGCGACCTCGAAGAGCAGCGCCAGATCGCCGCCATCCTCGACACCGCCGACCAGCAACTCACCCTCCTCCGCACCCAACGCACCGCCCTCGACCAGCAAAAGCGCGGCTTGATGCAGCGCCTGCTGACGGGGAAACTAAGGGTGAAGCTGTGAACGAGGACGCGTTTCCATCCATTGCCTGATTCGATGCTGACACCCAATCCATCTCATTCGCATTCGGACGCCTCTCGCGCCCTTTCAGGGCGCGGTGAAATGTGGGCGTCTGATGACACGCAACCCAGGGCACCCAGGGCATCGCTCCGCTCAGCCCTGGGCTATGGTCTTTCGGCCCGTTGGGCCGCCATGCATTGCCAACGAGAGCTGGGATGCCGTGTGGATACCTTTTCGCCCAGTTGGTCGGCGTTTTCATGTCCCCAACGGGGACCGAGACTCCAGCCCAGGGCTGAGGGAGCCTTGGCGACTGATGCCCTGGGAAACGAATGTCCAATCCATTTCTATTTCGATGCGCCCTGAAGGGGCGCGAGAGACGACCGAAACACCGCCATGAAAACCTTCCCCGACATCGACCGCCTCAAGGCCACGCTGGACAAGCATCGACCGCTGGACCCGGCGATTGTGCGCAATCTGCGGGAAGACCTCATCGTGCGCTGGACCTACCATTCCAATGCCATCGAGGGCAACACGCTCACCCTGCAAGAAACGAAGGTGGCGCTGGAGGGCATCACCATCGGTGGGAAGTCCATCCGCGAGCATCTGGAGGCGGTGAACCACAAGAACGCCATCCTGCTGCTGGAAGACCTGGTGCAGAAGAACGAGCCGCTGACGGAGTGGACGATCAAATCCCTGCACCAGCTCATCCTCAAAGGCATCGACGACGACAACGCGGGCCGCTACCGCACCGTGAACGTGCGCATCTCCGGCGCGGAGCATCTGCCGCCGGATCAGGTCCGCGTGCCGGAGCTGATGGAGCAGTTCATCACCTGGTATCAAACCGAGGCGATGGCCCTGCACCCCGTGGAACGCGCCGCGCGTGTGCACAGCGACTTCGTGAAGATTCATCCCTTCGTGGATGGCAATGGCCGCACCTCACGCCTGCTCATGAACCTGGAACTCCTGAAGGCCGATTACCCGCCGGCCGTGCTCACCGTGGACCAACGCTTGGCCTATTACACGTTCCTGGAAGAGGCTCATGTGAAGGCGAACCCTGAGCCTTTTGTTTGGCAGGTCAGCCGCATCGTGAGGGAAGGCTTCCGCCCGTATTTTCATGCGTTGGGACTGGCGTGGGAGGAAACGCCAGAGTCGATGACCCCAGAGTTGCTCGAACGGCTTAAAGTCACGAATCCCGGATTGATGGATTACCAACGGAGCAATGCCTGAATGAAATGATTGTGTTGTCTCCAATAGAAGTACCAGAGGGAAAACGAAATTGAAAGCAGGAAGCTCATGAGCAAGACTCCTCACAACAAGTCCGCCACGCCTCTCCTTGAAGCGCAACTTGGCGGACATTTTCATTTCAACAGACCCGCCACGCCACTCGAAGAAGCGCACCAGGGCGGGTGCTTTATTTTTGGTGCTTTGCATCCGATGATTTGTGCTGTGCAGTGAACTGAACCTCACATTTTGACGCCATGCTTGTCTTCCTCGACGAAACCTTCCGAACCCACAAAAAGGGAACTGTGGAGATGCCATTTGGTGCCCTCTGCGGTGTGGCGATATCCGAGAACCAGTTCACCCGCGTCGCCAAGGACATCTTTCAGCTCAAGCTGAAGCACATGGGAGCAGAGTTTGCGCGTGATCATGAGTTGAAGGGCAAGGAACTTTTGAAGAACTATGTCTTCAAACTTCAGGCCAAAGGCATCGCTTCCAAAAACCTGGCGCTGGCGGATGACATCCTCAGCTACATCGAACGCAAACACATCCACGTCTTTGGCTGCGTTTGCTTTCAGCCGCGCTTTCAGGATTTCAAGTGCCAGGATGTGACGGCGCTGGACAAGACCTTTCGCTTTCTCTTCGAGCGGATCGACATGTTCATGAAAATCGAGCACCCGCATGAAAAGGCGGTGCTGGTGTTCGATGACCGTGATCAGGGGACGAATGAGCGAAATGCCACCGCCATCACCAATTTCTTTCTGCGGAGTCCCGACGGCCTCGCGCTGGACTCCGTGATCGACACACCGTTCTTCGGCATTTCGCAGGCGCAGAACATCGGTCTTCAACTGGCCGACTTTGTGACCACCATCATCGGTCTGCGTTTTGAAGGCCACGATCATATCCGGCCTTACTTTGAACGCCTGAAACGCTGCATCTACCGCTGGCAGCATCCGGACAACCATTGGAACAGCGGGCTCAAAGTCATGCGTCCCCAAAAATAAGAATGCGCTGGATGGCCGTGAGGCCCTCGGTTGGGACAAGAAAGCCCAACACCCAGCGCAGGCGTAGTTAAACCCAAGCGCTTCGGTAATTCAATCACATTCTTTTCGTCTCCCGCTCATGCCTCATACCTTTACTGACTCTGACCGACTGAAGGCCGCGCTGGACCCGCATCGACCTCTGTAGAAGGCCAGCCCCCGCTACGCAGTGACCAGCCACAAGCTAAGTAGCCCGACCAATCTTTGGTGTGCAACCCAATCTTTCTGAATGCCCCCCTCCTTCCAAGAAGCCCTGATTAGCCAGATTCCCGCGCTGCGGCTGCTCCAGCAGCTCGGCTTCACCTACCTGAGCCCGGAGGAGTGCGCGGTGGAGCGCCAAGGCCGGCTGGGGCGTGTGATCCTGGAAAAAGTGTTGGCCGGGCAGCTCAAGCGCCTGAACAAGATCAGCTTCAAAGGCCGGGAGGTGGCGTTCTCGGAAGAAAACATCGCCAAGGGCATCGAAGCGCTGCGGGACATCCCTTTTGAAGGGCTCGTGCGGAGCAGCGAGAAGGTCTATGATTTGCTCACGCTGGGCAAGAGCCTGGATCAGACCCTGGAGAATGAGACGAAGGGTTTCACTCTGCGTTACATCGACTGGCAGAACCCCTATAACAACAGCTTCCACGTCACTGCGGAGTTTGAAGTGGAGCGGACTGGGAGCCATGAAACGAGACGGCCAGACATTGTGTGCTTCGTGAACGGTATCCCGTTTGTGGTCATCGAATGCAAGAGGCCGGATGAAAAGGACTCGTTGGACGAGGCGGTGAACCAACAAGTGCGCAACTGGCAGCATGAGAACGTGCCGCAGCTCTTTTTGTATAGCCAACTGGTGCTGGCCCTGAACAAGAATGATGGCTGCTACGCCACCAGCGGCACGGGTCCGAAGTTCTGGGCTAAGTGGCGAGAGATGCATGATGTGTCTGCCGCTGTGCGACAGGCGGTGAACGGCCCGGTGCGGGCTGAAGAACATGCGAAACTCTTCAGAGGTGTGTTTGCCCATGCGCGGGAGGCTTTTGAGCAGCAGATGCTGCACGAGAGGGAGCCCACGGCTCAGGATCATCTACTGTGGTCCATCTGCCGTCCCGAGAGACTGATAGAACTGGCGCGGCAATTTATTCTTTATGATGAGGGTGGTGCGGTGAAGAAGGTAGCCCGCTACCAGCAATACTTTGCCATCAAGGCCACGCTGGACCGCGTGAAGCAGCTGGATGTGCAGGGCCGCCGGAAGGGTGGGGTGATCTGGCAAACGCAGGGCAGTGGTAAATCTCTGGCGATGGTGCTGCTGGGCAAGGCGCTGGCACTGGACGAGAGCATCCCGAATCCGCGCATCGTGATCGTGACGGACCGTATAGACCTGGACGAGCAGATCACGAAGACCTTCCACCAATGCGGCAAGGACCCGAAGCAGGCAAAGACGGGGGCGCAACTGATAGAACTATTGCGCGATGAGCGGGTGGCAGTGATCACGACGGTGTTGTTCAAGTTCGAAGCTGCTGCAAAAGCCGCCAGGGAACTGAAAGCACTAAAGGATGATGTCTTTGTCCTAGTGGACGAGAGTCACCGCAGCAACTATGGCGAAGCCAACATCCAGATGCAGAGGGCACTGCCGAATGCCTGTTTCATAGGTTTCACTGGTACGCCGCTGATGAAAAAGGAGAAGAACACGGCGACGAAGTTCGGTGGGTTCATCGAGCCGGCCTACACGATACGGGATGCGGTGGAAGACAAAGCGGTGGTGCCGCTGCTCTATGAGGGTAGGCACATCCTCCAAGAGGTGACAGGCAAGCCGGTGGACATGATGTTTGAGGAACTGTGTAGCGGCCTGACCACGGAACAGAAGGCGGACTTGAAGCGGAAGTTTGCCGCACGAGATGAACTGAACCGACTGCATAGCCGACTCTACCTGATCGCTTGGGACGTAACGAAGCACTACGTTAACCAATGGAAGGGTACAGGATTCAAAGGGCAACTCACGGCACCGGGCAAGAAGGAGGCGCTGCTGCTGAAAGGCTTCTTTGACCAGTTCGGCAAGGTGAGCACGGAGGTCATCATCTCGGGACCAACGGAGATAGAGAACGCAGAGGAACACAAAACGCCGGAGAATGATGAGAGCGTAGAACTCTTCTGGAAGGGGATGATGCAGAAGTACGGCACTGAAAAGGAATACAACCGCCGGATCATTGATGCCTTCAAGAAGGGAGATGACCCAGAAATCATCATCGTGGTGGACAAACTACTCACTGGGTTTGACGCACCGCGTAACGTGGTGCTCTACATCGCCCGCAGCCTGAGAGGGCATACGCTTTTGCAGGCGATAGCGCGAGTGAACCGCCTGCACTCTGGAAAGGACTATGGCCATATCATTGACTACTACGGGGTAGTGACTGAACTGCACGAGGCGCTGGAGCTTTACAGCAGCCTCCAGGACAAGTTTGATCCAGAAGATTTGGAAGGAGCACTGACCCACATTACGGAGGAGGTCAAGAAGCTCCCTGGACTGCATGACGCGCTTTGGGAGCTGTTTAAGGAGATCAAGAATAGGCAGGATGAAGAGGCTTTTGAAGTGCTGCTGGCATCGAAAGAGAAGCGGGATGAGTTCTACACGCGCTTGTGGCAGTTCAGTCGAGTGCTGAAGCTAGCGAGTTCAAGCATCCACTGGGTGAATGCCACCTCGCCCGAACAGCAGCAGCGCTACAAAGCAGATGCGGTGTTTTTCCAAAGGCTGCGTGCCAGCGTCAAGCTGCGGTATGCTGAGGAGATCGACTACCGCGACTATGAGAAGCAAATCCAGAAACTACTAAACACTTATGTGCAGGCGGAAGAGGTGATCCAAGTGGTGGAGCCGGTGAACATTTTTGAACGCGATGCCTTCCAGGCAGAAGTGGACAAGATGAAGACAGACCGGGCCAAGGCAGATACGATAGCCAACCGCACCAAGAAGACGATCACCGAGAAGATGGAAGAAGATCCATTTTTCTATCGCAAGCTGTCGGCACTGCTTCAGCAAGCGATTGATGACTACAAAGCCGAGCGGATCAGTGAGGCCGAGTATTTGGCTAGGGCAATCGACGTCATGGAACAAGTGCGCGGTGGCAATGCCAAGGACGTACCGGAGGTTTTGAAGCAGAATGACCTCTCAAGGGCGCTGTTTGGCGCTCTCAAAGAGCAGATGGTGCCGAGTGGAGGGCGTGACCAGCAGCCGACCGAGGGAGTCCTCATGGAGAATGAAGCCATCTATGGAAGTGGCCCGTCCAGCTCACCACTGCCAGAGGATGAAATCTTGGCGAATGCAGCCGTGCGAATGGACGCCATCATCCGAAAGCATGCTGTGGTGCGGTGGCGGGAGAATGTGGATGCACAGAACCGAATGAGGAATGACTTGGATGACTTCTTGTTCGCTCTACAAAAGGAGAGAGGGTTTACGCTGAGCTATGCCCAGATGGACAACATCCTCGACAAGGTGATCAGTATAGCCATGCACCGCACGGATGATGTCTGACGTGGAGAGAGTGACTACGGTCGCTGGGATTGCCACGCTAAAGCGGTCTGGCAGACGTACTCTAGCTATCAGCGTGCTACCTGATGGCAACCTTGAGCTTGTAGCGCCGATGAACGCTTCACTAGCTTCGATTCTTGAGCGCGTGGCTAAGCGAGCGGCATGGATCAACACACAACGTCGTGCGTTCCGGGCAATGAACGAAGTGCGTCCGGTGCTTCGATACGTCAATGGAGCCACCCACCGCTATTTGGGCAGGCAGTATCGTTTGAAGTTGATCAATGATGCAAGCCAGAGCGTGACGCTCCGGGGGGCTTATCTTCACGTGTCGGTGAGCAGCGGTGGCGAGGAGGAGGTGAAAGCTGCGTTAGCCCGGTGGTATCGCCGCCAAGCTCATGCGCAGTTCGAGCGACGACTTGGACGCTGGGTGGAGTGGTGTCGACACCGAAAACTTCCGCACCCCAATCTGAGGTTACGCATGATGCCAAGAAGGTGGGGGAGTACGCAACAGGATGGCACCATTTGCCTGAATCCAGAGTTAATCCGAGCACCATCTGTTTGCGTCGATTATGTGATTGTGCACGAAATATGCCACCTCAAGTACCCGGACCATGGCCCAAAGTTTAGAGGGTTATTGCAACAACTCTGCCCTGAGTGGAAGGTGATCAAAGCACGATTGGAGAATGGCGACTTTGCCTGAGGAAGCCCTGGGGAATGTGGCATTAAATGGCATGGTGCCCTGAAGGGGCACGAGAGAACGGGGTGTCTTGTGCCCATTCAGGGCACGGGCGTTGGGTTGGGAGGTTACCCAGGGCATCGCTTTGCTCAGCCCTGGGCTGAGTTTTGCCGACCCTTTGGGCCGGGGGTGGGGGGAACGAGTTGGAAAACTCGTTTTACGGGTCTTCGGAGAGGAGTTGGGTGGCGATGGGGTCGGTGAGGGCTCGGCCTTGGAGGGTGAGGATGAGGTGGTCGCTCTGTATGATTGCGTGGCCGTGTTCTTGGAGGGAATCCAAGGTGGACTTCTCGACGTGGGGGATGCGGTGGAGGGGGAGGCCTCTGGATGTGCGTAGTTCTAGGGCGATGCGCTCAGTGAGCCATTCGTTGTGACTCAGGGACTCGGCATCGCACTGGGGGAGGAAGCCTTGCTGGATGGTGCTGACGTAGTGGTCGGTATCAGGGATGTTTTTCCAACGTTGCCGATCAATGGTGGAGACGGCGCTTGGGCCGAGGCCGAGGTAGTCGTTTCCGCTCCAGTAGCCTTGGTTGTGGATGGAGTGATGACCGGGGAGGGCGTAGTTGGAGACTTCGTAGTGCTCAAAGCCGTGTGCAGTGAGTTGTTCGGCAGCGTGGAAGAACATTTCTGCATCGCGCTCACCTTCCTCGGTGTATTCGCCGCGTTTGAGACGGGCGAAAAACTCGGTGTCTTCCTCGTAGTTGAGGTTGTAGGCGGAGATGTGGTCGGGCTTGAGCTTGAGGCTTTCGGTGAGCGAGTAGGACCAGTCTGCAAGTGTCTGTCCGGGGATGGAGAACATGAGGTCGACGTTGAGGCTGGGGATGCCGGCGTCACGAAGGTTCCAGAAGGTCTCGGCGGCTTCTTCGGGCGAGTGATCGCGCCCAAGGACGGTGAGGGTGGACTGATTCCATGCCTGGACGCCGAGGCTGACGCGATTGATGCCAACGCGCTTGAGCATTTGGGCCTTGGATGCGGTGACGGTGCGTGGGTTTGCCTCTAGGCCAAACTCTAACAAAGGCTGATGGCCAAAAGTTTCCCGCAGGCCACAGAGGAGGCGCTCGAGATGGGATTCACTGAGCGCGGTGGGTGTGCCGCCGCCGAGGTAGATGGTCTCGGTGTTGAACTCGTGGCGTTGGGCTTGCATCCGAGCCTCGGCCAGGACGGCATCGACAAACGCGTCTTTGGAACTGCCGCCGGGTGTGTGCTTGTAGAACGAGCAGTAGGGGCAGACCCGGTGGCAAAACGGGACGTGGATGTAGATGTGCCGGATCACGGGGCTTAGTTGAGCCCAGCTTCTGCCAGACGGTCCTGGAGGTCTGAGGCTACTAGCTTGTCGACGATGTCGTCCACATCACCTTCCATGAAGGCCTCTAGGTTGTAGAGGGTGACCTCGATGCGGTGGTCGGTGACGCGGTTCTGCGGGTAGTTGTAAGTGCGGATTTTCTCCTCACGTCCGCCGCTGCCGATGAGATTGCGACGATGTGCGGAATATTTAGCTGCTTCTTCCTGTTGTTTTTTCTCCAGGAGGCGGGAGCGCATGATGGTGAGGGCTTTCTCCTTGTTCTTGATCTGACTGCGGCCGTCCTGGCAGCGGACGATGAGCCCGGTGGGGATGTGGAGGACTTGCACGGCGGAGTCCGTGGTGTTGATGTGCTGACCTCCCGCGCCTGAAGCACGGCAGACCTCGATGCGGAGGTCGTTGGGGTGGATCTCAAGGTCCACCTCCTGGGCCTCTGGTAGGATGGCCACGGTGGCGGTGGAGGTGTGGATGCGGCCCTGGGCCTCGGTGGCGGGGACGCGCTGCACGCGATGCACTCCGGACTCAAAGCGGAGTTTCCTGTAGACATCCTCTCCGGCGACTTTGAACACGACCTCTTTGAATCCGCCGAGGTCGGATGGATTTGACTCCAGGGGCTCAATTTTCCAGCCTTGGGTCTCGGCAAATCGAGTGTACATGCGTAAGAGGTCGCCTGCGAACAAGGCTGCTTCATCACCGCCAGTGCCTGCACGGATCTCAATGATGACGTCACGTCCCTCCAGAGGATCTGCGGGGAGGATGGACATCTGCACGGCGGCTTCGAGGTCGGCGAGACGCTTCTCTAGCTCGGGAAGCTCAGCTTGGGCCATCTCGGCGAGCTCGTCGGTGCCTTTGGCCATTTCTTTGCTCTCGGCGAGCTCTTTCTGCACGCGCTGATACTCCTGCCAATCATCGGCGAGTTTCTTGAGCGCGCGGTGCTCTTTCATGAGTTCACCGGCTTTCTTGGCGTCGTTGAAGAAGTCTGGATTGGACATGAAGCTCTCCAGCTCTTCCAAGCGGGAGCTCTTCTTCTCAATGATCGATGCGTAATCCATGGGGCGGGGTCAGAAACAAGTGGCGAAAGGGACAAACAAAAACGGTGTCCTGCCACTGGGGCAGAACACCGTTGATGCTAAAACAGAGAATGGGGACGCTAAGCTCCTGCGGAAGCGAGCTTCGGAGCGGCACGACGTGCACGGGTAGAACCGTAACGCTGTGCGAACTTGTCCACACGACCGGCGGTGTCGATGAAGCGCTGCTCACCTGTAAAGAAGGGGTGGCATGCGGCACAAATACCGATACGGAGGTTTTGGACGGTGGAGATGGTGTTGTAGACGGCACCACACGTGCAAGTGATGGTGGTCTCGTGTGTAGTAGGATGGAGGTCAGCTTTCATGATGGTCAAAAAAATCACGTGATCCGCAGGCGGGTTGGCTATGTGGCCCCGGAGCGTGAAGGGCGGGGAGTTTACGGGTTCAGAGGCGCTGTGCAAGAGGAAAGGCGATCCTTTCAGAGCGCGTAGGTAGAGCATGTGTCTGACCCAGCCATCCCCGAATCTTACCCGCCGTGAAGCACTCTCCCGGAGTGCCTACGGTATTGGCTCGCTCGCTTTAGCGGGGCTACTCCAGCGGGAAGGGGCGCTAGCGACCTCGGAGATCGCGTCTGCAAGGCACTTTGACGTCAAGGAAAAGGCTCCGCACACCTTTGGCCAGGCCAAGGCGATGATCTCGATGTTCATGCAGGGAGGTCCAAGCCACATGGACCTCTTCGACCCCAAGCCTGAGCTGACCAAGTATGATGGCAAGGATTTCCCAGGGGAAGTGAAGTACGATGACGCGGCAGGTGCTAGCCGTGAGTGCTTGGGTAGCCCCTGGAAGTTTAAAAAATACGGCCAGTGCGGCATGGACGTGAGTGAGTTGCTGCCGGGGTTCTCCCAGATCGTGGATGATGTGACGCTGATCCGCTCCATGCACACTGGGGTGAATAACCATGGCCAGTCGATCTATGCGCTGTTGAACGGCCAAATCACGGGTGGCAGGCCTACTTTGGGAAGCTGGATCACCTATGGTTTGGGCGCTGAAAGTGATAACCTGCCGTCGTACGTGGCGCTCACCGATCCGCGCGGTGTGCCAGTGCTGGGCGTGGACAACTGGAGCAATGGCTGGCTGCCATCAGTGTATCAGGGCACGGTGGTGAGGCCCACAGAGCCGCGGATTCTGAACCTGGATGCACCGCTGAGTCTGAAGGGCGATGCGCAATCGAGGTATCTGAAGTTTGTGCAAAGCATGAACCGCGAACACGCCTCGGCACGGCCCGGTGAGTCTGATCTGGAAGCGAGGATCGCAAGCTTCGAGCTGGCAGCCAAAATGCAGGTCGCGGCCAAAGAGGCGCTGGACATCAGTGGCGAGAGTGAGGCTACCAAGAAGCTCTACGGACTGGATAACCCGAAGTCGGCTGAGTTTGGCACACGCTGTTTGTTAGCAAGGCGGCTGATCGAGCGCGGCGTGCGTTATGTTTCACTCTTCACCGGGAATCAAACGTGGGATCATCATCAGAGCATCATCTCTGGGCTACCTGCGGCCTGCGAATACGTGGACAGAGGTGCAGCCGCGCTAGTGATCGACCTCAAGCAACGAGGTCTGCTGGACTCAACCATTGTCCACTGGGGTGGTGAGATGGGGCGCTTGCCCGTGATCCAGAATCGGGCTGGTGGAGGCAAAGCCGACCGCGCCCGAGTGGGCAGGGATCACAACACGTATGGATTCAGCATGTGGGTGGCAGGTGGTGGATTCAAAGGCGGGCACATCCACGGTGAGACGGATGACTTTGGCCATAAAGCGGTCAAGGATGTGGTGAATCACTACGACTACCACGCAACGCTGCTGCATTTGTTCGGCCTGGACCCGAAGAAGCTGTCGTTCAAGCGCAACGGCACCGAACAAGTGCTAGTGGAGAACCCGGAAGCGAGAGTGGTGACGGAGTTGTTGGCTTGAGGGTGGATTTACGGAGAGGTGTCTGGCACCAAAACGATACTATTCGAATAGTCGTAGAATCCTTGCAAATAAACAAATCCGCCCCCGATTCCTTGCTTCTGAACAACAACTCCCTTGAACAAGTGTTTAGCGTGAGCTGGTAGCCCTTGGTTGGTGTTTCCGCGAAATGTTCCATTAATGCGGTCGAATGTCAGTGTGTGTGCCCCTGGCAAGTTAAATGTAGTTTTGTCGCTGGATCCAACGGTCACTGGCATTAGTGCATCTCTGCCATACCCACCAACAGGCCCCGCAAAGAAGATCGTTTCGGCCGGACCGCTGGGAAGAATGCTGAGAGCGTGCTGTGATGAAGTCGAAGGCTTGACATAATTGGATGCTACTAAATCACAGTTGAACTCCAGCCCATCCATGTAGATCGAGTTTAGTCTCGGTAACTTTCTCCATTGCGCCCGACCATCAAGGTCACTTGTGTCAGGTACATCTCTGAAGGTAAGAAAAGCCGAAACCGAACCCTTAGGGCTGGTCGAGTAGAGAGGAACATAGAAAGTAAACTCATCACCGGTCGCCTGGTCACCCGATATTCCGGCTGACATCGTGAAAGCGGTATTGTCAGACAAGTGTCCAGCGCCTGAAATCTTAGCTCGGGTTTGATGGTTTGTTAGGACAGTTGGTGCGATCCGACTTATCGTGAAAGTGCCACAGCCATTTCCAACTGGGTAAAGTGATTGACTGAAATTTGCTTCACGGCCGGACATTAGCCAAGTCATGCGGCGGGGAGTCTGGTTTGAGCTGTAAAGTTCCCGCAAAACTAACGCATGAGTGCGCGGCAACGCGCCCGACTCTGTGATCCACCCGGTAATGAACCTTCTTTGGGTCAGGAGGGGATATCCATGCAATAAGAGATCAATCCCCAAGGTTGGTTTGTCCTTCAGTTTTGCGGAACCTCGGAAAGTTCCGTCACTGGCAAACGTGCCGCTCAATGGATACGCCAAACCATTCATAACGAGACGACCAGTGAAAGCCCCTTTTCCAAAACTGGTAAAGGTGATGTTGCACTTTCCGGTATTAGTAAAGTTAATCGCGTCAGAATGATGTGTTAATCCTTCAAAAGGTTGCAACCTAGACTTGAAGGTCTGAAGTTGCTCAAATACGTCGTCCTCCAGTATGGACCTCAACGGCACCACAGTTGGCGGGAGTGCCACTGGGCTTGTTGGAGGCAGATTCACGAGCTTGACGTTGTCGGCTTTCCCTATTGCCTCAAGAAACACGACAAAAGGTTGAAAACGCTGGTCATTTGAGGTGATTCTCAGCTCGGCTCGCCGATAGCCAACCGCTTTCGGTCTAAAACGGATTCCTACAGTGACAGGAACTGGTTCATCATGACCCAGTGAAGGCGGAGGTTGACGGGTGATGGAAAAGTCCTCAGGGTGCTCGCCAGAAATGGAAGCCCTCAGACCAGTCAGGGGACTGTTTCCGGTGTTCTGTAACAAAACTATCGTTGATGCCTCCTCACTGGCTAAAGCCTCCCCCATCCTGACCGTTGAGGATTGATGAATTAGCATCAAAAAGTTCACATTCTGCACATGAAGCTTTGGCGCGGTACCCAGCCCAGTTAGATTGACCTCAATCGATGGGCACATTCCCGATTCCGTTGTCACATTAAGTCTTGCCTGTCGCTGGTTGATATCGGTTGGATTGAATCTCACCCTGAACGAGGTAGTGCCGTCTGCGAGGAGAAAGGCTCGTGGTGGCTCTATGAGCTGAAAATCCGCAGAGTCATTACCTGAAATTGTGACATTTAAATCGGTGATAGCGCCCTGACCATCGTTCTTCACAGTAAATTCTACCACTGATTCGCTATACAGTGGAGTTGTTCCGAAATCGACGCTGCTGGACGGGCTCAGCTGATGTCCTGCGGGATACTCCACTACCAGTCTTGGTGCTGGAGGCTCTCGCTCAATTCGGTAAACTTTTACAAGGCCTGCGCCGGTTCCACTAGATTCATTCCACGGAATACCGACTGCAATCCATTCGCCAGAAACAGCCACAGATCTGCCATAGCCATCGGTTCGACTACCGCCTGAGTCGTATAAAGTCTTTATTGGGGTGGAGAGAGACTGGTCTGTGAGATAAAGATGAGCTGCTCCGCCTGTGGATGCAGATGACTCGGACGCGCCAACGACAAGGAGGTTCCCATCGACCGCAAGCGACCTTCCGAAGTTATCATCTGGCGAAGCAGTGCCTGGAGGCAAAACATCGGTGCCAACGTAGACTGGGAACGTTAGATGGTAAGCATCGCCTCTCCCGTCGTTTGTCTCGGGACCGCCACCTATAACTCGTCCATCCCCGACTGCAATTGATGCTCCAAACTCGGATTCGGCAGATAATCCTGAGAATTGATTCTCATGACTTGAACCTAGCCCATTGTTTAGGTCGTAGACCCAAACTCTTCCGATATTTGAATTTGGACTAATGTCATCGCCCGGGGCACCGATAGCCATCAGGTTGCCGAAGAGTCCAACGGACGCCCCAAACTTATCTTGGGAGTGCGGACTCGGGTTGCTGATCGACCATATCGGCGTTCCAGGTGTCACACCATCCAAGTTGTAAAGATGCGCTGTCCCCGGCACTGCAGTCCGGCTTGTGTCAGCTGGTGCGCCAATGAGGGCTCTCCGTCCTGATAAACTCACGGAGCGTCCAAAAAAGTGTTCATTACTCACACCACTGGGCGCAGAAATGGTCCGTTCGGGAGTAGATGGATTCGCTTGGGTGAGATTAAAGACATATGCGATTCCCTTTCCGGTCGCCTCACCTGGAGCGCCAACAAGAACAGTGCTTCCGTCCACTGCTACCTGATTGCCAAAGAGGTCTCCACCAGTCATATTGGAAGACGGGCTGGGATTGTTGAAACTTGTGTGAGAAATAAATGGCAGGAAGCTTAGATCAAACGCATAAGCCTTACCTGCAGATATGCCTGAAACATCAGTAGCTGGCGCTCCAACAACAAGTTTGTCTCCTGAAAGGGCAACAGAATAGCCAAATAGGTCATTTGCTGGATTAATTCCAGGGTTCTGAAAAGTGTGCGTTTCAAGCACTGCAGGAGCCGAACTTCCACGCAAGATAACGATAAAAGGATCCTCGTCCGGGTCGTTGCTGGCAATCGACAGTCCTGCGGTTTTGATAAGCCCGTCCGTCACGGGAGCATAGGTAACCTCAAAAGATGTGGATTGCCCGGGAGCTATCGACTTCTTCATTGCGGCACTATTGATCGTAAAGTCAGACAAATCACCTTCGGCAAGAAGGCTTACCGTCAAGCTATGCAGCATGGTCAGTCCGTCGTTCCTGACGATGAAGGTCTTGGGTGGACCTGTTTGGTTGCGTCTCACGAATCCAAAGCTGACCATTGATTCACCATTTACCAAGGAGTTACCGCTAGGATGCTCCACCACAATGTCCGGCGCTGCTCCAGACGGGCTGCCATCCTGGGTAATCACAAAGGTAGCGTCCTCAACGGTGATAGTTGTGGCCCTCGGGTCAGAGTAGGGGTTCTCATCCACATAATAGCTGACGGTCCCGCTGCCCGTTTGGCTTTCATCCCCTTCTTCCACCGTCACCCATGACGAACTGGAAACAGCTGTCCAAGGTTGACCAGGTTCCGCAGTTACTGAAAATGAGCTACTGCTATCATGGGCAGGATGGTGCCGATTCTCGGGGAAGATCGTGAGCGGAATCCATCGGTAGCCCTGTTCCACTAGTACGCTCTTATCACCTATTCTTATCCTTCCTGACCTGACAGCATAAGTGGCGTTGGCTGACACCGAGAAGTTCACGGTACCATTCCCAGTTCCAGATGCACCAGAGGTAATCTTGATCCAGCTAGAATCTGATGCTGAAGTCCATTTGTAGCCTGATCGAGCTGTCACATTAACCGTTCCCGTTCCACCCGGTGACTCAAACTGAAAGTAGTCTGGATTGATGGCCAATATCCCGCCCGGAACGTTGAGCGTTGATGCGGGTACAAGCTTGATTTTCTTCTCTGCGGTTCTGGTGCGCTCTCCGTCTGAGTAAGTCACGCTGAGCGTAGCTGTTTTTGGGATGCCAGTTTTGCCACTAATGTATGACGAAGTCACCAGCCCCAAGTTTTCCGTTACTTGAAAGGTGTCTTTGTCCTGGACAACCATGAATGGATCGTTGGTGATGCGATAATCAATGGTTCCCATGGGAGTATTCATGCCCGTGTAATCGACTGTGCTACCATCCTCAAAATGAAGCACTGTATAGTATTGGGATGAGGCCGGGTGACTCGACAAGGCTCCCCCCTGTCCTGCCCATGCTTGGATCTCACTTGTGGTCGCAAGTCTGAGCGAATCTGGGCCGACAATCTCAACAAAGTCCAGATCACTACCTTCATAAACAAAGTTGATAGTATCTTTATTGTTTGCTCCCGGCGTCAGCTGCAAGGAGTTGCGGCTAAGCTCTTCAAAAACGTACCTCAGTGTGTTTCCCGGCAGTCTTTCGGTCTGGGTGAATGCCATTTGAGGAATGGTAACTGTCACGGTTGGCTGCGGACTTGGAGTGCCATCAATGCGATAGCTTGCCACTACGCTTTGTTTGCTCTCGCCGCTTTCACCTACTGGCGAAAAAGGTACCTTCCAATAGGTCCGACCGTTCTGAGGCAAGCCAAACTTGCTCGCATTGCTACAAAAGAGCCAACTGATATCATTCACCACGGAGGATGATGCATGCGACAGCAGCCACTCAAAATGTCCCTTGTATTTACCTTCGGTGTCGAGATCAGAATCATCCAAATGCCGGGTCTTGAATCGGACCGTGAACTCTGAGCGATCTCCACACTGCGGTGTGCTAGTTCCTTTTATTTCTACAGTTTTGTAGATAGCTGGCCCTAGGTTCTGCAGGCTGGGAAGCCAATCATCTTCTGACGGCGGGATAGTGTCAGGATGGAAGCCATAAGCGAAAATGGTGAACTTTACCTTCTCACTGGGTTGTAATGCACCTGTGATAGTCAACTCACTCTCATCGAATCTCCAACCGTTTGGCAAGCCTTCTATATGAAAGCGTACGGTCTGATCTGGCGAGAGTTGAATATCGTAATCCTCAAGTGTAAACGTATAATCCCTCTCCACACCATCCACAGGCCAAGTGACATTCTCAGGACCTACAATCTTCGCCTGTGCGGAAATCTTGGCTGGCTCTAAGAGGAGGTCGATGACAGGCTGGGTGATGAAGCGCGCTGTCGGAATATCTAGCTTGTTGCTTGCAACATGTACCCCCGCCACCAGGTACTGGCCCGCTGACTCAACAATGACGGCCCCCCCGCTCATGCCCTCACGAGTTGCAAGGCTGTCACCAGTCAGCCACGATGCAATGGACACGCTTGAAGCCAATTGCGGAAACAACTTGTTAGACGGTTCAAAAAACACATCGTCGTCCGCTTGAGTTTGACACATTTGATCTTCGTTACCTTCTGGATACCCAATTATGCTTTTTTGCAGTGCGGGGTCTGATAAATAAGCAGGTGTACGAGCACCGTTGACTACCACTGAAAGAAAACCATTTCCATTGTCTAGTGGATCAAACGCTATACCAACCGCGATGTCCTGAGCAAAGGCGTGGGGAGAACGAGGAGTTCCTGGTATGGCAACAACACCGCTGTATGTTGCTTCGGACGCTAGAGTGGACGTATTGAGTAGCTCTGAATACGCGCCATCACAGAAGGACCAAAAGCAACGAAGTTCAATGCCTCCTGGTTGCTTGGGTGCTCCCGGAGATGTGTCCTGTTGTAGCCGCCAAGTCGCTCTTTTGGGTGAATCAAAAAAAAAGGGTATTTTGTCAAAGTCGTATAAAACATGCGCGGCGGTCAGCACTGTATATGTGCTGTAAGCTACAGATCCGCTTCCAATATGGATTCCATCGTGTTGCGCTACATCAATTCTACCGCAATACTGAAACGGTTGGGTGGCAAGAATGCTTCGGTTGGTTGATACCACTGGTTTGGGCAACTTGACCTGCGCTCCTCTGGATAAGCCTGTGAACGGGCTCACAAGGATCATCATAGCCACGATGGCAAAAAAAGAGTGGCTCTTCATATTTAGTTTCCGTTTACAGGTTCAATCTGTCCCGCTTTTTCGGCCGCTCTGATCATAATTCTCAGTCGGTCCTTGGCAGACTCAATCTCGACTTTCATCTCTTGTGATATCAATTGTCCAAATCGGTCCAATTGCTTGTGGGCCTCCACATCCCGACGCGCAATGTCTCCCATGAGTGGATACTGGTTACGAGTCATCAGATTGGGCGAGGCAACAATGTCAGCATGGGGAAACGTGCGCAGGAAAGTCTGAGCCTCTTCGGGTTTGGACCGGGGCTGCGTTAGGGCTGAATGCACCAACTCCATGTGCTGCTCGCTTCTAGGGTCTGCCCGAGCCAAAAGAAGACCCCGTTGCACAGGGGCACTAGCGAGAGCTTGGGGGTCATTTATGAGTTGCGACGCCACTGTTACGTAGTCCTTCATCGCTATGCGATCCAAGGCCATCCTGGCGGCGAACTGCACGGGCTTCGTCTTCACCTGATCATGAGCATTTGCCAATGCACTTACCACTTCAGCGCCACCCACATAGACTCCAGCATCAAAACCGTGAAGGTATCCCTCGGTTGGTGTATCAAGCCATTCTTTGCGCTCTAGGTGTCTCACCACCCATCGCTTGTATTCCCCGCTACTTTGCGCAGCTTCGGTTCCAAGGTGGAGTCCCCAATCACGCAAGGCGAGGGTCCATTCTTCCGGTATATGGGACCCCTCAAGAATCCGTCGAGCATATGACGCAGCATCTTCACGACTCGCCCGTCCAAGCTCATCCAAGAGCGCGGTCCTAAGACTTGGGGCTAGCGTAACATGCCCGTCAGCGTCGATCTTGAACCAAGCGCCCAACCGGACATCCCGGCCTCCATCAAGAAATGCGATCAGTTCCTTTGCGAGAGCTTTTCCGTCAGAGCGGTTTCGCAGACCTTTGCGAAACATATCCAAGGCACGAAGCCTGTCTTCTACATTCTGGGAGGTCTGCAGCTCCTGGAAAAGCTGCTCGCACATTGATCCGCGAGATTCCCTATCTACGTGATTTGGGTCCCTGAATCCAGCGTTCTCAACAAGCTTTATTTGAGAGCGATCCTCTGGCTCGTTGCTGAGTCCTTCAGAGGGTTTGGTAGACGAGGACCTACCATCCCAAATAATAACATACGAAACCAACGCAAAACCGGCACCAGCCAACAAAAGCGCCCATGATCTGAGTCTGACGAAAGTAATCACAGATAGAGCAGTTACGTTGTGACTTTGAAAACTCCTTAGCAATTGACCCTGCGATTGTGCAACACAATCGGACCGAGTCAATCACGTTGGTCGAATGGTTGCTTAGCACGTCGATTCTTGTCGGAACGGCAAAGAATCTATATTGGCAGCGATTTGAAATCACTTCCCAGTCGAGTTGACCGAACTCTTCTGAGACCAGACGTTCGTCAGTCTAGGCTGACGAGTGATCAAGCTTCAGGCAAATCTGAGACTTCGACTATTCGGTGAAGAACGGCTGTTGTTTCTTCAAGTCACCGTCTCTATTCTGCCTGTCGGAGATCGTTAGCAATACTTTCGTCAATAGCCCAAAATCGAGCTAGACCAGGCCGAGTGATGGCGTCCGCGTCCGAAGCTATTCGTTTTGTCAATAAGGCATAGGATACAGTCACCGGTCACTTCGAGGTAGTGCTGCCTGAGGAAGACCAAGTCTGTCAGGTCCTTCTCCCGGTGGGAATTTTTTTTCATGCGCCACAGCAGACGAGGTGAGGCAAAGGGTATGTCTACGTCCTGCACTCGACGCATCACGGTGCCCTTGGATACCTCGTCATCTTCTAATGTTGGCGGACGAGAAACCTCTGATATCACGGTCAAGCCTTCTTCGGACCCGTCTGATAGTTCATCCATTGGTTTGCCTCCTCGTGAGAATGAAATCGGTAGACCCCTCTCCTGGGAAGGCGAACGGGAAGAGCATTCATCCATGCCTCGGCTTGGGAGCGGTTGCTGTGGTCCAGCCGCAGTGGGTCACTCGGCGGACGCCGCTTGCCCACGGTCTTGCCGATGAACTCCTCAACGTTGACGACGGGCCTTGGCTCCATGGTGGCATTGTAAGCTCGGCAGCGGAGCGCTCAAACGAATCTTCTCCGACGAGACGTATGCAGAATCATAGTCCAGCTAGCCTAAAGCACGGAGCCATTTGGTGAAGAAGGCTACGCCCTCTTCTAGGTCGCTGACTTTGATCCACTCGTCTTTGGTGTGGGCTTGGGCGATGCTGCCGGGGCCGATGGCGATGCTGGGGATGCCTTCTGCGGCGAGGTAGGCTGCGTCACAGAACCAGGGTGCTCCGGTGAGGCTGGAGCCGCTGGCGAGGAGTTGCTGCACATACTTGTTCTCTCCAGGAGTATTGAGTGGCATGGCCTCAGACGCCACTTCCACGCATGCGGTGGGATCCAGATCGAGAATGAAGTCACGCAGGACAGTCACGGCACCGCCTTGCTCATGCAGTTGAGGCGTCACGCGGATGTCCACGCGCAGCGTGCATGAGTCCGCGACGATGTTTGAGCGAGTGCCACCCTGAATCATGCCGAGGTTGATGGTGCTGGAGCCGAGTAGCTCGTCCTCGCCGCCGCGATTGGTTAATAGGCTCGGAAAATCTGTCTGGAGGGCGTTGACGATGCCTGCCATCTTGACGATG
Organism: Verrucomicrobiaceae bacterium; assembly: GCA_016795485.1. GTDB lineage: Bacteria > Verrucomicrobiota > Verrucomicrobiia > Verrucomicrobiales > Verrucomicrobiaceae > JAEUHM01. The sequence continues at coordinate 25,613 of JAEUHM010000044.1, read as the reverse complement.
GCGTTTACACCCAAGTGGGGAGTGGCTCCGTGGGCGGCTGTGCCTGAGGTGATCACGTCTGCCCAAAGACAACCTTTGTGCTTGTGGACGACTTTCATACTGGTGGGCTCGCCTACGAGCGCAAAGTCGAAGTCGCGATGGTGCGCACCGAAGTGACGTGAGCCGTGCTGGCTGCTTTCCTCTGACATGAAGCCCACGAAGTAGACGTCCACGGGAAGAGTGGCGAGTTCGCAGCCAAGGCTTTTGATGGCCCACAGCATGGCGGCCATGGGGCCTTTGGTATCGGAAGCGCCACGGCCCCAGACCCGCCCGTCTTTGATCTCACCGCCAAATGGATCAATGACCATGCCGCCGACTCCAACCGTGTCCAAATGAGGGCCGAAGAGAATCTTTGGCTTGTTTTTGCCTGAGACAAAGCCGCCGATGACGTTGGGGCGACCGGGAAGAACTTCCTCTACCATCACATCCGCACCGCAGTCACGCAAGAAAGCGGCAACGTAGTCGGCGCAAGCAGCTTCTCCAGTAAGGTCGGTGCCGGGATCGCCATCGGGATTGACGCTGGGGATGCGGACGAGAGCTTGGGTGAGTTCTTCGACAGTGGACGGCCTTGCAGACATGGCGCAACGAGGCAACAACTTCGGTGTCCTGTAAAACTGAAATGTCTCGCTGGTGGCTCCTTGTTTTCGTTCTCGTTGCTTTCCTGATCACTCCCTTTGTGATCTGGGGGGAAGCCTTTGAGGGCGGTGATGTAGGCCAGTGGCTTGCGATGTATGGGAAGTGGGCCTGGGCGGTGGGGATTGGGCTTCTTTGTGCTGACATTTTGCTGCCGATTCCAGGGACTTTAGTGATGTCGGCCCTGGGGTTTCTCTACGGTTGGCTTCTGGGTGGATGCATTGCTGCCGCAGGCTCGTGTTTAGCGGGATTGGTGGCGTACTGGGGTAGTCGCTGGGGTGGCAGAGGCGCTGCGGTTTGGATTGCGGGAGAGGATTCTTTGGCCAAAGCGGAGCGTTGGTTTGCCGGAGCTTCTGCAGGGTGGCTAGTGGCGCTCTCGCGATGGACTCCTGTGTTGCCCGAAGCGGTGGCATGTCTAGCTGGACTGGCGCGGATGCCCGTGAAGCGGTTCGTTGTTTCGCTTGTTTGCGGGAGCGTGCCTTTGGGCTTTGCGTTTGCGGCGATTGGTGAACTGGGCACCCACCATGCTGGAGCAGCCCTTACTTTGAGCGCGGTGCTGCCGCTGTTTTTGTATGGAGTGGCTGCGTGGAGGCTGAGAACCAAGTCATGAGCAGACGAAGACTGACCATCGCCTATGACGGCACGCCTTGGCAAGGGTGGCAGGGCCAGCCGAATGGTCTCGGGGTGCAGAATCAGATCGAGGATGCACTCGGGAAAGTGGCCAAGCAGCCAATCATTCTTCACGGGGCAGGGCGCACGGACACGGGAGTTCACGCTCTGGGCATGGTGGCACACTTTGATGAGCCTGAGGGCCTGGAGATTGCGAACGATGGATGGGTCAGAGCGCTGAACTCCGTTTTGGCTACAAGTATTCGCGTCCTGGCTTGTGAGGAGGCTGCTGGGGACTTCCACGCTCGATTTGATGCGGCGGGGAAGGTTTACCGCTATCGAATCGTGCGAGACGACATCATGCCGCCGCTGGAAGTGAATCGCGCATGGCAAGTGTATGGTCCGCTGGACATGGAAGTGCTTCAGAAATGTCTAACATCCGTGTGTGGCACTCATAACTTTGCTCGGTTGAGCGCCAACCGTGGGTTTCCAGGGGAAGCTGAGTTGCGGGCAGACCCGAAGAACACCACGCGGACGATTTATCGTGCAGAGATGGTTTCGTCAGGCAACGAAGTCGTGATCGAGTTGGAGGGTGAAGGCTTTCTTTACAAAATGGTGCGGCTCATTGTGGGTGCTGCTGTTCACGTGGCCAGAGGAAGGGCCGATTTGGCATGGTTCACAAGCCTTCTCAACGAACCCGCCGGACCGAAGAACAATCAATGTGCTCCAGCCGGCGGGTTGTATTTGGTTCGGGTGATCTACTGAGCGGTGGCCGCCCGCGTGGTCGACTCAGAACTGGAAGTAGATGAAGGCGCTGGAGATCTTCTGCGACAGCGTGAGCCAACCAATCGCTAGCGCGAATCCGATGCCTGTCTGAAGGGCAAATCCGGCTGGTCGGTCCCTCCATTTGTCCCAATGATCAAGCAGCCGAGGCTGGACTGCCGCATGAATCCAAAGAGGTAGGCTCAGCAGTGCCATGAGTGCTACGAATACTCCGGCGATTCTCCAGTCATCTGCGGTTGCACCAGTTGGGGGTGAGAACATCTGCCGGAGGAGTTCGCTAAAGTTTTGCTCGCGAAACATGAGCCAGCCAATGTGGACGAGGATCATCGTGACGCCCCAACGACATGCAGTTACGAATAGCCCTTTTCCTTGGGTGAAAGCAGGCAAAGTGCGATCAAGTATTCGCCATAGAACGAGTGCAGCGCCCCACCAACCGCCCCAGATGACGAAGTTCCAGCTTGCTCCATGCCAGAGACCGGACAGCAAAAACGTGATCATGAGGTTCCGGCAGATGCGGCCTTCCGTCGTGCGGCTTCCGCCGAGTGGAACATAAACGTAGTCGCGAAACCAAGCGGACAAGGACATGTGCCAGCGTCTCCAAAAGTCCCCAGGTGACTGGGCGAGCCATGGGTGATTGAAGTTCTGCCTCAACTCAAATCCAAGCAGCCTTGCAGAGCCGCGAGCAATATCCGTGTAGGCCGAGAAGTCCGCGTAGATTTGCACGCTGAAGCAGATCACGCCTGCCCAGACGATGGGGAAGGTGCTGTCGGCAATGGAGAAAGCTTTGTTGCAATAAAGCGCCGCAGTGTCGGCGATGACCCGCTTCTTGAAAAGGCCCCAAAGGATGAGAAACAAGGCGTCTCGTGCACGCGACCAATCAAAGTGACGTGGCTTTTCAAACTGGCAGAGCAAATGGCTGGCTCGCTCAATGGGGCCTGCCACGAGCTGCGGAAAGAAGGCAACATACACGGCATAATCCAAGAGACTGCGTCTGGCGTGAGTTTGACCGCGATAGACATCCACGGCATACGCACAACTTTGGAACGTGTAGAATGAGACACCCGCAGGTAGCAGCACATTGAATGCAGGCTTGGCAGCCTGCACACCCATGGAATCAAGAACCACGAGGATATTGCCCACAAAGAAGCCGAAGTACTTGAAGACGGCAAGCACGGTGAAGTTACTGAGTAATATGCAGCCTAACCACCATTTGCGCCGCAGCGGACGGTCTTCCATGAGCCGGGTGAAGACAAAATCGACCACTGTAGTAGCTGCCAGCAGGATCACGTACCATGGATGAACATAGCCATAGAAAACGTATCCTGCGGCGAGCAGTAAAACATGCTGCCCTTTGAGCGGCAGCGCCCAGTAAACACTGAACACGACCAAGAAGAAGATGAGATAGTCAACGCTCTGAAAGATCATGGGAACAGTTCCTTCGTGCGTTGCCAGAAGTAGCTGCGATACCACTCCATCCTTGCTGGACTAATGTGATCACCATCCAGGTAGTCGCTCAGCTTGATTTGCTCATCGTAAGTTTCATCAAACCAAACTGCACCGTGTTCTTTCAGCCATCTTCCCATGGATTCAGAGTATGCTCGCATGGCGGCAGGTTCTGGTGGAAGCTGTGTTGTCGCATCTGGGCGCCGCTTGATACGGAACACGATCAGCTTTGCTCCGATTCTCTTCGTCACACCGAGGATGTGTGGTAACAGCGAGCGCTCGACACCTGCCACATCTGGTACGTTGCTATCTTTGCTCTTGAACTCAGAACCCAAATCCTGGCGGAGATGGTCAAGCCCAAAACGCTCAGTGAGCATGAAGCGCATAGCTTTTTTGGCGGTGCCTCCTCCACCAAGGTCGAGCGCAAGGTCCGTGAGTCGGCTGGAGGCTTTTTCTTGAAGTGTTGGAAAGGTGAACCACAGGCCCAGCATTGATGTCGGGTGGTTGCCAGACTTTTGCATGAAGTTGTCGAGTTCAGGCTCCTCTGGACTGCGGAGACTCGTCAGATAAGGCGCGGCACCTTCGTTTTCACTGCTGAACTCTGCTGTGAGTTCGTTATCCCGGACAAAGAGGAGTATTGCCTTCGGTCGGGCACCGCTTTCAGCGATAATGTTCTTCAGTGCCAGGTACCAAATGGGAGCGTCCGAGCCGTTCTTGTAGAGGAAGAAGAACTTTTTGCCAGAGAGTGCAGACAACTCCACGGGGCTTTTTCCGAGGCGGGTAAACATCATGGAGTTGCCAATGCCAACGACATCGGGTGCTGCTGCCACAATATCTCTGCGGGCCTGCTCGACATTGATCACAGCATCTCCTGTGCCGCGCGTCTTCGGAGCGGTGATGGTAGCTGGCTCGCTGGAAGCGCCTACCTCTAGCATGCGAAGAACGGCCGAACTTCCGCCGACGACCACCAAGAGCCAGCAGACGAGATACACCACGGATCTGCGGCGGGGTGGGCTGCTGGATTCGGAAGGGGGTATGTTAGATGTCAGTTCGGCGGGCAGGCGCCGAGTCTGGCCAAAGTGGGAGCTTTTGGCAAATGCAACGTGCAGCGTCTTCTTGAGTCTGCTGCCTTATGGTGGGCCAGGGGAAGGCATTGTTTTCAGATTAAGCTGGCAAATGATGCTGGACCGCGTTTTCGTGAAATCCAGATGAGAAAGTCCAAGATTTTGGCCCGCCTTCGTGCGGGTGAAGTTGCCCGGGTCGTATCGACCTCGCATTACCTGCCGTTTTATCCTGCGTTAGCTGCTCAGTATGGGTTTGATGGGGTGTGGGTGGATACGGAGCACGGGAACTGGGACCCATCCAATGCCAAAGCCTTCATGGCCTATCATCATCTTGCCGATGTCGATTGCTTGTTTCGCACTTCCACTAGAGAGAAGACTGGGCTAGCGCGCATTTATGAAGACGGGGCCTCAGGAATCATGGTTCCTCACGTCAACGATGCTGCTGCGGCAACATGGCTGGCCGAGTGCTGCAAGTTCCCGCCTTTAGGTGATCGTGGAGTCGATGGTTCTGGCTTGGATGGTGGATTCTGGGTGGGTAAGGGGCCCAACTACACTCAGGATGCCAATGCGGAGACGTTTACATGCTTGCAGATCGAGACGCTCACCGCCGTTGCCACTGCCGAGGCGATCGCGGCTGTGCCAGGAGTGGACATGTTGTTTCTTGGGCCAGGGGACCTGGGGGTGAGAGTCGGTTGCAGTGGTTCTCTCGCTGAGCCAGCCATTTGGAGTGCTCTGGAGAAGGTCGTGGCTGCCTGTCGGAAGCATGGGAAGTTCGTCGGTTGTCCAGCAGGCACAGGTGAGCTGGCCAAGAAGGCAGTGGACCTCGGTGTGAATCTGATCGCCTTCGGCGGTGAGTTCATGGCCATCATGGAGATGATGCAGCGACAAGCTCAAGTGCTGGACCAAGTCCTGGGCGAGGACCGACTGTCTAAGGCAGGCAAAAGTGAAGCTGCGGCTGCCTAGTTTTATAAAATCCATAGATTTTGTAGATTTGGCGGTTACACTGTGGGCAGATGCGTGCCCTCAGCATTTGTGTTCTCCTGATCGTCTTCGTCCTGGCTTCAATGTCAGGGGGCTCGCTCCTTTCTACGGCCAGGATTGAAGAACTGAGCCGTTGGAAGGCCCAAAGTGATGCCTTGGATGGCGCTAAATTGGAGAAGACCTTGCTGGAGAAGATCAACGCTCGGCGGAAGAAGACCCTGGAACCGGAACTGCAACTCCGCGTGGAGCTTTCAGCTTGGTTGGACAAACGCGGGTCCGTCCCTCTGACGCAGGAATCACTGCAAACCTTGTTGGATGATGTGGGCAAAGCTCTACCGGATTACACGAACATTCGTGTGCAGACTTTGACGGTTGCCGATGCTTCCGTGGCCCTTCCGCTGCTGGAGACTTGCAAAGCAGTGCGTGGGGAGGACATGGACTCGCTAGCTCTTTACGCAAAGCCAAGTTCCACAGAGTCAGCGTTCGATCTCCTTCTAATGACCGGCCTCAAGACCGTGGAGTTCACGCCAGAGAATCTCAATGCGCGTATCCACCCGATCCTCGCCACCACGTGCCCTAGTTGCCAGAGCCGATTCGCATTGAGATCGTTCACAGGCGGAGAACCCTGCAATTTGGTGTGCCCGGAGTGTGAGACGCGCTTTGCTCTGCTTGTGGCAGACAATCAGGGTGCTTACCACTACGTGAATGACTTTCTGGTCGGCTTCGAGCCCCCAGCTAGATTTAGAGATGGGCTTAATCGGATGGAGGAGATGCTGCAAATCTGGCGTGGCGTGTTTCAGACCTGTGAATACAAAAGTGATTCCGGTAGTGATAAGAAATTGGACCGAGATGCATGGCAAACGGGCCCAGAAACTCTGAATCGCGGGGTAGGGGACTGCGATGACACGTCTGTCTTGCTTGCCGACTGGCTCATTTCGCGCGGATTCAATGCGAGAGTGGCGCTTGGAGAAGCCATGGGAGAAGGTCATGCTTGGGTGGTCGTCCAGAATGATGGGCACACCTATTTGTTAGAAAGTACTTCGGAACCGCCAGAAACTGCGGACCAGATTGGCACCGTATCGGAGTTTGCAGGCAAGTATGTCCCAGAGATCCTGTTTGACCGGGATGCGTGCTACTTTTGGAAGAATGGTAAGGAGCCGTTCGACAATAACTACTTCTCGCAAAAATGGCAGCGTTTGGCCCAGGGTGAAGCTCCGATGGCAAGGCGTGGCCAGTCGATTCAGCTTTCGATCATGGTGGGGGCGAGGTCGGGATTGAATCGTGATTGGATGGACCTAGCCAAGTTGTCTCCAGGTGCAATGGACTGGCAAATCTCCTGGCTCTCTCTCAAGTAGAGGTTAGTCTGGGCACATGAGCACGCCCACGCCACCGCCCGTTCCGCCAGCCCCACAAAAATCGAGTTCAGGGTGCAGTTACGCAGCCATTGGATGTGCCGTAGTGCTCGTCCTCGGTGGATTGGCGGCATTCAGCTTGGGATCGTGGCTGTGGGGTAAGGGGAAAGGAATGTTGTCGGACGCGGGGGTGCAACTGGATGACTTTAGCAAGCGGCCTGACCGAGCTTTGGCCAAAATGTTCATCAAAATGAATCCGGATATCGAACTCGTGTCGGAGGATGAGGCGGCAGGCACGATGACGGTGAAAATGAAGTCTTCTGGTCAGGTCTTGACGGTGTCGTGGAAGGATCTCGCAGAGGGGAAAATCGTTGTGAAGAATGACAGCGGTGAAGTGGTGACAGTAGATTCGAAGAACCCAGATGGAACGATCATCATGAAAGGGCCAAAGGGCACAACGGTCATGGGCGCGAGCGCTGCTGCAAGCAAACCACCTTCCTGGGTTCCCATGCATCCTAGTATGGTCCTGATGAACGGGGGAATGCGAACCGAGAGCGGGAACGAACTCAAGGGAATGTGCATTTCTGAATCGACCGAGTCGCTTGAGGCCCTGGGGAGCTTTTACAAAGACAAACTCAAGGATGCAGCTCTGAAAATGAATGCAGGGACTTTCTCAGCCGAGGCTGGGGGGCTCATTACCGCAGAGTTCAAGGACCCCAACATTACCCTTACGATCATCTTGTCCAAAGATGACGCGGGAAGGTCAACGGTGATGATCAACTACAGCGGTCCGAAAGAGTAGCTGCAGGGTATTTGAGGAATCAAGGCGGTGGCAGTGGCACATCATCTGGCACCTGGGGCACTGCTTGGGGCATCCCGGAGTTCATTTGCGTGACAGGAGGAACGGGAGCGGGTTGTTGCACGACCGGAACCTGCACCACAGGTGGTTGCGATTGCTGGGGCGGTGAAGCTTGCGGCATTGGAACGGGAATGGGAGGCGGGATGACTGGCCGTCCCGGAGCTGAAGATTGTGCACCGTTGGTCATCGGACGATTCATCGCATCGTCGCCGCTCACGGTCATATCAGCAAAAGAGACCCAGCCCACTTCACTACCTTTCTGTAGCTGAAGTTTGATTTTGTCGGGAGTGGCTCCGGGTTCGACTTTGCTGATGCGAATACCGGCATCATTCTCTTCACCAATGTAAGCCTCGAGCACGCCAGATGTCGTTTTATCGATCAGGATGGCGACCATCTTGCCGTTCATCTCGTAGGTGCCTGAGAGAGAAAGATTGTCTGCGAAAGTAGGGCCTTTTGGTGCCTCAGGTGCGGGAAGCGCGCGTGTGGTGAAGAGTGAGTCCGTCCAGAGGCGTGCGTATCGTGTGAGCGATGGCGCATCGACGGCACCACCTGAAGGCTTTTCGGGTTCGGGTGTGGCAGGAGGAGGGGCAGCGGTCGGGTCCGTGTCTTCCACAACCACGGCACGGCGGACTTCAGGCTCCTGAGATTTGATCCGGCTGGCGTAACCGAGAACGAGAATGACAGCAAGCAGGCGAATAGCTGTCCAGAGACGTTTGCTAGGGGTAGACGACATGAGTTTACTGGGCGCGAGTAAGTTTTGCTGGAGCTGTTTGAGCGTAAAACTGTGTTAGCTCCACTTCAGCATTGATTGTTTTTCCCGAGGGGGATGGAGTCATCTGAAGGCGAGTCACGCCGACAAAGGACTGAGGTTTGGCAACGGTAAGGTCGTAAACCCATTTGAAGAAGGGCTCTTCGGATACTTCAGCAAAGGTAATCTTCACGGTCGCCTTGTCGTAGTACCCCTCGGACTCACCTTCAGTCAGAGTTCGCTGTGGAATCATCTCACGAGCACCAATTTTGATGCCCACCTCGGTGGAGGCTTTCTGCGCTAGGTCGAACAGTTGAGAAGATGCCTCCTCATGGCTGCTAAACTTTGGAGTATGTTCTTCCAACCACTGGCTGCGTTTTTGCCATTCACTGCCTTGGGCCAGAGCCGTGGACATTTCATCGAGGCGTGTTTCCAGCCGATCGCGCTCAGCAGCCACCTTGTTGTAAGTTTTGACACACCAGGCCAGCGCGCCACCACCGATAATAACGGTGAACAATGCGGCAAATACGCCTAATAGAATCTTCTCAGATCTCTTCACGGTTTCTCTCCTTTCACTTCAAAGGCTGCTCCGTTCTCGCCGATTTCTGGAGTGCCAGGCTCCCAGTTGTAGGCAAGCAATGACTCAGTGTCTTTGACCTCCTGCATGTACTTGAGCGCTGGTGAGATTTCCGGTGCTCGTCCGCGAACAACCACGCCCTTTGGTGTCCATTCAAACTCGGTTAGGGTTATCTGATTAGAGGCGGTGGGCTCCATCAAACGCAGGAGAGTCTCCATGGGGCTGGCTTCAGGATCCACCGCAGGACCAGCTTCTACCCAAGCAGCTTTCTGGCTCTCTACTTTGGATGCTTTTGGCGTCATGGCAGCCACTTGCTCAAGAAGAGCATCCCGTTCACGGCTCACTTTTCCAATCACAAACGCAAAGACGGCGATGCACGCTGCCATCACGAAGCCAGTCGACAGCGCTAGCAGTCGTCTGCGACCTGAAGTAGCCACTGTCTGACGGGCTGCGATCAGGTCATGCGGCATCAGTCGACTCGCCGGTCCATTGGTAACAGGATTAGGTCTTTCCGATACTGCAACAGGCAGCCCGGTGGCTTTGTATAGAGCCGCTGCGGCTGATTCGCCGGTCCAGAGAACAATGCCAGTGATGTCCTTCAACACCCGCTGAAATCCAAGCTGTAGGCAGATGTGATTGACCTCCGCAATCGCATTGGAGTCCAAGTCTGTAGACGACAGTGGCGAGAAATACACCAGACGCTGGCCACAAGTGATGGCTAGCACGATGCGGCCGAGCTCTTTCCAAAGGATGAGCGAGCTTGGAGGCAATGCATAGCATGCAGCGCTGAGACGGCACTCACTTGGTATGATCTTGTGATCGGCCAGCGGGGTCAGGTGATCCTTCAGTGCGGTGATGCGGACAAGGTGACTGCCATCTCGATCTTCTAGGCTCTCCACGCTCACGGCCTCAGCGTGTCCAGGTGTGCGGACACCCATGCGCTCTAGGTGGAAGCCTGCCATCTCATTGAGGTGTGCCTTCTCGCCCTTGATCCATGCGGGCAGAACCCAGACCGAGACGGCTGGCAGTGCGAGGACATGCTTGGTTGCATCTTTTGAGAACTTTCCTGGACCGTGGTCGGTCATCTCAGCAAGTTCATAACCGTTGGTGCCCACTGCACGCCAGCGCTCCCATGCTGTCTCGCCAGGAAGGAGCAGTTCGGTGATGAGTTTGTTAGCTTTGCGGTCTGACATAATCGTCTTATTGCGGCACTTCTCCTCGCCACAGGGTTTGATTGTTTTGCGTGACCAGCACGATCTTGCGGCTCAGTTCATTAAAGCGCCCGATGCTCTCGATGCGCTTGATGGGGCCATTGAACTGCACCCACTGCTGAAGTTCCTGAACGATCTTGGGCTGGAACACTCCTAGCATTTGCGCAAGCTGAACTGCCGAGCCTATTTTGCCATCGTCCATCGTACGACGGCCACCATCGGGGCCAGCGCGGAAGCGATCAAACTGTTGAAGGCGTTCCATAGGCACGTTTGCAAGCACTGCTACGAACTCGGAGCGAGCCTCGTTCACGTCGATGCGGCCATCGCCATGCACGGTGAACCACTCACGCCAGTCAGGTCGCGCATCGGAGATGCCTTCCATTCCACGGACAAGCAACATTTCGTCCAGGTCTTTGAATGGGCGATTGAACGGCACATCCTTGAGACCTTGCTTCTCATAGTTGCGCTTCTCGGCTCCGTTGAGCGAAACATTGCTATCTGCGTCCACCCAGTCCTTAAGGGCATCTATAAGTGAGGCGGTATAGTCTGGCTTCAGGCCCCATGAAGTGAAGATGCGTTTGATGATGGCGCGATCTGACGCAAGCAGCAGCGTGTTGATGTTGAATCTGGCCTCCTCAGTCGTGATGTTCACTTGATAGGAGCCTCCGTTCTCTCCAGACCCCGCTAGAAGCGGATCGTACAGCTCCATTCGCGGATGACGCCCGATCTCCAGTCCCATCTCCGCATAGCGTTTTGCAAACATTCGATCGCGGAAAAGTCGCGCGTTGCTTGTGTCCGCCTTCAGCAGCTTCACAGCGGCGAAAGTAATCATTCCGAGGACCGCGATCATCCAGAAGACCGCCATCAAAGAAGAACCACGGGCAAGGCATTGCTTGGAGCGCCCGGTTTTAAGCAAATGAGTGTTCATGGCTGCGCTCCTCCTTGTGGTTGAGGTTGCATGACCTGACTCGGAGCAGCTTCAGTCACTCGATTGCCGCCGCTAATCCAAAAAACGTATTCGTAGTCACGTGGCTCGCGTACAAAACCAAACTTCAGCTTAAGGAAGAGCGGTGGTGCTGGTTTATCTTCCCAGAGTGTCACCCACTCTTCTTCTTCGGCGTCGAAGAACTCCCATGTAAATGAACTGAGCCCTTCCAAGAGAGGCAGATCAGCGATGACCTTGTAGTCGTCAGCAGACTTTGGCCGCTCATTGCGATAGAGGTGCACCACGTGGAGATCCAGAGCGCTACGTTCAGTCTCAGAGCGGACCACTTTGAACTCAACTGCGGGGGACAATCTCACAACAGGTGTCCAGGCAAAAGGAACGGTTCCGTTTTCAATTAGCAAACTTCCGCGACCAAACTTTCTGGATGGCTTTTCGCCCACGGTAATGCGAGTCTCGGGCGGTAATGTCTCAAGATACTCCCTCCAGGCCGTGACGAAGTTTGTTACACGCGTTTCGTGAATGCGGGAGTCCGACATGGACTTTCCGAGTTCCATGGCCCCATTTGCAATGCCATACACCCCGCCAATCACGAACGTGATCAGCGCCATGGCAGCGATGACTTCGATCAACGTGAAGCCGTGCTGTGCTCCGCGAGGGTTAGTCTTTGCTGTTGGGGGAATAAACATAAGTTTCCATGCTGCGTTCCAGCAGCTTGCCTTTCATACCGTCTGAGATCCAAGCAGTGACCTGAACGGCATACATTCTATCCAACTCGGACTTGTTCTTGGTCACGAGCTTGATCTTCTTGACGGTGGCGGTCGCTTCCACCCCGTCCGCTGTAGACTTGAAGGTTTTCGAACCCTCTTTGAGCTCCATCTGATGCGCTACCTGGGCCAGAGCTGACTCCATTACCCGCATTACACGAGATTCGTCTCTTGCCATCTTCGATGTCTTGGCGATCTGATCGAGTGCCTGCGTCATTGACACTGCAACCAGTGAGAACAATCCCAGGGCAATGACAATTTCTAAGAGAACGAATCCCTTCTTCGAGTTGGGGCCAACTGCTTGGGTTCCTGGTCTGACTACCAAGGCGGGACGTTGCCGTACGACAAACGGACGCGAACCTTGGGCTGATTGAGCCCTCGGCTTGATGCTTTGCGTTTGGAGCTTTGGCAACATGACTTCTAGCTGTTGACGATGATGTTCTTTTTCCTGGCGCACGCTGTGAGTGGGTCAAAGCCCATCTCGATAACCCCTGCTTGGCTGGTGATGCGGATCTCTATCGGTTCGCAGACGCCGCTGGGTGAAAACTCCCAGACTTCACCTGCGGTGGGCGCACGAAACTTGCTTTCACCATGACGTTTGACTTCCACCACCCCGCCAACGGAGCCTGCAATCCCACCGTCGAGGCCGAGTTGAATCGGACGATGATGAGCGATGGCGTCCAATAGGGCTTCACGTGCTGAAGACTCTACTTCCGCAGCCGATTCACGAAGACGTTGCTCATCCTGGACACCTGTGATCCCCAAGACGGACACGCCGAGAATCAGCATCGCGATCGTCAGTGCGATGCAGACCTCAAGCAATGTGAACCCGGAGGAACTGCGCGATTCTGAATGTGTGGGTAGAGAGTTCATGACTCGAATCAGAGTTGCCAGTTGCCGATGTCGTCGGCGGTTCCTGGATTACCGTCTTCCCCTGCGGAGAACACGTCAAAGCCGCCTTTGTCCTGCGTGCCAGGGCGGCGGTAGTGATAAGGATTGCCCCAGGGATCGACGATCATCTTTTTGAGCATTGGACGCCAGTTCTGAGGCGCTGGGCGGGAGGTTGGACGCTCTACCAATGAGGCCACGCCCTGTTCAGTGGAAGGCAGGAAACCGTTTTGCATTTCATAGGCCCGCAAGGCGCTGGAGAGCGTCGTGAGGTCACCTTTGACACGCTTTTCGCGGCCTCCTTCGAGCACGCCAGTGAGTTGAAAGATGCCAGCACCTACGAGCAGGGCCACAATGCCGAGTACCAGCACCATTTCGATGAGCGTGAAGCCTGAGTTGAGTTTCTTGTGACGGGTGTTTTTCATGTTGAGGTTGTTATTGGGTTGTTTGTTAGCGATTCATTCCAGAGATGGTTTGGAAGATGGCGGTGATCATCAGGTAGGCCATGGTGCCGACCATTCCGGCCATGAGGAAGACGATCAGGGGCTGAATCATGGCGGTCATGCGCTCCACGCGTTTAGCGAGTTCACGGTCAAAGCGTTCAGCACCCTTTTGCAGTGCTTCGGAAAGCTTTCCTGTCTGTTCGCCAACGGAAACGATATCGATGAGCAACGGAGGAAAATGTCCGCTGCGGTCCAAAGCTCGGGACAAGGCCACACCTTCACCGACATTGCGAATGACGGGATCCAGTTCACTCCGCAAGAAGGCGTTGTCGGTGGCTTGCTGAGTGAGTTGCATGGCATTCATCATCGGAAGGCCATTGCCCACAAGGTTCGCCAAAGTCTCCATGAACTGAACGTAGAAGCGGGAACTCAACACCGGGCCAAACACTGGAAGTCGGAGTTGCATCTTCGAATAGGGGATAGCGCTGGATGGCCGAGAAACCCAAGCTTTGAACAAGATGAAGATCGTGATGCCAATGATGGCCAAAACCCACCAGTATGCTTTGACCAAATCACTGAGGCTAAGGATGACTTGGGCTGCCATGGGCAGTGAACCGCCAGTGCTATCCAGCATCTCCGTGAGTTTTGGGATGAGATAGAGAACAAACAGAGCTGAAACACCCAATGCCGCTACGATGAGGAACGCAGGATAGATGAGGGCACCCATGACCTTGCTTCTCAGGGCTTGGAGACCACGCATGTATTCAGCCTGACGCTTCAAGATTGTAGGCATTGCTCCAGACGCTTCACCAGCAGCGGCTACGGCACAAAATAGGCTGCCAAAGCTTGGCGTCGTGGCTGCTACTGCTTTGGAGAAGGACATACCATCGCGCACTTTGGTGCGGAGTGCTGCGGCGAGCGTTTTGAGCCCACTGAGTTCTTTGCGGCGTTCCATCGTTGCCAAAGCCGGCTCAAGTTGGATGCCAGCGGCCAGTAGATCGCTGAGTTCTTCAGTGAAGAGCACAACTTGATTCAGCTTCAGCTTGATTTGACCTGTATGGACCGCTTCCGGGCGTGCTTTTGTTGCGTTAGCAGCAGTTGTTGCGCCTTTTGCTTCTAGTTTGAAGGGTTGCAGCCGCTTCTTGCTAAGTTGCGCAAAGGCATCTGCACGGTCGCCAGCGGTGAGTTCACCGTTGACGACTCCGCTTGGGCCATGAGCACTGTAAGCAAATGTTGGCATGCTGCTGTTAGGTTAGTGGCTTCCCACTAGGGGATTTGTCACTGGGGCTAGGGGTTTTAGCCGCGGCTTGGCTTCACTGAAGCTGCGTTCGGCTGCGGTGACGCTGAGCACTTCTTGAATGGTGGTCTCACCTTGGATGACCTTGAGGAAACCGTAGCCGCGCATGGGTAGATAGCCGTCGGATAGAGCTTGTTTATGGAACTCGCTCGGGTGGGCGCGCGTGTTGATGAGATGCTGGAGGGCTTGGGTAAGCATGCAGACCTCGTAGATGGCTAAGCGGCCTTGGAATCCAGTGCCACGGCAGTTTTCACAACCTCGCGCCTTCATGATCTGACCGTTGCGGAAGTTGGGGAAGTTGATGGTCTGAAGGTAAGCTGGATCAATATCGTGATCGGGTTCCCGGCATGCCGGGCAGAGCTTTCTAACAAGACGTTGTGCGAAGAAGGCGCGGACGGCGGATGAAACCAGAAACGGCTCGATGCCCATGTCGATCAGTCGGCTGATACCACCGATAGCGTCATTGGTGTGCAGCGTGCTTAGCACTAGGTGGCCAGTGAGAGCAGCCCGGATGGCGATCTCGGTCGTCTCAAG
The DNA here is from genome assembly GCA_016795485.1 of Verrucomicrobiaceae bacterium. GTDB lineage: Bacteria > Verrucomicrobiota > Verrucomicrobiia > Verrucomicrobiales > Verrucomicrobiaceae > JAEUHM01. The sequence continues at coordinate 10,442 of JAEUHM010000044.1, read as the reverse complement.
GTCTCGCATCTCACCCACCATCACCACGTTGGGGTCACCGCGCAGAATGGATCGCAAGCCAGTTGCAAAAGTGAGGCCAATCTCCGGCTTAACGGCGATCTGCACGACTCCAGGCATCTTGTATTCCACCGGGTCCTCGATGGTCACGATCCGGCGGTGAGTTTGATTCAACTGGCTCAGGAAAGCGTAGAGCGTTGTGGATTTGCCGGAGCCTGTTGGGCCGGTGATGAGAATGATGCCGTTGGGCAATTTCAGCAGTTCGTCTACCACGGGACGTACGGTGTCTGCCATGCCCAGGCGATCCAGAGTGACCTGTTGCTGGCCTAGAAGACGAAGTGATACCGATTCGCCTTCCACGCTGGGAATCGTAGCCACGCGAACGTCAATCGGCATGCCATCTAGTTCTAGGTTGATGCGTCCGTCCTGGGGCAGACGCTTCTCCGCGATGTCGAGGCGCGCCATGATCTTGAGTCGCGCGATGACGCTCGACTGAAGCTGCTTGATGTTGTCAGGCACTGGGAGTTCTTCCAAGCGACCATCTATCCGGTAGCGAATGCGTAGACGGTCCTGCTGTGGCTCGACGTGGATATCCGTTGCGCGTTGCTCAAGACCCCGCCGGAGAATCTGGTTCACAAATCGTACCACAGAGGCTTCTTCATCCTCGGGTTCGTCCAGCACTGTCACTTCGTGATCCAGGTCTTCTGAGCCCCAGTCTACACGTCCTCGGAGGATCTTCTCAAAGGTGTCTGCGCCCAAGCCGTAGAGCTTTTGCAAGCCCTCTACCACACGAGTCCGCATCCCTAAGTGCCAAATGACAGGCAGAGAAACTGACGCTGCGAGTTGCTGACGTGCGACGAGATTCAGCGGATCACAGCAAGCGACGTGGAGTGCCACAGGCTCGGTTGCGGATGCTTGATCAATGGCTTGGTGCGCATTCTCTGATGGCCGGGTATCGACGGCGATCGGCAGCAAGCGATTACGGAGCGCAATCTCCGCGGGCAGGTGGCGGCGGAGTGACCGATCACAAGTTTTGTCGGAATCTGGTTCCCACCATGGCAAGTCGAGAGTCGCGGCCAATCCTTGAAGAAAAACGCGCTCATTTACGCCCTCGCAATCCAATACCGCATCGACAAAGGATGTCTGGTTGTAGCACGATTCCTCAATAGCCGCACGCACACCATCGTGGTGGGCGAGGCCGCAAGATTTGAGGAGGTTGTCTAGAGCAGGAAACATGGAGGCAGGGTGAGCGCAGTCTTATTGTGAGTATTATAACACAGATTTCATTCAATAATTACAGTATTTACAAAGCTTGGCAAGAAATAAAGTGATTTGAATGATTTGGATGTCTTTCAGAAGCCTTTTAGGGTCTAAACACAATCATTGACCTAAGATATTACCACAAACCGCAGATCAAAAGGAAGAAGGTGGCTCAATCCTGGGGTTCAACCGCCGGAAGGCTCCTTGCGCACCGTTCACCCGTTGCTATTTGACCCTCTGCATCATGGCTTCTGACCCCAGTTTTGTTCATCTCCACCTTCACACCGAGTATTCTCTGCTCGATGGCGCGGTGAGGATTCCAAAACTGATAAAAAGAGCCAAGGAGTTGGGTATGCCCGCGGTGGCGATGACTGACCATGGCAATCTCTACGGTGCCGTTGATTTCTACAAAGAAGCGAAGAAAGCGGGCATCAAGGGCATCATCGGATGCGAGGTTTATGTCGCACCCACGTCGATGCATGAGAAAAAAGAGATCGCGGGGCGAAAACGCAATAACCATCTGACGCTCCTAGCGGCCACCAACGAAGGCTACGAGAACCTATCAAAACTTGTGACGGTAGGCCATCTGGATGGCATGTGGTATCGGCCTCGAATCGACAAAGAGGTGCTTGCAAAGCACTCCAAAGGGCTGATTTGCCTCAGTGGCTGTATCAGCGGAGAGATCAATGAGTTCATCACTACCGATCGACCGGATGAAGCAAAGAAGGCCATCGGTCAGTACGTGGACATCTTTGGCAAAGAGAACTACTACCTGGAACTCCACGACCACGGCATGGCGCAGCAGGCTCTTTGTAAGTCCAAGCTGATTGAGTGGGGCAAGGAGTTCGGACTCAAGACAGTGGCCGCTAACGATGTCCACTTTCTGAATAAGAGTGATTGGGAGAGTCACGACGTGATGATCTGCATTGGCACGAACAACCTCCAGGTGGAGCAGAATCGCCTGCACTACTCGCAAGAGGTCTACTTCAAGACTGCGGAGGAAATGCGGCATCTCTTCAGGGATGTCCCGGAGGCTTGTGATGCCACACTGGAGATTGCAGACAAATGCAATGTGTCCATTCACTTAGATGCAACGAGTATTGAGCGCTACCCGCTTTACGATCCACCGGACGGATGGGACCGAGAGGCCTACCTTCGACATTTGTGTGAGGAAGGGCTTGCCCGGAGGTTTGGCAGAGACCGTGCGCTCAATGACGAGACTCTCCACCATCGCCTCAATCGCGAACTGAAGCTTTTGAATGAGAAGAACTTCACAAGCTACTTCCTCATCGTGTGGGACTTCATCAATTGGGCGAAGACCCAAGGCATCCCTGTGGGTCCGGGGCGTGGCTCTGCGGCTGGTTCGTTGGTGGCATACCTTCTAGGCATTACGGACATTGATCCGCTTAGGTTCGAGTTGGTGTTCGAGCGCTTCTTGAACCCAGAGCGTGTGAGTCCTCCGGATATCGATATCGACTTTTGCCAAACGCGGAGACCGGAAGTGATCGAGTATGTTCGCCAAAAGTATGGGGAGCTCACGGTAAGTCACATCATTACGTTCGGTAGCATGGGTGCTAAGTCGGTGGTGCGAGATGTGGGACGTGTTCTCGGCTGGAGCTACGGCGATGCAGATCGGGTCTCCAAGCTCATTCCGGCAGAGCTTAACATGACTCTGGAGAAGGCAGTGCAGATGAATCCAGAGTTGAAGTCTCTCATTGAGAATGACGGTCAGACCGCCACGCTCTGGCAGCATGCGACATTCCTGGAGGGAATGACCAGAAACACGGGCATCCACGCCGCGGGTATCGTCATTGGTAAGCGCCAATTGGATGAGTTTGTACCACTGACACGTGGCAATGAGGGTGAGGTGGTGACGCAGTTCGAGATGAAGCCACTCACCGACCTGGGAATGCTCAAAATGGACTTCCTGGGGCTCAAAACGCTCACAGTCATTCACGAAGCAGAGCAGTGGATTCGCAAGCGGGTCCCTGAGTTTGATGTGGCTCAAGTGCCATTAGATGATCCTGCCACATTTGAACTTCTAAAGAGGGGCGAGACGGTTGCAGTGTTCCAAATGGAATCTGGTGGTATGGCCAGCACCTGCCGGCAGTTGGGTCCGGACAAAATCGAAGAGATTATCGCTATCCTGGCTCTGTACCGACCGGGACCCATGCAGTTTATTCCCGACTACATCGCCCGCAAAAAGGGTGAGCAGAAGGTCCACTATCCGCATCCGCTGTTGGAAAAGATCGCCAAAGAAACCTACGGCATCCTTGTCTATCAAGAGCAGGTGCAGCAGGCTGCAAACGTCTTGGCAGGTTACAGTTTGGGCCAGGCTGACATTCTTCGTCGAGCCATGGGTAAGAAGGACGCAATAGAAATGGCCGAACAGCGCAAGGTGTTTGAAGCGGGTGCGCTCACAACCAACCAAATCCCGTCAAAGCAAGCCAATGAGATTTTCGACTTGTTGGAAAGGTTTGCGGAATACGGTTTCAACAAATCTCACTCGGCTGCATACGGGATTGTGACCTATCGGACCGCTTACCTGAAGGCCAATTACCCCGTTGAGTTCATGGCGGGCGTGTTGAGCTATGAAGTAAGCAATACAGACAAGATTTCCAACTTCGTCTCAGAGTGTCAGCGGATGGGCATTGAAATATTGCCTCCTGACATCAACAAAAGCGCACTCAAGTTCTCACCCGAAAAAGGGGCGATTCGTTATGGTTTGAGCGCCATCAAAGGTGTGGGAGAGGGCGCCATGACTGTGGCTATAGCGGAACGTGAAACCAACGTCCCTTACAAAAGCCTGGATGACTTTGCTAGCCGCCTTGACTCGAAGGTGGTCAACAAGCGGATGCTGGAGGCGCTCATCAAGACTGGGGCGTTTGATTTTTGCGGCGAGACGAGGCTTGGCATGAATGGCCGCCTTGATCAGGTCATTGCTAGTGCATCGGCAGCACAAAAAGATCGCAAGAGTGGGCAAGCTAGCCTCTTCGATTTTGATATGGGCTCAGCCCCACCCAAGAAGCCTGACGCGACCACTCAACAAGGCAAAGGTAATACCAACGAAGAAGCTTCCACCGAGTGGACAAAGCAAGAGTTGATCGCCTTTGAGAAGGAACTGCTTGGTTTCTATGTCAGCGGCCACCCGCTTGATACTTACCGTGGGAACTTTGAAGGAGACCGCTACTTCAAGATCGGGAACATTGAGGAGATTACTGAGAAACAGACTATCCACGTGGCTGGACTCATTCAAACATGCGATGTTCGCTACTCGAAGCGTGACAATCGACCTTTTGCCACGCTCACCATTGAGGACTTCACGGGTAGCATCGAAGTGATGTGCTGGAGTGATGCATACGAGAAGTACAAAGACCACACGACTCCAGGGTCGGTTGTGGTCATGCGGGCCAGTTGCGAGAAAGATTCTCGCACCGAGCTTAATCGCCTCACTGCACGTGAGATCAAACCCATGAAACCACGGAAAGCATCTGTGGTGGTTTCTGAGGTGCCAGCAGAGACAGTTCAAGAACTGCCTGAGGCCACTGAGCAGGTTCTGCTTCTCAAGCTCACTCGCCACCGCCATTCTCCACATGACGTAGAGCGCATTCGGGACATTCTGCTTCAACATCCTGGAGATGTCCCAGTGCAAGTGGAAGTGCTAGTAAATGGGAAGGGCACCGTCCGTCTCGATGCGGGTGAGAGATTCAAGGTCGCCCAAACATCTGAGTTGCTCGTCGCCTTAGCTGATTGGTTGGATTGATCGGATAGGCCTAGGGATTTGAAAGCGTAGGGGATTGGATGCTATCCTCAAACGCAAACCTCACTTCGTGCTATGCCACCATGGCAGCATGGCTCACGGTTGGTGTGTCGCTGGTTTGCGCGGCGGACATGAGTCCGGAGCAGCGCACTTTTTTTGAGAGCAGGATACGTCCTGTCCTTGTTAAACACTGCTATGAGTGCCACTCCCAGCAGTCCACGAAGATTGGTGGTAAATTGTTGTTAGACGCGCCTTCGGAAATGATCGCGGGTGGCGAGTCTGGTCCTGCTTTATTGCCGGGAAAACCAGATGAAAGCCTCATTGTGCAGGCCGTTCGTTACGACGGCATCGAAATGCCGCCCAAATATCGGCTTCCCGAACAAGTGGTTGCTGATTTCACCGAGTGGGTCCGCATGGGAGCACCAGATCCGAGGTCTGATTTGCCAAAAACGTCTGCCAAAGCTGCGTCCAAGCCTCTTTGGTCTCTTCAGCCGGTTACGGGGCCAGGTTTGCCAGAAGTGAAAGACAAACAATGGCCTCGCAGCAGCATCGACGTCTTTGCTTTGGCAAAAATGGAGTCCAAGGGCATGTCGCCAGGGCCCGATGCACGAATGGATGCATTGCGCAGAAGGCTGGCGGTTGATCTCACCGGATTGCCCCCGCTTTCGGATCAACAGAACCTAGCTCGCTACGTCGATGAACTCCTGGAGAGTCCGCATTTTGGCGAACGATGGGGCAGGCACTGGCTTGACGTTGCGCGCTATGCCGAATCGAACGGAAACGACGGTCTGAGCCGGAATGCGAGCTTCCCTCACGCTTGGCGGTATCGGGATTACGTCATCAGCTCATTCAACAGGGACCTGCCTTTCGATCGCTTCATCACGGAGCAAGTTGCCGGCGATTTGCTTCCCTATGAGTCACCATCTCAGCGTGACCGGCAGTTGATCGCAACGGGCTTTCTCGCTCTCGGCGCAAAGCCTGCAAAGGCGATGAATGACAACTTCGAGATGGATGTCATCGCAGACCAGATAGCTGCCATTGGCAGCGGAATCTTGGGCCTCACCGTGGGTTGTGCTCGTTGCCATGATCACAAAACAGATCCCATTCCGACGAGAGATTACTATGCACTAGCTGGTATCTTTCGAAGCACTGAAACCTTGTGGGGAGCGGCTGCACATCAAGGTCTCACGGCTCCACAGACGGCTCTGCACGAACTCAATGACGCTTCCAAAGTGGCGATGAATGACGGCATTGAGCCGATCATCTCCAAATACACGCCTCGTCGTCCACCAGCAAAAGCGTCTTTTGCTTACCAGCCGGATTCGCCTCTAGCCATGGGGGTTCGTGAGTCGAAAAGAATCGCAAACGCGCAACTCAACATCGATGGTGAGTCAAAGAAGCTCGGTGCACCGATTCCTCGAGGTTTCCTCAGTGCATGCGGTGCGCTAGGGATGGAGTGGACGCCCAATGATAAAGCCAGCGGACGATTGGAGTTGGCTCGCTGGCTCACGCACGCTTCACACCCGCTCACAGCGAGAGTGATCGTCAATCGAGTCTGGCAGCACCTTTTTGGTGTAGGGCTGGTCAGCACTCCAGATGACTTTGGGTTTACTGGGGAGTTGCCGACCCATCCAGAGTTGCTCGATCACCTTGCAGCTACTTTCGTTCGTGACGGGTGGTCAGTGAAGCGACTGATTCGCAGGATCGTCCTGAGCCGGACCTATCAGCTTTCTGCGTCTAAAGGCGATGCGACTTGGCTGACTCATCACCAACGTCGTCGGATGGATGCTGAGACAATGCGGGACTGCATGTTAGCCGCAACCGGTTCGCTGATCCTACAACCTGCTCAGGGCTCTCTGATTCAGCAGCGTGATGTGTTGATCAATGAACTCCCCGCTCTGCATCAGCCCAGCCTTCATCGGAGCATCTACTTGCTTATGTTGAGGAACTCCATGCCTCCTGAACTCACACCATTCAATTTGCCGGACGCAACAACTGTCACCGGTAAGCGTGACTCTAGCGCGATGTCTACTCAGTCTCTTTATTTGCTGAACAACAAGTTTTTGGTGGATCAGTCTATGCGTTTCGCACAGCGTTTGGACCGTTTGGGCGGCACCACGGAGCAAAAAGTGAGCCTTGCTTATCGCTTTACATTGGGAAGAGAGGCTACAGTTGAAGAGGTCAGGGAAGGGGAGCGGTTCGTGATGGAGACTGCTTCTGAGTTGGCTTCGGCAAGCTTGTCCAGTCGTGAGCCGCTCATTGCCGCGTGGGCTGCATTTAGTCAGGCGTTACTTGCTAGCAGCGAGTTGAGATATGTTGATTGATTCCAACGTAGAAGCCCCTCTGCCATGCCCATGATGAATCGTCGACAAATGCTTCAGACCGCCTCGTGCGGATTTGGCTACTTGGCGCTTTCAGGGTTGGCATCGGCTGATAGTGCAGTCGCTGGGGCGCTCTACCCGAGGCTATCTGTCCTCCGACCGAAAGCTAGACGAGTGATTTTTCTCAACATGTCCGGTGGGCCCGCTCAGATGGACACGTTTGATTTCAAGCCACAGGTCGGCAAAAAGCCGCACGCTGGCTCAATTGCCGCTTTTAAGCGACGTGGAGACAGTGGTCTCTGGATATCAGACTTGCTGCCAAACTTGGCGCGTCACGCCGACAAGCTTTGCCTGCTAAACGGCATGACGGCTGACACCAGCATTCATGCTCAGTCGATGCTTCAACTTCATACGGGCGATCGTCTGCGGCCCTGCCCGAGCATGGGTGCTTGGATCACCTATGGTCTTGGCACTGAGAATCAGAATGTGCCTGGCTTCATCAGTTTCAACACGGCCAAACCTTCCGAGTATTCCAGCGCCTGCCTACCAGCGGTCTACGGTGGGACTCCCATCGGTGTAAATGGTGAGGATATGCGCTATGCAACCATTGCCGACATCCGAGGTGATCACCTGCCGATGGGCATCAAGCGAAGACAGTTGGATCTCATTCAGTCTATGAACCAACGGCATAGTGCTCATCGAGACAACGATCCGCAGTTGGAAGGCGTCATTCAGACGATGGAGCTTGGCTTTCGTATGCAAGCACAGGCTCCTGATTTGCTTGACATCAGCAACGAATCGAACGCAACGCTGAAACGTTATGCTGTTGGTCAGGACTATTCGGCGGGCACATGCAAAGCTAGCGACTTTGGTCGTCAATGTCTGCTAGCAAGGCGCTTCTGTGAAGCTGGAGTGAGATTCATAAAGCTCGATCATGGGAGTTGGGATCAGCACACGGATCATCGCCGTGATCTAACCGCCAATTGTGCATCAACCGATGCGCCGATTGCCGCCTTGCTAGATGATCTTGATGAACGGGGTCTGTTAGACGACACGCTTGTCGTCTGGGGTGGGGAGTTTGGCCGTCCAGGACTTACACCGGGTCAGGATAAAGATCAGACGGGTCATCAACACCGCGCCTTCACTTTCTGGATGGCGGGCGGTGGTGTGAAGCCCGGCCATGTGCATGGTATGACGAACGAAAATGGAAGCGCCGTAGTTGAAGGGGCCGTCCATTTCCGCGATCTCCATGCGACCATTCTCCACTTGCTTGGTCTTGATCACGAGAACCTTGCCGTGGTGAGCGGTGGTCGGCGTATTCGACTTACGGGTCTACAGGGCGGCAAGATTGTCACTGGAATCATTGCCTAAGCTTTGGTGGGTTCGCAATCATGAGTAAGCGATTGGGTTGGTGGGCATTGGCCCCTTCTGCGGTATTGTTTATCGTCACTCACTTCATTTGGATCAATCAGATGCCCGAGAGGTTAGCGACTCATTTTGATGCTGCTGGTCGTGCGAATGGTTGGATGTCGAGAAGTTCCCACGGCGGTCTGATGATTTCTACCGCGCTTGGAGTTCCTGGGTTGATCGTTCTCCTGAGCTACTTAATTCATTACTTGCCACCTGCAGTGGTCAACTTGCCCAACGCAACTTATTGGCGGCGTCCCGAGAACTTTCCGCAAGCTTGTGCTGTGATGCGTAATTGGTCGCTTTGGCTCGCTTCTGGAACGATTCTTTGGATGATCTTTCTCAACTACCAAGTTGCTAAAGCCAATATGAGTTCACCGCCGATGCTTAATGCTGGGGCAACTTGGGCGTTGGGAGCACTCATGATCATCATTGTCGGCAGTTCCCTTGTTTGGATGTGGAAGCAGTTTCGCTTGCCGTCTGGCACTGTGATAGAAGCGGATAACTAGGTCGCAGGCAAATACGGAGCGCATCGGCTCTTCAGTAACTCGACGAGCGTCTGTTCCATGTAGTCGTAGTTGTCAGGTATGTTGAGTACCGCCACTCTTTTTCTGGCTAGGTGCCGACCAAACTTGCGGTTTAACCGAGTTCGATGTGACTTCTCCATCACCAAGATCAAGTCGGCCCACTCCACTTGCTCCTCGGTAAGTTGCATTTCTGCATCAGGATTCAAACCAGCCGAATCAACCTCGACCCCCGGATACGATCCGAAAACTGTTTCCGCAGTCGGGCTCCGAAGTTTGTTTCTCGAACACAGGAATAAGATTCGCTTCCCCATGATGTTAGCATAACACGCCTTGTGGGCATTCAACGTATCAAATCCCGCTCTTCGACACGTTTTGACTCATCATGCTCCTCCGACATTTTTGCTTCCTGATAGCGGTCACCGCCGCCGCTTCGGCAGCGCCGCCGCCGACCACGTTGCCCGGAAAAACCTCCGAGTGCGCCGCGCGGCTCACGCCAGCGAATCCGCCGAATGACGGCCTTGTCTTCGTTGATCACTCCGCGAAACGTCGCAGCGGTCATCTCGGCCATGCGTTGGTGCAGCTTGAGCCGGGGAAGCTGATCGCGTTTTATCCGAACTGTTCCGGCGACAACGGCGGCCACTCCGGTGTCGGCTGGATGGAGTTCAAACGTTCCTTGGACGGTGGCAAGACCTGGGGCGAGCCGCAGGTGCTCTCTTTTTCCAAAAAGCTGCACGAGAAGAAGATGGGCCGCTCCGCCATGGCCGAAAAGGCCATCGTCACCGACAAAGGCGAGATCGTGCTCTTTTACCTCATCTGCGATGTATCGAAGAACGCGCTCTGGCAGCCCTACTGGGAGCCGTTGGTCTCGAAAAGCACCGACGCAGGCATGACGTGGAGCGAACCCAAACCTGTGTGCTCATCTCGCGGCCGCATTTACGATGCCGAGTATCACGACGGCGAAATCCGCGTGCTCCACTTTGCCAACGACGCCGAGAAAGACTGGCGCGGCAACGCGAAGGAGCACGTCTATGAGCTGCACGTGAGCACGGATGGATGCGAGACTTTCACGAAGCGCAGCGAGCTGCCTTTCATCACCAATCGCCGCGGCTACGGAGCCCTCGGTCGCCTCAACGACGGCGGCATGATCGCCTACATCTACAACAGCGCGAA
>JAEUHM010000036.1 GCA_016795485.1 Verrucomicrobiaceae bacterium | reverse complement strand
TTTATGCAAATGACGGGATTATCTAACTGCTACCGCTCGGGAAAATCAGTCGAAATCGACTGCGTTTGGAATAAACCAACATTTTTGCAGGCCATAGTGATGTTGAATAACAACATTTAAGTGCTCCATTTGTATTGTTCGCCCAAGAAACGAAGTCCACCGCCATGAGTGACAAAGAACCAGAGATCAAAGTCTTCCATAGACAGCACGAGTCAGGCTACACCGAGTCTCATACTTTCTTTCCAGCACCTCCGGGGCCTCCTTGGTATCGGCGCTATTGGAAGTGGCTTGTCGCCGCAGTCACATTTTTTATCGCTGTTGGCGGTTGGTTGATTTCCAACTATCAAAATCTGAAGGAGATTCGGAACGACCTAGTTCCGAAGCCAGCCACAGAGTCAAAACCGAAATGATGAACGCCAGAACGGACAAACTTGACGGACAAACCAAGGGCGAACAAAGCGGATGCAGGCAACGGCTCGGAGGCTATCTGTCGTGTATTCAAAGTCCACCCCTCGCCGTCGCCTGATCCGAGACGTTCGCCCAACTTCCAACACAATGTTCAACCGACTAAAGCGCCTGTTTTCGCCCTCCAACTCGGGTGAAGCCAGATTGTGTTCCTTGCTTCGGCAGTATCGTGATGAGTTACCTTCTCCATCCGCGAGGAACGATCATCAGAAGTGTCTTTCCGTTCTTGCCTCTATTCTCGACTTCGGATTCCAGGGTAGATCACCAATCCCGAACTTGGCTGCATACGCCACGGATTCATGCCTCTTTGAGTTGGCATGTTACGTCCTGTCTTCCACTGACTTCTGGGCGTTCAACAAGGCTCCAGACAAGAGACAGAAGATACAGCAGATACTCTTTGCCCAGCTTGACGCGATTTGCTCACGCTCTGGGTTCCTTCCGGCAGAGGCAGCCTTCTCTTTTGCGAATGATCGGGTGGGCATGTATGGCCGGATTGCATCACAATCTTCTGGCATGGAGGGGCTGCACCTTCGCCTGAACCAAGCGCTCAAGCATGCTACCACTCATTCTTTGCCGCCTGCCCATATTGATGATGTCCCACCCATTTTCGGCGACCCCTTCGAGGCCCTTGGCGTGACCAAGGCGCTTGTGAGATGGGAGATGCACCGACTCTCAGACATGGACTCTATTCTATGCACTATCAGCTAACAGGGGCGAACAAAACGGATGCAGGCAACGGCTCGAAGGCTATCTGTCGTGTCAGCAACGTCTTGCGCTCGCCGTCGCCTGATCCGAGTCGTTCGCCTAACCAACACAATCTACCCATGATTCGTTGTCTGATCCTGATCACACTCGCAACCATGCCCGCAATTGGGACATTTGGACAGGTGCCACCGTTGCCCTCAGATGCGCAGTCGCTACGCAAGGCTTATGACGAAGCAAGACAGCGGGCGTTACAACCTCTTGAACAAAAGTATAGAGACGAACTCGAGAAGTTGCTGGCTGCTCACACGAAGGCAGGACGACTTGACGATGCCATCGCAATCCGAGCCGAGTTAAGCAGCCTGTCGGCACCTACGGCATCAAACCAGCAACCCAAGCAGACGGAACCCGCTACTGCGAAACCATCTGCGCCGGTAGCAGCTACATTACATGGGACAAGGTGGAAAGCCGCAAAAGCGGACAAGCCAGTCATCATCTTCAGGACCGACAAAGATATTCTACAAGTGCTCTGGGCCGAAGGTGGCAGCGGCAGCTATGATTACACAGTCGATAGACGGAAAGTCTCGTGGAAGATGGGTGGGCGGCCCCAACAAACTTTTAACTTCTCAAACGACTGGAAGAGCTTTGAATGGAACGGAATCAAGATGGTTCCCGCTGACGCACCTTGAAACCAGCACACAGTCCAAAGGCGATGGCGAACAAAACGGATGCAGGCAACGGCTCGAAGGCTATCTGTCGCGTCAGCAACGTCTTGTGCTCGCCGTCGCCTGATCCGAGTCGTTCGCCCAACACAGCCGCTCAGCAACAGACCAACCGACCCAAAACCAACACACCCCGAATACAAGAACCGAACCAAACGCCAACCATATGGACAAGCTAATTCCAGTTATCATCATCGGGAGCCTTATTTGCACAGTCGTCAGTGCCGGATGGGCCACAGCACTTCAGAACTCTCTCAAGCACTTTATTCCCGACATAACCTTTCGAAGTTCATTTGTCACAAGCTTGATGCTCACTTTCTCATTTGCCTTGATAGCGCTAGCAGCAGGGATCATTAACAAGTGGGCGCGAGGGGATGGTGAGGATTTCGCAATTAAGCTGGCTTTTTCTGCGCCTCTCTCACTGATTGCGATGATTGCCGTCATTCGACTCAGGCATAGTCTTCCGTGGAAGCAGACGATCCTGTATCCGTTGTTCTATTTTCTTGTCCTTGCAATTGTGGTTGGTGCACTAGTTGCTAAGATCATCAGTTAGTTATGCGACCGGAAGCGATGGCGAACAAGCGGATGCAGGCAACGGCTCGAAGGTCGCTGTCGTGTTTACAAAGTCTTCCCCTCGCCGTCGCCTGATCCGAGACGTTGATATGGCTCCGGTTTTGGCAAGTGGGAATGTTGGTTCGCTGTCATTTTGATGACCTTTTCGTTGGGTTGTTCTTCTCACCTCAGAAGCAGACTGACCGACCAGGGTGACGCTTATCACTTCGGTGGTTATGCTGATATTCGCGTGCTGGTTAACGCATTTTTTTAGTTCACCGCGGCCTTGTTCTCACAGTCTCGGCTCGAGCGCTCAAGTCTTCTTGCGATGACTCTTATCTCATAACGTCTCTCGTGTGCTGGCCTCCGCGTCGATCAGTCTGGTTCTAAGGTGTGAAGGGTGGTTGTTTGTGTGGTTTGCTTTGGATTGTTCGGCTCTTCTTTGGTTCTCGCAGGGCCTGCTGCGGCTTACTTCGTCTTCAAGGTGTAGGTGCGGCCTTTCTTTTTGGTCGCCCCACTGTTGGCAGGGGCGGGGTCTCGACGTGCGGTGCTCGCCGCGTATGTGCCGTCAGCCAAGGGTGTGACGGCTCTCATGACTTCCCAGACGAACGCGGCCAACTCTCGCGCCATGGCGATCTGGACCTTCTGTCGCGTCTTGCCTCTGGCGGCGAGTTTGCGTCCACGCTCATGCAGGCGGTTTTGGCAGCGCCAGGAGATCTCCTGCACCTGGCGGCGGTGAGCTTTGGGGATGGCTTCTTGTCTTGTGGTGAGTTCTTGGCTGACCTTCGGCGGCAGGCGATAGTGCTGGGCGCATTCATTGAAGATCCAGCGTAGGTGTCCGTTGCCGCATTTGGTGATGCCTCCTTGTTTGCGACTTCCTCCGCTGCTGCTCTCGCTGGGCACGAGTCCGAGATACGCCATGAGCTGGCGCGGGTGGGCAAAGCGGTGGATGTCGCCAATCTCACTGACCGTGATCATGGCGGCAACAGTCTGGTAGCCTTTGAACCCCATCAGCGCTCTTACCACAGGGGCCAGATGCCAGCCTTCGAGCAAAGCCTTCATGTGCATCTCCAAGCGCTCAATGCGCCCGTTTGTCGCGTCAATGCATTGCAGATACTCTTCTAACACGATCTTCATCGCTGGGTGCGGCAGCACCAGTTCACGGAGGTAACGCATGTGGCCTGCGCTCCACGAGGTCTTCTCTCCATAGCGGTAGCCGTTGCGCAGTAGAAAGGCTTTGAGCTGGTGGCGCCCACTGCGCAAATCCTGCACCGCATCGGTGCGTGCGCGGCAGAGGTCGCGGATGGCCTCGTCGCGCTCATCAGGAATGTGAACGACGGTGAGCTCGCCCGCACGGTGCAGACGCGCTAACATGCGGGCATCACGGCGATCTGTTTTGATCTTGTCGCCTGAACCTTTGGGCGTGAGCGAGGGTGCGATGACATCGCAGGCGATGCCTTTCTTCTTCAGGAAGCGGGCGAGCACGAAGCCGCAAGGACCGGCCTCGTAGCACACCCGCAGTTCTTTGTCCGGATGGCCCAGCTTACGCAAAAGCTTTTGACTCGGCTTCGCCTTCGCCCTGCGGGCAGCCTATCGGCTGTCTATCTCCCTGCGGTCGGTTCGACACTGTGAAAGGTGTTGGGAATCTCCCCATGACTTCTGAGTTCACCATCGCGTCCCGCCTCGGCGATGGCGACGGC